>NZ_CP026113.1:1341264-2682528 GCF_002902925.1 Paraburkholderia terrae | reverse complement strand
GCCCGGGATTGTGCTCTAAATGACCCCACCGCGCAATCACCATGCGGGACATCTGTTCGACGAGAAAGTTGAAACGTCCCAATTTGCGTTGCGCGACGAGACCTATCCACACCCCTTTCGATCGATTCACCACAAACGGGGACGCTTCCGCCGCATTTGGGGTCGCGAAACGCCCCAGACGGGGACGTATAGGCGGACACGACACCCCGAACAGGGACAGTTAACGCCCCAACCGGGGACGTTTACTTCTGCAAAGCCTTACTGGATAAGGGTTCTAGGTGTGTAAACGAAGTAAACGTTGTTTACCAAACGGTATACAAACCTCAATACACCCCATTCGGGGACAATCGCCGAGATTTTGTTGCTGTTTTCTACCGAGAGATTCGATTGCAAAGCAAACATTCAGCGCTCCAGCAAATCGAAAAAACCTCGAAGCGTTAACAGCAACCAGAGCTAACTCTCTGAGTGCAAAACGCAATTTCCGTGGATCTCGAAATTGCAAACTCACCGTCGGTCTATTTATCGTAAATAAGTGCCAGCCAGTTCGTTACTCGCCACGATCTTTCGCCCCAGTTGGGGACAATTGGGCGGGTTGTCCTCTGCGACCGCGTACGCCACCCCGAATGGGGACATTGAACCGATTCTCGCGCAATGACGCGGCGAAAACGGCCTCCATCCCGCCTTAGCAACCTTGAACGTCCACGCAGACGCGCCATTTCTAAAGAATCTCTCGCACCGGTCACCCTAGATGGGGACATTCACGCGAACGCCCTGCAGACAGCAGCGCATCGCTACCAGGCTCACCCCAAGCGGGGACATCACACCGATCCTCTGTCTATTTACGGTAAATAATCGCGTGCCGGGACCCGTTCAACGCCAAAATCGGGTCGCACGCGACACAAACCTACGGTCAACATCACTAGTCGCCCGCCCGTTTTCAACCTGCAAGCGCTCGCATCCACTCATCCGACGAGCCAGGAAACCTGGCGAAGACAGCCCCAAAAGCCTGTCGCCAGCTGCCCGATGGGCGTAACTCGAGCGCTGAATCGAACTCGACCATAAGGATCACCAGGTAATTCGAAGGGATAAAAACGACCCAAACGGACCGTCCAACACCGATCTCCCGTCCGCGCTACGACAATCCCTCGAAGCGCGAACCCCAAATCAGAACCGCCCTAAAACTGATAATTGATCGACACATCGCACACGCCGCCCGTCTTTGTCTGCGTGATCGGGCTGTTAGCCGCGCTACCCAACAGTCGTTTGAGCGCGCCATCCGCCGTCACGAACCAATGCTTGTTGACGAACCAGATCATCGTGACGCCGAACCCCGCCGATTTCAGCCCCGCGCTGGCGTCGTATTGCGAGTATCGGGAATTCGCCGCCTGCATCGCATTCACGCCAAACCAGCTATTCATATACTTCGAGTCCGCAAAGGTCACCGACGGTCCGGCGAACCAGAAGAAATTCTCCGAACTGCCCGGCAACGGCATATAGGCGCCCAAGTCCGCGACCCATCCGTTGGACCCGCCGAAGCTGCGCGTCACCGCGCCGCGAAACACCAGCGGAAACTCCTTCGAGATCACATATTCCCCGGCCAGCTTGACCTCGGGCGCTGGATTGATATTGCCAAGGCCATCGAGTCGTGAAGGATCGTCGTGCGCGCGCCGGCCGAGATCGTAGACGGCCGCGATGCTCACGCGCCAGTTCGGGCCTTGCAACACATTGACGCCCAGCCCTTCGCCTGTCGAAAGAAAAGCGAGGTCCTTGTAGCGGATATCGGTGCTTGGGCCAACCAGCGTGTGATAGCGGTCGGATCCGTCATAGCGCGGCTCGAACGTTGAACCTATGCCGATCCGCACTTCCCAATCGGGCCGATTGGTTGGCTGGAACAGTTTTTCGAGCGGGATGCCTGCGGAGTATTGCCATTCGCCAAGGGGCGACGGCGTTTGCGCCAAGGCCGCTGGCGCGCTGCAGATTAGATAGGCGAGGCTGGCGTAGACCGGTAGCTTTGTCATGTCGACGAACGTCTTGGGTTATGGATCGTGGACGCGGTCCGTTGCGGCCACACATAACGTGTTCAATTCAGGAAGAGGGAATCCGGCGGAAAATCAGCAAACGCCATACCTGACCCCAATGAATTGCGGCGTTGCGCCTGCATCTATGCAAGGCCTTTCGAACGCGCTCGCGTCCGCTTCAGCCGCAGGGACCCTCTGAGCGGTTCGCCGCACATCGAAACGGCCGGATTCTGGCAATCCGCACAGGCACCTGCGCCAGTGAATCCACGTCGCCAGAAAAAACCAATAAAAACAATGGATTAGGCAACTGCACTGCGCGCCCGCCACTGGCATCGGAGTTGCAAAGAAGGGCGCGCCGCATCGTGCGGCATCCGATAAAACCCAAGGAGACACTATGGATCCGAGCTACACGGAAGCAGGCGCGCGCGCCAGTCAGCCTCAATCCCACGCAATCGCACCTTCCCCATCCAGCGACCGCCTTCGACGCCTCAAGTCGATCTTCTCCGGGTCTGCCGGCAACCTGATCGAGTGGTATGACTGGTATGTGTACTCGGCGTTTGCCTTGTATTTCGCGCGGTCGTTCTTTCCTGCCGGGAACCAGACGGCCCAGCTGCTCAATACGGCAGCCGTGTTCGCGGTCGGCTTTCTTGCCCGGCCGATCGGCGGCTGGCTGATGGGCATCTACGCGGATCGCCACGGACGGCGCTCGGCCCTGCTGGTTTCGGTGGTGCTGATGTGTTTCGGTTCGCTCATCATCGCGCTGTGCCCCAGCTATGACGTGATCGGCGTGGCCGCGCCCGCGCTGCTGGTCATCGCGCGCCTGTTGCAGGGCTTGAGCGTGGGTGGTGAGTACGGCACATCGGCGACTTACCTGAGCGAAGTCGCCACCGCGAAGGATCGCGGCTTCTACTCGAGCTTCCAGTATGTGACGCTCATCGCCGGACAGCTTGTCGCGCTGGCGCTGCTCGTGATCCTGCAGCAGTTCCTTCTGACGACGCAGCAACTCGAAAGCTGGGGCTGGCGCATTCCGTTTTTCATCGGCGCGGCCGCAGCGCTTGCCGCGATGCGCCTACGCGCGACGATGGAAGAAACCGGCGAATTCGAAAAGGCCAAACACAAGAAGGACCGGCGCGGCACGCTTGCCGAATTGCGCAAGCACCCGCGCGCGGTGTTGACCGTTGTCGGGCTGACGATGGGCGGCACGATCGCGTTCTATACGTACTCGATCTACATGCAGAAATTCCTCGTGAATACGGTCGGCATGAGCAAGCACGACGCGACGCTCGTTTCCGCGGCCTCGCTGTTCCTGTTCGCGCTTCTTCAGCCGATCGTCGGATCGATATCCGACCGGATCGGCCGCCGGCCCGTTCTGATCGCCTTCGGCGTGCTCGGCACCCTGTTCACCGTGCCGATCATGACGGCCATCAGCCAGACACATGACGCATGGGTCGCCTTCTTCCTGATCATGGCAGCGCTCGTGATCGTGTCGGGCTACACGTCGATCAACGCGGTCGTCAAGGCGGAACTGTTCCCGGCGGAAATCCGTGCGTTGGGCGTGGGACTTCCTTATGCTTTGACCGTATCCGTCTTCGGCGGCACCGCTGAATATCTGGCGCTATGGCTCAAACAGGCAGGACATGAACCGCTCTTCTACTGGTATGTCACGGGTGCGATTTTTTGCTCGCTGGTGGTGTACCTCTGTATGCGCGACACCGGCAAGCACTCGCTCATCAAGGACTGACGTCCTGTTAACGATCGCCAGTGGTGTCCGTCTTTACGAGGACACGGCATCATGAAAACGCATCCTATGAGGCGGATACGGCACGTCGCAACGGCTGCCGCGGTGCTTGCGTGTTGCATCGCGACTGCCGGACTCGCGTACGTCGCCGCGCTGCACTACTACTCGCGTACACACGCAAACGAAGTGGCGCAGCGCGCGTCTCTCTACGCATTGACGCTCGAGTCGCAACTCGCGCGCTATGAGTCGCTGCCGCGCATCGCCGCGCTCGATCCTGTGCTTCCACGGCTGCTCGCGAAGCCTGACGATCCCGCACTGCAGCGGGCGGCAAACGCCTATCTAAAAGCAGTCCAGACGAATGCCGACCTGTCGGCTGCGTACGTGATGGATATGAGCGGCAAAACCCTGGCCGCAAGCAACTGGGACGAAGAGGGCAGCTTCGTAGGTTTCGACTATGCATTTCGCCCCTATTTCATCGATGCGATGAAGCGTGGCACGGGGCGCTTCTACGGCGTGGGCAACACGACGAAGAAGGCCGGGTACTTTCTGGCCGTGCCCGTCAGTGAGGGCTCGGGTGCGGCCCGACGCTTGGTGGGCGTCGTCGCGATCAAGGCGTCGCTGGATGACTATGAGAGTGCATTGGCGAAGAGCGGCGACATCGTGCTGTTCGTCGACCGGGACAACGTCGCGTTTCTCTCGTCTGTACCCGCATGGCGTTACCGGGCGCTGGCGCCGCTATCGGACGCGGTGCGGCGCGCACTGCAGCAGACGCAACAATACGGCGACGCGGCGCTCGTCGCGCTATCCACGCGTCCTGCAATGACCGAGCGCGCCGATGCCGCGCAGAGCGGACCTGAGCAGGTCGGCCCCGATAAGCTATTCGTCGCGCCTCCGGGGCAAGGTTCAAAGTGGTTCCACGTGCATTACCGACCTGTTGGGCCGCTCGGATGGAAGGTCGCGATCCTGACCGATGACGCCGACGACGAGCGCAGCGCGATGTTCGCCGCCATCAGCGCCGGCGCGGCAACGGCTCTCGTGTTTGCACTCATTTGGGCCGCGCGCCTGCGCAACAGCCGGAACCAGGAACGGCTGCGCGCGCGGGCGGCATTGCAGCAGGCGCAGCGCGACCTCGAACAACGGATTGCGGAACGCACAGCCGAATTGACCCGCGCCAACGCCGCGCTGGAAGAAAAGGTCGACGCACTCGACGACGCGCGCCGCATTCTGCGCGATACGCGCGACACGGCGATTCAGGCTGGCAAACTCGCGGCGCTCGGCCAGATGGCGGCCGGCATCACGCACGAGCTGAATCAGCCGCTTGCGGCCGTGATGACGCTGTCGAGCAATGCCATCCGGATGACCGAACTCGACCGTCCGGAGGATCTGAAGAAAAATCTGACGCTCATCAACGAACTGGCCGCCCGGATGGGCAAGATCATTTCGCATGTCAAAGCGTTTGCCAGAAACGACGCCACCAGCAAGGAACCCGTCGCAATCGCCGATTCGTTGCAACAGGCTCTCGCGCTGATCGAATCGCATCGCAAGGCGGCGGGCGTTACGGTGCGCGTGGCGTCCGTGCCGGATGACGTCGTCGTGCTCGCCAGTCCGATCCGGATCGAGCAGGTCTTCGTGAATCTGTTGACCAACGCAATCGATGCAAGCGCGGCCGCCGCAGCATGGCGCGAAGTGCTCGTCACGACCGAGGTCGTCGATACACGCGTGCGCATCAGTATTGCCGATAGCGGCCCCGGCATCGCGCCGCACACGTTGTCGCGGCTATTCGAGCCGTTCTATACGACCAAGCCGTCGGGAAAAGGATTGGGGCTGGGTCTCGTCATCTCGCAGGCCATCGTCGATGATTTCGGCGGTCGTCTTGAAGCGAAAAACAGCCGCGACGCGGATTCAGGATTGGGTGGCGCGGTCTTCGTCGTCGAATTGCAGCGTGTCACGGAAAAGGTCACAACCAGGCTATGAACTCGCCCGATAACTTCGCCAGCATGCTGGTCTACGTGATTGAAGATGATCCCGTCGTGCGGCTCGGTTGTACGCAAGCGTTGTCGCTGGAAGGCATCGCCGTGCGTGAGTTCGACGATGCCGAAAGCGCGCTTGCCTCGCTCAGACAGGCGCCGCCGGCCGTAATCGTGAGCGACGTCCGCTTGCCGGGCATCGACGGCCTAACGTTGCTGGACAGCATCAAGGCGCGTCCCGACGGCGCCGACATTCCCGTCATCCTGACAACCGGCCACGGCGATGTCGCGATGGCCGTCGGCGCGATGCGCTCGGGCGCCTACGATTTCATCGAAAAGCCGTTTCATTCTGAGCGTCTCCTCGATACCGTGCGACGCGCGCTGGAGCATCGCAAGCTCGTCGCCGAGAACCGCAGCTTGCGCGCGCAACTGAGCAGCGAACGGACCTTGCTCGGCAGGTCTGCGTCGATGCGGCGTATCCACAGTCTGATCGATGCAATCGGGCCGACGGGGGCCGATGTGTTGATCGTCGGCGAGACAGGCACGGGCAAGGAAGTGCTGGCACGAACGCTCCACACGGCAAGCCGCCGCAGCGGTCCGTTCGTCGCGCTGAACTGCGCGGCTTTGCCGGAAGCGGTGTTCGAAAGCGAGATCTTCGGTCACGAGCCGGGCGCCTTTACAGGCGCGCAGCAACGAAGAATCGGCAAGTTCGAATATGCAAATGGCGGGACGCTTTTCCTCGACGAACTCGAAACGATGCCGCTCGCGTTGCAGGCCAAACTGTTGCGCGCGCTTCAGGAGCGCTGCATCGAAAGGCTGGGCAGCAACACGTCCGTGACGATCGATGTGCGCGTCATCGCGGCCGTCAAGCAGGACCTCAAACAGCTCTCCGATCAGGGCCATTTCCGCGCGGACCTGTACTACCGGCTCAACGTCGTTTCGATCGAACTGCCTCCGTTGCGGCAGCGCGCCGACGATATTCCTGAACTGTTCGCCCACTTCGTGCGGGCGGCATGCGCACGATACGGCAAATCCGAACCGGCCTGGACGTCGGAAGACATGATGCGTTGGCAACTGCATGACTGGCCGGGCAATGTCCGCGAACTGAAGAACGTAGCGGAGCGCTTTACGCTCGGCCTCGATGATGGTTTGCCGCAGCCGCCCGCAGGCGCTGATTCGCTTGCATCGCGGATGGTGCGTGCGGAGCGCGGCTATATCGAGGAAGCGTTGCGCAGTGCCGGTGGACAGGTGATCAGGGCCGCCGAACAGCTGGGCTTGCCGCGTAAAACGCTGTACGACAAGATTACTCGCCATGGCATCGAGCCGAACGCATTCCGCCAGGTGTCGTCTCCGAAGGAGTGACATTGCAGTTCGGGACGCGGGCATATAGCACGTTCGCTACCCGCGCCGGTCGTGAATCGCCATCAAGTTAGTGTGCTTTCATGATCTACATCATGGAAGCCATACCGATCCGCTGGAAGCCATTCCGAGCACGGTGAGGCTGACCGTCTACAACGGCGGTTCACAGGAATTCGTCACGACACCTTTTGCACGCCTGATTCGCATGATCGAGCGAGACCAGTTGCGCATCAATGTCGGCAAGGTGTTTCGCCTAAACGAGATTGTCGAGGCGCATCGCTGTATGGAGCGAAACGAAGCGAACGGAAAGATCGTCGTGTTGACCTGACGCGACGGCTACGGCTGTGACGCAATCGACAAGAGGCTTTCCGCAGGCGTGACACCCATGCCGCTCGTCCACACACTGACGCCGCGCGGATCGATTGCAAAGCGCGCGGGTCCGCGCTTTAGAATGTGCGCTGGCTCGCCATCGCAAGCGATATCGAAGCGCATGCCGCCGATATCCGCGACCGCGAACAGATCACCGTGCCGTAGCTCGATGGAATCGATGTTTCCGACGTGCGCGCCGTCCGCTGCGATCGCAATCGAAGACGGCGCGACACGCCACATCACCCGCTCGCCGACAGGAATGGCGCGGTCTGCCGTGTCGATCGCGAGCCCCGACGCGGTTTCGATCGAGCCCGGCGCGCGAACCGTGCCTTCACCGACGTTATGCAACCCAAGCAGCGCCGCGACCTGCAGTGACGCGGGCTGACGGAATACGTGATCGACGGCGCCTGTCTGCAGCACACGCCCGCGTTCGATGACGAGCACTTCATCCGCCAGCAATGCGGCTTCGTCGGGATCGTGCGTGACGAGCACGGTGACGGCCGAGATCTCGCGTTGCAATGCGCGCAGCGCCTGTTGCAACCGGCGACGGCGCGGCGTATCGAGCGCGGAAAACGGCTCATCGAACACTAAAAGCTGGCTGTGCCGCGAAAGCGCGCGCGCCAGCGCGACGCGCTGCCGCTGACCGAACGACAACTGACGCGGCAAGCGATCCATCAGCGCCGACAGTCCAAGGTGCTCGGCCCAATAACGCGCGCTCGCAGCATCCGCATCGACGGGAAACGACAACTGCCGCATCAGTGTCATGTGCGGAAACAGCCCATAGTCCTGCGGCACATAGCCGATGTGGCGCTGCTCGGGCGGCAACGCATCCAGTTGCGTTTCGCCGAAGCGCACGAAGCCCGCTTCATTGCGTTCAAGGCCAGCGATCAACTTCAGCGCGAGCGATTTACCCGAACCCGAAGGGCCGATGATCGCGAGCCGCCGTGTCGAAGGCGTCCATTCGATGTCGAGATCGAACGCGCCGAGATGGCGCTTGAGCGCAAACGCAAGACGCGGATTCGGCAGGGCAGGGCGCGCTGCATCTTGTGCGGGTTGGTCCGATGCATCGCCGTTTTCGGCAATATCGAACAGGCTCGAACGACCATCACGCCACGCCACCGAAAGCGCGGCGCACAACACGGCGATGACGAGCGTCGGCAGCAACAACGGCATCATCGCGGGCAAGCCCTGGCCGCCGAAAACAACGTAGGTGTACACAGGCAGCGAATAAGGATGATAGGCAACCATCACCGTCGCGCCGAATTCGCCGAACGCGCGCAGCCACGCGAGCACCAGACCGGCGCGGATCGACGGCCAGGCGATGGGCAGCATCACGCGGAAAAAGCGGCTTGCCGCGCGATGTCCGAGCGTGGCCGCGACGTCTTCGTAGACGGGATCGATCGCCGCGAACGCCGAGCGCGCCGCGACGATCAGAAACGGCGCAGCCACGAACGTTTCGGCGAGCACGATGCCCGCGAACGAATCGGTGAGGGCGCCGTTCGTCAATCGACCGAGCCAGGTATACGGCCCGAGCAGAAACAGCAGCAAAATGCCGCTCGTTAGCGGCGGCAGTGCAAGAGGCAACTGCACGATAAAGCCGAGCAGCGCCATACCGCGCGACGTCGAACGCGAGAGCCAGTAACCGAGCGGCACGCCACCGATCAGGATCACGAGCGCCGCGACACTCGCGCTGCCCGCCGAGACGGCCACTGCCGACCACGTTCCGCGCCAGTCGACGCCCGTCCAGTCCGCGTGGCCGACCTGCGGAATGCTCGCGATAAACGGCGCGCACAGATAGACGGCGAGCAGGCAGGCGAGCCACAGCAGCGGCCGCGCGGTCTTGCGTGTCATTGCGCGGCGTCGAGGACGGCTTGCACGGACGACGGCACGGCTTGCGCATTGCCCGTCACGGCAGGCTTGACGATATCGACGCCATGCTGCTTCAGCAACGCACGACCGGACGCGCTCAGCAGAAAATCGACGAAGCGTGCGGCGCCCGCCTGATTCGGCGCGTCATTGAGAATAGTCAGCGTGTAGCTGGCCTTCGCCTGAAGCTCGGGCGCGGGGCGCAGCGCGGGAATCTTCAGATCGGAGGTTTCCGTCGAATAGAAGAAGCCCGCATCGAGCTGACCCGATTGCAGCCGCCCAACCAGTGTCTCTTCGGGCAACACCTGCGCCGGGTTCTCCGGATCGCCGAGGGTCTTCTCTACCAGGTCCGGCTGTTTATAGAGCTCCGCCGCCTTCGTCATCATCTGAACTGTGAAGGCGCCCTTCGGATCGAGCTTCGGATCGGTGCGCCCGATGCGAATGCCCGGCTCCTGCAGTACTTCATCCCAGCGTTTCTTCTTGAAGTCCGCGGCGAAACGGCTTTGCGGGTTGTAGCCGATCATCAGCGGCGACTCGGCGAACGTCACGTACCACGACACATGATCGCCGTTCGCCGCGCCCATCAGGCCCGGGTTGACCGTCGGGCTCGCGCTGATGAACACGTCGCCGCGCCGCAGCTTGCCCTTGATCTGATTGGCGATCAGGTTCGAGCCCGCCGCATAGCCCTGAAAATGCAGACCTGTTTCCTTTTCGAAAGCCGGACCGACGCTGCGTTCCATCAGATTCACGAGCGAACCCGCGTACAGCACCTCGACCTTGCCTTCATCGGCGGAAGCGGCGCCCGTGAAAAGAAGACCCGTCAACACGATTCCCGACAACAACAGCTTGCGCATCACGATTTCCCCGTTGCGTTATGAACGGCCATATATTACGACGACCGTCATTAACGCTGCAGTCGGGACAACACGCGACAGCGCGCATTTGCACGCCACGTGTGCGCAAGCGGCTGTCAATCCGTTGCGCGCGCATCCGTCAACGAGGCACGATCCCATCCGCCCCCCAGCGCCTTCAGCAACTGCACGCTCGCGTCGATACGCCGCGCGTCGATCTGCTCGGCCGTACGCTCATTGGATAACGCGATGGTCTGCGCCGTGACGACATCGAGGTAGTTGACCGCGCCTGCCTGAAAGCGATTGGACGTCAGCTTCAACGAGAGGTCTGCCGCTGTCGTTGCGCGTTGCTGGCTGTCGGCCTCGTTCGCGAGCGTATCGAGCGACGACAGGTTGTCTTCGACCTGCTGAAATGCGACCAGCACCGTTTGCCGGTAATCGGCGACCGTACCGTCATACTGCGCGTTCGCGCCCTTCAGTGCCGCTGTGCGGCGTCCGCCGTCGAACAGCGTGCCCGCGATCTGCGAGCCAAGCGACCAGAACAGACTCGACGCAGTGAGCCACGGCGCAAAGAACGTGCTTTCGAGCCCCGCTGTCGCCGACAGGGTGAGATTCGGATAGAACGCCGCGCGCGCCTGGCCGATCTGCGCGTTCGCGGCGGCCACGCGCCGCTCGGCGGCAGCGATGTCGGGGCGGCGCTCCAGCAATTGCGACGGCACGCCTGCCGGAATCTGCGGTAGCGCGATGGTCTCGACCTTTGGCGGCAGCGAAAACGACGAAGCGGGCTGGCCGATCAGCATCGCGATGGCGTGCTGAAGCTGCGCGCGCTGCACGTCGATATCGCTGTCCTGCGTGCGCGTGCTTTCAAGCTGCGTTTGCGCCTGCGCGACGGCCGACGCATCGATTGCGCCGTCGTTCAACTGCTGTTGCAGGATGCGCAGCGCGGCGGAGTAAGCGGTGACGGTATCGTCGAGCAGCTTCTTTTGCCGGTCGAGCGAGCGCAGATCGAAATAGTCGGTGGCGAGATCGGCGGCGACGGCAAGGCGCACCGATTGCAGATCCGCTTCGCTGGCCTGCGCGTTGTCGCGCGCGTTGACCGTCGCATCCTTTACACGACCGAACAGATCGGGCTCCCAGCTCGCCGCAACGCCCACCGAATAATCGGGCACGGTATGGCCCGCCAGGCCCCGGTGTACAACGTTCTGCGAGGTTCGAAAGCGCTGCGCCGACGTTCCCGCCGTCACAGTGGGCGCATAACCGGCGCGCTGATAGTCGACCATCGCGCGCGCCGCTTCGAGTTGCGCGACGGCCTTGGCCACGGTCTGGTTCGATACGTCGACCTGCGCTTCGAGTTTATTTAGCTCGTCGTCGCCATAGAGCGTCCACCACGGGCCGCGCGACTGCGCGTCGGCGGGAGCGGCGAGCGTCCAGCCCGCCGATGCCTGCGGCGTGCTCGCGAAATGATCGGGCACAGCCGTTTGCGGCTGCGAATAGTGTGGCAGCGTCGAACACGCCGTCAACGCGCTTGCGACAGCAATGACGATCGACTTGCGAACCAGCGACGCACGGATATTCAACATGATGAGCCTCGCCTCGCGCTTAACCGTGCTTCGCCGACGTCGTCGACGTCGCAGGTGCGATGCGCACCGTTTCGCCGTTGCTGATCGCGTCGCCGGGATTGTTGATGACTCGGTCGGTTGCATCGAGTCCCGTGGCAACTTCGACATACGTGCCGAAATCGCGGCCGATGGTCACCGCCTTCAGCTGCACCTTGTCGTCCTTGCCGATCACGGCGACCGTCACGCCATCCGGCCGGAACAGCAGCGCGCTGACGGGCACTTCGAGCGCGGGATGCGCCGTAACCAGCGCGAGATGAACCTGCGCATACGCGCCGGGCAGCAACGCGCCGTCGCGATTGTCGACATCGACTTCAACGTGCAGCGTGCGGCTCACAGGGTCGATTGAATCGGCGCTGCGCGCAACGCTCGCGTCGAACTGACGCCCCGGATATTGCTGCGTCGTCAGATAGACCTTCGTGCCTGGCGCGATGCTCTGCGCGTCGTTTTGCGGCACGTCGACATAGACGCGCAGGCGGTCGGTCTGTTCGATATGAAACAGCTCACCGCCATTGGCCGCGATGCCCGGCGAGCCGCCCGCCGTCACCAGCGCGCCGACATCGACTTTGCGCGCGGTGATGACGCCGTTGAACGGCGCCGTCACTTTCTCGTACGACACCAGTTCGGATAGCCGGGCCACGTTCGCTTGCGCCGCTTGCCATGCCGCGAGCTTCGCCGCGCTGTCGCTCGTCTTCGCGTTCGCGTCCTGTTGCGAGACCGATTGCGTTTGCAGCATCGTTTGCCAGCGCTGCGCCGTGCTGTCCGCGAAGCTGTAATTGGCTTTCGCGTTCGCCTCGTCGGCGCGTGCCTGACGCAGTTGCGCGTCGAGTTCCGGCGTCTGGATATCGGCGAGCGTTTGGCCCGCCTGGACCTTCGCGCCGATATCCGCGTACCAGTGCTGGATGTAGCCGCTCGTGCGCGCGTAGATCGATGCATCGGCGTACGGCATTACATTGCCCGGCAACAGCAGTTCCTGCGATGCGGGCGCGCGCGTCGGCGTCAGCGCATCGACGCTCAGATAGCGCTGCGCATCGACCTGCTGCGTGAGCGCCGTGCTGGCATGCAGCCGCGGCACGATGCCGATTGCGAGCAGCGCGGCAGCGACGACTGCGAGCGCGACAGGCAGCACGAAGCGCCGCTTGTGGGGCGAAGGCTCGCCGTTGGACAGCGCGAGGTCGGTGCGGGCCGATGGCTCGTGACCGGTCGGCAGATTGGGCGTGGTCATGAAAAATCCTTACTGGGCGTGTGTGGTCACTTCGGCGGAATCGGCGGCACGCTTTGCGCGGCGCTTCGCGAGCCACGCGTGAACCATGCCGAACACGACGGGCACGAACAACAGCGTCGACACCGTGCCGATCGCGAGACCGCCGATCACCGCGCGGCCGAGCGGCGCGTTCTGCTCGCCGCCGTCGCCGAGTCCGAGGGCCATCGGCAGCATGCCGATCAGCATTGCGAGGGCCGTCATCAGCACGGGGCGGAAGCGGTTGAAGCCTGCATCGAGCGCGGCAGCGAGCGGCGCCATGCCGTTCGCGAGCGACTCGCGCGCGGTGTTGATGACGAGAATGCTGTTAGCAGTGGCAATGCCGATGCAGAGAATCGTGCCCGTCAACGCGGGGACGCTGAGCGTCGTATGCGTGGCGAACAGCATCCACGCGATGCCCGCCAGCGACCCCGGCAAGCCGCTGATGATGATGAGCGGATCGAGCCACGACTGGAAATTCACGACCATCAGCAGATAGACGAGTGCGATCGCGAACACGAGACCGGCGCCGAGACCCGCGAACGATTCGTTCATCGACTGCACCTGACCGCGGATCACAATCGACGAGCCGGGCGGCAATTGCGCGCGCGCGGCATCGACGAGCTTCGTCACGTCGGTTGCGACGCCGCCCAGATCGCGTCCTTGCGTCGACGCGAAAATGTCGAGCACGGGCTGCACGTTGTAGTGCGACACGACGGCCTGCTGCATGGTGCGCGACATCGTGCCGAGCGTGCCCAGCTGATTCTGCGGATTGACGCTGACCTGGTTCGTCGTCAACGGAATGTTGGCGAGCGTTTGCAGCGAGTGAATGTCGTATTGCGGCACTTCCGCCAGCAACGGATAGCTGACGCCGTTCTTCGGATCGAGCCAGAAATTCGGCGTGGTCTGCGAACTGCCCGACAGCGCGATCAACATGTTCTGCGCGACATCCTTCTGCGTGAGGCCCGCCTGCATCGCCTTGGTGCGATCGACATTGATGTCGATGGTCGGCTCGTCGCCGGGCTGCTGGATGCGTGCATCGACGAGACCTCGCACGCCGCGCATCTGCGCGAGCAGCTTGTCCGCGACGACGCGGTTCTGATCGAGCTTGTTGCCGACGATCTGCACGTCGATAGGCGCGGGCAGGCCGAAATTCAGAATCTGGCTGACGATGTCGGCGGGCAGGAACGCGAACGTCACACCAGGAAACGACTGAGCGAGCACATTGCGCAACTGCGCGACGTATTGTGCCGTCGGCTTGTGATCGGGCTTCAGCGTGATCATGATGTCGGCGTCTTCGGGGCCGACCGGGTCCGACGAGTCGTACGTCAGGTTGATGCCGCTCACGGGCACGCCGATGTTGTCGAGCACGGCCGCCTGTTCCGGCTTCGGAATCACGCTGCGAATCTTTGCTTCGACTTCATCGGTGATACGCGCCGTTTGCTCGATGCGCGTTCCCGTCGGCGCGCGCAGATGCAGGCGGATTTCGCCCGTATCGACGGCGGGGAAGAAGTCGCGCCCGGCGAACGGAATCAGCGCGAGCGAGCCGAAGCACAGCGCGAGATAAACCGGAATGAAGCGACGGCGATTCGCGACCGCGCGTTGCAGCACGTCGTGGTAGCCGTTGCGCAGGGCTTCGAAGCGCCGCTCGAAACCTGCCTGAAAGCGCGCAAAGATCGCGAAGGGGCCTTTCGCTGCGTGACCGTTCTTCGAAGGCGCGCGCATCAGATACATCGCGAGTGTCGGAATCAGCGTGCGCGAGAAGAAGTACGACGCGCACATCGCGAACACGACGGCTTCCGCCAGCGGCACGAACAGATAACGCGCGACGCCCGAAAGAAGAAACATCGGCACGAACACGATGCAAATCGAGAGCGTCGAGACAAAGGTCGGCACGGCGATTTCGCCCGAGCCGTTCAGGATAGCGTCGTGCAGCGGCTCGCCGTTTTCGAGGTGATGCGTGATGTTTTCGATTGCCACGGTCGCGTCGTCGACGAGTATGCCGACAGCGAGCGCCAGGCCGCCCAGCGTCATGATGTTGATCGTCTGCCCGAGGGCAGCCAGCGCAATCAGCGAGGTCAGCACGGCAAGCGGAATCGACACTGCGATGATCAACGTCGCGCGCCAGCTGCCGAGAAACAGCAGGATCATCGCGGCCGTCAGGCACGCGGCGATCAGTGCTTCGCGCACCACGCCCGAAATCGCGGACTTCACGAACACCGACTGATCGGAAAGCGGCGTGATCTTCAGCGCGCTCGGCAGGCCGGCGGCGATCTTCGGCAACATCGCCTTCACCTGCTGGATGATGGTGAGCGTCGATGCGCTGCCAGTCTTTTCGATTTGCAGAAGCGCCGCGCGCTTGCCGTCGCTGCGCACGATGTTCGTCTGCGGCGCATAGCCGTCGATCACATGCGCGACGTCGCGCACATAGACCACGCTGCCGTTGACCGTCTTGATGGGCAGATCGTTGAGCGCGGCGACCGTGCTCGTGCTGCCGTTCATTTCGACGTTGTATTCGCGCGCGCCGATCTTCGCGGTGCCGCCCGGCAGAATCAGGCTTTGCGCGTTGACGGCGTTGACCACGTCGATGGGCGCGAGGCCCTTGGCCTGCAGCGCTTTCGGGTCGAGTTGGACCATGATCTGGCGGATCTTGCCGCCGTATGGCAGCGGCACGGCCGCGCCTTGAATGGTCGCGAGTTGCGTGCGGATGAAGCTGTTGCCCAGATCGTAGAGCGTCTGTTCCGGCAGCGTGTTGCTCGACAGGCCCAGTTGCAGCACAGGCACCGTCGATGCGTTGTACGAGATGATGTTCGGCGGCAGCGTGCCTGGTGGCAGCACGCGCAGAATCGACGCGGAGTTCGATGCGGCCTCGGCGATCGCGCGGTTGATGTCGGCGCCCGGATGAAAGAACACCTTCACCACGGATACACCATTCAGTGATTGCGATTCGATATGTTCGATGTCATCGACGTCGGTCGTGAGCGCGCGCTCGTAGTTCGACGTGATCCGGTGCGCCATGTCCTCGGCGGAGAAGCCGTTATACGACCAGACGATGCTGACAACGGGAATGTTGATGTTCGGAAAGATATCGGTCGGCGTGCGCAGGATCGCGAGCGGCCCGATGATGAATAGCAGCACGGCCAGCACGATAAATGTGTAAGGCCGCCGCAGGGCCAGTTTGACGATCCACATGACGTTTCCTTGGACGATGGTCTGTCGGTACGCCCAGACGCGGATCACGCGCGGGCAATTCACAGGGTCGCAGTGTGGCGGCGGGGCACTTACTGATTAGTGACTGCAACATTACGAATCCGACATCTAACGCCGAGGATAAATGGCCGCGTTACATCGCCCTTTCGTAAATGACCGATTTGTCATCTGAGAGACAGGGTTAGGTCAGCAGTGAATGCACACAATGGCGTTAACCCTTTGCAACCCGCCTTTGCATTCCGCAACGGGCAAAGGGCATTGGGGTCACACCCGCAAGGATGTGGCGCTGGTCGAAGACTCTCTTGCAGGTGAACCATCATGAAAGCACTGATTCAGGCCGTAGTCGTTTCGTGCGCGCTGGCTGCGCCGGCACTTTCTTTCGCTCAGGCCCAGCAGGGCGAGGTCACGCGTGCGCAGGTGCGTGATGATCTGCAACGCGTCGAACAGGCGGGTTATCGCCCGGTGTCCGACGACGCGACTTATCCCGCCGATATCCAGGCAGCCGAAACCAAGGCCTCAGCAGGAGATCAGCCGATGGAACACACGGCTGTGGGCGGCGTCGCGCCGAGCGGCACGATGCAGATGGGCTCGCCAAGATCGACGACGTCGGACGGGAATCCGCAGCCGGTGTTCTTTGGAAATTGAAGTTAAGGCAGCGGGCGCATCGCCCGCCGCCTGCCGTGACGGTCAGCGCATCGCGTAGCCGCCTGCCAGAGGCGGCTCGCGATAACTCACTTCAGGCAAGGCTTTCCGTCGAGAACGGCATCGCATAGACCCGCTTGCCCGTCGCCGCGAAAATCGCGTTGGCGACAGCGGGGCCCACGGGCGCGACACCCGGTTCGCCGATGCCCGTCGGCGCTTGCGTCGATGCAACGATGTGTACCTCGACCTTCGGCATCGCATCGATGCGCAGCACGCGGTAGCCGTCGAAGTTGTTCTGCTCGACGCGACCGTCCTTCAGCGTGATCGCGCCATACAGCGCCGCGCCCAGCCCGAAGCCAATACCGCCTTCGATCTGCGCCGCGATCACGTCCGGGTTGATCGCCGTGCCGCAGTCGACCGCACACACCACGCGATCGACCTTGACCTTGCCGTCTTTATCCACGGACACCTCGGCGACCTGTGCGACGAACGTCTTGAACGCTTCGGCGACGGCGATGCCGCGTCCCTTGCCGGCCGGCAGAGGCGCATTGCTCCAGCCCGCTTTCTGCGCCGCGAGGTCGAGCACGCCACGCATGCGCGGCTCATGTTCGAGCAGATCGCGCCGGAACGTGTACGGGTCTTTTCCAGCCGCGTGCGCCGCTTCGTCGATGAACGCTTCGACCGCGAAAGCCGTATGCGAACTGCCGACCACCCGCCACCACAGAACGGGCACGCCCGTTTGCATCGTCGACAGTTCGACCGAGATGTTCGGAATCGCGTACGCGATATTCGCCGCGCCTTCCACCGAGGTCCCGTCGATCCCGTTCTTGATCAGCCCCGCGAACGGCGTGCCGGCGACGATCGACTGCCCGACGATCCGATGCTGCCAGCCAACGAGCTTGCCGTCGCGCGTCAGGCCGGCTTCGAGCTTGTGGAAATACATCGGGCGATAGAGGCCGCCGTGGATATCGTCCTCGCGCGTCCATTGCAGCTTGACGGGCGTGCCGTTCGCGCCGAGCGCCTTCGCGACCGACACGGCTTCGACGATATAGTCCGAGCCGGGATTGGCGCGCCGGCCGAAGCTGCCGCCCGCATACAGCGTGTGGATGCTGACCTGCTGCGGCTGCAGGCCCGCGACGCGCGCGGCGTTCGCCTGATCGACGGTCTGGAACTGATCGCCCGCCCAGATTTCGCAGCTATTGGCCGTCAGCTTGATGACGGCGTCGAGCGGCTCCATTGGTGCGTGCGCGAGATACGGAAACTCGTAGCTCGCGGAGAGCTTGCGCGCCGCGCCCTGGATCGCCTTCGACGCATCGCCTTCGGTGCGCGCGGGCAGGCCGGGCTTGTCGGCGGCCTTGCGGTACTCGGCCATGATGTCCGCCGAACTGCGCTTTTCCGCGTGCGACTCGTCCCATTCCACTTTCAGCGCGTCGCGGCCCTGCTTCGCGGCCCAGAAGCTCTTTGCGACGACAGCGACGCCGCGCGGCACCTGCACCACGTTCACGACGCCAGGGACCGCTTTCGCCGCCGATGCATCGAACGAGCGCACCGTCGCGCCGAACAGCGGCGGACGCTGCATCACGGCGACGAGCATGCCGGGCAGCGTCACGTCGATCGTGAACTGCGCGGTGCCGTCGGTTTTCGGCGGCACGTCGACGCGCGGTGCCTGGCTGCCGATCAGCTTGAAGGTCTTCGGGTCCTTCAGCGTCACGTTTTCCGGTACGAGCAATGCGGCGGCCGCCGATGCCAGCGAACCATACGTCGCATGCTTGCCGCTCGCGTCGTGATAGACGACGCCGCGCTCCGTGCGCAATTCGGATGCGGGCACCTTCCACTGCTGTGCCGCCGCCGTGACCAGCATCACGCGCGCGGTCGCGCCCGCTTCGCGCAGTTGCGTCCACGAGTTGGCCATCGCCGAACTGCCGCCCGTGCCCTGGATCGTGCCGAACGCGAGATTCGCGTAGCGCTTCGCATCGGCGGGCGCGCTTTCGACGCGTACGCGCGACCAGTCCGCGTCGAGCTCTTCCGCGACGATCGTCGCGATGCCCGTGTACGCGCCCTGGCCCATTTCGACGTGCTTCGCGATCACGGTCACGCTGTCATCGGCGCCGACGCGCAGGAACGCGTTCGGCGCGAACGTGCCGCCAGGCGCTTGTGCCGCGATCGCGCGGCGCGACGTGCCCGCCCATTCGAAGCCGATCGTGAGCGCGAGGGCGGCTGCCGTGCCCGCGCCTTTCAGGAAGGTGCGCCGCGACGGGCGCTGAACGTCAACGATATCGGTTGTCATCGCTCACGCTCCCATCGCGTCGGCGGCGTCGTGAATCGCCGCGCGAATGCGCGTGTAGGTCGCGCAGCGGCAGATGTTGCCGCTCATCGCGGCGTCGATATCGGCGTCGGACGGTTTGGCATTTTGCGCGAGCAGCGCGGCCGCGGACATGATCTGCCCGGACTGACAGTAGCCGCACTGCGGCACCTGCAGCTTCACCCACGCGGCCTGCACGGCCTTGGCCGGCTTGCCCTGCAATCCTTCGATCGTCGTGATGTGGCGGCCTTCGACAGCCGCGAGCGGCGTGATGCAGGAGCGGATCGGCTGGCCTTCGAGATGGACCGTACACGCGCCGCATTGCGCCATCCCGCAGCCGAACTTCGTTCCATGCAGACCGGCGACTTCGCGGATGGCCCAGAGCAGCGGCATGTTGGGATCGGCGTCCAGCGTCGTGGACTTGCCGTTGAGAATCAGAGTGGTGGACATCGATGACTCCGAGTAGGTTCGGGTTCTGGTTTTACACGGTTGCCCGCGCTCGCGCTTGCCGCATGCGCAGCGATGACGAAGCAGTGGGAACGTGTCGGAGTGTGGCTCAAAGCGGCCGTTTCTGTTGTTCGAAAACTCCGGAAGTCTTGCCTAATCCTGTGGGCGTCGCAGAGTCATTGAAGCGCCCGTGCCGGTCCCTTTGCGGTGAGCGGCGTATATTCGTCTTTGGCGCAAACAGTTTCCGCGCGACGGCCACGATCAGGAGACAGCGATGAACAATCGATGGTGGGCATACCCGGTTGCAGCGTTCTGGCTCACTGCGTTTGCGTCCGTTGCGCTCGCGCAGCAAAGCGGCGCGCCGGGCGCCTCGGCGCCCGTCGTCTACGTGTCGGACTTCGAGCTCGATGCCGCCGACATCACACCCGATCAGAGCCGCTTGAGCCGCGCGCGACGCCTCGCGGGCAGCCTGTCGCCGCTGCATCTGTCGGAGCAGGACCCGCAGAAGAAATCGCAGGAACTGGTCGCGAAGATGTCGGAAACGCTCGTCGCCGATTTGCAGCACGACGGCATCGACGCGCGCCGTCTTCCCGGCGACGCGCCGCTTCCCGCGCAAGGCTGGCTGGTGCGCGGCGTATTTCTGAGCGTGGACGAAGGCAACCGCGTGCGGCGTGCCGTCGTGGGTTTCGGCGCGGGACAAGGCAAGATCGAACTGGCGGTCGCCATTGATCCGCTGCCCAACCAATCGCCCGCGCCGCTTTATCAAACGGTCGAAGGGCAGTCGGACCGGCACGTTCCCGGCGCGATGGTCAAGCTCAATCCCTATGCAGCGGCCGCACGATACGTGATGGCGGGCAACGATCAGCAGGCCGATATCAAACAGGTTGCCGGGCAGGTTGCGGATGCCGTGCAAGCGCGCGTGAAACCGCGCGCTGCACCAACGCCGCAGCAATGACGCGCGAGCCGGCGGCGCTGCGCATCAGCTGTTTGCCGGGCTGCTGACTTCGACGCGCGGCCAGACCAGCGCTTCGAACTGATCGGGCAGAACCGGCTGCGAGTACAAAAAGCCTTGCGCAAAGTCGCAGCCGACGGCCACTAGAAAATCGCGCTGCTCGATGGTTTCGACACCTTCGGCAATGACCTTCAGCCCGAGCTTGTGCGCCAGCACTACCATCGCCTCGCAGAGCGCCTGATTGTCCGCATCGAAGCCGAGGTTCTGCACGAAGGACCGGTCGATCTTCAGGAAGTCGATCTCGAAGCGCTTCAGATAAGCCAGCGACGAATAACCCGTGCCGAAGTCGTCGATGGAAATGCGAATGCCTGCATTGCGGAACGTCATCAGCCTTTCGTCGATCTTCAGGTCGGCGTGCATCAGCAGCCCTTCGGTGATCTCGACGGCAACGCTTTGTCCCGGCATGCCTTCGCGATGCAGATACTCAGACCATTGCGAGCACACCAGATTGTCCTGGCGAATCTGCACCGGCGACACGTTGACGCTGATCTGAAACGACGAATGGAAGCGGTTGCGCCATTGCTTCGCCTGCTGCACGGCCTGCCTGAACACCCAATCGCCGATCGGCACGATGAGGCCCGTGTCTTCGGCCAACGGTATGAAGTCCAGCGGGCTGATCATGCCGCGCTCGGGATGCAGCCAGCGGATCAGCGCCTCGGCCTTATAGATCTCGCCCGTCGTCAGATCGACGATTGGCTGGTAGTAGAGCCGGAACTGATCGCCCGGCAGCGCGGCGCGCAGATCGCTCGTCAGACGCAGGCGTTTTTCCGCCGCGATCTGCAAATCCTGCGTGAAATAGCTGAGGCAGTTGCGACCCGCGTTCTTGGCCGCGTACATCGCCTGATCGGCGTTCTTGAAGAGCACGTCGAGTTCGCTCGCGTCGTCCGGGTAGAGCGTCACGCCGATGCTCGCCGAAATGAACGCCTCGTCCGGGCCGAGCGTGAACGGCTCGCACAGCTTGTCGATGATCGTCCGCGCGATCCGCTCGATGCTGCCAATGTGATCGAGATTCGGCAGGATCACGGTGAACTCGTCGCCGCCAAGACGCGCGACGATGTCCGCTTCGCGCACGCACGACGTGATTCGCCGCGCGGCTTCGATCAACAGCGTGTCGCCCGTATCGTGTCCCAGAGAATCGTTGACCTCCTTGAAGCGGTCCAGATCGATCAGCATCAAGGCCATCCGATGCCCGGAGCGCTGCGCGATCTTCGCTTCCTGCTCGAGACGGTTCTGGAACATCTGACGGTTCGGCAGTTGCGTCAGCGTGTCGAAGTTGGCCTGCTTCCAGATGGCGGCTTCGAACGCCATCCGGTCCGACAGGTCGCGGCCCACGGCGAGCACCGAATTGACGTTGCCCGATGGATCGATTTCCGGCGTGAGGCGAATATGCGAGCACTGCTCCTGTCCGTCCTTGCTGAGCCAGCGCAGCTCGAATTGCCCGCTTTTTCCCGTCGATATCGCTTCGCTGATCTTGCGCTCGTAGATCAGCGCGTTCGATCCGCCCGGTATTTCCGAAGGCCGCTTGCCGAGCGCTTCGCCAAGGGTGCGTCCCGCCGACGCGCAAAAGGCCGGGTTTGCATACGTGCGGCGCAGATCGCGGTCGTAGCGCGTGATCGTGTCGGGCGAATTCTCGATCAGCGTGCGCGATTCCAGTTCCCGGCTGACCAGCTCCGCCGTACGTTCGACGACGGTCTGCTCCAGCGACGCATTGATCTCGTTGATCTTCTGGATCTTCTGCCGGATCGCCCCGCGCATTCGTTCGAAGCGCTGCGCGAGCCGGCCCAGTTCGTCCTGTCCGTCGGCATCGCCGTGCGCTTCGGCAAGCGCCCGCTCTTCGGCACCCGCATCGCTGCCCGTGTCGTGCATTTTCCGCACGAGATCTTTCAGCGGCGACGAAATGCTGTGCGAGATGAAGTAGGCGAAGAAGATCGACAGCAGAAAGCCCGAAATGCCGACCAGCACGATCTGGTTGCGCACGGATTGCGCCTCGGCCGTCAGCTTCTTTTCAGGAATCGTGCTGACGACGAACCATGTCGTGCCGGGAATGCGCGTGTAGGCCGCGAAGTAGCCCGCGTGATTCTTGCCTTCGAAGCTGACGAAGCCGTTTGGCTGGCCGAGCATCTCGGTGTTGTGCGCGATCCCGTCGATCAGGCCGGGTTCGGCCGTCGTGTCCGCGCTGGCGGGCATGTCGTCGGCGCGCACGATCAGCTTGTTGTTGCTGCTGTCGAGCACGTAGATTTCCGTTCCCGTGCCCAGCGCGACGTCGTTGAAGATCGTCGAGAAATGCTCGGGGCGAATCACCAGCACCAGATTGCCGAGACGCCGGTTGTTGCTCTTGCCGATGACCGCGCGCACCATCCCCAGGTTCAGCTGTCCGACGCCGTTGTCGTAACTGCCCCAGTATGGGCGTCCGCTGCGATCGGGCGCCTGCTTGACGAAGCGCATCACGCCGCGCGTCAGCTGTGCGAACGCCTGCGTGTCCATCACCCGGTCGTGCGTGTCGAGCAGATACTTCTCGTTGATGAAATCGACGGAGCCGTAGTGATCGAGCAGCAGACGCGTCATGTCGAGGCGCGCCTCGTTCTGTTCCTTCGCGCTGCCGTTCGCGACCTTCATCAGCGCGGACTGAACCTGATCGGAGAGCACCAGCAGGCTGCTTTCCGTTTCGATCTGCTCCATGCGCAGCACGATGTTTCGCGAGACCTGCTTGACGACCTCTTTCGAGAATATCTCCGCCTTTTCCTTGATGGCCGCCGTCGACTCCGCATACGATATGTAGCCCGAAATGAGTACGGGCAACAGCGACAGCAGGATAAACGCAGTGATCAGCCGGTAACGTATTTCGACACGGCGCAGCAGATCCTGCGACAGGTATTCAAGAACGCGTTGCAGTGAACCGATGATCGAGCTCATTTGTAATGCATCTTCGCTTCGTTCTTGACGGACGCATCCAGCAGCTGGGCCGCCTGTTTGGGCGTGATCCTGTTCAACAGGACATCCTGCATCAACCGGTGCAAGCGCTCGATGGAGTTGGACGGAAGCACCGAATAGTACGGGCTTGCGGTGACGGGATAGCGACTGACTTCATTCGTGTATTCGACGATCTTCGGGTCGCCCGCCATCGCGCCCGTGCTCTGTCTGAACGGCGAAATGTTCTGGCGCTTCGCCTGGAGAATGGCGAAACCCTTTGCAGCGATGAACTCGAGAAAGCGCATGGCGGCAACCTTGTTCGGCGTTTCGCACACCGCAAAGCCCGTTTCGCTGCCGACAATGGGCACGACCCGCTTGCCGGGCGCGTTCCATGGCGGAATGAAAACGCCTGTTTCGAAGGGATTGCCGTGCAGCAACAGACCGGCCGCCCAGCTGCCGTGAATCGCCATTGCGACCTTGCCTTCCTTGAACAGGCGGATGCCGCCGTCGTAGTCCGTCGCCATGAATCCGTCCTGCACGTAGCCGCGTTCCGGCATCAGCGCCATTTTGGCAAAGATATCGGCGACGGCGGGCGTATTCAGATTCAGCGTGCCGTCGTCGATTTTCTTCTTCCACGCGGGGTCGCGCGCCACCACGTTGTTCGCGAAGCCGGAGCCGAACAGACCGTTGCCCAGCATATTGGGAAACCCGCCGTTCCACATGATCGGCGTGAAGCCCGCGCGCTTGAGCTGCTCGCAGACCGCGAGGAACTCGCGAAAGTTGGTCGGCAGTGTCTTGATGCCCGCCTTCGCAAACATATCCTCGTTGTAGTACATCAGCACCGTCGCGACGCCGCCGGAAATGCCGAACGCTTTTGACTGGCGGCTCGTCCAGTCGCCCTTCAACGGATCGATCATGTTGTTCCACGCTGCCGTCTGACTGACGTCGGCGAGGATGTGCTGGTCGGCCAGTTCAGCCGAGTACGCATTCGGGTTCACACTGACGAGATCCGGCAGATTGCCCGACGCGATTCGCGGCTTGATGTTCGCCTCGACGGAATTGCCGACCATGAACTGCACGTTCACGCCGATGTCCGGATTCTCCTTGCTGAATTCGGCGGCGATCTGGAGCATCTCTTCCGGCCAGTCAGGCGCCCAGATCAGCGCGGTAATGATCGTCTTCGCCGGCGCGGATGCGCCCGGCGAAGCAGAATCCTTCTGGTGACAACCGTACAACGACAAAAAAATCAGAGTCACCAGGCCAGATAGCAGGGAGGCAAGCGCAAGTCGTCGCACGTGAGAATCGCTTTCAGTTTCGGAGTGGATCGGGCAGCACTTAGCAGCGAGCGGTCGCGCACCGGGCGCAACGCCGTCGCAATCTGCTTCGCGAGAAAACCGGTCGCGTCGCCATGAACGCGTGCGCGTCCGCTTCGCAGCAAACGCAAGCGCGAGCGGCTCTTCGGATCGAAGCGCACGGCTGTTTGAGCGACGGAATGGGCGAAGCGGCGAACGGCAAACGATTGCCGTGAAACAAGGGCCCGATTACATGACGTGACGTTGCGGTCGAAACCTGTAAAGAAACGCTTGCGGCGAGTGCGACACGCATATCGGGCCCTGACGGCGGCTAGGAAATCGGGTGAGGCAGTACCTCAATTGCATATCGGCAAGTCAGGTCATTACTTGAGGCGGCCACGCGTGCGACGCCTAGCCTCGGGCATGGCGGGACGAGATTTCCTGCAGGTCGAGATCGTGTTCCATCACGTGCAGCAGGTCGTCGTGAATCAGGCCGCTCCGATGCAGGCGCAACAGTTCCACGCGGCCAGCGGCGATCGCGGCGAGGATGACGTCGTAGTGCGCTTTGCGCGCTTCCAGCGGAAAGCTCGGCGCGTGCTGGAACTCTTCCGTGAGACGCGCGCGATAGCTGTACTGTTCGAGCAGCCGCGGATGCAGGACGCTGCCGTCCGGCGCATAGACGAGCGGCTTGATCGCTTCCAGTTGCGCCGCCTCCAGCCGCGCCCATGCCTGCATCTCGTTCAGATAAGCCGATGCGTGTGCATCGCTTGCTGGTTTGACGAGCCGGATCACCATGCCGATCGTCGTGCCTTGCAGCAGCACCGTAAACAGAATGACGACGAACGCGGAGAACAGAATCAGATCGCGGCCCGGCATTGTTTCAGGCAGCGAAAGAGCGATCGCCAGCGTTACGACACCGCGCATGCCCGCCCAACTCACGACGGCAGCGGAACGCCAGTCGGCGGGCGGCGCGGCGCGACGCGAAATGCGGTGCAGTACCGCGTTGATCGATTCAAGCGCGAAGGTCCACACGCAGCGCGAAACGACGACCGTGACCACGGTCGCCATCGCGGCGGGACCGAGCAGTGCGAGCGCATTGTCGATGCCGCCAAGCCGCTGCATCACGCCACGCAGCGACAGTCCGATCAGCACGAACACCAGCGCCTCGAACACGAACACGACGACTTGCCAGAACGCGGTGCCACGCGTTCGCGCGGTGGCTGAGAAGACTTCGTGCTGATGCCAGCCGAGCAGCATGCCGCACGTCACAGTCGAGATGACGCTCGATACGCCGAGCATTTCGCCCGCGATGTAGCTGATCCACGCGGAGATCACTGAAGTCGTGACGATCAGATAGTCGTCGTCGAGCAGGCGCAGCAGACACACGACGCCATAGCCGACCACGCATCCGACCACCACGCCGCCCACCGCGAGCCCCGCGAAGCTCAGCACGGCATGCGACGCGCTGAATGCGCCCGTGAGCGCGGCGGCGACGGCGAAGCGGAACAGCACGAGGCCGGCCGCGTCGTTCAGCAGGCTTTCGCCTTCGAGCAGCACCATCAGGCGGCGCGGCAGCGCGAGCCGTTCGAGCACCGCTTTTGCCGCGACGGCGTCAGGCGGCGAGACGACCGCGCCGAGCGCGAAGCAGGCCGCCCACGGCAGCGACGGCACAACGAAATGCGCGACCACGCCGACTATCCACGTCGTGAACGCAACCGCGCCGATCGCAAACAGCAGAATGGGCTTCAGGTGCCGCTTGAAGTCGGTCCAGACGAAGAAGTACGCGCCATCCATCAGCAATGGCGGCAGGAAGACGATCAGCACGAGGTCGGGGTCGAGCACGACGGGCGGCAGGCCGGGGGCGAACGCCATGGCTGCGCCGCCGACCAGCAACGCGGCCGCGGGCGGCAGCCGCAGACGCTTCGCGATCAGTTCGAGCGCGATGATCGCAATCAGCGAGAGCAGCACCAGCTTGAACGCCGACACAGCCGACATGACTTCTCCTGTTGAGCGTTTGTGGCGGGACGTTAAACGGTGAACATCCGGAAATCGAGCGGCGACATATCGAATGCGCGGCGGAACGCTCGATTGAAATCGGACGCGCTGTTGAAGCCGAGTCCATACGCGATTTCGACCACCGCCTTGTTCGGATAGCGGCGCAGTTCGTCGGCGGCCTGGCTCAGCCGGCGGTTGCGAATATACGTTGCGAGCCCGCCTTCGCTCTCGAACAGCCGGTAGAGCGTCGGGCGCGACAGTTGCGACGCGAGCAGCACACTTTCGGGCGAAAGATCGGGTTCATGCAGATTGGCTTCGATGTAACGCCGGAGGGTGCCGAACACGGCGGCGCGCGCGGCCGCGCGTGTGCCGCCCGCGCGTCCCGTCCGCTTGCCGAACGCGGCCGCAATCAACATGGCGCAGGTTTTCAGCGCGTCGTGGAAGTCGGCGGGGTTCGTCGACTGACCGGTTTGGGACAGCGCGGCGAGATAGCCCGGAATCAGGCGCGCGAGCGGCGAATCGTACTCGATGACATGGCCGTGAATCGACTCAGGCTCGGGTAGCACGGGCGCGAGCCATTCGCGCGGCAGGAAGATCGCCAGCAAACGGCAGTCGGTGCGTTGCATGCGCATCGGCTGCCCCATGTCCAGCGCGAGAATGCCGGGTTTGATCTGCGTGGAAACGCGCTTGGGATACATGCCCGTCGTCGTCTCGATCTGGCCATCGACGAGCACATGGAACACGAACTGGCGCGCGCTATCGGTGGAGATTCGTGCGGCGGTGCGCGTTTGCAGGATCGCGTCGGTGCGGCAGTCCATGAAGGCGAGATCCGCGGAGCGATAACTGTCGATGGTCCCTCGAAAGCCGCTTTCCCGCTGACTCTTTGCGACGGGCACATCCAGGATATGACCGATGCGATTTCTCCAGGCGAGCAATTGCTGCTGCGGCGACTCGCTGGCGGTGCTGAAGTAGTCGTGTGCGTATGGGAGCCGCGTCGGGCCGTCGGTCGGATGCTCGATCTTCAAGGCTGTGAATGAACCCGGATGAGGTGATTCCGATTGCAGGGAAGACTGCCTGGACCGCGCTAGGATCATAGCGTCGATGTCGGACAAAATTCTACCTGAGGTTAAAACTACATTACGATCTTGTAATGAGACGCGAGTCTCACTAGAATGAATTGGCAAACGGTGCGAATGCAATCGAGAGGAGCCAATCATGACGCTGACGCCTGTGCAGATGGACGGGAAGATCGAAGAGCACTTCGGTTTCGAGAGACGCGACGATGTCGAAGGCGTGCTCGCCACGCTCGCGCCGGACGTCGAACATGACGTCGTCGGCTGGCCGGCGGGGCCGGTGCGTGGCCGTGGCGAAGTGCGGCCGTTCTACGAGGCGTTATTCGCGGATTTGTCGGAGAGCCGGGTCGAGTGCTTGCGCCGCCTGTATGGCGACGGTTTCGTCGTCGACGAATCGCTGTGGCGCGGCAAGGCGCCGGGGCGGCCATTTGGACTCGAAGGGCGCGGGCGTCCGCTGGAATTCCGCATGTTGCATGTGCTCGAGTTCGCGGAAAGCGGGCAGATCACGCGTGAGAACGTATGGGTCGATCTCGCGGCGATCATGCAGCAGTTGCCGCAAGCCTGATATGGCCGACGTCACGACCAACGGGCGCGCGAACCAGAAGCGGCGCACGCGCAAGGACTTGTTGTTGGCGGCTTCGCGTTTGATGAAGCAGGGGCGCAAGCCGAGTCTCGAGGAGATCGCGGAGGAAGCGATGGTGTCGCGCGCCACCGCATATCGCCATTTTCCGAGCATGGATGCGCTGCTGCTGGAAGCGTCACTCGATGTCGCGACGCCGGATGCGTCGACGCTGTTCGGCCCGCGCGCGTCGGATGATCCCGTGGCGCGGCTCACGCGTGTCGATACGGCGCTTCACGACATGATCCTCGCCAACGAAGCGCCGCTGCGTATGATGCTCGCGCATTCGCTGGAGCGCGTGGCGAAGGGCGATACCGACAGTGAAGTTCCGCTGCGGCAGAATCGGCGGACTGCGCTGATCGAGGCGGCGCTGGAACCTGTGCAGGATCAGTTCAAGCCCGCCGCGTTCGAAACATTGACGCAAGCGCTCGCGCTCGTGATCGGCACCGAGGCGATGGTGGTGTTCAAAGACGTGCTGCAACTCGACGACGCGCGCGCCCGGAAAGTGAAACGCTGGGCGATCCGCGCGTTGGTCGATGCAGCGAGACGGGGGCGCGCAAACGGGGAGTGACGACTCCCCGCCCAGCCCTTTATCAACGCAACGGCCTCAACCCTGCCCGCACTTCTTCGGCAAACAGTTGCGGCTGTTCCCACGCCGCAAAATGCCCGCCCTTGTCGAGCCGGTTGTAGTAAATGAGGTTGTGATACGCGCGCTCGGTCCAGCTACGCGGCGCCTGATAGTTCTCGCGAGGAAAGACGCTGACGGCGGCGGGGACGGACACATCGGCGGCGGCGAGGAAGTTGAAATGAGATTCCCAATAGAAGCGCGCCGCAGAGATACCCGTGTTCGTTAGCCAGTAAAGCGTGATGTCGTCGAGCACGTCGTCGAGCGTCAGCGCGCCTGACGATTCTCCATTCACGGCCCGGCCGAATACAGCGGAAGTGAGCGCCGCTGCCGGCTGCTCGTAGCCGTCGCCGTGATCGAGCAGCCAGCCGGCCAACCCGATCGGCGAGTCCGAAATGCCATAGAGCGTTTGCGGGCGCGTTCCCATCTCCAGCGCGTAGGCGCGTCGCTTTTTGGCCGCGCTGCTCAACTGGTCGTATGCATGCTTTTCGTCGTCCGTAAGGCCGGATGGCGGCGGGTCGCCCGCCTGAAGCGCCTTGGCGATCTCGGGCGGAATTGTCGCCGGGAAGTTGACGTGGATGCCCAGCAACTCGGGCGGCGCCTGCTTGCCCATCACGTTCGCGACGACACCGCCGAGGTCGCCGCCTTGCGCCGCGAATTTGTCGTATCCGAGACGCTTCATCAGCACGACCCACGCGCGCGCCGTGCGCTCCGGGCCCCAGCCCGTCGTGGCGGGCTTGCCGGAAAAGCCATAGCCAGGCAACGACGGAATGACCAGATGAAACGCATCGGATGCGCTCGCGCCATAAGCGGTCGGGTTGACCAGCGGATCGATAATCTTGAACTGCTCGATCACCGAGCCGGGCCAGCCGTGCGTGACGATCAACGGCATCGCATTGGCATGCTTCGAGCGCACGTGGATGAAATGAATATCCAGTCCGTCGATTTCGGTCACGAAGTTCGGCAGCGCATTCAGCTTTGCTTCGCACTTGCGCCAGTCGTAGCCGGTGGACCAATGGCGCGCGAGTTCCTGCATCATCGCAAGCTGAACGCCTTGTGTGTTGTCGGCAACCGTCTCGCGCTCGGGCCATCGCGTCGCCTTGATGCGTCGACGCAAATCGATCAATTGCGCCTCGGGCACATGCACACGAAGCGGACGAATCGCCGTCTTGTCGCCGCCCGTTGGCTGCGCGACTGAGGTTATCGCCTGATCCGTTTGTGCGAATGCAAGCTGGCTCAGCGAACCTGCGGCGACGGTGGCCGCGGCGACACCGACAAAGCGCCGACGCGACGGCGATGGAGGAAGGTGGTCTGACATAAGAACTCCGATTGGCTTTGCGCCAATGATTCCAGGTAATGGCCGCGTAGTTGCACGAGCCATTGGACGCACGGTCCGGACGCAGCGCGCGTCCGGCGAGAGCGTATTGGAACGCGCGGATGTATCGCGCGTGTTTTCCGAAACGATGCCTTTGTAGACGCAAGTACCGGCTGGCACATAGCGGATACTTTGCGCTACGCGGATCGAACGTGCTACGTGTTGCACATACAACATCAACGATCGAAAAAATCAGCTGATTCGATTCGGCAGATCGCCCGCAATGCCCATCAGCGCGTTTGCGCCCGCTTCGCCAAGCAGCGACTGAGCCTTCGATTGCGCCGCCGACCACGCGGACGCGGCGTCGTGCAACAAGGCTTTGCCTTGCTTCGTGAGCGAAAGAGGGCGGCTGCGGCCGTCGTCGCCAGGCATGCCTTCGACGACCCATCCCTGAGCGACTAAGGGCTGAAGGTTGCGCGTGAGCGTCGAGCGGTCGTGATGGTTTTTGCGTCCGAGCGTGGCGCGGCTAAGCGGCCCAAATTCCATGATCAGCACCAGCAGCGTAAATTGCGACGCGTTGACGCCAAACGGCCTCAATGCTTCATCGTAGATCGCGGTCAGCACTCTTGAGATCTGCCGTGTGCGCGTGAGCAGACAGCTTTGCGCGATCTTCCGGCTGACGTTGGCACAGGTGGCGTGCCGATGGTCTGAAGTCATGATCGATGCTCGTGTTGCATATGCAAGATCGTGGCAAGGGCAGTGGTCGCACTGCCCTTCTTCATGCGGCTTAAACGAGCGTGATCGTGACGCCGATGTTGCCGCGCGTCGCCTTCGAGTACGGGCAGGTTTGATGCGCGCGGTCGACCACTTCCTGGGCCACATCGCGCGGCAGGCCGGGCAGGCTCACGTTCAGGCGTGCCTGAATGAAATACGCGTTGTCGGTGGTGCCGAGATCGATTTCAGCATCGACGCTGGTGTCAGCCGGCAGCGAGATCTTCAGCGCGCGCGCAGCGCCGCCCATCGCGCCAATGAAACATGCCGACCAGCCGGCACCGAGCAGTTGCTCGGGGTTCGTGCCGGCGCCATTGCCGCCCGGCGTCGACAGCTTGATGTCGAGGCGACCGTCGGAACTAAGTGCGGCACCTTCGCGGCCGCCCGTCGTGTGAACCTTGCCTGTGTACAGTACGTTGTCGATACGCGTCATGGTGCGTGCTCCGTTGAGTAGGTGAGGGGCAAACAATCGATGACCGTATTGAAGCGTGCGGATGTATCTCGCTTGTGTCGTGGAAACGGACGTGTGTATGCGTATGTATCCGCTGCTGCGGTGGATACATTGCGCTACAAATGGGCGGGTCGGGTTGGCATGGCGCCGCGTCCGGCCTTGCGCGCTTCGTCGAGCATGAATTCGATGAACTGCGACGTCGCGCGCGTATGGTGAAGATTCGGCATATACAGCATGTACATGTTCGTGCCGAAGATGCTGAGACGCCACGGGTCGAGCGCCGTGACGACGTCGCCGAGCCGGATGTCGTCGTGTACGACGTAATCGGGCACGAGTCCGACGCCGAGGCCGGCGAGAATTGCGTCGCGCAGAAACAGGAAGTTCTCGGAGATGAGACCGGGTTCCAGCAACACCTCATGCCGTTCTTCGCGCAGATACGCGGCGACGCGCAGTTGCCGGCCGACCACGGCGGACGTAATGATCGGCGCGGTGCGAAGCTCGTCGAGCTGCACAGGCATGCCATGTTGCGCGGCATACGCCGACGACGCGCACGCAACCCATCTCACCGGCCCCATGTCGCGCGCGACGAGATTTTGCGGCGGCTCCGACATCACGCGCACGGCAATGTCCACTTCGTCGCGCAGCAGGTCTTCGACGCGGTTCTCGAACATCACGTCGAGCACGATGCCGGGATATTCGCGTTTGAAGTCGATCAGCCACGCCGACATCACCAGCTGCCCGTAGCCGCTCGGCACCGACAGGCGCACGCGCCCTTGCAGGCTTTCGCCGAGCGTCGATATCGATTCCTTCGCGGCCAGCAGCGAATTGCGGATCGCGCGGCCATGCTCGTAGAGCTTCAGCCCGATTTCGGTCGGCTCGACGCGGCGCGTCGTGCGCCGGACCAGTTGCAGGCCGATCGACTTTTCGAACTGGTTGAGGTGGTAGCTGACGTTGGCGCGGGTCATCTTGAGCCGGCGCGCAGCCTCGCTGAGATTGCCGGCATCGATGATCTCGACCAGCAGCGTTAGCGCGTTGACGTCCACGGCGGTCCTACTGTCAAAGATTCTTTGACACTCTGTCAATTGGTGAGGTGATTGTCAATTCCGGTTGTCCCCAAGACAATCCCAAATCGCATGGCAATTTTGTTTACACGCTGCAACGAGGAGACAAATCGTATGACGCCGACCGCCGCATCCGCATCGCCTGTTACCCATGAGCTACGCGGCAACATCCTGCTCGTCACCGTCGACAATCCGCCCGTCAACGCGCTCGGCGTGGACGTCCGGCGCGGCCTCGTCGCGGCGATTGAAGCCGCGGAAGCGAATCCGGCCGTGCGCGCGGTGCTGATCGTCGGCGCGGGCCGCAATTTCATCGCGGGCGCGGACATTCGCGAATTCGGCAAGCCGCCGCAAATGCCGACGCTGCCCGATGTGTGCAACCGCATTGAGACGTGCGGCAAGCCTGTCGTCGTCGCGATTCATGGCGCCGCGCTCGGCGGCGGACTCGAGATCGCGCTGGCATCGCACTATCGGATTGCGGTCGCGGGCGCAAAGCTTGGTTTGCCGGAGGTGCTGCTCGGTCTGCTGCCCGGCGCGGGCGGCACGCAGCGCGCGCCGCGCCTGATCGGTGCTGAGGCGGCTTTGTCGCTGATGCTGAGCGGCAAGCATATCGGCGAGCAGGAAGCGCTGAAAATCGGGCTTGTCGATCGCGTGGGTCAGAGCGATGACGTGCTCGCCGAAGGGCTCGCGTGTGTGCTGCAACTGCTCGTCGAACATGCTCCCGTGCGGCGTACGCGCGATGCACAAGCGCTCGCGGACAGAGAGGCGGCTACGGCCGCCATTGCCGCCGCGCACGCCGACACCGCGAAGAAATCGCGCGGCCTGCTGTCGCCGCTGAAGATCGTCGATTGCGTCGAGGCCGCGCTGAACCTGGCGTTCGACGAAGGCCTGCGCTTCGAGCGCAAGCAATTCCTGGAATGCCTCGATAGCCCGCAGCGCGCGGCCCTCGTCCACGCATTCCATGCTGAACGTGAAGTGCAGAAGGCGCCTGAAACGCGCAGCGCGCAGCCGAGGCCGATCGCGTCGGCGGGAGTGGTGGGCGGCGGCACGATGGGCGCGGGCATCGCCGTCGCGCTGCTCGACGCGGGCTTGCCCGTGACGATGATCGAGCGCGACGACGAATCGCTGGCTCGCGGCCGCGCGCACGTCGAAAAGGTCTACGACGGCCTGATCGCGAAAGGACGCCTGACCGGCGACGCGAAGGCGAAGAAACTGGCGCGTTTCATCGGCAGCACATCGTACGAGGCACTCGCCGATGTCGATATCGTGATCGAAGCCGTGTTCGAAGACATGGCCGTGAAGCAGGCGGTGTTCGCGGAACTCGACCGTGTGTGCAAGCAAGGTGCCGTGCTCGCGACCAACACGTCGTACCTCGACATCGACGCGATCGCAGCCAGCATTTCGCGGCCGCAAGATGTGATCGGACTGCACTTCTTCTCGCCCGCGCACATCATGAAGCTGCTGGAAGTCGTCGTGCCCGCGCGCGTGAGCGCCGACGTCGTCGCAACGTCATTCGACCTGGCGAAGAAGCTGCGCAAGGTACCCGTGCGTGCGGGCGTGTGCGACGGCTTCATCGGCAACCGGATGCTCGCGGTGTATCGCGCGGCGGCGGACCATCTGATGGAGGACGGAGCGTCGCCGTATCAGATCGACAAAGCCGTGCGTGAATTCGGTTTTCCGATGGGACCGTATCAGGTGATCGATCTGGCCGGTGGCGACATTGGCTGGGCGACGCGCAAGCGCCGCGCTGCGACGCGTAATCCCGATGCGCGCTATGTGCAGATTCCCGATCGCCTCTGTGAGCGCGGTTGGTTCGGCCAGAAGACGAAGCGCGGCTTCTACCGCTATGACGAAGCCAAGCGCGCCGGCACGCCCGATGCGGAAGTGGAGGCGATCATCGTCGCGGAACGTGAACGCGCGGGCGTCACGCCGCGCACGTTCAGCGACGAGCAGATCGTGCGTCGCTACATGGCCGCGATGATCAACGAAGGCGCGAACGTGATTCACGAGCGCATCGCGTTGCGCCCGCTCGATGTGGACGTGACGTTGATCAACGGCTTTGGTTTTCCGGCGCATCGAGGCGGTCCGATGCACTACGCGGATACGATCGGTTTGCCTGCGTTGCTTGCGGATATCCGCGAATTCGAGAAGCAGGATCCGCTGTTCTGGAAGCCTTCGCCGTTGCTGGTGGAACTGGTCGAGCGCGGGGAGACGTTGGCGAGCTTGAATCAGTCATAAATTGGCCCGCTTTGTACACGGCGTCGGCAGAGCGCGCGCCACGCGGCGCGCATGCTCGCTGTCCATCATCAAACATCGTCGTTCGACATCAACCGCTCATTCGGGGCGGACTTTTTATCAAGGACCTTCCTTTTTCTTCTATCCTTTCTGGTTTGATGAGCGTCGTCGATTGTCGGTCATTGACCCCGTAACACGGACTGAAAAGAGAGTTCGTAAAGAGTTGCAAAGATCGACGAAAAGCAACATGTGAATAAATAGTAGGATAACTACGCTTTTCAATAAATCGAACACGTCTTAACCTCTTGACCCAAAGCGACCGCGTTGCTTGACAACGGATGCGGTGTCGTCACACACGAGACAGTTTCGTGGCACTGGGTTACGACGGAGAAGAAACGATGGCGAGCCTGTTCGAGGAAAGCAGAGCCTATGCAGCCGACCTGATGGCGGTCACAGGGCGTCAGGCATATTTTCTTGAAGTGCCGGGCGCGGCGAGTGCGGCGGAGCTTTCCGTAGTCTCGTTCGAAGCCACCGAACGTATGGGCGCTCCCACCGAAGTCCGCATCCAGCTCACACATCCGGGCAAGCTTGCACGCGAGGACTATCTGAACCGGGACGCGACATTCCTGATCGATCCCGCCCTCGGCACGCCACGCCGCTTCTCCGGCTTCATCGCGTCGCTCTCGACACTCAAGACGACGAAGGACTTCACCCGCTACGAAGTCATCGTCAGGTCCCACTTCGCCCGGCTCGATGCGGTCACCACGAGCCAGATCTATCAGCATCAGACCACGCCCCAGATCATCGAGGCCGTGTTGCGACGTCATGGGCTGAAGGGCCATCAGTTCGCCTTCCGGTTGCGTCGGGCGTATCCGCAGCACCTGTTCCGATTCCAGTACCGGATGAACGATCTCGCTTTCGTCCAGATGCTGATGCAAAAGGCGGGCATCTACTGCTATACGGTCGAGACCGAGCACGGCGACCAGATCGTGCTCGGAGACGACATCGACCACTACATCTATGAACCGCAGCTCGATGTCCCATACCGGGAGAATGCGGGACTTGAAGCGGCGATCGAGTCGGTGTTCGCGCTGGAGACGCACGCGCGGACTGTGCCGCAGTCGTTCCTGGTGGCCGACTATAACCCCGAACAGGCGTGGGAACGCTTCAGGGACGAGGCAAACGTCGCGCCCCAGGATCCCACCACCTACGGCCAGCCGTACATCTACGGCACGCATCACCTCGATCAGGCGAGCGCGAAGTGGGAGGCGCAACTTCGTCACGAGGCGGCGATAGCATGGCAGGTCGTCTACGAGGGCGAAAGCAATGTGCTCGCGCTGCAGCCGGCGCGTATCCTGCGCGTCGATGAGGCGTTGCCCGACGCGCCCGATGGCCAGGTCGTGATCGCGGTCACGCATCGTGGCGCACGCGATACGGCCTACACGAACACCTGGCAGGCGATTCCGTCCGACCGGCGTTTCCGGCTGAAGCTGGAGGAGTCGGCGTGGGCAAAGATCCCCGGTTCGCTCTCGGCCCGGGTGACGTCGCCCGATCAATATAAATACGCCTATCTGACTTCCGCCGGTTACTACACGGTGCGCTTCGACACGGATTTTGCACCATGGCCCGCGGGCGGCGAGAGCGTGCCGCTGCGTCTCGCGAAACCGTTCGCGGGGGCGTTGCAGACGGGCTTCCACTTTCCGGCGCTGGATGGCACGGAGGCCGTGATCGAGTTCAGGGATGGCGATCCCGACAAGCCGTATATCGCGGCCTTCCACCATCACAGCCAGGCCGTGGACCATGTCACGAGCGACCGGCGCTGGCTCTCGCGCAACGTGATCCGCACGCAGAGCAACAACAAGCTGCGCATGGAGGACTGGGAAGGTCAGGAAGGCATCAAGCTGTCGACCGAGCATTCGGGCAAGTCGCAACTGAACCTCGGTTATCTGGTCAACCAGAAGCTTGAGCAGCGGGGCGAAGGCTTTGAGTTGCGCACGTCGGGCTACGGCGCAATGCGGGCAGGGAAAGGGCAGTTCATCACCGCCTATGACCGGCCTGCGGCGGGCGGTCAGCAACTGGACATGCAGGAGACCATCGCGCAGCTTGAAACCGCGCTGGAAATTGCAAGGGCACTGGCGGACTCGGCGCGCAGCGCGAAGGCGGTTCCCGCCGACACTGACGCGCAGCATCAGGTCAATGACGAACTCAATGGTCTGAAAAAGCCGGGGGTGCTGGCGAGTACGCCCGCATCCGTGGGCATCGTCTCGGGCAGTGGCGTTCAGGTTTGCGCAGGGGACAACATCAACGCGGTGGCCGGGAAAAGCGCGGATATCAGCGTGGCGAAACGCTTCACCGTGGCGGCGGGCGAACTCGTCTCAATGTTCGCGCAGAAACCCGGAATGAAACTGATCGCCGCGAAAGGTCCGATCGAAGTGCAGGCTCAAAGCGATGCGATGTCATTACTGGCTGACAAGGATGTGAGCGTGGCGAGTGTCAACGGCACGGTGCGTATCAGCGCGAAGAAGGAACTCATCCTCGAATGCGGCGGTGCGTTTGTCCAGCTCAAGGACGGAAGCATCACCTTGGGCGGTCCGCTCGACCTGTTTCTGAAGGTCATCACGGTCCAGAAAAAAGGAGCGCAGAGTCTGTCAACCGTGGTTCCCGCACTACCTGAATCGAAGGACGCGTTCGACGAAGCGTTTGTCGTGTACTGGGCCGGAACGGATATTCCCGTGGCCAATACGCGATATCGGATGTTTTCGGAGGGCAAGCTGATCGCGGAGGGCATTACCAATGCGTACGGCGAAACGTCACTGGCGCAGAGTCACGTCCCGCAGGGTGTCTCTATCAAACTGAAGGCGGATACATATGGCGGATGAAAACGACGTCGTCGGTTACGCGGAATCGTATATGACGTTGAAGTCGTACACAAAGCGCGCACAGGTGGAGCGAACCGCGTGTGACGTTCGCGTGCCGCCCGCGGCTGACTCGATGATTGGGCATTGCGAGTACTACTACAGGCCACTACATTGCGCGTATACAGAGACTGTCGAAAAGCTTACCGCCTCTAGCGCGTGGGCGACCATAAAGGCTTTTGCCACGTCCTGGGATCCATGGACCGACAAAGAAGTTTCGGCCCGTCTGCTGCATCAGCGTCAGACGCTGATCCAGCCGGACTGCACCGCCTCCGATTGGTCCCGGCACAGCAACTTCATGATGCGGCACATTGGTTGCGGGCACAGGCCGCCAGCCTACTACCTCAGTTACGGCTACTACTACTGTTCCAATTATGGAGCAAAGCTGAAACCAACGCTGTCAAAAGCGGGCAGGGATTGGCTCGACAATGCGAGGTGGTATCTGCAAATCCACATGGAAAAGGGACTGGCATTGAATATGACGGGAGATGTCATCAAGGTGAGCAGTGCGAAGCCGGGGAACGGCGGTTTCAGGATGGAGGTAAAGCAGTACGGGCTGGAACTGAACAACGAAACATTCAAGTCCTTTGCGTTCAAGACACACCCGCTAGCCTATCTCGACGGGGGGCTGGCGGATTTGCAGACTGGAGACATGGCCAGGATCATGGGCGGTCCGGCTCTAGAAGAGTGGGGCGATCGACGCACCTATGAGCAGGTGTGGGACAGCGGCAAGGTAGTTGCCAGCAAGACCGTGGGCGACGCATGGAGCGCCACCAAGGACGATATTGATGATCCCGTGAGCAAGGCGCTCGGACGTTTGATGGGCGCTAAGTGAGATGCGAATTCCGAGGAAAAGGACATTGATTGTGGGCGGCCTACTGACGGCCGCGCTTCTAACGTATGGATTTCATGGCATGACCACACCAGGCTGGCAAACCATTTCAACGACGTTCATGAAAAACGATGAGCCGTACGGAGGCGGCGACTGTCGGATCCAGGGGAACGAGGTCATTAGCCTTAAGCTTGCCGACCCCGTCATTACGTTTAAGCCTGTCGAGCAAAGAAAGAACCCCGAATATGCGGAACCTACCGAAGCATGGATGAGCAATGTGTACGAGGTACTGAACAGACAAACGATCAGCTTTTTTCGCGGAACGGTTGATGGTGGATTGAAACGCCACTTCCAGCAACCAGGCCAAGATGCGGCTTGGTGGTATTCGAAGGATTGGGGTGCGCAGTACATCAGCACTAGCTGGATGGATTACAAGATTCCGCAACCCAAAAACGGATTGTCGCCGGAAATCACCCGGCTCTGGACTTCGCGCGACGGAGGCAATAACTGGTCGCAGCTCAAATGGCCCGAAGAGCAGAACATTGGCCAGTTGCTTTTCCTTGATCCTGGCCGTGGTTATGCAGTCGGCTGGGGGCCACGCGTGTGGCGTACGGCCGATGGCGGACGTTCGTGGAAAGAGATCCGCGTCCCGGAACTCGCACGTGATCGTGAGCAACCGCGGCAGAGATTCGGCGGTGTGGATCTCGGCGCTGACGGCGTTCTGCGCGTTGCTTATTACGTCGACCAGATGGGAGAAGTTCGCCAGTCGAGCGTCGTTGACCGCTTGCGATGGGATAGTGAGGCATTTGAGCGCGAGGTGGTGCTTCCGGGGCAGGCAGTCGTCACGATCCAGTCGGAGCAAAGGTCCCCGGGCGTGTATTCCATCTACGCCCTTTCCCGCCTTGGACTACCACGCGACTGGAACGACCGGACCGATAACGGCCACCGTACAGGCGCCATCTCCCAATGGGGCAACTACGCGAAGCCCGAAGTCAGGCAGTTGCATACGTTCGATGCGCGCTTCACGCTGGACGGTCTGAGTGTGGGCCAGCGCGGCATACTACTCGTATATGCGACAGACGCGACGGGTGAAGGCGCGCCGCGCGATTTCACACTTGCCAGCAAGGACTACGGCAAGTCGTGGATCGAAACGGATGATGGCATTACGCAGGGCGTCTACTTCGATCCCGCAACGAACACTCAGTATGGACTCTATGCCTATACGCTGAAAAAGCGGATGTGGTAATGCTTGACCGCGAGGGCGTCAGCACGACGCCGACGCTGCAGCGTCTGGAGCTTGGAGACCAGGAGAATGGACGGGAAGCCTGGCATTGCTCCTCTGGTTCGAGCCCTCGAGCAGGTTGCCGTCGATGCTCCACCAAACGCCCCTTGTTAAAGATAGTCAAATCCGCCGATTCGACGTTGATGCACTCAGCGCAAAGTCAGAGAATGAAATTGCGGTGACCGTACCGCGAGTTGGCATGTTAGAGCCGCAGCAATTTCGCTGCGGCTTCTTTTTTTCTGCGCCGCAAATGACATGGGTCTCGCTGCTATTGCGCGGCAGTGAGTCTCGGGCCCGGCCGCGATGGCTGCGTCAATTCCTGCTGACCTTTGCGCTGATCAGAAACCGCTTCAATGCCCTGTCTCGTGACATCTTCGAGAAAGAGCAACCGCGCGCGGAAATATTCAGCGCGCAACTGTGCGTCCATGACCTGCTGTTCCGCGCGGAACAATTCCATGCGCAATTCATGAAGCGCGCGTTCGGCCTGTTTCTCGGGAGTCGGAGCGTGGCGTGCTGCCCAGTTTGCAATCCACATCAGCATGATGAACCCCTCGCATTTCAGCTGGCATTGCTCAAGCTGCGATTAGTTGCAGCGCCTTGTCACATACCACCTTGCACGGCTGGCACATCGGCAGACTACCAAAATGGCGCGAGCCAGTTTGCTAAATAATGTTAGTGAAGTTTCGACCGCATGAAGCGCATTTTTAATGTATTCACTTTCAAGCGCTTTCCTGACTTGACAATTGCTAAAAGTTTTCAAGCAATGAATCTCATATAGTACGGAATTCAAAAGGCAGCAATCAGGGAGAATCGGCACTTCACATTCCTTTCCGGAATGATGAAAGAGAGGCTTACAAAGTCTTGCATGCCAATTTACAAATCGAACGGGGTGAAGTAAGACAGCAACATGACAGCGGGAGGAGACCAACCAACACCTCCTGACCGGGCGCGCACCACGATCTGACAATCTTTAAATGATTTTATTGCGCCCTCTTTTTATACTGTCCCTCTCAATTGTTGAAAAACGTTGATACCGGATGGCGATTCGCGGGCAAACGGGGTAAGTCGGCGCAGTGGATCTGAATCGTCGTTGCATATCGAGGGATCGGATGTTTTTCAGACCAGGCACCACGCGGATTCCTTTCAAGACGGGCAAACGCACGCGCAAACGCAGCGGCTATCCGCAGCGGATCGAACTCGATCCTGCGACCGATTCGCACGCGCGCGCGGCAACCGAGGCGTATGCGGATTCGTGTGCGTCCGAGATGCCGTGGCTGGCCGAGTGGCTGCGTGATTCCGCAGCTGGAAGCAGTGTGAGTCTGACGCATTGCGCGTCGACGGTTCGCCGCGTGTTCGGTCTCGCGCAGGAGTGGGCGGCGCGCGAGCCGGACTACGCGCATGCCGCGTGGGAACATGTGCGGCTTCACCTCGAGGCGGCGCTGACTGCGCATCTGCGGTCGAAAGATACTGGTGACGATGACGTGGTGGCCTTGACGGGCGTGCAAGCCTAGGCGCGCTTGCTTCGCTGGCCCGATGAATGATTTCGCGTGCGGGGATCTATGAGAATTGCAGTCCTGGACGATGACGTGGCGCAAGCCGATCTGGTCTGCCAGTCACTGGCGGTCGATGGCCACGATTGCCATGCGTTCGCAGAAGGCCGCGCGCTCGTCAAGCACCTGCGCCGTCAAACGTTCGACCTGCTGGTGCTCGACTGGAACGTGCCCGACATGTCGGGCGAAGAGGTGCTGCACTGGGTGCGTCAAAGCCTGTCCGACCGCCTGCCCGTGCTGTTCATGACGAGCCGCAGCCGCGAAACGGATATCGCGTCGATGTTGAACAAAGGCGCGGACGACTACGTCGTGAAGCCCGTCGCATCGGGTGTGCTGCTCGCGCGTGTGCGATCGCTGCTGCGCCGCGCCTATCAACTCAATCAGATGGCGACAAAAGAAAGCTTCGGGGAATTCGAGTTCGAGCTGGGATCGAAACAGGTCATCGCGCGCGGCACGCCCGTCACGCTGACGCAAAAAGAGTTCGAGCTCGCGCTGTTGCTGTTCCGGCATCTGAGCCAGCCGCTGTCGCGTGCGCACATTCTCGAAGCGATCTGGCGGCAGGACGTCGACATTCCTTCGCGCACGATGGACACCCACGTGTCGATGCTGCGCGCCAAGCTCGGTCTGCGCCCCGAACACGGCTACCGGTTGACTCCCATCTACGGCTACGGCTACCGGCTGGAACGGATCGAAAAGGGGGATGCGTGACGGTGGCTGTACCGAGTAACACGCCGCGTGCGCTTTCGTGGGCGGCGCGGCGCGCTCCCGGCATCATTGCGTTTCTGGTCGCAGCGTCGGGCCTGCTGCCTGCCAGCTCTAACGCGCAGACATCCAATGCGCATGCAACGGCGGCGACGACGACCTACGTGACGCGGCCCGGCGACACGCTGTACGACGTCGCCGATCACTATCTGCGCGATCCGCGCGACTGGACCGTGCTGCGCAAGCTGAATCATGTCGCCGATCCGCTGCATCTTCAGCCTGGCGTGCAGTTGCGCTTGCCCGTTGCATTGCTGAAGCAGGAGCCGCGCTCGGCGCGCGTCGTCGCCGTGAGCGGTCCCGCCGGACACGCGTTCAGGCAGAATCCGTTTGCGCCTGTCACGGTCGGCATGGTGCTCGTCGAAGGCGACCGCGTGCAGACGGGGCACAACGGCTTCGTCACTCTGGAACTCGATGACGGCTCGCATGTGTCCGTGCCTCAGGACAGCACGATCGAAATCGGCGCGCTGCGGCAGACCGTGCTGACGGGCGTGAAAGACCGCGTGATCGACCTGAAGCGGGGCGAGGTCGATAGCGAGGTCAACCATGCAACCAAAAAGGACGATCGCTTCCAGATCCGCGCGCCGTCGGTGGTGGCGGGCGTGCGTGGTACGCGCTTTCGCGTGAGCTACGACGGCGACGAACAATCGACTGCCGTCGCCGTGCTCGACGGCGCAGTGGGCGTCGATGCGGCGCGCATGCGGCCACGCGCGCCGGGCGTGCCGTTGCAGGCATCGACGCAACTGATTGGCGCGCATTTCGGCAGCGTCACGCGTTCGACGGGCGGCGTCGGCGGGCCGGTGGCCTTGCTGCCCGCGCCCGCGCTGGCGGACCCGGGCAAGGTGCAGGACGACAAGGACGTCGCGTTCGACCTCGCGCCCGACGCGAACGCGCGCGCGTACCGCGTGCAGATCGCGCGCGACGCCGACCTGTTCGACCTGATCCGCGACCAGCGCGTACACGTGCCGCACGCGACGTTCGGCGACTTGCCTGACGGCAACTACTTCGTGCGCATTTCGTCGATCGACGGCATGGGCCTCGAAGGTCTGCCGCATATCTACGCGTTCGAGCGCCGCCAGTTTGGACTCGACGTCTCCGCCGGGCCGCGTGCCGACAGCCGCGACTTCGAGTTCCGCTGGCTCGCAAGCCGCACAGGTGTCGAGACCCGCTTCCGCTTCGTTCTGGCTACGACAGCCGATCTACGCGAGCCGCTGGTCGATCGCACGGATCTCGCGGCGGGGCAGATCGTCGTTTCCGATTTGCCGCCGGGCGACTACTACTGGACCGTGATCGCCGAGCAGTTCGACAACGGCCGGCTATACCAGAAGGGCAGCGCGATCCGCTCATTTACACTGGCACGGTGATGACCACCAGCGGCCCGCGCATGAGTTTCGATCCGCGCATACGTCTTGGGCGGCCAGTCGGGCGCCGCTTCCTGTTCGAATGGCTGTGTATCGGCTGCCTTGGCATCCTGGTGATTCTGGCCGGCTCGCTCGGCAGGTTCACGGCGAGCGTCGATCATCTCGTCTACGACGGCTTCCTGCGCTTGCGCGCGCAACCGGTGCTGCCCGAAATTGCCGTCGTCGAAATCGACAATGCGAGCATTGCGCGGCTTGGCCGCTGGCCCTGGCCGCGCGCCGTGCATGCGCAACTGCTCGATGAACTCGCGAAGGCCAAGCCGGCGGCCGTGGTCTACGACGTGCTCTTCACCGAGCCCGCGCCGGACGACGCGCAACTGGCGCGCGCTGTCGCCGCAACGCCGACATATCTGCCAATTCTCCTGTCTCCCGACGATGCCAACGGCGAGCGCGTCGCCGTCAAGCCGGTCGAGCCGCTCGCGAGCGCCGCTGCCGGACTCGGCCATATCAACCTCGAAGTGGACGCCGACGGCATCGTGCGCAGTGTCGCGCTGTTCGAAGGCGATACGCATATGCGCTGGCCGCAGTTGATGGTGCCCGTATGGCGCGCGATCAACGGCGGCACGGTGAAGGTGCCGCATCCGGCGAGCGCCACCGCGAACGCGCCCGACCGCACCTCGATCGCAGGCGATGACGAAAGGCGGGTGCTGATCCCCTTCAGCCCGCTCGCGCAGACCTATCCAAAGGTGTCGTTCGCCAGCGTGCTCGCGGGCGACGTGCCGCGCGACATGCTGCGCGGCAAGATCGTGCTGATCGGCGTGACGGCATCGGGCCTCTACGACAGGTTCTCGACGCCTGTGTCGGGCCGGCTCGGGCCGCTGCCCGGCGTCTACATTCATGCGAACGTGCTCGATACGCTCGTGACAGGCCGCGCGATCGATCCCGTCAACGGCCTGTGGGTGTTCGCGGCGTCGCTGGTGCCGCTCGGCGTGCTGCTCGCGGGCCTGCTCGTGCTGTCACCGCTGCGCTCGCTGCTGATGACGATCGTGCTCTGCGCAACGATGCTGGGTCTTAGCGCAGCGCTGCTGTACGGCATGCGGCTGTGGATGTCGCCCGTGCCCGCGATCGTTGGACTGGCTGCCGTCTATCCGATCTGGAACTGGCGGCGGCTCGAAATGACGATGTCGTATCTGCGCAAGGAACTGCAACGTCTCGCCGACGAGCCGCATCTGTTGCCCGAAGCGCCGCAACGCAGCCGTGAATTTCGCGGCGACGCGCTCGCGCAGCAGATGGCGCTGATGGCGCAGGCGGCACGCCGCGTGCGGGATATGAAGCGCTTCGTGTGGAACAGCCTCGATAGCGTGCCGGAGCCGATTCTCGTCAGCGACGTTCATGGAGTCGTGCTGATCGCGAATCACGCGGCGAAGGCGTACTTCGAACGGCTCGGCGCGGCGACGCCTGAAGGCACGCAACTTCGCCACGTGCTTGGTGATCTTGCATTCGTGAAGGCGATCGGTTCCCGCGCGGAGGTGGATGCGCTCGGACGCGCGCATTGGCCCGCGCTGCTCGATCCCGGCCGCATCGCTTTCGCGGAGATGATGGAGCGCGGCATCGAGGTCCGCGATCGCAACCAGCGCGATCATCTGTTGCGTTACGCGACGTGTACCGATGCGCAAGGCGCGGTGATCGGATGGATCGCGGGTCTTGTCGACGTGACGGCCGTGCATGCGGCCGAACGGCTGCGCGAAGACGCGTTGCGTCTGTTGTCACATGACATGCGTTCGCCGCAGGCATCGATTCTTGCGCTCGTCGAACTCGAACGCGCGCGCACGCCCGACTCCGAACGCCTGCGCGAATTGTTGAACCGTGTCGAGCGATACGCGCAGCGGGCCTTGATGCTCGCCGACGATTTCGTGCAACTCGCGCGCGCCGAATCCCAGGCTTATTCGCTCGAACCCGTGAGTCTCGTCGAACTCGTGATCGACGCAAGCGATGAAGTGTGGCCGCAGGCGCAAGCCAGGCACATTCGTCTTGAAGCCGCGTACGACGAACAGGGCGACGGCCACTGGATCAACGCGGACCGCTCACTGATGACGCGCGCGCTCGTCAACATTCTGAACAACGCGGTGAAATATAGTCCGCCCGAAACGCGTATTACGTGCATCGTCGCGCAGGATAAACTCGCGTCGGGCGAATGGCCGGCGCGCGTGCGCTGCACGGTCCGCGACGAAGGCTACGGGATGTCGGCGGAAAACCAGGCGCATCTGTTCGAGCGGTTTCAACGCTTTCACGAAGTCGAACGGCCTGAGGCCACGGGTACGGGGCTCGGCATGGCTTTCGTGAAAGCCGTCGTGACGCGCCACGGCGGCGACGTGCATGTGGAAAGCGCGCTCGGGCAGGGAACGGCATTCACGATCACGCTGCCCGCACTCGATGAGACGAACGCTTGAACAACTCGAACATGAATCTGTATTCGATCGAAGCGAGAAGAATGTGAAGAAGACGCTATGTTGTGCTGTCGTGGTTGTCGCGGGCGTGGCGGGTCTCGCGGGATGCGCGGGCGTGACGACGGACGTGCAGGTGTCGGGAACGCCCGTCGTGCTGCAGGGCGAGCGCACGTATGCGATCGTGCAGACGCCGTCGCAGGAAACGGGCGCCGCGCGCGAGCAGTACGAGGCGCTGATTCACAGCGAGCTTGGCAATTACGGGCTTGTCGATCGATCGGCGGAGCGCGCTAGTTACATGCTCTCGCTCGCGTACGATACGCGGCCGGCTGCCGTCGGCGTGATTGCGGGCGACTGCGCGGATTCAGCCTGCAACGGCGTTGCGAAGCCGGGCTTTTCGCTCTTCGGGCGCGAGTATCAGCATTCGATGACCTTGCGACTCTTCGACGCCGCGACCGGCAAGGAAGTCTACAAGGTCACGGCGACGAGCCATGACCGCAATGCTGATGCGTTGCATCCCATTCCATGGCTCGTCAAAAGCGCGTTTGCGCAGTTTCCGTTTGCCGGATACGGAAGCTGGCGCGTGAAACTGCGCAGCGGCGAAGCGGCGGGCAGGCCGGAAGTGGTCATGGTTAAGCAGATCGACAAATGACCTGCCGCAGCGCTTACGCCTCGGGCTTGTTCCTGAATGCCGCCTCGCCAGCGTCCGATATCTCGACCCACTTCTTATCGGGCGGCGCGTCGTCGACATAGCTGTCGTGCCAGTTCCACCACTTGTAGGTCGGCGTCTGCGGATAGCCTTCGGGTGAATCTTCCCAGACCTCTTGCCGGCCTAGCGGCGTGATGTCGAGATAATTCCACGTGCCGCCCATCTGCTCGTCGCCGCGATTGTTGATGAAGTAGGTGCGGAATATCCGGTTGCCGTCGCGATAGAACACGTTCGTGCCGTGCCATTCGCCGACGCCGAAGTCGGTGTCGAAGCTATCCGTGATCGTGAACCACGGAATCTGCCAGCCCATACGCGCCTTCAATCGCTCGATGTCCGCCTGAGGCGCGCGCGAAACAAAAACGAGCGTCGTGTCGCGGGCGTTCAGGTGGGCGATATGAGCGACCTGGTCGGCCACCATCGAGCATCCGCGGCACGCATGCTCGGGCCATCCGAACACGCCCGGTTCATAAAACGCGCGATACACGATCAGCTGACGCCGGCCGTCGAACAGGTCCAGCAGACTGAGCTTGCCTGATGGCCCTTCGAATGCGTAGGTCTTGTCGACGGCCGTCCACGGCATGCGGCGGCGCTCGGCGGCGAGCGCGTCGCGGGCGCGCGTGTGGGCTTTTTCCTTCACGAGCAATTGCTCGCGCGCGGTTTCCCATTCCTGCGGCGATACGACGGGTGGTGTGCGCATCGCCCGTTGTCCGCCTTTGCTTCCGCTTTCGTCCGATGTAGTCATGGCGCTTGCGACCTCCTGATTTGAACAAGTTGCCGCGCCTCGGGGATGAGGCGCGGCTTCGTTGGTTGTTCATCGCGCATTGCTTGCCGAGAGACAGTCTGGACCCGGAAAGCGAACGCTGGGAGTAACAAGTTTGGCGATATTTCTTTGAGTCACGGGTCGCAACGGACGTGCCCGCTTCCGCCAGTTCTCCGCTTACGCGCCTTGCTGCGAGCAGGTCCGGAGAATGCGGCGCGCGCTCATGGCTCGCCAGTAGGTCAGGAAGCGACCGGCGAACATGCCTGCCACGGCGCCCGATACGGCTGCGCTGATCAACATATACGTGCCGAGCGACGCGAGACTGGTTGCCGTCGCCAGTTCGACGCCGAGCCAGAACTTGGCCGCGAAGGTGATGACGATCAGCGCCAGCGGCAGCATGGAGCCGGGCAGCATGACGGTGTTCGCGATCGGATCGACGATGAAGCGCGTGCGGCTCGCCATGAACACGCCAGCCGCGACGCCCACGAGCGCGGCGACCACCCAGACGATCGCGTCGGCCCAACCTGTCAGCGGGTCTGTTACCAGGTGCGCAATGCCCCAGACCGTGAAAACGAGCGGCACAATGGCCAGGCGGGAAAGCGGCGCGGTGCCGCTGTTCATGGCCTTGAACCCGCGCGAAAGCAGGTAGACGAGCAACACCCAAACCCAGATGGGCGTGCCGTGAATGATGGCTGCGAGTGACATGATGATCTCCTTCAGACGAATGCGTCAGACGAAATGTTTTCGGATCGGTGATGACGGACTGCACTAGCGAATGACGTGCATCGTATAGGCGGGGAATTAGCGAAGAATGAGGGCGCGTGCTTTGGTGAAATCAGGCCCGATTCGGGCGGAAGCAGGCGAAAACCGGCGGCGCGATAAAAAATCTCTCAAACGTCCGCTGTATCGACTGGATTTTGCGGCAACGGGCGAGCTGCAAATTTTGGCTATCAGGGCGCGCGAATACGATCGATACAACCTTGCAAAGCAGCCCAAGGCCAAATCCGGATGGCGAAAACGTCCATCCCCGAGCGCGAGCCCACTCTTCAAGCTGACGACCATGCAAACACTTCGACCCCTATCGCTTCTGACGCTCACCGCGCTTGCATTGCAGCCGCTCGCGGCACAAGCGGATCTCACCGTGAAGATCGGACAAGTTTCGCCTTTGACGGGTGAGCTGTCACACATCGGCAAAGACGACGAAAACGGCGTGCGCCTCGCGATCGAGGATCTGAACAGCCGGAAAATCCGCATCAATGGACAGAGCGTCACGTTCGTCCTCGATTCGCAGGACGATGCAGCCGATCCGAAAACAGCCGTGACCGTCGCGCAGAAACTGATCGACGACGGCGTAGCGGGCGTCGTTGGGCATGCGAATTCGGGCACGTCGATTCCGGCATCGAAAATCTATTCGGATGCGGGCGTGCCGATGATCACCGAGTCCGCCACCAATCCGAAACTGACGCAGCAAGGCTTCACGAACGTGTTCCGCATGGTTGCCAACGACGTGAGACAGGGCACCGTGATCGGCACGTATCTGGTTCACGATCTCGGCGCGCGGAAAATCGCGATCGTCGACGACCGCACGGCATACGGGCAAGGTCTTGCCGACGAGGTCGAAAAGGCGGTCAAGGCGGCGGGCGGTAACGTGGTCGCGCGCGAATATGGCACCGACAAGACGACCAACTGGATGGCGATTCTCACGACCATCAAGAGCCGTCAACCGGACGGCATCGCATTCACGGGCGGCGACACGCAGGCCGCCGCATTCGTGCAGCAGGCGCAGAAGCTCGGGCTGAAGGTCAAGTTCGTCGCAGGCGATGAAGCATGTACGCCGCAGTTCATCAAGCTGGCGGGCGCGTCGATGAGCAGCGACACGTACTGCACGCTGGCAGGCGTGCCGCCAGCCAAGATGCCGCAAGGGCCGGAGTTCTTCAAACGCTATGAGCAACGCTTTGGCGTTCCTGTGCAGCTATACGCGCCATACGCCTACGACGCGGTGATCGCCATCGCGAATGCGATGCAGGCGGCGGGATCGACCGATCCGAAAGCCTATCTGCCGAAGCTGCGCGCGGCGAAGCTCGACGGCGTCACGGGTCCGATCCAGTTCGACGAGAAAGGCGATATCCGTAACGGTGCGATTACCGTTCGGCAGTTCGATCAGGGCAACTGGACCGACCGCTCCGTCGTGCGATAAGACGCGTCATTCGTCGACGATATCGACGGGCACGCCCAGGCCCACTTTCACGCGGCTCATGCTCACCAGCGTCTTGAAGCGCTTGACGTTGTTGTTGGAAAAGAAGAGTTGCCGCGTGAGTTCGGTGTATTGGTCCATGTTGCGTACCGTCATCACCAGCACGAAGTCCCATTCGCCCGCGACGTAGTAGCACTGCTGGATTTGCGGACACTGCGCGAACGTCCGTTTCATCGCGTCGAGCAGATCGATCTGCTCGCTCTCGACCTCGACGTTCGCGACGATCGTCAGCGGGTAATCCACTTTCTCGGGCGCGACGATCGCCGAGTAGCGGTCGATCACCCCTTCATCCGCGAGACGGCGCAATCTCCGGTTGACGGCGGCCGTCGACAGATTGACGCGCACACCGAGTTCGGTCTGGGGAATCTGCGCATCGCGCTGGACTTCCATCAGAAGCTTGCGGTCGAAGTTGTCGAGTTGGGTAGCCATGGTTTTCGCGTTGGGGCCGTAGTGTGAGAGATATTTTTGCACGATAAGGCCGAACTTCGAGACTTTATTGATGGTGTCGCGCAATATCATTTCATCATGGCTTTGCGCGCAAACGCGTTTAGTTTTGATCAACGGACCTTCGAGCGGTCCGATTTCTGGAGCAACCACGGATGCTGATCTCCAATCCCCGCGCCATTCACGTCGCCTACCCGGACACGCTGCGGACCATACTCAACGTCGAATCTGCGGATCAAAGCCGCGTCTGGCTGTCAGGCTGGGAACTCATTAGCCAGCAAGCCACGCCTCTGTGGGAGCTGACGGATGCGGCTTCGCAACTCGGCATCGCGCGTCTGTACGTGAAGGACGAGTCGTTCCGCTCGCCGCTGGGCAGCTTCAAGGCGTTGGGCGCGCCGATCGCGTTGATGCGTCTCGTCATGCGTCTATGGCACGCGCACGACATCGAACCGCAGGCGCTTATCGAAGGACGCTATGCGGAGATGCTCGCGAATCTCACGGTCATCAGCGCGACAGACGGCAATCACGGCAAGGCGCTCGCGGCCGCGGCGCAGAGCATCGGTTGCCATTGCGTGATCGTGCTGCATGCGAACGTCAGCGTCGAGCGTGAACAGGCGATTGCTGCGTATGGCGCGCGCATCGTCCGCATCACAGGCAACTACGACGAATCGGTCGAACACGCTGCGACGCTCGCGAAGAACAACGGTTGGCATGTGGTTTCGGACACGTCGTACGACGGCTATGAAGCGATTCCGCGAGACGTCATGCAGGGCTACGGCACGATTGCCGCTGAAGTCATCGAGCAATCCACGGATGCGCCAGCGTGTACGCATGTCTTCTTGCAAGGCGGCGTCGGCGGACTTGCGGCGGGCGTCGCGAGTTATCTTTGGGAGCGCGGTGGCGCGCAAAGGCCGCGCTTCATCGTTGTCGAACCACGCCAGGCGGACTGCCTGTATCAGAGCGCCATCGCCGGACATGCGGCGAGAGCGACGGGATCGGTCGATTCCGTGATGGCGGGTCTCGCCTGCGGCGAAACATCGCCGCTCGCGTGGAAGATCCTGGAGCAATGCATCGACGATTTCATGCTGATCGATGACGACGACGCAGTCGATGCAATGCGCCGCCTCGCAAAGGGCGCAGGCGATGACGTGCCGCTCGTCGCCGGTGAATCGGGCGCGGCGGGCTTCGCAGGCCTTTGCGCATTGATGCGAGATGGCGAACTCGCGCGCGCGGCAGGCCTGGATTGCAACGCGCGCGTGCTCGTCATCAACACGGAAGGCGCGACGGCACCCGCCGCTTATGCGCAGTTCGTCGGCGAGTCTGCGCAAGAAGTGGCCGCGCGTCAGCAGGCGTGGAAGCAAAGCTGCGTCCGCTAACCGGCGCATCCGAATCCAATCGACAAGGACAACCGATATGGAAAGCACGCTGCAGGGACAATTGAAGAGCTGGCGCCAGCATCTGCATCAATATCCCGAGACGGGTTTCGAAGAGGTGAACACATCCGACTATGTCGCGAACATTCTCGCGACCTTGGGGCTCGACGTGCATCGCGGCATCGGTGGAACGGGGCTGGTTGCGAACCTGACGGTCGGCGACGGCAAGCGCGCGATCGGACTGCGCGCCGATATGGACGCGCTGAACATCACCGAGCACGCGCCCGCGCGCACGCATGCATCGCGTACGCCGGGAAAGATGCATGCGTGCGGACACGACGGACATATGTCGATGATTCTGGGCGCAGCGCGGCTACTGGCCGAGCGGCGCGATTTCAACGGCACGGTGCGCTTCATCTTCCAGCCCGCTGAAGAACATGGACGAGGCGCGAAGGCGATGATGTCGGACGGACTGTTCGAGCGCTTTCCCGTCGATGCCATTTTCGGCGCACACAATATGCCCGGCATGCGCGCTGGAACATTTGCGACGCGCGCGGGCGGCATCATGGCGAGCGAAGATAACTTCGTCATTCACATCAAGGGACGCGGCACGCACGCGGCTCGTCCGCATATGGGCAATGATCCCATCGTCATCGCATCGCAGATCGTGCTCGCATTGCAGACGATCGTATCGCGCAATCTTGATCCGGGTCTGCAAGCGGTAATCTCTTGCACGGAGTTCATTACGGATGGACTCAGAAACGTGATCCCGTCGAACGTGACTATCAAGGGCGATACGCGTAGTTATTCGCGTGAAGTGCAAACGCTGCTCGAAACCCGCATGCGCGAAGTGAGCGAAGGCATCTGCCGGGCGCATGGTGCGGATTGCACCTTCGAATACACGCACGAGTTCGCGCCGACGGTGAACTCGGCACAATGTGTCGATGTGGCGGTGAACGCGGCGCGCAATATCGCGGGTGCGGAAAACGTCGACGCCAACGTGCCGCCAATGATGATCTCCGAAGACTTCGGCGCGTTTTTGCAGGCCGTGCCCGGTAACTTCATTTTCATCGGTAATGGCGACGCGGCGGAGAAGGGCTGCGTGCCTTTGCACAACGCAACCTACGATTTCAACGACGATATCCTGCTGACGGGCGCGCGATATTTCGCGGAGCTGGCGCGTCTCGAACTGCCGGTGGAGCAAGCATAAAAGCCGCCCGTAAGACACAGTAAGGACGTCGTTTGAATCGTTGCGCCAGAAAACACTCTCACTTTATTTGGGGGAGTGTTTGATGAAAAAAGCTGTATCTGTATTGTTGCTTGCTGCTTCGTGTGTTGTTGCTCAAACTCAGGCGTTCGCGCAATACGCGCCGGGCGATGACGGCGGTCCGGGCCGTCATCCCGCTGCCGACGAGCGCGGCGGTCCCGATGGTGGCCCCGGCGGTCCCGGCGGCCCCGGTGGTCCGCAGCACGCTGGCGGCCCGGTCCGCGCCGATGCGTCGCATCGTCCGGTGCCGCACCGCGACTGGCATCGCGGCGACCGCTTGCCACCCGACTATCGCGGTCCGCAATATGTCGTCGACGACTGGCGTGGGTATGATCTTCAGCCGCCGCCGTCGGGTTATCAATGGGTGCAGGTCAATGGCGACTTCGTGCTCGCCGCGATCGCGACGGGCGTGATTTCGAGCATCCTGCTTGCGCCGCACCGTTGATCCATGAAAAATGCCGCCCATCACGGGCGGCATTTCGTTTAGGGCGTGCGTGAAAAAAAAGCGCGCCGCTAGGCTTCGCGCCCAAACGTCAGCGTCACGCGAAACCCGCCATCGGGCGCGTTGTCGCATTCGAACTGTCCACCGTTATAGCGCGTGAGCCGTCGCACGATCGCGAGGCCCAGCCCGCAATGCGCGTCGCCGCCGCGCGCCGGATCGAGCCGCGTGAACGGCTGCAACGCGCGTTCGAGCTGTTCGCGCGGAATGCCGCGTCCATGATCGCGCACGATGAGCGTGTAGACGCCGTTATGCGCGGACGTCGAAATCTCGACGGGCGGCTCGCCGTAGTTCATCGCGTTTTCGATCAGATTCGACAGTATCCGGTCGAGGTCCACGAGCGGCAGATTGAAGCCATCGCCCGCATTCAGATGCAGACGTACGAGTGCTTCGTCGTCGAGTCCGTCGCCATAGTGACGGCGGCAATGCGCATCGACATTCGCGTGCGGCGAAGGATCGGCCGTATCGCGTGCATAGTCGAGAAACTGCGTGACGATGCGTGACAGCGACTCGGCATCGCGCAGGAAGCCGCTGCGGTTCGCCGCGTCGGGCAGCAGGTCCGCGCGCACTTGCATGCGCGTGATCGGCGCGCGCAGATCGTGTGCGACGCCCGCCAGCATCACGGCGCGTTCCTGCTCGGACTGCGCGAGTTCGCGCATCATCTGGTTGAAGTCGCCGATCAGCGCGCGCATTTCGGCGGGACCACTCGGCGTCACGGGCGGCACGCGCCGGCCGACTCTGAATTCGCGCGCTGCGTCCGCCAGCCTGTGCAACGGACGCTGAAACTGCCACGCGGCCAGCAGCGCCGCGCAAACGGCCAGCACCAGCATCACCAGCGACGAGCCGAGAAAGCGCATGCCCGGCAGATTCGCGTTGCGCATGAAGAGCCAGTACGGCTCGTTGCCGTACCGTATCCACAGCGAGCCCGTGTGCGGATCGAACACGACGCGGCTGCCCTCGGGCAGGCGCGGCAACAGATCATGCTCGAATGGCGCGTTGGAGCCCTCGCACTGGTTCGGACAACCCAGGCGGATCGCGTCGGCATCGGGGACAAATTCGATGCCGAGCGTCTGCGCTACGTGTCGTGCGGTTGCCTCGCCATCGTGCTTGGCCTGCACGGCCAGCAGCACGTCGCGGCGCGCATGCTCGGCGTCAATATGGCCGCGATCGCGGTCGACGACGAATAGCGACGTCACGTGTACGGCCACGATCAGGCCGACCGTCAGCGTCGCGAGACGGCCGAAAAGCGTATTGAACGGGTTTTTCATTGCGATGCGCTGTCGTCGCCTTTGCTAGCGTCGCCGCCATCGCCGACTTCACCGCCTTCGCCCGGCACGAACATATAGCCGATGCCACGCATCGTCTGAATGCGGCGCGGAGCAGCGGGGTCGTCTTCGAGCAGACGCCGCAGACGCCACACGGGCACGTCGATGCCGCGTTCCGTCACTTCCGAATCCGGACCGTGCAGCAGATCAACGATGCGCGTGCGCGACAGCGTTTCCATCGGATGCTGCGCGAACACTTCGAGCAGCGCATATTCGCTCCCCGTCAGCTTGACGGGTTCGTTGTCGCAAAAGAGCGTGCGCGATGCGAAGTCGAGCCGGAAGCGTCCAAACACGAGCGCCTCGCGATGCTCGGCAGGCGGCGCTTCGGGATGCAGCTTATGGCGGCGCAGCACGGCATGAATGCGCGCGAGCAATTCCTGCGGCATGAACGGCTTGCCGAGATAATCGTCCGCGCCGAGTTCGAGGCCGATCACGCGATCGACGCCATCGGCGCGCGCCGTCAGCATGACGACGGGAATCGTGTCGCCGCTTGCGCGCAACTGCTTGAGCGCGGTGAGCCCGTCGACGCCGGGCATCATCAGGTCGAGCACGATGATCGACGGACGCTCGCGTTCAAGCCTGCGCGCGAGATGCGTGGCGTCGTGCAGCACCGAGAATTCGATGCCGCGTTGCTGGAAGAAGTTGCGAAGCAGGTCGCGCAGGTCGGCGTCGTCGTCGACGAGCAGCACCTGAATGGGCGTGTCGGGCATGGTGTGAGCGGGCTGCGCCGGCGCTTCGCCGCGTTGGGCGGGGCAGCGACGTTGCCGCCAGGTATCGGATGTGCCTATGACTATAGCGCAACGCGGTGCGGCCCCGGTTCGGGGGACTTAGCAAGTCTTACCAAGTCTTAACGGATGGCGGCGGCCGTCCCCAACGCCGCGCAATCAGGCTCGGGCGGGTTCCAACGCGGTGAATGTGGTGTTTGCGCCCACGCACCTTAGCGCCGAAGCGAGCGTCTGCTCCGCTTCAAGGTCGGCGCGCGACTCGGCCGACATCAACAATCGCTTGTGCAAAAACCCAGTCAGCGCCGCGTGAATGAAACCAGCGGCGGCGCGCGTATCGACGTCGGGCGGCAACTGTCCGCGCAGCGACGCGGCCCTTAGCGCCGCATCGATCTGTGCTTCGGCGCGCAACGCGGCCATCGCGACGCGCTCGTAAAACGCCGCCGTCTCCGCCGTCACCTCGCACTTCGTCAGCGCGATGCTGTACAGACGCCGCGCGCGCCGCAGATACAGCGCGTCCCGCAGACGCTGAAGCAATTGCGCATGCAGATGCTGCAACGGATCGGCGTCCTGCTCGCAAGACTGTACGACGAATGGATCGAGCGGCATGTCCGCGCACTCGTAGATCGCCTGAAACACGGCCTCCTTGTTTCTGAAGTGACCGTAGACGGCGCCGCGCGTCACGCCCGCTTCCGACGCAATGTCTTCCAGCGCGGCGCGCGCAAAGCCACGCACGAAGAACACGCGCTCGGCGGCGTCGATGATCTTTGCCCGCGTGTCGAGCGCCTGTTGCTTCGTTCGTCCCATGACGGGTGCCTTTCTCCTGCCGTTCGGCGCCGCGCACGCGAATCCGCGCAGCGACCGTGTGAATCACGCGGCCATCGTAGTCGGCGCGACGCCGCGTTGGATTAACAAGTCTTACGGCAGCCTGGTGGCTGTAACCCGAGAAAGGCGAACAACCCCTATCGTCACGACCTTATCGTGTCGGTGCGTGTTGGATCAACACTCGTTGCGCGCCGGCCCCGTTCAATTCAAACAACTTTGTACGATGCCAGCGCTATTAAAGAACCGTAACTTTCGTATGCTCGCGGCCACGGCTGCGATCTCCGCTGTAATCCCGTTCCTCGCCGCGTGCAGCGACAAGCCCGCCGCGCCCCCTCAACAGACGCCCGAAGTTGGCGTCGTCAGCATCAAGCCGACGGGCGTGCCCGTCACCGTCGAATTGCCGGGTCGCGTGAGCGCGCATCTCGTCGCTGAAGTGCGGGCACGTGTCGACGGCATCGTGTTGAAGCGCGCGTTCACGGAAGGCAGCGAAGTCAAGGCGGGACAGATGCTCTACAAGATCGATCCCGCGCCCTACATCGCCTCATTGAACAGCGCGAAGGCGACGCTCGCGAAGGCACAGGCGTCGCTCGTGTCGACGCATGCGGAAGCCGAGCGCTACAAGGTGCTGGTGGCAGCGAACGCGATCAGCAAGCAGGACTACGACAACGCCGTCGCCTCCGAAGGCCAGGCCGCCGCTGACGTCGCGTCGGGCAAGGCCGCCGTCGAAACGGCGCAGATCAACCTTGGCTATACCGACGTGACCTCGCCGATTTCGGGGCGCATCGGCAAGTCGTCGGTGACGGAAGGCGCGTATGTGCAGTCGAGCGCCGCAACGCTGCTCGCCACCGTGCAACAGCTCGATCCCGTCTACGTGGACCTCACGCAATCGAGTCTGGTCGGCCTCAAGCTGCGCCGCGACGCGCAGGAAGGGCGGCTCAAGACGAGCGGCCCGAACGCGGCCAAGGTCACGCTGATTCTCGAAGACGGCCGTCCCTATGGCGGCACCGGCAAGCTCGAATTCTCCGACGTCACGGTCGACCAGACCACAGGCTCCGTCACCGTGCGCGCGCTGTTCGACAACGCGCAGCGCGTGTTGCTGCCGGGCATGTATGTGCGCGCGAAGATCGAGGAAGGCATCAACGAGCAGGCGTACGTCGTGCCGCAACAGGGCGTCACGCACGACCAGAAGGGCGATCCGACGGCGCTCGTGGTGGGCGCGGACGGCAAGGTCGCGACGCGGCAACTGGTGACATCGGGCACGTATGGCGCGAACTGGGTGGTCGAGAGCGGCCTGCAAACGGGCGACCGCGTGATCGTGCAAGGCGTCGACAAGGTGCGCCCCGGCATGACCGTGAAGACGGTCGACGCGCAATTGCCGAACACCGACCCGGCAGCACAAACAGCAGCCGCAGCGCCCGCATCCGACGCGCACAGCGCGCAGTAACGAGGGCGTTTAAATGGCAAAGTTCTTTATCGACAGGCCCATTTTTGCTTGGGTTATCGCAATCATTCTGATGCTCGCGGGCGTCGCTTCGATTTTCAATCTGCCTATCGCGCAGTATCCGACCATCGCGCCGCCCGCCGTGCAGATCAGCGCGACGTATCCGGGCGCATCGGCGAAAACGGTGGAAAACACCGTTACGCAGGTGATCGAGCAGCAGATGAGCGGTCTCGACCATCTGCTCTATATGTCGTCATCGAGCGACGACTCCGGCAACGCGACGATTACGCTGACCTTCGCGGCGGGCACCAACCCCGACATCGCGCAGGTGCAGGTGCAGAACAAGCTGCAGCTCGCGACGCCGCTGCTGCCTGAATCCGTCCAGCAGCAGGGCACCAAGGTGACGAAGTCGAGCAGCAGCTTCCTGCTGGTGATGGCGTTCGTATCGACGGACGGCAGCATGGACCGCTACGACCTCGCGAACTATGTGGCTTCGCATGTCGAAGACCCCGTGAGCCGCGTCGATGGCGTTGGCACCGTGCAGCTGTTCGGCTCGCAATTCGCGATGCGCGTCTGGCTCGATGCGAACAAGCTGAACCAGTACAGCCTCACGCCTGTTGACGTGGAAACCGCGTTGACGAATCAGAACGTGCAGGTGGCAGCGGGTTCGCTCGGCGGCACGCCTTCCGTGCCCGGCCAGGTGTTACAGGCGACCATCACGCAGGCCACCTTGCTGCAAACGCAGGAACAGTTCGGCAACGTGCTGCTGAAGGTCAATCAGGACGGCTCGCAGGTGCGCATCAAGGACGTTGCGCGCATCGATCTGGGCGGTGAGAACTACAACTTCGACACCAAGTACAACGGCCAGCCGACAGCGGGCTTCGGCATCCAGCTCGCAACGGGTGCGAACGCGCTGCAGACGGCGAAACTGGTGCGCGCGAAGATCGACGCACTGTCGAAGAACTTCCCGCATGGTCTCGTCGTGCAGTATCCGTACGACACGACGCCGTTCGTGAAGATGTCGATCGAGGAAGTGGTGAAGACGCTGCTCGAAGGCATCGTGCTGGTGTTCCTCGTGATGTATCTGTTCCTGCAGAACCTGCGCGCGACGTTGATTCCGACGATTGCCGTGCCTGTGGTGCTGCTCGGCACGTTCGCGATCATGAGCGCGGCGGGCTTCTCGATCAACACGCTGTCGATGTTCGGTCTCGTGCTCGCCATCGGCCTGCTGGTGGACGATGCAATCGTGGTGGTCGAGAACGTCGAGCGCGTGATGTCCGAGGAAGGGCTATCGCCAAGAGAGGCCACTCGCAAGGCGATGGGCCAGATCACGGGCGCGCTGGTCGGCGTGGCGCTGGTGCTGTCGGCTGTGTTCGTGCCTGTTGCGTTCTCGGGTGGATCGGTCGGCGCGATCTACCGTCAGTTCTCGCTGACGATTGTGGCGGCGATGGTGCTGTCCGTGCTCGTTGCGCTGGTTCTCACGCCTGCGCTGTGCGCGACCATTCTCAAGCCGATCCCGAAAGGCCATCACGGCACGACAAAGGGCTTCTTCGGCTGGTTCAACCGCACCTTCGACAACGGCCGCGACAAGTATCACTCGGGTGTGCAGCATGTGATCCGCCGTTCGGGGCGTTGGCTCGTGCTGTATCTCGCGGTGATCGTAGGCGTGGGTTTCCTGTTCATGCGTCTGCCGAAGTCGTTCCTGCCCGATGAAGATCAGGGCACGATGTTCGTGCTCGTGCAGACGCCGCCCGGCTCGACGCAGGAGACCACGGCGCGCACGCTGAAGAACGTCACCGACTATCTGCTTCACGACGAAAAAGACATCGTCGACTCGGTGTTCACCGTGAACGGCTTCAGCTTCGCGGGCCGCGGCCAGAACGCAGGTATCGCGTTCGTGCGGATGAAGGACTACTCGCAGCGTCAGCATGCGAACCAGAAAGTGCAGGCGCTGGTGGGCCGCGTGTTCGGGCACTACGCGTCGTACAAAGACGCGACCGTGCTGGCCGTGAACCCGCCGTCGATTCCCGAACTCGGCACGGCGTCGGGCTTCGACTTCGAGTTGACGGACAACGCCGGTCTCGGCCACGACGCGCTGATGGCCGCGCGCAACCAGTTGCTCGGCATGGCCGCGAAAGATCCGTCATTGGCGCTGGTGCGTCCGAACGGGCTGTCCGACACGCCGCAGTTCAAGGTCGATATCGACCGCGAGAAAGCGCAGGCGCTCGGCGTCACTGTGTCGGACATCGACCAGACGTTCTCGATTGCTTGGGCATCGGCGTACGTTAACAACTTCCTCGATACCGATGGCCGGATCAAGAAGGTCTATCTGCAAGGCGACGCGCCGTTCCGCATGACGCCCGAAGACATGAGCAAGTGGTACGTGCGCGGCAGTTCGGGTTCGATGATGCCGCTGACGTCGGTGGCGTCGGGACACTGGGTCTACGGCTCGCCGAAGCTCGAACGCTATAACGGCATCTCGTCGGTCGAAATCCAGGGGCAGGCGTCCGCAGGCAAGAGTACGGGCCAGGCGATGACCGCGATGGAAGCGCTCGCCGCGAAGCTGCCGCAAGGCATCGGCTACGAATGGACGGGCCTGTCGTTCCAGGAACGCCAATCGGGTTCGCAGGCGCCGATTCTGTACGGCATCTCGATCCTCGTCGTGTTCCTGTGTCTCGCCGCGTTGTACGAAAGCTGGTCGATTCCGTTCGCGGTGATTCTCGTCGTGCCGCTCGGCGTGATCGGCGCATTGCTTGCCGTCACGATGCGCGGGCTGGAGAACGACGTGTTCTTCCAGGTCGGCTTGCTGACCACCGTCGGTTTGTCCGCGAAGAACGCGATTCTGATCGTCGAGTTTGCGCGCGAATTGCAGATCAAAGAAGGCATGACGGCCGTGCAGGCCGCACTCGAAGCGGCGCGCTTGCGGCTGCGTCCGATCCTGATGACGTCGCTGGCGTTCGTGCTCGGCGTGCTGCCGCTCGCGATCAGCAACGGCGCCGGTTCGTCGAGCCAGCACGCAATCGGCACGGGCGTGATCGGCGGGATGCTGACGGCCACGTTCCTCGCCGTTTTTATGATCCCGATGTTCTACGTCGTGATCCGCGAGAAGTTCTCGCGCGACGACTCGACACCGCATGGCGCCGAACACGACGTCGAAGAAGAAACGGCCCAGTAAGGACAAGCATATGAACAGAACACTACTGACGACGCTCGCCGCCGCGCTCTTCGCGACGGGCTGCACGCTCGCGCCGACTTATGAGCGTCCGGCCGCGCCTGTCGCGGCGACCTTTCCGCAAGGCGGCGTCTACGACAACCAGCCCGCGAAGGGCACAGCAACGCGCACGGCTAATGACCACTCTGCTGTTGACATCGGCTGGCGCGAGTTCTTCGTCGATCCGCGCCTGCAAGGGCTGATCGAACTCGCGTTGCAGAACAACCGCGACTTGCGTGTGTCGGCGCTCAAGGTCGAAGAAGCACGGGCGCAATACCGCATTCAACGCGCGGACCTGATGCCGTCGCTTTCCGTCGATGGCACGGGCACGCGCAGTCGCACGCCGAAGGACCTGTCGTACGTCGGCAAGGCGACCGTGGGCGCCGACTATCAGGTGGCGGCGAGCGCTTCATGGGAACTCGACTTCTTCGGCAAGGTGCGCAGCCTCGCCGAGCAGACGCTGCAGACGTATTTCTCGACGGCGCAGGCGCGCAAGGCGGAAGAAATCCTGCTCGTCTCGCAAGTCGCCGATCAATACCTGACGCTCGTCGCCTACGACGAAATGCTGGCAAGCACGAAGAACACGTACGACACGGCGCGCCGCTCGTACGAACTGACGAAGCTCCAGTACGACACGGGCACAGGCTCCGAACTCGATCTGCGCGAAGCGGCAGGCACGATGCAGCAGGCGCAGGCGAACTACGAAAGCCAGCAGCGTTCGCGCGCGCAGGCGGAGAACGCGCTGGTGCTGCTGGTCGGCGCGCCGCTGCCTGCCGACCTGCCGCAAGGCTTGCCGCTCGCCAGCCAGCAACTGCTGGCGGATGTTCCGGCGGGCCTGCCGTCCGATTTGCTGATGCGGCGTCCCGACATCATGGAAGCCGAAGCGACGCTGATCGGCGCGAACGCGAATATCGGCGCGGCGCGCGCGGCGTTCTTCCCGAGCATCTCGCTGACAGGCGACTTCGGCACGGCGAGCGCGAGCCTCGGCACGTTGTTCAAGCCCGGCCAACTCGCATGGAGCTTCGGGCCGACGATCTCGGTGCCGATCTTCAAGGGCGGCGAGAATCGAGCGAACCTCGATCTCGCGAAGCTCGAAAAGAACGTCGCGGTCGCGCAGTATGAGAAGGCGATCCAGACGGCGTTTCGCGAAGTCTCAGACGGGCTGGCGGCGCGCGGCACGTACGACCGGCAGATCAAGGCGTTGCAGGAGAACGTCGAGTCGCAGCAGCGTCGCTATGATCTGTCGGATCTGCGCTATCGCCAAGGCGTGGACAGTTACCTGAACGTGCTGACCGCGCAGACCGATCTGTACTCGGCGCAACAGTCGCTGATTACGGCATCGCTGAACCGGCTGACCAATCTGGTCGATCTCTATCAGTATCTTGGCGGCGGCTGGATCGAGCGCACGGGCGACACGCCCCGTTCCGCCGATGCACCCTACGCGCAGCAAGCCGCGCAGCCTCAACAGCCCACGCGCGTCGCCGCGCAGCCGTAACACGCTGAAACACCTGCTAAGCGCGCTAAACCTGGGCGCGCTTTCCCGTTGCTACATTCCCCTTCATCTCCTGAGCAGTTGCCGATCCTCGCGTGAGGCGCGGCGCTGCTTTCCGGCGACGCCCGCGTGGCGTCGTTCTTTTATTCCGTTTGGCAAACCGTTGAACGGCCTGAGCGCCGACAAATCTCCGCGTGAAATTCAATCGTCCAATCCGTCGTGTGTTGATCGCCGCAGGCGTCGTTGCTGCTGGCGTTGTCGTCTGGCAGGCGTTTGCCGCGCTTCACAAGCCGCCGCATCCCGTTGCACAAGTCACGCCTGTCACCATCGGCACGGTAACGCGCGCCGACGTGCCGCTGCAACTCGATGCGCTCGGCACCGTCACGCCGCGCGCCACTGTCACCGTGAAAACGCAGGTCAACGGCACGCTCGAAGCGATGCTCGTGAAAGAAGGCCAGCGCGTGAAAGCGGGGCAGCCGATTGCGCGGATCGATTCACGCGCGCTGCGCGCGCAGTTGCTGGAAGCGCAAGGCACGCTCGACCACGATGAAGCGCTGCTCGCCAATGCGCGCGCCGACCTGACGCGTTACGAAAGCCTGATCGATGGCGGCTCGATTTCGCATCAGACGCTCGACACGCAGCGCGCGACGCTGCGCCAGTATCAAGGCACCGTCAAGGCAGATCAGGGCAGCGTCGCGAATCTTCAGGTACAGGTCGGCTACTGCGAGATCGTCGCGCCGATGGACGGCACGATCGGCCTGCTGTCTACCGACGCCGGCAACTACGTGACGACGAGCGACACGACGGGCATCGCGACCATCACCAGCGACTCGCCGACCACCGTCGTCTACGCGCTGCCCGAAGACAGGATGGGCGCCGTGGTCGATGCGTTTCACGACAAGGGCGCGTTGCCCGTCGAGATTTTCGCGCGCGACAAGCGCACCGTGCTCGATCACGCGACGCTCGCTGCTATCGACAACCAGGCCGACACGACAACGGGCACGGTCAAGCTGAAGGCGAGCGCGCCGAACCGCGACGGCCGGCTGTTTCCGAACCGCTTCGTCAACGTGCGGATGACGGTCGGCACCTTACGCGACGCGTTGACCGTGCCGACGGTCGCGATCCAGCACGGCGCATCGGGCGATTTCGTGCTGACGCTGAGCTCCGCCGACGCGAAGCAGGGCGAAGGCAAGGTCGCGCTGCGCCGCGTGACGGCGGGCGTCGCGTACAGCGACGCGACTGTTGTCGAGCAAGGCGGTCTCAAGGCGGGCGACGTGATCGTTTTAGACGGCGCGGACAAGCTCGACGACGGCAGCGCCGTGAAGATCGTTCGCCCCTGACGCGCGCTTCCGAACCCAAAGATACCGATGGATATTTCCCGCCCGTTCATCCGCCGTCCTGTCGCGACGGGTTTGATGACGCTTGCCCTGCTGCTGATCGGCCTGATCGCTTACCGGCTGATGCCGGTTTCCGCGTTGCCCGAAATCGACTATCCGACGATCCAGGTCTACACGCAGTATCCCGGCGCATCGCCCGATGTGATCAGCACCTCCGTCACCGCGCCGCTCGAAAAGCAGTTCGGGCAGATGGCGGGACTGAAGCGCATGAATTCGACGAGTTCGCTCGGCGTGTCGCTCGTCACGTTGCAGTTCCAGACCTCGACCAATCTCGACGAAGCCGAACAGGAAGTGCAGGCCGCGATCAACAGCGCGAACAGCACGCTGCCGACGAACCTGCCGTATCCGCCTGTCTACAGCAAGGTCAATCCCGCCGATACGGCCGTGCTAACGCTCGCGGTCACATCGGATGCGTTGCCGCTCACGCGTGTCGAAGACCTGACGGATACGCGCATTGCGCAGAAGCTCTCGCAGGTGTCGGGCGTCGGGCTCGTCACGCTGTCGGGCGGCGCGCGGCCTGCTGTGCGCGTGCAGACCGACACGCGGGCGCTCAACGCGATGGGCCTGTCGCTCGAAGATGCGCGCACGGCGGTTGGCGACGCGAACGTGAACAGCGCGAAAGGCACGATCGACGGCCCGTTGCAGGCTTTCACGATCGACGCAAACGACCAACTGACGTCCGCCACCGATTACCAGGACCTCGTGCTCTCGTATCGCAACGGCGCCCCCGTGCGTCTCTCCGATGTCGCGAAGATTTCGGAGACGGCTGAAAATCCGCGCCAGGCCGCATGGAGTGGCGCGACGCCCGCGATCATCATCAACGTGCAGCGGCAGCCGGGCGCGAACGTGATCGAAGTTGTCGACCGGATCGAAGCGCTGTTGCCGCAACTGCGCGCGTCGTTGCCCGCGACTGTGAAAATCAGCGTGCTCAGTGACCGCACGCAGACCATCCGCGCTTCCGTGCATGACGTGAAGATGGAACTGGCCGCCGCGATCGCGCTCGTCGTGATGGTCGTGTTCGTGTTTCTGCGGCGGCTCGAATTCACGCTGATTCCCGCCGTGACGGTGCCGTTCGCGCTGGTCGGCACGGTGGCGGGCATCTACGCGCTCGGCTTCTCCGTCAACAACCTCACGTTGATGGCGCTGACGGTGGCGACGGGCTTCGTGGTCGACGACGCAATCGTGATGCTCGAAAACGTGATGCGCCACATCGAGAATGGTGAGACGCCTTTGGACGCGGCGTTAAAGGGCGCGCGGCAAATCGGCTTCACGATTCTGTCGATCTCGGTGGCGCTCGTTGCCGTGCTGATTCCGCTGTTCTTCATGCCCGATGTGATCGGCCGGTTGTTCCGTGAGTTTGCGCTGACGCTGGCGATTGCGATCGTGATTTCTGCGTGGGTCTCGTTGACGCTCACGCCGATGATGGCCGCGCGCATGCTGCGTGCCGATCACGCCGCGAGCGACAGCGATGCCGCCGCAAAAGACTGGCTCGCGCGTTTGAATCGCGGCTATCTACGTGTACTCGATTGGGCGTTCGCGCATCGCCTGGTGGTGCTGCTGGTTGTTGCTGCCGCGACGCTGCTGACAGTCGTGCTGTTCGTCGTGTTGCCGAAGGGTTTGTTCCCGGTGCAGGACACGGGTCTGATCGAAGGGATTTCGCTCGGTTCGCCGCGCGCGTCGTTCGAGCGGATGGCGGCATCGACGCGCACGCTCGCGGGCCGCGTCGCGAGTGATAGTGCGGTGGCCAATGTGTCGTCGTTCGTCGGTATCGACCAGAACAATCCGACCATCAACCAGGGCCGCATGCTCATCAGCCTGAAAGATGGGGATTCGAGCCGCTCCGTGATTCAAAGGCTCACGCAAGATGCCGCGCAGCGCGCCGACCTCAAGCTCTATCTGCATCCCGTGCAGGACTTGACGCTCGACGATCAGATCAATGCGAACAGTTACCGCGTCGGCGTGCAGGCTACCGACCGCGCCGAACTCAACGAATGGACGCAGCGCCTGCTCGCTGCGCTACGAGCCGACTCGATGTTCACCGATGTACAAAGCCAGGCGCAACAGCAAGGCAACGTGCTGAAGTTCGACTTCGACCGCGCGACGGCATCGCGACTTGGCCTCACCGCGCAGGACATCGACAACGCGCTCTACGACGCGTTCGGCGATAGGCAGATTTCGACTATTTATACGCACGTGAACCAGTATCACGTGACGCTGGGCGCGGATGTGCGGCTGGTCGGCGAGTCGCCGCTCGCGTTGCTCGACGGGCTTTATGTGGGCACGACTAGCGCCTCATCGACTTCTTCTTCCACTTCGACATCGACCAGCACGTCGACATCGCTCTCGCCGCTGTCGAGCATCGCGACCGCGACGGTCGCCGCCGCGCCGTTGACGATTCAACGCCAGGCACAGTTTCCATACGCGGATGTGTCGTTCAATCTCGCGGATGGCGTGACGCTCGGCACGGCCATCGACCGTATCGAGGCGATCGAAGCGAAGCTGAACCCGCCCGCAAGCGTGCAGATGAACCTCGAAGGCGCGGCGCAGCTTTACAGCACGTCGCTCGGCAACGAAGCCTTGTTGCTGGTCGGCGCGTTGATCGCCGTGTATATCCTGCTCGGCATCTTGTACGAAAGCCTGATCCATCCGCTGACGATTCTCTCGACGCTGCCTTCCGCCGCATGCGGCGCGCTCGCGGCGCTGTTGTTCTGCGGCGGCGAGCTGGACATCATCGGTCTGATCGGCATCGTGCTGCTGGTCGGCATCGTGATGAAGAACGCGATCATGATGGTCGACTTCGCGCTCGAACAGGAGCGCACGCTCGGCCTCACCGCGCACGACGCGATGCGCCGTGCGTGCGAACTGCGCTTCCGGCCGATCCTGATGACGACCTGCGCGTCGCTGTTCGGCGCGCTGCCGCTCGCGCTCGGCACGGGCATGGGCCACGAATTGCGGCAACCGCTCGGCATCGCGATCATCGGCGGGCTAGTGGTGAGTCAGTTGCTCACGCTGTTCTCGACGCCCGTGATCTTCCTCGCGCTGCATCGTCTTGCGACGCGTGCCGCGATCACGCCGTCCGGCGATACGAACGCGAGCTAAAGCATGAATCTGTCCGCTCCGTTCATTCGCCGTCCCGTCGGCACGATGCTGCTTGCGATCGGTCTCGCGCTGTTCGGCATCGTCGCGTTCCGGCTGCTGCCTGTCGCGGCGCTGCCGTCGGTGGATTTTCCCGTCGTGATGGTCAGCGCGACGCTTTCGGGCGCGAATCCCGATACGGTCGCCAAGACCGTGACGGCATCGCTCGAACGCGCCTTCGGCTCGATTGCGGGCCTCACGCAGATGACGTCGCAAAGCTCGTCGGGTTCGTCGCAGATCGTGTTGCAGTTCGATCTGAACCGCGATATCGACGGCGCCGCGCGCGACGTGCAGGCGGCGATCAACGCCGCGCGCAGCAATCTGCCCACGACGCTCACGCAAACGCCGACTTATCGCAAGATGAATCCGGCTGCCGCGCCCGTGATGATCGTCGGGCTGACGTCGGATACGGTGGGCGTCGGGCAGATGTACGACTATGCGTCATCGGTGCTGCAACAGAAGCTGTTGCAGGTGCAAGGCGTCGGCGATGTGACCGTGGGCGGCGGCGCGCTGCCGGCGGTGCGCGTCGAACTGAATCCGGATCAGCTGAGCCACTACGGCATCGCGCTCGACTCCGTGCGCACTGCGTTGGCGAACGCGAACGTCGATCTGCCGAAGGGCGCCGTCAGCATGAACGGCGAGCACTATGTGCTGGGCGCGAACGATCAGTTGATGGAACCCGCCGACTACAAGCCGCTCGTGATCCACACGCACGACGGCACGGTGGTGCATGTCACCGATGTCGCGCAAGTGGTGAAGTCGACGGAAGACCTGCGCAACTATGGCCTCGCGAACGGAAAGCCGGCGGTGCTGCTGATCGTGTCGAAGCAGCCGAACGCGAACGTGATCAAGACCGTCGATGCGATTCGCGCCACGCTGCCGCAACTCGCCGCGAGTTTGCCGTCGACGGTGAAGCTGAACGTCGTGCTGGACGGCACGCAGACGATCCGCTCGTCGGTGTTCGATGTCGAAGTCTCGCTGCTGGCGGCCGTGCTGCTGGTGACGGCAGTGTCGTACGCGTTCTTCCGCGACTGGCGCAGCACGCTGATTCCTGCGATCACGGTGCCGCTCGCACTCGCGGGCACCTTCACCGCGATGTACTTCCTCGGCTACAGCCTGAACAACCTGTCGCTGATGGCGCTGACGATCTCAACGGGCTTCGTGGTCGACGACGCGATCGTCGTCGTCGAAAACATCATGCGGCATCTGGATCAGGGCAAGTCGCCGCTCGCCGCCGCGCTCGACGGCACGCGCGAAGTCGGCTTCACGGTGCTGACGATCAGCGTGTCGCTGGTGGTTGTGTTTCTGCCGCTCATCATGATGAGCGGTCTGGTTGGGCGGCTGTTCCGCGAGTTCTCGGTGTCGCTGGCGATTGCGATCCTGATTTCGATGGTCATTTCGCTGACGCTCGCGCCGACGCTCGGGCGTCTGTTGTTGCGCCATGTGCCGCACAAGCAGAGCGAAGGCGCGTTGGGGCCGCGTGTCGAACGCGCTTACGGGCGCAGTCTGCGCTGGGCGCTGCGTCATCCGAAGACGATGCTTGCCGTCACTGTGTTCCTGCTGTTCGCCAATGTCGGCATGGTGGCCGTGATGCCGAAAGGCTTTTTCCCGATCGAAGACACGGGGCGGCTGATGGGGAACGTTCAGGCGTCGCAGAGCATTTCATTTCAGGCGATGAAGCAGAAGTTCGATGAAATCAACAAGCGCATTCTGCAGAACCCGGATGTGCAATCGGTGTCGGGCTACGTCGGCGGACGCAATGCGGTGAGCAACAGCATGATGTTCATTACGCTCAAGCCGTTGTCGGAACGCAAGCACAACGCGAATCAGGTGATCGCCGATCTGAGTCATCGCACGACGGACATTCCCGGCGTGCGTCTGCTGATGCAATCGGCGCAGGACCTGATGTTCGGCGCGCGGCAAAGCTCGGCGCAGTTTCAATACGCGGTGACGGCGGAGAATCAGGACGAACTGGATACGTGGGTGCCGCGCATCGAGGCGAAGCTGCGCGCGCTGCCGCAGCTGCGCGACGTGAATGCCGACGTGCAAAGCGCGAGTCTTTCGATGATGCTGCAGGTGAATCGCGACGCGGCGGCACGCATGGGCGTGCCGTTCGAGGCAATCGACGATGCATTGAACGACGCGTTCAGCCAGCGCCAGATTGCGACGGTTTACGGCCCTGCGAACCAGTATCACGTGGTGATGGAAGTCGCGCCGCAGTACTGGCAAGACCCGAAGACGCTGGACACGCTGTACGTGCCCGCGACGAACGCGACCAGTACCTCAAGTACATCTTCCTCAACAAACGCAACACTGGTTCCACTATCCGCGCTCGCCACACGCACGCTGTCGCACGCGCCCGTCACGATCGCGCACGACAACCAGTTTCCCGCTGTCACGCTGTCGTACAACCTGCGCGAAGGCGTGTCGATGAGCGATGCGAATGCGGCTATCAAGGCGGCCGTCGCGTCGCTGAATCTGCCGAACACGATTTTGCCGGCGTTCGCGGGGCAAGGCGCGATGATGCAGCAGTCGGGCGGCAGCGAAGTGCTGCTGATCATCGGCGCGTTAATTGCGGTGTATATCGCGCTCGGCATTCTGTACGAGAACCTGATTCATCCGCTGACGATACTCTCGACACTGCCCTCGGCGGGCCTCGGCGCGCTGATCGCGCTCTACGTATGCGGCTATGAACTGACGATCATCGCGCTGATCGGCATCGTGCTGCTGATCGGTATCGTGAAGAAGAACGCGATCATGATGGTCGACTTCGCGGTCACGTACGAGCGCGAACAGGGCGCGAGCGCGGAAGACTCGATCTATCAGGCGTGTCTCACGCGCTTCCGGCCGATCATGATGACGACACTTGCCGCGCTGTTCGGCGCGGTGCCGCTGATCGTCAGTTCGGGCTATGGGCACGAGTTTCGTCATCCGCTCGGCGTCGCGATTCTCGGCGGCCTGATGGTCAGCCAGTTGCTGACGCTCTTCACGACGCCCGTGATCTACCTCTGGCTCGACCGCTTCAACGGCCGCCGCGCCTCACGTAACGGAAACCCTTCATGATGGACAAAGCAACGCGCACGATGCGGCGTGTGCATCGAACGATCGTGGCTGCCGCCATTGCGACTCTGTGCGCTGGCTGCGCAATCGGCCCCGACTACAAAAAGCCCGACGTCGCCGTGCCCGCCACGTTCAAGGAGATGAACAGCCCCGACGCGAGCGGAGTCTGGCAACAGGCTAAGCCCGATCCGGCGGCCTCGCTAGATAGCCGTTGGTGGACGATGTTCGGCGACCAGACGCTCAACGATCTGTGCGAGCGCGCATTGAAGGCGAACCAGACGCTCGCGCAGTACGACGCGGCGTATCGCTCCGCGCGCGCCCAGGTGGCGTCGGCACGCGCGAGCCTGTTTCCAACGGTTTCCTTTGCGGGCTCGGGCACGCGTTCGGGCAGTGGGAGCACGACACAGGTGTCGTCGAGCGGAACCGTCAGCAGCTACGCGTCGAAGAGCGTGTCGGCGCAACTGGAGGCGAGCTGGGAGCCGGACCTGTGGGGCAGCGTGCGGCGCTCCGTCGAAGCGAGCGAGGCGAGCGCGCAGGCATCGGATGCGCAACTAGCAGGAGAACGCTTGAGCGTGCTCGCGACACTGGCCGTCGACTATTTCACCGTGCGGGCCGCCGACGCCGATCTCGCGATCCTCGATGAAGAACGCCGGATCGACGCTGAACTGCTCGCGCTGACGGAAGCCAAGTACAAGCACGGCGTCTCGTCATATGACGATGTACGCACCGCACACAACACGCTGCAAGCCATCGACGAAAGCATCGCGAGCGCGCAACTCACGCGCCGTCAGTATGAGCATGCGATTGCCGTGCTGATCGGCGAAGCGCCTGCCGCGTTCTCGTTGCCGGTGCAGGCGGACTATCGGTTCGAGTTGCCTGGGCTGCCCGTTTCGCTGCCGTCTGCGTTGCTGCAGCGGCGGCCTGACGTCGTGCAGGCCGAACGCACGGTTGCGCAATACAACGCAAAGATCGGCGTCGCGAAGGCGGGCTATTTCCCGACCATCACACTGTCGGCGGATGGCGGCTGGAGCGGCACCTCGCTTGCGCATCTAGTCTCGCTGCCGACGCGCTTCTGGTCGCTTGGATTCGACGTCGCGCAAACGGTGTTCGATGCGGGCGCGACGAGCGCGTCGGTGCGCGCTGCACGCGCCAACTACGATCAGGAAGTCGCCGCGTACCGGCAGACGGTGTTGAGCGCGTTCCAGGATGTCGAAGACTATTTGAGCGCGGTGCAGATCGCGACGCGCCAGGCGGCGGCATCGACCGACGTCGCGCAACGCAGCGGCGAACTCGCGGCCAGCCAGCAGCGCAATTTCGCGGCGGGGACGTCGAGCCGCATCGATGTGCTCGACACGCAATTGACACAAGTGCAGGACCGCAAGATCGCGCTCGATTACAGCAGCACCGCGCTACAGAACGCCGTCATGCTCGTGAAAGCATTGGGCGGCGGCTGGGACGGCAACGTAAAAACAGCGAAGGCGGCGGAAGCCCCTGAATAGTGAAGTGCGCCCGATGCGGCGCATATGACGTGTACCGCTTTGCTCGTGACGATTTATTGGTTCGTCGCGCGCATGGGCGTTGCTAAAGTCGCGGCTCATCATCGATATCGGCGATGAGCCGTTGCACGCCGCTACACGCATAACTATCAGAAGGTCTTTACCATGAAAATCCGATTCGCTGGCGCTGTCATCATGGGGTTGATGCTCGCCGCTTCCAGTGCGGCGCATGCCGACCGTCTCGACGACATCAAGAAGGCAGGCGTGCTGCGCGTCGCGACCTTCGACAGCAATCCGCCGTTTGGCTTCGTCGATCCGAAGAACAATCAGATTGTTGGGCTCGATGTCGATTACGCGCGTGCCGTCGCGGACAAACTCGGCGTGAAGCTCGAAATCCAGCCGACCAATCCCGCTAACCGCATTGCGTTTCTGAAGTCGGGCAAGGTCGATCTGGTGTTCGCGAACTTCACGATCACCAACGAGCGCAAGAAAGAAGTCGATTTCAGCACGCCGTATTTTGCGTCGGGCACGCAGTTCATCGCGAAGAAGGGCGTGCTGAAAACGCCGCAACAACTGAACAGCCTGCGCGTCGGCGCGGATAAAGGCACGACGAACGAGCAGCAGGTTCGTGCGCAATTCCCGGGCGCGACCATCGTCGCGTACGACGACACGCCGTTCGCCTTCGCCGCGCTGCGCACGGGCAACGTGCAGGCGATCACGCAGGACGGCCCGAAGCTCGTCGCGCTGCTGGCGAACGTGCCGGACAAGGCAAACTACGAAATTTCGCCGTTCACGATTTCCAACGACTATGAAGGTGTCGGCGTGCCGAAGGGCGAGGCGCGTCTGTTGAGCGTGGTCGATGACACGCTCAAGGGACTCGAAGCGAACGGCACGGCGGGCAAGATCTACGATCAATGGTTCGGCCCGACCAGCCGCGCACCGCTGCCGCGTCTGTTCAAGATCGGCGATCCGCAGAAGAGCTGAACCGCGTATGAACGGCTGGCTGGAACCGAAGTACGTCGGGTGGCTCGCGCACGGCTTTTTGATGACGTTGCTGTTGTCGGCGTGCGTGATCGTGTCGGCGACGCTGTTGGGTTTCGCACTCGCGATGGCGCGCAACGCGCGTAACGGCTTCGTTACGCGCGTTGCTGCGCTGTATGTGCTCGTTTTTCGCAACTCGCCGTTGCTTGTGCAGTTGCTGTTCTGGTACTTCGGTGCAGCGACCTTGCTTCCGCAAAGCTGGATGGAGTGGCTCAATACGCCGCATACGCTTTCTTTGTGGACGTTCACGCTTTCGTGGCCACCGTTCGAGTTCGTCGCGGGCTGGATCGGGTTGACGTGCTATGCGACGACGTTCGTCGGTGAAGAGTTTCGCGCGGGAATGCGCGGCGTCAAGGACGGGCAGTATCAGGCCGCCGCGGCGTTGGGACTCGCGCCGCTTGGCACGTTCCGCTATGTGATCCTGCCGCAGGCGATCCGTATTGCAACGCCGCCGCTTGCGGGGCAATACATGAACATCGTGAAGAACTCGTCGCTGACGATGGCGATCGGTCTCGCGGAACTGTCGTACACGTCGCGGCAAGTCGATACCGAAACGTTCAAGACGTTTCAGGCGTTCGGCGCTGCGACGGTTCTCTATATCGCGACGATCGCGGCGATCGAAGTCGGCTTGCTTCTCTGGAAGCGCCGCAGCGCGCACGCGTGGCAGCGAGGCACCGCATGAGCGCAATCGACTGGCTGCCGACGCTGCGTTATCTGCTGCTCGGCACGTTTCCGAATGGCCCGCTTGGTGGGGCGGCGTTGACGCTGGTGATGTCGATTGTGTCGGCGCTCCTGTCCGCTTTGGTCGGACTCGCGGGCGGCATTGCACTGTCGATGACGCGCGGTGCGGTGCATCTCGCGCTTACTGCAGTCGTGGGCTTTTTCCGCGCGATTCCCGTCCTGATGCTGATCTTCTGGACGTTCTTCCTGATGCCGATGCTGCTGCACATCGACGTGCCGGGACTCGCAACCGTCGTATGCGCGCTGGCGCTGATCGGCGGCGCGTATCTGTCGCATTCGGTGCAGGCGGGCATCGCCGCCGTCCGCGCGGGGCAGGAGCAGGCGGCGTTGTCGCTGGGCCTCACGCGCTGGCAGGCGTTGCGCTATGTGCTGCTGCCGCAGGCCGTGCGGATCATGACGCCGTCGTTCGTGAACCAGTGGGTGTCGCTGATCAAGGACACGTCGCTGGCGTATATCGTGGGCGTGCCTGAGTTCACGTTTCTCGCCAACCAGGTCAATAACCGGCTGATGGTCTATCCCGTGCAGATATTCCTGTTCGTCGGTCTGGTTTATCTGCTGCTGTGCTCCGCGCTGCAATTTTGCGCGACGCGCCTGCTCGATGCCGGGCGGCGTCGAAATACGCCCGACGCGCACTCGCGAATCACCCGGTTCCCTCATGTCCAATCCGCCGATTCCTGAACCCAAGACCGCTCCCGCGTTGCCGCGTCGCCGGATGCTCGGCGGGCTGGCGCTCTCCGCGCTGGTCGCGCCCGGCGTGAAGGCAGCGACGCTGTTGCGCCCGCTGGACGTCGATCCGTGGACGCAAACGCCCGGTGCGCCGATCCTCGATCATCCGTACGGACAACCGTCGCCGCGCGAAGCGAACGTGGTGCGCCGCGCGGCGCGCGCATGGCCGATGCCGGGCGCGGCCTCGTCGCTCACGCCGCTCGCGGACCTGCACGGCACGATCACGCCGAACGGGCTCGTGTACGAGCGTCATCATTCGGGCGTGCCGGATATCGATCCCAACGCGCACCGCCTCGTCGTTCACGGCCTGGTGCGCGAGCCGAAGCTCTTCACGATGGATGATCTGCTGCGTCTGCCGTCCGAGTCGCGGATTCATTTCCTGGAATGCTCGGGCAACACGGGGAGCGAATGGAAAGGCCCGAGCGGCCTGCCTGTGCAGATCACGCACGGACTGCTGTCGTGTTGCGAATGGACGGGTGTGCGTCTTTCGACCTTGCTCGAAGCGACGGGCGGACTCGCCGCAGCGACGGACGGACGCGCGCCGAAATGGCTGCTCGCCGAAGGCGCCGATGCTGCCGCGATGACGCGCAGCCTGCCGCTCGACCGCATTCTCGACCGGGCCCTTGTCGTCTATGCGCAAAACGGCGAGCGTTTGCGGCCCGAGAATGGGTATCCGCTGCGGCTACTCGTGCCGGGCTTCGAAGGCAATACGAACGTGAAGTGGCTGCGGCGTCTGAAGATCGTCGATGCGCCGCTGGAGACGCGTGAGGAAACGTCGAAATACACGGGGCTGCTGCCGGATGGAAGCGCGCGGCAGTTCGTGTTCGAGATGGACGCGAAGTCGGTGATTACGCGGCCTTCGTCGGGGCAAAAGCTGACGGTGCGCGGCTTTTATCCGATTGTCGGTCTCGCGTGGTCAGGGCGCGGCGCGATTCGCCGGGTCGAAGTATCGACGGATGGCGGGAAGACGTGGCAGGACGCGGCGCTCGACGACACGCCGCGCGATCGCGCGTTGACGCGTTTTCAATCGGGCTGGGTCTGGAACGGTGAGCCAGCCGCCATTCTGTCGCGCGCCACGGATTCGACCGGTTATGTGCAGCCGACGCGCGAGGCTCTCGTGCAGGCGCGCGGGCTGAACTCGAACTATCACTACAACGGCATCCACCAGTGGCGCATCGGCGCCGATGGAAGCGTGAAAAATGCTTAAGTCCATTTTTCGAGTGTCTTTGCTTTGCGCGTCGCTGGCTGCGTGTTCGGCTTCGTTGACCGCGTCGCATGATGCGCAACGGCCCGCGTTGAATGCGGATCTGCGCAAATCGGCCGATGCGATCGGCACGCCTGTTAGCGATGCCGACATCGCCGCATGGAATATCGACGTCGCGCCCGATGGCCACGGTTTGCCCGCGGGCAGCGGCGATGTTGCGATGGGCGGCAAGATCTTCGCGGCCAAATGCGCCGCGTGCCACGGTGCGAAGGGAGAAGGGCTGATCGGCGATCAGCTGATTGGCGGACGCGGCACGCTTACCTCAGCGAACCCGAAGCGCACGGTAGGCAGCTATTGGCCGTATGCGACGACGCTGTTCGACTACATCCGCCGCGCGATGCCGTACAACGCGCCGCAATCGCTTAGCGCCGATGAAGTCTATGCGGTGAGCGCGTGGATTCTGAACCAGAACGGCATCGTGCCCGACGATGTGCGGCTCGATGCGCATTCGCTCGCGTCGGTTCGCATGCCCAATCGCGACGGCTTCATTGCTGATCCGCGACCGGGGCGTCTGTAGCCGACTCGCCCCGTCGCGCGTAGAACAACCGGTCAGGCCGTCTGCGCAAGTTGCGCAGCGTGTGCCGAGAACTGGTTCTCCGGACGCGGCAGCCCCAGATGATCGCGCAGCGTGCGGCCCGCGTATTCGGTGCGAAACAGTCCGCGGCGCTGCAACTCCGGCACGACCAGTTCGGCGAACTCGCTCAGTCCACCGGGCAGCCACGGCGACATGATGTTGAAGCCATCGGCGCCTTCCTCTTCGAACCATTGCTGCAACTGGTCGGCGATGCTCTGCGGCGTGCCGATCACCTGCTGATGCCCGCGCGCACCCGCGATGCGCAGATATAGCTCGCGTATCGTCAGATTGTCGCGGCGCGCGAGGTCGAGCAGAAGCCGTTGCCGGCTCTTGCCGCCATTGGTTTCCGGCAACTCTGGCACAGGCCCGTCGACGTCGTACTTCGACAGATCGACGCCACCCGACATATTCGACAGCAACTGCAATCCGACGGTCGGATGAATCAGGTCCTGCAACGCGTCGAACTTGTCTTGCGCTTCCTGCTGCGTTCTGCCGATTACGGGAAAGATGCCAGGCATGATCTTCAGATGCTCGGGCCGGCGTCCATAGCGCGCGAGCCGACCTTTCACGTCGCGATAGAAATGCTTCGCTTCGTCGAGCGTCTGGTGCGCGACGAAGATCACTTCGGCTGTTTGCGCGGCGAGTTCCTTGCCTGCATCGGATGCACCCGCCTGAATCACGACGGGCCGTCCCTGCGGCGAACGCGCGACGTTCAATGGCCCGCGTACCTTGAAATGCTTGCCGCGATAATCGAGCACATGCACCTTGTCGGGATCGAAATAGACGCCGCTCGCCTTGTCGCGCAGGAACGCGTCGTCGTCCCAGCTATCCCACAGCCCTGTCACCACGTCGTGGAATTCTTTCGCGCGCTCGTAGCGCAACGCGTGATCGGGATGCTTGTCGAAGCCGAAGTTGTGCGCTTCCGTCTCCGTACTCGACGTGACGAGATTCCAGCCGGATCGTCCGCCGCTTAGATGATCGAGCGAAGCAAATTTGCGCGCGACGTTGTACGGTTCGTTGAAGGTCGTGGAAACCGTGGCGACCAGACCGATATGCGAAGTCACGACGGACAGCGCGGACAGTAGCGTCAGCGGCTCGAAGTGATCCGCGCGTGCCGTACGCGACAGCGACGGCAGATGCGTGTCGCGCACGCTGACGCTGTCGGCGAAGAAGATCGCGTCGAACTTCGCGCGCTCGGCGATCTGCGCGAGCTGCGCATAGTGCGCGAAGTCGAGGCCGCCCGTCGCGTGCGTGTCGGGGTGGCGCCATGCGGCGATGTGGTGTCCCGTTTCCATCAGGAATGCGCCGAGGCTGATCTGCCTTTGGTGTTGTCGTGCTTCGCTCACTGTAGTTTCCTTGATCGACGTCGAAAGAAATCGGGCTTCACCACGCGAGGCGCCATTCGGTGATGCGCGGTTCATGCGCGTTTGCGCGCAGGCCGCTGCCGGGTGTGTCGTGATCGGCGGGCGCGGGCCGGTCGGTGAAATCGGCGAGGATCTGCTCGCGCAGCCGTACGAAGCGCGCGTCGCTGCGCTCGCGCGGGCGTGGCAGATCGACATGGGCGATGCGCTTCACGCGGCCTGGACGCGGCGCCATCGTCACGACGCGGTCGCCCAGATAGATCGCTTCGTCGACGTCGTGCGTGACGAGAATCATCGTGATTCGCTCGTGTTGCCAGATGCGCTGCAATTCGTTTTGCAGGCGGCCGCGCGTCAACGCGTCGAGCGCGCCGAACGGTTCGTCGAGCAACAGCACGCGTGGCCGGTTCACGAGCCCTCTCGCAATCGCGACACGCTGTGCCATGCCGCCCGACAACTGATGCGGATACGCATGCTCGAAGCCTTCGAGGCCGACGAGCGCAACATGCTCGGCGACGGCGTCGCGCTTTTGCTGTGTCGAAAGCGGCGCGTTGCGCAATGCGGCGAGAATGTTCTGCGAAGCCGTGAGCCACGGGAACAGCCGGTGATCCTGAAACACGATGCCGCGTTCGAGCGACGTGTCGCGCACGCGCTCGCCATCCACGCTGATATCGCCGCGAAAGTCGCGGTCGAGCCCAGCGACGAGCCGCAGCAGCGTTGACTTACCGCAACCGCTGGCGCCGAGCACGCTGACGAATTCGCCTTGCGCGATATCGAGCGAGATGTCGTCGAGCACGAGCAGCGTGCCGTTCGCTTCGTCCTGCTGTGCGTAGCGTTTGCTGACGTTGCGGATGCGGATGCCTTCGGAGACTGTTGTCGTCATATGCCGTTACCTGAATGTTGATGTCATGCAGCGGCGCGTTCGCGCGATGCACCGCTGCGCCGCGCAAGCACGCGCCGTTCGACGCCGCGCGCAAGCGCGTTGAGCGCCCAGCCCGTGATGCCGACGACGATGATTCCAAACAGCACGAGATCCATCCTGAACTGCTCGCTGCCGTCGATCAGCGTGTTGCCGATCCCGCTGCCCGCGACGAGCAGATATTCGGCGCCGAGCGTCGCGAGCCACGAGTAGATCAGCGCGAGATAGATGCCCGTGAAGATCGACGGCAGCGCGGCGGGAAGAATCACGAAGCGCGCCATTTGCAGGCGCGAATAGCGAAACGCGCGAGCGACTTCGACATAGCGCGGCGACACGGCGTGGATGCCGTCGCACGTATGCGCGGCGACGGGCAGCAGCGCGGCCAGCGACAGGAACACGACTTTCGCCATGTCGCCGAGACCGAACCACACGGAGATCAGCGGTATCCATGCGAACAGCGAGATTTGCTTGAACGTGTCGAACGTCGGGCCGATCAGTCGTGTGGCGATGCGCGAGAAACCGAGCGCCGCGCCGAGCAGAAGGCCGCCCGCCGTGCCGATCACGAAGCCGCTCGCTTCACGCGCGAGCGAAGCCGACAGCGCGCGCAGCAACGCGCCGCTTTGAATCTGCTGCACCGCAGTGCGCGCGACATCGACAGGGCTGACGAGCAGGCCGCTCTTGACGAGATGCAACGCCGACACGAGCCACCACAGCGCGAACGCGGCGAGCGGCAGCACAAGGCCGCGCCAGTTGAACGTGGAAAGACGCTGTTTGAGTGCGGACAGACGTTCGGGCTTTGCGGGTGCGTCGCAACTGCACGGCGGCGGTCCGCTGGATTTGCGCTGCGAGAAAAGACGTGGAAGCGGACGTGTGGAAGGCATGACGTGTGTCCTCGATCGAATGATTCACTCGCGAAATGCCGACGGTTGTCCGCGCCGCAGACGGGCTTCGAGCGCATCGAGCGCGCGGTTGATCGCAAAGCCGATTGCGCCGACGATCACGACGGAAGCCATCACCAGGTCGAGCTGAAACAACTGCCGGCCATACACGATCAGATAGCCGAGCCCTTCCGACGACGCCACCAGTTCGACCACGACGAGCGCGAGCCACGCCTTGGTGAACGCGAGCCGCACGCCCGTGGCGAGCGTCGGCACGGCGGCGGGTAGCACGACATACACGACGCGCTGCAAACGGCTGTAGCCGAATACGCGCGCAACTTCATCGAGCGCGGCGGGCGTGTTCCGCACGCCTTGCATCGTGCTCAACGTAACGGGCACAAGCGCGGCATGTGCGATCAGGATGTACTTCAACGGCTCGCCGACGCCGACCAGCAACAGCAGAAACGGCAGCCAGCCCAACACGGGAATCTGCACGAGCGCATTGAAGGTGGGCAGCACGTAGGCTTCGACGGTGCGCGACAAACCCAATGCCGCGCCGATGAAGAAGCCCGCGAGCGCGCCGACGCCGAAGCCGACCAGCACGCGTTGCAGGCTGACCAGTGTGTTACGCGCCAGGTCTCCGCTGATCGCGAGTTCGTACAGCGTGTCGAACACCTGTTGCGGTGGCGGAAGAATTTGCGGCGCGATCCAGCCGCGCGCGCAGCCGACGCTCCATAGCGCAAACAGCGCGGCAGGCAGCAACCACGGCGCGAGATGCCACGCGGCCGCGCGCACGCGCCGTTGCACCTGCTCCGATGCCGCGCCTGCCTGCTCCTGATCCGAGGTGGCGCGCTTCGTAATGGCCGGCCACTGGTCTATCGCCTTGCTCATCGCGGACTCCGTCAACCCAGCGGTTTGCCTTGCGCGTCGTAACGCGTCCAGTAGTGCTCGAGCGACTGTGTGCGCAGTGCGTTGTCGAGATAGCGCGTCTCGAACCAGCCGTCGACTTCGACGGGTTGGCGGATCAGCTTCAGCTTGAGCGCGTCGCTCGCCACGGCCTTGTAGCGCGCCACGATGAACGGATCGACGAGCGGCGAGTTGCGCGACTTCAGAGGCTGGTTGGCGAACTCCGCCTGCCACGACGCGTAGGTGACGCCGCTCTTCGCCCACAGCTTGAAGAGTGCGTCGCGGTTCGCCTCGTCCGACGACCATTGCGCGCCTTTGACGAACCCATTGACCACGCGCTGCACGATGTCGGGATGCGCGCGGTCGAAGTCGTCGAGCACGAGCAAATGCGACTGTCGCGTGAATTGCGGGCCGTCCGTCTGCGATTCGTAGATGATCTTCGCGAGACCCTGATCGCGGAGCTTGTAGAGGTGATAGTCGTTGACCGACGCGTCGATGCCCTTCGACGACAACGCAGCCAGCGAACTCGCCGAGTCGAGATTGATCACGCGCAGGTCGCGTTCGTCGAGCTGGTTCGCGGCGAGCACGTTGTCCGCGACGAGTTGCAGATTGGTGCCGCGAAAGATCGACACGCGCCGGCCTTTCAGATCCTTCACCGACTGCACGGGCGAATCGGGCGGTACGGCGATCTTCACGCCGACGCGTACGCCCGATTCGAGCAGAATGCGCGTCTTCAGGCCATTCGCGCGGCCGAGCACGGAAGGCAGATCGCCCTGAAAAGCGAAGTCGAGCGATTTGTCGGCGATGGCTTCGTTGACGGCGGGCCCCGCGCCCTTGAAGAACAGCCATTCGACCTTGATGCCGTCGGCGGCGAATTCCTTTTCGAGCAATTGCAACTGCTGCACCGTCGCGGCGGGCGAGCCGCCGAACGTGGGCGGATCGCCCGCGCCTTGCTGCGCGACGCCGATGCGGATCACGGCAGGTTTATCGGCGTGTGCCTGCGGCACGGTGAAGGCGAGCGCGGTCGCAAGCAGAACGGACTTCACGAGCGTGAAGGTGCGGCGGAATCGGTTGTCCATTGAATGAGCGAATGCAAACGGAAGAAGAGATGAAGGGCGGACGCCGAAGGTGGCGAACCGTCGTCGAGCGATTAGTGCGCGAGCGGTTTGCGAGCCGTGGTGAAGATCATGCGGCGCGTCAACTGCAGACCACGCGGACCGCGATGCGACTCGAGCGCGTCGGCGAGGCGCTCGCGCAGACGCGCAACGTGCGGATCGGGCAGCGACGACAGGAAATTGCCGAAGGAACTCGCACGGCTGAACGACAGCACGTCGTCGACGTTGTCGAATGCGTCGTCGAACTCGCGGATTTCGTTGAGCGTGGGCTCGAAGCCCACGGAAGCCACGAGCGTTGCCGTGCTTTCGCGCGTGAGCTTGTTCGGCGCGCCGATCTCCGTTTGCTGCGAGACCGGGTCTTCGGCGATCAGCGCGTGCAGCACGCGATGCAAGTCGTGCGGTACGTCTGCGGGCATGGTCGTGAAGCCGATCCGGCCGCCGGGCTTCAGCACGCGCCACGCTTCGCGCAACGCCGCTTGCTGGTCCGGTATCCAGTGAATCACGCTGTTCAGGTAGACGACGTCGAAGTGCGCGTCGGCGATTCCCGCAAGTTGCTCCGCGCGGCCGACACGCGCCGCGAAACGGCCTTGCGCGCGTTGCAGCGCGCGCTCGACGCGCAGCGGCAACGGATCAATGCCGAGCACTTCGCCCTGTGCGCCGACACGCTGCGCGGCCGATTCCGTCAGGCGGCCCGTGCCGCAGCCAATGTCGAGCACGCGTTCGCCTTCGCGCAGGTCGAGCGCGTCGAGCAGTTGCAGACCATGATTGAACTGGCGGATGCCGAGGCGATCGTATTCGTCGGCAAGCGTGGCGGAATCGAGCTGCAGGCTGGGTGCTTTCGACATGGGAATGAGCGCAGTGGTCGTCTTTGAGCGCTCATTCTTGTCGACGCAGTACGTCACGACAAGAAAGCATTCGAGCTATTCATATGCGCTGCGATGCTTTCCTGTCACGTTCTGGTGCGGCTGCGTTTGTTATCGTGAACAGGCATCTGCAACAGTGAACGATGCGGATGCCTGACCCGTTGATTCGCCGCTAACGTATGTCAATGCCGTGTGTTAGTGCGTGCTCAGTTCGTCAATGCCTCGCGTTCGAGTTCGCGCAGCGGAATGTGACGCACATCGCGCCCCTTGACGACGAACACGACGAATTCGGCAATGTTCTTCGCGTGATCGCCGATCCGCTCCAACGCCTTCGCGATAAACAGATATTCGAGCGCGACCGAAACGGTGCGCGGCGTCTCGTTCATGTGTGTCACGAGCCGCTGGACGAATGCGCGGAATACATCGTCGATGGCCTTGTCGTCGCGCACGATCTGCGCGGCGGCCACGGCGTCCATGCGCGCAAACGCGTCGAGCACCCGATGCAGGATCGACGACGCCAGTTCACCGCACTGCTTCAGCTCGGCCAGCGAGATGGACGACGTTCCGCCATATTCGTCGATGCGCCGCATGCGTTTGGAGATCTTGCGCGCTTCGTCGCCCATGCGTTCGAGGTTGGTGACGCACTTCGACATGGCCATCAATAGCCGCAGGTCGCGTGCAGCCGGCTGACGGCGCGCGATCACGCGGTGTATTTCTTCATCGATTTCGATTTCGAGCGCGTTCAGCTCACGCTCGCTGTCGCGAATGGCTTCGACGAGCGCGGGGTCATAGGCGTCGAGCAACGACAGACAGCGGGTAATTTGCCGTTCGACTACGCCGCCCATTTCCAGCAGGTTGGTCGATAGCATGTTGAGCGCAGCGTCGAACTGACTGGAGAGATGCTTGTCGGACATGATGCGCCCCCTTGCCACACAGGCTCTATGTAGTGTGATGCGGTATCACCGCTTGTCGCCACACTGCGTCGAATTCCGCAGCGTAGAAAACCGTATATATCGTTTCATGTTAACGATGCAAAATTGCACATGCAAGCGGGGTTATACCGACGCGCAAGGTCGCGTTGCCTGCGGGCAACGGCTCGGAGGGAGCAGGGGAGCGTTCGCGGCCGTTCGCGGACGGCCAGACGGCCACGACAGCGCTATTTGCCAACAGGCGGGATCGGAATCATCCCGGGGAATACATACGCCTGCAACATCGCAATCACGCCGATTAGCGCGGCGCCGGCAATGGAATGGAAGAATACCGTGCGGAAAATCGGTCCGAGCGCGAACGAACGCTCCTTCGGATCGTCGTAGCAGGCCGCGCAGGCGACCATGATCGACTGCGCGTCGATCATTTTGCCCATTACACCGCCCGTCGAGTTCGTCGCCACGATCAGGATTGGGTTCAGGTTGAGCTGCTGCGCGGTGATGCGTTGCAGGCTGCCGAAAAGCGCGTTCGACGCCGTGTCGGAGCCCGTCAGGAACACGCCGAGCCAACCGAGGAACGCCGCGAAGAACGGATAGAGCACGCCCGCCCCCGTGAACGCGAGGCCGAGCACGGCGTCGGTGCCCGAGTAGCGTGTGAGGAATCCGAGGCCCAGCACCTGGGCGATCACCAGCACAGGGATTTTCATGCGGCGCATGGTCTGAATGAAGGCGTCTTTCCATTGCGTGGCGCTCAGTCTCAGCACGAGGCCCGACAGCACGGCGGCGACAAAAACGCCCGTTCCCGCCGCCGACAGCCAGTTGATCGTGAAGCGCGCTGCTTCCGCTTTTGCGTTGGCGGCCACGACGGGCGGCATCCGCTGCACGAGGTTGTGCAGCGCGGGCATGTCCCAGACGGGCAGCGACAGCGTGCCCTTGAACGGCGAGCCGAGCAGCGTCGTCGAAAACGTGACGCCCGCGAACAGGTTGTTGAGCAGCTTCTTGAACTCAGGCACGCCCCACAGCGCGCAACAGGCGATCAGGATCACCCACGGCATCCACGCATAGACCGTTTGCGCCGCCGAGTACTTGTACTTCCATTCGCCGCGGTCCGTCACGACGGGTGTCGTGCTCTTGCCGGCGCGCGCGAGCGCTTCGCGTTCGTCGCGCAGCAGAAAGCGCGTTTTCGGGTGCCACACGAAGCGCAGGAACAGCGCCGTGCAGATCACCGAGAACACGCCGGATACGACGTCCGTCATCAGATGCAGCGCGGGGCTGCCCGACGCGTAGAACTGCATGAGCGCGAACGAGCCGCCTGCGCATAGCATCGCGGGCCAGACTTCGAAGACTTCTTTCCACGTGCCGCCTTCCATCTTCACGAAGGTCGCGACCAGCCAGAAAGGCACGAGGACCGAGACGAACGGCAATTGATGGCCCGCCATCGCCGACAGCGTGACCTGATCGAGTTCGCTCACGGCCGCGAGCGTGACGATCGGCGTGCCGATCGCGCCCCACGCGACGGGTGCCGTATTCGCCAGCAGATTGAGCACGGCGGACTGGAAAGGCCGGAAACCGAGCCCGACCATCACGGCGCCGGCGATCGCGACAGGCGTGCCGAAGCCCGACGTGCCCTCGATGATCGCGCCGAACGAGAAGGCGATCAGCACGCATTGCAGCCGCCGATCGAAGGAAATATGGACGATCGACTCCTTGACGATCTCGAACTTGCCCGTCACGACGCTCATCGTGTACAGGAACATCGCGGCGAGCACGATCCAGATGATGCCGAGAAAGCCGGAAAGCGAACCGAGCGCAAACGCGGAAACGGCCGACGCCACCGGCATCCTGAAGACGAGACACGAGATGATGAACGCGGCGATGACGCCGAAAAACGCCGCATACGGCGCGGAGATGCCCAGATGCACGTTGCCCTGTGCATCGCGGTGGCGGTGCAGGGCGATGAAGTAGAGCAGCGTCAGAATCGGGATCGCGGCAACGATCGTGGAAAGGAATGCATTGCCCAACGGGTTATAGGTCTGCTGGTACATGGCTTACCTTCCTGATCCAAGGATTCACGTTCATCCGGCAACGGACGACCCGCGCCGGACCGGCGCTCGATCCTTACAGATTCCCGACCGATGCTTGTGGTATAGCGGGACGCATCGCGGATTTCAAGTTTTGGGGCCACCACGGCGCATGTTTGCGAGGCGTTTGTGGGCGCGGAAGGGAATGTCGATGCGTGGTCAATGAGTCGGGCAAGTGTCACGCGCTGCGACACCCGCGCAGTCGGCGTGATGCGCGGGGCGCAAAAAACAACGCGGTGCGTTGCCGCTTTAACAACGGCAATCGCACCGCGCATTCAACAGCCGCAAACGCGGCAACCGCTCAAGCCAAATCGAAGCGATCCAGGTTCATCACCTTCACCCACGCAGCAACGAAGTCGCGCGTGAACTTCTCCTGCGCGTCCTCGCTCGCATAGACCTCGCACAGCGCACGCAACTGCGCATGCGAACCGAAGATCAGATCGACGCGCGTGCCCGTCCACTTCACTTCACCCGTTCGACGGTCGGCACCTTCGAACACCTCGCGCGCGGGTGTCGTAGGCGTCCATTCCGTGCCCATGTCGAGCAGGTTGCGGAAGAAGTCGTTGGTCAGGGTTTCGGGCCGTTTCGTGAAGACACCGTGCGAATCGGCGCCCGTGTGTACGTTCAGCACGCGCAAGCCGCCGATCAACACCGTCATTTCCGGCGCTGTCAGCGTCAGCCGTTGCGCCTTGTCGATCAGCAGCGCTTCCGCCGGCACGTTGTACTTGCCCTTGAGGAAATTGCGGAAGCCATCGGCGACCGGCTCCAGCACGGCGACGGATTGCCCGTCCGTCTGCTCCTGCGACGCGTCCATGCGCCCCGGCGTGAACGGCACGCTGACGAGCTGCCCGGCACTCTTCGCGGCCTGCTCGATCGCCGCGCCGCCCGCCAGCACGATCAGATCGGCGAGCGAAATCTTCTTGCCGCCGGTCGCCGCGCCATTGAACTCGCTCTGGATGCCTTCGAGCGTTTTCAGCACCGTCGCCAGTTGTTCGGGCTGATTGGCCGCCCAATCCTTCTGCGGCGCAAGACGGATGCGCGCGCCATTGGCGCCACCGCGCATGTCCGAGCCGCGGAACGTCGACGCCGCCGCCCACGCCGTCGACACCAGTTGCGCGACGGAAAGCCCCGAAGCCAGAATCTTCTGCTTCAGTGACGCAATGTCGTTGGAATCGACCAACGGATGGTTCACGGCGGGAATCGGGTCCTGCCACAGCAGTTCTTCGGCGGGCACTTCCGGGCCGAGATAGCGGGCGCGTGGCCCCATGTCGCGGTGCGTCAGCTTGAACCAGGCGCGCGCGAAGGCGTCGGCGAACTCATCCGGGTTCTGCATGAAACGCCGCGAAATCTTCTCGTACTCGGGGTCGAGGCGCAGCGACAGGTCGGTGGTGAGCATCGTCGGCAGCAGCTTTTTCGACGGATCGTGCGCATGTGGAATCGTGGCCGTCGCGCCCTTGGCGACCCACTGGTTCGCGCCGGCGGGGCTCTTGGTCAATTCCCATTCGTGGCCGAACAGGTTCTGGAAGAAGCCCATGCCCCACTGCGTCGGCGTGGCCGTCCACGTGACTTCCAGGCCGCTCGTGATCGTGTCGCCGCCCTTGCCGCTGCCGAAGCTGCTTTTCCAGCCCAACCCCTGGTTTTCGAGTTCGGCGGCTTCGGGTTCCACGCCGACGTTATCGGCGGGACCGGCGCCGTGCGTTTTACCGAAAGTGTGGCCGCCCGCGATCAGCGCGACGGTTTCCTCGTCGTTCATCGCCATGCGCGCGAAGGTTTCGCGGATGTCGTGCGCGGCGGCGAGCGGATCGGGATTGCCGTCCGGGCCTTCCGGGTTCACGTAGATCAGGCCCATCTGCACCGCGCCGAGCGGGTTCTCCAGATTGCGCCCGCTATCGGTGCGGCTGGTTTCTTCGCCGTGCAGTTCCTCGTCGGCGACGAGCACACCTTCGTCGCTCGCGTCGCGGGGCGCGGCGGCTTTGCCGTAGCGGACGTCGCCGCCGAGCCAGGTTTTTTCATTACCCCAATAGACGTCCTGGTCCGGTTCCCACGTGTCCTCGCGACCGCCCGCGAAGCCGAAGGTCTTGAAGCCCATGGTTTCGAGCGCGACATTGCCGGACAGGATCAGCAGATCGGCCCACGAGATTTTCTGGCCGTATTTCTGTTTGACTGGCCACAGCAGGCGGCGGGCTTTGTCGAGGCTGACATTGTCCGGCCAACTGTTTAGGGGCGCGAAACGCTGCTGGCCGCGACCGCCGCCTCCGCGTCCGTCGCCCGTGCGGTACGTGCCGGCGCTGTGCCATGCCATGCGAATGAACAGCGGTCCATAGTGGCCGAAGTCGGCGGGCCACCAGTCCTGCGAGTCGGTCATCAGCGCCGCGAGGTCTTTCTTGACGGCGGCGAGGTCGAGGCTCTTGAATGCCTCGGCGTAGTCGAAATCCTTGTCCAGTGGATTGGACCGGCTGGAATGCTGGCTGAGCAGGTCCAGCCGAAGTTGCTTTGGCCACCAGTCTCGATTGGTTGTTCCGCCGCCGGCGGCATGAATGAACGGGCACTTTGCATCGTTTGACATGCGTCGTCTCCTTGGGAGATGTCTCCACTATGCGTTTTACGATGGTGTCGGGCTTGTGCGACAGATCGCCGTCCTGCGCCCCGCACCTCGAGTTACAACCGCGGCGGTATGTGCGATTACGCATATCGCCGCGTTGTCGGCGCATCTGTTCGGTTTCAATATATGCGACGGCGAAGGGCAACTGAATTCGTTTGCGGCAATCCCGCCAATAGCTCGCCGCTATAGCGCGGGAGCGGATTCACAGCGCCCTTGCGCTGATATGCGGTGCCGTATCGCCTATGCTTTTTGGGTTTGCGTGACAGTTCGCCTTGATTCCATTTGAGTGCGCGATGAACCGTGAGGAGCGGAACATGGAAGACGTGGATGTGCTCGTCGTCGGCGCTGGTCCCGTCGGTTTGCTGCTTGGCACCGAATTGCAGCGCGACGGCGTCGCCGTGAGCGTGATCGACGGGATGCCGGCGAGAGGGTTCTTCTGCAAGGCGCTCGGCATCACGCCTCGCACGCTGGAGATTTTCGACGATCTGGGAATCGTTGATCGCGCAATCGAGGCGGGTGTCTGGCTCACGGGCGTCGAAACGTGGGTCGACGGGGCGATGGTGCCTGCGCGCAGCATGCATGTGCCGGAGCAGGACTTGCCGTACGGGTCGCTTTCGCTTGCGCAGTACGAGACGGAGCGGCTGCTCGAAGCGGCGTTCACCGAGCACGGCGGACGTGTGAACTATGGGTTCACGCTCGACAGCTTCGTCGAAACGGGCGACGGCGTCCAAGCGTTTCTGACGGGGCCACACGGCGAGGCACGCACGGTGCGCTGCCGATGGCTCGTCGGATGTGACGGCGCGCATAGCAAGGTGCGTTCGGCATCGGGCCTGTCGTACGAAGGCGCGCAGTTTCCACAGACTTTTGCGCTCGCCGATGTGGACGTCGACTGGGATCATCCGCGCGGGCCCATGTACCGCTTCGAATGGAGCGACGCGGCGCGCGCGAAAACCAGCGTGGCCGCAGTGCCGGTTCGCGGATCGGCGCGGCGCTACCGGTTGTCGATGATCGTGCCGGACGAGCATTCAGCTTCGCTGGCGGGCGTTGCCGCACCTGATTTCGACACGATGTGCGCACTGCTGTTGCCCTCGCTGCCGGAAGGCACGCGTTTGTCTTCGATGCGCTGGTCGTCGGTGTATCGGGTGAGTCATCGCATCGCGTCCGAGTATGGACATGGCCGCGTGTTCATTGCGGGCGACGCCGCGCATATTCATCCGCCCGTCGGCGGTCAGGGGATGAACACGGGTTTGCAGGACGCGCACAACCTCGCGTGGAAGCTCGCGCACGTGGCGAAAGGTCTTGCGCATCCTGCGTTGCTTGATAGCTATTCGGCGGAACGGCATCCCGTCGGCGTGGACGTCGTGCAGTCGACGAGCGCCGCGCTCAACGCCGTGCTCGCCCGCCAGGCCGCCAATCCGGCGATGCGCGAGACGCAGTTACTGGTGACGTATCGCGGCAGTCCGATCGTCGCCGACATGTGCGCGGATGCGGACCCGGAGTTGCCAGCGCCGGGCGACCGGCTGCCGGATGTGTATGGTTTGGCGCAGCGTTTTGTGGGGCGTCCACGGCGATTGCAGGAGTTTGTCGGGCATGGACGGCATGTGCTGGTTGGTTATGTCGATGCGGCTGACGCGCAGGTCGAAGCGTTTGCCGATGGCTGTCGGGCGCTTGCCGGGTTGCTGCCTGGTGTAGCGTCGACTGTGCTGGTTGCGGCGCCGGGCTGCGAAGTGCCCGGCGGCGAACTGATGACGGTTTTGACGGATGCAAAGGGCGAGTTTGCGGCAACGTTTCGCGCGTCAGGCGGTACGGCGTGGATCGTGCGGCCCGATGGGCATATCGGATGGAGAAGCAGCAGTTGCTCGGGCGATGCGGTGAAAAGCTGGGGACGAATGCTTCGCGGCTAAGCCCGACCAACGCAGAAAACCCATCCGCATCGCGCCACAAGAGGTACACCCGCAAACAAGACATCGGTTCGCGCATAGACAAATTCTCGGGCGTGTCAAAAACGATACTGCAGGCATCACACCCCACGCCCGAGGTCCCCATGTCCACGCCTGCCCGCGCTCGCTGGCCGTATGTGTTTGTCTCCGCGTTTCTCGGCACGGCCATCGAGCAATACGATTTCCTTCTGTACGGCACGGCCTCGGCGCTCGTGTTCAACCGGCTCTTTTTCCCGAACCTCGATCCGCTCGCCGGCACGATTGCCTCGCTCGGCACTTACGCGGCCGGCTATTTCGCGCGCGGCGCTGGGGCGCTGATCTGCGGGCACTTCGGCGACAGGATCGGCCGCAAGACGCTGTTGATGGTCACGCTGCTCGTGATGGGCATCGCGTCGACGCTGGTCGGCTGTTTGCCGACTTACGCGTTCATCGGCATCTGGGCGCCGATCCTGCTGACGACGCTACGCGTGCTGCAAGGCTTCGCCATCGGCGGCGAGCAGAGCGGGGCGATCGTGCTCGGCGTCGAGAGCGCGCCGGCGCATCGCCGTGGACTTTACGGCAGCTGGAGCAACTCGGGCAGCTACGGCGGCGTGCTGCTGTCGACGGGCGCGTTGCTGCTGACTTCGCTATTGCCCGAGCCCGCGTTTCTGTCATGGGGCTGGCGTCTGCCGTTTCTGTTTAGCGCGGTGCTGGTGGTGATCGGGCTTGTGGGTCGCGCGCGTCTGCCGGAAACCGTCGAATTCGCGCAATTGCAGGCGCGTCACGGCGTGGCCCGCTTTCCGCTCAGAGACCTGATGCGCGACCACGCGCGCGCCGTGTTGATCGTCTTCATGGCGCGGCTGGGTGAAATTACGTGGTCGGTGTTCGTGGTGCTGTTCGCGGTCGCGTATGTCACGGTGCAGCTCAAGCTGCCGAAATCCGTGATTCTTGGCGCGATCATGAGTGGCGCTGCGCTCGGCGTTTTCATGGTGCCGTTCTTTGCGGCGCTGTCGGACCGCATTGGACGAAAGCCGATCTATCTTGCCGGACTGGTCACATGCGCGCTTTATGTGTGGCCGTTCTTTACGATGCTCAATACGCGCGATCCTATGTGGATCACCGTCGCCGTCGTGCTCGCGCTCGGCGTCGTGCATCCGATGATGTACGGCCCGCAAGGAGGCTTCTTCGCCGATATGTTCGACGTGCGCGTGCGTTTTTCGGGTGTGTCGATTGGCGCGATCGGCGCGATTGTCGGCGGCGGCATCAATCCGTTGATCTGTTCGTCGTTGCTCGCGCAAGGGCACGGCAATCCGAACGCGGTGGCGACTTACATTACCGCGAGCGCGCTCGTCGCTGCGTGCTTCACGTTCTTTGCTCCGCGCCGCCCGCTCGATGCAACGCACGCGGAACCGTTAACGCAGGCGCCGGAGATCCGCCCGAACCCGCTGGGCGACACACGTTCTGCGTGATGCGCCGCGAAGCAAACACGCTTTCCAAATGGAGTAGTCAATGAATGAACACGACAGAGAACTGAACGACGGCCTCGCGGCGAAGATGGACCGCGAGCTCGAACAGGGCGCGTGGGACGCGCACCAGAAAATTGCGCTCGCGTGCCGCATGCTCGCGCACGAGGGCCATTCCGAAACGCTCGCCGGACAGATCACCGTGCGCGAATCCGACGGCACGTTTCTGACCACGGCGATGGCGTACGGCTTCGACGAAGCCACGCGCAGCAACGTGATCCGCATCGACGACGAGATGAACGTGATCGAAGGCCGCGGCATGGCCAATCCGGCGATCCGTTTTCACCTGTGGATCTACCGGCGGCGGCCCGACGTGAACTGCATCGTGCATACGCATCCGCCGTATGTGAACGCGCTGTCGATGACGGGACGTCCGCTCGAAGTCGCGCACATGGACGCCACGCCGTTTCACGACGACTGTGCGTTCCTGCGTGAATGGCCCGGCTTGCCGATCGGCGATAGCGAAGGCGAGATCATTTCGACGGCGCTCGGCAGCAAGCGTGTGATTCTGCTGGCGAACCACGGCTTTCTCGCGGCGACTGCTTCGCTGGAAGAATCGGCGTATCTGTCGGTGCTGATCGAGCGCGCGGCGCGCAGCCAGATTCTTGCGCAGTCAGTGGGCGAACTGAAACCCATCGACGCCGCGCGCGCAAAAGAGTCGCACGATTTTCTGCTGCTGCCGAGCATCGTCAAGTCGAGCTTTGCGCTGTTCGCACGACGCGTGATCAAGCGGGAGCCGGACGTGCTGTTCTGAGGGCGGAGTGGGCCGGAAACACATGCGAGAATGGGCCGTTGCGATCTCATGATTTTCCAGCGGCGTCCAGGCCGGGAGGATTTCGCCATGCCCGACAGTTCCGCGTTTCGTCTGCCCTATGCGCCGACGCTCTACCCGATGCCGTCGAGCGGTATCGACGAGTTGAAGCGTTCGCTCGATTACATCGTGATGCCGGGCGAACTGCTGTTCGACGGACAGGTCGCGCAAGACGAGTTGCGCGCATGTCGCCTGACAGGCGGCGGCGTGCTTGCGACGGCACATATGGGCCGCCAGGAAGTGCGGCACGACAACGACCATCTGCGCTGGCTTACGGGCGACGACGTCGTCGTGCTGGTCGCGCTGGCCGGGCGCGGCACAGTCACGCAGCAAGGCTGCACGCTGCCGTTCGCAAAGGGCGATATCACGTTTCGGCGTGTACGCGTGCCGTCGGTTGCGCGTATCGAAGAACCCGCGCATCTGCTGATGATCCGTTTGCCGATTGCGCGTTTTCTTGGTCAGGCGGTTTCGCGGCATGCGCAGTTTCGTCCACAGCGGGCGGATGCTGCATCGGGCATCGTGAAGAGCCTGCGTTGTTTCGTCGATGAGGTGTTGCCTTCGTTCGAGAGCATGAGTCCCGTCACGCTCGCCGCTGCCGAAGAAGCGCTGGTTGCGTTGCTCGGCGCGGCGTATCGGGAAGCGGAGGAAATCGCGCAGCGCACTGGCCGCGAGGCGGCGCCAACCGTCGCGCAACCGCTGCGCTGGGTGCAACTGACGCGGTTTATCGAAGCGAATCTGTGCGACCCGGAACTGGATGTCGAAGCGTGCGCGATGGCGTTGGGTGTCTCGAAGCGCTACGTACACAAGCTGTTTGAAGCGCTCGATCTGCAGTATGGGAAATACGTGTTGCAGCAAAGGCTCGCGCGGTGTCGCGATGAGTTGGTCAATCCGTTGTTAGCCGGTCTATCGATCGAACAGATTGCGTATCGCAATGGCTTCAATGACGCGGCGCATTTCAGCAGGCGTTTCCGCGATGGCTATGGCGTGTCGCCGCGTGAGTTTCGCAAGCGCGAGAGCTTGCTTTGAACGGTGCCTTCCGGAGCGGCCACCGCCTCACTGATGTTTGATAATGCTTGTCAAGCGTTGCTCTGGTGCAACAGGCGGGAGGTACGGTGTGGCGCGCAGGCTACACGCGGGCGGGCTGGGCGGGGGCGGCGGGAGAAATGAACGTTGCTACGGCGATACAAACGCTTGCATTACACGAATAGGGGTTTATACTGATCTCTGTCTCCTCCATGTCTCCTCCTGATATGGATTCAGCCCACCACTTGGTGGGCTTTTCTTTTTGTCCCCTCGGTATGCGCACGGCGTGTTGGCTTTTCAGTCACGGGCCAAAGAACGTCTGGCAAAAGTGGCCAGGTACGCGGCACTGCGCCGTTTCTGTCTGGCCGGCTTGCGGTTGATTCACTGTCGAACAACCAGCGATCAGGTACGCCAACAGGCACATCATCCCTGCGCGTGCGTCCCTTCTTCGGCGGATGAAGAACCCGGGCATGTTGCACCTCGAAGCGCGTATCGGGCGAAGCATCGGGGCCGGCGTTTGCCGCAAGCCCCGGTTCGGCTTCCATCCAATCGATGTTACGCGCTCGCAGTCAACCGCTCCGGCGTCCGATAGTCATTGAGCAACCGCTCCTTCTTCTTCGCCGCTGCCTGGATATTGCGTTCCTTCACGTGACCGAAGCCGCGAATATCGTCCGGCAGGCTGGCGAGCTGCAGCGCCACGGGAAGGCGATCAACAGAGAGCGTCGCGCAAAACTCGTCGACCAGCGCGATGTACTCGGCAATCAGTTGCCGCTCGCCGCGCCGCTCGGCCGTCTTGCCGAATACATCCAGCGCGGTGCCGCGCAGTCCCTTCATACGTGCGAGCGCACGGAAGACGGGCAGCATCCACGGACCGAAGCTTTTCTTCTGTAAATTCCCACGTTCGTCGCGCTTCGCGAGCAACGGCGGCGCGAGATGGAAGCTCAGCTTGTAATCGCGGCCCGGTTCGCCCTCGAACTGCTGACGCAGTTTCTCCAGATATGCGGGATCCGCGTACAGGCGAGCGACTTCGTATTCGTCCTTGTAGGCCATCAGCTTCGCGAGGCTCGTCGCCACCGCGCGCGTGAGCGGCAGTTTCGCGTTGCCTGCGACCTGCGTTTCCTTCACGCGGATACGGTCGATCACGTCGCGATAGCGCTGCGCATACGCTGCGTTCTGATACGCCGTCAACAGCGCTTCACGCGATGCGATCAGCTTGTCGAGCGATTCCGGCATCTGCATGACGATCGCCTGCTGCGCGACAGCCGGCTTGAGCAGCGCCTGAACAACCGCCTCGCCATGATGCGCGATATATCGTCCCCAATTGAACGCCTGCTGATTCTTCTCGACCGATACGCCGTTGAGTTCGATCGCGCGCACGAGGCTCGACAGTTGCAGCGGCAGCCAGCCTTTCTGCCACGCGAAGCCAAGCAGCAGCGGATTGCTATAGATCGTGTCGCCGAGCAGTTTCAGCGCGAGCGCATTGGCGTCGATGAAGGCGCATCCTTCGCCGATGCTGTCGCGCAATCCCGCTTCCGTCTGCGTGCCCGGGAAAGTCCACTTCGGGTTCTTGACGAATTCGGCCGTCGGCGTCGCGCCGCTGTTGATCGCGGCAACCGTCACGCCATGTTGCGTGCGAGACAGCACATCGTTCGACGCCGACACGATCGCATCGCAACCGATCACAAGCCGCGCTTCGCCCGTCGCGATGCGCGTCGCGTGCAACGCATCGGGCGAGGACGCGACCTGCACGTGGCTGAGCACGGCGCCGCCTTTTTGCGCGAGGCCCGCCATGTCGAGCACGGTGACGCCCTTGCGTTCGATATGCGCGGCCATGCCGATCAGGCCGCCGATCGTCACGACGCCCGTGCCGCCGACGCCCGTCACAAGTATGCCGTACGGTCTTGCAAGCGCCGGTAGCGATGGCATCGGCAGCGTATCGAACGCGCCATTGACAGCGTCGCTGCCGCGCGCAGCCTGAGGCTTGCGAAGCTGCGCGCCTTCAGCCGTGACGAAGCTCGGGCAAAAGCCCTTCACGCACGAAAAGTCCTTGTTGCACGACGACTGGTTGATTTTGCGCTTCGTGCCGAGCGGCGTATCGAGCGGCTCGACGGACAGGCAGTTCGATTGCACCGAGCAATCGCCGCAGCCTTCGCACACGGCATCGTTGATAAATGCACGGCGCGCCGGATCAGGATACGCACCGCGTTTGCGCCGACGCCGCTTCTCGGTCGCGCAAGTCTGGTCGTAGATCAGCACGGTCGTGCCGGGCATATCGCGCAGCGCGCGCTGCACGGTATCGAGCTGATCGCGATGATGGACATCGACGCCCGCGGGCAACACGATGCCCGAGTGATACTTCTGCGGCTCGTCGGTGACGATGACGATGCGCTTCGCGCCCTCGGCATGCACCTGATGCGCGATCTGCGGCACGGTCAGCACGCCGTCGACGGGCTGACCGCCCGTCATCGCGACGGCATCGTTGTAGAGAATCTTGTAGGTAATGTTCGCGTTTGCCGCGATGGCCGCGCGAACAGCAAGCAGACCGGAGTGGAAGTAGGTGCCGTCGCCGAGATTGACGAACACGTGCTTGTCGCCGGAGAAATGCATCTGGCCGATCCACGCGACGCCTTCGCCGCCCATCTGGCTGAAGGTTTCCGTCTTGCGGTCCATCCACATCGACATGTAGTGACAACCGATGCCCGCAAGCGCGCGCGAGCCCTCAGGCACGTTGGTCGACGTGTTGTGCGGGCAGCCGGAGCAGAACCACGGCTTGCGTTCGACGGACACGCGCGGCTTCGCCGCTTCGCGCTCTTTCGCTTCGATGATCGCGACGCGCGCGAGCATCCGCGCGCGCACGTCGTCGGGCAGGTCGGCGCGCGACAGACGCCGTGCCACGGCCTTCGCAATCAGCGCCGGCGACAGTTCGTAATGCGCGGGCAGCAGCCAGTCGCCACGCGGCACCGACCATTCGCCGCCTTCGTTGTCGCGCTCGTCGAACTTGCCATAGATCTTTGGCCGCACGTCCTCGCGCCAGTTGTATAGCTCTTCCTTCAGCGCGTATTCGAGAATCTGGCGCTTTTCTTCGACGACGAGAATTTCTTCCAGACCCGTCGCGAATGAACGTGCATCCTGCGCGTCGAGCGGCCACACGCAGCCGACTTTCAGCACACGCAAGCCAATTTGAGCGCATGTGTCTTCATCGAGGCCCAGGTCGCTGAGCGCCTGGCGCACGTCGAGATAGGCCTTGCCCGCCGTGATGATGCCGAAGCGCGGCGTCGGTGAATCGATCACGACGCGGTTCAGCTTGTTCGCGCGGACATAGGCGAGCGCCGCATACCATTTCTCGTCGAGCAGCCGCGCTTCCTGCGCGAGCGGCGCATCGGGCCAGCGGATGTTGAGGCCGCCCTCGGGCATCGTGTAATCGGTCGGCGTGACGATTTCGACACGATCCGGATCGAGATCGATCGACGCCGTGGATTCGATCACGTCCGTCACGCACTTCATCGCAACCCATAGGCCCGAGTAGCGGCTCATCGCCCAGCCGTGCAGCCCGTAGTCGAGATATTCCTGCACGTTCGCCGGATAGAGCACGGGAATGCCAGCCGCGATGAACGCGTGCTCCGACTGATGCGCGACCGACGACGACTTCGCCGCGTGGTCGTCGCCCGCCAGCACGAGCACGCCGCCGCGCGCGTCGCTGCCGGCGGAATTCGCGTGCTTGAACACATCGCCCGTCCGGTCGACGCCGGGGCCTTTGCCGTACCACATGCCGAATACGCCGTCGCGCGTCGCGCCCGGCCACAGGTTGATCTGCTGCGTGCCCCAGACGGACGTCGCGGCCAGATCTTCGTTGACGCCGGGCTGGAAGACGATGTCGTTGTCCTGCAGATGCTTTTTTGCTTTCCACAGCGACTGATCGAGCGCGCCCAGCGGCGAGCCGCGATAGCCGGAAATGAAGCCTGCCGTGTTGAGCCCGGCCTTACGGTCGCGTGCTTTTTGCAGCATCGGAAGGCGCACCAGCGCCTGCGTGCCGCTGATATACACACGGCCTTTCTCGAGCGTGTACTTGTCTTCAAGCGTGACGGGCGTGTCGGGTGTTTCGGTCGCTAGGTCGGATGCGACGGCTAGATCGGGCGCATTCATGGCAGGGCTGTCTCCGGGGAATGTGTTTTTCGCCGAGTATAGAAAGCCGAATTGCTATCGTAAAATCACAAATAGACAATTCCGGTATTCGAAAATCAGATGGCATTCGATCTCACACTCCGGCAGTTGCGTTACTTCGTGGCGGCGGCGCAAACGGGCCAGTTCTCGATGGCGGCGGCCAACGAGCACGTGTCGCAATCGGCGATCACCAACGCGGTGCTCGCACTGGAAAGCGGTCTCGGCACGCGGCTGTTCGAGCGGCTGCCGCAGGGCGTCACGCTCACGCCAGACGGCCAGGATTTCTATAATCACGCGCGGCGCGTGCTCGACGCCGCGCGTGACGCCGTCCACATGCCGCCGTTCCGTTCGCACGACATGCGCGGGACCGTGCGCATTGCCGCTTCGTATACGGTGCTGGGCTATTTCCTGCCTGAACTGCTGGCGCGTTTTCGCGCGACGTATCCGTTCATCGAGTTCGACTTGCGCGACATGGAGCGGGCGGATATCGAGCGCGCGGTGCTCGATGGCGATGTCGAAATCGGCGTGGTGCTGCTGTCGAATGTCGAAAAGCTCAGCCGGTTCGGCAGCCAGGTCTTGATCCGCTCGCGGCGGCAATTGTGGCTCGCACCGTCGCATCCGCTGGCGCAGGTGGACGCGCCGTCGCTGAGGGACATCGCGGCGCATCCATACATCCTGATTACGGTCGACGAGGGCGAGCAGTCGACACTGCGTTACTGGAAGAAAAAGGGGATCGAGCCGAACATCGCGTTTCGCACCAGTTCGATGGAAGCGCTGCGCGGACTGGTCGCGCATGGTTTCGGCGTGACGGTGCTGTCGGATATGGTGTTCCGTCCGTGGTCGCTGGAAGGCAAGCGCATCGACGCGCGGCCCATCACGGACGTGGTGCCGCAAATGGATGCGGGCATGATCTGGGCGAAGGGCGCGCAGTTGAGCGGGCCGGCGACGGCGCTACAGCAGTTTCTGATTCACGCGTGCGGCACGTGAACGATGCCGCGCGCGGCGGCCCGCCTTGCAGGCCGCCGGCACACGCCAGACGTTGTTCAGTGTGAAATGCTCTCGAGCGATTTGCCGAGCGTTCGCGGGCCCATCAGGCCGATCGTGAAGATCACGAGTGTCATCGCGCCCGCAATGAAGACGAACACGCCTGCGACACCGAAATCCTTCAGCGTGAACGCGATCACGAACGAACTGAACACCGCCGACAGACGGCTCCACGAATAGACGAAGCCCACTGCGCGGGCGCGAATCGCCGTCGGATAGAGTTCCTGCTGATACGCGTGATAGGTGAACGAGATGATGTTGCCCGCCAGCGTCAGCAGAACGCCCAGTATCACGATCTCGACGGCCGATGCCGCCTGGCTGAAGAGCAGGCCCGCCACGATATTGAGCGCGGCCATGCAGACGATCACATGCTTGCGTTCGAAGCGGTCGGCTATCCAGTAGCCGAGCAACGGCCCAAGCGGCGCAGCCAGGCCGATCACGGTCGTGTACAGCAAGCTGGACGTCACCGTGATGCCTTGCTTGACGAGCAGCGTCGGCACCCAGTTCGCGAAGCCAAAGAAGCCGACCGTCTGGAAGATGTGGAAGATGATCAGCATCACCGTGCGCTTGCGATACGGCGGTTTCCACATATCGGCGAATCCGGCCTTGCGCGGGACGGGTTCAGACGGTCCCGGCTCGGGCAACGGCTGTCCGTGCTGCTGCGCGACTTTTTCTTCGAGTCGCGCGAGCACTTCGTCGGCTTCGCGAAGCCGGCCTTTGCCCGCCAGCCAGCGCGGACTTTCCGGAAGATTGCGCCTGAAGTACCAGACGAACAGCGCGCTGATGCCGCCGAGCAGCACGACCCATCGCCAGCCATCCACGCCAAACGGCGACGTGGGTACGAGCAGCCACGAAAGAAACGCGACGACAGGCACAGCCGAGAAGCCGATCGTCTGACAGATTGCGAACGCCCTGCCGCGCAGATGCTTCGGCGCGAGTTCGGACATGTAGGTGCCGATGGTAATCAGCTCGACGCCAATCCCCATACCCGAGATGAAGCGCCACAAGTTCAAACCGCTCGCCGTATCCTGAAAGGCCATCACCGTGTTCGCCGCGACGTACCACAGTAAAGACCACGTGAAGATCGCGCGTCGGCCGAAACGGTCGGCGAGAAAGCCGCACGCGATGGTGCCGACGAACAGTCCGCTGAACAGCGCAGCGATGAAGCTCGCGACGCCTGACGTGCCGAACAGACCCGTGGTGGTCGGCGTGAGAATGCCGCTCTTGACGAGACCGGGCGCGATGTAGCCCGTGAACAGAAGATCGTAGAGTTCGAAGAAGAAACCAAGGCTCAGCAGCAGGATCAGCTTCCAGACGGCGCGCGTCGCGGGAAGCCTGTCGAGGCGCGCCGAAATCGCGCCCGTAGCGGCCGCCGATGCCGTCTCGACGCGCGTTGGAATGTCAGTGGCGCGTAGATCCGAGGCGCCCTCCAGAATGGCCATGTCTGTCTCCTGTCTCGTAGTTTGAATGTTTCACGGCTCGTGCGACTGCTCGCTATCCGTAGTCGATCGCTCGGCGCTTCACGCGTACTGCTCCTGCAACTCGGCGAATGACGCGATCCGGCCCGCAAGCGCGCTAGCGACGACAGTTGGCGGACTGGCAAGCCATACCTGACCAGGCCCGGAACGGCCGGGGAAATTGCGGTTGATCGCGCTGATCGTCACCTGGCTTGTATCCGTCGATGAACCCGGCCCGCAGTTCGCGCATGCGCCGCACGACGGTTGCAGCAGGATGGCGCCGACCTGATCGAACGCGTCGATATAGCCGCGCCGCACGCAATAGTCCCTGACGTCGGAAGTGCCGAACTGCAGATAGAGCTTCACATCGGATGGCACGCGCATGCCGCGCGCGGCAGCCCATGCCAGCACTGCGTGATAGTGGTCGAAGTCCTCGCGCTTTCCCGCTGTACACGAACCGCCATACGCAATCTCGACGCGCGGACGTTGGGCAAGATCGCGCAGCGCAACGCCGTTGCCGGGGTCGCCGGGTGCGGCGAGCATCGGCGAAATCTGCGTGCAGTCGATCGCGATCACGTCGGCATAGACTGCGTCCGGATCGCTGCGCATCCACGGCTCGATTACGAAGTCGATGCCGCGCCGTTCCTTGAGAAAGCGGATGGTTTCTTCATCGGGCGCGACGATGCCGGTGAAGCCGCCGAGTTCCGCCGTCATGTTCGTGAGCGTCGCGCGTTCGTCCGTCGTCAGTTGCGAGATCGCGGCGCCCGCGAACTCGAATATCTTGCCGACGCCCGCGCCGGCACGGATTCTCGGGTCCGCGAGCAGATGCAGCGCGAGATCCTTCGCCGTCACACCAGCCGGGACGGCGCCGTTGAATTCGACACGCAGCGATTGCGGCACGGTCATCCGCACCGCGCCCGTGACGAAAGCATTCGCCATATCCGTCGTGCCGACGCCGAACGCCACGCAGCCGAGTGCGCCGCTATGCGGCGTGTGCGAATCCGTGCCGACGATCAGCTGACCCGGCAGCGCGTAGCGTTCCGCCATCATCGCGTGCGAGATGCCTTCGGAGCCTTCGCTGAGGTTGTCGCCGGTCGCGTTCAGGTAGCCGTGATTCGTCAAGCCATAATCTTTGGCGAATTGCCGGTGTGCCTCCGACAGTTCGCGCACATCAGGCAGCAGACCGTTTCTCACGTGCAGTTCGCTCTTGTGCGAATAGGAGAGATGGTCTTCGAACGTGAGAATGGTTTCGGGCTGATGCAGCGACAATGGCTTGCCGAACGTCGCGTGCAGCATATGCGTTGCCATGCCCGTGTAGTACTCGTGGATAAAGCGCCAGTCAGCACGAACGAACACGCCGGAGCCGGGCGTCAGCGAATCGCCCGTGCCTTCCGTGCGAAGCGCGTGGCGCTGCAGAATCTTTTGCGCCAGCGTGCGCGGTTCGGGATCGATGGAATCGACGGGGCACGCGGCGATTTCGATGCGCCGCATATGCCGCTCGCCGTAATGCAACAGGCCACCGCTTCTGAGGATCGACGCCGACAGGCTGTCGCGTGAGGCAACGAGCTCTTCAATCTCGATCGGCTCGCCGCGCTGGATGCGTTCGATCAGCCCGAAATCCGTCGACGTAAACAGCCCAAGGTTATCCGCGTTCTGTCGATAAATCCGTTCGAAGCTCTTCGCAATCACGAGCCGTATGCCCGCGCGATATTCCGCGACCGGACTGTGTTCGCGCGACGAACCTTTACCGTATCGATTGCCCGCGACCGTCACGCAAAACCCGCCAGTGCGGATGGCGTCCGGGCCGATCGGATTGCGATTTCCCGTGCGGAACCCGACGTAAGGAAAGCGGCCGAGACGCTCGTCGAAGCGGGTCAGCACGCTCATCGGCGTGATCTCGTCCGTCGATACGTCGTCTCTCAACGTTCCCGCCGCCGCCTGCGTCAGATCGGAGCCGTCGAGTTGCCGTTCGATCCGTTCAGGATCGTCGCAAAGAAACAGTATCCGGCCCGTCAAATCCAGTTTTGCCATCTGATTTCTCCTTCAACGGGAAATCTAGACGGCGACGGCGTCGATCACGAAGTGCTCGATCGGCAAAGGGGACATCGCAAATCGCGATGTCCTCGTTAACCCTCAGCCTGAGAGAGTGAATCGATCAACGCCTGCACGGCTTTAAGGCGTGACGATTTTTTGAGCGCGTGAACCCGCAGGCTGCGGTTACGCGCCCACGTTTCATCGAGCGGCCGGCGCACGAAGCCGCGCGATCCGGCGAAAGCGGACGCGGCGCTCGTCGGGACGATGCCGATGCCGAGTCCCGCTTCGACCATCCGGCATTGCGCATCGAAACTGTTGACCGTCACGGACAGATTGAGCGGCGACCGAACCGCATCGGCACGCTCCTTCAGAGTCTGATCGAGTGAGCCGCCCGCCTGCAGCGCGACGAGCGGGAAACGGATGACGTCGCTGAATGTCGGCGCATCGAGGGCGGCGAGTTCATGATCGAGCGGGAGCACGACCATCAGCGGATCATCGGCGAAGTGCCATGAATCCAGGCCTCCCGGTATCTTGCTGCTCGCCGAGATGCCCACGTCTGCGCGATCGTCCACGCACGCGCGAATCACTTCGTCGCTGATCTGCTCGGTCAACGCGATCTGTACGAGCGGGTAGCGGGCCTGAAATGCTTTCAGACGCTCGGGCAAAAAGCCGACGATCGCGGACGCGTTCGCATACAGACGCACGACACCGGCGACCTGGCCGCTGAGCGATTGAACCTCGCGCGCGAGCGACTGCAACTCGTCATGGACCGATACCGCACGCGAGAATGCGTGGCGGCCCGCCTCGGTCAACTCGACGCCAGCGGGCGAGCGGATCAGCAAAGGAAGGCCCATTGCGGATTCGAGATCCGCAATGCGTCTGCTCAGCGCCGAAGGAGCGATGTGATTGCGGCTGGCCGCCCGAGCGATGGAGCCTTCCTGCACGACGGATATGAACAGCTCCAGGCTGTACGGATCGATGCGCATGCTGCCGGACCTTGTCGACGTTCTTGGCTTGTGGGGCGGACTGATCGAATGCAGTCCGTCAGCGGCCATATTAACAGCGGCCCTTTTTGCGCCGGTGGCCGGTGGGCGCGTGGTGCGACGAGTGCAGGCAAGGCGCCTCGACATTCAACGCCCAGGCGGCAGAAACCGCAGCAACGCGCCCGTCACGACGGCAGGTTGCTCTTCGGCGACCCAATGGCCCGAGCCCTGGACATTGATCGCCTCGACATTCGTGGCGACATGCCGCAAATGATCGCCGATGATCGGCCCGAAGCTCCCCGCACCGCCGATGCCAAGCACCGGCATCGTCAGCTTCGTCGCGGAAAATGCCTGATTGGCCTTCACGTCTTGCGGAAACGCGCGGTAGTACTCGAAGCCCGCGCGCAGTGCGCCCGGCATCGCGTATTCGCGGGCATAGGTTTCTTCGACTTCGTTCGTGAACGCGCGGGCATTCACCGCTTCCGAATTGTGAAACCACTTCAGGTATTCGAGTTCGTGTCCGGCGATCAGCATCTCGGGCACATCCTGCACCGAATAAAAACGGAAGTGCCACGTGCGCGGCGTCTGCACGAGTTGATCCCACGGCTCGATGCCGGGCAGCGGCACGTCGAGAATCGCGAGCGTGCGAACTTCGTCAGGATGCTGCGCCGCATACGCATAAGCGACCATCCCGCCCATGTCGTGGCCGACGACGTTGACCTGCGGACCAAGGTTGAGTTTTGCGACGAGCGCGCGGATGTCCTCGGCGACGTTCGCCTTGTCGTAGCCTGTTGCGGGCTTCGACGTATCGCCAAGGCCGCGTAGATCCGGCGCGAGCACCGTATAGCCGCGCGCGACGAGTTGCGGCATCACGTAGCGCCACATGTACGACGTGGAGCCCCAACCGTGCAACAGCACGACGGGCGTGCCTTTCTTGTCGCCCTGCGCCAGAAGGTAGTGGTAACGCACGCCGTTCACGTCGACCTTGCCGTCGACGATTTTTGCGGTTGCGGTCGAGATGGCCGCCGATGTCGTCGGCAGATAGTCGTCATTGGTGGCAGCGTGGGCGTGATGCGCCGCGCCCGTCAAAACAATCGACGCGGCGAGCAAGGTGGAGACAAACGTATTGCGCATGATGATTCCAGTCGTCCTGAAGGGCGAACATGTGCGAAAGCCGGGATGGCAATGCCGGCACGCTGTCAACGACACCGTGCGGCGACTGGAATCGATAGTAGGGAGGTGCCGGCCAATTGACGTACGTGTTTGCCGATGAACTCGTTGCATCGGATCGAACATGTCGGCAATGCCGGCGGAGGGCTGACTGGACGTGACGGCCGCCTCGGGCCGTTTCTATGCAAAGCTGGTTGGAGCGCGCAGGGCGCGCAACCTTTACGCCTTCGGAGCGACCGACGCTCCCGCGATCCCATGTCGCGCCAGCGCGTCGGCGACAAACCCGGAAGCCTTCATCTCTTCGACAAACGCATGCAACGCTGCCGCCGCCGCTTGCCCACGGCTCTTCGGCGTACCCATTGCCTGCTGGATCACCATGAACCGTTCGTCGAGCAGCCGAAGTCCGCTGGCCTTCTTCGCATCGGCTTCGAGCTGCTGCTTCACGCCCGCAGCGACTTCGAGATTCTGTTCGAGGAACGTCTGTACGACAGCGGGTGACGTCGGCGCGCGCACGATCTCCGCGGCCTTCAATTCGCGCGTCAGGAACAGGTCATACGCGCTGCCCTTGCCGACGGCGACGCGGTTGTGCGCATGATCGACATCGGCATTCGTCTTCACGGGCGAGTCGTCGCGCACGAGATAGAAGCCTTCGATCAACACATACGGCGCCGTGAACGCAATCGTTTCGCCGCGCAACGGATCGACGGCGAAGAAGCCAAAATCCGCGCGCTCCTCGCTGACCGCCTGAACCGATTTACCCGCTGCATCGAACACGACCAGTTCCAGTTCGACGCCGAGCTTTGCGGCGAACGCGCGCGCCAGATCGACGGATACGCCGAACGGCTCGCCCGTTTCAGCGTTCTTGTTGGCGAGAATCGGGTTGCCGAGATTGATCGACGCGCGCACCTTGCCGGTGGGCGTGAACGCGGCGACGACGGTTTGATCGATAGTCATGAATGCTCCCGTGGCGACCGCGTTTTTGTGCTGCGGCCTGAGGGTGCAAGGATAAACCGGTTTTGTGTCAGCGCACAAAAGTCCCGCTGAACATCACCTGGCGTCCGCGCGGCATCGACAAAAGTGCCATTGAATCTGCGTTTTGTGTAGGGACACGGCAGACCCCGTCAAATATTCTCAACCCATCGAGACGATACGCCAGGCGCTGATCCCGTCGCCGGCGACGAACCACTCAAGGAGAGGATGTTGACCAGAAAAGTGCCGCTCAAGATCGCCATCGCTGAGCATCCGCATACATCGGCTATCCGCAACGGCTCCATTCCCATCGAAGGCGTGGATGCCGAGTTCATCACCGTTCAGCCGCAAATCGGCGCGTTTCGCCGGATGGTGCGCGATGTCGAGTTCGACGTGTGCGAGCTGGCGCCGACGACTTACATCATCGCCCGTGCGTATGGCGCGCCCTTCGTCGGATTGCCGATCTTCGTCGTGCGCCGCTTTCATCACGGCGGGCTGCTGGTGCGTCCGGATGCCGGGATCAAGGAGCCGAAGGACCTCGAAGGCAAGAAGGTCGGCGTGCGCGCCTATTCGGTGACGACGGGCGTGTGGACGCGTCAGGTGCTGATCGACGAGTTCGGCCTCGATTCGTCGAAGGTGACGTGGGTGGTCGACGACGAAGAACACGTCACGCAACTCAAGCTGCCGTCGAATGTGATTCATGCGCCCGCCGGCAGTTCGCTGGCGGAAATGATGGAGAAGGGTGAACTGTCGGCGGGCTTCGCGGCTGCTGCGGGTATCGGCCGTACGGGCGCGCCGACAGGCGGCTGGAAGGAAGTCGACGCGGACTATCCGGACCTGCTGCCCAACGCAGCCGCGCTCGAAGCCGATTACTACAAGCGCACGGGCGTGTATCCGATGCACGGCACGATCGTCGTGAAGGATTCGGTGCTGGCCGAGCATCCGTGGATCGCGAAGTCGATCTTCGACGCGTTCGCGCAGGCGAAGAAAGACTGGCTGGCGCGGCTCGACGCGGGTGAAGCGACGAGCGCAAGCGACAAGAAGTATCTCGAACTGCGCAAGATCGTCGGACACGATCCGCTGCCGTACGGTCTGCAGGAAAACCTCAAGACGATCGAAACGCTGGAAGCCACCGCGTTCAAGCAAGGGTTGACGCCGCGCCGCATGTCGATTGGCGAACTCTTCGTCGATCCACAAGCGCGCTGATCGAAAAGAACGGAGACAACATGATTATCGATTGCCACGGTCACTTCACGACCGTTCCCGCATCGTTTCGCGCCTGGCGCGCCAAACAGGTCGAGTTCGCGAACGACCCGGCCAATGCACCTTCGCGCGATGGCGCACGGGTGAGCGACGACGAAATCCGCGAAGCGATCGGCAACGGCCAGCTCAAGCTGCAACGCGAGCGCGGCAGCGACCTCACGCTGTTCTCGCCGATCGCCGGTTTGATGAGCCACCATCTGGGTAACGAGCGCACGAGCCTCGAATGGGCGGAAGTATCGAACGATCTCGTGTATCGCGTGACGGAACTGTATCCGGACAACTTCGCGCCCGTGTGCCAGTTGCCGCAATCGCCGGGCGCGGCGCCTGCCAATTCGATCAAGGAATTGCGGCGCTGTGTCGAGCAACTCGGTTTTGTCGGCTGCAATCTGAACCCCGATCCGACGGGCGGTTACTGGACTGGCAAGCCGATGACCGACCGCGAATGGTATCCGCTGTATGAAGCACTCGTCGACCTCGACGTGCCCGCGATGATTCACGTCGCAGCGTCGTGCAATCCGTGCTTTCACGGTACAGGCGCGCATTATCTGAATGCCGATACGTCGGTGTTCATGCAATTGCTGCAAGGCGACCTGTTCAAAGACTTCCCGACGCTGCGCCTCGTGATTCCGCACGGCGGCGGCGCGGTGCCTTATCACTGGGGGCGTTATCGCGGCATGTCGCTGGAAATGCGCGAGCGTCCGCTCGAAGGTCTGCTGAACAACATCTTCTTCGACTCGTGCGTGTATCACCAGCCGGGCGTCGAGCTGCTGACCAAGGTCGTGCCGTCGGACAACGTGCTGTTCGGCTCGGAGATGATCGGCGCGGTGCGTGGCAAAGACCCGCTAACGGGCCAGTACTTCGACGACACGAAGCGCTACATCGACGGCTGCGCGGCATTGACCGACGAAGACCGCTACAAGATTTTCGAAGGCAACGCGCGACGCGTCTACCCGCGCCTCGATGCGCGGCTCAAGGCGCGCGGCAAATGACGACGCAAATAAGCACGCAAGCACGACGACAGACACAGAGACACTCATGACTTCAATCGTTGATATCCACCCGCACATCATTTCCGACGACGAAGGCGCTTATCCGCCCGCGCCGCTGTTCGGCAAGCGCTCCGAATGGTCGAAGGAGCGCCCGACGACCGTCGAGACGCTGATCGCCGCGATGGACGACGCCGGCGTCGCGAAGGCCGCCGTGGTCCATTCGTCGACCACTTACGGCTTCGATAACAGCTACGTGGTCGACGGCTGCGCGCAATATGCGGATCGTCTCGTGGCGGTCGGCTCGGTGGATGTGCTGCAAGAGGATGCGCCGAAACGTATCCGCGAATGGGTCGGACGCGGTCTCGCGGGCCTGCGTCTCTTCACGGGCGGCAGCACGAAGGAGTTCGACCCGAGCGAACTCGACGATCCGCGTTCGTTCCCGGCATGGGAACTGTGCGCGGAACTCGCCCTGCCGATGTGCATCCAGACGGGCCCGATCGGACTGCCGCAGGTGACCGCGCTCGCGCGGCGCTTCCCGACTGTGCCGATCATCCTCGATCACCTGGGCCGCCCCGAAGTCGCCGATGGCTCGCCTTACGCGAACGCTCAAAGCCTGTTCGAGCTGGCATCACTCGATAACATCTACCTGAAGCTCACGCCGCGCATTTTCGGCGACGTGAAGAAGGAAAAGGCGAGCGCCGAGACGTTCTTTCCGCGCGTGGTCGAGGCCTTCGGCGCGCAACGGATGGCTTGGGGCTCGAACTTCCCCACGTCGCCGGGAACGCTCGCCGAGATTCTCGCGACCGCTCAGACAGGTCTCGCGAGCCTGAGCGACGAAGATCGTGTATGGATCTTCGGCAAGACCGCGCAAAAGCTGTATCCGACGCTGGCCTGACGTCAGCGGGCGACTCGAACCGCACAAGACGCCAGCGGCACGCAGCATCCAAACAAAACTGAAGAGAAGCTAAAGATGGAGACAAACAAATCTGGGCGACCAGGCATCGCGAGCCGTTGGGCGACACTCGCGCTCCTTGCGATCGGCGTGTTGGTTTCCTTTATCGATCGCACCAGCATTTCTTCGACGCTGGCCGACGCGGGCTTCATCCGGCATTTCGCGCTGACGGATATCGATCGCGGCTGGATCAACTCGGCCTTCTTCTGGTCGTACGGTCTGTTCCAGGTGCCGATGGGCTGGGTCGCCGACCGCTATGGCGTGAAGTGGCCGTACGCGATCAGCTTCGCGTTGTGGTGCATCGCGACGGCGCTGATGGGCGCGGTGACGGCGCTCGCGAGTCTCGTCGTGATGCGTCTGATCATCGGCATGGCGGAAGCCATCGTGATTCCCGCGAGCTACCGCTGGATTCGCAACAACTTCGACGAAAGCCAGAACGGCCTCGCGGTCGGCATCCTGGCAATGGGCAACAAGTTCGGCCCGGCGCTCGGCGCGCCCGTCGGAGCCTGGTTCATCGTCAACTACTCGTGGCAGGTCATGTTCATCGCGACGGGCCTTGTCGGATTGATCTGGCTCGCGCCCTGGCTGCTGGTGGTGCGCAACGATCTGCCGTCGAAGGCCGAACTCACGGCGAGCAATCGCAGCGCCCGCACCGTGAGCCTCGCGAGCATCCTGGCGAGCCCCGTCGTGTGGGGCGGCATGATCACCAACTTCTGCTACGGCTATTTCACGTTCTACTGCATGACGTGGATGCCCGCCTATCTGGTCGAGCAACGCAACCTGTCGATCTCGCGCTCCGGGCTGTTCACGTTCTTCAGCTTCGCGGGCATCGCTATCGTCGCGGCGCTCGCCGGATGGGCCGCAGACCGCGTCATCGCGCGAGGGCGCAATCCGATTCGCGTGCGCAAGGCATTCACGGTGGCGGGCTTTATCGGCGGATGCACGGTGTTGCTCGGCGCGTATGCGCATACCGTCGAAATGGCGCTGTTCTGGAACGTGCTGTCGCTCTCGCTGCTTGGCTTTGTCACCGCGAACAACCTCGTGCTGTCGCGCCTGACGCTGATTCCGAAGCAGGCCATCGGCCTCGTCACGGGCGTGCAGCAGGTTGCCACGAGTCTCGCGGGCGGCATCGCGGCGAGCCTGTCGGGATGGCTGCTGCATGTCAGCGGAAGTTATGACCTACCGATGATGGTGATCCTCGGCTTCCTGCTGATAGGCGCGACGGCCACGCTGATTCTGTACCGCCCCGAATGGGCGCCCAAGGTCACCGGGTCGCACGGTTCGCTGCGGCAAGCCTGACTGGCCTGGTTAGCCACGCAAAAACACAGCATGGCCGGGACCCGGCCCTGAAGAACCTGTTCAATCATTGAGAAACCATATATGGCGAAGATCGTATTCGGGATGGCAGTGCCGCATAGCGGCATGCTGGGCCAGGCACCGGAAGACTGGCTCAAGAACGGCGAGCGCGATCGCAACAATCCGGAACTGTGGTATCGCAACCGGACGTGGACATATCCCGAACTGGAAGCGCACCGCGAAGCCGCGTTCGAGAAGTATCTGACGCTGGAAGAACGCACCGCGCGCGCCGCGCGCTGCCGTGCCGCGCTCGACGAAATGGCGGCGGCATACCGCGACGCGAAGATCGATGTCGCGATCATTCTGGGCAAGGATCAAAAGGAAATCTTCACTGACTTCTCGCCGTCGATTGCGATCTACAGCGGCGAGGAAGTACACAACGGTCCGCCGCAACGTTCCGTGTACGCACCGGACCATCACGTCACACACAAGTGTCATCCGCAACTCGCCACGTATCTGATCGACCATTTCCAGAAAGAAGACTTCGATCTGACCGATCTGTTCGCATGGCCCGACAACGTGTGGATGAAGCCGCTGCCTGAGTATCCCGTGGTGCCGCATGCGTACAGCTTCGTGTATCACCAGATCATGAGCGACGATCCGCCGCCGCATGTGCCCGTCATCATGAACTGCTTCTATCCGCCGACGCAGCCGTCGATGTCGCGCTGCATCGAGTTCGGACGCGTGTTGCGCGACGCGATTACCGCATGGCCCGAGGATGTGCGCGTCGGCATTTTCGCGTCGGGTGGACTGTCGCACTTCGTCAATGACGAAGAGTTCGATCACCGCATCATGAAGATGCTGGCCGAGTACGACTACGACGGTCTCGCTGCCGTGGACGACCGCTCGTATCAGTCGGGCACCTCGGAAATCAAACTCTATGTGAGCGTGATGAAGGCCGTGCAGGAAACGGGCGCGGAGATGACGCTGGTCGACTACGTGCCGTGCTGGCGCACACCCGCGGGAACCGGCGAAGGCATGGGCTTCATGTACTGGAAAGCCGCTGACTGATCGTCATCGTTTATCGCATTGACCCAATTCAAAAGAGAGTAAAGACCATGAGCGATTCGCGCCTGAACAGCATCATTCGCGCTTTCGAATCCGGCAAGCCCGCGTTTGCCGCGTTTTCCAAACTGGACAAACAGTCGGCCATCGAGATGAGCGACGCGCCGTATGACGGCATCGTCTTCGAAATGGAGCACAACCCGTACGACGTGTCGGCACTCGGCGACGCGTTGCAATACATGCTCAGCCGCAAGCAGATCGTCGAATCCGGCTCGGTCGCGCCACGCGTGACGCCGATCGCCCGTATTCCCGCCAACGGCGCCGAAATGAATCAGGCGTTTGCGAAGCAGGTGCTCGATCGCGGCGCGTATGGCGTGGTGTGGCCACATGTGTCGACAGTCGAGCAGGCCTATAACGCCGTCGCGTCGTGCCGCTACGCGCGACCCAACAATGCTCCGCTGTACGAGCCGAAAGGCATACGCGGCGACGGCCCGGCAACGGCCGCGCGCTACTGGGGCTTGAGCATGGCCGACTACTACAAGAAGGCCGATGTGTGGCCTTTGGCGCCGCATGGGGAAATCCTCGTCGGATTGATGTGCGAGAGCACCGAGGCGATCGAAAACCTCGACGACATTCTGTCGAATGTGCCCGGCATTGGTTTCATTCTGATCGGCGAAGGCGATCTGAGTCAGCAACTCGGCTATCCGCGCGACTACGAGCACCCCGTCGTAGCCGATGCGATGCGGCAGATCGTTTCGATTTGCCATAAGCACAATGTCGTCGTCGGCAATCCGCATGTGAACGCGAAGAATCACAAGCGGTTGCTGGAAGAAGGTTACCGCTTCCTGATGTCGGCGCCGCTGAAGAGCTATGGCGTCGTCGGCATGGCGCGCGAGATGGCGGGGTATTGAATGAACGGAGCCGAACACGTAGTCGAGGTCAGACTGCAATTCATTCAAGCATAAGGACGGAGATCCATGACTACCACTCTCACTGAGGTGCCGACGCTGCGCACCAATCTCGCCACTTATCCCGTGACGAAGGCGATGAAGGACGGACGGGTTGCATCGGACCTCGTCAATCTCGACTTCTGCGGACCGACGCCCGCGCATAACGGCTTCAAGGCGATGGTGCGCGAGAACAAGTTCGATGCGGGTGAACTGGCGATCGTCACGTTCCTGCAGGCCAAGGCGTATGGCAAGCCCTATGTGCTGCTGCCGGCGCCGATCTCGGGCCGCTTCCAGCATCATTGCGCGGGCTTCAATATCGACTTTGGCCATTTGAATCCAAAGGATATCGAAGGCAAGAAGGTCGGCGTGCGCACCTATACGCAGACGACGGCGCTGTGGATTCGCGGCATTCTGCGCCACGAATACGGTGTCGATCTCGACAAGGTGACGTGGATGACACTCGGCGACGGCCATCTCGCCGAGTATCGCGATCCGAACAATTGCGAGCGCTTGCCGGCGGGCTCGTCGATCCCGCAGATGATGCTCGACGGCGAACTGAGCGCTGCGTTGCTCGGCGAAGACATGCCGAAAGACCCACGCGTGCGCACGCTCGTTCCCGATGCGCAGGCTGCCGCGAAAGACTGGTTCGCGCGTGAAGGCGTGGTCCCCATCAATCACATGTTCGTCGTGCATGAGGACCTTTCGAAGAAGCACCCTGACGTGGTTCGCGAGTTGTACCGGATGATCGTCGAAAGCCGCGCGCTGACGGAAGGCGGCGTGCCCAACGTGTTTCCGCCTATCGGGCTGGAGGCGAACCGCAAGGGCATCCAGCTGGCCATCGATTGGGCGCTCGATCAGAAGATCATTCCGCATCGGCTGACGGTAGACGAACTGTTCGATGACGTCACAGGCAGTCTGGGCTGACAGCGACGCGTCACAGTGACGACATACAGGAAGAAGCAGTAAGAGACAGAAACACAAAGCGCTCAAGACAATGGAGACGCAGGAGCGGTCGGACAATTCGGTCCGCTCTCTGACGCATAATCAACTGGAGGCATTTCGCTGTGTATTTGACTTCGTCATTGAAGAAACTATTGGCATGCATTGCAGCAGGGGGCGTTTGCATCGTGATACCGGCCGTAGCCGGTGCAGCGCAGAACGGGGACCTGTTGCTCAACCGTATCGGACCTGTGACGTCCGAGTTGTATGTCTCGAATGCAGACGGTTCAGGCGAGCACCGCCTGATCGCAACCGATGGCTTCGACTATCACGCTTCCTTTTCGAAGAATGGCCAGTGGATCGTCTTCACGTCGGAGCGCGATGGGCTTGGCCAGTCGAATCTGTATCGCGTGAAGATCGACGGGACGGGCTTGCAACGGCTCACCGATCACATCGCCGTAGACGATGCCGCCGTCATTTCGCCGACCGATCCGAACCTCATTGCATTCGTTTCGTCGCGCAGGGGCGAGGCGGGTTTCGGCACGACCAACGTGTGGACGCTGAACATCGCGACGGGCGCGCTGAAGAATGTCACGGGGTCGATCGCGTTCGATCCGGGCAAGCCGCATAGCTACTTCCGGCCTTCGTGGTCACCGGACGGCAAGTGGCTCGCGTTGTCGTCGGATATCGGCTCCGACTGGCGCGGTCATAACCTGCCCGTCGGCTGGGAGCGCACGCAGGAAAGCAGCATCTATCTGATCCGGCCCGATGGCTCCGGATGGAAGAAGATCGCGGGCAATCCGGGTTTCGATGAAGGCTCGCCGTCGTGGTCGCAGGATGGCAAGCAGGTCGTGTTCTATGAAACACCCGTCGAGTCGACGTGGGGCGCGCATCGTCCCGAGGGGATCAACTCGGTTAGTTCGCAACTGGTGTCGGTGGATGTATCGAGCCTTGGCAGAACGACGTTGACATCGACGCCGGGCCTGAAGGTGTTTCCGCAATACGTGAGCGCGACGAACGTTGCCTATCACGTCAAGGGCGGCGACACGGAAGGCATCTACACGACGGCGGGCACGTTCCGCTCGACAGCGGGTACAGGTATCCGCTCGCCGCGCTATTCGGCGGACGGCAGCAAGATGGTCTATGAGAAAGTGACGTTCCGCCCGGCGCACGCGAATGGAACGCCGCTCTTCAGCTTCGACCGCGCATGGAACTACAAGTACATCGACGTGTTCCCGCAGCTGTCGGCGGATCGCAAGAAACTGGTGTACACGGAAAAGGCGATCAATTCGTCGATTGCCATCATCAACCCCGATTTCTCCGGCTATACGCGCATCTACGATCCGTCGACGAGCGGACTCGATCCGGACATGGTGAAGAAGGGCCTCGCAGGCGCATTCCAGCCGACGTGGTCGCCGGACCGTCAATGGGTCGCGTTTGGCGTGGGTGACTGGTTCTTCACACGTGGCGCGGGTCCGGGCCGTATCGCGCGGATCAAGGCCGACGGCAGCATGAGCGGACATCCGGAAATCCTGACGGACGGCTCGATCAACGCAGGTTTTCCGAGCTACTCGCCGGACGGCAAGAAGATCGTTTATCGCGTATGGAGCCAGAAGGTGCAGGGTCTGCGCATTCTCGATCTGGATACGCGCACCACGACGGTCCTGACCACGGAAGCGGACAACCTGCCGGGCTGGTCGCCGGACGGCACGAAGATCGTCTTCACGCGCAAACAGATCAACCCGACCGATCCAAACAAGTTTAACTATGACGTGTTCACCATCAAGCCGGATGGCACGGGACTGAGCCGCCTGACCGACGACGGCTCGAACCAGGGGCACGCTGTGTGGACGTGGGATGGGCGTATCGCGTATAGCTCGGGCACGTATGGTTTCAGGGACGAACTCGCGCTATACGACAACAGCTTCCAGCCTGACGGACAGAACTGGGTGATGAACGCCGACGGCAGCGATCAGCACGCCATCACCGACACGCTGTGGGAAGAAGCGATGCCGATGTACATTCCGAATCCCTGACCGGTTGATTGCATCGATATGAAAAAGGGCGCTGTGTTTTTGCACAGCGCCTTTTTGCATTTGCTAACCGACGTGCTTGCGCTTGACTCAGGCGAGTCGGAACTGCTTAACGGAAGCGCGCAGGCGTGCAGCCTGATCGTCGAGAGATGCAGCCGCCGCCGCAGCCTGTTCGACCAGCGCGGCATTCTGTTGTGTGACTTCATCCATCTGCGAGACAGCACGGTTGACCTGCTCGATGCCCGTGCTCTGTTCGGTCGATGCCGCTGCGATCTCGCCCATGATGTCGCTCACGCGTGCAATCGATTGAAGGATTTCGCGCATCCGTTCGCCCGCGTCGGCAACCTGACCGGTGCCTTCGTCGACACGCACAAGCGATGCCTGGATCAGCGCCTTGATGTCCTTCGCCGCCGATGCGCTGCGTTGCGCAAGCGAGCGCACTTCGCCCGCGACGACCGCGAAGCCACGGCCTTCCTCGCCGGCGCGCGCTGCCTCGACGGCCGCGTTCAACGCGAGAATGTTGGTTTGAAACGCAATGCCTTCGATCACGCCGATGATGTCGCCAATCTTGCGCGACTGTTCGACGATGCCCTGCATCGTGCCGACCACCTGGTCGACCGCTTCGCCGCCGCTCTTGCTCGCCGCCGACGCCTGCACGGCAAGCTGGCTGGCCTGGCGCGCGTTGTCGGCGTTGTGCTGCACGGTCGTCGTCAGTTGCTCCATGCTCGCGGCCGTTTCCTGCAGCGATGCCGCCTGCTCCTCCGTTCGTTGCGACAGGTCGGTGTTGCCTTGCGAGATTTCACTCGATCCCGTTGCGATGGATTCGCTGGTGAGCTGGATGTCGCGCACGAGTTCGCGCAATTTGAGCTTCATCTCGTGCAGCGCGAACATCAGGCTGCCGCGATCCGCCGATGCGAGATCGATCTCAGCGGCCAGATTGCCTGCCGCGATCTGCGCGGCGAATGCGGCGGCGTCCGCAGGTTCGCCGCCGAGCGTCTTGCGAATGCTCTTCGTCATGTACCACGCCATCAGGCACACCACCGCGAGAATCGCCGCCGAAATCGCGAGCAGGCGGGTGGCGGTACGCCAGAAGGCAGCGTCGATGTCGTCGTAGAAAAAGCCGGTGCCGATCCACCATTCCCATTCGGGAACCGCGACGACGCCTTGCAGCTTCGCCTCGTACTTGCCGTTCTGCGAGCGCTGGATCAGCACGTCGACGAGTGCGTAGTGACTGTTCGACAAACCACGCCGGTAAGCGTCCAGATCCGTTTCGCCCGGCAACGCGCCTTTCCCGACCATGCGCCTGCCGATCAACTCGTCGACGGGATGCACGAGCATCAGGCCGTTTGGATTCATCACCCAGTAGTAGCTCTTCTTGTCGGCGTTGAGCGCATTCAATGTGCGTTTCGCAGCCGCCTGCGCTTCGTCTCGCGTCATCTTGCCGCTTGCTTCGAGCGCGCGGTATGACTGGATCATGTGTTCTGCTTTCGTCAGAAGATTGACCGCTTCGGCCTGGCGGTTGGCAATCAGCGCATTGCTCAACGCATGAAGCGACACGGCGACGACACAGGCTATGCCCAGTAGTGCCACGGTGACCAGCACGATCAGTCGGGTGGAAATTCTCATTGGTTTGCGGTTGGAATCGTTAGGGCTCTGCAAGGTTTATCGGCTGGATGCCGGATAAATTGAGTGCAGGGCGAATTCGAATTCGCCATATCGCGCCCAGTTTTTCTTATCGCCCAGACGTGCAAAGCGCGGCAGTTGCCGCGCTTTCGATTGGACGGTCGTCGGGAGTAATGTGGTGCGATGGAGACCGCTTTAATAGCGGACGTAATTGCTATAACGAGCGCACAAACGACGATTGGCAACCCGCTTGACGGGTCGCCAATCATCGCACTCAGTCACGCCGCCGATCAGAAGTGAATTTCTGCCATGAGCATTGGTGCGGACGTGATGGTGCCGACTGTTTCGCTGGTCGGCGTGCCGTACATGTGATGCCAATACTCATAGCCGACACCAGCGTAGACCGCGCGAGGATGACCGGCGAACGAGCCGAGATCTGCGAGCAGCGAGACGCGCGTGAGGAACTCGGTGGTTGTCTCGACGCCGAAGCCGTCCTTGCCTTTCGGCCCCGTCACACTGGCGAAGCCGCGGAAAATGAATGGAACGGGACCGGCCCTGAACGGAAAGAGCCACGAACTCTCGATGTGCCACGCCGTATGAAAATGCACGTCCACGCCGGTAATGCCGTTGTGATTGCTCTCGGTTCGCGCACCTGCCGTCAGATTCAGGAAGCCGCGCGGCAAGGCGAATTCGATGGTCGGACCGAATACGAGCATCCGCGCGCGCTCCGCGTAAGCGTCGTTCTTCGCGCCGAACTCATAACCGCCGGTGAAACCCACGTCGCGGATGATGCCGATGCCCACGCGCCGTCCAAGAATCTTGCCTGCGCTCAGTTCGACGCGGCCGATGCTATACACCTCTTGTGCGCCACCTGACGACGGACCGCCCGCTTCAGGATTCGCAGCGTTGGAGACGAGGTAATCGACATTGAACGCGTAGCTGCCGAACCGGAAGCCGCCCGTTGTTGTGAGCGAGCCGATGTTCTGCACGATCTTGGCGCTCATGCCCGGATAGTGGAAGTCGTTGCCGTAGCGGTAGCCGATATATGTATCGTTCCATGACACAGGCGGCTCGCCGGGTTCCTCGCCCGACTTCAGACTCGGCGCAGTGAGAGGCGCAGCGGTGTTCGTTTGTGTCTGTGGCTTTTGCGGCGCATCCTGCGGCGCTGAAACGGCGGGCGCGGTGTAGACCTCCGCGTACGTGGGTTCGCTCAAGCAACAGAGCATTGCCGCGCCGAGAAGCGATGTGCGCAAAGCTACCGATATGTTTTTCATGTCTCCGTCCAATGTGCATTTGTTATCAACCCCGCTTTGTCCAGCTTGCTGGAGGACGAACAAGGAGCAAGATGCTCGGGGCGTAGTTGTGAGAAGCCGTCTGGACCATCAAGCGTGGCCGCTTTCGGGCTCCCGGTCCGGCCGCACCGCCGACGTGTGGTTGAACGAATCAACACGGAAAAGGGTGTCGCGGTGGGAAGAAATACTATTGAATGCCTCGACGTTTGCCTTTACACAAAAATCAGATTCGCTGGCATTTTTGTGTGGTGTGTTGAAGCGCAGTCGAGTGGTCGTCTCGAATCGTCGTCGATCGTTCGCTGATAAAAAATGCCAGTGAATCTGACTTTTGTGTAGGGACGCGCGAGCGGGCCACACCTATTCTTGCTCTCACAAGACAATGCGTCCGGCGGCTGGAGTCTTCTTCCGGTTGTCGGCGAGCGAAGTCAACAGGAGACGCGATTGCCCGGCAAGGTCGCCCCAATTGAGCAGTCGATGAGCATTCGCTCACACCTTGCACCTTCTCCCGCTTCCCTACGACCCGGACACACGCCACGCCGCGTATCCCCGTCGTCTCGCCGCGCAGCCGCGCACGCGACGCAATCAGCTCTACGAATTTAATCAACGGAACCACATGCATGGCTTCGTCGTGAGTTATGCATTCACGACGATCCGGCTGGTTCCAGAAAAAGCAGAGACTGTTCGGAGACGAAATGAAGAAGCTGATCGTTATCGCATCGGGCGTCGCGAGTGTATGCGCCGTCAACATTGCACACGCGCAATCGTCGGTCACGTTGTACGGCGTGATCGACAATGGCATCGAGTATCAGAATCCGGGTACGGGGTCTGTGACGCGTGCGGAATCGGGCGGACTGTTTGCGAGCCGATATGGATTGAAAGGCAGCGAGGATATCGGCAGTGGCCTGCACGTCAACTTTCAACTGGAGCAGGGCTTTTCAGGCGTGACAGGGGCGGCTTCGAATTCGGCCGCCGCCTTCAATCGACAGGCATGGGTCGGCATGTCGGGTAGCTTCGGTGAGATGCGTTTTGGGCTTCAAAACACGCCTCAATACATCTTCATGAACCCCGAACTCGATCCGCTCGCAGTGATGAGCGTCGCGTCGCCGATGAACAACTTCAACAGCCTGACGGTGCGCGTCAACAACGCGATCTCCTACTTCACGCCGACCGTCTACGGCCTGACTGCGCAGTTCATGGTCGCCATGCGCGATGCGACGACAAAGCCCACGAACGGATTGCAGTTCTATAACGCGGCTGTCCGTTACGTGAACGGACCGTTCCGCGCAGCGGCCGGCTATGAGCAGGCCGCCAACGCGGCGGGAACGTCGATACTGAAAATTTTCAACGCTGGTGCGTCTGTTGGAGTAGGCGCGGCGCGCTTCTATCTGGCGTACCACACAGAACGGCAAACCGACGACAGCACGAAGCGCGAGGTCTACGAAGCATCGGGATCGTATCTGATCAGTCCCGCCGACACGGTGGCGCTGCTGTACGGTTATGCGCACGATAGAACGGGTCAAGGAAACAACGCGCAGCAAGTCGGTCTTGCTTACGAACACTTTCTTTCCAAGGTCACGACGCTTTACGCATCGGCCGGATTCATCCAGAACCGGAACCAGGCGCACTTCACGCTGAACGGCACGGCGTACACGGGCGTGACGGTTGCGCCCGGCAACAATACGCGCGGCATCACGCTCGGAATGGTGCATACGTTCTGATATCTGGAAGGAGGCAGCGCGTGCGTTGGGGTAAATCGCAGGTCGCTGCGTACGGTACGGTGTGCGAAGATGTGGAGCAACCTGGAGACGGTGAATCACGCAGGGACCCAGTCCTGTGATACTGAAATAACGATGGCGGCCGACACCCAGTCAGCCAGACCGTCAGAGAGACATGATGACGTACAGTGCCATGGCAAAGGTTCAACCCAAGTGGAACGACAAGGCGAAGCACGCCACCGTTCCCAAGGTCCGTTTGTACGTTGAACGCCCTGAAGAAAAGAACTGGCTGGTGCATGTGGGACATGTGACGGACCGGGGACGTTGGCGAACAGAACCTCACGCGCATCCGGCCTACGGGCAAGTCATATTCGTTCGTAGCGGGCGCGGCGTCATGAACCTGGAAGGCAGCAGCGTGCCGTTCGAAGGTCCCTGCGCATTGCTGTTGCCGACAGAATGCGTTCACGGCCTCGACTACGAAGTCGATGTCGACAGATGGGTCGTGACGATCGAGGTCGCCTATCTGACGCAAGTCAACGCGAAGCTCCACGAGTTCATCGAGTTGTGGGCGTCGCCGCGGATGATCCCGCTCGCGGAATCCGCCGACGCGGGAATGGCGTTCTACAGCCTGATGCAGCGCCTCAAGGATGAGGTCGAGTCCGACGCGGTCGGTCATGTGGTCGGTGCGGAAGCAATGCTGACCACGCTGCTGCTGATGTTGCTGCGTGAAGCGCGGCTCGACCAGACGGGCAGCGAGAGTGCAACGCGCAACGATATCCGCCTCGTCGACCGGTTCCGCAAACTGATCGACCAGCATTACCGCGAGAACCTGCCGCTGCAAGACTATGCATCGAGGATGGCGGTGTCATTGGTTCAACTTCGCGCAGCCTGTGCTTCCGCCACAGAGCAAAGTCCCACCAAGATGATTCACGCGCGGATCATCACCGAGGCTAAGCGCGATCTCATCTTTGGGAACATGTCGGTGGAGCAGATTGCTTTCGGGCTTGGCTTCGCTGATGCCGCGTACTTTACGCGCTTCTTCCGCAGAGAAGTGGGGCAGGCACCGAGCCAGTTCCGCGCGGCGGCGCGACAGTAGTCGCAAGCGTCTGCATTGCTACGTGCCGCAGTAATCGGATCGGAAAATACCAGCGAATCCGATTTTTGTGCAAGGACGTCCAATTGCATATCGACTACGCTTAGCCCATTTGTTCTCCAAGCTAACCGCTGATGACTCGGTCCCTCCAGAGAGACAGGCTAACGCGTTACGGATTCGTCGCTGCATTCATCGCGCTGACGTTGTTGACGGGATTGATCAGCGCATGCAAGAGCGCCGCGACGCGGCCGAGCGATGCGCAAACGGATCTCGTCTATGTAGGTACGCAAAATAGCGAGATTCGCGCGCTGCACTTCGACACGTCGACCGGCAAGCTGAGTGCGATCGGCACAGTAGCGCAGGGCCCGAAAGCGACGTGGATCGCCGCGCATCCCCGACTTCCCGTGCTTTATGCCGTCGATGACGACAGCGCCAGAGAAGGCAGCGTCACCGCTTATGCAGTACACCGGGCATCGGGCGCGCTAACGAAAATGAAGGTGGTTCTCGCTGGCGGCAGCGGCACGACGAATCTCTGGCTCGACATGTCCGCGACGACCTTGCTTGCCGCGAATTTCGGTGGTGGTTCGGTGTCTAGCATTGCGGTCAATTCCGATGGGAGCCTGGGCTCGCGGGTGTCCACGATCAAGGAGACGGGCTCCGGGCCGAATCGACGACAGGCGAGCGCGCACGCGCACAGTGCCGTAGTCGATCCGTCGGGGCGATATGTGCTCGTTCCCGATCTCGGCGCCGATCGCGTGTTCATCTATCGCTTTGACCTCGCGACGCATGCATTGATGACCGGCGACGACGCTGGTCTGCATCCGTTCGTCGTTCCGCCTGGCAGTGGCCCTCGTCATATCGCGTTTGGTCCGGATGGCACGCTCGCTTATCTGCTCACTGAGTTGTCGGCGGAAGTCATGGTGCTGCGCTGGGATGCGACGAACGCGCGCCTGACGCTCGTGCAGTCGTTGCCTGTCAGCAATGCGGCGTTTCAAGGCGTGAAGAGCGGGGCGGAAATTGCGATCAGCCAGGATGGCCGCTTTGTCTATGTCGAAAACCGCGGCGAAAACGAACTGGTCGTTTATCGCGTGAATCCTGAGTCAGGCATGCTTTCGCTGATTCAGCGCGCGTCGTCGGGTGGCGACAAGCCGTGGGGCTTTGCCATTCATCCGTCTGGGAAGTGGCTGCTGGTCGCTAACCAGCGTAGCGGGAAAGTGAATGTGTTCAGCATCGACCGCACGACGGGCATGGTGTCGGATACGGGAGAATCGGTCGATATGCCGACACCCGTTAGTGTTGCCTTCGTGGAGTGACGAACCAGAGTACGCGTTGCTACAACTCGAACGTGGTGCCCAGGGCGGGACTTGAACTCGCAACTCGAAACCTTCGAGTTGATGTCGCTGTCCCGGGGCAATGGTCAAGCAAGGACCGTCCACACTTTCTCAGACGAGCACCCGCAAAGTTGGCGCGCCATGACAGCACCGCATTGCTCGCATAGATAATGCTCAATAGCGGTTACGCCTTCGCATTGGCCTATGCCTATCAACTTCATGCCTTCTGCGCGTGCAATGTCAGCAGGCCGCCCTTCGAGACTGGCGCAAACGGTACAGTCGTCCATAGTTTCTGCCTCCTGGTGGAAAACAGGCCGTCGACACTGGAGGAAAAGCAAGCCCGTTGGAGCGGGCCAAGGTGAGGAACCCGCGAGCAGCCCAGGCGGGCACCTCGAGTATCGCGCGACAATTTTCCACACGTAGTTATTTTCAGTGATTTCTTGATTGGAAATCGTCAACGAATCAAATCGATGGGCGTGTGGAGTTCGGTTTGGACACAACTGCGAGACCGGCTAGGAATTCGTTCAGGCAAGGCAAGCCCTTCGCCCGAGCATCGAGCCTATTCATCCGGATAGATAGCTGCCTGCAGGAAATCGGGGCAGAGCGCGCTCGTGCAAGTCAGCAACCTATCGCCACCGCCGAGATGACCGCTGAAATTTGCTGCGACGCAACGCGGACGTGGAAATTCCGTAGAAATGAATCGTTTGACGGCCCATCACGCGACAATTCATACAGGGCGAGCCTTCTAGGGGGATTGGTGCTCCAGACCGGCTAAATATATGTTTGACTTCACGGGATTTATCATTAAGATAGGCTCATGAATTGCTGCAACGCAGCATGTGAATTGGGCGACATGCCCCTATTTTTGGAGTCAGCCATGACCACGCTCGTACCGGAACAAACGATTAGCGCCACCAAAGCAAGCGTCGACACAGTCTTCGGTCTTGCGAACAAAGCGCTCCACGGGTTCGAAATGCTGCTTGAACTCAATACACAGACGCTCAAAGCGACTCTGGCCGAGGTGCAGGAAGTCGCTGTCCAGCCCGTCATTGGCAAGGGTCCGCAAGCAGCCTTCGCAGTTCAAACGAGCCAACTTCAGACTGGCGTTCAAAGGGCGCAGGGCTATTGGAAGCACGTAACCGAAATTGTCTCGAGCACTCAGGCTGAGTTCGAGGAGGCGGCCAAAGTGGTTTTCAAGCAACCTTCATTCGAACCCAAAGCCTGGTTCGACAACATGTCGAAAAATGCGCTGCCGGGAGGCGACACGATTGTTGCCTTCTGGAAGTCGAGTTTCGGCGCCGCGAGCCAGGCCGCTGATGCAGCGTATGCGGCAGCCACAAGGACGACCAAAAAGGCCGTCGAAACCGCTGTCAGTCAGGCGTAGCGCTAGAGACGGGGTCTCGGTCGGAAGACCGGGACTCCCAGTGGGTCCGGGTTGTCGCTCTGTCCGTGGAGTAGTTGAACGATTCTCCTGTTGGCCGTATTCGATATTGAGCCGATTGCTGTACGGCCCAGTTGGCGCGGCATCATCTCAAGACTTGATAAGGACGCGTCGGGCTTGGGCCCACGCCGTTGACTCGACGTGCGTCCAGTATCCGCAGCGCGGCATTTCCTTTGTCCGTGATCGCGAACATGGTTTGGCCTTGCTCCGACTCGACGAGATAAACCAACTCGCTTTCCCGAAGCGAGATCACGTGTGGTGCCGCTGCAATCAAATCGACGGGTGCATGAAGTAGCAGCAGGGGTGTAGCAATTTCATGCGCAGCGTTGCTCTGGAAGCGCAGTCACGTTCAATAGCCTTCATGGCGATCCCTCTGTTTTGAAGGAAACGCTTCGCTCGTCGTATTTCAATTGACTGCAAACATGTCGTCGTTGCGACGGCGTCCGGGCGTCAACTGCCAATGTTTTTCAGCCATCCGGTAGTCCGGAAAGACGCCCATTGTGCTGCGCGGCAAGTTCGCATAGGGTTTATTCTTGCGGGGCGTGCTTTCTCGGCAAGCCTTGGCAAACGATGGGGACGCGATTGACGGTGGACCGCGACACTCCGTCGTCTGAGGACATTGAACGCACCTACGACGCGGCCGATGGCGTCTGCAAAACGCGGCCTATTTCAATTTTGGAAACAATCATGGCAACCGGTACTGTGAAGTGGTTTAACGATGCGAAGGGCTTTGGCTTCATTACGCCAGACGATGGCGGCGAAGACCTGTTTGCGCATTTCTCGGAAGTGAAGGCGGAGGGCTTCAAGTCTCTTCAGGAGGGGCAAAAGGTGAGCTTCGAGGTCAAGCAAGGACCGAAGGGCAAGCAGGCGGCCAACATTCAACCGCTCTGATACCTGAGAGCTTTTGCTGTCTCGCAAGGAATTGTCCGCCTAGGTGGACGGTTCTTCTTGCAACTATGTGCCGTTCGCGAATGCGGACGGGCCACGTGCTTTTGATTGCCCACGCCCGCATGTGATGACACGCTCACCGCCTGCTTGAGGGCAACGCACTCCGCAGAACCGGGCGCCAAGCAGGATTGTGCGAAATGTGAAATGTGTCATTGAAGGCAGCGAGCGCGCGACGTGGAGGGTGGGCGCGTCGGCGAGAGTCGTCAAGCGCCGGGCGGGCTTATCGTCTACGCCTGAACAGCCCGGTCCGCTGTCGCGACTGATATCCGAAATTTTCTCGTTTTGGCCGGCGTGAGCGTGGTTCGAGCGCCAGCTCGCGAGCTTCGGTTGCCTGAGGCGAGCTTTCCGACAAACCGCCGTTGTTCCACATCCAGAGTGGCAGAACGGTAACGACAGCCCAGTTACCGATGTCCTGCACAACGACAAAACAGCGGTCGTCCACTTTGCTGTAGATAAGGCAACAGCGGCGGCTGGGCGGAACCTCCTCAAGCAACACGCATCGACCTTCATCCAACATTTCTCGAATAGATGTTGCCGATAACGTAGACCGTTGACTCACCCGTTCCTTTGCGTGAAGTGCAACCCACGACCGTCGAGAACTGGACCGTCTTCTGGAGAAATGAATCGTTGCCTCCTGCGCGTTAGTGGTTTTCTCACGCAAGTCTATGTCGCGTTCGGTCTCATTGCTACGTGACCAGCGAATCTCATGAGGGCTTGGCGGGCTTTATCATGTTGTCCGCCGGTAGCATGCCAGGCAAGGCATCGACAAAAAAATCAGCCTGCAATGCGGCTCCAGCCTGGACGTCGTATTGAGAGAAGTCCCGGACGCCAGCTGCCAATAGTACTTCGTCATCGAGAAAGAAATTTCCCGAGCACTCCCTGGATGGGCGTGTCAGGATAAAGTAGGCCGCGTCGGCAACTATCTCCGGTTTGCGACACGTAGCAATCATGTCTGCGCCGCCAATCTCGTTTCGCACGGCAGCGGTCGCAATCGCGGTTCTTGGCCACAGCGAATTGACGGCGACGCCACGGTCCTTGAACTCACCGGCCAGCGCCAGTGTGAACAGGCTCATCGTGTATTTGGCAATTGTGTATGCCGGGAAATCCTTGAACCACTTGGGGTCCGTGACCAGCGGAGGCGACAGCGTAAGGATGTGTGGATTCGGCGAATCGAGAAGGTGAGGCAGGCAGGCCTGAGCACAGACAAACGTGCCTCTGCCGTTCACCCCATGCATCAGGTCGTACCGTTTGACGGGGGTATCCAGCGTTCCCGTCAGCCGGATGGCGCTAGCATTGTTCACGAGTATGTCGATGCCGCCGAACACGTCAACGGCCTTGGCAACCGCGGCCTTTACGCGTTCTTCATCGCGAATGTCGACGACAAGCGGTAGCGCCTTTCCGCCGGCAGCTTCCACGGCGGCGGCTGCCGTATGTATCGTGCCGTCTAGCCGCGGGTCCGGGTCGGCCGTCTTCGCTGCAATCACGACGTTCGCGCCGTCACGTGCCGCCCGGAGTGCAATGGCAAGTCCGATACCGCGACTGCCGCCTGACATGAATATCGTCTTGCCGGTAAGCGCCATGGTCGTCTCCAGGTGATATTCAACAGCCTACGCTTCAGTAGCTGGCCGCTTTGACAACGTTGCTTTGAGCGAGGCAACCAGCGATGTCAAATGCGACGATTCACGTTAGAGGGATTCGCGCCGTAAAACGGGTGCCTGCGTCGGCGGTGGAAACCACCTCGAGCGTGCCAGCGTGTGCTTCAACGATCTGCTTGCAGATGTAGAGACCGAGGCCTAATCCGCCGCCAGGTGCGCTTGTCGGAGGTCGCCAGTATGGCTCGAATACCTTCGCCAATAAATGCGGCTCAATAGGCTCTCCATCGTTGGTGACCGAGAGAACCAGATGAGTCTCGTCACTGCTCGCTTCCACGACAACCGGCGCATCGGTCGATCCGTGCGTAAGAGCGTTAGCTAGCAGGTTGGATAGCAACTGCTGGATGCGCCCAGTGTCGCAACGGACGGTTGCTCGAACATCAAGATGGCTGGTTACAATGCGCGATTCATTTGCGGCGCGAAGCTCGTCGACGACCGCGCGCAGGTGTACTGCGAGGTCTTCGTCAGGCGTGATGGCGACTCTCATCCCTGACCCGAGTCGAATTCGCGCGAAATCCATCACGTCGTCGATTAGCCGACTCATCCGGAACACCGTCGCTTTAAGGCGCTTCCCCATGTTCGTCAGGTCTGGGTCAGCGTGACGACGGCTCAGTATTTCGGCGGTTGCATTCACGGCTGCGAGTGGGTTTCGCAGGTCATGGCCAAGCACGGCGATGAACTGCTCTCTCAGCGCGGCCGTTTCCCTTTCGCTCATCAGTTGTGCTTCCGTCGACCACTGGCGCTTTTCGCTTTCCAGTTGCATCGCAATCAGATTGGCGAAGACCTCAAACATCCGGACGATGCGTGGCTCCGAGACTTGCGCCGGCCGGGCGTCAATTGCACAGAGGTTTCCGAAATACTCACCGTTCGGCAAGATGATTGGAACGGAGATGTAGCTTTCCAGGCCGTAGATTGCAGGGGTGTGGTGACCTTGGTAGGTCGGATCCTCACTGAACTTGTCGATGATGATAGGCGCGCGTGCTGCGCGAGACTCAAAGCACAGCGTCGTCTGGAGTTCCAGTTGGCCGCCGGGCTTCAACCCGAAGCCGACGTTGTCCTGCACGGCGCAAGCGGTCCAACTGGTGTCAGTGACTCGCGCAACAGCCGCGAATCCCATTCCCGTCTCATCACAAATCATGCGCAGAATGGACGGTACGGCGGAAATCCGGGCTACCGCACCAAGGTCGCGGGCAAGCGACTCTTGCGAATCGAGTGAAACCGGTAAATTTGGCATCTATACCACCCCGTGGTTTGGTCCATTTTGCAACATTTCTTGCGCGGTCGGGCGCGAATACCCGGCGCATCTATAAACTGGGCCCGCATTTCGCAATCGACCACGCGTTGCGATTGCTCCACGGCTAAACGATCAGTCCTGTCCCTGACAAACTATCATTTCAACATTTCTTGAAATATAGAAATGGAGCGAGTAAAGTGGTCGACATGGACACGATCAATGCCGTACGCGCGCTCGGCGCGCTCGCTCACGAATCCCGCCTCGCCATCTTTCGCCAGCTCGTCATTGCCGGCCCTGAAGGTATGGCGGCGGGTGAAATCGCGCAGCAGTTGGGGATTTCGCCTTCCAGCCTGTCGTTTCACCTGAAAGACCTCACGCACGCTGAACTGGTGAGTTCGCGACAGGAGGGGCGCTTCGTCATCTACACCGCCAACTTCGATGCGATGACCACGCTGATCGGCTTTCTCACTGAGAACTGCTGTGCCGGCGCCCCCTGCGCCGCCAGCGACCTTTCCAACTGCTGCGGAGACTAGCCATGAAACGCATGCACATCCACGTCGCGGTCGAGAACCTTGCGGACAGCGTCCGCTTCTACAGCGCGATGTTCGGCAACGTCGAGCCGACGGTTACGAAGAGCGACTATTGCAAGTGGGAGTTGACCGATCCGCCCGTGAACTTCGCGATCTCGCAACGCGGCGCGAAGCCGGGCGTCGACCACATCGGCATCCAGGTCGAAACCGATGGAGAACTTGCTGAGATGAACGCGCGCTTCGCCGCGGCCGCACTCCCTGTGCAACGCCAGAGCGGCACCACGTGTTGCTATGCGAAGTCCGACAAGGCGTGGACCGTCGATCCGCAAGGCGTCGCGTGGGAAACCTTTCGAACGCTCGAATCGGCGCCCGTCTACGGGCAGTCCCATATCGAGGCACTACCAGTGAGCGGATCGACGGCAGCCTGTTGCGTTCCGTCCGAGACCGCTATTTCATTCCGGAGCCGCCAATGAGCGACAAACCTTATTCCGTGCTGATCCTCTGCACGGGCAACAGCGCGCGCAGCATCATGGCTGAAGCACTCTTCAACGTGCTTGGCAAAGGCCGCTTTCGCGCATACAGCGCGGGCAGTCATCCATCCGGCGCGGTCAATCCGTTTGCGATCGAGCGATGCAACGCCTTGGGCTATGACACGGCCCAGACGCGCAGCAAGAGCTGGGACGAGTTCGCCAAACCCGACGCACCGCAGATGGACTTTGTCATCACCGTGTGCGATCAGGCCGCTGGCGAGGTCTGTCCGATCTGGCCTGGCAAGCCCGTGACGGCGCATTGGGGATTTGAAGATCCCGCCGCCTTCCAGGGAACCGACGACGAGAAGCGCAAGGTCTTCGACAAGGTGTATCGACAGATCATGAACCGCGTGAGCCAGTTCGTGAACCTGCCTTTGCACGTTCTCGATCACAACGCGATCCAGCGCGAAATGCGCGCGATCGGCGAACGCCCGGCGGAAGAAGCCAATGAGCAGCACTGAGGTTCGCACAGCCGTGCGCCCGGCGATCGGTTTTTTCGAGCGCTACCTGACGCTGTGGGTTGCGCTGTGTATCGTTGCCGGTGTGGTGTTTGGGCAGATACTTCCGCGCGTGTTTCAGGCGATCGGCCGTATGGAAGTGGCGCATGTCAACGTGCCCGTCGGGGTGCTGATCTGGATCATGATCATCCCGATGCTCGTGAAGATCGACTTCGCAGCGATGAAGCAGGTCGGCAGCCAATGGCGTGGTATTGGCGTGACGCTTGCGGTCAACTGGCTCGTCAAACCTTTCTCGATGGCGCTGCTCGGTTGGCTGTTCATCCGTCACGTGTTTCGGCCGTGGCTGCCCGTCGAGCAGCTCGACAGCTACGTCGCGGGTCTGATCCTGCTGGCCGCCGCGCCCTGCACGGCGATGGTGTTCGTCTGGTCGCAGTTGTGCAAGGGCGATCCGTATTTCACGTTGTCGCAGGTCGCGCTGAACGACTCGATCATGATCGTGGCGTTTGCTCCCCTCGTCGCGTTGCTGCTCGGCTTGTCCGCGATTACCGTGCCGTGGGATACGCTGATCGCGTCCGTCTGTCTGTACATCGTCATTCCCGTGATCCTCGCGCAACTGCTGCGGCGCCATCTGCTTGCGCGCGGCGAAGCGCATTTTCGCAGCGTCGTTGCGCGCCTTGGCCCGTGGTCGATCTGCGCATTGCTTGCGACGCTGGTCCTGCTGTTCGCGTTTCAAGGCCAGGCGATTGTCGCGCAGCCGCTGGTGATTGCGATGCTCGCCGTGCCGATCCTCGTTCAGGTGTTTCTGAACTCGGGGCTCGCCTATCTGCTCAATCGCCGGCTTGGCGTCGCACATTGCGTGGCTGGACCATCGAGTCTTATCGGCGCGAGCAACTTCTTCGAACTCGCAGTCGCGACGGCAATCAGCCTGTTCGGTTTTCATTCGGGCGCGGCGCTCGCGACAGTGGTCGGCGTATTGATCGAGGTGCCCGTGATGCTGCTGGTCGTCGGCATCGTGAACCGTTCGCAGGCCTGGTATGAATCAGGGCACCGGCAAGCCGCGCCCAGCCTTCGGAGAAACTGACCATGCTGAGCGATCTGCCGAACATCAGCGCTTCACATTTCGAAACACCGCAACTGGAGAAGCTGACACCCGCGGCTGTATCGACGCATCGGCCGCGCATCCTGCTGCTGTATGGGTCGCTGCGGGCCACGTCGTACAGCCGGCTGCTTACGCTCGAAGCCGAGCGCATCCTCCGGCATTTCGGCGCGGACACACGCATATTCGATCCTCACGGCCTGCCGCTCGCCGATAGTGTCGCGGCAGACCATCCGAAGGTCATCGAACTGCGCAAACTGTCGGAGTGGTCCGAAGGACAGGTATGGTGCAGCCCCGAGCGTCACGGCAATCTGACGGCCGTATTCAAGAACCAGGTCGACTGGCTGCCGCTCGAAAGCGCGGGAATACGGCCGACGCAAGGCCGCACGCTCGCTGTCATGCAGGTATGTGGCGGCTCGCAGTCTTTCAACGCGGTGAATGCGCTGCGCGTGCTCGGCCGCTGGATGCGGATGGTGACGATCCCCAACCAGTCGTCGGTTGCGAAGGCCTGGCAGGAGTTCGATTCCGACGGCCGGATGAAGCCCTCTGCGTACTACGACCGCGTGGTCGACGTGATGGAAGAGCTGTTCAAGTTCACACTGCTTGTCCGGGATCGTTCGGACTATCTGACCGATCGCTATAGTGAACGGAAGGAGGCAGCGCCCGCGCTGGCAAGCACGCTTGCCAGCGCGGCGATGCGACACGAAACCGGTTCGAATGCCGACACCGACGACAGCGAAACGGAATGAGCGCGGCCACGTTCATGCGCGGATAGAGACGTGGGCGCCCTTTCAGTCAGTGACGATTTCACTCCGCGGTAGTCACCTCGTCCGCTTCGCGCGCGGCTTGCCTGACGCATCGCCTTCCTGCGGGTCTTCGCTTTCCAGCTGTCGCTTGTCGGATTGCTCGAATGGGGGCTCGACGGGCGCATCGTCCGCGCCTTCGGCTTCGATCTGCCGGCGTGCCGTATCCCAGTACTCGTCGGCATGTTTCTTGGGATCGTCGTCCCGCTCCCAAAGTTGATACGCACGTTCGCGAATCCGTTCGTCGGTGCTGCGTTCGCCATCATATTCAGCCATGTCGTTCTCCCGGGATCAATAGCGCCTTGGCATTGAGCATTCGCGATGCCTGAACCCGGAACGGCGTCGGCCATGTCATCCGATACTTTCGACGGCAGCATCGACCCGCCGGTCGCGCGGGCCGGAGAGCCCGAAATGCCTGGCGAGCGTATCGACGACGTTCTCCGCCATGCTCCGCCGCGTTTCACCCGTCGCCGAGCCGATATGCGGCGTCAACACCACTCTGCGATCGCGTATCAGCGCTTCGGGAACGACCGGTTCGTGCTCGAAAACATCGAGCGCCGCGCCCGCAATCCCGTCTTGCGCGAGCGCGGCAATCAGCGCCGCCTCGTCGACCACAGGCCCGCGCGAGATGTTCACGAGATACCCGCGAGGTCCAAGCGCATCGAGCACGGCTTTATCGATGAGATGATGTGTGGACGAAGAAAGCGGGCAGGTCAGAATCAGCATGTCGCAATCGCGCGCGAGATGGGCGACGTCGTCATAGTACGGAATATCGACCGATTTCCGGCTCGGGCCGAGATACGCGAGGCTTGAGCCAAATGCTTGCAGGCGCTTCGCGATTGCCGATCCAATCGTGCCGAGTCCGACGATCCCGACCTTCATGCGCGAGATCGAACGTCCAAGCGGATATTGTCCGTGCTCCGGCCACGTACCTGTACGGACGAAGGCATCCGCGTTGATGAAGTCGCGGGTAACGGCAAGCGCAAGACCGACGGCCGCATTCGCGACGTCTTCGGCCAGAATGTGCGACGTGTTTTCGATCGTGATGCCGCGCGACCTGGCTGCCTGCACGTCCAGATTGTCGAGACCTGCGCTGTAGCTCGAAATGATCTCGACAGCAGGCACGGCATCAAGAAACGCTGCATCGATCTTCGTCTTGCGCAACGCAATGCCGCGCACTTCATGACCATGCGTCGCCAGAAACGCAGCGGCGGCGTCGGGATCTTTCGGCAGATCGAGAACATTGAACTGCGCCCTGAGTTCCGCATTGGTCCACTCGGGCAATTCCGCCGCGTTGAGTATGGTTGGCTTCAGCGTGTCCGGTTGTTGCATAGCGTGATTTCCATTAAATGCCGGGCGTGCTCATCTGCACCCGCTTGATATTGCCCATGAACAGCAGGTAGACGACAGCCGCGACGAGGCAGTGTGCGGCGACGAAGTAGAGCCCGACTGTATAGCCGCCCGTTGCCTGCACGATGTAGCCGAAAGCGATCGGCGTGACGATGCCGCCGATGTTGCCCACGCAATTGAAGATCGCGCCCGCAAGGCCAACCGCTTCGCGCGGCGCCGTGTCGCTGACGATGGCCCAGGTGCCCGCGCCCGCAGCAGTGCCTTTGCCGAAGAACGCGAGCGTCATCAACAGCACGATCAGGACATTGCTCTCGGTGAAGGCGGACAGCACGAGGCAGCAGCCCACCAGCATGCCGACGATATACGGGGTCTTGCGCGCCCACGAAACGCTCCAGCCGTGACGGATGAGCATGTCGGAGATCACGCCGCCCGCAATGCCGCCGAGAAAGCCGGACACGGCGGGAATCATCGTTGCGAAGCCCGCTTCCATGACGTTCATGCCGCGCGCCTGCACGAGATAGATCGGGAACCACGTGATGAAGAAATAGCTCAGCGCGATGGTGCAGTACTGGCCGATATACGAGCACCACAGCATCCGGTTGCCGAGCAGCGTCCGCATGAGCGCCCACGACACGGCAGGCCGAGCCTGCAGTTCATGTTTCGAGTCGATGTCGATCATCGCGCCGCCTGCAATGATGTGATCGAGTTCGCTCGACGACACACGCGGATGGTTGCGCGGTTCGTGCATGACGACGGCCCACAGGCCAGCCGCTGCAATGCCGATGAGTCCAAGCGCGATGAACGGCGAGGGCCAGCCGAACTTCGCCGTGAGCCAGCCCGCGAAAGGCGAGAAGATCGCCACCGCGAAGTAGGAAGCGGAAGCAAAGAGCGATGTCGCGAGCCCGCGCTCTTCCTTCGGGAACCACATGACCGCGACGCGGCCGTTCGCCGGGAAGCTCGGTGCCTCGATCAGGCCGAGCGCGAAGCGCAGTGCAAACAGCAGTGCAAGTGCAACGGAGACATCCGACGTGACGTTGCCGATGAAACCGACCAGCATGGTCGCGATCGACCACAAAATGAGCGTCGCGCCATACATCTTCTTGGTGCCGAGCCGATCGAGCAGCAGGCCGCCTGGAATCTGGCCCACCACATACGCCCAGCTGAATGCTGACAGCACATAACCCAACTGCACGTGATTCAGGCCGAATTCCTTCGCGATGCCGGGCCCTGCAATCGACAGGATCGCGCGGTCTGCATAGGCAATTGTCGCCAGCAGCAGGATCGTCGCGAGGATCGAGTAGCGCGTGCGCGTCATGCGCTCCGATGCCGTCGATATATACTGGGTCGTTCGGTCTGAAGCCATCGATATCTCCTCCTTGGTGCGCACGTCGTGCGGATCTTTTTTGTGTGTTTATGTTTTGCATTAAACCGGCGGCACCTATGACCGTCAACCTTGATTGAGTCAATCAACGTGAAGAACTGGATGACACAGGAGGAGGCGTGCGCGGCGCTCGGCGTGCGCAAGCAGACGCTATACGCCTATGTCAGCCGCGGTCAGATCGAGGTGCGCTGGGACCCGGATCACATCAGCCGCAAGCTGTATCGCGCGTCGGATATTTCGATGCTGATGAAAAAGCGCGACCTCGGGCGCGCGCGCAAGAACATCGCGGCGAGCACGATGGCGTGGGGCGAGCCCATCATCAATACGCATATCTCGACCATCGTTCGTGGCAGGCTGTATTACCGCGGCAAGGACGCGATTCAAATGGCCGCGACCGCGACGCTTGAGGAAGCGGCGCAACTGTTGTGGGACTCGGCCGAAGGGCCCCGCTTTCCGGCTTCCCAACCGGTCAGGATGGAAGGTTCCGCAAGAGCGCGTGTCTTTGCCGCAATGAGCATGGCGGCGCCTGAGGGCGGATCGGTTCATGCGTTGGACGTCGAGCGCATGCATGAGGACGCGGCTCGATTGGTTGGCCATCTCGCGAGTGCTTTTGTCGGGCTCGATTCGGACGAGGGGCCGCTGCATTTACGCATCGCTCGTGCATGGCGGGCTGAGCGGCACGCGGAGCTTTTGCGCCGCACGCTCGTGCTGCTCGCGGATCAGGAACTGACCAGCTCGTCGTTTGCTGCGCGTGTTGCTGCATCGACGGGGGCGTCGCTTGGTGCGTGCATGATGGCGGGACTTGCTGCGTTCTCCGGGCCGCTGCACGGCGACGCGATTACACGGGTGTATGCGCTGATCGACGATGCGCGCCATTCGGGAGCCGGGCAGACCGTGCGACGCCGGCTCGCCGATAACAAGTCGTTGCCCGGGTTTGGACATGAGCTTTACCCGCAAGGCGATCCGCGAGCAGCCTGTCTGCTGTCGATGTTAGCGCCTTCGCAAACGACGAGCGAACTAATTGCTTGCGTGGACAGCTTGACGGGCATGCAGCCCACTATCGATATTGCGCTTGCCGCACTCGTCGAGCATTGCGAGCTGCAAAGGGACGCGGCCTTCGCGCTGTTCGCGATCGCAAGAAGCGTAGGCTGGGCCGCCCACTCGATCGAACAGATGACGAGCGGCAGTCTGTTGCGTCCTCGCGCGCACTATATCGGGCCTCCCGTCGCCGAAGGAGACGACCTCGAAGACTGAGCCACACGCCGTCCCTACCAGCGCAGCAGCTTCGGCCCCAGCCACGCGCCGATGCACGCGGGTAGCAACATCCCGATCGCGTACCACACGCTCCAGAACGCCGGACTCATTTCCGGGCAATGCAGGCAATACACGATCGTCGCAGTGGAACTCGCAAGCAGCCCGGCGACGGCGCCCGCGAGCCGCAACTGCGTCGGCGCAAGCGATTTGACGGCCCAGAACACGGCAGGAAACGTCGGCACCGAAAGCAACACGATGTTGAACGGGCACGTGCGCCACGTATGACCGAGCACGATCGGCAAGCGCGTGCCGGGCGCCGCACTGTCGAGCACCATCATGCTCGCGATCCACACCGCGACAAACGGCAACGCGATGATCGCCCACGAATAGCCGGCGCGCGCGCCCGGTCGGCCGAGCCGCATCACGGCGAGCATCGCGCCCACCGCGATCGCAAGCGGATACGCCATCTTCGCCCAGAAGATCGTGGTGCGCGCGACGCTGCCCAGATCGTGCCGCACGCCGAACACCACGCTCATCAGGATCAGCGAGCCCAACGCGCCGAGCAGCAGCGCCTTGGTGAAGCGGCGCGCCACGGCGCCGCGCTCGATACGCGTCACCTGGTTCGACAGCAGGCCAATGAGGTCGTCGGTCTTCATCGCAGCCCCCGAATGAGCGCGGACAACGCCTTGAGACCCCTGTGTACGCCGACCTTCACGGCCGATTCGGACAGACCCGTGATGCGCGCCGTCTCCGTCACCGACAGGCCTTCGAGCTTCATGTGAACGATGGGCAACCGCTGCTTGTCGGGTAGATGTTCGAGCAGCTTGCCGATGTCGTGGCGCGCCTGCGCGGGTTCGTCGTCGGTGTCGGCGAGCAGCTCGGCGTAGTCGTCGAGCGGATCGTTGAGGGATTCGCGGCGCGCGCGCGAGCGGAAGAAATCCATCAGCTTGTAGCGGGCGATCGCGTGCAGCCACGCAGTCAGCGGTTCGTCCGGACGATAGGTGTGACGCGCGTTATGCACCGCGAGCAGAATCTCCTGGACGAGGTCTTCGACGTCGTCGCGATAGTTCGGAATGCGTCTGCGCAGAAAGCCGCGCAGGTGCCGCGTGAGCGCCTGCAGAAAGCTACGATAAGCGTCGGCATCGCCGTCGAGACCGCGAACGAACAACGCTTTCAGGCGGCTTTCCGCTTCTTGCAACATGACTCCCTTATTGGCAGGACGGCGAGACGACGAGACATGCACGTGGCTCGCTGCCGCGGCGAGCGGGGCGCTGAGCTTCAGATCGAGCGTTTCGGCATAGCCGAAACTGTGATGCGCCACTATAGCGCGGTCGTCGTCCATCGTCGTCACCCGCCTCCTTTACCGGGTTAATTCGTCCTTTCGCCGTTTCCGGTTACACCGTGCGCAAAATTTTTTGCGCGCGGAGTGAATTGATCGAAAAAGCACGCGAGGCTGTAACCAATCCCGTGTCCCTGACGAATTGACGTGTATCAGACCGTCATGGTGATCGACATGGACACGATGAAAGCGACTCTCACTCCGGCGCCCGAAGCCGCACCGCGCAACGCGCCGATTCATCCGATCTGGCTGCGCATCACGCATTGGCTGAATGCGGTCGCTGCACTCGTGATGATGTTCTCGGGCTGGCGCATCTATGACGCGTCGCCGGTCTTTCCTCAAATCGTCATTCCACCGTCGATTACCCTCGGCGGCTGGCTCGGCGGCGCGCTGCAATGGCACTTCGCGGCGATGTGGCTGCTGGTGTTCAACGGCATCGTGTATCTCGCGCTCAACATCGCGAGCGGGCGCCTCGTCGCGAAGTTCTTCCCGATCTCACCGCGCGCCGTGCTGCGCGACTTCATCGCCGCATTGAGCGGCAAGCTCTCTCACACGGATTTGCGCCAGTACAACGCGGTGCAGAAGCTCGCGTATCTCGTCGTGATCGTCGATCTCGTGGTGCTCGTGCTGTCGGGGCTTGCGATCTGGAAGTCGGTCCAGTTTCCGCTGTTGCGCGAGCTGATGGGCGGCTATGACAACGCGCGCATCGTTCACTTCTGCGCGATGGCCGTAATGGCGGCGTTCGTCGTCGTGCATGTCGCGATGGTCGCGCTCGTGCCGCGCTCGCTCCTGACCATGCTGCGCGGCCGCTGATTTCCGCCCGAGGACACGACATGAAGACCGACGACAAACCCATCATCAAGCTCGACCGAGCAGCGATTCTCGCGGATGCGCGCCGCGAACTGGACATGCCCTCACGCCGTCTGTTCGGCAAGCGCCTGTTGACCTTGGGCGGCCTGTCGCTGCTCACAGGCTGCTCGATCACCGACGACAAATCGGTCAACGCATTTCTGACTGCGGTCTCACGGCTGAACGATCGCGCGCAGGCGTTCCTGTTCGATCCGAATCAGCTCGCGCCGACCTACACCGAAGCGCAACTCACGCGGCCGTTTCCGTTCAACGCGTTCTATGGCATCGACGACGTGCCCGAGGTGAACGGCAGCGACTATCGGCTGAAGGTAAGCGGTCTCGTGACAGGGCAACGCGTGTGGACGCTGCCCGAGTTGTACGCGCTGCCGCACGCGGAGCAGATCACGCGGCATATCTGCGTGGAAGGGTGGAGCGCAATTGGACGCTGGGGCGGCACGCCATTCGCGGAGTTTTTGCGCCGCATCGGCGCGGATACGAGCGCGAAGTACGTCGGCTTTCGCTGCGCGGACGACTACTACGAGAGCATCGACATGCCGACGGCCCTGCATCCGCAGACCTTGCTCACGTTCGAGTACGACGGCCAGCGTTTGCCCGCGAAATACGGCTATCCGATGAAGCTGCGGATGCCGACCAAGCTCGGCTACAAGAACCCGAAGCATATCGTCGAGATCTTCGTTACCAACACCTATCCTGGCGGCTATTGGGTCGATCAGGGCTACAACTGGTTCGGCGGTTCCTGAGTGCAGTTCTTCTTTTTCCGGTTCCGGTCATGCCGGATACCAATTTCAACCCAGCAAGGAGATGAGCAATGAAACGACTGATGACGGCAGTATTCGCAGCAGCGATGGCGTTGGGCACGACGGCTGCATTCGCGCAGGCAAGCGGCGCGATGGCAAACGATGCGATGAGCAAAGACAGCATGTCGCACGACGCGATGAAAAAGGACAACATGTCGCACGATTCGATGAAGAAGAGCAACAAGATGAAGAAGCACGACGCGATGGGAATGGATCATCCCGCATCGGGCGCGATGTCGCAGTAAGCTGACGCACCCAGACAAGCCGGGCGTGCATGCGCGCCCGGCCGATTTCTATGGGCCGTTCAGGCCTGCGCCTGAAAGACCAGATTGAACGGCGTTTGCGTCGCGCGCCTGAAACGCGTGAAGCCGCCCGCAGTCACGACTTCCCTGAGCCGCGCTTCGCCCGCCTGCGCGCCGAGCGCTTTTCTGCCTTCCTGCGACAACGACGCGCCCGTGCAGATCATCGTCGATGCCGAATAAAACACGCGCCCGATAGGGTTGAGATTGTCTTCGAGCCGGTCATTCGCAAAGGGCTCGACGATCATCCACGTGCCCTCGGGCTTCAGCGATTGCAACACGTGGGCCGCCGCGCCCGTCGGGTCGCCCATGTCGTGCAGGCAATCGAAGAATGCGACGAGGTCGTAGTCGCTTCCCGGGTACTGCTGCGCGCTCGCGATTTCGAACGTGACGCGCTCGCCGAGACCCGATTCATCCGCGAGTTCTCGTGCTCGCTGCACGGACGGTTCGTGATAGTCGAAGCCGACGAAGGTCGCGTCGGGATAGGCCTGTGCCATCAGCATCGTCGATATGCCGTGGCCGCAGCCGACATCCGCGACTTTCGCGCCGCGTCCCTTGAGCACGGCTTCGACACCGTTCAAAGCCGGAATCCACTCGTCGACCAGATGCGCCGCATAGCCCGGACGAAAGAACCGCTCGGTGCCCTTGAACAGCGATGGATGATGCTGATGCCATCCGACGCCTAGCCCCGTGCGAAATGCGCCTTCGAGCTTCGGCAGACTGCGGAACATCGCTTCGGCGCAGTCGACGAAACCCGGAATGAACGTCGGGCTGCCCTCTTCGGCAAAGCACATCGCCATTTCGTTTTCGAGCCGGTAGCGGGCGGTTTCGGCATCGTAGCGGATGAAGCCCGATGCGGCCTGCGCCGCAAGCCATTCGCGCACGTATCGCTCAGCGAGGCCGGCGCGGTCGGCGACCTGTTCCGAGGTCATCCAGCCCTGTTCGGCCATCGCCTTGTACAGGCCGAGCCGGTCGCCCAGCGCGATCAGCGGCGCCGACGCAACCGCGCCGAACTCTCCAACCATGCGCTCCATGAAGTCCTGCACTTTCTGTTCGTCGTATTGCACGTGCCACCTCCGTGAAGAAGGCAGAATTGATATGACGAAAAGAGCGTCCCGTCGATGCTTGCGTTTCGCCGACTTCGCCCATGCCAAGTATAGATACTGAAAAGACAGATGAAAGGCAAAGTACATGTGACGGCGGGCGATTCGATCGTGTGTATGATCCGCGAACATCACCGTGTCTTTACCCATTCACCAGGACTTCAGATGAGTTCAAGCAGGCAGCCCAAACGCAACCTTCCGGGCAAACAGGATCTGGAAGCGATGTCGGTATTCCGTTACGAGCTGCGCAAGTTCTTGCGCGCGTCCGAGGAGATCGCCAACGCGGCGGGCATCACGACGCTGCAATATCAACTGCTGTTGCACGTGCGCGGTTTCGAGGGGCGGCAGTGGGCCACTGTCGGCGAACTGGCGGAGCGTCTGCAGGCCGCGCCGAACGGCACGGCGGCGCTCGTGTCGCGCTGCGAATCGGCCGGTCTCGTGACGCGCAAGCCCGACGCCGAAGATCGCCGCCAGGTGCAGGTGCATCTGACGCCGAAGGGCGAGCGCTGCCTGCTCAAGCTCGCAGCGGAGCACAAGGCGCATTACGGCTCGTTTGGCTGGGTATTCGGCGACACGGGCGAGTAACCCTTTGCGCACGGGTTGTACGTGTCGAAACGGAGGATCGCGCATTTATGTCACAATGTGCCTTACTTTGATTTGATCACACTGACGCCCCGATGCGCATTCCCGTACTTCTCGACCGACGCGCGTTGCTGCGCGGCAGGCGGCTTTGGCTGCATTACGGCGTGTTCTGGCTCGGCGCGGTCGCGACAGGCCTTGTCGCCGTCATGTATGCGCGGCTGATCGATTTCGGCTACGACGCGTTTCTGCGCTATACGACGAAGTTCTGGTGGCTGCCGCTCGTGCTGACACCCGCAGTCGCGGCGCTCGGTGTCTGGATTACGCGACGCTGCTTCGCGGGCGCTGAAGGCAGCGGCATTCCGCAGGTCATCGCGACGCTGCACGAAGGGCGCGACCTCGGCCCGCGTCTGCTGAATATGCGCATTCTGGTCGGCAAGATTGCCGTGTCGTTTCTGTCGATTCTCGGCGGATTCACCATTGGACGTGAGGGGCCGACCATCCACGTCGGCGCCGCGCTGATGTTCAGCCTGCGGCGCTTCTATCCGGCCCGCTTGCGCAATTTGCGCGGCGTGGGTCTGGAGCGAAAACTCGCGCTGGCGGGCGCGGCTGCAGGGCTGTCTGCGGCATTCAATGCGCCGCTCGCGGGCGTCGTCTTCGCCATCGAAGAACTGACACGCAGCTTCGAAACGCGAACCAGCGGCGTCCTGATTACGGCGATCATCTTCGCGGGCATCGTCTCGCTAGGCTTGCAGGGCAACTACACGTACTTCGGCACGATCGACACCGACGGGCATTTTCCGGATCTGCTCGTGGTTGCCGTCGTGATGCTGGGCGTCGTGACGGGCGTGGCGGGCGGCGCGTTCTGCTGGCTGCTGCTGAACACCGACCGCTGGATGCCGGCGCGGCTCGTGGCATGGAGAAAGGAACATCCGGTTGCATTCGGCGCGGCGTGCGGCCTCTTCATTGCGGTGATCGGTGTGGCTGCGGGCGGTCACACGTTCGGCAGCGGCTACGCCGAAGCGCGCGGCATGCTCGAAGGCAATTCGCAGCTTGGCGCGAGTTATCCGTTGCTGAAGATGGCGTCGATGGTCGGGTCTTATCTGCCTGGCGCGCCGGGCGGGTTGTTTGCACCATCGCTCGCGATCGGCGCGGGCATCGGCAACGCGCTGCATCTCGTGTTCGGGCAAATGCAGCTGCCGATGCTGATCGCGCTCGGCATGGTCGGCTATCTTGCCGCAGTCACGCAAAGCCCGATCACCGCGTTCGTGATCGTGATCGAGATGATCAATGGACACGCGCTGGTGCTCTCGCTGATGGCGACCGCGCTCATTTCCAGCCAGGTGTCGAAGCTGTTTGCGCCACCGCTTTATGAAGCGCTGGCGCAGCGGTATCTCACGAAGCAGTGAGCGTCACTTGTCCGGCAGTGCATACGCGATCACATAGTCGCCGAGCTTCGTGCCGAACGACCCGTGTCCACCCGCAGCGATCACCACGTACTGCTTGCCGTTCGCCTCATAGGTCATCGGCGTGGCCTGGCCGCCAGCGGGTAGCCGCGCGCGCCATAGCTCCTCGCCGGTGTCGGTGCTGTAGGCGCGCAGATAGTTGTCGGCCGTCGCGCCGATGAAGAACACGTGGCCTGCCGTCGTCATCGGGCCGCCTAGCATCGGCATGCCCATCTTGAACGGCAGCGGAACGGGCGCGCTATCGCGAACCGTGCCGATGCGCTTCTTCCACACCACCTGGTTCGTCTTGAGATCGAGCGCGGCAACGTAGCCCCATGCGGGCTGCTTGCAAGGCAAGCCGATCGGCGACAGGAACGGGTTCAACTCCACGCCAAACGGCACGCCATATTGCGGCTGGATGCCCGCTTCCGTCCCCGTGCCGCCCTGGCCGTTCTCGGGCGGCTGAATCGGGTTGTGCGGCCCGCGCGCGACGAGCTTCGACACGAACGGCAGCGCGATCGGGTTCGCGATGGCGAGTTGCCGGTCGGTATCGACGGCGAGGCCGCCCCATTCGAACATGCCAAGATTGCCCGGAAAAACCAGCGTGCCGTTTTCGGACGGCGGCGTAAACGGTCCTTCGTAGCGCAGCCGATGAAAGAGCACGCGGCAAGCGAGCTGGTCGAACATCGTTGCGCCCCACATGTCGGCGCCCGACAGGTTCTTCGCGGGCCGGAAGGTCAGTTGCGAGTACGGCTGCGTCGGCGACACATGATCGCCTTCTGCCGCGCCTTGCGGCACGGGCTGCTCGGGCGCGGGCACGATCGGCGTGCCCGTGCGGCGATCCAGCACGAAGATGTTGCCCGTCTTCGCCGGCGCGTAGATCGCGGGCACGACATTGCCGTTGCGGTCGGTGATGTCGGCGATGGTTGGCTGCGCGGGCAGGTCCATGTCCCACAGATCGTGATGCACCGTCTGATAGAACCACGCGAGCTTGCCCGTCGATGCATTCAGCGCCAGCAAGCCGCTCGCGTAGCGCTCGTACAGCGGCGTGCGATCGCCGCCCCAGATGTCGGGCGTCTTCACGCCCATCGGCAGATAGACGAGGTCGAGTTTCGCGTCGTAGGCGGCGGGCGCCCACGAGTTGGGAGAATTGAACGTGAACGTGTGCTGGTCGTCGGGAATGACGTTCGGTGTGGCCGAGCCTGGATCGAACGCCCACACGAGCTTGCCCGTTTCGACGTCGAAGCCGCGTATCACGCCGGACGGCTCGCGGGTCGAATAGTTGTCCGTCACCGCTCCCGCCATGACGATGATCTTGTCGGTGACGATAGGCGGCGAGGTCGGCTCGTACTGCCCCACCGTCGTCACCGGTTGCAGATGCTGCAAGTCGAGGTCGCCGTTGTTGCCGAAGCCGGCGCAACGCTGTCCCGTTGCGGCATCGACTTCGAACAGATGGCCGTTGTTGACGGGCAGGATCACGCGGCGCGCGCACGCGGGTAATGCGCTTCGCGCGGCCTCGTCCTTCGCGGCAGCGGCCGCAGCCGTCTCGTGATACGACACGCCGCGGCAGGTCACGTGCTGGAAGCTCGGGTCGGTTTTCAGGCCCGGATCGAAGCGCCATTTTTCTTTGCCCGTCGCGGCGTCCAGTGCGAACAGGATCTGATGCGGCGAGCACAGATAAAGCATGTCGCCGACCTTGAGCGGTGTCACTTCGTCGGTGATCTCACCGGGATCGTTGGGGCCTTTCTTGTCGCCCGTCTGGAACGTCCACGCGACTTGCAGGTCCTTCGCGTTATCCTGGTTGATCTGCGTGAGCGGCGAATAGCGGGTGCCCGCTTGCGTGCGGCCGTATGCCGTCCAGTCGCCGGGGTTCGAGTCGGATTGCGTCGGCGCCACGGCGGCGTTTTCCGCGACCTTGCCATTGATCTCCTGCGGGTCGTTGAATGCCGCATACGCGAGCGCGACGCCCGTGAGAACGAGGCACACCACGAGCGCAACGGCGCCGCCGCGCCGCGCGGACACATCGAACAGACGGAAGACGAACGGCAACAGCAGCCAGATGCCGAACAGAACGAGGACATCGGTGCGCGGCGCGAGCGCCCAGAAATCGAAACCCGCTTCGAAGACGGCCCATATCAGCGTGCCGATCAGCAAGAGCGCATAGAGCGACAACGCGAGCCCGTTGCCGCGATAGATCATCCACGCGACGGCGAGCAGAACGACGCCGGCCACGATGTAGTAAGGTGAGCCGCCTATCGTGACGAGCCAGATGCCGCCTATCAGCAGATACAGACCGGACAGCACGGCGAAGAGAACAGTCAGCCATGCGATGACGGGCGACGACGTGTGCCTCGACGGGCCTTCAGAGGTGTTCGCTTTGCTCTCGTTGTTCATGCTGTCAGCCTCCTGTTCGTGCTTCACGGCGCGTTGCGCGTGCGATGCTCAACCTGTATCGCTTAGCAACATGCGGACCTGAACGTATGCGAAGTGAATCAGTGCGCAAGGCGATGCGTCGCATGCGCCCTGTTGACTCGACTTATCCTGCACCGTGTCGGGACGCATCGCAAGCAGGCTGTGATTACACAAAACTTTCTGGAGGCGTGACGCGTGCGATTGCACGCGAACACATTCAGGCAGTGCTGAATTCGAGCGTGCGTGTGTCGATCGTCCTGATGACGCTTTCACAAGCAGGTGCGCCCGTCTTCAGATGAACGACGAGATCGTAGGTTGTCGAAGGACGAGTGAGCATCAAACAGGTGGACTCTGTGTTCGCGACACGCGTTGCATGCCAGACATTAGGCCGCATGCAAAGACCCTTGCCGACGGGAATCTCGAATGCGCGCAGCGAGTTGAGGTCCGGCTCGCCGTCTTCAAGCGACGTCGCGACGATATGCACGACGGGCGCCGTCAACGGCACAATGGCCTGCTGCGTCAAACGATGCAGTTCGAGCGCGGAGATCTCTGCGCCACGATTGCGGTACACGACCCAGAGTATTTCGGTTTCGCCCGGCGTGCCCGTATCGAACAGATGCTCGCGCCAGAAGTCCGACGTGGGGCTGACGAACGCGGGCGCGTCGCCGTCCGTGCGTACGGGCTTGCCGAGCATCCAGCCATACGGTTCACAGCGATTCGCTTCGAGCGGTTCGATCGGAATGGAAAGAGCGGTCAGCATGTCGGCGTACTCGTGTTGATGAATGGATCGGTCATGCATGCGAGATGGCGTCGTCCGATGGCGGGAACATCGCGAACTCCGGCCCATGCTTCAGGCTGAAATCGAGCACGACGTTCAGCGCGAGCCGAGTGATCGACTCGGCAAGCAGGCTGTCGGGCGTGCGCCGGTATGCGGCGACCAGCGGCAACGCGGGCACGCGATGCGTGACTTGCAGCAGTTGCAACTGGCCCGCTTCGAGTTCGCGCATCACGAACGCGGGCGGCAGCACGGCAATGCCGAATCCGTCGACCACGAGCCGGATGATCGCCGCCACCGATGAAAGACAATTGATCTGCACCTGCACGTCCCCGCTCGCCGCGAACAGGCCCGTCAGAAACTCATGCGGCGGCGAATGGCGCGCAAAACTGATCACGGGATACGCGGCCAGTTCAGTTTCGGTGAGCGCCTGCGCGGACAGATTGAGCGCAGGGCTCGCCATCCAGCGCATCGGAAGACTGCCGAGCGGGACATTCGTCATGTCCGCGCCGGCGACGCTCGTCGTCTGAAACGACACATCGATATGGCCGTTCGCCAGTTGCGCGGAGAGGTTCGCGGACGTGTCGCTGGTTAGCTCGATCACTAGGTTCGGATACTCGTCACGGATGCGCTTGAGCAGATCGGGCAGCCACGTATGCACGATCGATTCGATCGCGCCGAGCCGCAGCAGACCCGACACCTTCGAGCGATCGCCAACGCTCGCGAGCATCGCCTGATTCAGCTTCAGCATCTGTTCGGCGAACGGCAGCGCTTTGCTGCCGTCCTGCGTGAGCGTCGCTTCCTTCGAGCCGCGCTCGAATAGCCGCACGCCAAGTTCCTGTTCAAGCGCAGAGATGCGGCTCGAAATGGCCGCCTGGGTTGCGTGCAGCCGCTCGGCCGTCAGCCGGAAGCTGCGCAGCCGCGCCAGCCAGACGAAGGTTTCCAGAAATCGCAGATTCATTCACAGCCCTGACGAGGCAAGCACGAATGGCTCAGTGTAGCGCCGCGTCCCGCCTTGGGTGACAAGAAAAATTTCAACCGCGCGACAACTTTAATTTGTTGGACACGCACGCACCGCGCGCCAAAACTTTGCAACAGATGCCCGTTGATGGAAGGGCAAACACACTGTCAAACCAGAGGACGTTGCGATGAAGAAAGTATCATGCGAAATCGAAGGCGGGCTGCACGTCGAAGTGAGCGCGAGCCGTCTCGTGATTGCGGGCTGGGCGGGACGCGACGATGCCGAGGTCGAGCATCATATTCGTGAGCTGGAAGCGATTGGCGTGCGCCGGCCGTCGAGCGTGCCATGCTTCTACGAAGTGGCGCCCGCCTTGCTGACGACGGCGGACGGCATCGAAGTGATCGGCGAGCATTCGTCGGGCGAAGTGGAAGTCGTGCTGATCCAGACGCAAGAGGATGGCTTGCTGGTCGGCATCGGTTCGGATCATACAGACCGCAAGGTCGAAGGCTATGACGTTGCCGTGTCGAAGCAGATGTGCGCGAAGCCGCTCGGCAAAACGCTGTGGCGCTATGCGGATGTGGCCGCGCATTGGGACGCGCTGATCGCGCGCAGCTGGCGTATCGATGCGAGCGGCGAGCGCATCCGTTATCAGGAAGGCACGCTTGCGCGGCTGATGCATCCCGAGCCGCTGATCTGGCGCGCGTTCGGTTCGACGTCGATGATTCCCGAGACCGTGCTGTTCTGCGGCACGCAGCCCGTGCTCGGCGCGCTGACGCCCGCGGGTGCGTACGAACTGGAACTGCACGATCCTGTGCTTGGCCGTAGCTTGCGACATCGCTATAGCGTCAATGCGCTTGCGCATACGGAGTGATCGCGATGCGCACCATTCGTGAATCCGGCAAGGCGCTCGCGGCCAAAAAGCTCTCTGCAGGCGAATTGCTCGACGCGAGCCTCGCAGCTATCGACGCCGACCTCGCACGAGGCGGATCGACCTACACGCATATCGACCGGGTGGCGGCACGCGAAGCGGCCGCCAGCAGCGACGCGTTTCGCGAGCGAGGCTACGTGCCTTCCGCATTGGCGGGCGTGCCGGTTTCCGTGAAGGACCTGTTCGACATCAAAGGACAGGTGACGACAGCGGGCTCGCGGATACTGCGCGACGCGACGCCTGCCGTGCGCGACGCCGCCGCCGTTGCGCGTTTGCGCGAGGCGGGCGCGGTGTTTGTGGGCCGCACCAACATGAGCGAGTTTGCGTTCTCAGGGCTCGGGCTGAATCCGCACTATGGCACGCCGCTGAATCCTGCTCATGCAACGCGTCTTGCGGGCGGCTCCAGTTCAGGCGCGGCGGTGTCCGTCGCGCTCGGCCATGTGGCCGCCGCGCTCGGCACCGACACGGGTGGCTCGGTCCGCATTCCCGCCGCGTTCTGCGGACTGGTCGGCTTCAAGCCGACCGCTCGCCGCGTGCCGCTTGACGGCATCGTGCCGCTGTCGACGTCGTTCGATTCGATCGGGCCGATTGCGCGCAGCGTCGACTGTTGCGCGCTGATCGACGGCATTGTCTCCGGACAAGCGCTCGACACGGCGCCGCGCCCGCTCGCAGGACTTCGGCTGGGCGTCACGTCAGACTACGTGGCTGACGATCTCGATGAGACCGTCAGCACCGCGTTCAATCGCGCGATCGGCATGTTGCGGCGCGCGGGGGCGTCCGTGGAGCGCTTTGCGTTTCCCGAGTTGCATGAGGTCGCGGGCCGCTATCCGCTTGCGGGCATCACGGCCGCGCAGGCGTGGGCGTGGCATCGCGAGCACGTCGCCCGCGATGCCGATGGGTACGACCCGCGCGTGCTCAAGCGCCTGCGCGCAGGAGAAGGGCGCAGCGCTGCCGACTATATCGACCTGCTCGCCGCGCGCGAGCGCTTCGTGCGCGACACGCGGACGCGTCTTGCGCGATTCGATGCGTGGCTGATGCCGACTGTCGCCATCGTTCCGCCTGCTATTGCGAGCGTCGAAAGCGACGACGATGACTTCTCGTCGACGAATGCGAAGGTGCTGCGCAATCCCGCTGTCGTGAACTTCATGGACGGCTGCGCGCTGACGCTGCCTTGCCATCGGGACGGCGAACTGCCTGTCGGCCTGTCGATCTGCGGGCCTGCGCTCGCCGATGCATTGATTCTCGCGATAGCGCGCAGCATTGAAGCGTTACTCACGCATGGTCAGGCAGTCGTGACCGCATAACGTTTGTTTATCGGCAGCAAAAAGAATTTCTCGTTGGACGCGCAATTACGGCGAACGAATACTGGATTTCAGGCGCGATGAAAACGTCTGCGCGCTTATTCAGAACCTTTACCGCATTCATGACCAAAGTGAGGCAGTCCGTGAATCAAACTTTTCGCTCATTAGCTGGTGTCGTTGCGCTGGCCGCCATTCAGACATCCGCGCATGCCGCCGATGCCACTCCCGCTGTCGTGCTGATCGGCCACGCAGCGCCGCTCACCGGGCAACTCGCGAACATGGGCAAGGACAGCGAGAACGCTGCGCGCCTCGCAGTCGATGAAATCAACAGTCAGCACCCTGTGATCGGCGGCAAGCCGGTACGTCTGCAACTGGACTCGCAGGACGATGCCGCCGACCCGCGCACGGGAACCCAGGTCGCGCAGAAACTGGTCGACGAAGGCGTGGTGGCCGTGGTCGGCGACATCAACTCAGGCGTGTCGATTCCCGCGTCGCGTATCTATAGCGAAGCGCAAGTCGTGCAGATTTCACAAGGTTCGACGAATCCTGCTTACACGCAACAGGGCTACAAGACGACGTTTCGCGTCGTGGCGACGGATGCATTGCAGGGACCGGCACTCGCGCGTTACGCGCTCAATTCGCTGCACGCAAAACGGATTGCCGTGATCGACGATTCGACGGCGTATGGACAGGGGCTTGCCGACGAGTTCGTGAAAGCGGCGAAGGCGAACGGCGGTACGATCGTCACGCGCGAAGCGACCAACGACAAGGCCACTGACTTCCGCGCGATCCTGACGAAGATCAAGGGGATGCGGCCCGACGTCATCATGTATGGCGGTTCCGATGCGACGGCGGGACCGCTGGTGAAGCAGGCGGCGAATCTTGGCATGACGGCGAGCGTGCTCGGCGGCGACGGTGCATGCACGGACAAGATGGTGAGCCTTGCGGGCGACGCGATCGGCAACCTGGTGTGCTCCGAAGCGGGACTCGCGCTCTCGAAGATGCCCAAGGGGCAGGAGTTCGATCGTCGCTACACCGCGCGCTACAAGGTGCCCATCGATGCGTACGCGCCGTTTGCGTACGATGCCGTCTACGTTATTTACGACGCCATGAAGCGCGCCAATTCGACGGAGCGGGCCAAAGTTCTGGCTGCGATGCCCGTCACTCAGTATGACGGCGTGATCGGCAAAATCGCATTCGATATGCACGGCGATCTGAAGGACGCGGCCATTACGATTTATCAATTCAAGGACAAGAAGAAAACGGTAATGGATGTGATTCGAATGTGAGGTCGTATCCGCGCATTGCGCGGATACGAATTACCGTTTGAATTGCACTGGTTGATGGTTGATAAGAAAAGACAGTAGCGGCGCGATGTGAATCTGCTCTATTACTCGCGCTGCCGTGCTCGTTAGTACCCAAGGCGTGACCGGATCGAATATTGAAGTACGACAAAAAGCGCCGACATTGACCGCTTTCCTGACGAGTTCCTTTCATTTATTCGCGGAAGATCTCCAGTCAATACTCAATGCGAAGTGGTACCACGGCGCGAATAGAAATAAGTACTCTGACTTCCTGTCACTTTGCTTTCGCTTGCTCCCCTAAAGCCCGCAAACGTTAGCGCGCATATAAGGGAAATACTACCGTCGCATAAATGCTGAAATCGGAAAAGTTCAAGTATTACGGCGAATTACATGTGATATCTTTCGGACCGTTCAAGGCATTTCTAGCTTGTCTACCCATCTTGGCCATGACGGCCGCACGTCGAAGAGTGTCCGGTAGTCCGGCAAACAACAATTCATGCAAGTTCAAAACGCCCGTCGCTGGGCGCCTCGGGGGGCGCGGCGATGGCTTGCCGCGATTGCCGCGCTCTGTATTGCGAGTGGCGTGCGCCTTCTCCTGCATCCGCTGCTCGGTCCAGCGATGCCGGGCGCTGCGTTCTGCGTTGCGGCCGTCCTGATCGAGTACTACTTCGGCCTTGCGCCCGCGCTGACCATGATGCTGGCCGGCGTATGCATCGGTGACTATCTGTTCGTCCCGCCTTACGCGATGTTTGGTTTCATCGACCGCTCCGATGTGCTGTTCGTCGTGTCGTACCCGATGGTTGCGCTCGTCTTCATTACGCTGGTTGAAAGGTTGAGGCGCGCGCAATTTCGCGCGGAACTGATCACGTCGGTCGCGCAGTCGCGCTACGAGATGCTGCTGCGTCACGACAACGATCGCATGCTCGCGCGCCGCGCCGTCGATGAAACGCACCGGCTGCTGCGTCATCTGTCGCAACACAGAAAGTCGTTTGTGCTGATTCAGGCACTCGAGCGCATGCCTGCGTGGACCCACGGTACTGACGCTGGCAGCACGCGTGAGGCCGGGGCAAGTGTTCTTGCCGTTGCGCCGCCACCGGCGGAGATCGCACCGGGCCCTCGCTTCGACGATGTCGAACCCGAGGATATTCGCCGCTTGTCGAACGCACTGTGGCCGGGCTCGCATCGTGTGCGGCTGCGCGCGGGCGACGCCACCGCGATGCATGCATCGGCAGGTGTTCAAGGCGAGATGGGCGATAGCGCTGCGCAACTTGTCGATTGCATCTGCGAGCGCTTCACGACGCACGCGGGCGATTTCCTCGTGCTGCGCGTCGGCGAGTAACACACATGAAAACCTCTGTCCGAACGATCTTCAACGAAGGCGACGGCCACGCCGTGCTGATGTTGCATGGTCTGTCCAGCTCGCCACTTGAATTGCGCTACCTCGCGCGCTTTCTGAACGACGAAGGCTTCACGACCTGCGTGCCCGTGCTGAACGGCTATACGGCGGGTTCGAAAGAGCAGGCGATGGAGCACTGGCTCGACGCGGCGACACGCGAATACGATGCGCTTGCCGCGCGCTACGAGCGGGTGTCGATCTGCGGGCTTTCGATCGGCGCGGCGCTCTCGCTCTCGCTCGTGCATCGTCGCCCGCAGGCACAGGCCGTCGCGCTGCTGTCGCTTACGCTCGCGTACGACGGCTGGGCGATTCCGTGGTATCGCTTCTTGCTGAACTGGGCGTACTACTCGCCGTTGCGTTCGCGCTATCGCTATCGCGAATCGGCGCCGTACGGGCTGCGCAACGACGCGCTGCGCGCCAAGATCGCGCGCGCTATGGAACGCGACGACTTCAGCGAAGTCGGCCCATCGACGATCTCGCTGCCCGCGCTGCACGAAGCCAGCCGGCTCGCGGCGAGCGTGCGCTCGCAAGTGCGCGCGATCCGCAACGACTGCCTGATCATCCACGCCATCGACGATGAAACATCGAGTCCTCGCAATCCGCGCTTCGTGGCTTCGTCGATTGGATCGACGTTCTTGCGCACCATCTGGCTCGACGATTCGTATCACATGATTACATCCGACAACGAGCGCGAAATCGTCGCGCGGGAGACCGCGCTGTTCCTGCGCGAAAGCGAAATCACGAGCCGTACGGGCGATGCGGGCGGAAAGCCCGTGGTGTCGAAGGCGCTTGCCCGCCGGTTGCGGCAACTTGCGGCGATGGGTAAAGGTCGCGCGTGATGACGAAGTCGAGTTGCTTCAACGCGGTGCGACGCGCCACTACGTTGGCGGTGGCAATGACGCTGACGTTCCACACAGCGGGAGCATGGGCCGACGACGCGCCGCTTTCCTCTCCGTCCTCTTCGTCGAATTCGTCAACTTCGCAGCAAAGCGACGCGACAGCAAAGCCCGCCAGCAAATGGAAGATCGGCGTCGGGCCGGGCGTCGTCATCACGCCGCTGTATCCCGGCTCGCGTGAACTGCGTGTGTTTCCCTATCCCGCGCTCGACATCTCTTATGACGATCGCGTGTTTTCGCAAGGTCCCGACGTGCTGGGGCTGAACGTGTTGCGCAGCGAGGACTATCACGTCGGTGCAGCGCTGAGCTTCGATTTCCAGTCGCGCCAAGAAAAGGACGATCCGCATCTGCACGGGCTGGGTAACGTCGACGGCGGTCCGAAACTCAAGCTCTTCGCTGACTACACCGTGTGGATGTTCACCGGGTCCGTGGCGCTGTATCAGGACATCGCCGGACATGGTCAGGGCAAGACCGTTGTCACCGACCTTTATGCTTCGCTGCCTGTTGGAGGCTGGTTGTTTTCGATGGGTCCCGGCTTTACCTGGGCGGATGCCGAGTACACGCGAACGTTCTTTGGCGTGTCGAGCCAGCAGAGCGCAGCGTCGGGATTGCCTGCGTACAACACGGGTGCAGGCATTCGTGACGTGCATCTGAACGGCTACGTCAGCTACGACATTTCGAAGCACTGGGCCGCCTCAGTCGCGGTGACGCTTGGCCGTTTGCAGCACTATGCTGCCGCGAGTCCGATCACCGAGCGTCGAAGTGAACTCAATACGCTTGCATCGGTGAATTATCGTTTCTGATCTCAGGCGAGATTCAACTTGAACAGCAGCGAATCCCGATCCGGATAAGCGTACTTGACGGGCAACTCATCAGCTGCGATCTGCTGAAACCCCTGACGTCGATAAAACGCATGTGAGCGCGTCGAAACGGAAGGGGTATCGAGCAGGATCGTTTCGATGCCCTTGAGCCTTGCATGCGCCAACAGCGTTTCGTATAGACGCGACGCGCATCCCATCCCCGCGCCTCTCCACGCTGCCGACACAAAGAACTTCTTCAGCACGGCAACCGTTGCCGTCTCGATCTGCAGAGCGATCGTGCCAACCACGTGTCCTTGCGGGTCGAGTGCAATCCAGAAGCCGCCGCCATTCGCGATGAAGTATCGATTGATGTCGAGAAGCTCGGGCTGATCCTCGATCGATATGCCGACCTTGCTCTCGTCATTCTGGATATGCAGGATCAAGCCGACCACCTCGTCGGTGAACGAATCCTGAAACATGGCGATGCGAGGCGGTGTGGTCGCGGCGTGCATGGAAAAGTGCTCTCGGGCAATGTGCTAGGCACTACCTTATGCGTCGCGCAGGATGCGATCTAGAACGTTCTTGCGCTGTTTCGCCGCGCGACGGCGCCAGGCGTCACGCCGAATACGGACTTGAAGTGGCGTCCGAGGTGGCTTTGATCCGCGAAGCCGGTTGCGGCGGCTGCGGCGGAAGGCGTCACGCCATCCAGCAACAAGTGCTTTGCCGTCTTCAGGCGCAGCACGAGCTGGTAACGATGTGGACTCAGTCCAAACGCAGCAGTAAAGCGACGGCACAACTCGGATGCCGATAGCGACGCCTCGCGCGCCAGTTCGTCGAGCGACACGTTACGGCTGGAAAACGCCTGCAAATAGGCCCGCGCGTCGCGCAGACGCTTGTCGGCGACTATCGACGAAGACTGTGCGGACGCATCGCGATCGTTCATCGAGCCGAGCACGGCCTCACACAACAGCGCCCATTCATCGGGCCATGCCGATGACATGTGCAAGGTTTGCATCGACAGCGCAGCGAACTGCACGAACGGCGCCATCGCGCGGCGCATCTTCACAGGGTGCGAAAACGCGTGCGGCGAAACACCGTGAATCTCGCACTGCAATTGCCATTCGGCATCGGGCACATAGAGCATCACGTACTCGCATCCGTGATCGCCGATGGACATTCCCGCATGCGCGACGTGCGGTGGGATCGCGTACACCTCGCCGGCGTTGACGATCGACGGTTGACGCGAGTTGGTCATCGAGTCCTTTGCGCCGCGTAGCACCGCGCCGATCGCCCACGTGTCGTGCGTATGCGTCGTGAACCGATGGTGCTCGAAGCGTGCATGAAGCACCTCGATACCCGCACCGTCGACATAGCCATACTGCGTATGCTCTCTCGTTGCGGGCTGCGCGCTGTGTGCGGAATGGGGCATCTTGCGTGTCATGAATCAGCCGGGCGGCGCACGCTACGCATGCCAGAGCGAAGCCTTCGCCCTGAGCGTCTCGATTGCGAGGTCGAGAAATGCGCGCACTTTCTGATTCGCATGCTTGCCTTCGCGATGGACGACATGAACGGGCAATGTAGCCAGTTCGTACTCGGCCAGCACGGCGCGCAACGTACCGTCCGCCAGTTCCTGCGCGATCTGATACGACAACAGACGCACGATGCCTAACCCCGCCAAGGCTGCCGAGATCGCGGAATCATTGGTGGTGGTCACGAGACGCGGCTGGATGGGCACCGTCAGCGGCTTGTCGTCCACGCGGAAGCGCCATTCGGGCGCGGACGTGAGGCCTGTCGCCTGGATGGTCACGTGAGACGCGAGATCGTCAGGATGCTGCGGCACGCCGTGCGCGTCCAGATAAGCGGGCGAAGCGCAGAGAACGCGACGCACCTTTCCGACAGCGATCGCCTGCAACGATGAACTCGGCAACTCGCCGATGCGGATCGCGACATCCGCCCCTTCGTCGACGAGATTCACGATTCGGTCCAGAAACCAGCAATTCAGATTGACGGCCGGATAGCGCGTCAGATAGTCGTGAGCGATGGGCGTCACATACATCTTTCCGAACAGGACAGGTGCCGTCACGGTCAACTGGCCGCGCGGCGTGGTGTTCGCACCGGCAGCGGACAGCTCGGCCACCTCGACTTCCGCGAGGATGCGGCGACAATCCTCGAAGAACGTGGCGCCTGCATCCGTCATTCGCACGACACGCGTCGTGCGGGTCAACAGCCGCACGCCGAGGTGTTCTTCGAGCTCGTTCATCACCCGGCTGATGACCGACGGCGACACGTTGAGCTTGCGCGCCGCGGACGCGAAGCCTTCCGTCTCGACCACGGTCACGAAGGTGTTCATTGCCTGGAGCCTGTCCATGTCTGAGGAGATGAACGGGAAGGGGATAGAGGACGCCTGCCGGGCGTCGACAGGCAAGCGAGCGTCAAGCATAACAGCGTTTCACAGCCCTCCGCGCGCGGCCTGCCTCACAGATCGAGCAGCAGACGGTCGCCGCCGCCCGTCTCCGCGTTGGCCGGCACGGCGCAACAGATCAACGCTTCGTTGTCCGGCACCGTGAATTCCGGCGTGATCGTGTAGGCCACCGCGCCCTCCACGATGCGTGTGCGGCATGTGCCGCAACTGCCGCCACGGCAACCGAATTCAGGATTCAGGCCGCGTGCTTCCGCAAGCTCGAGCAACGTACCGCTGTCTGGATTCCAGCGCGCTTCTTTGCCCGACTTGACGAACGCGATGGGAACCGGTTGCTCCGCTGCGACGCGAGCGGGACCTGTGACGACTGCAGCATCCTTCCTGCGTTGCAGCCCGGACGGCCCGAATGCCTCGGCGTGAATGCGGTTGTCAGCGACGTTGAGATTGCGCAAGCCGTCGTACATGGACTGCATGAACGCCGACGGTCCGCAAAGATAGAAGTCATAGTCATTGAAGGGCAGCGTGTCGCACAGCAGCGCGACATCGATCCGGCCTTCCACGTCGAAGTCTTTGCCTTCGCGCGCGCCGTCGGTGTGACTCAATGCGCGCACCACGTTCACTGCGCCTTTCGCGGATACCGCGAGACGTTCGATCTCACGGCTGAACGCGCGCTCTTTCAGCGATCGCGCCGAATGGAAGAACCATGTCGGGCGTACGCGCCGCGTGCGCAGCCCTTCGTAGACGACATGCCTGAGCATCGCGAGCATCGGCGTGATGCCGACGCCGGCGGCGAGCAGCACGGCGGGACGGCGCTCGGCGGCATCGATCGTGAACTGGCCGGCGGGCGCACGCGCTTCGATGATGCCGCCGATGTGCAGCGTATCGTGCAGATGCGACGACACGAGTCCATCGCGCTTCACGCTGATCCGATAGAGACCATCGGCGGGTGCCGTCGACAGCGTATAGGTTCGGATCACAGGCTTGTCGTGACCGGGCAGCATGACGCGGACAGGCAGATGCTGACCCGCGATATGTGGAATGAGCCCCGCGCCATCCACAGGTTCGAGATGAAACGAACGGATCACCGAGCTTTCATCGACGACATTCGTCACCTTGAACGGCCGCCATGCGTTCGCCAGTTCGGCGGCCTTCAGGCGGCTTGTTACTTCGTCCCAGCTGCCTGTCATCAGCGAGTTCGGCGACCAGCCGTTGGCCTGAAACTTCCACCGCAGCGGCAGCGCGCCCTTGCGATAGACGATGCGTCGCGGCGTGAAATGCCACAGCCGCTCCGCGCCCTGAAACGCGGCAATTTCCGGCGAGTCGAGATCGACGGTCGCGTCGCCCGTCAGTTGCAGGACGTCGCCCGTTTCGAAGTCGGCGAAGATCAGACCCGCGCGCGGGTTGATAAGGAAGTTGCCGAGCGTCGCGAAGAAGAGGTTACCCGCGAAATCGGGAATGGTCAGGCGGCCGTCGTCGCCGATACGCACGAAGCCCGCCTTGCCGCCGCGATGCGACACGTCGACCTGGCGTTGCTCGCCTTCGCCTACATAGGACGCGACAAACAGCGTGTCCGCGGCTTCGATCATCGCGCGGGCGTGACCGGTCAGGCCGTCGAACTCCGTGGGCGCGATATCGGAAAACATACCGGGATCGCGGATGAATTCGAAATCGCGCGCCTGGATATATTGCGGGCAATTGCCGAAGCTCTGTATGACCTCGACGTCGAAACCTTGCGACGTCGCGCCACGCAACAGACCATTCATGCGATTGCGGCGGCGCGTGTGCAACTCGATCCCGAGCAGGCCGATCGCCGCACCGTCATGAAATCCCGCAGACGCAGGATCTTGCGGATCGGCGGCAACGTGCATGTGCAGAATCTTCTCGGTCGGCGACTGCATGAAGCCCGGTTGACCCGCCACGAGTGTCGCCCATACGTCGCCGTCGTCGGCCACTGCACCGGCCACGATGAACGGCAATTGTCTGTAGAAAGTGCGGTGCTGATCGGGCATGTAGTCGCGGATTACCCGGCGGCCGAGTTCCTGCATCTTCGGCGCCACGCCGACTTTCTCTTGCAGCGCCACTTCGCCTGCATGCCAGGGCGACCCTTTATCCGTCGATACCGTGCTCATGATTTGCCTCCGGTCGTAAAGCCGGGAAAGCCACGCGTTGGGCTTCCCGCTCACTGACGCGCTCAGCTGTTGGCGGTGAGGCCGACAGGCGTTTTCTGAAACTCGACGAAGCCAGGCAGCGCCTCGATGCGGCGCAACCACGCGTTGACGTTCGGGTAGAACGACAGGTCGACGTTGCCTTCCGGCGCACGCGCGATGTAGCTGTATAGCGCGACATCGGCGACCGTCGGATGCGGTTGCGCGATGAACTCGCGCCCGGCCAGCTCTTCGTCGATCAGCTTGAGGATGCGATGCGCGCGGGCAATCAGCTCTTCGGCGTTGTATTTTGCGCCGAACACGGTGATGAGTCGCGCGGCGGCCGGCCCGAACGCGATCTCACCAGCGGCCACGGACAGCCAGCGCTGCACGGCGGCTTCCAGCGCGGGCGTTTGCGGCAGCCAGTCGGTCTTGCCGAACTTGCGGGCGACGTACACCAGAATCGCGTTGGAGTCGGCGATCGTGGTGTCGCCGTCGACGAGAACCGGGACCTGGCCGAAGCGGTTCAGCTTCAGGAATTCGGCGGATTTGTGCTCGGCGGCGGCGAGATCGACCTGAATCGATTGATGCTCGATGCCGAGCAGCGACAGGAACAGGCGGGCGCGGTGCGAGTGGCCGGACAACGGGTGGTAGTAGAGCTTCATGGCGGTTTCCTTTGGTCAGAGGTGACTGGGACATCCCGATCACTTGATGCAAAGTCTAGGGATGCTGCCTTTGCAGCAGAATCCCTCGCCAGGTCAATTGATACTTCTCGAAACGAGAACGGTGGTTGTGCGCCCGAGAATAGTGGCGTTCGGCGGTTCAGGCCGCACTAATGCGTCAATTCTTGCGCATGTATCTCGTCTCGGCTTCGTAGCAAAGCGGCGGTTAGACTCATACCGCTTTGCTGCAAACTGTTGCGCGCCTCACGCACCGAGCTTGAAGAACCCAACCGTCGCGTTCAGATCCTTGCCTTGCGTGCTGAGCGATTCGGACGTGGCGGCAATCTCCTCCACCAGCGCTGCGTTCTGCTGCGTCGACTGATCCATCAGCGACACGGCCTGATTCACTTCGCCAATCGCGCGGCTTTGCTCGCGTGCGGAATCCGCGATTTCGCTGGTAATCGTCGCGAGGTTGGAAACGGCATCCGTCAGTTCGGCGATCGTCTTGCCTGCGAGGTTGACCTGTTCGGCACCCGCCTCCACGTTGCCGACGGACGCCTCCAGCAGTCCCTTGATCTCCTTTGCCGCGCTGGTCGAACGCTGGGCCAGGTTGCGCACTTCGGCGGCGACGACGGCAAACCCACGGCCGCTCTCGCCCGCGCGCGCCGATTCGACAGCGGCATTCAACGCCAGGATGTTGGTCTGGAACGCGATGCCCTCGATCATCCCGACAATCCCGACGATGCGCCCCGATTGTTCGACGGCAGCGTTCATCGTCTTTGCCGCGCCCGCAACGGCCTCGTTGCCGCGCCGCGCCACATCCACGGCGCCCGCAGCGACGGCGTTGGCCGTCGTCGCCTGATCGGCCGTGCCGCGCACCGTGCCAGCCAGTTCTTCCATGCTGGCCGCCGTTTGCTGGATCGACGCGGCCTGTTGTTCGGTTCTCGACGACAGATCGAGATTGCCCGCCGACACCTCACCGGCAGCGAGTTCGAGGTGACGGCTGTTCGTCCTCACCTTCAGCAGCACACCATGCAGCTTTTCGACGAATGCGTTGAACTGCTTCGCGAGATGGCCGACTTCGTCGTTGCTGAGCTGCGGAAGACGCCGCGTCATGTCGCCGTCGCCGGATGCGATTTCGTGCATCGAGTTGGCAAGATTGCGAATGGGATCAGTTATCCGGCGACCCAATGCAATCATGATGAGCACAGCAACCACGAGCACCAGCAGCCCCACTCCGATCAGCGTCCACGTGAGCCGGTTGGCGGCCGCCATCATTTCCGATTCGGGCACGAGCGCGTAGTACTTCCAGCCGTTCTTCGGCGACGTGTAGATAAACGACTGATAATCGACACCGTCCATCTGGATGCGAACGAGTCCGTCGCTGCCATTGGACAGTTGTTCGTATCCGCCGCCGAGACCCTTGAGTTCCTTGAACTCGTGTTTCTTCTCACGCGGATCGATCAGAATTTTTCCGCTGCTGTCCGTGACGAGCAGATAGCCGGTCTTGCCGAACTGGATGCCGCTGGTGAGCCGCGCGAAGTCGTCGAGCGAGATGTCGCCTTCGAGCACGCCGAGAATCTCGTCCTTGCTGTCCTTCACGACGCGCGCGAACGGAATGATCGCGCCGCCGGAACCGGCCGCGCTCAGATAAGGCGCGGGCCGCACGACACGATCGGGCGCCGTCATCGCCAGTTGATACCACGGCCTGACGCGCGGATCGTAGTGCTCGCCGTTCAGGCTTTCGATCGGCCACTGCACGTAGCCGCCCCAATGCGTGCCGATGTCGAGATAGCGCATGTTGGGATGCGTATCGCCGAACTGCTTGAGCAACGCGAAGATCGACTTCTCGACTTCGCCGTTCTTGTCCGGCGTCATCTGGCCGCCGTGGTTCAGATAATCGGTGATGCTCTGGTCGGCGGCTTTCAGTTGCGCCGTTTGCGTCAGATATGTGAGGTTCTGTTCGACCTCCTTGAAGCTCACATCGAGCGATTCGTCGGCCTGGACGATTCTGGCGTGACTGGACTGCTCGAACTCGTTGACTGCCTGATGACGCACGTTCAACGCGCCGACCGTCGTGAGAAGTAAAACCGTGACTGCGAGCGCGGCGCCCGATGCCGCGCTGAATTTGAACGCGATCGAATCCGTAAGCTTCAAAATGACCTCTGCCCAATGACGAAATACCATCCGATATCGACTTGCGGTGCGCGAAAGACGAAGCGATGCGCATCGTTGATTACGTTGGTTGTCGGCCGATATCGGGGCGGCTTGAGCGGATCAGGCGCTGGATTCGATTTATTTTTTCAGTGCCTTTTTTGTACCCTTTTCCATGTCGCATCGCGTGGGAATCGTGTCGCGATTTCGATGACGGAGAAGCGGCAAACGGTTTAAAAGTGCGGCGCTTACACAGCCGCGCTCGTCTCTTGCAGGAAAGGCGTGATATTGCGCATCGCGCGCGCAACGTATTCATCCTTTTCGCCGACAGGCGCAACGTAGTGCATGGCGCTCGCAGCTGCATCGACGCCTTCGAGTCGCGCGATGACCCACGCAGCCAGATACTGGGAAGCAAGACATCCGCCCGCAGTCGCGACGTTGCCTCGCGCGACGAAGGGCTGATTGAGCACGTCCACGCCGGCTTCCTCGACCCACGGCTTTGTCGTCAGGTCCGTGCAGGCGGGAACGCCGTTGAGCAGCCCGAGCTTCGCCAGCACGAGTGTGCCGGAGCACTGCGCGCCGAGCAGTTGCCGTGACGGATCGAACTGCATCTGCGCCATCAACGTCTGGTCTGCAACGACGTCTCGCGTCATCACGCCACTGCCGACAATCACTGCATCCGCAGCATTTGCTTCGTGCAGCGCGATCTGCCCTTCGATCACCACGCCGTTCATCGACTTCACGCGTGCATGCGGCGTTGCAAGCGACACGCGCCAGTCCGGCTTCTTGATCCGGTTGAGAATGCCGAGCGCAATCAGCGAATCGAGTTCGTTGAAGCCTTCGAAAGTGAGAATCGCGATATGCATGATGTCCGCTCGCCAATGAATGTGGTGAGGAGATGCTATGCGCAGATACCATTACAATCAAATAATTGTCATGGATACATCTGCAGATGGCTCAGGCCCGGTACAAGGAACTTGTCGACACGCTCGCCGCGGATATCCGCTCGGGACGCCTGCGCGCCGGCACGCGCCTGCCGACGCATCGGCAGCTTGCGTCTGCGCACGGGCTCGCGCTTGTCACGGCGACGCGGGTCTACGCCGAACTCGCGGCGATGGGTCTCGTCAGCGGAGAGACGGGACGCGGCACGTTCGTGCGGGAAATTTCTTTGCCGCCTAGACAAGGCATCGATCAGTTCGCGCTCGCGGCGGGCATGGTCGACCTCAACTTCAACTATCCGGCGCTGCCCGGCCAGGCCGATCTGTTGCGCGGCGCGTTGCGCCAGCTTGCTGCGTCCGGCGATCTGGAAAGCCTGCTTCGCTATCAGCCGCATGGCGGACGCCAGCACGAACGTGCGGCCGTGGCGCGTCATCTCGCGAGCAGGGGGCTGAAGGTCGGTTGGGAACAGGTGTCGCTGGTGAATGGCGCGCAAGCAGGGCTGGCGTCCACGGTGATGGCGCTGCTAGGCCCCGGCGACGTGGTCGCCGTGGACGCGCTGACGTACCCGGGATTCAAGGTGCTGGCCGAGGCCTGCCGCCTGGAACTGGCGCCGATCACGGCGGATGGGCAGGGGTTCGATCTCGACGCGCTCGAAAGTCTGTGCAAGAGGCGGCGCGTGCGGGCCGTGTACGTCATGCCGACGCTGCACAATCCGCTCGGCTGGGTGACGGGCGCGCAGTGGCGCAAACAACTGGTCGCGATTGCGCGCCGGCACGGGCTATTGATTATCGAAGACGCTGCCTACGCGTTCCTCGCCGACAAGGCGCCCGCGCCGCTCGCCGCGCTCGCGCCGGAAACGACCGTATATGTGTCAGGTTTTTCGAAGAGCGTCGCCACCGGCTTGCGTGTGGGGTATGTCGTGGCGTCGGCTGAATCGATGCAAGCGATCGAGCAGGTGATCCGGGCGACGACCTGGAACACGCCCGGCGTGATGACGTCGATCGCATGCGCGTGGCTCGACGATGGCACCGTCAAGCGACTGGAAGCGGAGAAACGCCGCGACGCGAAGATCCGGCAAGCCATGGCCGCCGAGATTCTCGCGGGCCTGAATTGCGTTCGTCACCCGTCGTCGTATTTCGTCTGGTTGCCGTTGTCGGAAGAAGTGCGCGCTGATCAGGTTGCGGCGGCGCTGATGCGCGAGCGCGTTTCGGTGTCGACAGCAGAGCCTTATGCGACCTCGCACCATGTGCCGCATGCCGTCCGCCTCGCGTTGGGTTCCGTCGAACTGGATGTGCTGCGCGAATCGCTGGAAACGGTCAGGCGCGTGATAAGCGGTTACGCGTACTGAAAGCGTCGCTCAGGCACGTACATGAGTTCACGCTGACGCAATGGGTGAGTGCCGTGGATAAGCCGATGGTCTATCCGTTCTAGCTACGGCCTGGCTTCGTCATCGGTGGGTGCCGGCTTCGCGGCGGCATGGCGTCCCGGCGTGGTGCCCGTCGCCCGCTTGAACATGTCGATGAACGCGCTCACGTTGTCGTAGCCGAGTTCGAGCGCGATGGTCGTCACGCTGATGCCTTCGGCGACAAGCTCCAACGCGCGCAGCAAGCGCGCCTGCGCGCGCCACTGCGCGAAACTCATCCCCGTCTCGGCGGTGAACCTTCGGCTCAACGTACGCGGCGACAGCCCGGCCCATTCGGCCCATTCTTCGAGACGCCGGGAATCGGACAGATCGCGGGCCAGCGCATCCGTGATGCGCGCGAGCCGCGCGTCTTCAGGCGCGGGCAGTCCGAGCGATTCGGCTTTCGATGCCGCCAGCTCATCGAGTATCACGTCCGCGATGCGGGTCTGTTGCGCGTCGAGTTGCGTGCCGTCCCAGCCTGCCGCGCGGCTGACGGCGGCGCGCAGCAGCGGCGTTGTGCGGATCGCGCGAGGCTCGGGCGGCAGCGCCGCGCAGCGTTGCTCCGCGACGAACACACTCCACCCCGAGAACGGCCCGTGCGAGCGCACCGAATGCTCGCAGTGCGGTGGAATCCAGATCGCGTGAATCGCGGGCACGACCCATTGCTGGCGATTCACGCCGACGGAGACGAGGCCGCTCAGCGCGCCCATCAATTGCCCGCGCGGATGGCTGTGCGACGACGTTGCGCGTGACTCGCGTTGCGTGAGTTCGGCGGCAGCCAGAAAAGGCCCGTCCGAAGACAGGACGAGTTCAGGACGAATCAGCGGAGTGGTCATGGCCGGAAAACCGTATCGAATGGCCTTTATACCTGAGACGGGCCGAACGCGCAGACCTAGACTGGCCGCATCACCACTACGAGGAGTTCAGTCGATGCGAGCCGAACAGCTTCTTCCCGACCACGCCGATCATATCGACGTACGCGGCACGACGATCCGCAAGGGCACCGTCGCGGCCTTTCTCGCGAATGCGCGCGTGTGGAGCGATGCCCACGCGAGCGAGACGGCGCGTGCGCAGGCCGCCGCCGATATCGTTGATGCTTTGCCCGCGTTGCACGCAACCGGTCTTTTCGAGGTGCTCGAAATTCGCGACCCCGAACTGCGCGCGTGGATCGATACGCAGATGGCGCGTGTGCCTTCCGTCGAGGTGCAATCATGAAAGCGGCCGTCGTTATGCAAGCGGGCCAGATGCCTTTGTATGCCGAGTTCGATGCGCCTGTGGCGGAAGCTGGGCACGTGCTGATCGACGTGGAAGCCTCGGCGTTGAGCCATGTCACGCGCGCGAGGGCGTCAGGCGCGCATTACTCGTCGACAGGACGTTTTCCGTTTGTCGCGGGCGTTGACGGCGTTGGCCGCCGTGAAGACGGCACGCGGGTCTATTTCTTTGGGCCGAAAGAACCATCGGGCGGGCTCGCGCAGCGAACCCTCGTGCCGGAAGCGCGATGCTTCGCCATTCCTGAGACACTCGATCCCGTTACCGCCGCAGCGATGGCGATTCCGGGCATGTCGTCGTGGGCGGCACTCACCGAACGCGCGAAGTTCGTGGCGGGCGAGACGGTGCTCATCAATGGCGCGACGGGTGCGTCGGGACGACTCGCAGTGCAGATTGCGAAGCACCTGGGCGCCGCGAACGTGATCGCGACGGGGCGTCATCCGCAGACGCTCAGCGAGCTGAAGGCGCTTGGCGCGGATCATGTCGTTTCGCTCGATCAGGATGACGCGGCGCTGCATCGCGCGTTTGAGCCGCATTTTCGCCAAGGCGTCGATGTGGTGCTCGACTATCTGTGGGGAGCGAGCGCGCAAACGCTGCTGACGGGCGCGGCTCGCTCGCTGCCTGACGGCCACCCGATGCGCTTCGTGCAGATCGGCTCGATTGGCGGCGCGAGCCTCGAATTGCCGGGCGCCGTGCTGCGCGCGTCGGCGATCAGCCTGCTTGGCAGCGGCATCGGCAGCGTTCCTTTCGAACGTTTGATGCATGCGGTAAGCGAAGTACTGCACGCCGCGTTGCCCGCCCGTCTGGAGATAGCGACGCAGACGGTTCCGCTGGCTGAACTGGCGATACATTGGCAGAACGATGCGGGGCGGGCGCGGACTGTGTTCACGATGCAGCGGTGACGAGATGGCATGTTGCAGCGGGGTCTAGAATCGCCTCGGGTATGATGGAAATCCAACTTTCATCCAATGTCCGCGGAAGAAAACATGCTCGATCCCATCAACAGTTTGCTCGCGCTGTGCGGCGTGCTGCTGCTTAGCGTTGCTAGCCCAGGGCCTAACTTCGTGATCGTCACATCGACGGCAGTTGCGTCGCGACGCGCGGGCGTATCGACTGGATTTGGGCTGGCGGCTGCGTCGGGCACATGGGCGTTGATAGCGATTGCGGGCCTGAGTCTGATCGTCACGCACGTCATCTGGATCGAGACGGCGTTGCGGATTGCGGGCGCGGCCTATCTGATCTGGCTCGGCGCGAAGATGATCGTGACTGCGCGCCAACCTTTGTCCGCGCCGGCACGGACGGCAGGGTCTGGTTGGGCCGCCGCGAAACGCGGCTATCTCGTGAGCATGACGAATCCCAAATCGGTCGCGTTCTACGGAAGCATATTTGCCGTGATGGTGCCCGCCCATGCCGGACTATCGTTCGATATCGCTGTCGTAGCGCTGTCGATCGGCATATCGTGCGCGTGGTACTGCGCGATGGCGCTGCTGGCCTCTCACCCCGCCATTCGCAGCGTCCTGGTCCGGCGCAAAGCCGTGATCGATACGACGGCGGGCGTGCTGTTGATTGGCCTCGGCGGAAGGATGCTTGCTGGGCGCTGACGTTACGCACGTTCGCGCACCAGCGCCAGGCGTTTCTTCTCAGCGTGAGCGCGTTTGGCCCCGCGAATCAGGCTCATCGCTTCCGCATGCGTCGCCACGCACGGACCCGAGCCAAGCAGCGGCTTGCATGAAGTCTCGCGCAGCGCGAGCACCGACGCGATGCCGATGATCGATGCACCCATCAGGTAGTACGCGGGCATCATCGCGTCGCCGGTTCTGTCTACCAGCCATGCAGCAACCAGCGGCGTCGTACCGCCGAACAGCGACACCGACACGTTGAAGCCGATCGCCAGCGCGCCGTAACGGATCTTCGTCGGGAAGAGGGCGGGCAGCGACGAGGGCATCACGCCCGTGAACGTCGACAGCAACGCGCCGAGAATCAGCAGGCCGCTGAACACGGGCAGCACCGTGCCCATGCGGATCAGCAGCAGCGCCGGAATCGACAGCACGAACAGACCCACGCAACCGAACAGCATGACGGGCTTACGGCCGATCTTGTCCGACAGGTGGCCCGCGTAGAGCGTCATCGGCATCATCAGCACCATCACGAGCAGCACGAGGAACAGACCGTGCGATTCGTTGAAGTGCAGCGTCGCCGACAGGTAGCTCGGCAGATACGACAGCGCCATGTAGTCGGTCACGTTGAAGATCAGCACGAGGCCAACGCACAGCAGCAATGGCTTCCATTGCTGCGCAAGCATTTCCACGAAGCTCTGCTGCGGACGCGACTTCTCATCCGCTTCACGCGCTTCCGCTTCCTTCTTGAAGGCGGGCGTTTCTTCGAGCTTCATCCGGATATACAGGCCGACAAGACCCAGCGGACCCGCGATGAAGAACGGCACACGCCAGCCCCACGACAGCAGCGCTTCCTGCGAGAGCGTCGCCGTCAGCACGGCTACCGTACCCGCACCGAGGATATAGCCGACCAGCGTGCCGAATTCGAGGAAACTTCCCGCGAAGCCACGGCGCCGATCCGTCGCAAACTCGGCGATAAAGGTAGCGGCGCCACCATACTCGCCGCCCGTCGAGAAGCCCTGCACGAGACGTGCGACGAGCAGCAGCGCGGGCGCAAGAATGCCGATCGAACCATAGCTCGGGATCAGGCCGATCGCGAAGGTGCCGACGGCCATCATGATCATCGTCATTGCGAGCACGCGCTGGCGGCCGATGCGGTCGCCGAGCGGCCCGAACACCATGCCGCCGATCGGGCGCACGAGGAACGCGGCGGCAAACGTGCCGAAGGTCGCGATCAACTGCGCGGACGGACTGCTCGACGGAAAGAACACCTTGCCAAGCGTGACAGCGATATAGCTGTACACGCCGAAATCGAACCATTCCATGGCGTTACCGAGCGCCATGGCGCCGACGGCACGTTTGAGCAGGCTGTGGTCGACGATCGTGATGTCGTCAAGCGTGAGCGATGGGCTCGAAGAATCGCGGCTTGCGACGCGCGCTTGCGAATGACTCAATTGACACACTCCATGAATTGCATGGCGAACCCGTCGGATGCAGCAGGCATTCGATCGAACATGAAGCCGATCGCGAAATGGGGCGCCAGTGGGCTGTGGAATGCCTTCGCGTCGAACACGCCAGGCAAAATCATCAAGTACAGTGTGCTGATATGCCCACGACCGGGCCGTCGCTCATGCGTCTGGAAACCGGCGGAAAACGACAGGAGGTGGGATTTGAATGATGGAGCGGGGTTATCGCAGAGCGCGAATATAAGGCTTGCGACAATTGATGACGCACAAGAAATAGCGAAGATTCACGTCGCGACCTGGCGGGACGCATACAAGGAATTGTTGCCAATCGAATACCTTGCGAATCTCGACGAAAACGCACGAGCGGAAAAATGGCGCAAGGCGTTGTTAGCGGGAGCGCCGTGTGTGCTGGTTGCTGTGATGAACGGGATGGTAGCGGGTTGGGTTGCGTTCGGTCCCTCGCGTGACGAAGACCTCGAGTCGCGTTGTGCGGAGATCGAGGCGATTTACGTTGCGTCGGAGTTCTGGAGTCGCGGCATCGGCACTGCGTTGATTCATGCGGCTTGCGAGCGGCTTCATGCAAAAGGCTACGGTACTGTCGCGCTGTGGGTGTTAAAGAATAACGCAGCAGCGTGTTCCTTCTACAGCCGGCGGGGATTCGAACCCGACGGCTCTGCGAAAGTGGTCGAGATTGGCGGAGCGCTATTAACGGAAGTTCGCGTCACACGCGAAATTGCGACCTGACGGGAATCAATGCCGGACTTCGGCGGCCGCCATTCTTAAAGTACGAATCGCGGCGCGCCGAAGGCCCATACATCAGCGGAAATTCGTCCGCACGAGATCCACGATTTCGTCGCCACGGCCATTCAGAATGGCGCGCATCATGTACAGACTAAAACCCTTGGCCTGTTCAAGCTCGATCTTCGGCGGCATCGCGAGTTCCTGTTTCGCCGTCACGACATCGACGACGGCCGGACCATCATGCGCGAAGGCCTCCTTCAACGCCCCCGCAACCTGTTCCGAATCTTCGACGCGAATGCTAAAGATGCCCGCGCCTTTCGCAATCGCTGCAAAGTCAGTCTTGCTCAGATCGACGTTCGTGTCGAGATAGCCACTCGCTTTCAGTTCCATCGAAACGAAACCCAGCACGCTGTTGTTGAACACCACGACCTTGATAGGTAGCCCAAGTTGACGCGCGGTCAGCAGATCGCCGAGCAGCATCGACAGGCCGCCGTCACCGGAAAGCGACACGACCTGGCGGCCCGGATGCGCGCCCTGCGCGCCGAGTGCCTGCGGCATCGCATTCGCCATCGATCCATGATTGAACGAACCGTGCAACTGACGCTTGCCGTTCATCGTCAGATAACGCGCCGACCACACGGTCGGCGTGCCGACGTCGGCGGTGAAGATGGCATCCTCGCTGGCGATCTCGTCGATCATGCGCGTGAGGTACTGCGGATGCACAGGCTTGCCTGCGGGCGAAGGCGTCGCGAGTTCATCAAGGCTCTTGCGCGCGGCGGCGTAATGCTTGCGCGCCGTGTCGATGAAGCTGCGGTCCTGCTTGCGCTGAAGCCTGGGCAACGTCGCGGAGATCGTCTCCTTGATCGTGCCTACGAGACCCAACGTCAGCGGCGCGCGATGGCCGAGTTGCGAACCCTTCCAGTCGATCTGAACGATCTTCGCGTGCGACGGGTAGAACGGGCGATACGGAAAATCGCAGCCGAGCAGCAGTAGCGTGTCGCACGACATCATCGCGTGATAGCCCGAGCTGAAGCCGATCAGCCCTGTCATGCCGACGTCGAAAGGATTGTCGTATTCGACGAACTGCTTGCCCCGCAACGCATGCACGACAGGCGCGCCGAGCGTATCGGCAAGCGCCACGACTTCGTCGTGCGCGCCCTGCGTGCCGCTGCCGCACATGATCGTGACGGCATCCGACCCGTTCAGCAGCGTCGCAAGACGCTCCAGATCGGCCTCGGCGGGCACGATGCGCGGCGGCGCGCTTTCTGTCCATGTCGGCGCTTCATCGGGGCCGTCGCCCAATGCGACGTCGCCAGGCAACACGATCACGGCGACGCCGCGTTCCTCGATGGCCGTTCGCATCGCGCGCGCGAGGACGCGCGGAAACTGCCTGGCGGACGACACGAGCTCCACGTAATGGCTGCATTCCTTGAACAACTCTTGGGGATGCGTTTCCTGAAAGTAGCCGAGGCCGATCTCCGTCGACGGAATATGCGCGGCGATCGCAAGCACGGGCTGGTGATTGCGATGACAGTCGAACAGACCATTGATCAGATGCAGGTTGCCCGGACCGCAACTGCCCGCGCACACGGCGAGCTGGCCGGTGGATGCGGCATCGGCGCCCGCTGCGAATGCTGCGGACTCTTCGTGGCGCGTATGCATCCAGCGGATGCCGCCGACCTTGTCGAGCGCGTAGGCAAGGCCGTTCAGGCTGTCGCCCGTCACGCCCCAGATGCGTTCGACGCCCGCAGCCGCGAGCGTTTGAGCCAGGTAAGCTGCAATGGTGTTTGCTGACATGTAAATCTCCGTTGACCAGTCATGGCGAATGTTGTGGTTACTGCGGAGCCCATGAAAGCTGGGCGCCACAGTAGCTACGCAACGTACTGGTACGACAGATGCCGCGTTTCGTAAAACGCACGCGCTGTGCGAATTGGCACGTACAGGTTCAGCGCGGGTCAGCGGTCCTGAGTTTCCAGAACCGTCTTGAGGCGCCTCAGGCCCGCCAGGTACAGACTCCGATAATGCGCGGTGAGCGACTCGGCGTCGTTCGGGTCGTTTGGCTCGAAGCGGCTCGCCCATGTCACCGTGGTGTGATGCGCATCCCGATACTGCCCGACCACTTCGGCGATTTCCGCCGTGCTCAGCGCGCGCGGTGCCGATGCCTGCACGAAGCCCGGCACGTTGCTTCCCTCAGTGCCTGCAAGGATTCGTCATTGATATGCTATGCATAACGAACTGGTCGCAATCGCGTCCTTTTGCATCGTCGGCAACAACCCTTCCGACCTGCTAGACTGAAAGTTCCCCTGCAAGCTATGGAGGGAGACATGACGACCCTTTACGTCGTGAAGACTGGTGAGAAGTTCCTCTGCACCGCAGAGGACGGCGATATCGGCATGGCGCCGGAGATTAAGGAAGCCACGTCCTTTCTCTCGTATGAGGAAGCGAACAAAGTTGCGAACGAGCACGCCGACCCCGGATACGAAATCGTGGCCATCAACCGTACGAGACACTGATGAGGAGTGCGCTACCAGGCGCTCAGTGAAGGAGGGCTAGCAATTCAGGAGGCGTCGTGCGATATGGCGCTACGGCCGGCTGCGTCCCAAACCATCTGAGAATGGGCGGCACTGTGCATCGCGATTCGCACGACGCCGTCGATGTGCATATTGAAGGTTCGCATACGACGCCTTTTGCAGGCGGGAAGCATGGCAGCTTTGCACACGGCGCGGGGCTCCGTTCGGATCCAGTCCCGGTAGAGGCGGGCGGGCTGGAGACGGCCTATTCCGGTCGCTCCAGGAGGAGCGCCGCAGCACTGCGCTCATCAGCCGTCTTCAAGAGATCAAGCAGTTGCTCACAGTCGCTCGGAAACAGGCAGGCAAGCGCGAATTCGCTAATCGCTACGTGCTGACCTCGCGGCAGCAAATCCAGAATACCTGGGAATTTCTCGCAAATAATAAATCCAAGGCAGGACAACGCGGACAACACGACGGCAGAAAATGCCACCTTCTCGATAACTCGAAAATTCAATTCCATGACTGCACCCCTCGTATCGGTTGCGTCAAACCCGCGAAGACACGTTTGGTCGGTCTTTCCTATATCGGCATCATGAAATGGGGTAACCAGGTTTTGCCCGATCTGCCACGCCGTATGTCCGGCAGTATGGATGGGGCATTTAATCCACGTAACAATCGTGCTGAGAACAGCCGATAACATTACAACATACTTTCAATCAATCCTTGGGCGCAAATGGTGTGCTCGCAGGGAGCCGGAAAAGTTCGCTGGGAAGGCAGTCGACGGCAAACGGGCAAGTGCGGTCGTTCGTCCTCGCTATTGAAAGGACATTCGAACTGCGGCTGGATAATCAACGAAGTCCCCAAATCCTGCGATTGATAAGGATACCAATGGTTTATTGGCGACACTCCTGCCATCTTCGTCAAGTTGATAACGCGGTCGAACAAGCCTCAACCAATGCGTCCGACGCGATGGGGGCGTCCGGCCACGGAACTGCCCTTACGATCGCCTCGCGAACGTCTGTTTGCGAGGGGCGGGTGATTCTCTTGCCCAAGTGACGGCTCGACATCTGCACAAGTGTTGCGTATCGAGGCGCGATGCGGTTTTATGGCATCATCGTGCGCACCTTCACACCACCGCAGGAGCGTACGTCATGGCGACTTATATTGTCTTCACGAAGGAGAGCACGCAGGATCAGGGTGAGCTCGACATCTATCAAAGCAAGGTGGGCGAGACCTTCAAAGGTCATCCTGTCAAGATTCTCGCTGCCTACGGACCTCAACAGGTTCTTGAGGGCGAAGCGCCTGAGGGCGTCGTGATCGTGGAGTTTCCGTCGACTGCGGCCGCGCGTGCGTGGTACGACAGCCCGGCGTATCAGGAAGTCGCACAGCATCGGTTCAAGGGGGCACGCTATCGGGCCGTTCTTGTCGAAGGCGTGTAACGAAAGGCGGTGACGCTCGGACGCGTGGAGCTGAGCGAGCCGCGACAGATTGATGAACATCGGCTTTCGAGCGGACAACGGTCGCGGCGTTTCAGTGCGGGTCGTGCCGCCGTTGGCCGGGTTCTGCCACAGAGACAAGATTCCTTCAGTTGCCTCGCACAGGCAACGGGCGATGTGGCGGCGGCGTGTATCGTGCCGATTTCAGTCCTCTTTACGGTTTGAGTTTTTGATTCAGACACGCTCGTCGCGGCTTCCAACCCATTCCCGATAAATGAAGTAGTAGCGGCGATTCCAGGCATCCGCAACAAAGTAGTCGCGGGTAACGACGCGGTCATGCTGCCAGTCACATTTTATCCGTTCACCCAGTGACACAAACGGCGTGCCTTTTGTGGGGGATGCTTGCCGAGTCCGCTGTGACTGAATACAGCGTGCCACACGACAACGGACGGGTGGAACCACCTCATTGCGCAAATGAGATTGCTCAATGGGGCATGCTCCAAAGCGAACTGCCCTTTCGCGTCAAACCGTCAGAAAGAGCACGAAAGGAACGATCACCCGAGACCCCATTCCGTGGCGAGCGTGAAGCGTTCACGTGCGGGCGCCGGCCGATGCAGTCGTGTGATCTATCGGCTACCGCGATGATTTGGATTCAAAACGGCGATTTTTCTTTTGTGCGCGTCCCTCTTAGCATGAAGATGTACGGAATCGTGCAAGCGACGTTTCACTATCGATGACGTGCGTTCGCCGGGAAAGAGCGATTTGAAGGGGGTAAGGATGGAGCACAAAGCCCGCACGCAAAACGAGAAGCTGGAAGTCAAGACGACGACCTGCTACATGTGTGCCTGTCGATGCGGCATCCGCGTGCATTTGCGCGACGGTGAGGTGCGCTATATCGACGGCAATCCCGAGCATCCCCTCAACCAGGGCGTGATCTGCGCGAAGGGCTCGTCGGGCATCATGAAGCAGTACTCGCCCGCGCGTCTCACCCAGCCTCTGATGCGCAAGCCCGATGCATTGCGCGGCACGGCGCAGTTCGAGCCGGTGTCATGGGACGTCGCGTTCGACGTGCTCGAAAAGCGTCTCGCGCATATCCGCGCCACCGACCCGAAGAAGTTTGCACTCTTCACCGGCCGCGACCAGATGCAGGCGTTGACAGGCCTGTTCGCGAAGCAGTTCGGCACGCCGAACTACGCGGCTCACGGCGGCTTCTGCTCGGTCAACATGGCGGCGGGCATGATCTATACGATGGGCGGCTCGTTCTGGGAGTTCGGCGGTCCCGATCTCGATCGCGCGAAGCTCTTTTTCATGATCGGCACGGCCGAGGACCATCACTCGAATCCCCTCAAGATCGCGATTTCGAAGTTCAAGCGGGCGGGTGGCCGCTTCATCGCGATCAACCCGGTGCGCACCGGTTACGCGGCGATTGCCGACGAATGGGTGCCGATCCGTCCGGGTACGGATGGCGCGTTGTTCATGGCACTGATGCGTGAGCTGATCGAAAGCAATGCGTATGATCGCGAGTTCGTGGAGCGCTACACGAACGCGGGCGAACTGCTCGACATGCGCGAAGACAGCGACACGCAGGGTCTGTTCGTGTGCGACGAAGACGCGCAGGCGTGCAACGCGATGTTCCCGCAGAACCACCTGTGGTGGGATCCCGTCAGCCAGCGCGAGGTGCTGCATCACACACCGGGTGTGCGGCCGGCGCTCGAAGGGCGCTATGCGCTTGCGGACGGTACGCCCGTCGCGCCTTCGTTCGTGCTGCTGCGCGAACAGCTTGCCGGTTGCACGCCGGAGTGGGCATCGGAGATCACCGGCATTCCGGCCGAAACGATCCGGCGTCTTGCGGGCGAAATGGCCGATGTCTCGCGCGATCAGAAGATCACGCTGCCGATCCAATGGACCGATGCCTGGGGCGAAACGCATGAAACCGTGACGGGCGCGCCGATCGCATTCCACGCGATGCGCGGACTCGCCGGACATTCAAACGGCTTTCAGACGATACGCGCGCTGGCCGTGCTGATGTCGCTGCTCGGCACCATCGACCGGCCGGGCGGCTTCCGGCACAAGTCACCGTATCCGCGCGCGGTGCCGCCGTCGGCCAAACCGCCGAACAGTCCCGACGACGTCAAGCCGAATACGCCGCTCGCGAACGGGCCGCTCGGCTGGCCCGCGGGTCCCGAGGACCTGTTCATCCATGACAACAGCGAGCCCGTGCGTATCGACAAGGCGTTCTCGTGGGAGTATCCGCTCGCCGTGCATGGCCTGATGCATAGCGTGATCACGAACGCATGGCGCGGTGATCCATACCCGATCGATACGCTGCTGATCTTCATGGCCAACCTGGCGTGGAACTCGTCGATGAACACCGTCGAAGTCCGCAAGATGCTCGCGGACCGCAATGAAGACGGCGAGTACAAGATTCCGTTCATCGTCGTCTGCGATGCGTTCCAGTCGGAGATGACGGCATTCGCCGATCTGATCCTGCCCGACACGACGTACCTCGAGCGCCACGACGCGATGTCGATGCTCGACCGTCCGATCTCCGAGTTCGATGGTCCCGTCGATTCCGTGCGCGTGCCCGTCGTGCCGCCGACAGGAGAATGCAAGCCGTTCCAGGAAGTGCTGATCGAACTGGCGAGCCGCCTGAAGTTTCCGGCATTCACGACGCCGGACGGCCAGCGCAAGTATCGCGGCTATCCTGAGTTCATCGTCAATCATCAGACCGCGCCGGGGTCGGGCGTCGGCTTCCTGATCGGCTGGCGCGGCAAGGACGGCAAGGATGCCCTCGTCGGCGAGCCGAATCCGAAGCAGTGGGAAGAGTATGCGAAGCACAACTGCGTCTATCACTACACGCTGCCCGAGACACTGCAGTACATGCGCAACTGCAACGGGCCATACCTTGATTTCGCGGTCCAAAAGGGCTTTCGCAAGTTCAATACGCCGATCGTGATCGCACTGTATTCGGACGTGATGCAGAAGTTCAGGCTCGCCGCGCAGGGCAAGACGCAAGGCCGGCAGCCGCCCGAGCATCTGCGCGCGCGCATCGCGCAGTATTTCGATCCGCTGCCGTGCTGGCATCTGCCGCTAGAACACGCCGCTACTGATCACGCGCGCTTTCCGCTCGCCGCCGTCACGCAGCGTCCGATGGCGATGTATCACTCGTGGGACTCGCAGAACGCGTGGCTGCGCCAGATACACGGCGAGAACTATCTGTACATGAATCCGCGCACGGCCGCCGCGCAAGGCATCGAGGACGGCGGGTGGATCTACGTCGAATCGCAATGGGGCAAGGTGCGTTGCATGGCGCGCTACAGCGAGGCCGTCGAGCCGGGCACGGTATGGACGTGGAACGCGATCGGCAAGTCGGCGGGTGCGTGGAATCTCGGCCCCGATGCCAATGAATCGCAGCGCGGGTTCCTGCTGAATCACCTGATCACGGATGAGATTCCCGTCGACGATCCGCGTCATGTCCGCACGTCGAATTCCGATCCCGTGACAGGCCAGGCCGCCTGGTATGACGTGCGTGTGCGCATCTATCCGGCAGAGGCGGACGCCGACCATACCTTGCCGCAGTTCGCGCCGATGCCTGCCACGATGCCCGGCATGGTCGGCACGGGGTCGGGCGGGATGATCCATCGCATCGTGCAGACCTATTTCGCGGGCCGCGGCGAGTTCGCGGCGCGGCTGAAAGCGGTGCAACGGAAGACGACGCAACGTAACTGAACGGGAGCATCGCATGACACAGATGGCGCTCGTGATCGATCTGAACGTCTGCGTGGGCTGCCACGCGTGCGTGACGAGCTGCAAGGAGTGGAACACGTCGGGAGAGGCGGGCAGTCTGGCGGATTTTCGTCCGTACGACGCCGATCCGTCCGGCACGTTCTTCAACCGCGTGCAGACCTACGAAGCCGGTGAGTTCCCGCTTACCGACACCATTCATTTTCCGAAGTCGTGCCTGCACTGCGAGGACCCGCCGTGCGTGCCCGTCTGTCCGACCGGGGCAAGCTACAAGCGCAAGGAAGACGGCCTGGTGCTGGTCGACTATGACCGCTGTATCGGCTGCAAGTACTGCGCGTGGGCTTGCCCCTACGGCGCGCGCGAAATCGACGAGAAGCGCAAGGAGATGACCAAATGTACGCTCTGCGTGGACCGCATCCACAACGAGGCGCTGCCCGAGCGCGATCGCAAGCCGGCGTGCGTGCTCGCGTGTCCGACGTCGGCGCGCCTGTTTGGCGATATTCACGATCCGGAATCGGTCGTGTCGAAGGCGATCCGCGAACGGGGCGGTTATCAGCTGATGCCGGAGTGGGGCACGCGGCCCGCGAATCACTATCTGCCGCGCCAGAAGGTGTCGACGTGCAGCGGCGGATCATGTTCGTGCAAGACACCGTCCGAAAGCGACGAAATCGCATCCGTCGAAACGCAGGTCGAACGCGGCGAGCTTCATCTCGCTTCGGTCGCGACGCGGGTCTGACGTTGAACGTCAAGGGAGAGTGGCATGAATCCGGCATTTTCAGTGGTGTTCCTGACGACGTTGAGCGGGGCGGGGCAAGGGTTGCTGATCGCGCTGGTCGGCGTCGAAGCAGCGTTGCGGTTGGGCTTCGGCGATGCAGCCGCGGTGCCGCCCCTCATGTATGTCGTCGGCGCGGCGCTGTCGTGCCTGCTTGGTGTGTTGGGACTCGTCGCGTCGTTCTTTCATCTGGGTCATCCCGAGCGTGCGTGGCGGGCCATTGCGATGTGGCGTACTTCGTGGCTCTCGCGCGAATGCCTGTGCCTGCCGGTGTTTCTCGGATGCACGTTCGCTTATGGCGTCGCGCATGCGTTTGCTTCGCCGTATACGCTCGCGATCGGCGCTGTCGCCGTGATCGCGAGTGCCCTGCTGTTCGTCTGCACGGGGATGATCTACGCGTGTCTGCGCTTCCTCCAGGAATGGGCGACGCCGCTCACGCTGGTCAACTTCGTGATGCTCGGCTGCGCGTCAGGCTTTACGCTCGCGACGGCCTGCGCCGCGCTGCTCGCGCCTGTACTCGTTTCGCCGCTTGCGGTGGCGGCGTGTACGTTGACGCTGACGGGTTGCGTCTCGCGCGGTGCATCGCTGGCGCGCAATGCACGGCTCAGGCCGAAATCAACGGTGCAGAGCGCGACGGGTATTCGCGCTGCGCACGTCGAGCAGAAATCGCGCGGGTTCACGGCGGGCGCATTCAATCTGCGCGAGTTCTTTCATGGCAAGACGCCTCAGACGCTGAAGCGCATCAAGTGGACGTTTATCGTTGCCGGCTTCATCGTGCCATTCGTTCTGGTGGCCTTCGGCGGGAGCGTTCGGTCGATTGGCTTTTCGTTCGCGCTGTTGTGTGCCGCGTCCGCGATACAGTACGCGGGGCTTGTCGCCGAGCGGTGGTTTTTCTTCGCTGAAGCGCGGCATCCGCAGAATCTTTATTATCGGCAGGCATAGGATTCGGCTTTGTTCGCCTGAACCTGCCGGATGCTCGTCGGACGCAACTCGGCCTTATGTGAAGCTTTCCATAAGGCCGACGAAGCGCCGTTCCTTGATCTCAATTGGCAGCGAAAGTCACGTCGGCATAATGACCTGGTTGGCACCCGGTCAGGTTCGTTTGATCTCAACTCTTGCGTTTCGCGCGCGTCCCTTCGGGTCAGTGCTGGTCTTGTGTTCGCCTTCATACATCGACGACAGCGCGCCCGTGTAGCCATAGATGCGGCATTTCTTATAGCCGCGCTCAGTGAGCGCTTTCTCAAGCGCTTTGGCGAAGTTTTGTTCGCCCTCGGCGCTGTGGCAGTTGTAGCACTTGATCGTGCCAGAGAAATCTTCTCGAAGGCCGCTTTCGAACAGACGGGTGACAACGTCGGACGCCTTCAGCATAAATGCGAGTTTCTTCGTGCCAGTGTCGTTGCCCTCGTTGAGTTTCACCAACAGTTCCTGATCCATCCTCGACTGATGGATCGGCTTGCCCTGTTCGTCTTTGGTGGCCTCATCAAATATTCCTTCCAGACCGATCAGACTGTGACCGCGAATATAGAGCTGATCGTCCGGACCGAGCGATGCGATCATGGAGTTCGGCGTGCGGGGGATATACCAGCACTCGTGGATGTCGTGGGCCACGGCCCCCTCCAGAACCGCCTTCTTTTTTATTTCTTTAGCGTTGTAGCTGTTGATCCAACCCAGGTTCTTGTTGACGTAGGAGCGGCCCGGTCTCCCCCCGACGATTGGGGCCTTGATAAAGGGGACAAAAAGTATGCGGCGCGCCATCTCTGACTCCTGCTCCCCGTCGTCAATGCCAAGGTTTTCATGTGCCGGAAGTCACGCTCACCTGGGCCCTTGGAACGGATGTTCGATGCACCGTGGGCCGGCGGCCAACCTCCGTCCCATTGACGGCCGCGCACACGGAAACCCATCAAAAGCGCGGACCGCTTTCTAGGATAGGAGAACATCCCGAGCGCGGCCAAAAGAACTTGCGCGTAACCGTCACCTCAAGGTACTCGATCGAATCTCGTTCTTCGAGACCGGGCCAGTCCGGATGAGGCCGATCCGTTAGCACTGTCCCGAAGCGGAGATACTTTCGCTTGCGTTGCAATGCTGCCGGGCCGTGCAGCATCGCATGCGGATAAGCCGCCGCAGCTTCTTCGGCATACATATGATGAAACAGGCTCGGACAGACGTATGTAATTCGGGAAATGTAACGCGAAGAAGCGCGATAGCCCGATGCTCGACTGACGCAATCGAACCGAAAGCCGCGCCGGCTCAACGCGGCGAGACGACGATCGCCGCGCGGCGGTTCTGCGCCCGGCCCGCGTCCGTGCGGTTGTCACCCACCGGGTCGCGCTTGCCTTTCCCGATGGCGTAGACACGGCCGGGAGCAAGGCCGATGTCGACGAGTTCGGCCGCCACTGTCTCGGCACGGCGCTCGGACAACCGGAAGTTGTAGGCGTTCGTGCCTACTGCGTCGGTGTAGCCGTAGACGCGGACGCTGACAATGCCGACCGACACGAGCGTGTGGCCGATCCGCTCGACGATCCGGCGGACGTCCGGCTTGAGGTCGTAGCGGTCGAAGTCGAACAGGATCGGTTCGCTCGAGCCGAGCTCGAAGCCCTCTTCGGTCTCCTGGAATCCTTCCGACTTGAGCGCGTTGACTTGCGTCTGAGTCAGTCCGCGATAAAGCGGCTTTGTCTGTGTCTGCGTCTGCGTCTGGCAGCCCTCGAGCAGCATGCACAGAAGCATTGCGCTCGCAATGGACATCCGCCAGATGTTTGCAGGAAACCAGTGTCTCATCATCCCATTCCCCTTGAGTGCTTCCGCCTTGCATGCGCTCTTTCGAACTCATCCGTTATCCCGGCAGCTACGCCAGGCGTTGGCTTCAGGCCGGTCCGGCGACGCCTTCGGCAAACTGCCACGAGCCAGGTCGCGCGCGTTTGGCCCGGTACATCGCCGCATCGGCGGCGCGCAGCAAGCCGACGGCGTCGCCCGCATGATCGGGATAAAGCGCAACGCCGATGCTGATCATGGTGGCCACCGTGCGGCCATCGGGCAAAACGATCATCGGCGCCATGCTGGCCAGCAGGCCCTCGGCGATACGGCCGGCGCTTGCCGCTTCGCGCATTGGCGCCAGCATCACGGCGAATTCGTCGCCACCGAGGCGCGCGACCAGATCGATCTCGCGCAACTGCGTGCGCAGCCGTGCCCCGATGCCGACCAGCACCACGTCGCCGGCTTCATGGCCGAGGCAGTCATTGATCTCCTTGAAACGGTCACAGTCGAGATATAGCACAGCGACCCGCTGGCCCGTGACCGCGGCCGCGCTGAGGGCGCTCGCGAGGCGCGACTCGAACTGAACGCGGTTGGGTAGACCCGTGAGGGCGTCGTGGTTGGCCTGGTGTTCGAGCGCCACGTTTGCTTCGCGCAGGTTGTTTTGCCAGTCTTCGAACTCGTCGAGCAAGGCGTTGAAGTCGTCGCCGAGCTCGTTCAGTTCCGCGATCGCCACGGGCTCGACCCGCTGCCCGAACGCGCGCTCGCGCCGCACCGCGTGGGCGACGCGGGCCAGCGCGCGCAGCGGCGCGACGATATTGCGCAGCAGGCGCTGCGAGCTGACATAGGCGCCAAGCACGCTGACGGCAAGGCAGGCCAGGATGCCGCCGATGCCACCGAGCAGGAAGCCGAAGAACTGGTGACCCTGTCCGCGCACTTCGACCTGCCCGACGACGATGCCGTCGTGCAGCACCAGTATGGTCACGGGCCCGGGCAAGGCAATGTCGGCGACGTCCCGCTCGAGCCTTGCGATCGCACTTCCGGCGGGCAACTGCCACGCCGCGAACGGCAAGCCCTTGCCATCTGTGACGATGACCTCGGCCACGTCCTCCTTGTTAGCGATCAGCGCGATCGCCTCGGCCGCCGCGACGCGATCGCCGAACACCAGTGCTGCCTCGACCGTATAGCCGAGCGAGCGGACCAGCAGATTCAGGTTATTGCCGGCATAGGCACGTAGCGCGATCACGGCGACGAGGATCAACGATACGGCGGCCATCGCGATGGCGACGAAGGCGAGGCGCAGGTGCGCGCGACGCAACACGCTCTGCAACGTCGGGCGCGGAGGGGAAGCGGGGGCGGCGGCCTGTCTCATGGCGTCAGCGCCGGCCGGGCGAGCTTGAGTACATTCGGGTGAACCCGTACGCCGCTGCGCGCCACGGCGTCGAGATTGATCTCGAAGGTGACGCGTTCGCCATCGACATTGAGGCAGAACATGCTGCCGACGGCGCAGGACGGGTTATGTTCCGAGATGGTCAGCACCGGGTGGCCCACCACGGCGGCTCTGATCTGCTCTCTCTCATCGTCGCTCAGATTGCCGAAATAGACGACGTCGCAGCGTGTACCGATGGCGGGGTCACCAAAGCCGATGCGCTGCACGTCGAGCGGCGTCGAGCCGACCTGCAGCGTGTCGACCAGACCGTGGGCGTAGTCGGGGCGGCCCGTCACGCACATGCGCAGGCGGGTTGGCGGCGTGGGCCAGCGCGTGAAGCTCACGATGCCTAGCACGGCCTGGCGTACGGCGGCGTCGCTCGGTGAAATGGCGGGTTCGGGCTGGCTCGCGTTGTTGACGGCGGGCGCGGCGCTGGCTGGACCGGCTGCATTGGCGGGTGTCTCGGCAAGCGCGGCCGGTGCCGCGCTCAGCGCGCAGGCCACTGCGAGCAAGGCATTGCACGGCGAGGCGGCCCAGCCGCGCCAACCGGACGTTGGCCGCGCAGCGACCATCGCCGCGCCCCTTGGCGTGGTCGCCGCCGCACGAAAGGCAGACGTCGCGCGCACCCTCATATGCATGATGAAACACTCGATGGCGTCAATCCCGGCGCTGCAGTCAGGCTCCCGTCATTCGCGGGCCTGCACCATGTTACGCGCACGGAAGTTCATGTTACGCACAAAGTCGCGCGACCAACCGTATCGCCTGTAACACGCATACGATTATTGTGTACAGCGAGCCGTTCAACAGGCACTGTCGCGTTAAATTGTTCGCGACGTAGTATTGCTGGGGCCGACCTCCTTCCCAGAAGCCAGCCGGATTCTGGGTGAGATCAGTGAAACGATGCCAGGCAGCGAAGCGTTCGCCGAGTTGTTTTCGATAGAGCGAAGCTCGCAGCAAGTGTCGCTTTATCGCAAAGTGCTGGCGGATTGGACCGAAGCTCGACAAGAAAGCTTGCGTGCGCTCGGGTCTGGTGGCGGAACGGCCTATCCGCACATGCCTCCTGCCTCGCGCACAGGCAGGTGAAGGATTGATCGTAGACCGGCGAACAGGGTGGCGCATCCGTGGCCTGGGGAATGCTTTGCAAAGCCGTCAGGCCAACCGTCTGCTGGCGGAAAGTTAAAGTTTGGCTCCCGCATTCCGATATATGTACCAGACAGTTAAAATTTTCCTGACCTTGCACCGGGTGCGCCCCGATTAAAATGAAAGTCTCGACCAAGCTCCTTATCCTTGTCAGCGTTGCGCTGGCGGGCGTTATCGGTGTCGCTGCAATTGCCCTTTCGCAACTTGATCGTGCGCTTATCGACGGCCGTAAAGCGCAGATCGTCACACTGCTGACCAAGGCCGAGCATCTGACCCTGTACTACCAGTCGCTCGAAACGAGCGGCAAGATGAATCGCGCCGACGCGCAAGCCGCCGCAAAAACAGCGCTGAGCCAACTCAACGCCGACACCAAAAGCTATTACTGGGTGACCGATACCGACAGCATCAATCTGGTTCATCCCAACCCACGCCTGATCGGCACCAAGACGGGCGGCAACAAAACGACAGAGGGTAATCTGACCGACACCCAGGCATACAAGCAAGGGCTGGCGAGCAATCACATTGCCCTCGTCGACGTGCTGATCAAGCGCACTCAGGACGGTCCACTTGAGGCGAAGCTGCAAGGTGTGGTTGACATCCCGGCATGGGGTTGGTGGATCGGCACAGGATTTTTCTACGACGACATCAACGCAGCGTACTGGAAGCTTGCAAAGACCTTGATGAGCATCTCCCTTGTGATCCTGCTCGCCGTTGGGACGATGGCCTGGTTCATGACTCGCGGCGTGTATCGCGCTCTCGGCGGTGAACCGTCAGACGCCGCGGCGTTTGCTGCGCAGATTGCCGCAGGCAACCTCGCGTCTGAGATCAGGCTCGCGCCATCGGATCGCTCAAGCCTGCTCTATGCATTGAGTGAAATGCGCCTGAAACTTCGCGATGTGGTGCGCGACATTCAGCGTTCGAGTGATTCGATTGCAACCGGTTCGGGAGAAATCGCTCAAGGCAATATCGACCTGTCGCAACGCACTGAAGAGCAAGCGGCATCGCTGGAAGAAACGGCTGCGAGCATGGAGCAATTGACGGCCACCGTAAAGCAGAACGCGGACAACGCAAGGCAGGCAAGCGAACTGGCCGTCCTCGCGTCTGACGCGACCGGGCGCGGCGGTCAGGCCGTCGATGAAGTCATCGGCACCATGCGAACGATCGCGGACGAATCGCGCAAGATCGGCGAGATCATCGGCGTAATAGAAGGTATCGCGTTCCAGACCAACATTCTGGCATTGAACGCGGCCGTCGAAGCCGCGCGCGCGGGCGAGGAAGGACGCGGCTTTGCCGTCGTCGCGGGCGAAGTAAGGACGCTGGCGCAACGCAGCGCGTCCGCAGCCAAGGACATCAAGGAACTCATAGGCTCGTCGGTGGCGCGCGTGGACGACGGTACGAGCCAGGTCGCAATCGCCGGAGAGCGGATGAGCGAGATCGTGCAGTCCATCAAGCGTGTCAGCGGCATCATGGGCGAGATTGCAGCCGCGTCCGTCGAGCAGAGCACGGGTATCGAGCAGGTGAATCGCGCTGTTTCGCAGATGGATGAAGTCACCCAGCAGAACGCGGCACTTGTCGAAGAAGCTGCTGCGGCGGCTGCGTCGCTTGATGAGCAGGCTGCAAAGTTGCGGGCGACCGTGGGGATTTTCGAGCTTTAAAGAGAATTGGCCCCGTGTCCTTTCTTCGCTATCTGACTCGAAATCTACGTCATCCGAAATATCGGTTGTAGTAGGGAACTTCAGAGCAACGGGGACTTGCAACCGTCACGGCGAGGGCTTGCTCGCGAAGTGCCCCTTCGATCAATCATCGCGTGTCTGGCCGATCGCTACTCCAGCGTCCGTATCGAGTTGCTGATACCTCTCGCGCAGTCGATAACGGCAGGGGCGAGCTTCTGACGCGCGTCTTCGAAGGTCCATCTGCTTGTAGGAGCAACCACATGCACGGCAGCAACCGGGCGCCCCTGGCTGCCGATCACGGGCGCCGCGATCGACATATCGCCGATGAACAGTTCCTCGCGGTTCGTCGCATAGCCTTGCTGGCGCGCCTCGGTGAGCCGCTCGCCTAGCGCAGCGAGGTCCGTCACGGTGTTCGCCGTGAACGCAGCCCGGTCCATCTGTTCCAGACGCACGAGTGCTTCTTCCACAGGCAATGCGCTCAGATACGCGCGGCCGCTGCCTGTGCAATACATCGGGATACGACTGCCGATCGGCATGTGGATCGGCACGAACTTCGTCGACACGAAGCGTGACACGTAGACCATCTCGTCGTCGTCGGGCTCGGTCAGGTTCGTCGTTTCGCACGTGATGTTCGTAAGCTCCGACAGGAATGGATTGGCGACGTCGATCAGCGTGTCGGCGGCGAGATAGTTGAAGCCGATCTGCATCACGCGCGGCGTGAGTTGATAGCGGCGTGTCAACGGATGCTTGCGGATATAGCCGAGCTTTTCGAGCGTGTAGACCATCCGCTGCGCCGAACTTTTCGACATCGACGTCGACTCCGCGACTTCCGCCAGCGTCATCGTTCGGCGCTTTGCGCTGAACGCGCGCAGCACATTCAAACCCTTCTCCAGCGATTGATTGAAGAGCAGGTCGGAGCCGTTTCCGGCGGCGCTGTCGGAAGGCGAAAGGTCCATCGTCGTCTCAGTGGTGAACTCGATATCACATCATATCGTATCGAATATCGATACGCAAAAATCTCTTTGCGATTTTTTTGATTCGATTATCATGATTTCGCAGTCACAAAACGAAATCCGCCAGCGGTCACACTGACGCGCCGGCTCCCGTCTGGAGATATGCATGGTCACGTTTGCCAAACGCTTCACCCTGTTTGCTGCTGGTCTCGCCGCCTGTTTCGCAATTTCGTCGGGTGCCGCGCGCGCCGCCGAGCCTGTCTACAAGGTTGGCGCAACGGCCACGGGTGTGCCGTTCACGTTTCTCGACGTGAAGTCGAATTCGATCCAGGGGATGATGGTCGACGCCATCGACGCCGCCGGCCGCGCAGCCGGCTTCAAGGTCGAGGTGCAGCAGAACGTGTTCTCGGCGCTGATTCCGTCGTTGACCACGCAGAAGATCGACATCATTTCCGCGGCGATGCTCAAGACACCGGCGCGCCAGCAGATCGTTGACTTCTCCGACACCGTCTATTCGTATGGCGAAGGTCTGGTCGTGAAGGCCGACGACAAAGGCCATTACACGTCGATGGACGACTTCAAGGGCGAAGTGGTCGGCGCGCAGGTCGGCACCGCGTTCGTCGATGCGCTCAACAAGAAGGGCATCTTCAAGGAAGTCCGCACCTACGATTCCGTCGCGGACATCATGCGCGACGTCGCACTGGGCCGCATCAAGGCAGGCTTCGCGGATCAACCCATCGTCGCGTATCAGTTGCAGCAGGGTGCCAACACGCAGGTGCGGCTCGTGCCCGAGTATCAGTCGGCTGTGAAAGGACAGGTGTGCTTCATCGTGCGCAAAGGCGACACGGCAACACTGGAACAGCTGAATAGCGCGATCAGGAAGATGAAGGCCGACGGCACGCTGCAGCAGATTCTGCAGAAATGGCACATGAGCTGAACGACACGGCGTATCGCTGCATTCGAACCTGTCAGCGTGTGAACGCACGCGGACGATCTGCCAAGCGTGTCAGGAGGCGCGATGTTTTTGCAGAATGCAATCGACTTTCTGCCGATCCTGCTGAAGGGCGCAGTCATCACCATCGAGATCACGGCCTGTGCATTCGTGCTCAGCTCGATTCTCGGTCTCGCGCTCGCGCTGCTGAAGGTGTCGCGTAATCGCGCGGCATCGACGTTCGGCAGCACCGTGATCAATCTGATCCGCGGGCTGCCCATCATCGTGCAGCTTTTCTATATCTATTTCGTGCTGCCCGACATGGGCGTGCAACTGTCGGCGTTTCAGGCGGGCGTGATCGGTCTGGGCATCGCGTATTCGGCGTATCAGGCGGAGAACTTCCGCGCGGGCATCGAGGCGATCGATCACGGGCAGATTGAAGCTGCGCACGCGATCGGCATGCGCGGTCCGCTTATCATGCGGCGCGTGGTGCTGCCACAGGCGTTCAGGATCGCGCTGCCGCCCTATGGCAACACGCTCGTGATGTTGCTGAAGGATTCATCCGTTGCGTCGACGATCACGGTTGCCGAAATTACGCGTGCGGGACAGCTGATTGCGTCGTCGACGTTCCAGAACATGACGGTGTACACGCTTGTCGCGCTGCTCTACCTGGTTCTGAGCCTGCCGCTGATGTTCAGTGTCAACCAGCTTGGCAAGCGACTCGCCGTGAGGAAAAGCCGATGATCGAGATCAACGGAATACACAAGCGATTTCACAATCAGGAAGTGCTCAAGGGCGTGAGCCTGAGCGTGAAGGCCGGGGAAGTGGTGTGCCTGATCGGGCCGTCTGGTTCGGGTAAATCGACGGTGCTGCGCTGTATCAACGGTTTCGAAACCTACGATGCGGGCTCGATCACCATTGATGGCGTGCGTGTCGATGCGCACGCGAAGAACATCCACGAATTGCGCATGCGCGTGGGCATGGTGTTCCAGCGTTTCAATCTGTTCGCCCATCGCACGGCCCTCGAAAACGTGATGGAAGGGCCCGTGTACGTGCGCCGCACGCCTGTGGCCCAGGCGCGCGAACAGGCGCGGCAACTACTCGACAAGGTGGGGCTGTCGCATCGGATGAATGCGTACCCGGCGGAACTGTCGGGCGGACAGCAGCAGCGTGTGGCGATTGCGCGCGCGCTTGCAATGGAGCCGGAAGCCTTGCTCTTCGACGAACCGACCTCGGCGCTCGACCCGGAGCTTGTCGGCGAAGTGCTGAACGTGATGCGCTCGCTCGCACGGGACGGCATGACGATGGTGGTCGTCACGCATGAGATGGCGTTTGCGCGCGAAGTGGCCGATCGCGTGTGCTTCCTGCACGGCGGCACGATCTGCGAAACGGGTCCGGCGCGCGACGTGCTGACCGACCCGAAGCATCCGCGCACGCAGGAATTCTTGCGGCGTCTGCTTTCTTCCAGCGACGCTCACGCTACTGCCAACCAGAACTGAACATGATCGAAGTGAATGAAGGGGCCGCGTTGCCCGATTCGCTGTGGGCCGCGACAGCGCAGCCTGCGCCCGACACGCCGCCGCTGCGCGAGTCGGCATCCGTCGATGTGGCGATCGTCGGCGCGGGCTTTACCGGTTTGTCCACGGCTTTGCATCTGGCCGAACGTGGCGTGAAAGTGTGCGTGCTCGACGCGGCCGAGCCAGGCTGGGGTGCATCGGGCCGCAACGGCGGGCAGGTGATTCCGGGCCTCAAGTACGATCCCGACGAACTCGTGCGGCGCTTCGGCGAAACGGCGGGCAACCGGCTGGTCGAAACAGTCGGCGCGGCAGCCGATAACGTCTTCGATCTGATCGGCAAGTACGGCATCGAATGCGAAGCGGTGCGCCGCGGGTGGATTCAACCCGCACCATCGGCGGCGATGCTCGAAACCGTGACGCGCCGCGCGCGGCAATGGGCGGCGCGCGGCGTCGAGGTCAGTCTGCTCGATGCCGCACAGGTGTCGCAACGGCTGGGTACGAAGAGCTATATCGGCGGATGGGTTGATCATCGCGCGGGCAGCATCCAGCCGCTCAGTTATGTTCGCGGCCTGACGCGTGCGGCACAAGGGCTGGGCGTGGCCATTCATGGACGCACGTCGGTGACGCGGCTCTCGCGCAACGCGCGCGGCTGGCGCCTCGAGACGCAGGGCGGAGCGAGCGTCGACGCGCAGCGTGTCGTGATCGCCACCAACGGTTATACGGGCGCGCTGTGGCCGGGCTTGCGGCAATCGGTGATCGCGGCGAACAGCTTTATCGTCGCGACGCAGCCGTTGCCGCGCGGAATCGGCGACGACATTCTGCGCGGCGGCGAGGTCGCGTCGGATTCACGCCGACTGCTGCTGTACTTCCGGCGCGATGCGGCGGGCCGTCTCTTGATGGGTGGGCGAGGACCGTTTTCCGAGCCACGCGCAAACGGCGACTGGGCACACCTGGAACGTGCCGTGGAACTGATGTACCCGCAACTGAAGGGGATAAGCTATGAATATCGATGGGCGGGGCGTGTCGCAATCACCGCGGATTTTCTGCCGCACATTCATGAACCCGCACCTGGGCTGAGCATCGCGCTGGGCTATAACGGACGCGGCATCGCGATGGCCACAACGGTCGGCAAGCACCTGGCCGAACGCATGTGTGGGGAATCGCCTGCATCGTTCCCGTTTGCAGTGACACCGGTCAGGTCAATTCCGTTTCATGGCCTGCAGCGCTTTTACATCACGGCTGGTGTCGCGTGGTATCGCTTGATGGACGCCGTCGCGTAACGCGGATTTGATTCGAATTCAATGAGTCGCCGCGACGGCTTCGGCGGTGCGCCCGGCGAGTCCTACGCGGCGGTCGAGGCTGCCGCTCCACGCCGTCAATCCGAACGCCAGCACGGTCACGGCAGCGGCGATCCACGGCGTGTGGCCCAGCCCCAGGTGCGCGACGATCACGCCCCCCAGCGACGACCCGCCCGCCACGCCGAGATTGAACGCCGCGATGTTAAAGCCCGACGCGACATCCGTTGCTTGCGGCGCGAACTGCTGCGCCTGCTTGACGACATAGACCTGAAGGCCGGGTACGTTGCCGAACGCGACAGCACCCCACGCGAGCATGGTCAGCACGGCGAGCCACGCGTTGTGCGACGTGAACGTGAACACCAGCAGCACGGCAGCGAGCAGAAGGAATATCCGCTTCAATGCTTTCACAGGTCCTTGCGCGTCGGCGAGTTTGCCGCCCCACACGTTGCCGACCGCGACGGAAACACCATACGCGACGAGCACCATGCTGACCTGCGACGGCGTGAATCCCGTGATCTGTTCGAGAATCGGTGCCATGAACGTGAACGCGATCAGGGAGCCGCCGTAACCGACGGCCGTCATCGCATACACCAGCAAGAGGCGCGGATGAACGATCACGCGAGCCTGCTGGCTGAGCGATGCCGGACGCTTGTGCGGCAGGTTGTTCGGCATGAAGAACAACGCGCCGAGCATCGCGATGAAGCCGAACAACGCGACGACGAGAAACGTCGCGCGCCAGCCGAAATGCTGGCCGATGAACGTGCCAAGCGGAATGCCCGCGACGAACGCGACGGTCATGCCGCTGAACATCGTGGCGATGGCGCTCGCGGACTTTTCTTTCGGCACGAGCGTTGTCGCGATGATCGAGCCGACCGAGAAGAACACGCCGTGCGCGAGCCCCGTCAGAATGCGCGCAACGACAAGCGATTCATACGAAGGCGCGCGCCACGCAACCAGATTGCCGATCGTGAAGAGCGCCATTAGCGCGATCAGTAAGGTCTTGCGCGGCACGCGCCCTGTCAGGGCGGTCAACAGCGGTGCGCCGATCGCTACGCTCAACGCATACAGACTGACGAGCAGACCTGCGGAGGGGAGCGTGACGCCGAGATCGGCGGCGATCGTCGGGATGAGTCCGACGATGACGAACTCGGTGGTCCCGATTGCAAAGGCGCTGAGCGTCAGCGCAAAGAGGGCAAGTGGCATGGTCGTCTACCAGGAAGCATGATTGAAAGGCTTTAACGGATGGACGAAGTGTGCCCGCTTTACTTTTGCAGAAAAACTGGTCTATAAATGAAACACTTTTGATTTCAGATCAAGTATGAAAGTCACTCTCGACGAACTGCAAACCTTCGCGGCCGTGGTCGACACGGGCTCGATCACGGCCGCTGCCGAGCAACTGGAGCAGACCGTTTCCGGCGCGAGCCGCACCTTGGGACGACTCGAGGAAAAGCTGCAAACCACGCTGCTGCGCCGGACCACACGGCGCCTCGAACTGACGGAAGAGGGCAAGGCCTTTCTGCAAAACGCGCGCGAGATTATCGATGCAGTTGAGAACGCCGAAGAGCAACTCGCCGCGCGCCGCGAGCGGCCTTCCGGACGGTTGCGCGTCGACGCGGCCACGCCGTTCATGCTGCACGTGATCGTGCCGCTCATCGCGGGTTATCGCGCGCGCTATCCGCAGGTCGAACTGGAACTGAACAGCAACGAAGGCATCATCGATCTGCTCGAACGCCGCACCGACGTCGCGATCCGGATTGGACGGCTCAAGGATTCGACGCTGCATAGCCGGCCGGTGGGCAGCAGTCGCATCCGGGTGCTGGCCACGCCCGAGTATCTGAAGGCGCATGGCCATCCGAAACGCGTGGACGACCTCGCCAAGCACTCGCTGCTGGGATTTACGCAGCCCGAGTCGCTCAACGTCTGGCCGCTGGTTGGGCCGGACAATGAGTTGTATCGGATCGAGCCAGCCATCTCGTCGTCGAGCGGCGAAACGCTGCGGCAACTGGCGCTGGAGAGTGCGGGCATCGTTTGCCTGTCCGACTTCATGACGGGCCGTGACCGTCGCGAAGGCCGGCTCGTCCAGATTTTTGCGCGGCAGACTCAGGATGTGCGGCAACCGATCAATGCCGTCTACTATCGCAACACGGCGATATCGGCGCGCATCGCGTCGTTTGTCGATTATCTTGCTGAGGCGGCGAAGACGACGGAGTTCGCGCGCTAGCCTGCCCGGCAGTCTCTGCTTTACCTCTCTGCAAAATCCCTTCTCGCTTCACTGCCTATTGTTGTCGTGCAGGCAACATGGTGAACGCGTTCGCGGTGCTTCTGGCGTTCGATCTCCAAACCTACAATCCGTCTCGACGATGGTCGCATGAGCAATGTCGCCAACGTCGATCAGGCGCGTTCGCCAACGCTTTCCGCAAGCGTTTCTGCGCCTGTCGTCGACTTCGCAACTCTCTAAACGAAGGCAATATCATGTCGCAGAAGATCCTGATTGTGGGTGCTGGCTTTGCCGGCGTGTGGGGCGCGCTAGGCGCCGCTCGCGTGCTTGATGGCGCAGGTGTGAGAAGCAGCGACGTTGAAATCACGTTGATTTCGCCGAAGCCCGAACTGCAGATCCGCCCGCGTATGTACGAGGCCGAGCCGCAGAAGATGGCTGCGCCGCTGCTGCCGCTGCTCGATGCCATTGGTGTGAAGTATGTCGAAGGCAGCGTCGACGGCATTTCGGTTCAGGACAGGACGGTGAGCGTCGTGTCGGCCAACGGACAAAAGCGTTCGCTCGCGTATGACCGCCTGCTGCTGACGAGCGGCAGCAAACTCAGCAGGCCGCCTGTTCCCGGTCTGGAGCACGCGTTCTCGGTGGACCGTATCGAGGATGCAGTGGAACTCGATAACCATCTCGACGCGCTGGCGAAGCTGCCCGCTTCACCCGCCCGCAATAAGGTGGCCGTGGTTGGCTGCGGATTCACGGGCATCGAAGTCGCAACGGAACTGCCGAAGCGGTTGCGCGAGAAGTTCGGCGCGGATGCGGCGATTCGCGCCGTGGTGATCGGCACGCAAGATGAGATTGGTCCGGATCTCGGGCCGAATCCCCGTCCGTTCGTCGCCGAAGCCTTTGAGTCGCTCGGCGTCGAGGCTGTGCTGGGATCGGGCGTGGTGGCCGTCGATGCCGGTGGCGTTCGCACGGCGTCGGGCCAACGCATCGAAGCGAGCACGGTGATCTGGGCGGGCGGCATGCGCGCGAGCCCGCTGGCCGCGCAGGTGTCGTCGAATCTCGACCCGCTCGGACGCGTCGAAGTGGCGCCGGATTTGCGCGTGCCCGAAGCGCCCAACGTATTCGTCGCGGGTGACGTCGCGAAAGCGTTGACCGACGACAGCGGCCGCTACGCGCTGATGTCCTGTCAGCACGCCATCGTGATGGGCCAATTCGGCGGACACAACGTCGCGGCGGATCTGCTCGGCGTGCCGACGCTGACGTATCGCCAGCCGTTCTACGCCACGTGCGTCGATCTCGGCGAATGGGGTGCCGTCTATTCGGAAGGCTGGGATCGACAGATCAAGCTGACGCACGCCGAAGGGAAGGCGCGCAAGCAGATGATCAACACGCAGTGGATCTATCCGCCGGCGCCGAATCGCGCAGAGGCATTGGCAGCGGGTAATCCGCAAGCGTCTTTCGGCTAAGCCGTTAGTGCCGCCCGAGCCGTAGCGGCGAGGGCGGCGAACGCATGTTGCACTTTCTGTCTTTTCAATGGAGCGCGCCATGAGATCCAACGTTCTGTTGCGGGCAACGTTCTGCTTACCGGTGCTATTGGCGATCGTGCCGGTGATGGCTGTTGCCGAGCCGTTCACGGTCAAGGTGGATGGCCTGACGCGTGGACAGTTCGTGAACGAACAGGTGTACGGCGGATTTGGATGTCACGGCGACAACATTTCGCCGCATATTTCGTGGTCCCATGTTCCGCCTGCAGCGAAGAGCATCGTCGTGACGATTCATGATCCCGATGCGCCAACGGGCGGACTGGGCTGGACACATTGGGAAGTCGTCAATATACCGGCGTCGGAATCATCGATCGAAAAGGGCGCTTCAGGCAACTCGAAATTGTTGCCGACAGGTGCAATGGAAACATTGACGGATTTCGGCGAGTCGAAATACGGCGGACCTTGTCCGCCTCAAGGTACATCACATCGATACATCGTTACAGCGTCGGCGTTGAGCGTGCCGAGTATCGATGTGAAAGCGGCGTCAAGCCCGGCGCTCGTCGCTTATCAGATGCACGGGAAAGTGATCGCACAGGCGCGCTATGTTGCGAAATATCATCGGACGGCGGAATGACTACTCGCGCGAGGACATCTATCTATTTCATTGCGGAACAGTTCGCGCTCTCCGCATAGCGCAATTCTTCTCCTTTCCTTGTCGATAAGACTACTGAAGTAGTCGATTCGTTTCGGGTCAATTTGACATCGCGTGTTGTCAACTCGCTGAAAACAAAGCGTTCTTATGCTGGCCCGATCCTTGTTATATGAAGTGGGTCGTGACGGCATGCGCTGTGGCCCAACGACAAGAAGAACTTAATCGACAAATGAAAAGGAAAGAACCATGTTTGAAGGATTTGAGAATCGCCTTGCTGTCGTGACGGGTGCAAATTCCGGTATTGGTCTTGCGACGGTTGATCGTCTTCTGGCGAGCGGTGCTCGCGTGCTGGCGATGAGTCGCACGATGGGTGAACTGGATTCGTTGCAGTCCAGATATGGTGACACGCTCAAATGGGTAAAAGGGGATGTCACGCAAAGCGGCGATTTCGCGGCGCTTTCTGAACAGGCCCGTCAGATGGGCTCTGTCGACTTTCTGGTCCCCAATGCGGGTATTGCCGAGCTGGCCAATGGCCTGGAAGTATCCGCATTCGAGCGGCAATGGACCGTGAACGGCGCTGGTGCGCTGAACACGTTGTCGATCTTGAGAGAGCAGTTGGGAAAGTCTGCATCGGTCGTTTTCATCGGGACGTTTCTGTCACAGGTCACGTTTCCGGGACTCGCCGCGTATATCGCCTCGAAGACTGCGCTCAAGGCACACGCAAGGACGCTCGCAGTCGAACTCGCATCCGATGACATCAGAATCAATATCGTCTCGCCCGGTCCAACCGCGACGGCAATCTGGTCCAGCCTGGGATTGCCGCAAGCGCAGCTTTCCGCGGTTGCGGAACGCGTCAATCAGCGTTTGCTTCCCGGTCGCTTCCTTGAACCCGCCGCCATTGCGGATGCGATCATGTTCCTGCTCTCGCCCGCGTCACGCGGTATCTATGGCCAGGATCTGATCGTCGATAACGGATATACGCTGCAGTAAGCGGATCGAGCGACTGCGTCGAGTCGAGCTTAACGCAGCCGCTCATCACGCAGCTGTGCTCTGGCATGAATGACCAGTCGCCGACACTCGGCTTCCGACTTGCCGATGACCGCTGCGACCTCTCGATAGTCCGCGCCAAAGATCTCGTGCAGCAGAAACGCCGCGCGTGCTTCGGGCGACAGGCGTTCGATCAGCATCAGGAATGCGACTGATACCTCGTCGGCGCGTTCGTTCATTCCGTCTGGCATCGTGGGCGGATCGCTCATGTCATTCCGCCTTGCGCAGGACAGCGGCGACCTGTTGCGCGGACCGTTCGATTTCTTCCTCATTGAAAGGCGCGAAACCCATCACGAGGCCCGGCGGATGATGATGGTGCTGCGTGTATCTGCCCAACGGCGCCGCGTCGATGCCCGCGCCTCTCAGCTTTTGGACGGCGGTATGCTCGTCGACCGAAAGCAGCCGGCCAACCACGTCGAGCCCCGCAATGGCCGGCTGAACTTCGATCAGATCTTGCCAATGCTTCTGTGCCGCGCGCTCGAACGCATGAGCGCGGCGCGCATAGATTTTCCGCGTGCGGCGCACGTGCCGGTCGAAATGGCCTTCGCCAAGAAAGTCTGCAAGAACGGCTTGCGTCAAACCGCTCGCGCTACGGACGGTGAGGGACGCCGCGCGAACGAAAGGCTCGACCAGACGCGGCGGCAGTACCGCATAGGCGAGCCGCAGCGATGGAAACATCAGCTTGCTGAATGTTCCCGCCAATACGACGTGCTGATCGGCACCGGGAAGACTCCGCAACGCCGGCAGCGGATGCGAGCGAAAGCAATACTCGCTGTCGTAGTCATCTTCGAAAATGATCGTGCCGTTCGCGGCGGCCCAGCGTAGCAGCGCAGCACGCCGTTCGTTCGACAATGGCACGCCGAGCGGCGCATGACGCGTCGGCGTTACATAGACGAGCGCGGCCGAAGGCGCGTCGCGCATGCCGTCGTGTACGCGCAAACCGTCGTGATCGACGGGAACATCGACCACATTCGCACCGCTCGCGTGCATGATCTGACGCGCGCCCACGTAACCGGGGTCTTCCATCCAGACGGTGTCGCCCGGCCCCGTCAACAACCGCATGCAAAGGTCCAGCGCGTGTTGCACGCTACCGATGACGACGATCTGTTCCGGCGGCACTCGCACGCCACGCGCAATGGCGAGATGGTCGGCAATCGCCGCCCGTAGTGCCGGCAATCCGGCAGGACTCGTGTCATTGAGTGTGAGCAGGCGCGAGGGCCGCAATTGCCGCACATGCAACTGTCGCCACAAATCGATGGGAAAGAGGCGTATGTCGCCGCGGTGCGGGAAGAAAGGCTGCGGCAGCGTGTTTGCGCCTGAGAGCGGAAATGGCGGATCGTTTTCCTTGAGCCGCTTGATCCAGGGCGCGTGCGATTCGCGCGCAAAGCCTGCATTTGCAGCAACTGATGGTGCAGATATCGGTCTGGCAGGATTCCGTTGGTCCGGCAACGCCGCGCTGACCCGTGTGCCGCTTCCCGTGCGGGTGACCAGATAGCCCTCGGACAACAGTTGCTCGTACGCAGCCGCAACCGTGCCTCTCGCGAGATTGTATTGCTGCGCCAATGTACGGGTGCCCGGCAGCACGCTGTCGCAGGGCAGGCGGCCACTGACTATCGCCAGCCTCAATGCTTCGTACAGCCAACGCTGCAAGCCTTCTTTGGGATCGGGCGTGCCCAAAGGCAGGGACCATACGATGGTCGACCTTGCGCGTCTATTCGTACCCGCCAGGGCGTCACACCGATCGTTCATAGCATTTGCAGAGTCTATAGCTGGAGCATGTGGCAGTAGTGAGATTGCTTGATACTGACGCTAATAAGTGCGGCAATACGCAATTGGGAAATCCATTCCCTCATAGCCAAGACGTTTTATGCGCGGAGTTTGTGACATTAGAGAACGTGATAGAGAAAGTGGACCAGCTTGCGAATCGCAAACTGGCACATTACATGTAGGCATTTTCATCGTACTGTCGTGACATCAATGGGCCGGTTCCGGTTAGAACAATCGCGACCGGCGAATCGGTCCACCGCTTTACACACTGTTGCGATGATGAACGTTCGACGCCAGGCTCCAAACGATGCAGACTTTATTGGCATCGTTGCTCCACAGCCTCGCAAATTGCCGCGCCAGTCGCGCGCAGCACACACAATCGAAGCCTTGCTCGAGGCGGCCGTTCAGATCGTCACGGCGGACGGACCGCGAGCGCTCACGACGACCCGAGTCGCAAAGCGATCCGGCTTTGCCGTGGGGACGATTTACCAGTACTTCGCGAATAAGGACGAACTGATGGGCGCGATGGTGCGTCGTCACGTCGATCATGTCGTGTGCTTTCTGGAGATCGCGTGTCGCGATGCGCAAGGGGAACGTCCCGAAGCAATGGTTGACGTGCTGGCGAATGCCTTCATTGCCGTGAATGCCGAACGTTTGCGTGAAGTTCATGCGATTCATGCCGTCTGGGCACAGATAGGGACGGCGGCGTTGCTCTATGAGGGTTCTGCGCGCCTGCATCAAGCAACGCTCGAAATGATTTCAAACGTGATTCAGAGGCACGCGGCACGGATGGAAATGATCAGCCACGCACTGGTTTCGATTCTGATCGGAACGCTCCGCGCACTGTTCGAGCGTGGCATGGACGAAGAATTGATGACTGTCATGCGGGAGCAACTCTTGAGCGCCCACATCGTGCGGACGGGTGACGCTCTCGATGGATCGGCTAACTACTCAACACCGCCCGTCGCCAATGTTGCGACATGACTATCCCGCATACGCTCATCAGCATCGAAATGGCCAGAGTCATCCAGTCGATGACGGCTGTCGGATCGGCGATCCGCAGTATGACCAGTGAGAGCGGCGGGCACAGATACGATATCGAACCGAGAAGCCCCGGATCGCAGAACCTGGATGCGTGATTCCATGCGACAAACGCTATTCCGAGCGGTCCCACGCCGATTGCCGCGATCCACGCAACGTCGCGAGCGGACAGTTCGACAGACGGACCGGCCACGGCATGCACGGCAAGCGCAGCAAGGCCGCTTGCAGCGCAGAACCCACCGACAGCCCACGCGCTATGCGCTTCGAACCTTGGTGTGAGGAACGTATAGCCCGCCCAGACGACAGCGGCCGCAGCGGCGAAACCATATCCGATCGAATTGCGCGCCTCGAACGTGCCATTCGTCATGGGTTGCAGCACGAGCACCGCACAGCCAATGAAGCCGATTGCGCAGCAAGTCAGTTCGGCAAAGCATCCTCTCTTGCGTCCATTGCAGACACTCGACATGAGGACGAGCAGGAACGGCCACGTGTAGTTGATCAGGTTGGCAACGGGAACCGACCCATACGTGAAAGATTTCAGCAAGCAAAAGTGATAGAGGAAAAGACAACCGGACCCGAAGATGAATGTGGACCATCTGACTTTCCATGCGCTGATATGCCGGAGCGTGACGAGACTTCCGGCCAGCAGTGCGAGCCCCGTGACCAGCAATGGAGGAAGATGTCGCAGTGGCATGCTCAGCGTTGCAAATGCCGACCAGAGAATGATCGCAGTGAACGCGGCGATATAAGGTCTCATTGTGTGCTCCTGCGCGACGTGCTCGTCGCAGTGTCATCCGCCCCGCACTGAAGGTTGAGCATTCTTATCTGCTCGAGCATGAAGTCGATAAAGAGCCGCATGCGGGACGGCATGTGCTGTTTGCTCAGATAGCACAGAAAATGGCTTCGATCGTCCGGTGCATATTGATCCATGCAGGAAATCAGTTTGCCCGTCGCAATGTGATCGCAGGCCTGATAGCCAGCCACCTGCGCGATCCCCTGACCATCGAGGACTGCATTGAGCACAAGATCCGCGTCATTGAAGGTCAGATGAGCGGACGGGGCGTGTTTGATCAGCTCGCTTGCTACCTTGAATTCCCATTCGTAGATTCTGCCGGACGAGAAGCGGAAATTGATCGCGCGATGCCGTGGCAGATCCTGGATTTCCGTCGGCAATCCTTTCTCCATTACGTACTCAGGAGAAGCGCAGAGAAGCATGTGCATGGGAATGATGCGGCGGGCAATGATCTGGCTGTCGTCCACCCGGCCGTTCCTGAATGCGATGTCGATGCCGTCGCTCGTAAAGTTGGCTGGGCTATCGCACAGCATCAGGTCGATCGAGACCTCTGGGTACAAGTCTCGAAACCGGCTCAACAGCGGCGCGACAACTTTTCTTCCGAATCCTACGGTGGAGCTGATCCGCAATAGTCCACGCGGCGGTCCGCCGCGCAGGTCGCGCATTCGCTCGATCGCGTTCAGGATGCCGTCGATACCGGGCTTGCACGATTCGTAAAAGATCTCCCCTTCAGCTGTCAGCCCGACGCTGCGAGTGGTACGTGAAAAGAGCTTGGTGCCGAGTTGCTGTTCCAGTTTCTGTATGTTCCGGCTAACGGATGATCGTCCAATGCCGAGACGATCTCCCGCCTTGGCGAAACTTTCTTCCTTCGCAACGGCGATGAAGGTCATGACGGCGGCGTAGCTTGTCGTGAATCCTGCTGACAGCGTGTCCATAACCTCTTCCGACGGGAAGCCTGATTGATTGCACATGGTCGATTCCATGAAGACGTTTTCCTCGCGAAGTCGATTCGACGCTGGTTTATAGTTGATTAAGCAGCGTTATAGGCAAAACACTATGGACTTATCGCAAGCGCTAACAGCCGCTAACAACAAATAGCAGACAAAAAGAGACAGGATCGACGAACATTTGCGCTCGTTGATCCCTCAAGGAAACGGGATGCGTGATCGGGCAAACCGAATACGGAAGACCGCACAACAAGACGCGCAAGTGATCGCTTCATTTCTTCTGGCGCTCAATAACGCCGATGCCGGTGCTATGGCGGCACTCTTCAGAGACGATGCGCTCGTCAATGATCAGCTTCGTGATTTTTGGGGACGCCCCGCAATCGAGGCCTGGATCGCCAGAGAAGTCATTGCCGATAACCTGAGAATCGAAGTTCTGCAGGTGTCTCAGCACTATCGCGTGACGACGGTGGTTGGCGCCGTAACAGGCACATTCGATTCAAGAGGATTGCCAAACCCACTCGTCGTCAATCTTCATTTTTCACTATTCAACGGACAGATTGCGCGGCTCTTCATTCTGCTCAACCGTCAGGTCGATACATTCCCCGATGTGCGGTGTCGTACCCTCAAAGCAATATAGCGCGCGTACCGAATCAGTCCCGTTACGAGTCCCTGAATGCCAAAGTTTCAGTTTCTCGTGTTTAGTGATTTGAAAGATTCGATTTAGCGTATCGGTCAGATAGAATCGGTGGAAACCACGACTTCCAGCGAGACGATACTTGTTTGCCAGCTTATCGAAATTTGGAACGACGGCATCGCATTCAATTACGACGAACTTTTCGTTCGGGCCGTTCTTCCTGTTTCCGGATAAACGACTGCTTGTCTGTCATGGCAAGCAGGTCAAGCTGGGTAGCCGCGCGCTCGACATTCTGATTGCGCTCGTGCGTCGAGCCGGAAGCGTCATCAGCGCGCGCGATCTTCTCGCAGAAGTATGGCGCGATACGGTCGTCGAAGAAGGGAGCCTTCGCTTTCATCTCGTCGCACTGCGTAAAGCGTTTGCCGACGGCGATCCGGGCGTCACGTATGTGATGAATGTGCCCGGAAGGGGTTATACGTTTGTCGCGACCGTGACGCCGTGTGACGGAATTCAGTCCGGCGTCGAGCTCAAGACCACGCGTCCGTCGGCGCGTGGTCAATTGCGGTTCGCGCATACGGGCGCCGTCATCGTTGGCCGGGAACGCGAAATAGCGCATATCGCCCGGCAACTCGAAGAGCATAGGTTCGTCAGTATTGTCGGCGCGGGCGGAATGGGTAAGACGACGGTCGCGAATGCGGTGATCGACAGGCTGCGCGACGATTTCGACGGCAGGATCGTCTCCGTCGATCTCTCGGTGATTCAGGATTCGGAGCTGGTTTCGTCGACGCTGGTGGCCGCCTTGCGTGAAGGGCAGGAAGCAGCCGCGTCCATCAGCGAAGTATGTGCGTCGATTGGCCATACCCGATTGCTCGTGTTTCTCGACTGCTGCGAGCATCTGATAGACGGTGTCGCGCAGGCTGCGGAAGTTCTCTATCGAAACTCGAGCAGCATTTATATTCTCGTGACGTCGCGGGAAATCGTGAATGTCGATGGTGAATTCGTATTCCGCCTTCCTCCGCTCGACGCGCCGCCGCCGGGCGAGTCGCTCAAAGCACACGATGCGCAAAGCTATTCGGCAATCCGATTGTTCGTCGAACGGGTGGTGCAGGCCGGATGCCGTTTCGAATTGACCGACGATAACGCGCAGTCGGTGGGCAGGCTCTGCCGGGCTCTGGATGGCATTCCATTGGCGATAGAACTCGCCGCGCGACAGATGCCGACTTTCGGTCTCGTCGGGATTCTGGAACTGGTGGACAAGAAGAGCCGGCTTATGTGGCATGGACGCCGCACAGCGGTTCCGAGGCACCAGACGCTCGGCGCGACGCTCGACTGGAGCTACGGACTGCTGACCGGGCTGGAGCAGGTGTGTCTGCGCAGGCTGGCGGTGTTTGTCGGCTGCTTCGCGCTCGATGCGGCTGTGGCCGTGATCGGCGCGGAGGACATCGATCGCGCTGACGTGCTGAGAGCCATCAATCAACTGTCGAACAAGTCGCTCCTGGATGTGAGACCAGACGAGAGCGCAGTTCGCTACTTTCTTCTCGACACGACCCGCTCTTATGCGCGCGTGAAACTGGAAGAGGCCGGCGAGCTGGATCAGTTCTGCGCCCGCCACGCGTCGTACTATGCGGCGGCGTGGCCCGCCGACGGCTTGACGGAAAATGCGGGGGATAACTGGCTCGCCGATCTGGGCAATCTGCGCGCGGTGCTGGAGTGGACGCTCGTACGTGAACGGGACGCCGTTCAAGGTTGCAGGCTGGTCGCTTCATACGCGAAACTGCTGCTGCGAAAGTCGATGCTCAGCGAGGCCAGAAAATGGACCGAAATCGCATTGTCGAAACTGGACGACGGCGAACGAGGGAGTCTGACGGAACTGGATCTCATTGCGGCCTATGGCAATGCATTGCTGTTCACGGGCAGCGAAAGTACAGAGGTTGGACGGACGTACGAGCGCGCTCTTTCCATTGCATTGTCGCTAGGCGACTCGGTTCGACATGACAGACTGCTGTGCGGACTCATCATGTACCTCTATCGAACCAGCAATTTCGAGGGCGCCTATATGTTCGCGAGCGAAGCTGCGCAATGGATCATTGCGTGTGGACGCGACGCTTCGACGGTTCATTCGATGCTTGGCGTCGCGTTGCACATGAAGGGCGAGATCGCATCGTCGTCCGGTCTCTGGGAACCTGTGATTCTGTCGGCCAGGATGAACGGAGTGGATGCATTGCAGCAGGCGGAATTCGGCATCAATCCCTACCTGCGTGCGTTGAGCGGAAACGCGAGAAATCTTTGGCTGACGGGTCAGGCTTCGGAGGCAGAGCGCTTCGCGAATGACGCCATTGAAAGCGCACGCTTGCTGTGCCATCCGGCCACTCAGTGCGTGACGCTGCTATGGGCCGGAGAAGTTTTCGCGTGGGCAGCGAACTGGCCGAGACTGAACGAAATAACGGATGAATTCGACGCCATCGTCAAGGTGAATGGATTCACGCCATTCCGTTACGTGGTGCTAGGGCTTCGCGGTCAGCTTTCTTATGCCGAGGGCCGATTAGAGGAAAGTATTTCGCTGCTGGAGAGCTGCCTCGAAGGTATGACGAAGTGCCAGTACACGATGTCGGCGTCGATGTTCAGGAATTCGCTGGCAATGGCGCTATGCGCAAGCACCGATACCATGCGCGCGATTCTGGTCTGCGAGGAAGCGATCAAGGCAATCGAGCTGAACGGCGACGAGTTGTACCTTCCGCGGCTGCTCATGACCAAGGCTCATGCTCTTCGTCTTGAAGAAGATCACGACGCAAGCACTGCTTGCTTGCGCCGTGCGTTTCTTTTGGCGAGGAAGCAAGGCGCGACCGCCTACGAGTCGCAAATCAGGCAATGCGGTTCATATGATGTGTGAGCTGACGATAAGCGGCGTGTGTGTCGGCGCACATGCTTGCTGGCCCACAGAAAGGAGCCGGCGCGCGAACCACCGGTATAAGACGAAGAGTGCTGGCGTGAAGGCAACGAATGCGACTTGCCATCCAAAGCGGAGAATGCTGCTCAACAACACGTCAATGTGTGTCGCAAGCAGCGCGCCGAGGAGAAGTCCCACGCATGCCCATATGCTAATGCTGATGCAATCGTGAAGCAGAAAAGAGCGTGTTCTTATCGCCGTGGCCCCGCAAAGAGGCACGGCGACGAGCGACAAGCCCGGCACGAAGCGGGTGATGACTAGCACGCGTGTACCCCAGCGCGCGAAGTATCGTTCGACCGTCGTGATACTGCCTTGCGTCGACGGCGACAGTTCGATCACCCGTCGGAAAGCGCGTTTCCCATAGCGTCGGCCGAGAAGAAACCAGACCAGGTCGCCAATGACACCACCGGCGACGGCAGCGCCGAACAGCGCGCCAAACTGCAGCAGCGTATGCGAGAGGTCTTGCTGGGCGAGCGCTATGCTCGCTGCAATCATCATCAGTGTCGTGATGGACGGAAAGGGCAGGCCGAGCGACGACGCGAGTACATTGAAGAAGACGATCAACGCGCCATACCGCGAAAGCAGTTCATGTGACACCATCTTGCTCTCCTGTAAGCGACCTTGCCGTGCTCATCGACACAGGCAAGAAGCTGCGACGTGCAATCGGTCTGTGTCATTCCTCGGACGCCGATGAAAAAAGATACGCGTTCGATGTCCGCATGAAATTGCCCAACGCAACGGGGCATAGCGAGCAGTTCTTCGTCCATGCGAGGCCGGTAAGGACTCCGGCCCGTGCGTTCGATTTGCCATGATTTGCCTCGGTTTCGACTGACACCTGCTCTGGCGGGCGGAGCATCTGCCGCGTGCGTCTGTCACCCGTCATGTCTTCAACTGCATCCTTGCTAGCGATAGCAATCGTGTTCATTTCTTTGTTCTGGTTCGATAGCGGCCTAAGCGTTCGAGCGGGCTAGAAACTGGTCTCTATCGTAGGTATATCCGCCGCCTTGCAGAAGACCGGCAACGGCGGTTTCCATGTTGCCGGGAGGACAACAATAGCGGGGCGTTCGCCTCTGCCATCAGGCACGAAGTGTGACTGCAGATTAAAAAGGGCAAGCACGGCAGTGCTTGCCCTTACTGGTCGTCTTTCGACCGGGTTTAGCTCTGGATGAACGCCAGAAGATCTGCGTTGAATTTCTCTTTGTGCGTGTCCGTCAAACCATGCGGCGCGCCGGGATAGACAATCAGTTTCGAGTTCCGGATCAGCTTCGCGGACGCACGACCTGCAGCGTCAATGGGCACGATCTGATCGTCGTCGCCATGGACGATCAGCGTGGGAACGTCGATCTTCTTCAGGTCTTCGGTAAAGTCCGTTTGCGCAAACGCCGCGATTGAATCGTAGGTGTTCTTGTGGCCGCCTTGCATGCCCTGCATCCACCACGAATCGATCAGACCCTGCGAGGGCTTGGCACCCGGACGATTGAAGCCGTAGAACGGACCCGCCGGCACGTCCTTGTAGAACTGCGAGCGGTTCGCCAGTTGCGCTGCGCGCAGGCCATCGAATACGTCGATGGGTAATCCGCCTGGATTGGCAGGCGTTTTCAGCATCAACGGCGGCACAGCGGAAACGAGCACGACTTTGGACACACGTTTCGTGCCATGCCGGCCGAGATAGCGTGCCACTTCTCCGCCACCCGTAGAAAAGCCCACCAGAATCGCATCCTTCAGCCCGAGCGTCTCGAACACGGTGGCGAGATCGTCCGCATAGGTGTCCATGTCGTTGCCGTTCCAGGGCTGGCTCGAACGTCCATGGCCGCGACGATCGTGCGCGACGGCGCGATAACCGTGCGACGCAACGAACATCATCTGTGACTCCCAGCTATCTGAGCTGAGCGGCCAGCCATGACAGAACACCACGGGGCAGCCGGCGCCCCAATCCTTGTAGTACAACTGCGTGCCGTCTCTCGTCGTGATGTAGCTCGCCGGATGTTGGCCATGAGGCTTCGACGCGCCTGACGACGCGCCCGGCTGCGCTGCCTGCAGCGTACACGGAATCAGTGATGCCGCGATGCCGCCAGCGGCTGCGGCGCTGCCGATCAGAATGTTCCGGCGCGCGGGATTCTGCTTCTGGTTACTGTTTTTCGACATAGTCATTGCCCTTGTTTTAATGCCTTGCTCTAAATGCACTACCCATTCGACCTATAGCTCGTCGGTGCCCCTAGCGTGTCAGCCCGAATCATGTCGAATGCGTTTCTCGGCAGCACGCCGGCTCGCTGTAACGGCCGGAACACCGGGTCGCCGCGACGAACGGGGACACCTGTCAGACCGCAAATGCCTGAAGTGCGCGCAAAGCCTGCGCGCCATGTCTGATCTTCGAACCTGCCCAGCGTCGAATCGCTCCACGTAACCAGAATCGTGCAGGTGGTCTGCCACTCGATGCGGCGGATCGATGAAGCATTGGCCATCGCGGTGGTCATCGGACTGCAGCGCTCGCGCGGCCCGCGCCCTGCGGACGCGGGATTTTGCTGCGCAGTGAACCGGCTGCGGCCGTGCAACCCGCTGACAATCTGGAACCATGGATCGATTCTGTTCATTTCCAACCTCTCTACGATGTGGCGAACTGCGTCACGACTCGCTCGTCTCGCCAGCCACGACGAGCGCGACGACATTCACGATGCCCTGCCTTGCCATCTTCGTGTACGGGCAAAACCGCTCGGTTTTGCGAACCAGCTCTTCGGCGACGGCACGATCGACGCCCGGCAAATGGACGCGCGTATGGGCGCTCAGCACGAACAGGCCATCGATCGGGTCCCGGCCGAAATCGACGGTGACATCGACTGACGCGTTGTGAATGCGAACAGCCGAGCGGGCCGCCAACAGACTGAGCGCGCCATGAAAACAGGCCGCATACCCCGCGGCGAATAACTGCTCCGGATTGGTTCCTCCACCGGGTCCGCCGAGCGCTTTGGGCATGCGTAGATCGACGGCGAGCTGCCCGTCGTCCGAGCGCGCGATACCCGACGCGCGTCCATGACCCGTGCCGCCGCCCGTGACGGTGACTGTGGTCGAATACAGGATTTGAGGCTCATGTCCGGAGTACTTGTCGAGTAGCGTCAATGGCGGTGGGCGTAGCGTTGTCATTCGTCTCGGTGTTTAGTGGTGACTTGTTTCGTTGCGCGGGAGCGCGCGATTCGACGTGTGCTCTTTCTGCGCAGGGTGAATCGTAGGGGGAAGCGGCGGTGCGCAGAAGACTCGCGGAGGGGAGCATGGTGTTGCATCCGGAACATCAATCCAGACGCTTTCGAATTTGGGGGCGTGATGAGGTGAATCTGATGACTCGGGCGTTCGCCGGCGCAGTGTCGCCTTGTGAAGAAATTGACTCTTCAGATAATTCGGATGGCGAATGATGTGGGGTGAATCAGGTATATCGAGCAAATGCCTTGAGACGCAAGCACTACGCCGCTAACCCGCGTGCAATTCGAACGAGCGAATCATTTCCGCAACCAGCCGTTCAGCTTCGTCGCGGTCGCGGACGTTCGTGAATCCCATCAACAGGCCGCGCCGTCCGGGCGCGCCGTTGCGCCATGTCGTGAGCGCATGCACGGCTAAGCCTGCGTTGCGGGCGCGACTGGCCAGCACGACATCGTCGAGATCGTCGCGTACGTCGACGAGAAGGTGCATGCCGCCGTCCTGCAAATGGACGACGAAGCCTTCGGCAGCGTAAGGCGCGAGCGCTTCGGCCAGCAGCGCGCGGCGTCGGGCGTAGAGCGTTCGCATTCGCTTGATATGTCGCGAGAAGTGGCCCTCGCTGATGAACTCGGCGACAGCCGCTTGTAGCAGTTCGGGGCAACCGCCATGCGTGGTACACCTGCACGCCAGTTCGAACTGCGGAACGAGGCTTTGCGCGACGACCACATACGAAAGCCGCAGCCCCGGAAACAGCACCTTGCTCAGCGTGCCGCAATAGATCACCCGGCCGCCCGAGTCCATGCTTTTCAGCGCGGGCAAGGGATGCCCGCGATACCGGTACTCGCCGTCGTAGTCATCCTCGACGATCCACGCGTCACGCTCGGCCGCCCAATCGAGAAGTTCGACGCGACGCTGTAACGGCAACGCGACGCCAGTCGGACTCTGGTGCGACGGCGTGACGACGGCAAGCCGCGCGTGTGGGAAATGCGCGCGTCCAAAGGCGACGTCGATGCCGTGTTGATCCACGGATACATCGCAGACCGGCAGGCCGAGCCGTTTCAGCGTTTGCGCAGTGGGCGGATAGCCCGGATGCTCGACCCAGGCGCTTTCGCGTGCAAGGCCGAGTGCGTCGACGGTCAACGCGAGGCTCGCGGTATAGGCGGGCACGATGAAGACCTGGCCCGCATCCGCGTCGATGCCGCGCGAGCGGTGCAGATAGGCCGCCAGCGCCTCGCGCAACGGCATGTAACCGGCGGGCTTGGGTTTGGTGAGCGATCCCGCCTTGCGAACCTGCCGCGCCATCACTCCTGCCCAGAGCTTCCTTGGGAATTCGTCGAGCGCGGGCAGCCCCATCTGAAACGGTGCGGGACTGCCGCCATCCACTTCGATGATATTGCCGGGTGCGCCCTCTGCCGGCAGCGGGGGGGCGACGACAGCCGCTTGCTTCGCGCGAGCGGGCTGCGCCGGGGCCGTGTGTTCCGAAACGAATGTCCCTGCCGGACCATGGGCAACGAGGTAGCCCTCGCCGAGCAGGCGGTCGTAGGCGACCTGCACGGTGCCGCGAGCCACGCCCAGTTCAGTCGCCAACGCCCGCAAGGACGACACCTTCTGGCCGGGACTGAGCTGTCCCTGTTCGATCATCGCGCGAAACCGCGCATAGATCTGCTCATGGATGGGGGGAGCGCCGGGTTTCGCCCGGGCCGTTGGCTGTGTCATGGCCTGGTCTAAAGCAGGAAAAATGGCCCTGTTGGCTGGGTCATCGAACGACGACACTGAAGCCTACACCAACCCCTCCCGATCGGCATCATGACTGACACACTGACCCTCCGACATGCCGAAACAGATGCCGATGTGATGGCCTGTTTCGACGTCATGCATCAACTGCGTCCCCAATTGAATTCGGCCGAGGACTTCCTCGCTCGTGTCGCGCTGCAACGTGCCCAGGGCTATCGCCTGCTAGGCGTTTGGGAAAACGGCGAGGCCGTCGCGCTGGCCGGCTATCGGCGCATCGACAACCTGATTCACGGCCGCTTCATCTACGTCGACGATCTGATCACGGACGAGGCGGGACGCGGCCATGGTCATGGCGAACGCCTGCTTGCCGAACTGGGTACGCTGGGCCGCGCGGAAGACTGTCAGCGTCTCGTGCTCGATACGGCGCTCGCCAACGCGCTCGCGCAACGCTTCTATTTCCGCTGCGGCCTGCTTGCCCGCGGCCTTCACTTCAGCATGGAGCTGGCATGAACAGCCTCAAGGTGTTGCTGCTCGATTGCAGCCCCCGGCGCGACAACTCGACGAGCCGGCACTTCACCCGTCATTTGCTGCCAGCCATGGCCGAGCGTCTGGGGCGGGACATTCAGATCACGCGGCGCGAGCTTGGCACGCAACCGCTGCCGCCCATCACGGAAGCGCACGCGGAATCGCTCGTGTTGCCCGGTAACGTTGCGAAAGAGCGGTTCGGCGAGGCGCTCGCCGTATCGGACGAACTGATTCGTGAACTGGATCAGGCGGACATGCTCTGGATCTCGACGCCCGTACACAACTTCACGGTGCCTGCCGTGCTCAAGAACTGGATCGATCACGTGGTGCGTATCGACGTGACGTTTGCCGCGGGCGCGAACGGCAAGGTCGGCTTGTTACGCGACCGCCCCACCTTCGTTGCCGTGACCGCCGGCGGCGCGATGTTCCGGGAGCCTGCCTATCAGCCGGACTTCTTTCGACCTTATCTGTCCGCCGTGCTGGGCGTGATCGGACTCAAGGACGTCACGTTCATGCATGCGGCTGGCCTCGTATCGACGGACGAGCCGCTTGCGCTCGTCGAGGCAAAGGCGGCGCAGTGGCTGCGCGACAACCCGCAGCGCCACGCGTCATCCGAATCCAACACTTCTTCTATTGCTTAACCATTACTTTCTGGAGCTCATCATGAATGCACCTCGTCTCGCGTGGACTACCCTCGCACCCCTCCAGTTCAAGTCGCTGTATGCCGTCAGCCAGTCGCTGGCCGAGTCGTCCCTTGGCAGCAAGCTGATCGAACTCGTGCAGACGCGCGTGTCGCAAATCAACGGCTGCGCCTACTGTCTCGACATGCATGCGCGCGAACTGCGCAAGGGCGGCGAATCGTGGCAGCGCCTGAACGTATTGTCGGCGTGGCGCGAGACCCACTTCTTCACCGCCAAAGAGCAGGCCGCGCTGGCGTGGGCTGAATCCTTGACACGCCTTGCTGATGGTCATGCGGATCGTGAAGTCGAATATCAGGCATTGCGCGTGTACTTTAACGACGGGGAAATCGTCGAGTTGACGTGGGCCGTCGCCGTCATCAACGCGTGGAATCGTATGGCGATTGGCATGCATCAGCCTGTCGATGCAAACCCGATCGACTAACGGCGCGAAAAGCGAGGCATAGCGATGTGACGCGGCGAGCGTGTGACATGCATTCAAACGCAGTACGCCGCCTTACAAATTGATTTTCTATTTTCCTGAAGAACGTCTATGTTTTTATGGTGCGTTTTCTTTACGCGCGCGGGGCTTACCGGCCCCCTGACGATTCTTCAGGTGCATCTGCCACCTCGAACGCCACCCGCGGTGTTTGCCGCGTCCCGTTTTCCATAAACCAGGCAGCAGGCCAGACGCGCAGCCGTGCGACGGCTCGTTCCGGCCGCGCGGGGAATCACGAGCAGTGCCTGTCGAGCACCGCTTACCGCTGCGTCGGCTTTGACGAAGCCAACGCAACTGCTCCAAAACCTGCTGTCGTATTGAAGGAGTCAAATCATGAACACACGAATCATCCTTTCGGCAGCGTGTACTGTTGCGCTCTCTCTGACGAGCGTGGCGCATGCTCAGGGCACGCCGGCCCAACAGAATGCGCAACCGGCCCCAACCACGTCCACGCCCGGCACTACCGAGTACGGCGGCGTATCCGGAACCACCATGGCGATGGGCAATGCAGCCCACCCGGCATGGACACTGCCCGCCAGTTGCGGCCATATGGCCCGGTGCAACCCGAATTCGGGCCACTGAACGAGCGGTTGCGATTGAACGGTTGAAAGTTCTGCAACGATCGACGATGGAGGGTGACTCATGAAGATCGTTATCATTGGCGGCACGGGCCTGATCGGCACGAAGACGGCCGCTATCCTGCGTCAGGCTGATCACGATGTGGTCGCCGCTTCGCCCAGAAGCGGCGTCAACACCATCACGGGCGAAGGGCTCAAAGCGTGCCTGACGGGCGCGCAGGTGGTCATCGACCTGTCCAATTCGCCCTCGTTCGAAGACAAGGCGGTGCTGGCATTCTTCGAAACCTCCGCCCGCAACCTTCGCACGGCCGAGGCGGAGGCGGGCGTCCGGCACCATGTCGCGCTGTCCATCGTGGGAACCGATCGCACGCCCGAGAACGGCTACTTTCGCGCGAAGGTCGCGCAGGAGAAGCTGGTTGAGTCTTCCGGCGTTCCCTACACGATCGTCCGCTCGACGCAGTTCTTCGAATTCCTTGGCGGCATCGCCGATTCAGGCATGCAAGACAACGCGGTCCGGCTCTCGCCTGGTATGTTCCAGCCCATCGCGGCCGATGACGTCGCCGCGATCGTCGCCGATGTCGCGCTTGCCGCGCCGCGCAACGGCATCATCGATATTGCCGGACCCGAACGCGCGCCGTTCGACGAAATCATCGCCCGCTATCTGAAAGCGGCCGGCGATCCGCGCGAAGTCGTGCGCGACCCTGAGGCCCGTTACTTCGGCGGCCTGGTCGGAGATCTTTCGCTTGTGCCGCTCGGCGAAGCGCGCCTTGGCAAGATCGGTTTCGACGAATGGTTTCGCCGCTCGCAGAGCAAGGCCTGATTGCGCATCCTTCTAACTAACAACAGGTGTGACATGAAACGCATCCTCTGTTCGCTACTCATCGCGAGCTTGCCGTTCGGCAGCGTGCTTGCGCAGGCACCAAAAGAAAAGAGCGCCAAGGTGACGCTCGTCTATCAGCACGAACTGCCGAACGTTCCGGGCAAGAGCATCAAGGGCGTGCTGGTCGAGTATGGTCCGGGGGGCTATTCGGCCGGTCATACGCACGCGAAGTCCGCGTTCATCTATGCGACCGTGCTCGAGGGTGCGATCCGCAGTCAGGTCAATGACGGACCTGTGACGGTCTACAAGGCCGGGCAGAATTTTTCTGAACTGCCCGGCGACCGCCACGGCGTCAGCGCGAACGCGAGCAAGACGAAGCCGGCGAAGCTTCTCGCCGTCTTCGTGGTGGATACGAACGAGACGGAACTGACGACGCCATTCGGGAATTGAGCCCAAGGCTCAACGGGTTCGTCTGCCGAGTTCGTCTGCGCGCCGGCAGACGGCTTGCATCAGCACGGTCGCGCTGCGCGACGGTGGGGAGAACTTCGAATAGACGAATGTCGCTACCATCTCCAGATCCTCGACGAGCGGGCGCACGATGCAGTCGACATCGCCCGCTGCGAACTCGTCGACGATCGCCAGTCCTAGTCCGCCGCGCACGAGTGCGAGCGCCTGATCGGCGCGCGTGACGTCGACCACCGATGTCAGTTCGACATTGGCCTGCTGGCATGCGCGCACGATGATCGTGCCGAACGGGATGTCGCGCCGGAAAAGAATCATCGGCTCTTGCTCCAGGTCCGCGAGCGCGATCCGCTCGCGCTCGGCGAGCGGATGGCCCGGCGGCAACGCGCACACCATTCGCCCGCGCATGAACGGCACGGCCTCCAGATGCTCATGCTCGATTGGCAGCGACGTGATTGCGACGTCGACGGTTTTGCTCAACACTTCGAGCGGCAAGTCGGCCATCAGCGTGGTATGCCAGTCGACGCTGAGCCCCGGCAACTGCCGCTTCAGTTCAACGATGGCGGGCGCGACCACGCCAGGCGCAAGCGAAGGGCTGCACGCGACGCGCAGCAGGCTGGCCGGGCCAAGCGCGAGTGCCCGCGCGAACTCATCGACACGCAGCGCCGATTGATAAACCTGCTCGACCTCGCGATACAGCGCCTGCGCTTCGGCCGTCGGGATGAGCCGGCCTTTCGCGCGCTCGAAGAGCCGCAGTCCGAGCGTGGTCTCCGTGTGCGCGACCAGTTTGCTGACGGCGGGCTGCGAGACGTACAGCATCTTCGCGGCCGCGTTGATCGAGCCCGTCAGCATCACCGCGCGGAACACTTCCATCTGTCGCAGCTTGAAACGCATCGTTGTTCCGTATCCGTGCAGAGATTAACCAAAGGTTATAGGGTAGCCTAAACACGGCATACGACAGCGGCACGGCAACCCACTAGTATTGCCGTGCCGCGATTTGCGCTGCTGCGCGCAGCGAACACGACGGCCTGCATGGGGAACCTGAGATGAGCGTATTCGACGAAGACAAGATCGACTGCCACTGCCATATCTTCGATCCCGTTCGTTTTCCGTACCGGGACGACACCGCGTATCGGCCTGCACAGCAGGAGATCGGCACGGCCGCGCAGTTCGTACACGTGATGGACGCGTATCGCGTGCGGCACGCCCTGCTGGTCGGCCCGACGAGCGGCTACCGGACCGACAACCGCTGCCTGGTCGATGCATTGGAGACGTACCAGGAACGCTTTCGCGGCATCGCGGTGGTCGATAACGATATCGGCCGAGGCGAGCTTGTCGCGCTGCGCCGCGCGGGCGTGGTTGGCGTCGCGTTTAATCCGGCGATGGAAGGCGTCGAACTCGTGCGCGATGCAGGTGCGCTGTTTGCGCTGCTGGCCGACCTCGGGATGTTTGCGCAGATCCAGGTGTGTGGCGATCAACTGGTCGCGTTGGCGCCATGGCTCGCGCAGCAGGAAGCGCAACTTCTGATCGACCACGGCGGTCGGCCCGATATCGACGCGGGCATCGCTCAGCCAGGCTTCCAGGCGCTGCTGCGGCTCGCGGATTCCGCGCGCGCGACCGTCAAGCTGTCCGGCTGGCAAAAGTACTCGCGCAGGGCGTATCCGTATGAGGACGCATGGCCGTACGCGCACGCGCTGCTTGGCGCCTTCGGCCCGCAACGCTGCATGTGGGGTTCCGACTGGCCGTTCCTGCGCGCGCCGGAGCGGCTCGACTATGGGCCGCTGCTGACGCTGTTCGAGCAGATCGTTCCCGACGCGGAAACCCGGCATCAGATTCAGTGGGAAACGCCGCGACGCCTTTTGGGTTTCGACGCTCAACGATCTTGACACCCGTATCAATGATGGAGAAACAACGCTTGGAACACATCGTCAATCGACACGGCCTCGACATGCCGAAGCTCGGCCTCGGCACCTGGCCGATGCTCGGCGAAGACTGCACGCGCGCGGTCGTTCAGGCTCTGGAACTCGGCTATCGGCATATCGACACGGCAGCGGGCTATCAGAATGAGGATGCCGTCGGTGCCGCGCTCGCTGCGTCGCCGGTGCCGCGGGAGCAGATTCACGTGACCAGCAAGGTCTGGTGGGATCAGCTCGAACCGCAGGCGCTGCGCGCGTCGTGCGAGCGCTCGTTGCGCGATTTGCGTAGCGAGTACGTGGATCTGTTTCTGATTCACTGGCCCACGCAGGACATGGACTTGCGCCGCTCGATTGATGCGCTCGTCGCGCTGAAGGAGCGCGGGCTTGCGCGGGCGATTGGCGTTGCTAACTTCCCGTTGCCGCTGTTGCGTGAGGCCGTCGAGACGATCGGCGCGCCGCTCGCGGCGATACAGGTCGAGTATCACGTGACGCTTGGTCAGTCGAAGCTGCTGGATTTCGCGCGGCTGCATGAGATGGCGCTGACGGCGTATAGCCCGCTTGTGCGTAATCGTGTGTCGGAGATTCCCGCGATCGTTGATATTGCGCGCAAGCATGGTGTGCTGCCGACGCAGGTCGCTCTGGCCTGGCTGCTTGAGCAGGCGAATGTTGCTGCTGTGCCGAAGGCGAGTGGTGCGGCGAATCAGACTTCGAACTTGGCGACGCTTGATGTGCGACTTGACGATGAAGACCGCGCGGTGATTGCTGCGTTGCCGAAGGACGAGCGGCTCGTGAGTCCTGTGTTTGCGCCGCAGTGGGATGAGGTGGTGTGATTTTTTGCTGCGCAAGCGGTTTGGTTTTGGTTTGCCTTTGCGCTGGCGTCCGCGCTTTGCCTTTGGGCTTCATGCGCCGCGGTTTGGTTTGCTTGCGTTTTCGCTGGCATCCGCGTTTTGTTATCGTGCTTCAAGCGTCGCCCCTGTGCGGGGCGGCACCTACTTTTCTTTGCCGCCGCAAAGAAAAGTAGGCAAAAGAAAGCGGCTAACACCGCCAGTTCTTCTTCTTGCCTGAGGGCCCCCGAAGGTTCTTACGCTTCACACGGCAATCACGTGACCCACGTTTGTTGCCAGCGCTCTTGCGGTGCTCATCACCCGCTTCACGCATCCGCGTTGCAGCATACCGTGCCAGATAGTCCACGGCCGCCCAGGTGGCAAACTGTGTGTAGGCCGTAGTGCCACACACGCCACACTTCGGACCGATTGCGCACGCGTTCCACCCTGAAAGAGCGCCGAGCTATACGCCGCGACAACCTACACACAGTTTGCCACCTGGGCGGCGCAAACCATTCGCTGCCGCGAGCTCTTGTTCGGGTGTTTGAAGCGGGTGAGACGCACATTCAAAGCGTTGGCAACGCACGCAACCAGAAATGCTGCCGTGTGAAGAGTAAGGCCCGTTGGGGGCCCTCAGGCAAGAAGAAATGTTGGCGGTGTTAGCCGCTTTCTTTTGCCTACTTTTCTTTGCGGCGGCAAAGAAAAGTAGGTGCCGCCCCGCACAGGGGCGACGCTTGAAGCACGAAGACATAGCGCGGATGCCAGCGCAAAGGCAAACGCACAACAGAAAGGCCTGCGCAGCAAACACCGCATCGCGGATGCCAGCCCAAAAGGCAAACATACAACCCAAAGGCCTGCGCAGCAAACACCGCATCCCGGATGCCAGCGCAAAGCACCAGCAAACCAAAACCAAAACCAAAACCAAAACCAAAACCAAAACCAAAACCAAAACCAAAACCAAAACCAAAACCAAAACCAAAACCAAACCGCTTGCGCAGCAAAAACCACCACCTCGCAGCCGCGAGCACAAAAGCAAAACCCCCAAACCGCCCGCGCCGCGCAGGCAGCACCACTATCGCACGCGAGCAAACAACGGCGAAGCAAGACTCGCCGCCGCGAGTTCACTAGCAGCAGCAACCAGCGTCGGCCCAAGCGTCTCCATGCGCTTTTCCGTGAGCCGCACGAGCGGCCCCGCAATGCTGATCACACCAATAGCCGGATAGCCACGCCGCTGCACGGGCGCCGCCATCGCCGTCATCCCCGGCGCGAAGACTTCGTTGATCGTTGCATACCCGCGCTCCCGGGCGGCATGAACAAACTTCAGCAATGCGCCAATCGTAGTGGGCGCCTTAGGCCCATATTGCTTCGGCGAGCCGAAACCCTGCCGCGTGACGAGTTCGAGCGCGCGCTCGTCGGTCATCGTCATCATCCACGCGTGACCTGTCGCGCTGCACGACAGGATCGTATCCATGCCCATATCCGGGTCGTAGCGCAGACCCTTTAGCGCACCTTGCGATTTCGCCACCCACGTCAGCCTGTCGCCGTCGACGATAGCGAGCCGCACCAGTTCGCCCGATCCCTCCGCCAGCCGGTCCAACATGGTCTGCGCAATATCGACGATGCCCGAAGTCGCCAGATAGCTGAGTCCCAGGCCGACCATCTTCGTCGTCAGCACGTAGTCGCCGTGCTCGCGAAGCTGCCGCACATACCCGCATTGCTTCAGATCGACCAGCAGCCGGTGGCAGGCGCTGCGAGGAATCTCCAACTGGTCCGAGATCAGCGCGAGCGGTGTTCCCTCCATTTGCGTAGCCAGAAATTCAAGGACGGCCATGGTCCGTTCGGTCACGCCGGGCATCGTACGTGTCTCCTGTTTGCATGAATTTCTCGCGATGATTGCACGATGCGGGATGAAATTCCAGCCTGGAATGGCGTCCCAGCTGCGCTGTTAATCTGTGCAACAACTCGCGACGCCATGCGTCACTGCAACGGCGGCAACGGCGCGAGCGAAGAAAAGAGCAACGCGGCATATGCCGCCGAAACGACAAAGGTTTGGAGAGGAGACACCATGAACAACCCATCGCATCTACCCGCGCAACAGGCGATGCGCACCCGTGCCGTCACGGCGGCCGCTATCGGCACCGCGCTCGAATGGTTCGACTTCACGCTGTACGGCGCACTGGCCGCGACCGTGCTGCCCAAGCTGTTCTTTCCCGCGATGGATTCGACCTCCGCGTTGCTGGCTTCGCTGGCAACGTTCGGCGTCGGCCTCGCGGCGCGGCCGCTGGGCGCCATCATCTGCGGGCATCTGGGCGACAAGCTCGGCCGCCGCAACCTGATGCTCGCGACGGTGTCCGTGATGGGCCTGTCGTCGATGCTGATGGGACTGCTGCCGACTTACGCGAGCATCGGCGTGTGGGCGCCGTTGCTGCTCGTATTGCTGCGCATCTTGCAGGGCTTTGCGCTGGGCGGCGAATCGACGGGCGCGCAACTGATGGCGATCGAACATGCGAGCGCCGACCGGCGCGGCAAATACTCGGGCCTGCTCGGTTTGTGCTCGCCGCTTAGCCAGATCATGGCGAACGGCGTGTTGCTCGCGCTGTCGTCGACGATGTCGACTGCAGCATTCGACAGCTACGGCTGGCGCATTCCGTTCGTGATGAGCTTCATTCTCGTGATCGTCGGCGTGTATATCCGTCTGCGGGTCAGCGAGACGCCCGCGTTCGAAGCGCTGCGCAAGACGGAAGTCGTGGAAGTGGGCAGTCCGTTGCGCGATGCGCTGCGTCTGCACTGGCGCACGGTGTTGCGCTGGATGCTGTTCTTCTGCGGCCCGGCGGCGATCTTCTATCTGATCGTGGTGTTCTCGCTCAGCTATGTGACGAAGACACTCGGCGTGCCGAAGCAAACCGGCTTTCTGCTGCTGATGGGCGCGAATGTCTGCGCGATCGCCGGCGCGCTGGCGGGCGGCATGCTGAGCGATCGCATCGGACGACGCAAGGCTCTTGCGCTGGGATCATGCATGACGCTCGCCATGCTCTTCTTCTATTTCCAGATTCTCGACACGAAGAGCTTCCTGCCGATGCTGCTTGCAATGGGCTTCTTTCTCGGCTTTACGCAATTCCAGAGCGGCATTCAGCCGGTCGCTTTCGCAGAAGCCTTTCCGACCAACGTGCGCTATTCGGGCTCCGCGCTCGCGTACACGGGCGCCAATCTCGTGGCCGGCGGCCCGATGCCCGTGCTCGCCGTGTGGCTGTTCGCAGTGTGCAACGGCTCGCCGTGGGGCGTGGTGGCCGTATGCGTGGCGTTCAACGTGATCTCGCTCATCGCGATTCTGACTGCACCCGAAACGCTCGGCATCGATATGAACCGGGCCGATTCCAAAGCGGAAGTGCTGGGCGCTTCCACGCACGGCTCGATGCAATCCCATTCCCATTGAAACGCAGGCAAGCAAGATGAAACCAACGGTTTATGTGTTGAACGGTTCGAACCTCAACATGCTCGGCAAACGGGAGCCGCATCTGTACGGCACGACGACGCTCGCGCAGATCAAGGAAAGAACTGAAGCGCTCGCGGAGGAACTCGGCGTGTACTGCGAGTTTCGCCAGACCAATCACGAAGGCGTGATGGTCGACTGGCTGCAGGAAGCGTTCGAAGCGGACGCGGCCGTCATCATCAATCCCGCCGGTTTTTCGTTCGCGTCGATTCCCGTGCTGGATGCCGTCAAGCTGATCCGTCAGCCGGTGATCGAAGTACACATCACGAATATTCATCAGCGTGACGAGCAATACCGGCACTCGCTGATTTCGCTGGCGGCGCGCGGCGTGATCTGCGGTCTGGGCCCGGAGGGCTATCTGCTCGCGATGCGGGCTGTCGCGAGCAGTCTTTCGCAGCAGGCTGCTACAGCGCGATGAAACAGACAGCCTAGAAGCGGTCGATCATCCCCAACTGCACGCCTCGCACTGTCGCGCCTGGCCACGACGGTGCGAGGCCCGTGACGTTCACGCCCTTGAGCGTGAATTCGCCCTGTCCGCGATTTCTCAACCAGCCCGCGCTCGCATAGAGCAGTACGCGTTTCGACAGGTCGTATTCGCAGGCGGCGCTGAACTGGTCGGCGTTATTGTCGCCGCCCGAGCGGTCGCGCAGATACGCGTAGCCGAGTGACGCACGAAAGCGTGCATTGACCGCGTAGCGCGCCGACACCGATACACCATCGTTGTGATAACGCGGCGTGCCGCCATCGCCGTTGAAGAACGAAACGAAACCGGTCAGCGCGCCATACGCGTACGACATGCCGCCAAGATTGGCCCGCAGCGCGCCGTCGCCATGCGTCTGTTGATGCGCATAGGAAACCCGCAAAGGGCCGTCGCGCCACGCGAAAGTTTCAATATGGCCGGCGAGACCGTTGCCGTCGCCGTCTGCGGGGTCGCGCACCATCGCCATGAATGTCGTCGAGAAACCGTGGAATTCGGGTGACAGATACGTGATCGCGTTGCTCGCGTACGGGGTGATCTTCGACAGATTGTTGAGGCCCGAGGCGATCGTGCCTGCGCCGAACGCGTCGAGTTGTCCCTTGAACGGGATGTAGATCGGCGAATACTGGCGGCCGACGCGCACGGTGCCATACGGCGTCGCCGCGCCGATCCACGCCTGGCGATTGAAGATCGTATTCGCGACGGCGAGCGAGCCGTTGCCTGAGCTAAATCCATTCTCCAGGTCGAACAGAATCTGGACGCCGTTGCCGATATCTTCCACGCCGCGCAGCCCCACGCGCGAACCGCGATACGCGCCGGAATCCATGCGCGCGACGGAGCCCGCGCCCGGGTTGGTGATTTCGATGCTGGTGTCGAGCGCGCCGTAGAGCGTGACGGACGCCTGCGCGTGAGCGCTTGCGACGTGCGCGGCGAACACGGCGAATGCAATGGACGTGCGTCGCACAGAAGGCGACGCAAGTAATAAACGTTTCATGAGGGAGGAGGTGAGTCTGTGCGCAACTGGCACGATGGCGACCGCCCGATGCGCACAGCGAATGCGCGCGCATCGGGCTCGCACTGCACGCGTTATTGCGGCAGCGCGTAGGCGATCACGTAGTCGCCGCGATCTGGCGACTGGCGCGCGCCGCCCGCCGAGATCACGATGTACTGCTTGCCGTTGAGCACATAGCTCATCGGCGTGCCCTGGCTGCCCACGGGCAGTCGTGCCTTCCAGACTTCCTTGCCTGTCGAGCTATCGAACGCGCGCAGGTAGTAGTCTTGCGTCGCCGCGAAGAATACGAGGCCGCCGCCCGTGCTGAGCGAACCGCCGATCGTCGGCATGCCAATCGGCGTGGGCATGTGCATCTGCACGCCCCACAGACGCGTGTCGCGCACCGTGCCGAGCGGCACCTGCCACGCGATGCTGCGCGTTTTCAGATCGATTGCCGTCAGGCTGCCGAACGGCGGTTTCTGACACGGAATGCCGAGCGGCGAGAAGAAGCGGTCTTTCGTCACCGAATACGGCGTGCCGCCGAGCGGCACCGCGCCCATGCCTGCGTTCACTGCTTCGTTGCCATTCGACGTGCCGCCCTTGCGCTCTTCCTTGACGAGATGAACCCACAGCCCGAGGCGCATGTCGTTCACGAAGATCATGCCCGCGTTCGGGTCGTACGACAGCCCGCCCCAGTTCATCCCGCCGAGCGAGCCGGGGAAGCTCAGCGACGTGTCCGTGTCCGGTGCGGTGAACAGGCCGTCGTAGCGCATGCCGTGGAAGATGATGCGGCACATCATCTGGTCGACGGGCGTCATGCCCCACATGTCGGCGCCCTTCAGCACATCGGCGCCGATTTGCGGCATGCCGACCGACAACGGCTGGGTCTTCGCATAAGGCTCGTCCGGAATCGTCGCGGACTTGACCGGCTGTTCGATCACCTTCGTCAGCGGCTTGCCCGTCAGACGATCGAGCACGAACAGCTGCCCCATCTTCGTGCCGACGATCAGCGCCGGCACCGTTTTGCCGTCGACGGGGAAATCGACGAGCGTCGGCTGCATGGGGACGTCGTAGTCCCACAGATCGTGATGAACGGTCTGGAAGTGCCACTTCTCGGCGCCCGTCGTCGCGTCGAGCGCGAGAATCGAGGCGCCGTAGGATTCGTCGAGCTTGGTGCGCTTCACGCCCCACAGGTCGATCGCCGCGCTGCCGACGGGCATGTACACCGTGTTCGACGTGGCGTCGTACGACATCGGCGCCCATACGTTCGGCGTCGAGCGCACGAAGGTCTTGCCGGGCGCGGGCGCCTGTTTGTCCTGCGGGTTGCCCGGATCGAACGCCCACTTCATCGCGCCCGTCATCACGTCGAAGCCGCGCACCACGCCGCCGGGCATGTCGAGCGACACGTTATCCGCGACACGTCCTCCGACCACGACGGTCGTGCCCGCGACGGTCGGCGGCGACGTCAGTTCGTACAGCGGGCTCGCCGCGTGGCCGAGGCCGGCCTTGAGATCGATCACGCCGTGATTGCCGAAGTCTTCGCACAGCTTGCCTGTGTTGGCATCGAGCGCGACGAGCTGCGCGTCGATCGTGTTCATGTAGATGCGGCGACGGCAGGCGGCGTGCTCGTCCGGCAGTGCAACGGGTGTGACAGGCGTCGAACCGGAAACGCTCGGCTGCTGCACGGGTTTCGTCGCGTCGAAATACGCGAGGCCGCGGCAGCGCACCCAGACAGTCGTCATGGTCGGGAATTCATGGCGCCATTTCTCGCGGCCGTTCGAAGCGTCGAGCGCGATCACCGTGTTGTGCGGCGAGCACACGAACAGCGTGTCGCCGATCTGCAGCGGTGTTTCCTGATCTTCCGCGCCGCCGCCACCGGGGCTGACGGGCACGTCGCCCGTGTGATAAGTCCACGCGACCTGCAGGTTCTTCACGTTATTGCGATCGATCTGCATGGAGCCCGTGAAGCGGTCACCGCCCGCCGAGTGGCCGTATGCGGACCAGTCGCCCGTGCCGGCATCGCCCTTCGCATTGATCGCGTTGGCCTCGGTGCCGAACGTGCCGTGCGGCACGAACATGCCGTACACGAACAGCGCGTTACACGCCAGCAGCGCCAGGCCCGCCGTCCACGCGGCGCCCTTCGCCGGGCGCTTGCCCTGGAAGCAGCGCAGCGCGGGATACACGGGCGCGAGCAGCATGCCGATCATCGTGAACATGAAGATGCGGGCCTGCAGCGGCCAGAAGTCGAATCCGCTTTCCCAGATCGCCCACAGCACGGTCGCAACGATCACGAGCGCGAAGATCACACACGCGCTCGATTTGCGTCGCGCAAGCTGGATGCCCGTCGCGCAGACGGCGAGGCCCATCAGAAGGTAATACCAGGTGCCGCCGCGCGCGACGAGCAGCGCGCCGCCGATCGCGAAGTACAGGCCGAGCAGCAGGCCGAGCGCGCCGGCGAGCGTCAGACCGACGCGGGCCGTCGTCGATAGTGGCTTAGTTTGAGGTTGCTTGGACATTGCTTGTCTTCATGGGTACGCAAAAGTTGGGGCATGCGAAGCGCTACGGGGCCGGGCATTCGCGTACAGCCGGCCGCGAGGTCGACGCGCGATCGCTTCCATCGTGATGGATTGGCTCGGGCGGCCGTTCAGTCGGGGCTTGCGCGGTGACGATCGGCCAGCTCAGCGCGCTTCGGCATGCGCTTCGAACAGCGCGAAGCGCTGTTCGCACTGAGCCGTGGGCATCGCTGTATCGCGCGCCGGGCGATGGCTAGGCGCGACAAATGCGATGTGGGCAAATGCGCCCAAAAATACGGCGCTGATTTGCATAGGACTAACTAGTTCGTACATTTTAACGCAAAACGCGCGGACACCCAAACCGAGGCTGCATCACCCGCCGAACCGCCGGCCCTTTCAAGTTTCGACGCGGCGGGGAGAAGTGGGTTGTGGCGATCGCTCGGGTGATGTTGTGTTGACGAGCGGCGCTTGCTGAAATTGACCGCTTCTGACTTGCGTTACGTCAGGACCATAATCTTCCGCTTTCAATAAACCAATTTACTTAGACTTAACGTCAGGCAATCGTTTGCGGACGATTAAAAGCGGTGAATAAGCGATACGCTTTCCTGGGCCAGCTATTTTCTGGTGAACGTAGCGGGAGTTATGGCAACGCCGAAGATTTCGCGCAAAGGTCCGTCAAATCAAGTGGTTTCGCATTACTCCGGATGGCAAACGTTTGCACATACACGTATTGCAGCGAATATCGCTAAAGAATAGATATTTTCCAATTTCAATTTGAAAATCGAATAGAGAAGGCGAGCAAATTTTCTAATAATTGTCTAAAGAAACGACTCACTGTCACGCAAAGTACACAGAGAAATATTAGCGTGCGGGGTTCCTTCATCGACTGGCTCGCCTCGCCATGCATCCCGCGTTTTCACGGTTACGCCGTCCGTCCGCACAGGGAGAACCTCACTCTGCTGGCGACCTGTGTCAGCAGGTTCCTTCCGTCGACGCAGAAGATCCGAACTCGGTGGTAATGGAGATCTTCTCTTCGCGTCACGACATGAAGAGTCTCGCCGTGATCGAAGGTAATCGGCCCATCGGGTTGATCAATCGCGATATCTTCCTGTCGCAAATGAGCAAGCCTTTCCACCGCGAGCTATACGACAAGAAGAGTTGCATCGCGTTCATGGACAAGGAACCGCTCGTCGTCGACGCCGACATGAGCATCGAAGCGCTCACCTTCAAGACCGTCGAAGTCGGTGAAAAGGCGCTGGTGGACGGTTTCATCGTGACGCGTGACGGCTACTTTGCAGGGCTCGGAAGCGGACTCCAGCTTCTGGGCGCAGTGGCCGAAATGCAGGCGGAAAGAAATCGCCAGATCATGCAGAGCATCGAATACGCGAGCGTGATTCAACGCGCGATGCTGCGCGCGTCGAGAGACACGCTCGCCGCAAGGCTCCCCGGTGCCGCGCTCGTATGGGAACCGCGCGATGTCGTTGGCGGCGACTTCTATCATTTCGCCGCGTTCCCACACGGCTGGTTCGGTGCCACCGCCGACTGCACCGGTCACGGCGTGCCGGGCGCATTCATGACGCTGCTCGCATCGGCGTCGCTGTCGCAGGCGCTCGAACAGATCGGACCGCGCGACCCTGCCGCCTTGCTCGCGGCAGTCAACCGTAACGTGAAGAGCTTGCTGGGCCAGGTACACAGCGCAGCCGATGTGTCGCAATCGGATGACGGCCTCGATGCCGCCTTCTTCTGGTTCGATGCACGGGAAAGCGAACTGCATTTCGCGGGCGCGAGGATCGCTTTGCATATTCTCACGCCGGAAGCCGACCACTTCGAAACGATCGCGGGCGACCGGATGGGTGTGGGCTATGTCGACAGTCTTGCCGATTATGAATGGAAGTTGCGCAAGATTTCAGTGCCGCCGGGTAGCCTGCTTTTCATTTGCACGGACGGCCTTATCGACCAGATTGGCGGCCCGAAAAACATTGCCTTCGGACGCCGCCGCGCGTTGGACCTGATTCTCGCGAACCGTGCCGAAGCACCGTCGGCAATCTGCGAAAAACTGCGGCACGCGCTCGCCGATTGGCAAGGCGCGCAACCACGCCGCGATGACCTCACCCTGTTTTGTGCCCGCATTACCGACCAATAAGCATGTCTCAACTACTCGATCAAGACAGCGCCTTTTTCGATCTGGCGCAGCGGCGAAACGTCCTCTTCTATCACAAGGGCTATTTCTCTCATAACATCGTGGCCGCCATGGGCGAGGTCGTGAAGCTGCAACTGGAAATCGCGGGCGTGAGCGGGCCAACGCGCCGCAAGCTGTTCTCATCGTTCGTCGAGCTGTCGCAGAACATCGTCCACTATTCATCCGATTCCCTGCAGCCCGGCAACGACGGCGGCGGGTCCATTCGCGAAGGCGCGGTGTGCATCACCACCGACGGCGAAAGCCATCTGATGATGTGTGTCAATCCCATCGCGGCGGAAGATGTCGAGGGTTTGCGCAACAAGCTGGAACCGCTGCGCAGCATGTCGGTTGAAGAGATCAAGCACGCCTACAAGGTCACGTTGAGAGCCGACACGCCCGAGGAAAGCAAGGGCGCGGGTCTGGGTTTCCTGACGATGGCGCGCGACGCAAGCGCGCCGCTTGAATTCGCTTTTCATCCGCGTGCCGACGAACCCGGAACCACGCTGTTTTGCCTTAAAGCCATCATCTGAGTAAAAGGCGCACGAGCTATGGACAATCTCTACATTGCCGCAACGGCGACCTCTCCGGAAGTCGACTTCCGATTCGACCAGCATTCGCTGCTGCTCAGGGGCGAGTCTTACCCCGAGAACGCAGCGGCGTTCTACGCGCCGATCATCGAACAATTGCGTCAGTACCTTGCGGAATCGGTGGGCGTGGTGATTACCGTCGACGTCGTTCTCACCTACTTCAATAGCTCCAGCACGAAGATGCTGTTCAGCGTGTTCGATGCACTGGACGAAGCCGCGCAGTCCGGCAGCCGCGTGCTGATGAACTGGTATCGCGACGAAGAAGACGAAACGATTGCGGAATTCGGCGAAGAACTGAAGGCGGATTTCCACGCGATCGAATTTACCGATCGCCCCGTCGCTCACCAGGGACAATAAGGTGCCGCGGATTTCCTCTCTGGATGCGCCTGCAAACGATGCGCCGGATCTGTTCCAGAACGAGAACGAGGCGCTCGAGAAGGCGCGCGCGATCCATGCGACGGCTGTTGCGGATGCGGGCGATTATCGCCAGTCGCTCGGCGAGCTTATTGGGCATTTCGAGCGCCTGATGCGCGAGACGCGGCGCCTGATCGGCCGCAGCGATCGCGCCGAACGCGAGATGCAGGCGCTTGCGCAGCAATTGGCGCATCGCGCGACTCACGACGCGCTGACGGGCGTCTTCAACCGCAGCGCGGTGATCGAGCGGGCGTCGAAGGCCTTGCGTCATGGCAGCGCGGTCATGATCATTCTCGACATCGACGAGTTCAAGCAGGTCAACGACGATTTCGGCCATCCGGCAGGCGATGCCGTCATCATGGGTATCGTCGCTTGTCTGCGGCGAATCGTGGGCGAGCGGGGCTTTATCGGACGGGTGGGCGGCGAAGAGTTCACCGTGCTGCTTCCGGGGTATGAAGTGGACGATGCGTTGCGGCAAGCCGAGAACATGCGCGAGGCGATCGGCAAACACGTCTTTGCATCGCCTGTGGACCGTCATATCACGGCGAGCTTCGGCGTCAGTGCGAACCCTGCGGGCACCAGTTTCGACACCGCGTATGGCCTTGCGGACGCTGCGCTCTATCGCGCCAAGCGCGGCGGGCGAAACCGGGTGGAATTCGCGAATCCTTAAAGCGAAGGCGAGCGCTTCTGCTACGTCAATGCAGGTTGCAGGTAGCCGGTCAGAATCAGCACAGTCTGCACGGCGCCGAACAGCACGATAACGAGTGCGCCCGTGATGGCGACAACGCGTTTTGTTGCTTCAAACCGTGAGCGAAGGCGCACACTGCGCGCCATGATGAACCGGTTCGCGCCCACTGCGCCCAGGCCGAACAGCGTGACGGTCACTGCCACGCCCGCGCCGATGGCAAACGTTGCCGCAATGCCTATCCACGGCGCGTGCGCCGCAACCGACGCGATCAGTACGAAGATCGACCCGACGCATGGCCGCACGCCCGATGCAAACCCGGTCGCGAGGATCTGCGACGTCACTGAAGAATTCGATTTCCCAAGTCGCGTTGTGCTGCTGGATTGCCGCATGTGCAATTGCAGTTTCGTGCCGAGGTAAGCGGGTTCGTGCTCCGACGTCTGCGACAGTGCCGCACTGCGCTCAGCGGGTACGAGCTTCAGCGCGCGGGGATCGACGCAGCAGTCACGGCGCGCGAGCGTGTTGTAGATCGTCCAGCCGCCTGCGACACAAAGCAGAACATAGCTGACGATATCGAGCGATGCCGCGTTCGACAGCACGCTCGAGACGCCTGCCTTCGCGAACCATAGCGCGCCGAATACGAGCACGATCGCGCTGATCGCCTGTACGGCTGCGCTCCAGCTTGCCAGCGCGACGGCCTGCGCGATGCGCGTGTCGCGCGAGCCGAGCCAGGTGCCGGCGACCAGCTTGCCGTGGCCTGGCCCGAGCGCATGCAGCACGCCGTAGGCAAACGCGAGGCCGATCAACGCGAGCCATGTCCAGGGCGTCGACGCGCGATGCAACTGTTGTGCGGCGTCGGCGATGCGCGCGTTGAGTCTGCCTTGCCAGATGATCGATGTCGCCAGCGCCGCGCGCGCGAACTCAGGTAGCACGAACGTGTGACGGGTCTCGCTGCCAGATGGCGCGCTCGATGGGTTCGCGCTTTCCGCTGGTGACGATGCCGATTGAACGGGCTGGCCGAACACATCGACGGCGGGTGACGCAGCGTGTGACGGCGCAGCGAGAATGAAACCCACGACTGCCACGCAAACTGCAATCAGGATATGCAGTAGCCTGCGTTCAAGAGTCAGCATGATATCGCCGTCGCTTGCGGCACGACGATGCCGTTGAAGATCGGATGCGCGCGATCCTGAAAGGGCTTCACCGTGCAACTGGACGCGGCATGTCCCTCTATCGTCACCGCGTTTGCGCCGTCCGGTTCGTAATCGACGAAGAACGAGTCATCCCAGATGCCGAGCGAAACCTTGTGGGCATTCACGTCGACCGGTTTTTTCAGCGCCAGCGTGAAGGTATAAACGAGCTTGCCATGATCGACCGATACGCGAAAACCTGCGGGGTCTCCCAAACGCTGCGCCTCGCCATCGACAAAAAGATGACTGAAGTATTGAGCGCCCGCGAGCGATGAAAATGCCTGTTCGCGGAAGATCGCGGTCTGCTTCGCGTCGAGCGGCCCGTTGTCGGGCAAGGTATCGATGCCTACGAGCTGAACCGGAAAGCCTTCTGAAAAGCGCCACGTTTGCGCTATCGAAATCACGGACGTGCCTTGCATCTGCACGCGCGCCGAAAACCGTATCCATACGTGCGGATGCGCGGCAGCTACCCCGGATGCAACGAATAGGGCGACGCCGATGAGCCGCCTGGTGACAGAAAGATTCAACATCGCTTTTGATTGTTAATTCTTCGATGACACGCCGGCATGTCTCGAAGGACTATTGAGCATGCCGTTGCTTTCTTTCAGGAGTAAGGCGGTAGCGCGAGAAAGCGCGTCATTGTCGCATGAGCGGTTGCGGGAAGCTCGGCGCACCACGAAATTGGCATAGCATGCCATCATGCGTGACAATCGTCGCCATCCGTCGATGTCTGTCATGAGGAGCCGTCATGTCGATACTGATCTTGGGGTTGCTGCTATTCCTGGGCGGGCATTCCGTCCGCATCGTCGCGGAAGATTGGCGCAAGGCGCGCATCGCGCGGATGGGCGAGAAGAACTGGAAAGCGGCGTATTCGGTGGTGTCGCTGATCGGCTTCGTGCTGATTATCTGGGGCTACGGCATCGCGCGGCGCGAGCCAGTCGTGCTCTGGTCGCCGCCCGCATGGGCGCCGCATCTAGCGGGCCTGTTGACGCTTGCCGCCTTCATTCTGTTTCCCGCCGCGCATGCGCCGGGCAACCACTTCAAGGCCATCTTCAGGCATCCGATGACCTTCGCTGTCGTGCTATGGGCGTTGGCGCATCTGCTGGCGAACGGGACGTTGAACGCGCTGGTGCTGTTCGGCGCGTTTCTCGTTTGGGCGGTCTTTGATTTGGCTGCTGCGCTTCGGCGGGATCGCTTGGAAGGTGTGGTGTATCCGAAGGGGACCTTGTCGCGCGATGTGATGCCCGTCGTTGCCGGTGTGATCATCTGGGTTGCGTTCGCGTTCTTTCTGCACGGCTGGCTGATTGGCGTGAAACCTTTCGGTTAAAGCGCGACGGAAAGACTTACGGTCTCAGATCGGCCAACATCTGCTCGGCGAGAAAATCGCATGGCGGCCGAGCCGAACGCGCGCTACGCACAAGAACGACTTCGACCGCTGCCAGCGGCGGCAAGTCTTCTGCTTCGCCGAGTTGCGCAAGATGCGCCGGGACGCTGCATCGCGCGAGCGGCGCGACTGCGAGGCCTGCCTCGACCATGCAGATCAGCCCCAGAAGACTAGGGCTTTCATACGACATCCGGTATTTGATGTTGGCCTGCTGCAGCGCGCCGATCGCATGCGCGCGCGCCGTGCTGCCGGGCGCAAACACGGCGATGGGCAGTGGGCGTTCTTTCCATATCTGCTGATTGCCACGCGCGGCCGCCCACACCATCGGCTCGGAACGGATCGGTTCTCCTGTGATGCCTCGCGTCTTCGTGATGCACGCGAGATCGAGCGTGTTGTCCTTGAGCAACGGAACGAGCGCGCTGCTCGGCATGCCGATCACGCGAACCTGCACACGCGGATGCGCGACCGCGAACTTTCGCAACACGGTCGGCAGCAGCGACGACGCGTAGTCGTCGGGTACGCCGATCGTGACGCGGCCGCGTATCTCCGGACGCACCACCGACGACCATGCCTCTTCGCGCATCGCCAGCATGCGCCGGCCGTAATCGATCAGCGTCCTGCCTTCCTCGGTCAAGGCGACGTTGCGCGTCGTGCGCACGAATAGCGGCTTGCCGAGCGCTTCTTCGATGGTCTTGATCTGCATGCTGACAGCGGAAGGCGTGCGATGCAGAGACGTCGCGGCTCGCGCGAACGAGCCGGTGTCGGCCACGACGACGACCATTTCCAGAACGTCGAGATCGAGCTTTTTCATCAGTCAGAAAAATTGAGTAATTCGTTCAGTTTAAATCGTTTTACTTAGCTGTCGCGCGCTCCGATACTGAAATTGCGATGGGCATTACGGACGCGACGAGGTAGCGCATGAGAACGATGGTCGAATTCATTACGGTGGGCGGCATGCTGGCCGTGACGCCAGGTCCCAACATGGTCTACGTGATGATGCGTTCGGTCGCGCAGGGGACGAAAGCGGGGCTGATCTCGCTCGCGGGTGTGATGCTCGGTTATCTGACGTACATGTTCGGCGCGGCGTTCGGGATCACCACGCTGTTTCTTGCGATACCCGGCGCAGGCCGCGTTCTAGCCGTATTTGGCGCGCTCTACCTGCTTTATCTGGCCTGGCAGATGCTCAGGCCGGGTGGCCGTTCGCCGTTGCAGATCGAGGCGGCGTCGATCGAAAGGCCGCGCCGTCTGTTCGCGATGGGCGCGACGACGAGCCTGCTGAACCCGAAGCTCGCGCTGATCTTCCTGTCGTTACTGCCGCAATTCATCGACTATCGCGCGGGCGGCGTGTTCAGGCAGTCGCTGACACTGGGCTTTTCGCTGATCTTCGCGTTCGCTTCCGTCAATACGGCGGTCGCGACTTTCTCGGGCAATCTCGCCAGGTTTCTTTCGACGCGGCCGAACTGGCTCGGCGTTCAACGCTGCGCGATGGGCGCGATGCTTTTCGCGCTCGGCGCGAAGATGGCGCTGGATGCGTGGCACTGGAATCTGTCCGCGTGATGTCTCGCCGCCTCTAGCGGACCTCCGCCTCCTGCCGATGCCGCACGCGATAGCGGCCAGGACTGACCCCCGTCGTGCGTTTGAACGCGATGCTGAACGCGGTATCGGACAGATAGCCGATCTTCTCGGCAATCTGCAGCAGCGGTTCTTCCGACTGTTTCAGCGCACTCATTGCAATCGTCATGCGCCACTGATGCAGATAGTCGAGCGGCGCGCTCCCGACGAGTTGCCGGAACCGCGACGCGAACGCGGTCCGCGACATGCCCACATTTGCAGCGAGCGCCTCGACGGTCCAGCGCTGTTGCGGCGAGCCGTGCATCAGCGTGAGCGCCGCGCCGACCTTGTTGTCCGATAACGCCTTGAGCCATCCGTCCGGCACGTCCCCGCGCTCGATGAACGCGCGCAGCGCCTGCACCAGAACGAGCGTGGCGAGACTCGTTCTGGCGACGTCAGACCCCGGCTTCGCAAAGGCTGTTTCGGCGGCGAGCAGCGCGAGCACATGCGACAACGCGTGAGCCGACACATCGGCCGCTTTCAGATGCACGATGGGCGGCAAGTGCTGCAGCAAGAGTCCCGTCACGTCGTTGTCGAACACGAACCGTCCGCTCGCAAGCTCGACCGGGCCGGTCGCGCCTTTGCCGTGAAAGCGCACGACGCCATCCGCGCCGCGAATCGACTGGTAGGTGGCGGGGCCGTCTAGCGGCGGGCAATCGGGAACACTCGCGGAGCAAAAGGGCTGGCCGTTTGTCAGCAGATAGAAGTCGCCTTGCTCGATGACGTGCAGGTTTTCGTGCCCCGTCATCCGCAGATAGAGCCGCCCGCGCAGCACCGTGCCGAACTTCAGATGCTGGTACGCCGGGAAACTGAACGCCCATGCGCCGCATCCCTCGAAGCGGTCTGACACGCCGCTTCGTACTCTGAGCATCGACAGCACTTCGGACAACGCGTCCATAAATGTACGCTCGATAAGAAAAACCGGTCAGTTGATTATATGTAGAACGGCTTTCCCGCGCGATGATGGTCGGGTTGCGCCGCATGGCGCGCGTTGAAACGAGGAGCGATCCGATGAAAGCATGGCAGCTCGACCGATTGGGCGGGACCTTGAGCATGATCGATGCGCCCGTGCCCGCACCGAGGCCCGGCGGCGTCGTGGTGCGGATGGAGGCGTCCGCGATGATGTCGTACATGCGCGACTACGTGGCGGGCAAGCTGCCCGTCTATCACGCGCCCGACCATCCGTTCATTCCGGGCGGCAATGGCGTGGGTGTCGTACACGCGGTCGGCGGCGATGTGTGGCATCTGAAGCCAGGACAGCGCGTGGTCGTTTCGTCGCATTTCGTTGCGAACGAGAATGTCGCCGATCCCGCGCAAATACTCGTCGGCATCACGGCCACGCAGGCCGACAGTTACGCGATGCAGGCGGACTGGCCCAACGGCACGCTCGCCGACTACGCGCTGCTGCCCGCAGCGACATTGACGCCCGCCGATGCCGTTGCGGACCTGCCCGCGGCGCAGCTTGCGGTGGCGATGCGTTATGTCGTACCGTTCGGCGGCCTGTTGCGCGGCCGGCTTGCTGCGGGCGAGACCATCGTGGTGTCGGGCGCAACGGGCGCGTATGGGTCGGCGGCTGCGCTGCTGGCGTTGGCACTGGGCGCGGCACGCGTCGTTGCCGTGGGCCGCAATGCCCGCGCGCTGGACGAACTCGCTGCGGTGGGCGGCGGCCGCGTTGTGCCCGTCGTGGCAACGGGCGACGCGGCAGCCGATACCGATGCAATCCGTTCCGCCTGCGCAGGCCGCGCCGATATCGCGTTCGATATGGTCGGGAACGCAAGCGATCCGAACCTGACGTTGTCGGCGTTGCGCAGCTTGCGGCGCGGCGGAAGACTGGTGCTGATGGGCAGCATGCGCGTGGATCTGCCGCTGCCCTATACGGAGGTAATGCTGAACGACTGGGAGATACTCGGCCAGTTCATGTATCCGCGCGACGCATGGCGACGGCTGCTGATGCTGGCGAGCGCGGGCATGCTCGACCTGCGCGCGATTCGTTCCGTCGAATTCGCCATGAACGATGTCCCTTCAGCAATCGAGCGTGCCGCTAGCGCGTCGGGCCTCGAATGCATCGTCGTCGATCATCAGAGGTGAGCGATGCCAGTTCTGAAGACGATGCATAGGCTTTACGTTGCGCGCGACCAGCTCGAATCCAGCGTCGCATTTTACGAGGCGATCCAGGACGTGCGCTGTGAACGTCGGTTGAGCTTCGAACCGATGGGAATCGAGGTTGCTGTGGTCGGTTCGTTCATTCTGCTTGCGGGAAGCGATGAAGCGTTGGCGCCCGTGCGGCACATTCAGGCCGCGCTGATCGTGGATGCGCTCGATGTGTATGCGCAGCGTTTGCGCGAGTTGGGCGCGACGTTCCTCAGTGAGACGCACGAAAACGCCGTGGGCAGAAACATGACGGTGCGGCATCCCGACGGGTTAGTCGTCGAATACTTCGAGCCGGTGAAAAGCGCGGCAGCATGAAGCGTTGCGATTCCACTTGGAAAATAAAGCGTAGGTAGTCTATTATGGACAATATTGTCTATATGAGACTTATGAGTCTCCGATGATGGACGTGGACGTTTTCGACCAACCTTTGAAAGAGGCGAGATCGACGTGACGATACGCAAAGAGACGACAGAACTGCCTCAGGTCGCGCCCGGCGCGGCGCATCAGTTGATCCGGTACACGTTCGACGGGTCAGGCGAGACACCACGCAGCGCTTATATTCAGGCAGGCCTGCATGCCGATGAGCATCCTGGCCTGCTCGTCGTCCATCATCTGCTGCGCATGCTGACGGCGCTCGATAAAGACGGGCGCGTCAAAGGGCGCGTGGTCGTGTTGCCGTTTGCGAATCCGATCGGGATGAGTCAGCGGATTTTCGGCATGCCGACAGGGCGCTTCAATCTCGAGAACGGCGAAAACTTCAACCGTCACTTCCCGTCGATTGCGGACGCGGTCGAACAGGCGCTAGGCGAGACGCGCTACGAGCACAACGACGTCGCGCAATTCAAGTCGCTGTTCGACAGACTGCTGGCCGCGCACGAGCCGCGCGATCCCGTCAGGGCAATGAAATCGCATCTGCTGCGCGAAGCGTTGCGGCACGACATCCTGCTCGATCTGCATTGCGATACGAGCGGCATCCTGCATCTGTATAGCACTCGCGCGCAACAGTCGCGCGCGCTACGCCTCGCCAAAGCGCTGCGGATCGAGGCTGTGTTTCTCGAAGATCGCGCGGGAGGCGGACCGTTCGATGAGGCGTTCATGGAGCCCTGGAACGTGCTGTCGTCGGCGGGTCTCGTCGATGCGGAACACAGTGGTTTTGGCGCGTCCATCGAGTTGCGAGGCCAGGCCGATGTCAGTGACGAGCTTGCAATCGCGGATGCGCAGGGCATCCTGCGCTTTCTCGCCGCGGAGTCGATCATCGACTACGACGAACGCGATACTGGTGGTGAAGTCGAGCCGCGCATCTATCCTCTCGAAGGCGTCTCGCATGTGAGCGCGCCGTCCACGGGCATTGTCGTGTATCGGAAGCAACCGGGCGATGCCGTTGCGCGCGGCGATGTGATCGCGGAGATCGTGCGTATCGATGCACCCCCGGATGCACCGCGCGACGTCGTGCTCAGCGATGTAGACGGCATCTTCGTCGTTGCACAGCATTTCAAGCTCGTGAAAGCGGGGCAGCGTATTGCGCTGCTCGCCGGCATCACGCCGCTACCGGGGCGCACGGCCGGCAATCTGTTGAATGATTTCTAAAGGCTCTGACGATGGAAGATCTCTACGAACGTATTCTCGACGCGCATCAAGCGCTCAGACCGCAAGTGCGCGTGACGCCGCTGGAGCACAGCGCGCTGCTGTCGGAGCAGACGGGTTGCGACGTTTATCTGAAGTGCGAGCATTTGCAGCACACGGGGTCGTTCAAGTTTCGCGGCGCGTCGAACAAGCTGCGGCTGCTCGATGCCGACGTTCGACGTCGCGGTGTCGCGACGGTATCGACGGGCAATCACGGTCAGGGCGTCGCGCTCGCGGGCAAACTCGCGGGCGTGCCCGTGACCGTCTATGCCTCGATGTCCGCTTCGCCCGTCAAGCTGAACGCGATACGCGCGCTCGGTGCATCTGTCGTGACCATCGACGCATCCACGCTTGAAGTGGAACTCGAAGCGGCGCGGCGCGCAAAAGAGGCAGGCTTGCCGTTCGTCTCGCCGTACAACGACATCGACGTGATTGCCGGGCAAGGCACCATCGGCGTCGAACTGAGCGAGCAACTGCCGGGTCTTGCCGCGGTGTTCGCATCGGTGGGCGGCGGCGGGCTGATTTCCGGCATCGGCTCGGCGATCAAGGCGGCGAGTGCGACCACGGAGGTGGTGGGATGCTGGCCAGCGAATGCGACGACGCTCTATCGCTGCATTCAGGCCGGCAAGGTGATCGACGTCGAGGAGACGGACACGATTTCGGACGGCACGGCAGGCGGTGTTGAGCCGGATACGATCACCTTGCCGATCGCGCAACGGGTAATCGACCGTTGCGTGCTGGTCAGCGAAGAGGAAATCAAGGCGGCGATGAAACGGCTCGCGCAAACGGACCGCTGGATGGTCGAAGGCGCGGCAGGCGTCGCGCTGGCGAGTTTCCTGCAAGTCGCGCCTTCGTATCGTGGCCGTGCGGTTGCCGTGGTGCTGTGCGGCCGCAACATCATGCTCGACAAGTTTGTGGCAGCCGTTCAGTGAAGTGCTGTGTTGTACTCTTCACTGGGGCAGCCCGTGTCACGAAGCGACCTTCTGCGCGGCGACCTTCTCCGCAGCGATCATCATGGATTCTAGTTGCGTGAACTCGGCGCTGCTCACGGTTCCATCGCCATTGCTGTCCATCAGTTTCAGCAGCGATTGCGCGGTTGAATCGCCGGGTGTACTCGTCGTGTCGCGCACGGCGCTCAACCACTCCGCGTTCGATACCGAGCCGTCGTGATCTTCATCAAGCTTGGTGAAGAGATTGTCCGCATCGCTTTTGTTGTCACCGAATTGGGCGAGCACTGTCTCAAAGTCCGATTGCGAAATATATCCATTAGCGATTCCGTCCCTTCCTTCTATCGTGGATTGGGCGAACGGCAGGCGGCTTTTGAGTGCCGCGTCGAGCTGCTGAATATAGTCGGCGTCCGACTCGCCGGGCGAGCGCGACGTGTTCAATCCCACGAGACTGACTGTTGAAACAGTCACGCCGTTGGCCCTTAGCTCAGCGAGGGCCTGCGCATCCGGGCTGAACGTCACCTGTGTGGACGATCCTGTCCCGGACGTTTGGGGGGATGCAGATGACGTTGCAGATGTTCCGTCATTTGAAAACGCCGACGGCGTTTTGGATGGTGGTTGAGTGAGCCCTCTCTGACTGCTTATACCGGAAACTGACATGTACGACTCCATGATGATCCGGATGCACTGCATCCGGGATTGAAGAAGTTTTACCGCAGCGGTTTGCCATCGCCGCGTCCCAATCTTCAGGTTTTGGGCGAGCCTGCAAATCGAACCCGTGACAATGGCTACTTCATAGCCTGTCAACCTGGCTTGGAGTCCGGAATATTTCAGAAATGGTGGTCGGCCATTCTTCAGAATAGAGGCAGGAAACTACCCCAATCTTCGCCAGGACCTAAGCTATGTCCGTCAAAGGCTTGCGCGATCAGGTCGTTTCTTCGCTGGGTTTAAACGAAGTTTTTATTAACGCGTGGGCAACTATCGGTGTTCGCAGTTGAGTTTTCGAAGAAGGGCGCCGACTACTGGGAGCGAGAACATCGCACATCAAGGTTCAGTGAAAGATCAGCGGCGGGCCTGACGGGTCTCAACGCGCGCCTCCTGTCGCGGTTCGCTGGAAGGGTTTTCGCTCGCGACTTCCCGATTCGAGAGTGGGTCGGGTTGGGTGTAAAGGATTAGAAACGCTCCCAGCAATCCCATCCGCACGAGAGCCGGAAGAAACGCGGCGAGTGCCGCAAAGGCAAACAGTGCCAGCATGATCCAGGCTCTGATCCATTGCATCCGGCGTCGGCCAAGCGTCGATGCATCGCTGGAGGGACGCTGCCGAAAACTTTCATACATCAGAACCATGTATGTCATCTCGACAAGCAGGAAGACTGTTGCATATGCCGTCAACGGCACACTTGCAACCCTGCTCGATGCCAGCCACGCCGTCGTGAAGGGGATAAAGGAGATCCAGAAAAGATTGGCGAAGTTGGACCACGCCAGCAAACCTGTGAGAGAGGTCGCATGCTTGAACACGTGATGGTGGTTCAACCACACGACGGCAATGAACGCATAACTCACCACGTAGCTGATCAGGTCCGGCCAGAGTTCGAGCAAGGCGCGTCCATCGTTCCGTGTGGGGATTTTCAGCGCCAGTACCATGATTGTGATGATGACGGCAAAGATGCCGTCGGAGAGGGCGCTGAAACGGCCGAGGTTGTCATCCGAATCGTTCATGGGGCCCCCTTCCAGGCGATCGAGCTTTGCCGCTGTGTCGAAGGCCGGGCATTTTGCCTGGCGTCCGTTCGGGAGTTTTCGATTATGCGCCTCGGTGCGTTTGGTGCGCAGACAAGGGGATACATTCATCACAGCTCTGCCCGTATCCGCGAAGACTCGACTTCAAGGGCCACTGATAGCGCGCAATCGAAGAGAGTGCGCACGCGCTGAACGCCCTCAAAGAAAAAGCCCTCGTCTCTGCGAGGGCCTTGGGAATCAGGCTGCAGGGCCGACTCAACGACGAGCGACCGGCTTGAGACTAACGGCCTTTGTGCAATGCCGACTTGATAGCTTGCTGGGCGGTATACGCCGTCGAAAACGCCATGGCCTTGGCTCGATCCCGCACCGCGCTTCGTCCAGGCGGAGAGGGATTGATTCCAAGCTTCCTGAGGTAATAGTTGGCGCGATAGACATCCTTTCGGATAGAGTCAACAAACTGGAAATTTACGCTCAAAGTCACCGAGATATTGTCATCGTTCTTCAACCAGTGGGGGCAGTTGACAGGAACGTGAACGCCATTTCCTGGGGCCAATCTGTACAAGTGCGATCGGTCCTGCAGTTCGGGTCTATAGTTTGGCGCGTTGTTGTCGATCGTCCAGAACTGCTCGATTTCCTCCTCCGGAAGAACCTGCCGATCTTCCCGATCAAAGACGTACAAATCCTTTTCCCCATGGATTTGAAGAATGAAATTGCATTCACGATCGATGTGATATGCCGTCACCCGCTTCGGCGACGTTATGAAAATGATGATTTCCTCATTTCTGATCTTGGATTCGATGCCGCCGCCAATCATATCCTTGACCTCTGCGATCGCATGCCGGTATAGCTCGGTGTAGGCCGGATCTTTTTGCGCGTCTCTCAGGATGAACCAGGCATTTGAATCTTCCAGTTGCCCTAATGCATCCAGCGGTGAGAACGCATGATTCGTATCTTTCCATTTTTGACCAGGCGCGACGTCACCCATGTCGTAGTAGAGATCAGATGGGCGCGTTCTCAGGGTTCGCTCCGTCAACTCCATCAATTGAGGGAGTTGAAAGCGCGGATGAGATGCAAGGTGGTGGGAGACATCGAAGCTCTTCCGCTCGAAACGTTCTCGAAACACTGAGGGATCTGCGTCGATCCACTTGTCCGGCAATGTCGCTTCAGGGACCGAGAAATCCGTGGACATGTCCATGCAACTACTCCTTGTAATCTGATCGTAATGAAAGCGAAATCCGTTAGCGTCAAAGCCGAACGTCACCCAATGGCGTGGAATCTAAACCCCGACTTTCAGGGGTTCGGTGCGTTAGCGCACCTTCTGCTGAGTGCCGTCCATCGTATCGGACGCCTTGGAGCGGATCAGCTTCATCTGCGAGGCATCTCGTGGCATCCACGATTGGTTTGCAGCACTTCGCCCACCTTGACGAACAGGGCGTCGCCACGATTGTGCATCTGCAGCAGGCGACGGGACTCCCTCGAGTGGCGCTTACCGTGGCGTGTAGCGTGACTGAAGCTCGTGAAGTGGGGTACCTGTCCAAAGACGGCGATGTAGTGTAAGTAATTCGTAATGTCTGATTGGACTTTTGCATGAATGAAAAAGACATTCCATACATTCCACTCTAATTAAAGATGTCCTTCAGGAAGACACTCCTCTCCACGCAATTCGTTTTCACTTTCACTACGAATGTAGGAGCAGGAACATGAGCAACGTCACGAAACAACAGTTCAAGCGCGTCTGGTTCATCACGGGCGCTTCGCGCGGTCTGGGTGCGCTGATGGCCAAAGCAGCCATCGCCGATGGCAACGCCGTGGTCGCCACCGGCCGCAACGCAACTGCGATTGCTGAGCGGCTCGGAGAGTCATCGGCCGTGCTGCCCGTCGCGCTCGATGTGACCGACGAGGCACAAGCCAAGGCGGCCGTCAAAGCCGCTGTCGAGAAGTTTGGCCGCATCGATGTACTGATCAACAACGCAGGCTTTGGGCTGCTTGCCGCCGTCGAAGAATCGAGCGATGCAGACGTACGCCGGATCTACGACACCAACGTCTTTGGTCTACTGAACGTGACGCGCGCTGTGTTGCCGGTGATGCGCAAACAGCGCTCGGGTCACGTGATCAACATCTCGTCGATTGTGGGTTATCAAGCGGCGGCAGGCGTTGGCGTGTACAGCTCGACGAAGTTCGCCGTCGAAGGCATCACGGAAGCACTGCACGCTGAGTTGAAGCCGCTTGGCATTCACGCGACGCTCATCGAGCCCGGCTTCTTCCGCACGGACTTCCTGGATACATCGTCGTTGCTCGTCGGCAAGGACATCATCGACGACTACGAAGAGACGTCGGGCACGCTGCGCCGCCTCGCCGTCGACATCAATCACAACCAGCCTGGCGATCCGCAGAAGCTGGCAACAGCGGTCGTCACGCTGGTCGATGCGCAAACGCCTCCGTTGCGTCTGCCACTCGGGACCGACACGCTAAAGGCGATCGCAGAAAAGAATGCCTATGTGACGGCGGAAACACAGACGTGGGAGGCGTTGTCGCAATCCACAGATTTTCCGGTTTGAAGACGATAACCTGCTGAACGGCCCGAGTCTTCGTGCGCTTGCCGAATCGACTCGGGCGAAATACCGTTCTGGTCTACTAACGCATTCGTGCGACGGTTGCATGAGAGGACGCGATAGCCATCGCCCCACGAGACACTAGAACGGGCGCCCGAGCGCGATCTGGTATTCACCGCCCCGTCGTGTCGCAGAACGCTTCATCGCAGTGGAAGCCAAAGCGGACCTTCCCACGCTTTAAGTTCATCGAGAAACGCTTTTAGCTTCGACGGCATGAAGCGGCGTGTCGGATAGACGGCATGCACGAATATTTCCGGTGACGACCATTCCGGCAAGATACGAACAAGTTCTCCGCTGGCGATATGTGCATCACAATAGCTGGACGGAAGCAATGCGATCCCGTGCCCGCGGAGCGCAAAAGCGCTGACGATATGAAAATCTCGCGCGGCTACGTGACCCGTCACGTGAACCTTGACCGACTTCCGGCCACTGACCAGATGCCATTCCGTCTCATTGTTTCGAGCATTGATCAGCACGCACGGAAGTTCGCTGATCTCTTCGGGCCGCGAGGGGAGATCGTGATTGCGAACGTATTCGGGCGAGGCGACGAGGTGCCGGACACTTCTTCCCACACGTTGCGCAACAAGACTCGAGTCCTGCAGATCGCCGAAGCGGATCGCGACGTCGACGTTCTCGGCGATCAGGTCCAGGAAAAGGTTGGTGAAGTGAAGATCCACCTGGATGCCCGGATATTTCTTTAGAAACGACGAGACGAACGCGTAAAACGACTCCTGTTCCAGCATGACGGGACCGGAGATACGCAGCAGACCTTCGGGTTTCTTTTGCGTCTGCGTGATCACGCGTTCCGCGTCATACAGATGGCTCAGCGGCTCACTGCATTGATCGAAATAGGCCCGTCCCTGTGTGGTCAGGCTGAGCTTGCGGGTCGTGCGCTGGAGCAGCGTCACGCCAAGGCGTTCCTCGAGCGCAGTCACCTTGCGACTGACGGTGGAGACGGGCATGCCCAGTGCCCGTGCAGCGCGGCTAAAGCTCTCGAATTGCGCCACCCGCACAAACACGGCGATGTCATTCAAGTCGGCCAGTTCGGGCATGTGAGACCTTTGCACAGGTGGAAAAGAGATTACATATATTCCAGTCTAATCAAAAATGCCACCAAGGACGACACTTCTCTCCACGCACTTCAACCTTCTCGGAGAGATACCATGTCTAGCAAAGTCGTCGTCATTACCGGTGCTTCCAGCGGCATCGGAGAAGCCACTGCAAAGCGCCTTGCCTCGAACGGCGCCACCGTCGCGCTGGCCGCTCGCCGGTTCGACAACCTAAACCGCATTGCCGCTGAAATCGAGGCGAAGGGCGGCAAGGCATCAGTTCACCAGGTCGACGTCACGGATCAGGCACAGGTCGATCGCCTGATCAGCGACGTCGTCTCGCAACACGGCCGCCTCGATGTGATGGTCAACAACGCCGGCCTGATGGCCATCGCGCCCCTGTCGCTGCGCAAGACCGACGAATGGGACCGCATGATCGACATCAATATCAAAGGCCTTCTTTACGGCGTCGCAGCGGCGTTGCCGGTCTTTGAAAGGCAGCAGTCCGGTCACTTCGTCAACATCGCGTCGGTCGTGGGTCTGAAAGTCTTCAGCCCGGGCGGCACGGTGTATTCGGGTACGAAGTTCGCGGTTCGGGCCATTTCTGAAGGTCTGCGTCACGAGGTTGGAGGCAACATCCGCACCACGGTGATCTCGCCGGGTGCGATCGACACCGAACTCAAGTTCGGTTCGGGCCATGACGACAGCCGCGACTTCGTCGTCGATTTCTACAAGATGGCCATTCCCGCCGATGCCATCGCGCAGGCCATTGCTTATGCGATCGAGCAACCCCGTTCGGTCGACGTCAACGAGATCGTGATCCGTCCCACCGTGCAGGATTTTTAAAGATCACGGCGGGCAGGAAAGCACTTAAACCCGTGACTGCCGAAACCACCCCGAAGCGCACACAAGCGCGCCTTCGGGGTGCGTAGACGCGGCGTCGCTTTTTGAATCCCAGTTCCAGAACAACTTTTCTGAAGGAGTGGTCACGCAAGCTTTGATCGCCAACATCCAGGGTCTGACTGCCATCGGTATCGGCATCATCATCGGCCCCGGTGCTATCGGCGCCTGTATCGGTATTGGATTGATTGGAGCAAGGTCTGCTTAGACCAGGCGCGTGTCGCGATCGGTAAGCCAGTTTTCCGTCAGGCTAAGGGCCGGTACAAATTCATCCACGACGCGTTGCAGCGTTAGACATAGAACATACCCGCTCTTGCTTACATACGACGCGCGACCTATCTTCGATTACTAAACGAAATCATCCCGGGTTAGCGCGGTAGAGCTTTGGTTTGCAAGACGCGGAATTCACTCACACGAGCAGCGTGCTCGATATGTAATGGAGGAGTTATGTTGGACTCGGCTTCCCTCAAGCGCGTCTTCCCACGCTGCAAATCTCCTGACGCATGGACAAACAGCCTGAATGCGGCTCTGCCGAAGTTTGGCATCAATACGCCAGATCGCATCGCAAGCTTTCTCGCGCAGACTGGCTACGAGTCAGGTCAATTCAACAACCTTGAAGAGAATCTCAATTACGGTGTCGCAGCCCTGATGCGCGCGTGGCCGAAACGATTTCCGAATGAAGCAGCGGCATCGCCATATATCAACAATCCGAGAAAACTCGCGGATTTCGTTTACGCCAACCGGATGGGCAACGGCAACGAGCAGAGCGATGATGGCTACGTCTTTCGAGGACGAGGCATTATCCAGCTTACGGGGCGCAGTAATTATGCAGCGGCTGCAAAAGCGATCGATGCCAAGCTTCTCGAACAACCGGATCTGCTCGTGCAGCCCGAGTATGCCTGTTCGAGCGCCGCGTGGTATTGGCAAAGTCGAGGGCTCAATGAGCTGGCGGACGATCGCACGGACGACAACGACCTTGAGGACTTTACGGAAATCACCCGTCGCATCAACGGGGGCACCATTGGCATCAAAGACAGGTTCGCGTTGTATAAGCAGGTTCTCGCCGTGATCCATTGAGCTTTTGCACACGCGCAACGCAGGCATCGTGACGATGCCGGGAGAGGACGAGGATTGATCCTGCTGCCGTCGTGAGGTGTCAATGCTGACGAACGCGCACGCCGGCAACCGTTTTGGAGGGGTCAGAATGTGCGCTAAGCAGCTGGAAAATCAGAATGGCAGGCACGAGGACAAGGAGAACCCAAGGCGCGATCGCTTCTATGACGTTTTCCTATCCTACCGTTTCCGAGACCGCCAGAAGGTGAATGCGCTCGAACGGAAAATCAAGGCACTCGGCTTCGCGCCGTTTCGTGATACCAACATTCTGGAACTGGAAGATAGGGCTAACGTCACTCAGGAAAAAGTCGAGATCATACGAAGAAATCTTTCCCGAGCGACTTGCCTTATCTTCGCTTATTCGCGGACCTCCGCGGATGAAGACAGCTCACTAGGTGTATGGATGCCGTGGGAGCTCGGGTTCTTCGATGGCAGCATTTCGTCGCGAATCGGCGTCTATCTTCTCGATGGAAAGCCTGAACCTTTTGATGCACGCACATTCTTTCGAAACAGCGAATACCTGCAATTGTATCCGGTGCTAACCGACGAGAATCTGCCCGCATTTCTGGCGCGCAACGCGGTACGGGAGCGTCGCATCGACAATGTCGAAAGTGGCTTTCTTTGGCTGCAACATCTCTTTGAAGAGAGTTTGACGAACCCGACCAACGTCGCGTTGGGCGTCAGCGAGTGGTATGCCGATCACGCATCGACATTCTGGCGTCAGAATGGCAACGAAGCACTGGCAGCGTACTTTGCGGATTTCAAATTGAAGCTCGACGATCTGCGGGTTACATGGACGCCGCAGCTTCGATTGAGAATGCTCGATGCGTTGTTTTGGGGAGTGCCGGATGTGAACGGCATCGCGACAAGAGGGACAGCGGGAGGGGCGGACGGGGCGAACGTCCGGAATGTACAAAAAGCAGATCCAATGCTCGTCGATTGGTTCAGCATATGGCGGTCCGCCATGAATCCGTTTCAAATGGGCGCGAACGCGTCAAATAGCGGCCGCACTTCGGTGACGACTGTTCTCTAATCACGGATGACACGGAAAGCGTGGCGCTACTTTCGGCCGGTCACCTCCTGTGTTCGATACCACACACTCGCCTTTCACGTTTGTTATCCCTGTCGGCTACTCTAGGTCGAAGAAGACGGATCACTATCGTTGCCGATGCGTCGTCTTATCGCACAGAGAAGACGGGCGGCATGAACCGCGACCTGCGTGGAACATAACGCACCTCGACGCTCGAGAAAGACTGACCTGTTGTCGCGCCCACGCGAGTTCTGGAGACCGTCATGATCGCATCGTGCAACAAGCAAGTCGCAAGCGCGCGCCTTGGAGGCTCATGCGCGGTCGTCTCCTTGCAGACGGCGTGCTGATAGATGAACGTCAGCATGCGGAACCTCGGAAGCGTCTCTGGAACAGTGACCCTGGCATGGCGGGGCTCGTGCGCCGCCGCGAAACCGGAAAGCGCTGTTGTTCGATGAAGGACTGGCGAGCTGATCCGCTCCATGGCGCCGGTCTGCAGTTCGCGTTATTCACGTCTCGTACCAGGAGGAGCAACGATGCGCAGCCTGAATGAGTCCGCCGCGGCCGTCGCGAGCGGCACCTCGCCGCAGCAAGCCCACGACGCGCAGGCGGGCGGCGGCGCATTGCGCGTGAGCGTGGTGAACGGCAATCTGCTTTTCATCGAGCAGCCGCTTCTGCTCGGTCACTACTGCGACGCGGCGCTGACAGGCGTCGAGGCCGTCGTCGATGAGCTGATGAGCGGCATCTTGAGCACATCGTTACGGCTCGGGCGCTATCCGCAGACGATCGGCGCGCAGCAAGTCTTCGTGAACGCGGGGCGGCGAGTGAAGCTGCCGTGCGAACTGCCGCGTCCGGCGGGCGCGATCGTCGTCGGTTTGGGCTCGGAGGGTCAACTGAACGCCGGTGACCTCGTCATGACCGTGCGCCTCGGTGTGATCGCGTGGGCGCAGCGGCTTTCCGAGGCCGAACCGGGCCGGAGCGAGCCGTTCGAACTCGCCGCGACGCTCGTGGGCAGCGGCGGCACCGGCATCGCGCCGGGACAGGCGGCGCGGCTTGTCGTCGAGGGCGTCTATGAAGCCAATCAGATGCTCGCTCGCGTGACATGGCCTGGTGTGTCGCATCTACGTCTGATCGAGCTGTTCATGGATCGCTCGACAGAGGCCTGGCGCGCACTGCGTCTGATGGAGCAGGCCACGCCAGGGCGCATCCGGCTCGAAGACGAGGTGCTGCGCGACACGGGCGGTCTGTCCCGGCCGCTCGACAATACCTATCGCGGCACGGACTACGACCTCTTCAGCGCGGTCACGCAGGAAGACCGGTCAGGCGAGCAGTCGATCGTCTATACGCTCGACACGCGCCGCGCCCGCACTGAAGTCCGCGCGACGGCGACGCAGGGGCGGTTGATCCGGCAACTCGTCAAGTCTGCATCGAACGCGGACAACAGCGACCCGGGCATCGGCCGCATATTGTTTCAGTTGCTGATTCCACGCGAGATGCATCCGTTCCTGGCCGGTGGATCGGACATGCAGATCGAAGTCGACGACGGCACAGCGGGTATTCCGTGGGAGTTGCTCGACAATACCGGCGGCGGCGCATCCGGCAAACGCGATATCGACGCAGTCAAGCCGTGGGCGATCCGCGCGAAGCTGCTGCGCAAGCTGCGCACGAAGGATTTTCGCGGTCGTGTCGACGACGCCGACCGCGATGCCCAGATGCTCGTCATCGGCGAGCCGTATATCGACGACCCGCGCTACCGGCGCCTTCCCGGCGCGCGCGCGGAAGCCGAAGCGGTCGCGCGGATGCTCGCGCAGCGGCTCACGCCGGCGCAAGTCCGCGCGCTGGTGGCGCGTTCCGACGACGACGTTGGCGCCGACGCGCGCACCATAGTGAGCGCGCTGCTCGAGCGCGAATGGCGCGTGCTGCATGTCAGCGGTCATGGCGAGCCACCCGCCAACGAAGCGCCGGCCGCTTCGAACGGCGACCGCTTGCGTGGCATCGTCCTGTCCGACGGCATCTATCTGGGCGCACGGGAGATCGCCGCATTGCGTCGCGTTCCGGAGCTCGTGTTCGTCAACTGCTGTCACCTCGCCGAGCGCAACGAAGACCAGCTGATGAAGGATCCCACGCTGCAATACGATCGCCCGCGCTTTGCCGCGACTGTCGCCGAGGAGCTGATCAAGATCGGCGTGAAGTGTGTGATCGCGGCGGGCTGGGCCGTCGAAGACGAGCAGGCGAATCTCTTCGCGACGACGTTCTACGAGCGGCTCATTGCAGGCGACCGGTTTCTCGATGCGGTCGCCGCCGCGCGTCTTGCGGCCTGGCTCCAGGGCGGCAACACCTGGGCCGCATATCAGTGCTATGGCGATCCGAACTGGGAGCTGAGGTGCTCCGGCGAGACGCAGAGCGGACGCGGCCGTCCACCCGAAGAGCGCTATGCGAGCGTGGGCTCCGATGTGTCCTTGCTGCTCGCGCTGGAGGAGTTCACTACCAACGCGCGCTACGACGCCACGTTTCCGAAAGCACCGCTCGAATACCTGGAGCGTACATTTGGCCCACGTTGGGGACAGCGCGGCAAGATCGCGGAAGCCTTCGGCCGGGCGTGGAGCGCGGTCGGCATGTACGAGCCGGCGATAAAGTGGTTTGAGAAAGCGCTCGCCGCCAATGACGGCGCCGCGAGCCTGGGTGCCTCCGACGCCCTCGCCAATCTGCGCGCGCGCAATGCCTGGAGCGTGCTGAAGGCAAAGTGTACGCGTGCGAACGCGGTCTTGCAGGTACCGCCCGATGCGATCGATGCCGCGCGCACGGAGATCGACGCGAGCATCGGGCGGCTGCAGGCGTTGCTGGCGGTCCAGGTCACGGCCGAACGTCTGAGCCTGTGCGCATCGGCGTACAAGCGGCTGGCCTTCGTTGAACATCTGGCGGGCGGAAACGAGGCGGAATCGAAGGCGCTCGCCGAGATGACGGGCATGTACACGCAAGCCGAGCAGCTTGCCCAGCGCGACAACGATCCCACAATGTTCTACCCACTGCTTAACCGACTCGTCAGCGAACTCGTTATGAATCTGAGGACTAACGCGCCGGGATACCTGCAAGCCGATGTCGACCGGCTGCGCGAATCGATCGAAATAAATTGCAAACAGAAACCGGATTTCTGGAGCATCGTTGCGCGCGCAGAGACGCAGTTCTACGACAGCGTGAAGGCCGGCCGGCTCGCGTGCAATGTCGACTCTCTCATCGATGCGCTGCGCGATCTAAAGTTGCGCATCAGCGCCACGCAGAACTGGGGCTCGGTGCTGGATCAGTGCGAATTCGTGCTGGCTGCGTATGCGAGCCGCGATATCAGCGAGGCGGAGCAGCAGGCGAGCTCGAAGCTGCTGCAGACGCTCAGCGAGTGGGCGGAGCAGGCCTGAAGCGATGCACGGCACGTCATGTGGGATGCGCATGACGTGCCGCGTGCCGGGGTATCAGAGATTGATTTCGCTCAGATAGTTGGCGGTGAACGCGGTGACCTTGTCGCGCAGCATGTCTTGCACCGAATCAAGCACCGAGGTGTCGATTTCGGCGGTCGTCGCGACTTTCCTGAGATTCGCATCGTTCTTGCTCACCTTGAAGAACAGCACTTGCGTGATGTCCATCGAGGTGTTCAACGAGAAGGCCATCATCGAGACGGTGAGCTTGTCGTCGGCGCCCTGGTCGGTCATGGCGAGCTGGAAACTGGTGGTGTTGACGCGCTTGGTCTCGCGGTTGAAGAGCGTGATCCAGGGCGTGTTGGTGTTCATAGACCCGAGCGCATCCAGCGCTGCCTTGATGAGGGGCGCGGCAGCGATCGCGCCAGGACCGAGCAGCGCCAGAGCGACGGCCTCGATCGCTTTGTGTACATCCAGACTGTCGTCACTCGTGACGTAGTCGGACATGTCGGACGTTTCGACCAGCCAGCCGAGATTGGCGAGCACTGACGCATACTCATGGAACCAGTCCGGCGCGTCGGGCGTGAGGTTTTTTTTCTTGAGGACCAGTTGCGCGAGCAGCAGCGAGTTGGTGATCGCCATGCGACGGGGTTGGGACACGCCGGACTTGAACGAGACCATGCCCGACCCGACCACGACCGACTCGTTCTTGGTGGGGTCGAACGGGGGCTGTGTCGCTTCGGCGATGCCGCGATCATCGCCACGATGGGGGACGGGCAGATCGGCGTCGCGCAGGAAATCGCTGGCCTGGTCGGCGGTGACGGTTGGGATCGACATGGCGATGGTCCTCGATGAGAGAGGTGGGAGGAAAAGCCGAGCGAGTGATACGCGTGTCTGATGCATCTGTCGGCTTACAGTTTGGTTCGGATATCTAAGCGTATAACAAAACTGTGCCATTTTCTCGCAAAAAAAGAGCAGTGAGGGAAGGTCGGCGTCTCGAGTGCGACGGTTTCGCGGAAGTGTCGGGGAACGCATCACTACGATCACGCGTGCGGGCGACAGACTCTCGCTGTGATGCAACGGACAGCTCACGCACGGATCATGTCCGAAAATCTTGATCAGAAGAGCAAGCCGTGGGTTTTATCGCCAACGACGCCATCAGCGACTAGACCATGACTGAGCTGAAATGCCATGACGGCGGCTTGGGTATTGCGCCCGAAGTCGCCGTCGACGAGCAGATGTGTACCCTTGTTGTTCAGTGCAGTCTGTAACGCTGCGACATCAGGTCCACGATCTCCTAACGTCAGCAGAGAAGCGGTGGCGACACCGGCTTTTGGTGCATCACCGAAGACACCGTCTGCCGCCCACTTACGAATAAGATCGTCTCCGCACTCGAAATGCATCCCGTCCTCAGTACGAAAGCCGGCGCCCCAAAACCATCCTCTGCTGTTGAAGATGGGCGCAATATCGATCAGGCCTTGTTGCACGCGCCCGTCGCCACGAACGTCCAGTTGCCCGTCGAGCGTGAGATCGATCGCCGTTCCCCACGAGTGATTGCTGATGGCTGTGGTTGATCCGCGCACGAATCGTGCGCAGAGCATTCCCGCATGTCCCAGTGCCGGGTAAATATTCGGACACGCACTCTTGATGTCAGTGAATATATCCTTCAGCGATTCCACGGCGGGGCGCAGGCCTGTGACCTTCAGCGGACCGACTTGATCGCGAACGATCATCGATGCAATAACAGGCAGCGTTGGGTTCTGGCAATCCGAGCTGTAGGTGGCACGAGGATTACCAAGCAGCGAAATCATGGTTTGCTGACGAGCCGCTTTGACGTTCTGATTTATGCCGGAGGGAATTGGCATTAGTGTGGTAATCGACATGTTCGGCTCCTCGGATTGAGACGATTGCTATCGTCTTGTCGGCCACCGCTTGGATCCGGGGTTGATTCCGCAAAACGGATCGACCGCCGCAGCTTCATTACTGTCTATCCGTCATTGCGTGTTGAGGATATAAATGATCGGATATCGAACGGTAACGATATCGACTCAGTAATGTGTCTTCCCTCTATCCGCGTCTACGTTCTACACGGCATACAAATCATCCGGCGCGCATTAGAGTCTGTATGTGGGGGATCACACAATGTGATCAATGTCGCTCTTACGGAATTTGCGCTTTTCACGCTATTGTTGTCGGTTTCGAAACGCCCGATGAGCTGATGACCGTTGCGCGTTCGCGAATGATCGCGGACTTCGTTACTCGGCGCGAAAAAAGCGTACGAACGACGCGGTGAGCGCGTAGCCGAGAACGTAGCCGGCATCTCGAAAGGCGATTCACTTAAGCGCATTGGCCGATGATGTCGGTGGCTGTCACCTAGGATGACTCATGCACTTGGCGCGTTCATCTTGATGGAGGCCTTCATACAGAACGCGGTCGATGTTGACCAGGGAAGAGCCGCAGATCTGCCGACATCTCGCGAAGGACCGCTCACAACGAAGTGGCATTTATTTCTGGGTTATCGCTCGGTCGAGCGACCGTGAGTCTGAGCAGCGCGCTCGCCTCGATACCGCGTCGAATTGCCCACATTTGGTGCGACGTCGAAATAAGCCCCAACTATGATTGACTCGTCTTCGCACTCGCTACCGGGCGAAACAATTGTCACCAATATTTCGCAACTATCTTTTAGTTATTGGAAGAGTTGGACTTCCGATGGCAAAAAACTATGTACCTGGAGTCTCAATTCGTTTGTTCTGTCACGACCAAAGGCTTTTGGGTACATATCACGCGGTGTCGAAAATTGGGTGCTTGCAGTTTGAATGAGTTGGGCATATTTCAAATCCCTTAAAGCGACAGAACCAGAAGTTCGCCACCTGACACGACAAGATATTCGAAAAGTACTTTGGAATGCGCCTGCCTGCTTCCTAAGCTAGGAAGGGGCTGCGGTAAAGCCGCGGATTCGTTGCCTGGCGGGAAAGGTAAACGGGAATCGGAAACGGGAAAAGGAGGCACCTCAGATGCCACTCACTTTTGATGAACTGATCGAGCTCCTGGACAAGTCCATCTCGGTGGCCGGCGATAGCAAGTCGAAAAAGGCGCTCCTCGCCGATATTTTCCAGCCGATGACCTATGGCGAAGACACGGAACTCGACCCGGATGTCGTCCTCGACCTGCCGCAGACGCAAACGATTCTTGCGAAACTGATCACGCTCACGACGAACGAAACGAAGGCTTCCTATGGGGCACGGCCTGAACTGCGCGCCGAGCGGCTCACCGCGTTGAAGAAGGTTCAGAGCTGGGTCGCCGGCGGTTCAACAACGAGCCCCGTCTTCAGCAACGTCAATCGCTTCCATGTGGCCGTGCAGGTGGCGCTTCGAGTGAGACGCCCGAGTTCGATGAACCAGGGGCCCCAGGGCTTCTGCGGTCCGGCTTCGATCCTGGTGCCGGTGGTGCGTGGTTGTCCTTTGGACTACGTCGGCTTCGTCGGGGACCTCTTCGACAAGGGGATTGCACGCTTCGGTGAAACGGACGTCGATGTCCAGCAGGCCAACCCGTTCCGGCACGGCTGGACGGCCGACTGCGGTCCGGCGGCCGACTTTATCGCGTTGGGGAGCCTGCGCTGCAACGTCGAAGCGTTCGTCTCCGCTCCGTTGGGCGGCGGTCAGGCTTTCGACTTCCTGAGCGAAGAAAGCCACGCGACGACGCCGGGGCAGATCGAGATGCTGCTCAAGCAGGCGGGCTACCGGACCGTTCAGAACCAGGCGCTCACCGATTACACGTCGCCGCGCGACGGCACGCGGCTCAGCACCGCCGGCACCAACCTGACGAGCTGCACGAGTCTGTTCAGGCGCGCGCCGGACTGCGTGGTCATCATGCTAGTACATGGGATCCTCGCCTCGCATGCGAAACGCAATAAGGTGATCGAAGGCGATGCGCATGTGCCCAAGCTTTCCGATCTCCATTGGATTCTCGTGCGGCGGATCGAAGCCGACGCGCCCAACGTGCCGACCGGACGTGTGAAGATGAAGCTCTATACATGGAAGTGGACCGGCCTCGGCGATTTCGCGATGAAGGACTTCCTGCCGCGCTACTACGGCTATGTCAGCGCGGAGCTGTGATCGAGCAGAGTCCTCAACGAGAATCGGACTGTGCGACCAGCGACCGCGCTTTCCGGTTCTCGTCGAGCGTCGTGAATGCCCATGCGAGATCGAAGGGGGCGACCTTGCCCAGTTGCGTAACGCGTCCGAGTGCATGCACGGTATAGCGCGTGCCGGTGCGAAGCGGCTCATAAGGCGTGCAGATTGCGGTGTTGCGCGCAGCATCCGCCGCCGTCAACGGGGCAATCTTGCAAGCCACTTTTTTACCCCGGTGATCACGCAGTTCGACACTGCGTAGTTCGATGTGGGCGTTGGGCCCGCCCGACAGCGTGAGCGGAAAACCGAGCACCTGCCCGCGATACCGCGCATCGGCGCCCATCGGATCGGGTTGCTCGTTGTTGACCCATGCGGTGGGCACCCCGCGCTGGCCATCGTATGGCCATGCCACGAGTTCCGTTTCAGAAAGTGTGGGCGCAATGTCCGCAAAATCGACGACGGTCACGGAACTGGATCCTACGATCGACGCTTCGCCCGCGCGTGCCCAGTCAAACAGGATTGCGCCGCGATGATAAGGCGACGCAAAAATATCCTCGATCGGTGTGTCGACGGGACGCGGGCCGCCAAACACCGCGAGGACTTCACTCGCGCCATACGCTGGCGTATGCAGCCTCACCCGCGTGATCACGTCGACGCCGGTGAAACCGGGTCTACCTTCGATTTCATCGTGCGTGCCGACCCGGTTAATGTCGAGGTAGTGGGCATGGTCTGCCGCGGCCTCGGCGAGCTTGTCGTCGACTGCGATGAGGGGCAACCCGGCTTCTTCGCGACGGGCATTCACGTAATCGAGCGCCGTGGGTTCACCAACCCGGATGGTGTTCGAGGGCCCGGGCGCATACCGTAACCGCACGATGGGTCCTTGATAGGGCGGCTCCGGTTTTTCGATCTGGGCCACTTTGGTTGCGCATCCTGCGAGCGCGGTGATCGCAACAATGTATGCGGCGAATATTGTTCTCTGCATCTGGTTCTGCCGATAGTTCACGTACCAACCGCATTTATCGGCGGCACATCGCGAAAGTTGAGACCACTCTAAAGTTCGCGGGCAGCGTGCCGTAATCGATAAAGGTGAGCCCGTCCCGTCGGATTGGATGGGCAGATCAAAAATCAGCGCCCACGCAGGCGCGACGAAAAACTGAACCTCCGAGGGGTTTTCATTGAGAGCATTGGGCAAGGCAAGGCCAATATGGCTTGCCGCGATTACCATTTTTGCCGTTACCGGGTGCGCTAATCCTGGCGGCGTCCAGCAAGCAGACGGGCCCAGAAGCACTTCGACGGACCAGGGCGACCTCAACATCTTCGAGAGCACGTTCGCGAATCCCGATCCCTGTGCAAACAGCAATCGCAACATCGGCATTGCCGTGGGTGCGGGCGTCGGTGCCATTCTTGGCGCCGTGATCGCCAACAAGAACAAGGTTGCGGCGGCGGCAATTGGCGGAGCCGCTGGCGGCCTTGCAGGCGGGCTGATTGGTCATGCTGTCGACAGTCGACGTTGCGCGTTATCGAAAATCGCCGCGAAGCACGATCTGACATACTCGTCGGCCCCGCTCGAAGTCAGGGCGGCGGATACGGGAAAAACAGAGCAGGTCGGAAGCTCGTTCACAGTTGTCGACACGGCGCGCCATACCCAGTTCGAAACGGGCTCGGCAGAACTCACGCCGGACGCGAAAACCTACTTCGGCGAGATTGCTGAACAGTACCGGACATCGACTCGCGTCGCGGAGGCTTCCACGGATGCCGAGAAAGCGGCCGCGGCACAGACAAAAATCCTGCTGATCGGCCATACCGACGATACAGGCAACTCCGAACTGAATGCCGATCTGTCGGAGCGCCGTGCCCGCACAGTGGCGCGTCTGTTCGCGGAACACGGCATCGCACCACAAAACGTCTTCTATCAAGGTGCGGGCGAGACCCTGCCGATCGCCGACAACCGGACGGATGAGGGACGCGCGAAGAATCGTCGGGTTGAAATCGTCGATCTCACGGGTCTGAGGCCCGACATCCTGCAAAGCTATGTGGGCAGCCGGGTTCCGAAATATCAATACTATCGGGCCGCGACACCGCAACCGAACGCCCAGTCGATGCGAACGGCGATCGCAAAGCCAGCCCGGAAACAGGAAGAGGCGCGTGTGGCGGATTCGCCGCGCGTGGATAGCCATGTTGCGGCAACCGCGTCCGCAACTCCGGCTCCATCGACGGCTGCTGCCGCACCACACACGCCGCCGACGATTGCAGCTCGTGGCATGTCCGACAGCATCGATTTCGGCTGGCGTGAGGCGTCGCCTGCGGGCATTGGTCTCCAGTTTGCGGCTGCTCCTGCGCCGTCGTCCTCCTTCTCGTTCCTGTCCACGGCGGTCGCCGACGAGGCGCCCGTCTCGAAGAGTTGCGTGAATGACCGTCCGCGCGTTTCGCACGCGATGAAGTCGGTAGCAGATGACCGCGCCGTACCTGTGCGCGATCACGTGCAAAACCTCTATGGAAGCAGTTGGGGTGCGACGCTCAATGGACAGTATCTCGCGCTGAAGGACGTCTCCGTCCTTCGAAACGGCTCGACCGCAGGTACGAAACCAACCCTGCTGGTGTGGAAAGACTACGAACGGAACGGCGGGCTGAGCGGTCCTGCGCAGGTGCGACTGTCACCCGACGTCAACGCCTATGCCGTCAAGGGAGGTGTGCTGTACCGGTTGTTCGTCAACAATGCCGGCGTATTCGACTGCGCTGACATCATCTTCGCAAACGGTAAGGCGACCGCCGGCGAACTCGTACGCCACAAGAGCAATCAGTATTTCACGGTTGATTACGTGCCCGTTATCGCACGAACATAAGAACAGGAAAGACGATCATGATGGACTTCATTCAGGCTAATCTGAGCACCGTCATCTGGTGGGTGGTAGCCGCACTCCTTGCTGTCGGTACATTTTCGTATCGTTCGACGCTCGAGTTCTGGCTGAACCACTGGAAATACACATTCCCGGTGCTCGGCAAGACCGCGCGTCTCTCCCGGCACGGCATTCACGGTCAGGGCGGATGGACCGATTCCGAACGCACGCTTTGCGGCGACTACAACAAGTTCATTTCTTATCTCTCGAAGGCCGAGTTCAGCAAGCGCAACGAGTATCTCGCCAAGGCCGACGACAGCGGTCGTTCGCCGACGCCGCTGTGGCTGATGGTGCTGCTGACGGTACTCGTCATTGCAGAAGGCCTGGGCTTCTCGTATCTGCTAGGCAGCTGGATGGCACGCGATGGCAGCGCAAATACGCATACGTTGCTAATGGTGGCGATCGTGCTAGTAATTTGCGTGATCATGGTGTTCCTGACGCACGTGGCAGGACATCAGCTGTATCGCTCGAATCTTGTTGCACGGTGCCGGAAGCAATGGAGGCAGGACAAGACGCAGGAGCGCTTCTCGAGTCGCAAGGTCAAGCTCGATGAGGATCAGTCGGTGGATGATCAGGAGCCTGACTATACGCAGGTAGCGAACCGTGTGGGTACGAGCCACAGCTATTTCATGGTTGGCCTGGCAGTCGTCGTCATTCTGGCGATCGCTGTGACGTCGACGTGCATGCGGTGGAGCAATCTGAATGCGGAACAGACCCGGGAAGCGATGGGCGTGAGCCAGGGCGCGGACGCAGGCAATCCGTTTGCAAATGGCAACGGGGTGCCGGCTGAATTGGTGGCCAGTCAGAAGGCGGCGGATGATCGCGCGCGGGCAGAGGAATCGTCGTCCACGCGCAGCGAAGGTGCCGCTGCTTTTATTACACTTGCGATCATTTTCGTTGTGACGCAGGTCGTCGGCATTTTTGGCGGGTTTGCATGGGGCTTTGGTGGCCGGGAAAGTCGTGCGGCGTGGAAGACCACAAAGGGCTTCACGACGTTCGAGGACTACAACAACTACTACGCGCCGTTGCGGTCCATCGCGCAGTCGCAGCTGGAAAACCTGCAGAAGCGGATGGCCGAAAACGCTGACATTTCGGGTAAGACGTTTTCGAAGACCTTCCGCAATTACGTGCTTGAACAGCGCGCGCTGTCCGATCTGGACGCGGACCCGGTTCGCGCGCAGTCGGCGCAGGCATCGACGGGTGTCGCATCTGAGATGTCCGAGAAAAAGGAAGTCGTAGTGCCGGCTTCGCCAATCGTCGCGGACACCATCGCGAAGCCTGCCGTCGCGGAAGAGGTAGCGAACGCTTCCATCGACAGCATCGTGTTGGAGATCGAGGGAGCATCCGATGTCACGCGCAAGAAGGAGCTTATCTACGGTCTCTCCGAGCCGGTACGGACGCAGGTGATCAATGAGATCAAGGCACGTAAGGAGCGAGCCGAGCACGCAAAGAACGCACTCGAGTCGCAGCTCGATGATCTCTTCAAGGTTTGACGGTTGACCATGATCCGACATCTCAGGTATTCATTCGTCGCGGCCGCGTTGAGTCTCGGCGCGGGTAGCGTACTGGCGGGGATCAGTAACGATGTTCCGAGCTGTTACGCAGCGAACCATATCAAGGCGGTTCCGGGCGGAGTCGATCGCGAACTCTTCATTGCAGTCGATCAGACGACCGTCTTCGATGAAAAGCTGCAGGCGCAGATTGCGGCGACAGCATCCGCCGCCATCAAGCCGGGAAGTGCTTACACATTGCTCGACTTCTCGGCCTTTTCGCAAGGTCGCTATACGGAAGTCGTGACACGCGGGGTTATCGAATCGCCAATCCCGGAGAAACTGCGCGACGACATCAGCGAACGTGCGTTACGCACCTTCGATGCATGCATGACGGGCCAGTCCGCGTTTGCGCGAAAATCCCTGCTGACTGCCGTCGCGCAGGTTCAGTCGGCAGCGACCAACGACCTTGCGAGGTCGGACATACTCGCCGCGTTGAAGGACATCAGCGACAAGGTGCGTGCGTCGTCTGCTCCGGACCGGGTTGTGTTCCTGGCGTCGGATATGCTCGAGAACAGCTCAGTTTCGAGCTTCTATGCACACAACACTGTCCGGCACATCGATCCAGCAGCGGAAATGAAGAAAGCGAATGCGGCTGGTTTGATCGGCGATTTTGGCGGAGCCAGAGTGTATGTGCTTGGAGCAGGCTTGCTCTCCGGTGATGCAAAGGTAAAGAATGCCTATCGCGATCCGCAGACGCTAACGGCATTGAAGCAATTCTGGACGCTGTATTTCCAACAGTCGAATGCAAAGCTTCAGGAGTTTGGTGCGCCCGCTTTGCTGAACCCGGTTGCGTACTGAACGTGCTTCTTCTCACTGGGTTTATACGCCACTGAAGATTATCTCTTTTGTTGCTGTTGCGTTGCCAGGGTAGGGCATTCTTGCTCTATGGCGCGGTTATGGTGATCGTCGCATGGTCTGGGTTGGGCAGTGGTCGGGTTAGCGGTCGATGTCTGGCGGTTGTTCGGCCATTGCCGACGTTCGACGAGGAGTCCTTCTACGTCAGCAAAGTAGCGCGTTGCAGACGTTCGCGAGGTCGAATCGCGGAGCAATCGCCTCCGGCATCAGTTGTAATAGCCTAGACTAAATCTGACAGTAGTCGGTTTCTCGTGCCGTTGCGCGTGGGCGCGGAGGACGTAGTCCGAAGCGGCGACGCGCAACGGTGAACCGCAAGGAGTCCACCATGACTCAGGAACAGAAAGTCATCCGCGCCAAGGTCGGTATGCTCGAACTGGCGCGGCAACTGGGCAATGTCAGTCAGGCCTGCCGGGTAATGGGCTATTCCCGCGACAGCTTCTACCGCTTCAAGGAACTGTACGACAAGGGTGGTGAAGCGGCCCTGCAGGAAATCTCCCACCACCGCCCGCTGCTAAAGAACCGCGTGGATCCCCAGGTCGAGGCCGCGGTGATCGAACTGGCCCTGGAACTGCCCGCTTACGGCCAGATCCGTATTGCCAACGAGGTGCTCAAACGCCACGCCCTCAGCGTCTCGCCACAGGGAGTGCGTAGCATCTGGCTGCGCCATGATCTTGAGACCATGAACAAGCGCCTGAAGGCGCTGGAGGCGAAGTCCGCCCAGGAAGGGCTGGTGCTGACCGAATCGCAGCTCACCGCGCTGGAGCGGGCCAAGCTGGAAAAGGAAACGCATGGCGAATTCGAATCTGAATGTCCCGGCTACTGCGGCGCCCAGGATACCTTTTATGTCGGCACCCTCAAGGGCGTCGGCCGCGTCTATCAGCAAACCTTCGTCGACACTTACTCGAAGGTGGCGTTTGCCAAGCTCTACGACCGCAAGACCCCGCTGCCGGCGGCCGACCTGCTCAATGATCGCGTCGTACCGTTCTTCGACAGCTACGGTATTCCGCTTGCTCGCGTTCTGACTGACCGGGGTACCGAGTACTGCGGAAACCCCGAGCATCACGAATATGAGCTCTATCTGGCCGTGGAGAACATTGATCACACCCGCACCAAAGCTCGTTCTCCACAGACCAACGGCATCGTCGAACGACTTCACAAGACCATGCTCAACGAGTTCTATCGCATCGCGTTCCGCAGGAAAATCTACGATTCGATCGCAGCCCTGCAGACCGATCTCGACGCATGGCTTGACCAGTACAACAATGAGCGCGAACATCAAGGGCGATGGTGTTACGGCAAGACACCTATGCGTACCTTCCTCGACTCACTCGAACTTGCCAGGGAGAAACTGATTCCTCACTGAATCGCCTTCCTTCATTCGCTTCCCCGACTACCTGTCAGGTCCGGTCCAGGCTAATACACATCAGTCAAACTAGACCTGCCGGCCAGAAGCAATTTCATCGTCGCGCGGCACGGTTCGATGCATTCGTGAGACTCGCTCGGGACGCGCGTCTACTTGGCCGCCGCATGTGCCGCTCCGTTATCGCGTGCCGTGCAACTTGTTCCGGAATCGTGCGTCGTACCGCGAACGATAAATGCAGCCAGAATGCCGCTAGACAGAACGCCAAGCCAAAACGACATTTGCACTCGCGTTCGATGCCGTCTCCAATACGGCGTTGCTGCGTGACGCTTCAGTTCTTCAATCACCACGCGGCCTTTATCCTCAGCGCTCGTAAGCCGCTCACGAGCGCTGAGGATGATAGAAGTACGCCATTCGGGCGACTCTTCCTCGTGATGCTTCGCCAGCAATGCCATCACGGTGCGAAATGCTCGGATGTGCTCATACACGAACGCAACACCCTTTGCTTGGGCCGGATCAAGCAACCCGATCTTTTCCACGTTGGCCTCAAACACAGGGCTTCCACGTTCTGGCATCTCGCGCAGCGTCAGTTCGCCACCGGTACTTGCACGGCCATGCATCGCTGTAAGGATGTTCTTTAGCAGCGGGATGCCTTCTGCGTGAGATTCGAGCTCACCGGCAAGGGCAGCGGCGAGCGCTTGGCTATCGCGAAAGCGCCGGTAGTCTTCAGCAAGGAAATTGTTGAAATAGCCGCCCACCAACACGCCGAGAAAACCGACAAGTGCAGTTCCCGCCCCTACATCAGCCATGTGTTTTCCTTATTCGATTTGGCCCGATGTGCAGTGTAGCCGAACTGGAAGCGCATACAGCAGCGCTGCCTCATGACGGCAGCCGCACGCTCGCGCCGCAGCGTTCTGCCTGAAGCGCGGACGCAAGCGGGTCTCCGGTCTTGCTTCAGGCTTCCAGCGCTGGCCGGATGCGAGACGCATCACGCGCCATCTCGTCAAACTCCCAGAATTCAACATCAGGCGGGACTAGATGGCCGTATGTCTTTAGGTAGTAAGCGGCGAGCGTCAATCCGCGTTTCGTGCATTCGTGCCGAAGAACAAACATGACTTTCCTGTAGTCTGCCGGCGCTAGGCTGAAGTAGTACATCGCCTCGTTCCAGACGGTCAGCTTGGCCGACGGGATGTTTGATCCTGTTGTCCAAGTGCTCGATTTGCATTCAACGATGATTTTCCGCGCGTCGCAGCCTAGATCAAAGGCGTGGCCCTTCTTCTGCGCGCCAATCCCGACCATCACCTTGAGATTCTGGTTCAGGGCGATGCCGCGACTTGCAAAGAACTGCCTTGCGTTTGCTTCAAACTCACGGCCTGCGTGGGCATTCGAGATAGCGCCTACGCGCTGGTGCGTCATGTCGCGGTTCATCGCTGTATGGATGTTGTTTTGTGATGCGGCAATTCTAGCGGGCGGCTTGAAAAGCGTCTCGACTATTTAGTTGCTCTGACGCGTGTCCGAAGCCATCTAGTACGGAAGCCAAGAGGTATCGTTGCACGCCCAAATACGCGGCGCAGCAGGCGCACAACTGGTTAGGCACGACTTGGATTTTGCCATCTCGCTAGATGAATTCGGGTCCGGCAGGCCGCATTGCGCGCTACAGAGCTGACGTTCGAGTCCCAACGGCAGCTTCGCGGCGACGTGGGTATACGCACACTCTCGGCCATAATGCGTCATTCGCCTGAACCGTTGCACGGACATTCAAATGTCGGCTTTGACCAGCAAACGGCCATTCAGTCTCCGATGGCGTACATCACTTCATCGGCCTTAACCGGCATTCGGCTAGGCTCGGTTCTACGTCAGCAATAAGCCTGATTGCTGACGGTGGCGGCATCGAGCAGCCCGACGTCAGTTCCCTCCACCAGCGAACTTTCACTCTCGACATGTCTCTGCCGCTCGGATTAGCGAGACAACAACGACCGCTTCCACGCTGCAACGGTCATTTAACCGCGTCGTATTGTTTTTTTACTTGTCGGTTGCAACAGCGTTGCTTTTGTTATCGGTTAACCTATATTACTCACCGATTCGAGTGTTAATATTGCGCCGACATTAATTCCGGCCTGACGGAGCGGTCGGGTATCTGGCTCCTCTCTGCCCCAAGTATTTCCGTATATCATTCGGCTGCTCTTGATAATCGTCCGGCTGCTCTCGTCACGCAGGATCCATGATTCACCATACCGAAACGGCTTGACTTTTGTTTTAATTAGAAAATATATTTCTTTTAAAAAATCATCAAAATTTTTGAATCTTGATACTGAATACTCGTACAAAGCGTCTGGGTCATTCATAAATGACCTGGCATCTACGGTCACAGTATTCGAAAAATCGACCGGCGCCAATTTATTTGCTTGCTGTCCGGCTGTATGAATTCCGAGGTTGGCAAGCTTTTTTATCAAGCGCTCCGCAAGCACGGACGCGGGAGTCTTTCTAGCATCGATATATGAGACGGAAGTCGATAATCCATCGAGTTTGGTATCGTCAAATCGCACGGGGAGGATGTACTCACGGCGAGATCGTAGGGCAGCCGAAAGTGCGTGCCGCTTTTCATGCGTTGTCCAAGCCTTCTGCTTGTACGCATCAGAGATAAAAATCACAACCAACTCGGATTCGCTCTCATATATCTGGGCTAATCTTTCAGTCAGATCTTTTCCCCACAGTTCGACATCTTCGAACGCGTCGTAGAATACACGTATTCCCCGCGTTTTAAGATGACCTGCGACAAGTTCTACGTACGGACGGTCTTCCCCCGCGAAGGATAAACTCACGTCGTAAGGCTTTCCAGTCGGCGAAGCGTTTTCCATATTGCATTCCTCGTTACTCAAAGCCTCGCAATGCGGAGCGAATCCAGGTCGAGCGGCCACGGGAGTCCGACGACACCTCGTGCCCTTTTTAAAGAACACCTTCTACCTCAGGATTGTTCCGGTTAACGACTACTACGTACATCCTTTCGACATAGGAGTCCGTGTGGCGTCGCACACATGAAAACGCCCCGGTTCCTGATGGTCGGCTCTTCTGAGCAATTTCAACGTTCGAAAGTCTGTGTTGATACGCAATGGTCGACTTCGGAAGATCACAGTTCGGCGATGAGCCAGAGTCGCCCAACCAGCCTCCGACTCCGGCTGGCGTTAAGGTTTATTCGACGCCTGCCGACATGCGCGGAGGGATGCAGATTCCTGCCTAGCAGGCATCGAATAAACCTCAACGAGGTCGGTCTGAACGATGGCGGACAGGGAAAGTGCGCACTCTTTCGCCGCCTTCATAGCGACTGCACGGGATAATTTATCTACGTCCGACTGACGCCAATCGGTGGTTTCGGCTAGCTATCCGTTCGTTATAGCCATCATCCGGCCAATGGCATCGCCCTGACGCGCCCCGTCGTGCACTTCCCGGGCTGTTCGGTTCGGAGCTGGAGATGCCAGCATGCTCAGGCGCGCCCGTTCTGGCGGGAAGACGCACCACGTGCGGTCGTCGTGCCGGAAGAAATAGATACGGATTGGGCTGTCATGTCGGCCTCCTTCGACACGGACGTAGCGATTTCCGCGCTCGCGTACGCGGCTGAATTGCGTGACACGAACCGGAGAAACCATCGACGGAGCGAGCCACTTCTCGACGATCCATCGCAGCGATGTTTCGGGCGTCTTCATTTTTGCTTCTCCGTTGCGGTCCAAGGAGTGCGCGAAGCCTGCGCACCGCGGAGGGGCCGACTTCGCCCCCCGGCGCAGCGCGATGTAAACCTTACGATGTTCTCTATTGCCAAAAAGCCGCTTCCCGGATCGGGCAGGCGTCTACTTGCTGCGTGAAGGGGGTGCCGTTCTTCAGTAACACCGTAAAATCGTATGTACAGCCGGGCTCCCGGTCGGAGGGATCGATCAAGACGGACCATTCCGCCCGTAGTTCGGGCATGTTCAGCAAATTCGGTCCTCTAAACGGGTCATAATCGTGCGAGACGAATACGGCGACGATGGGCTCGGTAGTGTGATTGATCACCCGAACGGGCTGGCTTCCCATGCTGGCTTCAGCGTGCGTCGAAGCGACCGCGACGCCAACCGCGCAAACTGCGGCGAACCCCTTGAAAAAACGCGCGAAAGACTTAAGAGTGTTCATTTCTCATCTCCGGTTAGTATCGACAACCGCGCTGTCGATGAAATCCATTCTCGTCATGGCGAGGCGCCGTCGAAATCCCGCAGGTGTCGGAGCGAAGGAACGATGTTTGTCGGAACGCCGATGCGACATTTGTCGGATACACCGGCTCGAAGCGGTGCGATACGCTGCAAGCGAGTGAACGTTCATCAAACGCAAGACCGGCAGGCGCTATGAACAATCAGGACCTTTTAAAAGTGCTGCTTCTCGAAGACGAAGGCGTGCAGCGTGCGGGAATCAGAGCATTGATCCAGATGGCGGCGCCGCGCGCGCAGATTCACGAGGCATCTTCGTACGACAGCGCCATTCTCGCGATCCAGAATGTCGCCTTCGATATTGCCTTTCTGGACTACGACCTGCGCGGCGCATCGAACGGTCTCGATGTGCTGCGGAAAATGCGCGAACTCGATATCGACACGCGCGCGATCATGCTTTCCTCGTATCGCGACCGCGAACTGGTCCTCGCCTGCATCGATGCGGGCGCCGCAGGCTATATCACCAAGGAGATGGACGCTACGAACCTGTTCGAGCGCGCATTGGATACGGTTTTCATGGGCGGCGTCTTCCTGCCCGCTTCGGCGCTCGGAAAAGGCGGCCATTCGCCCGCATCGAACGTGAATGTGCAAGGCAGCGACATCGATTCGCTCGGCATCCGGGGGCGGCGGCTCGAGGTCCTCTACTACCTTTGCCAAGGCCTGCCGAACAAGACCATCGCACGAAGAATGGGCGTATCCGAGGAGACGATCAGGAAAGACTACAACCCGACGCTTTTCCGCATCTTCGGCGTGGCCCGGCGAACGGAACTCATTCTGGAGGTTTCCCGGCGGAACATCGTTGTTCCGACGCCTCAGGCGCCGGACGGTCTGCAAGCAGGGCATTGAGCGCCCGCACGATATCCGCTGGCGAAAAGGGTTTGCGCAGCATGCCGATAGCGCGTGAGCCGGCGAGGCCCAGTGTCGACGGATCATCCACCAGAAAGAGCACCGGCACTTCCTTGTCGAGGTACGCACGCGCGCGCGCCAGGATGTCGGTCGCGTTGACCGTGCTATCGAACGCGTGATCCGCGAGGATAGCGTCCGGCGTCATTTCGAGTTTGCGCAGCAGGTCAATGAAATCGGCGAATGACTCCGCTTCATCGACAATGAGGCCGAAGGACCGTAAGCACTCGACGATCGATTCGCGTATCAGTGTGCGTTCCTCCAGAACAAGAACATAGCGCCCTGCTAGTTCGGGTGCGGGAATGTCCGCGCCGAGGGCCGTCGCGGGCGAATGCGCACTGCGGCCCCCGGCGATGGGAAGCTGTACGGAAAATCGGCTTCCGCTTCCCTTTCTCGACCCGAATTCCAGACGGTGCTCGCGCAGTCTGCCGATCATCGCGTTCACGAGAGACAAGCCGATGCCCGCGCCGCGATTCGTGTCGTGCGTCGGATTGCCGATCTGGAAGAACGGCTTGAAGATATCGTCCCAGTGAGTCTCATCGACGCCGATGCCATTGTCGACCACATCGACTCGTGCAAATCTCTTCAGACCGATCACGCCGACGATCACGGTTGAGTGCTGCGCGCGACGCGCATCTGAGTACTTGATGCCATTCGAAATCAGGTTGAGGAAGATCCGTCGAAGGAAGGAGAAGTCGCTTCGAACGAGAAGACTGGCCTGCCGGCTCGCCTTGTAGCGGATCGCGACTCCGCATGCCGATGCGGTGCCGCTCATCGACGTGATCACCTCTCTGAGCAATGCGTCGAGATTGATGTCTTCGTATACCGGATTCGTCAGTCCCGATTCGATCCTAGAAAGGTCGAGCACGTCATTGAATGACTTGTTCATAATCTCGCCGGCTTCTTGCAGCTTCGCGGCCCAGTCACGCGCAAGCGCGAGGTTGCCGTTGTCGATGGCGGCGGAAATCGGCTGGACGAGCGTGAGCATAGCGGTGGCTGGCTGGCGGACATCATGTATCGCGGCCGCGATGAAGTAAGACTTCTCCTTGTTGCTAGTTTCGGCCAGCTTCCGCCGCTCCTCGACGCTCCTGATGAGCGCGTCGGTCCGATTCTCGAGATCACGTTTCGATTCGGCCAGCGCAGAGTTGAGCGATTTGAGTTCGGCGTTGTTTCGTTCTTCCTGCATCCGCGCAGTATCGAGTTGTCGCTGTCTCGTGAAATCGGTGCGCGATGTTCGTTCGAGCTCGATCGCGACCACGCTGCCGATCGCGACGAAGGCGACAAGATAGCCCGATGGAACCCAGAAGTAATACCCGGTCATCGATATGAGCATTCCCTCTTCGGCGCCGATGTGAGGTTTGAAGTAGAGCGTCAGGATGCTCGCCATCGCACCGATGGCAGCCACCCCGATTGCAGGTCTGGAGCGCAGCCGTGTCAGCCCGAAGAGAAACATGAGAATCAGACTCAGCCCGACAAAGTAGTAGTTCATCGCATACGGCAGAGGCAAGACCCAGATCATCGCGAGATTGACCGCGTAGATCGTCAGGATGATCAGCGCGATGGACAGCGTGGCGAACCACTCTCGTTCGAACAGTCTGCGGCTGATGATCGCAAGACCAGTCAACAGAACGGCGATGCCTGTTCCGCGCAGCGCTAGCAGCGGCTTCAATACCGCATTGAAAGTCGGGTTGCTATGGGCAAAATAGAAATCCCAGCCGGAGAACAATGTCCATGTTGCTAGTCCGAGTACGAGTGCGGCGCACCTGTGAGGATAGAAGCGCTTTCCATATTCGAGCAGATACGCGTCTTCCGTGCCGCGAGCGAATCTTTCGGGCGGAGCGAAAATCTCCCACCAGGCAAAAGCGGTGCGCGCATCCATCTGAACGGCTCCGTCAGCGACGACCTTGCATCGAGTGTCCATCACATTCGATGCAGCCTGGTGTCCAAGATAGGCAACAAAACTCGATCGCGGTAGGCGTCCGCGTTTTACGCGCGACAACATTAATGAAGCGCCTTAGGAATAACAACCCATGAAGCAGATCTGGATCACCGGTCACGGCGGACCGGAAAAGCTCGAAATCCGTGAAGCCCAGGATCCGGCTGCGAAGGCCGGCGAGGTGCGCATCTGCGTCAAGGCTTGCGGCATCAACTTCGCCGATATCCTCGCACGTCGTGGCTTGTATCCGGACGCGCCGCGCCCGCCAATGGTCGTCGGCTACGAAATATCGGGAACCGTCGACCAGACCGGCATTGGCGTCGACGAGCAATGGCTCGGCCGCGACGTGTTCGCGCTCGTCCGCTTCGGTGGGTACGCCGATACCGTAACGGTTCCGGCGTCGCAAGTATTCGCGAGGCCGGCGGCGCTGGATCATGCGCATTCCGTCGCGCTGCCCGTTCAGTACCTCACTGCGTGGCAGTTGCTGGTCGTGATGGGCGCGCTGAGTTCCGGCGATTCCGTGTTGATTCACAACGCGGGCGGCGGTGTCGGACTGGCCGCGATCGATATAGCCCGTCACCTAGGCGCGGCCATCTACGGGACGGCAAGTCCCGGCAAGCATGCGTTCTTGCGCGAACGCGGCCTCCATCACGCAATCGATTACACCTGCGGCGACTGGAAAGCGGAACTCATGCGGCTAACCTCCGGCGCCGGCGTCGAACTCATCATTGACCCTCTCGGCGGCGCGCATTGCGCGAAGAGCTATTCCGCGCTGCGCCCGACGGGCCGTCTCGGTATCTTTGGCATCTCTAGCGCTACGACGTCGCAATTGCCCGGCCTGCTGCGCCTGGTCGCGCTCGCCGCTGCAACCCGATGGTTCCATCCGCTCGGACTGATGAGCCACAATCGTGGCGTGTTCGGAGTTAATCTCGGGCATCTCTGGGACGAATTCCCAAAGCTGCAGGTCTGGATGAAGTCACTGCTCGACGGCGTCAATGCGGGTTGGATTCGTCCTCATGTCGATCGCACGTTCCCGTTTCAGGACGCCGGTGAAGCGCATGCGTGGATGGAAGATCGCAAGAACGTTGGAAAAGTCGTGTTGATGGTGAGAAACTAGGATTCTGCTGCGGCCATCTTCGGGTGCGGCCTGCCAAATCCGAGCGAAAGTTGCAAGAGGTGCGAGCGTCAGCGGCAATACTCGAGCACTCGGTAACCCATTGCATCAAACCCGTTGATTTCATAGTTTTGTCCGGAATTCGACGTGTAGCCGCCCGACGAAAACAGAAACACGAATGACCTATAAAGGCAGAACTGCTGTCCCCGAGAAACCGGCTTGAATGTCCTGTCCACTCAGTCCTCAGCCGTTGAATGCCAGACAGCGCGACCGGCCGGAGTGGGTCGTCTACGGAAGTTCGGCTTTCACCATGGATCGCGGTGTTCGAGGCGACCTCGGATTCTCGGGTTCGCTCATCAAGGGACATTCGGCTAGCGCCGTCGAATGTCCGAAGTGCGGGGCGCAGCCGACGCGAAACGTGAGTTGGGAACCCATCAGCGCATTTGAACTTCGCCTCCGAACGCGGCGTGTAGATTTCGTTTTCCCGCTTTCAGAAACCGCAGCTTGGACGAAGTGAAGATGTTCAGCCATGCGATCGCACTTCATCTAGAGGTGGTGCCGCCATTGTGCGGCTCAAGGATATCGGTCATGCCGAACTCGGACACTCCCGGCTCAACGGCAGCATGCAACGGCCAACAGCCATTCGGACTGACATCGTCTTGCTGATGCCCCCTACAGTCGCTGTTGCCCAGCAAAACTGGGAAGGCTACGTGACCGGGCCCGCATTCGCCGCCGCCAGAAACCCGGGTGCTGCGACCGGCCACGGCAAACGTCGGCACTTATGTGAGATTCTGAATGTGCGCTTCCGCACATAGCTTAGCGAGAAATGATTCGGATAAGTCCCTAGTGTTCCTCTCCTTTCGATTACCTATCTTCAAGTTGGAAAGCATTCTCATGGGATGCATCGATCTCTTGCACGTATGGTTCCAACCAAATAAGCGAGCGAGCACAATTTTGTTACGTCAAGCGGTAACGTCTTGTTTTCGCTGATACGAGCACTACACATTTTCACCCTCAAGGCTTGCCGACCCGGTCGCATTGGGCAGTTTCTTCTTTGCCTTGAACCGGAGAATCAGGGCGCAGTTGCCAGACAGTGCATTGATTCGAGGGAGGTGGTTCTCTTTCTCTCGCGTGGGGAAGAATTCGTGGGATTACTCGTCCGTTGATTAACGTGAATTGAAGAAATTCATGAGAAGCAAGAGCGCTATCCGGTCTCTTAGTAGCCGATTTTGGTGACCGGTACCGATGTACCGGTCGCCACCGAAGGCGCAATGGTGCATGCACATCACAGACACCGACAGAAAGGCCCCGAATCTTCAGAAAGGGAACAGCATGTCCACTAGCAACAGGCCCTCTGAGCGAGGGCGTCGCTTTGAACCGGCAACAGATCTGGAAAACAGTTGTTGCGATATTGTTGGCCGGTGGCCCTTAGCTGTACAGCGTGCCGGCGCAATCCCCGACGCAAGCTGCGCGCAACGACTGCCTCGCTAAGTCGACTATCGAGAATCACGACCAGTCCTATCACCGATTCGAAACAGGCCAGAAAGGAGTCCACATGACCACCAACGTTCGCCTGATCGTCAATTGCGACGACGCGGTAATCTTCTGGACCATCGCAAAGCCTATTACCGACTGCTGGGGTTTTGCGATCGAAAAGGAATCGCGAACACCCGACGGCAAGGTAGCGCGTATCACGCTCGATAACCGGAAGGGATTTGAACGGGACAAGCCAAAGATTGGCGAAGTTCGCCCCTCGACGGACTGGCCATTCCAGCGATTCTGGTGGGCGGACTTTACGGCGAACCTGGGTGACGAGGTGCGATATCGCGTCACGCCGATGATCCATACGCAAGGCAAGCTACGCCAGCTGATCAACGAGCAAAGCGATTGGACAGCATGGATCAAGCTCTCGGGCGGCACGCAGGACGGTTTCTCCTCGTACTTCAATCGCGGCCTGGTCATTTCCCAGTTCATGTCACGCTACCTGGAAGATCTTCGGATCAAGAACAAGCTGACGACACGCAAGGAAGCACTAAGCCTGTTCAAGGACAGCCTGACCCAGCATGAGTTGCCCATCCGGAACTTCCTCTCCGGCACATTGCGGACCGAGATGCTGGCGCTGCTCGACAGCGCAAAAAAATCGAAAGGCCATCTCTACGCTGCACTGTACGAACTCGAAGACGACGAGTTGATTGCGGGTTTGACGGCACTCAAGGGAAATGCGCATGTGGTGCTCTCCAATGGATCGATCACGAAGAAGAAAGCCGAAACTTCGAAGGAGGCACGCAAGAGAGACCAAAACAAGAGCGCTCGCAAGCTACTAAAGGATAGTGGAGTAGAGGTGTTTGGCCGATTTGTGTCGCCGGGCGCGCTCGGTCATAACAAGTTTCTCGTACTGACCGATAGCAAAAGCACCGCAAAGATGGCTTGGACCGGCAGCACAAATTGGACCACTACCGGCCTTTGCACGCAGATCAACAACGGTTTGCTCATCGACAACCCAGGCGTGGCTGCCGAATATCTGGCGCAGTGGGAGCGCCTCCGGGATGCCGAAAGCGCATTCCCACCGGCGCTAGTAGATGCGAACGATCAGCCCGCCGCATTCAAGTCCGGAAAGCACTCCTCATCCGGTGAGATCTGGTTCACGCGCACGCACAAGAAGGTCGATCTGGCGGCGCTGGACGACGTGGTCAATTCGGCGAAGGAAGCCGTAATGTTCCTGATGTTCCAACCCGGCGGCACGGCCACGCTGGCCACTATCCGCGCGCTGCAGTCAGCAAGGAAGTCGCTCTACATCAAGGGTGTGGTCAGTACTCCGCCCAGCGATGGGGATAGCACCGACGAGAGCGAGGTTACCGTCGAGACGTTCACCTTGAACAAGAGGGCCAGCGCCACGCTCGACATCGTGCGGCCGGAAGGCATGAACAAGCTTGCCAACTGGGCGGCGACCGTCACCCGCAACGAGTTTCTCACGCGCCAAGGCGGAGTTGTAGGCTACGCGATCGTGCATTCAAAGCTGATCGTCGTCGATCCCTTTACCAACCCGGTCGTCGTGACCGGGAGCCACAACTTCTCAGGCGCGGCAAGCGGAAGCAATGACGACAACTTCATCATCGTGCGTGGCAATCAGGAACTGGCGTTGCACTATGCCACTCACGTTCTGTCGGTGTATCACCACTACCGCTGGCTAGCCTATGTGAACGACTTGCAAAAAAAAGGTAAGCAACCTGGCGGCTTCCTGCTTGAGACCGGTGACTGGCAGAAGGCACAACTCAATAGCGACGCTAAGAGGGAGCTCGATTTCTGGGTGCGTTGATGATCAAGCTGATTGCCCGTCGTAAGCCGAAGCCGTTACCGGAACTACAGTAATCCCATGACCGAGAAGGGTCGAGGAGTATGAGTTCGCCGCTAGAGGAAGCTGCCTTCCGGCTGCTCGATCTCGCCACCGTCAACAAACGGCCACATTGCTGACGTAGAACCCAGCCTGACCGAATGTCAGCTAAGGCACCGAACTGCTGTCCCTGAGAAGCCGGCTTCGATGGCCGGACCAATCCGTTACCTGCTGCGTATTTCGGACGAACGTGACCGGCCGTTTCGGGATGGTGACCGGCGATTTCGGCAACGTGACCGGTCATTTCGGAAACGTGACCGAGCGGACCGGAAGGCAGGATTGGCGTTGCGCATGACATCAACCACGCGGGCTATGCTCGCCGGCTTTGGCCGGAGAGACGATGCCCGCGCACCGGATGAACATGCGCATGATCAAGGACGTTTTGCGACTTAAATTTGACGGCGGTTTCTCGCACGATCGGATCGCCGCATCACTGGGCATATCCAAGGGCGTGGTCACGAAGTACATCGGACTAGCCAGTGCCGCCGGGCTGGACTGGGCAAGCGCCTGCGATATGGATGAAGGCGAACTCGAGCGGCGGCTTCTCGGCAAGCCCACGGGGCCAGCAGCCTATGCCCAGCCCGACTATGGACGCATCCATCAGGAGCTGCGTCGCAAGGGCATGACGCTGACGTTGCTATGGGAGGAATACCAGGCTGAGTTCGCGGACCGGCAGACCTACCGCTATACGCAGTTCTGTGGGCACTACAAGGCGTTCACAAAACGCCTGAAGCGCTCGATGCGTCAGATTCATCGCGCCGGCGAGAAGCTGTTTGTCGACTTCGCCGGCCCCACGTTGCCACTGACGACTGGACGCCGCGCGCACATCTTCGTAGCGGCTATGGGCGCATCGAGTTACACGTTCGCATGTGCGACGCCGGCCGAGACGATGGAGGACTGGCTGGGCGGGATTGCTCGCGCGCTGACCTTCTATGGTGGTGTGCCGCAGTTGATCGTCCCGGATAACCCGCGTGCGATGATTGCCGATCCCGATCGCTATGAACCTCGCGCCGGCGACACTGTGCTGGACTTCGCGCGTCACTACGGCACATCATTCCTTCCTGCGCGCGTATATCGTCCGCAGGACAAACCGAAGGTAGAGGTTGCGGTCCAGGTGGTCGAACGCTGGATCATGGCGCGCCTACGTCATCACCGGTTTGACTCGGTCCACTCGGTCAATGAGGCGATCTGCCCGCTGCTCAGGAACCTGAATGAGAGGCCATTCCAGAAGCTGCCGGGATGTCGTGCCAGCGCGTTCGCCCAGCTGGACGCGCCGGCACTGCAGCCGCTGCCGGCACAGCCCTATGAGCTCGCGCGCTTCAAGACCGTGACGGTTCACATTGACTATCACGTCGAGATCAACAAACACCGCTACAGCGTGCCGCACGCGCTGGTCGGCCTCAAGCTCGATGCGCGTATCACGGCGGGCACTGTCGAACTGCTACATCGCGGTCGCCGCGTCGCCAGCCACGCACGTAACGATCGCGCAGGCAGCTATACCACTGTTGTCGAGCACATGCCTGCGGCACACCGCGCTCATCTGGAATGGACGCCGCAGCGGCTGATTCATTGGGGACAGCAGATCGGCGCGGCAACTGGCGCGCTCGTCACCCGGCTGCTGCAGGAGCAACGCCATCCGGAACACGGCTATCGGGCGTGCCTTGGATTGCTGTCGCTCTCACGTCGCTATGGCCGTGACCGTCTCGAAGCCGCCTGCGCGCTGGCGCTGGAACTGGGCGTACACCGTTACCGCCACGTGCGCGACATCCTGGTCAACAACCGCGACCGGGCGGCGGTGGCAACGCCTACCGACTGGACCAGCCCGAGCCACGCGCATGTACGCGGCCCCAGCTACTACCAATAAAGAAGACCACCATGATGATGCAACAGACACTGACGCAATTGCGCACCCTGAAGCTGGACGGCTTCGCTGACGGCCTGGAAGAACAATTGACGCAGCCCGGTGCGGCCAGCCTGAGCTTCGAGGAACGCCTGTCACTGCTGGTCGACCGGGAAGCCAGCTGGCGTGATGATCGCCGTCGTACCCGATTGCTCAAGCAGGCGCGCCTCAAATATCCGCAGGCCGCCATTGAGGATCTCGACACGCGCGCTGGCCGTGGCGTCGATCCGCGCTCGCTCACGAGCCTCGCACTCGGTGACTGGGTGCAAGCGGGCTACAGCCTGCTCATAAGCGGCCCAACTGGCGCGGGGAAATCGTGGCTCGCTTGCGCCCTGGCCCAATACGCTTGCCGGCGCGGGCATTCAGCCTTGTATCTGCGCGTGCCGCGACTTGGCGAGGAGCTTCGCGTTCTGCACGGCAACGGCGGCTTCACAAAATGGCTGCTGCAGGTTGCCCGCGTCGACGTGCTTCTACTGGACGATTGGGGAATGGCGCCCCTCGATGCGATGGTTCGAAACGATCTGCTCGAGATGATCGATGACCGCTCGGCGGGAAAGGCGACCATCGTCACCAGCCAGTTACCGATTGAGCACTGGCATGGATGGATCGGCGACGAGACTATCGCCGACGCAATGCTCGACCGCCTCATGCAGCGTCATCATCGGATCACGCTTACCGGTGAATCCCTCAGAAAGGCATCGCCAAAACCCAACGTCCTGGAGCCCGAACTCGACCAGAACTAACAAGGAAATCTACAATCAACACCGCGCAATGCCAAACCCCGCCGAATCGGTCACGTTCCCGAAATCGGCGGTCACGTTCGCCGAAATACGCACCTGCCGTTGAACCCTTGGCAGAGCGACTGGCCGCTCAGGGTCGGGTGCTGTCCTCGGGAGGCAGGACAGCTGTCGTTCGACGTAACAGCTTGTGCAATGACCGCAATGGCCGATCTGCTTCCACCGGGCATCCGACAGGTTACGAAGTGAACCATCCATTGGAATGACGGCAGTCTCTGTTGCGAGAACGGCAACTATGGCCGAAGCACCTGTTCAATGAAAGTGCTGAGGAGCCGCCCGTGAAATCTTCAACGGGAGCTTTCGGGCGACTTCTGCGAATGAGTACCGTCGACTGAAGAGGGTCGGTTTTGTTCGTTCGGTGTCGGCTCGGGTTCGGCAATGATCAGCCGGTCCGACGAAGATTCCAAACAGTTCCTCTTCAACCGGCTGCGGCCATGAGAAACCTTGTCGGTAGTTATGGGATGCATGGCGATCGTTGCACCGAAGCGATCTGCTGGTTTAAGCACGTACCGTATCCGCATCGCGGTTCTCACTGGCATGTCAACGTGGCAAACAGGTGCCAGTGAAATGTTGCAATTGATGCAGCATGGTCCGGCGTCTATCATCTGACTGTAATCTACCGTACGCGGAGGCCTCATGCACAGGATCGCGCTGGGGATGATCGGAGCAGCACTCGCCGCGTGCGCCATGACGAGCACATCCCAGACGGGTCCGAACGGTCGCCCCGTCCACCACATCGACGCCATGACGAGCGCGAGCATGTGGGACAAGGCAGGAAGCTTGTGCCCGAACGGCTACAACATCGTGATGCAGCCGCAGGAGACGAGTAGCGTCGATTGGGAGATGGCAATCGAGTGTAAGTGAACGGATAGGCCGCTAGATGAGTTGCCAAGCAAGAAATTGTTTGAGCACTTCGGCAGTGGCATCCACGGCGATGGCCAGCTCTCGACTTGGCACCGTACTGCTAGCGGTGACAAGCGGAAGGTAAGTCTCAGGAGGCGCGGCCAAGCCACGCACGGCGGCATGACATGTCCGAGCCGACACCAAACCTTGATCGCATACACGAGGATGGATGTCGCTCTCAGCGCTCTGCCGTCTAACGATCCGGCGCTTATCGCCTCATCTTGAGACATTCAAGCTCATCTGTAGAGTGTAAGTAACGGGTCGCTAAGACTCGTTCGTTGACAGCGAGACATGCCATTCGTCGACGCCAGTCTGTGGATGACAGCTTACCACCGGGAGCCGACGCATTCCGCTATCGCCAAAGTCCGGCAAAGGCCGAACGTCAGCGTTCGTTGAAAGGCAGGGGCTGCCAAGGGCGGGCGATTGGATCACAGCCCGAAAGCAGCCATTCGGCCCGAGGTAGCGCAACTCTGCGTGTTAAATTGGTACCTTCATCTATAAATCGGTCGGCGGTTACCTTTAACGTCAGGCGGTAAAGGCAACGGGCAACCGCCCGGCGGTCCAGCCGACGACACAAGGAGCCCGTGGCCGTAACAACGGGGCAAATCAGAGTGGAAAAGCAGACTGTCGCGGAGGAAGGGTATGTCTACGTCCTTGGGGTCAAAGACATCGATCTTCCAGTGTCCAAGATCGGAAGAACTACCAGAGATCCGGCGGTTCGCTGTGCAGAAATCAATCAGAGTTCGACGGGTGACTTCATCTGGGAGGTCACGCATCAGATCGCCGTGAGCGACTGCCGCAAGCTGGAATTGCTGGTTCACGAAAAGCTCTCGCCGCTCCGGCAGAAACGACGCGAGTTCTTCAATATCTATCCGGACGCGGCGATTCGCGCGATTGAATCCATACTCGCGTCGGCGTCAGATCTAAGGATGGTCACTCTTAATGAAATCCGGATGGAGGATCCCCGCGTATCAGAAAGAACAATTGTTCCCCGCAGACAGATTACGCGTTCCGGGAAGGACACCATATACGCCCATCTGCTAGACGGATTCACCGAATTGCTGAATGTCAAAGGACGACCATTCGGCCAATTAAACAAACCCACTTTCGGGATCAGTGACGGGCATGAGGGCGTCCAGTGGAACCTGAAGATCCGTCCGGACGATCAGACCGCGCGTGTAGGCGTCAATCTTGAGGGCTTGGCCTATCGTGGTTGGCCGATTGCTGCGTTGATCAAGTCCGAACTGGGCACCCCGGTGTTACCACGGTTGGTACCTCAGTTGCGCGACCGCCAGAACATCACCTTGCGATTCGCTCGCGACGCGTGGCAGGCCACAGCAAGACCGTCAATCCTGGAGGAAAATCTGGGTGGACGTGAGTTCCATCTCCCAGAACTCACCGGCGATTTGTGGCACACGATCCTCACCGAAGCCCTCGGCTGTCTCAACAAGGAGCGGAACTACCTTGGCCGAGCTCGCCAAACGGTGACCCTGGTGAGAAAGGCGGGTCTGGAGCCGGAGTCAAGGATCATGGAGGTTTCGCCTCACCTCACTATATGGACGCCAGTGGATCCATCACGCGACTCCGTCGACGAATTGTCTTCAGCAATCGAGAGACTGTTACCCATCCATGACTGGGCTTCGAAGGCGAGCGGCGCGTAGGGTTTCGCATTTGAAGAAGATCGCCAACTAACCACACAATTAACCAGAAGCCCTACCGCTTCGCCTTTGTGCGAGTGCCCTAGTTGGCCGCTGTCGAGCGCAGGTTATTGCGAAGCTAGGCAACAGTGAGCGCTTGCCGTTGAACTTGTCGATCGTCTCCTTGGGGGCGTGAGTGTCAGTTCGCTGATGCAGGCAGTTACAGTCTCGCAGCGCGACGCTGCGAAAGTCGCCAATGCGCCAAGCTGCCGACGTTGCACGCAACCAGTTCCAATGTCGGCAATGGCCGAGAAGCGACACTTCTACATGCGAATTTACTGGGCGATTCCTGATGCGGAACGGACGCCCGAATGTCTGAGCGACGGTGCGAGCGATTGACGCTTGGCCGTATCCGGAAGTTCGATGTCGAACCCCCGTGGTTGAGACAGGCGTCCCCTCGAATATCCAATGCCGAACCCTTTCGGAGACTGCGATCCTCCGACTGGCACCGGCGGATTCACATAGTGGCTGAACAGGTTTTGCTCGCTACCAAGTGCCGGTTCGCCCTCTTTTCTGCACGACTGAGAAAACTAAAGAGGCTCTACACGGCTTTGTTCCGGTTCGCGCGGTCCAATACGCACGCTCACCACAACACACGGTTCGAAAAGCAGGCCGAACGTGATGCTGATTTCCCACGAAACGCAAATGCCACAGAAGGCGCAAGTGATGTAGATTAGGATCTCGTTACGACCCACGACTGTATCTTCGAATCGGTCGCCATCGGAGTTAGTTCTGAAGTTGCACAGGAGCCGGCGTGAACACGAAGCATAGCAAGAAGGGGCATCTCGAAGCCGCGGCGTCACACCACGAGCAGGCCGCGCGACATCACCGCGAGGCTTCCCGGCATTTCGAGGAAGGTCGAGACTTTGCTCACGCCGCACATCAGGCGATGATGGCCCATGGCCACACGTTGCATGCGATCGATCACGCACACGACGCTGGTGCGCACAGCACCAATACGCCGTCGATAACGCCTCCGTCGACCGGCTCAGGCGTAAGTGCCGCGGACGTGGCAAAACATCATGCGGCGGCCGTGGAGCTTCACACGCAGGCGGCGCAGCATATGCGCCACGCTGTCAATCTCTTCGATCAGGATCGTAGCGCGGTCTCCCACGACGCACAGCTAGCACTCTCCCTCGCACTGCGCGCTTTGTCACATGGCAACGAAGCAGCCAGACTCTTTGTCAAGCTCGCTGCCAGTGGTGCTTCGTGAGTTAAGGTTGGTTGAATTCAAGCCGGTCATCCCGTACGGTGAAGTATTCGGAGTGGTGCGGTATCCGTCTACACCGCCTATTGAGCGCACCCAACGCTGAAACGCTTTCCGCACGGCATGCACGCCGTAAAGCACCAGGTTGTCGCGCGGATCTACGGTCGTGGGCCTGCCGTACAGATCCGCGCATTGATTGGTATGGAGCAATCCAGCGTGCCACTCTCGACTAGACCTTTCGCTCCAGCAGGTCTGTTGCGAAAGACTTTGCGTGCGCTACGGCCTCGTGCGCGTCGAGGAATACTCCGAGCTGCTCCCAGCGTTCCTCGACCCCATATGTTCCTTTGATACCGAGTGCCCTCTGAACGAGCAATTGCGCTGCGTACCTGCCGTCCTCCAATGGTCGAGCTGTCGCTATTACCTTGTGCGGAAGGTCGGATCTTTCTAGCTGGACCAACTCGACGGGACCGCCAGGTACACCGATATCTTTCAACTCGTTCCTGACTTTGCAGTCCGGGCAGTAGAAGCACCACCCCTCGTCCTCGTGATTGGGTCTGACCTGCCCGCGAGCCAGCACGGCACGACATTCAACGTTTTCGCAGATGAACGGCATAGCAGTTTCCGGAGTTGTTTGAAAGAAATCCTAGCATGTCCGCCGACGGCCAACCATCGACATTGTTGCCTGCCTGAGGGTAAGGAAAACCCTCAAACGCGAGCCGGTGAGGTCGCGTCAGCCTGCCGCATAGTCGCCATGATCAGGTATAGACCACCGCCGATCGCCCCAGCAGGTGATCCAGGTCGAACCGACGGCCATCAGTGCCCTGAATGGGCCCCGCGCGCCGTCGACGCCGGCCTCCCTGGTTTGGTTGAGCACCCGCTCCTCGGAATGCCGTGGCTGAACGCAGGATGTACCGCCTACCCCTCTGCGTTCCGCAAGACAGCAATTGAAGGGAAATGCATAGTACATGCAGGATTCTTTGCATGGTGATCGTCACCATGGCGATCAATGGGTGCATGGCTGCGGACGCGGCAAGTACGTGCGCTCCAACATTGCCCGAAGTCGATGCACAACATGGCTTCAAGATCCGGCTCGACTACAGCCTTCTCATCTGGACCGTTCGCCGCCTTTCTGCTGCGTTGAACCATGCAGCGAAGGGCCTCGACCTCCGCTGCCCAGCGAGTATCACTCGCGAGACCGGCCAACGTGATGCTAAGTGCGGTGCCTGTGCCCGTGGCCGGCACACACAACACCGTGTCGCGGGATCCCCCGTGATGCAATGCATGTATAGACCCGACGCCTTTTGCAAGCTTGGGGATGATGCCGAGCCCGGTTGCAGGCCGACCGAACCGGGCGTTGTCGCCAGCGGTAATAAAGTCTCACGTCATCGCGAGCTCAAAGCCACCGCCAGGCGCAAAGCCCGCGATAGCAGCAACTGCACGCTTGCTCACCGGACATATCGTTTCTCAATTGCGCATGATGAAGTGCGCGCTTTTCGACCTCAGCGAAGTCAAGGTTCGCTATCGCGGCGATATCTGCGCCTGCAGCGAACGGTTAGTGGTAGGAATTTTGTCGTAGTGCGTTGAGGAACCCCTTGATTCTGTCAAGGCCCTGAAGCGCTCGCCACGGGTCACGCACCCCTGGCGATGGTGTTCTTCGAGCCCGTGTTATCACCTTGCATCGGCTGCATTGTAGTGTTTGGCAGTGAGTCGAAGGTGTGTCGTAGGGTGTCCTGCATCGGGAACGCGGCTCACGACTGCGGCGCGCAGCGCGCCGCAGTTCCTACACATACTGTTATGCCTAAGGTTGAGCAAACACGTCTGTGCGATTGCCCAAATTGCCTGAGTTTGTTTGCACGAAAAACGGCACAAACGTCGATCCGATCGCGACCAACCCTTGATAGTCTCCGACGAAGAAACCCTCGGCGTTCGGCGCGGTCTTGAGGTCAAACGCTCCCGCCAGATGTATTTCATTGGCGAACGTCGTTCCGTTGTCTGCCGATGTCGTTTGCCAGATATCCGTCGGTAGTGTCGAGGTGTTGCCATCCGCCAGATTGCGGAAATCGTAGTACGTCACGGCAACGGTCCCCGACGAATTGACGCTAATGTTCGGGTTGAATGCCGGTCTTCCCGTGGGTGTATTGACCCGGATCGGAGCGCTCCATGTGCTGCCGCCGTCTTTGGAAGTGGATAGCGCGATCTCATCATAGAGCCCGCCATTAAAGCGGGAATCCTGCCAGACGACATAGAGTTGCCCGGTCTTCGGATCGATCGCGGGCTCAGGAATAATGTCTCCTGAACGCACCGGTTGCCCGGTGTTCGGATCAAACACCGATACGGTCTGCAAACCAGAGATGATCTTCGGCTTCGTCCACGTTGCGCCGTCGTCAGTTGATTTGATGAACGCAACCTTCCCGGCCGCTTTCGAGAACGGCGGAGAGATCAGGTTGAAGAAGTCGTAGAGCGTTCCGTTCTGCGAGTTGACCACGATCTGGTTACCGATCGTCTGCTGCCGGGAAGGCAACGCCACGATCACGGTTGGCCGACTCCATGTCATGCCGCCATCGGCTGTCTTCGAGAACATCGATGGTCCCCGGAACGCGGCCGTATGTCTGTTGGCGTAGGGATTGCCGTTTGGCAATTCCAGTCGGTCCCATACAGCATAGGCGACGCCTGCCTTGGTTGGATTGGCCGTCACCGATTCCTTGTCGTTGAAGAATTGCAAGGTCGGTTCGTTGTTCGCGATGATGATGCTCGGCTTCGCCCACGTCAGGCCGCCGTCCTTCGAAACGGAGGCCAGCACGGCATTGCTGTTGTTGGATTGATTGAAGGAGATCGATACAGCGTACGCCGTTCCATCCGGGCCGATCGACACCCACGGATCGGACGCGCGTTCGTAGCCAGTTCCGCCTGCGCACGCACTGAAAGGCAGTGCAACCGGCGTGCCCCACGTAAAACCGCCATCGAATGACGGGCGGGCAACCAGGCCGTGGGCGCCGCCGTTGTCCCATCGGTCCTGTTGCCATACGCCGATCAGGTTCGACGGGTTGCTCGGATTCGTAGCGATCCAGGGTTCGACTTCGGCGTTCACGTAGTTCGTGCCCGGGCCACCTATGGTGCAAGCGGCAAAAGGACTGGGACCGGAGACCAGCACGGGCGCAGCCTGACTAGTCGGAATGATTGTGGCGAGGACAACAGCGAGCGGAATGCCGCTCAACAATACACGGTGCTTGTCGCAACGCATGGAAGGCTCCTTTCCATTGCGGCCTGTAACAGCCCACAGTAGCCTGCTGGCAGTTGCGAAGGAAGTGGAGTGGCATTGCATCTTCGCCGATGGTTTCATCGATGGCATCGTCGGCGCGTATTGTGTCCACCATTGTTCGCTCGCCAGATTCGCTACCGCTTCAACCGCCACAGACCGCGAGCGCTGATCACCGCCAGCGCGTCGGTCAAGACTGCACTACCAGATATCAAACCGGTTTCTCGCGCACCAGAAACGTCGCTTCGCGATGACTGGACTCTCTGCCAGGACCGCCATTTGTCTGATGCGTGGAATGGACTTTAGGTCGTGGCGAACGACGTTGCGCGAATTTTTTGTAACATTTGAAAGCGATACGCACTCTTATCTGTCGAGCCGTACCAGGCACTGTTTCGACATGTGCTGATATGGGATTCGGACGCCCGCTCGGCACATACGCATTGCCTGATCGCGTCACGATGGGGCCGAGACTCAGTGCAATGTGCGGAAGGGCAACAACGGGTTCGACTACTGTCCTCTGGACGCGCACAAAGCTGCCGTTGGACCAGATCGTGTACTCGACGTCAGCAATGCTAATCATTTCCGCCGTTGGACGATGGTCGTGCCAACGGCGGCTATGGCCGAAGACCCGACGCCAACTCCCTGCGATCGAGTGATCACTTACGAAGCGGAACGACCGTCGGAATGTCCTCGCGATGCATCGAACGGAGATCCCGTCATGCTCGACTGCCGCCCGACGCAGTAAAAGGCACCACAGACGACGCGATGCCGCGGACGCGTTCATAACAACATAGGCGTCGTCGCACACCAGTGTCGCCAGTTACACCTACTCTGGCGCTCTACGCTAAGACATATCCGCCGCAAACACCGAAGCCTGCTCGAGAAAATTCGCCGTCTTTGCTGGCGTCGATTCAATCCGCGATGCCAGCACCAGCCGGATCGAAATAGGTTTGCCGAGTGCGTCAACGTACACGACGCCTTCAACCCGTATCTGACAAACAGAAGCCGGCACCAGCGACACCCCAAACTCCGCCGCCACCAGATTAACCACCGACGACAACTGCGGCGCCTGCTGCCCGGCAATCGGCTCAAAGCCAGCTTCCCTGCACGCACCGACGATCACATCATGCAACGTCGGGCTAGCCTCTCGCGGCAGCATCACGAACGGATCTTCGGCCAGATCCGACAACGCGATCTTGCGTTTCTTCGCAAGACGATGCGTGGCGGGAAGCACGATCTTCATCGGCTCGATTGCGATGTGATGGAACTGCACCCCAGCGGGCGACTGGCTGCCGAGCCGCACGAACGCGACATCCACGCGGCGTTCGTCGAGATAGGCGAGCAGTTGCGCCGTATTGCCTTCCGCCAGCGTGAGCGTGACATTCGGATAAGCCTGCCGGTAAGCGCGGATCAGCTTCGAGACGACAGGATTGAAAGCCGCCGATCCCGTAAAGCCGATATTCAGTTGCCCGATCTCGCCGCGCCCGGCGCTTTGCGCCTTTTCGACGGCGATACGCGTGTCGTGCAGGATGCGTTTGGCGTCGGCGGCGAAGGCTTCGCCCGCTTCCGTCAGCACGACGCCATGCCCCGTGCGGCGAAACAGGCGCACGCCCATTTCGTCTTCGAGCGCATGGATTTGCTGGCTGAGGGGCGGCTGACCGATGCCCAGCCTTTCGGCCGCGCGGGTGACGTTGCGCTCTTCGGCAACGGCGAGAAAGTAGCGGATATGACGCAGTTCCATGCGATATATGGAAAAGCTATTTCAGAAAGACGCGATAGATATTGGACAGTATAACAGTCCCGCGACAAAATATCGCTATCGCGCGGTCCGCCGCCCCTGTACGTCTCCCCGGAAAACGTCCCCAACAATCGTCAAGAGGAGAAAGGCAGGACGCATCGCGCCTGTGGTGGCGTGCGGCTATGCCGTCGTTGTTTCTTTTTGAAGAGCCGAAAGGGGTCTACTGTGGCAGACACATTGAAAAAACCGAGGCCGGAATACCGGAACATCGGTATCGGGCAGATATTGACGGCATACCGTCTTCCTCTCGCGGGGCGGGTGTCGATCCTTCACCGCGTGAGCGGCGGCCTGCTGTTCATCTTCCTTCCGTTCCTGCTGTACCTCTTTGACCAGAGCCTGACCTCCGAACTGAGCTACGAGGTGTTCAAGGGCTTCCTGTCCAACATCATCGTCAAGCTGATCGTGCTGGTGCTGGCGTGGGCGTTCCTGTTCCACTTCTGCGCGGGCGTACGCCATCTGTCGATGGACATGAACCATGACGCGGTCTCGAAAGAGCGTGGCAAGAGCACGTCGGTCGTCGTGCTGGTGGTGTCGTCGATCCTGACGATCGCCTTCGCGCTCAAACTGTTCGGAGCATTCTAAAAACATGTCCGCCAATAACCGAGTTGGTTCCAAGCGCCTCGTCGTGGGCGCGCATTATGGTCTGCGCGACTGGCTCGCGCAGCGCATCACGGCCGTCATCATGGCCGTGTACACCGTCATCCTGCTCGCCTGGTTCTTCGGCGCGCACGCATTCTCTTACGACGGCTGGGCAGGCATTTTCGCCACGCAGTGGATGAAGCTCGCCACGTTCGTGACGCTGCTGTCGCTGTTCTATCACGCGTGGGTCGGCATCCGGGACATCTGGATGGACTACATCAAGCCCGTTGGCACGCGGCTTCTGCTGCAGGCGTTGACGATCGTCTGGCTGCTCGCGTGTGCGGGCTACGCTGCGCAGATTCTCTGGAGAGTGTAAAGAATGGCTGCAATCAAGAATTCCCTGCCGCGTCGCAAGTTTGATGTGGTGATCGTCGGCGCAGGTGGCTCCGGGATGCGCGCATCGCTGCAACTGGCACGCGCGGGCCTGTCCGTGTGCGTGCTCTCGAAGGTGTTCCCGACGCGCTCGCACACGGTGGCTGCGCAAGGCGGCATCGGCGCCTCGCTCGGCAACATGAGCGAAGACAACTGGCACTACCACTTCTACGACACGATCAAGGGCTCCGACTGGCTCGGCGACCAGGACGCGATCGAGTTCATGTGCCGCGAAGCACCGAACGCCGTCTACGAACTCGAACACTTCGGCATGCCGTTCGACCGTAACGCGGATGGCACGATCTACCAGCGCCCGTTCGGTGGTCACACGGCGAACTACGGCGAGAAGCCCGTGCAGCGCGCTTGCGCTGCCGCTGACCGTACCGGCCACGCACTGCTGCACACGCTGTACCAGCAGAACGTCGCAGCGAAGACCACGTTCTTCGTCGAATGGATGGCGCTGGACCTGATCCGCGACGCCGAAGGCGACGTGCTCGGCGTGACCGCGCTGGAAATGGAAACGGGCGACGTCTATATCCTCGAAGGCAAGACCACGCTGTTCGCCACGGGCGGCGCGGGGCGGATCTTCGCGGCCTCGACCAATGCGTTCATCAACACGGGCGACGGTCTGGGCATGGCCGCACGCGCGGGCATCCCGCTCGAAGACATGGAATTCTGGCAATTCCACCCGACGGGTGTCGCCGGTGCGGGCGTGCTGATTACGGAAGGCGTGCGCGGCGAAGGCGGCATCCTGCGTAACTCGGACGGCGAGCGCTTCATGGAGCGCTACGCGCCGACCTTGAAGGATCTGGCGCCGCGCGACTTCGTTTCGCGCTCGATGGACCAGGAAATCAAGGAAGGCCGTGGCGTCGGTCCGAACAAGGACCACGTGCTGCTCGACCTGTCGCACATCGGCGCCGAGACGATCATGAAGCGTCTGCCGTCGATCCGCGAGATCGCGCTGAAGTTCGCGAACGTCGACTGCATCAAGGAACCGATTCCCGTTGTGCCGACCATCCACTACCAGATGGGCGGCATTCCGACGAACATTCACGGTCAGGTGGTCGGTACGGCCAAGGGCCACGAAGACCCGATCAACGGCTTCTACGCCGTGGGCGAATGCTCGTGCGTGTCGGTGCATGGCGCGAACCGCCTGGGCACGAACTCGCTGCTGGATCTCGTGGTGTTCGGCCGCGCGGCGGGTAACCACATCGTCAAGCACGTGAAGGACATCAAGGAGCACAAGCCGCTGCCGGCCGATGCCGCTGATTTCGCGCTGTCGCGTCTGGCGAAGCTGGACAACTCCAGCTCGGGCGAATACGCGCAGAACGTGGCGAACGACATCCGCTCGACGATGCAGGCGCACGCAGGCGTGTTCCGTACGTCGGCGCTGCTCGCCGAAGGCGTCGAGCGCATTCGCGAAGTGGCTGCACGCGTGGGCAATATCCACCTGAAGGACAAGTCGAAGGTGTTCAACACGGCGCGCGTGGAAGCGCTCGAAGTGGAGAACCTGATCGAAGTGGCGCGCGCGACGATGGTGTCGGCGGAAGCGCGCAAGGAAAGCCGTGGCGCGCATGCGCAGAACGACTTCGAACATCGCGACGACGAGAACTGGCTGCGCCATACGCTGTGGTACAGCGAAGGCGACCGCCTCGACTACAAGCCGGTACATATGAACCCGCTGACGGTCGAATCGGTGCCGCCGAAGGCACGGACCTTCTAAACGCGTACCTTCTAAAGCACAAAGGACCCCACACCATGGCCAAGCGTACATTCGAAATCTACCGCTACGACCCGGACAAGGACGCCGCGCCGCGCATGCAGACGTACGAGATCGAGATCGACTCGCACGAGCGCATGCTGCTCGACGCGCTGGTGAAACTGAAGGCACTGGACGAAACGCTGTCGTTCCGCCGCTCGTGCCGCGAGGGCGTGTGCGGCTCGGACGCGATGAACATCAACGGCAAGAACGGTCTTGCCTGCCTGACGAACCTGAACGACCTGCCGCAGAAGATCGTGCTGCGTCCGCTGCCGGGGCTGCCCGTGATTCGCGACATGATTGTCGACATGACGCAGTTCTTCAACCAGTATCACTCGATCAAGCCGTACCTGATCAACGACACGCCGCCGCCGGAGAAGGAGCGTCTGCAGTCGCCGGAAGAACGCGACGAACTGGACGGCCTGTACGAGTGCATCCTGTGCGCGAGCTGCTCGACGTCGTGCCCGAGCTTCTGGTGGAATCCGGACAAGTTCGTCGGCCCGGCGGGGCTGCTGCAAGCCTACCGTTTCATCGCGGATAGCCGCGACCAGGCGACGGGCGAGCGGCTGGACAACCTGGAAGATCCGTACCGTCTGTTCCGTTGCCATACGATCATGAACTGCGTCGACGTGTGCCCGAAGGGGCTCAACCCGACGAAGGCGATCGGCAAGATCAAGGAATTGATGGTCCGGCGTGCGGTCTGAGATGGACACGCCGCATCAGTCCGACCCGCTGCGTCGCGCGCGTCTTCGCTGGCGCGCCCGGCGCGGCCTGCTGGAAAACGATCTGATCTTCGAGCGTTTTTTTAGCCGATATGAGCATGATCTCAGTGATGCAGACGTAGGCGCGCTCACGCGCCTGCTCGAACTAAGCGATAACGACCTGATGGACTTGCTGCTCGCCCGCAAGGAACCGGAGGGCGACCTCGCCGACGCCGATGTCGTGCGGGTGCTGGAGATGCTGCGCACTGTGTGAACCACAGTCGCGCAGTCAGCTCTGGCAAAAGCAGCGCCTCTCTTCACGCATTGCTCGCTCGGGCGAGGTCAACCGCCTTCGCCCGACGCGAGATTTCTTCGCGGCGCTTCGCCGACCCCTTCCCTGAACATCGCAATTAACGCTCTCGCGCTGCAATAGCCCGGTTCGCGCATCAACACGGATGCGACTGCTCCACTGAACCAGTCAATATTTCCCGAGTCTCCTAAAGCGTTCCCCGATACTGCCGTTAAGCTGTTGACTCAACTCTTCGCCGGCGCGTGCTGGCATCGATCAGCATGCGCAACATTACAGTACGGGCCAGCCTTCTTGCATTGCTTGTGGTATTCGCGACGATGATTCTGCTCGGCGGCGTGGTCGGCATCGGCGCGCTGAAGATCAGCAACGGCAATGCGCAGAATCTGCGGGACATGGCGCGTCAAACCATTCTCGTCAACGACGCATACAAGGACACGACGCGCACGCGTTCGGCGATGGTGCGCGCTTACTCCGCGCTAAAAGAGCGCAATGACACGGCCACGCGCGACTCGGCGCTGCAAAGCGCGCAACGCTCGCTCGACCTGTCCGTGCGCGAGACGCAGGCTTTCGAGAAGTCGGATGCGTTCGACGGCATGGACGCTGCGCTCAAGCAGCAACTGCTCGATTCGGCGACGCAACTTGCCACGACACTCAACCGTGCCGCCGACGCATTGCGCAACGGCGATACGGCCACCTACGCGGCGCTCAACGATCGCGACATTACCGCGTCGGGCGCGGCTTATTCGGCGAACGTCGAGAAATTCCAGAAACTCGCCAACCAGCTTTCCGAGGATGCGCTCGCGAGCGGCAATCAGCGTTATCAATGGATCGTCGGCACGGTGATGTTCGGCATCGCGATTGCGGTCGGCCTGATCGTGCTTGCGTACATCGCGCTGCAACGCACGGTCACCACGCCGCTCGCACAGGCGGCCGACGTGCTCGATCGCATTGCCTCCAACGATCTCACGGTGCGCGTGCCCGAAGCGAGCAAGAGCGAGATCGGTCAGTTATTTGCCGCGATGCACCGCATGCAGTCGGGTCTCACACGGACGGTTTCCGGCGTGCGCGAAAGCTGCGAAGCGATTCATACGGCGGCGCGCGAGATCGCGGCGGGCAACCTCGATCTGTCGAGCCGCACGGAAGAGCAGTCGGCGTCGCTCGAAGAAACGGCGGCGAGCATGGAGCAACTGACGTCGACCGTGAAGCAGAACGCCGAACACGCGCGCGAAGCAAACCGGCTCGCCACGAATGCAGCCGATCTCGCGCAGCAGGGCGGCGACGTGGTCGAGCGCGCGGTGCATACGATGGCCGAGATCAGCTCGAGTTCGAGCAAGATTGCGGACATCATCGGCATGATCGACAGCATTGCGTTCCAGACGAATATTCTCGCGCTGAACGCAGCCGTCGAGTCGGCGCGCGCGGGCGAGCAGGGGCGCGGGTTCGCCGTCGTCGCGGGCGAAGTGCGCACGCTCGCGCAGCGCAGCGCGGGCGCCGCACGCGAGATCAAGGCGCTGATCGGCACGTCCATCGATCACGTACAGAACGGCAATGGACTCGTCGCGCAAGCGGGCGCGACGATGACCGAGATCGTACGGTCGGTGCGCAACGTCGCGGGCATCATGGGCGAAATCACGACGGCGACGGCCGAGCAGAGCGACGGCATCGAGCAGGTCGGCCACGCGGTGAGCCAGATGGACCAGGTCACGCAGCAGAATGCGGCGCTCGTCGAACAGGCGGCCGCCGCGGCAAGCGCACTGGAAAGCCAGGCGCAGACGATGCGCGAAGCCGTTTCGGCGTTCCGGCTTGCCAAGGCGTTTTGATCGGCCGCACGACCGCATTTTTCAGGTTCCGTAAAAGAGCCTTTTACGGAACGCCGTCTTTTTCCGCTTGAGCACGCTTCTTAGACTGCACGTGAGTTAAACAACACGTGAAAGTCGAAGGAGTTCTCATGCAATTTCTGTTTGCAATGCGCGTCAAGGAAGACGCCACGCCCGTCACGAACGAGCAGCGCGCGATGGAAGTCGCGTATGTCAAAGAGAAGTACGCGTTGGATACGATTCGTCAGGCCTGGACCCGCGCGGACCTGCCGGGCGCGTGCCTGCTGATCGAAGCGGCGGACGAAAGCGCAGCGCGCGCAACCGTCGAAGCACTGCCGCTGATGCAGGCCGGCAAGCTCGAAATCCAGATGTTCATTCCGCTGCTGCCCTATCGCGGCTTTGCCGTCGCGGGTCAATGATGGAGCACGCGCTTCTGGAAAAGCCCGGCGAGCAGACGGGCGCATCGGATGACATGCGTCTGTACTTTCTCGACCACGGCGGCAATCGCGTGCTGTCGGCGACGAGCGATGGCGGCGGGTTCGAAGTGCTGGTCGACGCTTGCTGTGCGGGACCGGACAGCATCGCCATCGACACGGCGCGCGGTCATCTCTACTGGACCAACATGGGCGTGCCGTCGCGCAACGACGGTTTCATCATGCGTTGCGATCTCGACGGCGGCGACCTCACGACCATCGTACCGCCCAGCCTGACGCACACGCCAAAGCAACTATTCATCGAGCCACGCGGCGGGCATCTCTACTGGTGCGACCGCGAAGGCATGCGCGTGATGCGTTGCAGGCTCGACGGATCATCACTGGAGACGCTCGTGCAAACGGGCTATGGCGCACATCAACAGGCTGACGCGCGGAACTGGTGTGTCGGACTTGCGCTCGATGCCGAACGTGAGCAGATCTACTGGACGCAAAAGGGCGCGACGAAATCAAACACGGGAAGCATCTTGCGCGCGCCGCTGAATCCGCGCCGCAAGAGCGTGTCGCCGGCATCGCGCAACGATATCGAAACTCTGTTTGACCACTTGCCGGAGCCCGTCGATCTCGAACTCGACGCTGCGACGATGACGCTTTACTGGACCGATCGCGGCGCGCCGCCGTTCGGCAACACGTTGAATCGCAGCCGGCTTCAGCAGCGTGGCGAGACGGGCTTGCATGCCGACGTGTTGCTCGGCGGCTTCAACGAGGCAATCGGATTGTCCGTGCATCCTTATCGCAACTTCGCTTATGTCAGCGATCTGGGTGGCACGATCCGTCGCGTGTCGCTCGACGGTTCCGACACGCGCGTCGTGCTGCGCGACGCCGGTAATCTGACGGGAATCGTCGCGGTCTGAACGACGTCAAGCGTCCTCACGAAACCAAGGTGGCTTCCTGTGCAGCGAGTCGCGCGTTGAGTTCGTCCTTGAGGAAGTCGACAAACGTACGGATCTTTGCATCGACATAGCGGCGCGAAGCGTAAACCGAATAGACGTTGCGAGTCGGCAGCTGGAATTGCGGCAGAACGCGAACCAGTGTGCCTGCGCGAAGATCGTCGATAGCCGAATAGACTGCGAGCGCGCCGATGCCCGCGCCGGCGCGTAGCGCCACGCGCAAAGCCTCGGGATCGTTGATCCTGTAGCGGGCCGCCGACGCATTCAGCAGCACGTCGCCGTCCGCGCCTTCGAGTTGCCAGCCATCCGTCGGCGAGGCGGGCGACTGCAGCCGCACGAATGCGTGGCCGTCCAGATCGTCGGGCGAGCGCAGAGGCGCGTGCTTCTCCAGATACGACGGCGCGGCGACCAGCATGCTGTAACTCGTGCCCGTCACCTGGCTGACGTAACCCGAATCGGGCAGCGTTCGCGCCGTCACGACGGATACGTCGAACTGTTCCTCGACGAGCCGCGGCATCGTCGATGACAACACGAGTTCGATCTCGATGTTCGGATAGCGCGCCTGATAGCCGACGATGCACGCGGCGAGATGAGTTTGTCCAAGGCCCGGCATCGCATGTACGCGCAGCGTGCCGTGCGGCTCGTTCATCGCGTTGCCGGCTTCGGCGTCGGCGTAGTCGAGGTCGGCGAGAATCTGCTGGCATCGCTCGTAATAGCGGGCGCCTGCATCGGTGAGCGTGATGCGCCGCGTCGTGCGATGAAAGAGCCGCACGCGCAGGTCGTCTTCGAGTTCCGAAACGGCACGCGAGACGCGCGCCACATTACTGTCGAGTACATTGGCTACGGCAGTGAAACTACCGGTTTCGACGACCCGCGAAAAAACGCGCAGGCTGTGAATCTTGTCCATGAAGCGGTTTCCGTCTGTGGTGATGCGCCGGCATCGAGCCCGCGCTGGCGGGCACTTCTTGCGCGCCGATAAAGAGGCTGCCGGTGAGCGTCATGAGCGGGCTCCCTGTGCTTCAGCCAGCGCGGCGACCAGTTCTGCCGTTCTCAGTATTTCATGCGCGAAAGTAGGGCCGTTCAGTTCGTGGGCCGCGTGCATCATTTCCTTCGTGAAAGCGGCCGTTGCATCGCGCACGAGCGTGACGTGATAGCCCAGCTCCATCGCGAAACGGCACGTCGATTCCATGCAGGTATTCGCCAGCAGTCCGATCGCGATCACATGCGTGACGCCTTGTTGCTTGAGTTGAAAGTCGAGATCGGTGTTGGCGAAACCGCTTTGCGCCCAGTGTTCCTTGATGATGATGTCGCCGGCCTGCGGCTGGAAGTCGGGATGAAACTCGCCGCCCCACGTTCCCTTCTCGAACGTGTGACGTTGCTGCACGAGACGTTGCGTCGGGTTCGGATGATCCCAGTTGTCGTAGTCGCCTGGTTCCCAGCGGCGGTGTGGGACGTAGAACACCTGGACGTCGGCCTTGCGCGCAGCAGCGACGGCCGCACGAAGGTTGTCCAGCAATCCGACTTCGGCGGCGATCTCCTTGATCATGGGGAAGACCTTGCCGCCTTCCGACAGAAAATCGTTGTACGGATCGACCAGCAGCAAGCCGGTGCGGTCCGCGCGATAAACAGGATTGGACATTGCAGTTCTCCATTCGGAAAGGGTGCGAACTGGTCGCGTCTCGCTGTCGGCGCCGAGCTACTTTTGTCGAACGAATCGTGACGTCTCACAAGGTGCATCGCGATGACACAAAATATCACTATGATAATCATAGTGTCAAGCGCTGTGTACTTCCTGACGTTGCTCGGCGATCGAATCGGAGCAGCTAGCCATGCTCGAAAGAAACGCCTTGGGAAGTGCCGCCATAGCATACGACCAGCTATGAAGTGGCCGCATCGGAAGGGGCATGTGTGTGCATAGACTCGCTATCTGGGGCATGCGAGGAGAGCGGTGGGGCAACAATCGAGCGCATTGTTTCTGTCGCGGAACAGGCTGCTGCTTGAAAGCCGCTTTCAAACAGGCGGGCGAGATGCGAGTTTGCGACCTGGCCAGTTACGACGTGAACGCGGCACTATCGATGCATTCGCGTCACCTTGATTGGAACGCGTGTACTTGCGCTGCGTGACATCGGCAACGTCATTAAGATCACGCATGATCACGGACTCATCGCCGTAGTTCAGTCTCCGGACCTTGCCATGTTTTGCACTACTGCCATTCCTGTGCATAGGCGCGGCATCGACTACGAGTTGTTCATCGCCGACACAAGTGTTGTGCCGCCGCTGGTATTTACGTCGAGTGTCCGCATTCACATAATCCGCTCATCTGTTGCGAATCACGAATCACGAACAACGAATCCTGATTCGCAGCAAAGCGGTGACGATATGAGCTTTGCCGACTGGCTCGACATATGGGCTTCAGGACGGGCAGTGATAAGCGGTATGCCCGGGATATCAAACGCTGCGGCGCTCATCGCTCCACCTACTCGTGCTTATTGCCAACAGGAGCTTCCATGCAAAACGATATCCTTCCTCAAGTCCCGTCGCGTCGCCGCTTTATCGGCGTGGCCGCTGCCGCGATCGCCGCAGGTTCGTTGAGTCGATTCGCCTTTGCGCAAACGAATCAGGCAATCACTGAAATCACGCCGGCGGCCGGTGGCGACAAGACGGCCATTCGTAAACTTCGCGTTCACGTGCCGGAATCGCAACTGACCGAACTGCGCCGACGCATCAAGGCGACAAAGTGGCCCGAGCGTGAGACTGTCACCGATGCATCACAAGGCGTGCAACTCGCGACGATGCAAAAGCTTGCCACCTACTGGTCGACTAACTACGACTGGCGCAAGGTGGAAGCGAGACTGAATGCGCTGCCGCAATACGTCACTGAAATCGACGGGCTCGGCATTCACTTCATCCACGTGCGATCGAAGCAGAAAGATGCTTTGCCGATGATCATCACGCATGGATGGCCCGGCTCGATCATCGAGCAAATGAAGGTCATCGATCCTTTGACCAATCCGACAGCGCACGGCGGCAATGCATCGGATGCTTTCGATGTCGTGATTCCCTCACTTCCCGGCTACGGATTCTCCGGCAAGCCGACGGCAACAGGTTGGGACCCTGCACGCATCGCACGCGCGTGGGTGGTGTTGATGCAGCGTCTCGGCTACACGCGATACGTCGCGCAAGGCGGCGATTGGGGCAATGCGGTCACCGAGCAAATGGCGCTTCTCACGCCGCCGGGACTGATCGGCATTCATACGAACATGCCCGCCACCGTACCCGACGACATTGCGAATGCGCTGAAGTACGGCAACCCGCCGCCCGCCGGTCTGTCGCCCGATGAACAGCACGCGTTCGATCAACTCGACTATTTCTACAAGCACGGTCTGGGTTACGCGCAAGAGATGGCAGGCCGGCCGCAAACGCTGTATGGCATCGAAGATTCGCCTATTGGTCTTGCCGCGTGGATGCTCGATCACGACGCCGCGAGTCAGGCGATGATTGCGCGCGTGTTCAACGGTCAGACGGAAGGGCTGTCGCGCGATGATGTACTCGACAACGTCACGCTGTATTGGGTGACGAATACGGGCATCTCGTCGGCGCGTCTCTACTGGGAGAACAAGCTCAACTTCTTTGCGCCGAAGCACGTCACCATTCCCGTTGCGGTCAGCGTGTTCCCGGATGAAATCTACTCGGCGCCCAAGAGCTGGACAGAGAAGGCGTATCCGAAACTGATTCACTACAATCGTTTGCCCAAAGGCGGCCACTTTGCCGCCTGGGAACAACCGCAAGAGTTCACGGACGAAGTGCGCGTGAGTTTCCGCTCGCTGCGCTGAGATGAGATGAGGGCACGGACGACGCGATCTCCACGTCGTCCGTATTGCGCCAGCTACTTAGCGGTCAACGCGTTGCTGAAGATGCGCGGGATAACGCTCGCCGACAATCGCGATGCCACGCAACGCCGTATCGATCTGCTGGAGATCTTCCGCCGACAGCACGATAGAAGCCGCGCCGATATTTTCTTCCAGTCGAGACAGCTTCGTGGTGCCGGGGATCGGCGCCATCCACGGCTTTTGTGCAAGCAACCATGCCAGCGCGATCTGCGCGCGCGTCACGCGTTTGCTATCGGCAATCGCGCCGAGCGCTTCGACGAGTGCCGCATTGGCCTTGCGGTTCTCTTCCGAGAATCGCGGCACGATGTTGCGGAAGTCCGTTTTGTCGAAGGTCGTGCTGGCGTCGATCGCTCCCGTCAGGAAGCCTTTGCCTGGCGGGCTGAACGGCACGAAGCCGATGCCCAGTTCTTCGAGCGTCGGCAGCACGGAGGCTTCCGGCTCGTGCCACCACAACGAGTACTCGCTTTGCACGGCGGCGACGGGTTGCACGGCGTGCGCGCGGCGGATCGTGCTTGCGCCTGCCTCGGACAAACCGAAGTGCAACACCTTGCCTTCCTTGATGAGATCGCGCACGGTGCCTGCCACGTCTTCGATCGGCACGGCAGGATCGACGCGATGCTGGTAAAGCAGATCGATGCGGTCCGTTTTCAGTCGCTTGAGCGATGCTTCGGTGACGGCCCGGATGGTTTCCGGACGGCTGTCGAGACCTTTAGGCGGCTGGCCGTCGATGAAACCGAACTTGGTGGCGATGACGACCTTGTCGCGATTCGCCGACAGAGCGTTGCCGAGTAACGTCTCGTTCGTGTGGGGGCCGTAGGCTTCGGCGGTGTCGAAGAAGGTGACGCCCTGGTCGAGCGCCGAGTGAAGCAGACGGATTGCCTGCTGCTCTTCCGTCGCGGGGCCGTATGCGAAACTCAGTCCCATACAGCCCAGTCCGATGGCGGATACCTTGAGACCGGACTTGCCCAGTTCGCGCTGCTGCATGATTTCCTCTTTGATAGTCAGGTGCGGACACACAGAATAGGCTCGATAATTGCGCTCAACAATCCGCCTGGGTTTGCAAGACCTTATGAGAGATTTTCACTAATGCCGCGTCCTGGTCTGTCGGAACTATCGGCCTTCGTTTCCATTGCACAACACCGCAGCTTCAGCGCCGCTGCGCGCGCGATGGGCGTGACGCCGTCCGCGCTGAGTCACGCCATGCGCGCGTTGGAAGGACGTCTGAACGTGCGGCTGTTTACGCGTACGACGCGATCGATGGCACTGACCGAAGCCGGCGAGCAGTTGTTGCGCCGCGTGAGTCCCGCGATTCGCGATCTCGAAGACGCGGTGGATGAAGCCACGTCGGCGCAGCACCGGCCTTCGGGATCGATTCGTATCAATTGCTCGGAGAACGGCGCAAAAGAAGTGATCCAGCAGGTGCTGCCGACGTTCCTCGAGAAATATCCCGAGATTCATGTGGAGTTCGTGGTGGATACGCGGCTCGTCGATATCGTCGCGGGTGGTTTCGACGCGGGTATCCGCGTGATGGAAGACGTGCCGCGGGACATGATCGCGATCCGCTTCGGACCTGAGATGCGTTTTTGCGCGGTTGCCTCACCGGAGTACATCGAGCGGCATGGCATGCCGCAAAATCCGAACGATTTGCTCGATCACCGCTGCATCCGTTTTCGGTTCGAGAGCGGTGCGCTGTTCCGCTGGGATCTCGAACATCGCGGCCGACGTGTGTCGCTCGATGTCGGCGGTTCTGTCACCCTCGGCAATCTGAATCTGATGGTGTGGGCCGCGCTGTCGGGAGTCGGCATTGCGTGGGTGCCCGAGACGCTGGTGAGCGAGCTGCTTTCGGCAGGCGTGCTGATCGACGTGCTGCCGGCGGCGGGGCCTTCATTCGGGCAATGGTGCCTCTACTACCCGGCGAACCGGCATACGCCGCCCGCGCTGCATCTGTTCGCGAACGCGGTGCGCGAGTGGTCGCGCGAGCAGAATGAGCGGACCCCCAATCCCACCTGACCCCCGCGCGCAGACAGCGCCCTGAGCGCGAACGTTAGTGCGAGCGCCCGTCGTAATGCGTGACGGGCAACGCATCGATATCGATATCTTCGAGACAGCGTACGTTGATGGCCGCCATCGGGCGGCCGTCGGGCGCGGTGCCTTCACCGTACGGATGCATGCCGCAAACGGGGCAGAAGCGGTGACGGATCACGTGCTTGTTGAAGGTGTACGTGCTGGCGTTTTGCTCGGGTGTCGTGAGATGGAGGTGCTCGAAGGGAACGAACCACATCAACGCGCCTTTGCGCTGGCATATCGAACAGTTGCACGCCATGACGCTGGTTGGCTCGCCTTCGACCTCGAAAGCGATGCGTCCGCAATGACAGCTTCCCTTGTGCGACATGGCGATCTCCTGATGTGGATCGAATGATGCCGTCACGCTTCGGTGACGGCAACGTACGAACGTCCGTGTTCTATTCTCTTTACGCAGTGTGGCATAAAGTCACCTTCAGCCGCTCGTTGGTTTGCCGTAAACAAGTTGTAACCACCAACGAGGCACGACTGCAATGAACCTGCGCAACCTGAATGTCTCGACCCGCCTGCTTGCCGGATTCGGCTTGTTGACGGGCTTGCTGCTCGCTGTAGCGATGATCGGTTTCTACGGGCTATGGGCATTGAACGGCAAGCTGGACGAGATCGCGCGCGTCAACGGCACGCAGGCACGTCTCGCCAACGAGCTTCGCGCATCGATTCAGGATCGCGCGATAGCGATGCGCAACATCGTGCTCTACACGACTGCTGCGGACAGACGAGCCGAAGCCGAACGGATTGCGAAGCAGGGCGAGCTCTATGCGGACGCGTATCAGAAGCTCGACCGGATGTTCGCGGAAGAAGCCGGAACCGATCCGCGCGAGCGTTCGCTGATGGCTGCGCTCAAGCAGGAAGAGTCCGCCGCCGTGCCGCCGATGAGCAAGGTGGTCGAACTCGGTCTCGCGAACGACACGATCGCCGCGACGCAGTTGCTGCTCGAACGCGCCCGGCCGACGCAACGCACCTGGCTTGCGCGCGCCGCGGAACTGGCGGACTTCGAAGACCAGTCGAATCTCGTCGCACAGCAGGACGCAATCGCGACCTACTCGCGCATTCGCGTGCTGATTGCAGTGATCGTGGCGGCGTCGATTGCGCTCGCGCTGGTCACGGCGACGCTGATTACCCGCAGCATCCTGCGACAGCTGGGCGGCGAGCCGCGCACCGCGCAGGATATCGCCGCGCAGATCGCGCAGGGCAATCTCGCCGTCAAGGTGGATCTCACGAACAGCGATCCCGACAGCCTGATGGGATCGCTGGACACGATGCGCGCTCGGCTCACGTCGATCGTCGCCGACATCAAAAAGTCGGCCGAGTCGATCTCGGTTGCGGCGAGCGAAATCGCGCAAGGCAATACCGATCTGTCGCAGCGCACGGAAGAACAGGCGGCTTCGCTGGAAGAAACGGCGGCGAGCATGGAAGAGCTTACGTCGACGGTTCGGCAGAACACTGAGAACGCTCGCCAGGGCAGCACGCTCGCGAGTAACGCGTCGCAGACGGCGACCACGGGCGGCGATGTGGTACGCAAGGTCGTCGCGACGATGGATGACATTTCATCGAGTTCGTCGCGCGTGTCCGAGATCATTTCGGTGATCGAAGGGATTGCGTTCCAGACGAACATTCTCGCGCTCAATGCCGCCGTCGAAGCGGCGCGCGCTGGCGAAGAGGGGCGCGGCTTCGCAGTCGTCGCGGGCGAGGTCCGCACGCTGGCGCAACGCAGCGCTGCTGCCGCGAAAGAGATCAAGGCGTTGATCGAAACATCCGCTGCGCACGTGTCGACGGGCTCGACGCTCGTGCATGACGCGGGTGAGACGATGAACGATGTGGTCCGCTCGGTGAAGCGCGTGACGGACATCATGAGCGAAATCGCGGCGGCATCGACGGAACAGTCGACGGGGATCGAGCAGGTCAATACGGCTGTCGCGCAAATGGACCAGGTGACGCAGCAGAATGCCGCGCTCGTCGAGCAGGCAACGGCGGCCGCGCAGGCGATGGCCGATCAGGCCGCGAGCCTCAAGGCGGCCGTGGCGATGTTCAGGCTCGATGGTGGGCAGCAGGGGATGTATGCGACGCCGTCGCCCGCTCGCTCGGTGGCTGCGAAGAAACCTGTCGTGCAACGCGAGCCAGCCGTTCAATCGCGGGCTGAAGTCGACTGGCAGACGTTTTGATTCGTCGTAGCGTAAACTCCTCAGACGTATTCAAGGAGTGACTACCATGACCCCGCAACAACGTTACCTCGCTGAGGCGATCGAACTGGCCTACGGCAATGTCGAGAGCGGCGGCCGGCCGTTTGGCGCCGTGATCGTCAAGGATGGCGAAGTCGTCGCGACAGGCGTGAACGAAATTCTGCATACGAACGATCCGACTTCGCATGCGGAATTGAACGCGATCCGCGCGGCGAGCCAGAAGCTCGGCTCGCCGAACCTCGCGGGATGCACCGTGTATGCGAGCGGTCATCCGTGTCCGATGTGTCTTGCCGCGATGCGGATCGCGGGCATCGGTGAAGTGTTTTATGCGTACTCCAACGAGGATGGCGCGCCCTATGGGCTATCGACAGCGGCTGTCTATGCCGATCTGGCGAAGCCGTTTGCCGAACAAACCATCAAGATCCAATATGAGCCGGTTCGGCTGGAATCACATGAGGATCTTTACGCTGACTGGAAGCAGCGGCAGGGCGCGCAGTAGCAAGCCTGCCTTGGCTGCTTGACCCGGCCTGTCGCTTCCCCCGCTACAGGCATCGAAAAATTGCGACTCAGCCGCCAAATAATTGCGTTTGTCGTACTCGTGTTTCGCCGATAACCTGCCCTTGTCCCCAACGACAGCGTTATTCGAGGAAAGCAAGTCATGAAATTGCTGAGAAACACCTGGTACGCCGCGGCGTGGAGCCGCGATGTCGGCGCCGATTTATCCACCCGCGAGTTGCTGGGCGAGCCGATGCTGCTATACCGCAAGCACGGTGGCGCGCCCGTCGCGATGATCGACCGCTGCCCGCATCGCTTTGCGCCACTGTCGATGGGCAAGCGTGTCGGCGACGGCATCGAATGCGGCTATCACGGGCTGCAATTCGACTGCAGCGGCGCTTGCTCGAAGAATCCGCACGGCGACGGCCGAATTCCTCCCGGCGCGCGCGTGCGCAGTTTTCCGACGGAAGACCGTCATGGGCTCGTATGGATCTGGGCGGGCGAACCATCGCGCGCCGATGCAAGTCTGATCCCGGATTTTTCGCATCTGGTGTCGCCGGGACTGAAGACCGTCGGCGACGAGATGACGCAAAAGGCGCACTACGAACTGGTCGTCGATAACCTGATGGACCTCTCGCATGTGAACTATCTGCATGCGCCGTATCAGCAGGTGGATGATTTTCTTCAGGCGAAACACGACGTCGTGCAGGATGGCAGTGCGCTGGAAAGTCGGCGCACCGTGGCCGGAACGCGCGCGCCGCAATCGTTCCGCCCATTTCTCGACGATCCCGATGCGCCCGTGGACTACTGGCTGAACATACGCTGGCATGCGCCGGGCTGCTGCCTGCTGGAGACGGGCGTGGTGCCTGTCGGCAGACCGCGTGAGCATGGCCTCGTGCGGATCGGCACGCACATCGTCACGCCGATCGGCGCAGCGTCGACGCAATATCTGTACGCGAGTTCGCGCAACTACCGTCTCGACGATCCTGACGCTGACGACGAAACCGCGCGCTGGCAGCAAATGGGCTTTCACGAACAGGACAAGCCGATGATCGAAGGCGTGCAGACGCGCATGGGCGAGCGCGAGCTGTTCTCGATGCGTCCCGTCCTGCTCGCCACCGATGCGGCCGCGATCCGCGCGCGGCGTCTGCTCGCTGCGATGATCGATGCCGAGGCGCGTAGCGATCAGCCCGTGCCCGCAGCGATAGCGTAAGCGGCGCAAGCAACCAAAAAAGGCGGGACGCACAGCGCCCGCTTCAAGGAGACAGACATGCAATCGACCGCTTCACCGGGCGCTGCCGCCGCGCTGATCGACAGCCGGCCGCTCTCGGCCTACCAGCGACTGATTCTCGTGTTATGCGGATCAGTCATCTTCCTCGATGGTCTCGACACCCAGTCCATCAGTGTTGCGACGAAAGCGATGGCCCATGCGCTCGACGTGCCGCTCGCGAGTTTCGGCGTGGTGTTCTCAGTGCTGCAACTGGGCGGCCTGATCGGCACCTTTGTGTTCGGCTATCTCGCCGACCGCGTCGGCCGCCGGCCACTCGTGATCGCGGCCGCGTTGCTGATCGGCGCACTCACGCTTGGAACGGCGTCCGTGGAGAACTACACGCAACTGCTGATCGTGCGCTTTCTCGGGGGCATTGGCCTCGGTGGCATCTTTCCCTGTGTGCTCGCGCTCGGTGCGGAATACGTGCATAGCCGCTCCAGAGGTCTCGCGGTCGCGGTGCTGTTCGCCAACTATTCGCTCGGCGCGGCAGTGGGCGCGGTCGTCAACGGCTATGTGCTCGCGAACTTCGGGTGGCGTGCGGTGTATGTGGTGGGCGGCGCGCTGTCGATCGCAGCGGCGCTCGCCATCGTCGCGTGGCTGCCGGAGTCACCGCATTTCCTGATCTCGCGCGGCAAGACGCACAAGTTGCGCGCCGTGTTCGCGCGGCTCTTCCCGAACGAGACCATCGACGTCGAGCAGTTGCGGCTGAACGCGGCGGCGAGTACAGGGCAAGCGGCGCGCAAGGGTGTGCCCGTGCGGGAGATATTCAGCGAAGGCCGCGCGGGCATCACGTTGCTGCTGCTTGGCATCCTGATGCTGAGTTACGCGACCATCAAGGTGATGACGGTTTGGCTCACGCCGCTCCTGCAGACGGCGGGTATCTCCGTGGTACACACCTCGTATGTGCTCGCGAGCCTCGATATCGGCTCGATGCTCGGACTCGGGTTTGCAGGATACCTGGTGAGCCGCTTCGGGCCGACACGTTCGCTGTTGCCCGCGCTGCTCGTGCTTGCCGTGACGACGGTGGTGGTCGCATTCGAGGTCACGCGCTTCGCCGCGCTGCTGCCAAGCGGTTTCGTGATCGGCTTCACGGGCGGTATCGGACAGTCCGCGCCGCTCGCGCTGTTTGCGCTCATCTTTCCGACGCGTGTGCGTTCCACAGCGCTTGGCCTCGGCGGCGCGGCGGGACAGATCGGCAAGATCGGCTCGCCGATGCTGGTAGGTGCGGTGCTCGCGAACGGCTGGAAGCCGGACACGATTCTCTTTGCCGTCGCGCTGCTGCCTGCCATCGGCGTGCTGCTGATGCTGCTCGTGAGACTGTCGCGCCGCTATGCGGTGGCCAGCGTGAGCCAGAGCGCCTGACGACATCAACCCGAATCCCCTATGAAAACAGGTATCAAAAGGATCGAAGAGGTCGCGGACGGCATCCGCATGTTCGAACTCGCGCCGCTCGACGGCACGCCGCTGCCGCAATACACGCCGGGCGCGCACATCGACGTGCATCTGCCGACGGGCCACGTTCGCCAGTACTCGCTATGCGGACGTCCACAACAAAGCGACGCTTACGTGATCGCAGTGCAAAACGCCGCTGCATCGCGCGGCGGTTCCCGCGCGATGCACGCATTGCAGGTGGGCGATACGTTGCGTATCGAAGGGCCGCGCAATCATTTTCCGCTTGCGCAGGACGCCCGGCATTCGGTGCTGCTCGCGGGCGGCATCGGGATTACGCCGCTGCTGAGCATGGCCGAGCGGCTTGCGCAGACGCAGGCCTCGTTCGAGTTGCACTATTGCGTGCGCAATCGCGAGCGCGCGGCCTTTCTCGACCGGCTCGATGCGCCGCATCTGAAAGGCCGCTGCACGCTCTACACCGACGATGTACCCGCCGATGCGCGAATCGACGTTGCGCGCATCGTGCGCGATCCGTCGCCCGGTTCGCATCTGTATGTGTGCGGCCCTTCTGGCTTCATGGATCAAGCATTCGATGCCGCGCGGCAGGCTGGCTGGACGGACAGCCATTTGCATCGCGAGTACTTCAGCGTGCCCACAGCCGACACCTGCGGTAACGCGCCCATGGCACACGCATTCAGCGTACGGCTCGCGCGCAGCGGCAAGGTGGTGCGCGTGAGCGAACAGGAAACGGTGGTGCAGGCGCTGGCCGCGCACGGCGTGCGCATCGAGACATCGTGCGAGCAGGGTGTATGCGGCACGTGTCTGACGCGCGTGCTGGCGGGCGATCCCGAACATCGCGATCTGTATCTGACCGACGACGAGCGCGCCCGCAACGACCAGTTCCTGCCTTGCTGCTCGCGCTCGCGATCGGACGAACTCGTCCTCGATCTTTGATCGCGGCAATCCCGGATTGCGACGCGCGGCGCGGCTGGGTACGATGGGTTACGTCCATCGACGGAGCCTGTCCCCTTGAGCACACAAGCGCTGCCATCGATCAATCATCTGCGCAGCTTCCAGGTGATCGGCCACCATCTGAACCTCGTGCATGCAGCACGCGAACTGCATCTGAGCCCATCGGCGCTCAGCTACCAGCTTGGCGTGCTCGAAGAGCGGCTCGGCACGCGGCTTTTCACACGCACTGGCCGTGGACTCGCGTTCACGGAAGCGGGGCGCCTGCTACACGGCGAAGTCGATCAATGTCTGCAACGGCTATGGTCGGCGTGGCAGCGCGTAGCGGCAAACGAGCGCTCGTCGCCGCTCGTCGTGAACTCGCTGCCGACGTTCGCGATGCACTGGCTATTGCCGCGGCTCACTGCCGTGCAGGAACAGTTTGCCAATGTCGAGATTCGCGTATCGATTGCGCAGGTCGATCTGGAGCGCGAGGCGCTCGATTGCGCGATCGCCTATGGCGACGGTCACTGGCCTGGTGTGCATTGCGACTTCCTGCGTGAGGAATCGCTGATCGTCGTGTGTTCGGCTGAAACGTTGTCGGCGAACGGGCCGCTGTCGAGCGTCGCTGATCTCGCGCGCTTCACGCTGCTCTCGGCGAAAACGCGGCCAGACGATTGGGCCTTATGGGCCGATGCCGCGCAAAACACGTTGCCGCCGGGTGGACGCCAGTTGCTGCTCGCATCGCGCAACATGGTGATCCAGGCCGCTTGCGAAAGCCTGGGTGTGGCCGTCGTGGACCCGGCGATGGTGCGGACCGAACTGTCGTCGGGCCGTCTCGTGCAGGCCTTGCCGCAGACCGCGAAAGGCCAGGGTTCGTATTACCTCGTTTATCCGGCGGGCGAGGAGTCCCTCGCGCGTGTTACGGCATTTCGCACATGGCTACTTGCCGAAATGGCGCGGGACACGGCTTCGGGCCTATCCGTTTAAAACGTCTCGCGCTGAGCGCTGGTCGTGCTACATCCGCAAAGCCGCAATGTACTTCGCCCGTGGCCGCAGCAGAAAAGCCTGCGCGCGCTGCTCCAGCACATGCGCGACCCAACCCGCTGTACGGCTGATGATCCATAAGGCCGTGGCCGTGCCATCCGGCAGGCCGAGCGCACGTGCAAGGACGACGAGCGCAATCGCCACGCCGGGATGCATCGACAGTTTGTCTCTGGCGAGCGCGAGAAATTCGAGTGTCGGGACCGTCTCCGGCGTCGCATGCTGCAGCGCGCGCACCTGTTCGAGAATCAGATTGGCGCGCACGTCGCCTTCCGGATACAGCGGATGGTTGAAGCCGAACAGACTCGCGCCGACCTCGCGAACCATCTGCAGGCGCGGTGCCGTATCCGGATTGGCGACGTCGCGCAACAGCAGGGTTTCGACTTTCTCCGTCGCCGTGCCCGTCGAAAAGCCGACGTGCGCGCCGATTGCCGCCGCGACGCAGTTGTAGAGGTCTGCATTCGTCGACGCCGCCACGCGCGCGGCGAAGGTGGCGGGCGCCAGTTCGTTGTCGGCGAGTACGGTCAGCGCACCGTTGACGGCAAAGACGGCATCGGGCGTACATGTGCCGCCCGCCGCTCGCAGCAGATAGGCCGCGAGACTCTCGCCGCGCTCGCGCATCACGAACGCGCGCTCTTTGCTCAGGAATCCGAGACATCCCGCCATCGTCTGCATGATGAGGCGCGCGGCCTGCACCGCGCTGCCATCGGAAATCTCCGCCGCGCCGCGCCCCTGCATGCCGAGCGCGAGCGGCACCATGCCAAGCAGGTTGGCGATATCGCCGCCGTCCAGCTTGCCCGCGTAGGCATCGAATAGCGGCAGCACGGCTTGCGGCGTGTCGAGTGCGCCCCACGCGGTGACGCCGTCCTGCCAGACGCCCGTCATCAGCAGTTGTGAAACCGATTCGAACGAAGAGCCTGCCTTCGCCATCTCGACGGCCGACCGGTTGCGATACAGCGGACCTTGCGGCGTGATGTGCGTGATCGCGGAGGCGAGCACGGGCTCGCCCCAACGCATCGTCGATTCAGCCGATGCCGCCTTCGGCATGCGTCCGCGCTTGCGGCTGCCCACCCGTTCGACGTCGGCGCGCACGTACAGACTGCGCCGGCCGTCGTCGTGCGGCGCGGTGCCGATCAGGCCGCGGCTTACGTACGAATAGAGGGTGGCCGGCTTGATGTTGAGCCGGGCCAGTACCTCTTCGCGCGTCATCAGATCTCGGGTCGTCATGAAATCAATCTAATCAATATAAATAAACCGAAAAAGGCGTGGCGCCTGAACAATCTGCAGTCTAGCAGAAAGGCTATGGAGAATGAGTTTCGGTGATTTTGCGTCGCCGCATCGAGCGCTTTGAATGTTTATATTGATTTGAAATATCAATCTTGATCGACAGAGCGCCGGCGAGTAATTTTCAGTCCTCGATTCCATTTTTTGCACCGCGCCGCGAACCGCTTCGGGCGGGTGCCTTGAGGAGACTTTCCGATGCATGACCTGAGACGCGAATTCGGGCCGGCGCAAGCGAGCTTCGTCGATCAGACGGGCCAGCGTCCCCGCGACAACCACTACTGGGCGCCCGTGATCGTGAGCCGCGAACAGATCGACGCGGAAGTGGAGCGCCTTGCCGCGCTGCCGAGGCCCGCAGACGGCCGCCGCCAATCGTTGATCGTTCATCCGTCCGCGCGCGCCGGCTCGCCCGGACTTGCGCCCGGCATTCAGGTGTCGCTGCAAGTCCTGTTGCCTGGCGAATCGACGGAGCCGATGCGCCACAACGCGACCGAGGTGAACTTCTGCATCCGGGGCGGCGGCTCGACGCGCGTCGCGGGCCGCACCATCGCGTTCCGTCAATACGACGTGTGGAATCACCCCGCCTTCGTCGCCTTCGCGCATACGAACGACACCGACGACATTCAGGTGCGGCTGGTCTACTCGAATACGCCGCTGCTGCAGCACATGGAAGTGTATGTGCCCGAGTTTGGCGTCGAACTGGAAGTGCCGACGCAAACGCTCACCGCGCACGCGAGCGATGATCCGAAGCGCCGCAGTCCGTTCGGCACGTTCCCGATCGGCGAAGACGGCGGTCTGCTGATGCCGTACGAAACGTTGATCAATCCGCAGGTGGTCGAATCGCGTCCGCTGCATTTCTCGTGGCAACAGGTGAAGGCCGAACTCGACAAGCTCGAGGCGCTGGGCAGCGACTACGTCGGCCGCCGTCTGTACATGATGTATAACCCGGTGACGGGCCGCACCAACGGCATCACGCCGAACTTCTTCGCGACGATGACGATCCGTCCGCCGAAGATCGTCGACCGTCCGCATCGCCACGTCTCCGCGGCCATCAACTACTACTTTTCGGGCTCGGGCTACAGCATGGTGGCGGGCAACCGCTACGAGTGGAAGGCCGGCGACCTGATGCTGTCGGCGCCCGGCTGGGCCGTACACAACCACGCGTCTTACGACGACTACGTCTACGAGCTGACCATCCAGGACCAGCCGCTCAACATCTACATGCAGTCGCTGCTGTGGCAGGAGAGCCTGAAGGAGCCGCCCGCGCTGCTTGGCACGCAGACCGGTTTTTCGACCAATCGCACGAATGCTGCCAAGGCTGCGTAAGCCGCTTCATCGACAAGGAATCCAGATCATGCGCGATATCTCCTGGCTGAAGGGGTCGATCACCCCGATCGTTACGCCTTTCCGCAACCAGGCCGTCGATTACGAAACGTATGCACGGCTCGTCGACTGGCAAATCGTCAACGGCGGGCACGGCGTGCTCGTGAACGGCACGACAGCCGAGCCGAGTCTGCTCACCGTAGCCGAGCGCAACCGCCTCGTCGACGTGGCCGTCGAGGCAGCGGCTGGCCGCGTTCCCGTGCTGGCCGCGACAGGCTCGCAATCGCACGCGGAGACGGTCGAACTGACGCAGCACGCCGACAAGGCTGGCGTCGATGCGATGCTCGTCGTTACGCCTTACTACATCCGTCCGCCGCAGCGCGGGCTGGTCGAGTACTACGCGGACATCGCAGCGCGCACCGATCGGCCGCTGCTGATCTATCACATCCCGGGGCGTGCGGCAGTCAGCATGGACCTTGCCACCGTCAAGTCGATCCGAGAGCGCGCGCCGAACCTCGTGGGCATGAAGCACGCGGTCAACGACATGGCCTTCGTCACGCACATGCTCGATGCGTTCGGGCCCGAGTGGCGCGTGTTCGTCGGTCTCGAAGAGTTGAGCTATCCGATGCTCGCAGTCGGCGCCTGCGGGCTGATGAACGCGGTCGGCAATCTGGCGCCGCGCAAGGTCGCCGATCTCGTCGAGGCCGTCGAACGCGAAGACTACGCGGCGGCGCGCAAGCTGCATTTCGCGCTGTTCGAACTGAATCAGTCCGTGTTCTACGACACGAATCCGATCCCCATCAAATACATGATGAAGCGCATGGGCCTGATTCCCGCGAACGAGCATCGCTTGCCGATGATGCCCGCCACGCGTGAACTCGAAGCGCGGCTCGATGGCGTGCTCGATCGCGCGGGTCTGCTCTGAGCGCCCGCGACGATCCGAACGACAACGAAACGGAGACCCTGATGAGCGACAGGATTCCACGGCTGGAGATGGCCGACATGCGGACCGATCTGGCCGCCTATCTGACGCCGCGCGTCGAGCGCTTGCGCTATCTCGGCGAGCTGTTCAAGTGCGCGGGCCATGCGCCCGACGTGCTCCTGCAATTCATGCATTTCACCGACGCGCTGAAGCACGCGTTGCCCGACCGGCTCACGGAACTCGGCGCGCTGACGGTGGCGAGTTACATGGAGAACCGTTACGAGCGTCACCAGCATGAACGCCTGAGCGTGAAGCTTGGTTTTCCGCGCACCTGGATCGCGCAAGTCAATCGGCTCGATCCTGCTGCCGCGACCGAACTGAGCGACGCAGAGAAAGCAGCGCAAGCCTATGCGCTGAAGGCATTGCGTACGCGTGGGATTGAAGCGCAGGCAGAGTTCGACGCGTTTGCGAGCCTCGTGACGCCCGCTGAAGCAATGGCCTTCGTGATGCTGATCGGCCGCTACGTCACGCATGCGATCGCCGTCAACACGCTGCGGCTCGAACCGCCCGTAGCGTCGATTTTCGAGGATGAGCAATGAACGCGGTCAGCACACCCGTGTGGATTTCCGAGCAGCAAATCGTCTCGCTGATGAATCTCTCGGGCGCCATCGAAGCGCTCGAGGCAGGCCTCGCCCAACAGGCGAGCGGCGCGGCGCGCAACATGGGCAAGACACATGTCGCGTGGGGGCACAGCAATCTGCACGCGATCGGCGCAGCGTTTCAGGATGCCGGCATCGTCGGGACCAAGACTTGGGCGCATACGGAAGGCGGCGCATGTCCGCTGCTGATTCTCTTCGATAGCGCGAACGGCCAGCTCAAGGCGATTCTCGAAGCGTTCGCGCTCGGCCAGATGCGCACGGGCGGCATCTCCGGCGTGGCGACGAAGTGGCTCGCGCGGCCCGATGCGGACGTGCTCGCGCTGGTCGGCACGGGCAAGCAGGCGCTCGCGCAACTCGCCGCCGTTGCTGCCGTGCGTCGCCTGAAGCTGGTGCGCGTGTACAGCCCGACGCCGGACAAGCGGCGTGCATTCGTCGAGCGGGCGCGCGAGAAGTTCGACATCGAGATCGTCGAGGCGCCGTCGGTGGAGGCCGCCGTCGCCGATGCGCCGATCGTCACGACCGTGACGCGCGCCACGGAAGCGTTTCTGCCCGCATCCGCGCTGGCCTATGGAACGCACGTGAACGCCGTAGGCGCAATCACGGAAGAGCGCATCGAACTCGCCGACGATGTGTTCGCCCGTTGCACGCGCGCCGTGGTCGACGATCTCGGCGCGGCGAAACGCCTGTCGACCGAGTTCGTGCGTGCGTACGGCGCGCGCGATGCATGGAACGAGGTGACGCCCCTATGCGACGTGATCGCCGAGGGACGCGCCCGCACGGCATCCGACGACATCACGGTCTTCAAGGCGATGGGCATGGGTGTATCGGATCTCGCGCTCGGCTTGCGCCTGTATGCGCTCGCGAGCGAGGCAGGACTCGGCGCGCCCTTGCCGCAGCCTCGCCGTGAGCCGCCGCGCCTGAACTGATACGCAACTCATCGCAGCAGTATCGCCCGTGGTTTCACGGGCGGGTTTGTCCCCGCCCGGCATCGCGCGTGCCGCCATGCCGGGCGGACAAGCCGAATCAACACATACACACGAATACAAAAACCTTGGAGACACTCTAGTGAAGAGACGCCACACTCTCGCCGCGTTCGGTCTGACATGCGCCGCCACCTCTTGCGCGTATGCGCAAGGTTCGGTGACGCTCTATGGCATCACCGATGTCGGCGTCGAAGTTGCCAATCACGTGCCCGGTCCGAACGGTACGTCCGGCACGGCTGTACGCATGGAATCCGGCAGCCTTGCCGGTTCGCGCTGGGGCTTGCGCGGCACAGAAGACCTCGGCGGCGGCCTGAAGGCCATCTTCGTGCTCGAGAACGGCTACTCGATCAATAACGGAACGCTCGGGCAGGGCGGTCGCCTGTTCGGACGCAAGGCATATGTCGGGCTGAGCACGCCGTACGGCGACGTGACGCTCGGCCGGCAATACAACCTGCTGTATGACCTGATGTACGTGTACGACGCGCTTCAGTTCAATCCGAGTTATTCGGCTCAAGGTTACGATGCAACGCTCGTGGGGCGTGCCGACAATGCGGTCCGGTACACGGCGCGTTTCTCCGGCGTGACTGTTGCGGCGCTGTATAGCACCGGGTTCGATTCGACGATCCCCAACGGCGCGCAGGTGCCGGGCCATTCGAAGGTCGGGCGCGAATACAGTTTCGCGCTGCAGTACGCAAACGGCTCTGCCAACGTCGGCGTTGCCTATGATCAGATGCAAGGGACTTCGATCGCCACGCAAGATGCCACGCAGATGCGCGTGGTCGGCGGTGCGACGTATACGTTCGGACCTGTGCGGGCGTATATCGGAACGCGCTGGCTCAACATCCGTAACACGACGGCGCTGCAAGGCTCGCTGCTGTACTGGCTGGGCGCCTCGTGGCAGGCCACCTCGCCGCTGATCTTTTCGCTTGGCGGGTATCAGGAGCGCATTCATGGCACGGGACAAAAGGCCACCAGCGGCGTGCTGCTGGCTGACTACTTTCTGTCCAAGCGCACGGATCTCTACGCCGAAGTATCGTACGTCACCAACTCGAACGGGCTGAACGTCGGTGTGCGCGCGACGGGCGACGTAACGACGGGCGGCAACCAGACGGGTGCCATGGTCGGCATCAAACATACCTTCTGACAGTGGAGAACATCATGGCCCAACACAAAGTGTCGATGCCTGCGGGGCGCATCGACGTTCGCCAGGAACTGGAGGAAGCGCCGCTTGGCGGCTTTCACATCCGGCTCGGCGTCCTGATCGCGATGATCCTGCTGTTCGACGGCTACGATCTGTACAACTCGGCGTATATCGTCCATTACGTGGCAGGTCCGTGGGGACTGTCGCCGACGCGCATCGGCATCATGCTGTCTAGCGGGCTGGCGGGTTTCGCCGCGGGGTCGGCCGTCAGCGGGCTGCTCGGCGATCGCTTCGGGCGTCGCAGCATTCTGCTGCTCGGCTGCTGGGGCTCCGGCGTGATGAGTCTGGCGATCGCGCTGTTCGCGCACAGTCTCGCGTCATACATCGCGCTGCGCGTGACGATGGGGCTGGCGCTCGGGCTGCTGATGCCGCTCGCGATCACCTACATCAACGAGATCGCGCCGAAGCGTTCGTCGAATGTGTTCACGAGCCTGTTCTTCTCGCTTGGCTGGGTGAGCGGCTCGTCGTCGGCAGGGTTGATCGCGGCATGGCTCACGCCGCATTACGGCTGGCAGAGTCTTTACTACGTCGGCGGCGTCGCGCTCGTGTTCGCGCTTGCGATTCAATTGTGGTTGCCCGAATCGCCGCGCTTTCTCGCCAGCCGTGGACGTTGGGAAGAGGTCAAGCCGTTGCTGTACCGCTTGCGTCCGGACCGCGCAGCAGCCTACGACGCGGGCCAGTTCGCCATGGGCGGCGCGATCTCGCACAGAAGTCCGCTCGGTCTGCTGCTGTCGCGCGACTACCGGCTGCGCACGTTGAGCTTCTGGGCCGCCGGCGCGTTGAGCCTGTTTTCGGCCTACGGCCTGTCGGGCTGGCTGCCCACCATTATGCTCAAGCGTGGCGAGAACCTGTCGTCGAGCTTTGCGTATGGCTCGCTGTTCGCCGGCATGGCCGTGGCGGGCGGATTGATTTCGGGGTTTATCGCTGACCGCGTGGGCGACCGCCGTCGCGTGATTTCGGCGTCGTACGTGCTCGGCGCAGCGATGGTCGCGCTGCTCGCCTGGGCGACCGACCGCACCACGACGCTGATTGCGGTCGCTGGCGCGGGCGCTTTCGTCGTCGGCTCGCAGATCGTGCTCAACAACCTGGTTGCAGCCACTTACCCAACTGAAATGCGCGGCACGGGGGTCGGCGTGTTCCTGGGGCTGTCGCGTATCGGCGCGATGTTCGGGCCGGCCGTGGCGGGTGTTTTGCAGCAGTGGTCGGGCGGACCGGGCATCATGTTCGCAGCGATCGGCGCCGCGGTGCTGACGACAGCGATGCTGGTGTTGACGGTTGGTCCATCGCAGCCGCATGTGGTTGTCACCAATGCACACTGAAGCCCACTGAACTTCCGTTTCAAAGAGAACCATTATGTCGAGATTAACGCTCAGCCTCGCTGTCAGCGACTATGACCATGTGCGCGACCTGGTAAGCGGGCGCGTGCAGCCCGAAGGTATTGAGTTGGTGCCGTCGGTGCTCAATGTCGAAGAGATCTTTTATCGCACGACGCATTTCCAGGAGTGGGACATTTCGGAAATGTCATTCGGCAAGTATTCGTCGCTTCGCTCGCAGGGCGATGACCGGCTCGTCGGATTGCCCGTGTTTCCGTCGCGCTCGTTCCGCCAGTCGTCGCTTTATGTGCGTCGCGATGGACGCGTCCAGCGTCCCGAGGATTTGCGCGGCAAACGCATCGGCATTCCCGAGTGGGCGCAAACGGCCGCGATCTACTCGCGCGGCTGGATTGCCCATTCGCTCGGCATTCCGCTGTCCGAAATCGAATGGGTGCAGGGCGGCGTGAATCAGGCGGGCCGCAAGGAGAAGGTGAACGTGCGCGTGCCTGAGGGCGTGTCGTATCGTTCGGAGCCCGAGCGCTCGCTGACGTCGCTGCTGCTCGACGGCGAGATCGACGCAGTACTGAGCGCGCGTCCGCCCGAGCCGGGCCACGAACGCGCGGATGAGATCGTGCGGCTCTTTTCGCGCTTTGCCGATACGGAACGCGACTACTACGAGGCGACGCGCATCTTCCCCATCATGCATCTGATCGTGTTGCGCCGCGAGACGTTTGAAAAGCATCGGTGGATTGCGGGCAATCTGTTGAAGGCCTTCGAAGAAGCCAAGCGCAATAGCCTTTACCGGCTGAGCGATATCACGTGCTCGCACTTCCCGCTGCCGTGGATGCCGGCGCGTGTCGCCGAAGCACAGGCGCTCTTCGGCGCGGACATCTGGCCGTACGGACTGGAGCCGAATCGTACGACGCTCGAGGCTTTCCTGAAGTTCGGCTATGAACAGGGCGTGTGCCATCGCCTGCTCAAGCCGGAGGAACTGTTTCCGGCCGAAACCCTCAGTGCGGTGCGCGTGTGATCTGGGATCGCCGATGATCACGCTTCAAAAAACGGGCAGTTTCTTCGTCGGCGGACGGCGCGTGAACGTCAGGGGCCAAGCGCCGTATCGCGTCACGCTGTCGTCGACGTCGACGCGTGACTACGATCCGAACGGCACGTACTGGATCGAAGCGGCCTACGTGCAGTACTTTCTGCAGGCCACGCCGCGCTATGCGGTGCCGCTCGTGCTGATGCATGGTGGGGGACTGACGGGCGCGATGTGGGAAGACACGCCGGACGGCAGGCCTGGCTGGCTTCAGCGGCTACTCGAAGCGGGTGTGTCGGTGTATGTGGTGGACAACGTCGAACGCGGGCGTGCTGGCTTCTGCGCGCTCGACGGTATCTGGCCCGACCCTCCGTTATCGCGCAGCGATGAAGAGTCCGCGACGATCTATCGCTTTGGTTACGCCGGTCACCGCTTTCCACTCGACGCGATGCAAGGCCTGTCGGCGCAAACCGTGCCGCGCTGGCCGGGTACGAGCGCGCTGCAAAGACAGGCGTTGATCGATGTGGTGCGGCGGATCGGCCCGTGTGCGCTGCTTGGTTTCAGTCAGGGCGGCGGTCTCGTTTTCGATGCAGCCGATACGGCGCGCGATCTCGTGCGCGCCTGCATCGCGCTTGAACCGCACGGCGTGCCTGCTTCGTTCGATGCCGGTTTGCCGGGCACGTCCGCGCTCGTCGTGTTCGGCGATTTCATCGAGGAAGACCGAGCGTGGCGTGCGCATGCAGCTCGCGCGAGTGCGTCGATTGACGCGTGGAATGCCGCAGGCGGAGAGGGCGAGCGTATCGATCTGCCCGCGCTCGGCATGCGCGGCAACACGCACATGATGATGATGGATGAGAACAGCGACGACGTTTTGCGTGTCGTGCTCGACTGGCTGGATCGTTGCGCGGGGATGCGGTTGGTGCGTTAAGCGATACAGCACGCAGCCAGCTGCGACTCCGTTCTCCAAATATGATTTTCACGCCGCAAAGCGAACAAGGCGCGCGCCCGGCAACGCGATCTGATGCGTCCACGCGGCCAGTGTGCGTGCGACGACGGGCGCTTTGCTGAGAATCGCGCTGTCGTACACCTTGCCTGTGAAGCGGATCGCATCAACGATGCGGAAGCCTTGTCCGCGATAGAAGGCAACGAGATGCGCCGCCGGATACGGCGTATCGAGCGCCAACTCCGCATAACCGCGCGTCGCGGCCCAATGCTCGGCAAACGCCAGCATAGATTTACCGATGCCACGGTTTTGCCACGAAGGATCGATAGCCAGCTGGCGAATCGTCGCGACATCGTGCCGGTGATAGTGCCCACAGAGCGAGTCGCTGTCGCTCGCATAAAGCGTCATCGTGCCGATGATCTTTCCACCGCTGACCATCACGAAGCAGTCACCACTTTGAGCGCGTCTCATCGTGACGGCCACGTCCTGATCCACACACGTGCAGTTCAACCCCATCATGCCGAGCCGCGCAAACGCGCGATGCAGCATCGTCGTGAGTTGCTCGTACGAGTCGCGCGACGGATCGAAGCGTCGTAGCACCACGCTGCCGGTGCTCCGCTCGCTATAAGCGTGGGGCGTGTGCTGTTCGATTGTCGCGCATCGTTTCGACATGTTGTCTCTCCGGGCTTCCTGACTTGTGTGAAGTCTAGAATTGGCCATTACGAGCCACAAGAAAAAATGTCGTAAAAATCGCGAGGTTCTCTTTATGCGTGCGCGCGGAAACTGCGCGCAATAACGCTCATCGGGAAAATGCGGTATCGTCGCATATGACAACGTTAGGGTCATTTACGCCATGCGCATTACCGTGCTCGCCCTCGATGGACTGTTCGATACAGGGCTCGCCGTTACGCTCGACGCGCTCGGCGCCGCGAACAAGCTCGCTTCCCGCATGATGGGCGGAACGCCGAAATTCAACGTGACGGTCGTGGGCGTGCGCAAGCGCGTACGCTCGGGGCAGGGCTTCACGATTCCCGTGCAGGCGATCACGCCGGACCTGAAGCCGGACTGGGTCATCGTCCCCGCGCTCGGCAAGACCACGCCGGACGAGCTGATTCCCGCGCTGGATCGAGCGGACGTGAAGCAGGCCACGGCGCAATTGCTGAAGTGGCGTGCTGAAGGCGCCTTGATCGCCGCTTCGTGTATCGGCACCTTTCTGCTCGCCGAAGCGGGTCTGCTCGACAATCGGGAAGCGACGTCGACCTGGTCGCTCGCGCCGCTCTTCAGGCAACGCTATCCGAAGGTCTCTCTCGACGAATCGCGCATGCTCGTCGCCACCGATATCGGCGTGACAGCGGGCGCCGCATTAGGGCATCTCGACCTCACGCTCTGGTTGATCCGCAAGGCGAGTCCGGAACTGGCGACGCTCGTTTCGCGTTACCTGCTCGCGGATATCCGCTCATTGCAGGCGCCGTACACCATTCCCAATCATCTGGCGCTCGCGGACCCGTTGATGCAGCGTTTCGAACGATGGGCGCGAGATCATCTGAAGGAGGGTTTCTCGCTGCAAGATGCCGCCGGCGCAATGGCAACGAGCGCGCGCACGTTGCAGCGCCGCTGCCAGGAAGTGCTGGGGAAATCGCCGCTCGCGTACTTTCAGGACTTACGCGTCGAGCGCGCGCAATCGCTGCTTCACGGCAGCGGGCTCGATCTCGAAGCGATTGCGTCCGAAGTGGGTTATGTCGACGGCGCGACGTTGAGAACGCTATTGCGGCAGCGTTTGGGACGGGGCGTGCGTGAGTTGCGCGCGGACTTGCGCTAATAGCGACGTGTGCGGCGTTCGATAAAAATGAAAGAGGAAGGTCTCGAACCTTCCTCTTTCATCGCACGCTACTTAGTCATAGAGTACAGCAGCGATCTTCGGATCATTTATGTTCGTCTTGTCGTACCAGTAAAAGCCGGTATCGACTTTCTTCGGCAGCTTCTCGCCCTTCAGTGCTTTCACGGCCGAATCGATCACGCATTTGCCGATACCCACCGGGTTTTGCGTAATCGCGCCCGCCATCAGGCCGGACATGATGTCCTCTTTCTGTTCCTTGCCCGAGTCGTAGCCGATCAGCACCAGCTTCTTGCCCGATTCCTTCACGCCGATGGCCGCGCCTTCCGCCGAACCTTCGTTGGCGCCGAAAATGCCCTTGATGTTCGGATTGGCCTGAATCATCGCCTTGGCGATCTCCGCCGACTTCAGGTGATCTCCGCCACCGTATTGCACCGAAACGATCTTGACGTTCGGATGCTTCGACTTCATTTCGTTCAGGAAACCGTCGCGGCGGTCGATGCCCGTGCGGCTCGTCTGGTCGTGTACGATGACCCCGACTTCGCCCGAATTGCCGATCATCCCGGCCATCTTGTCCGCGGCGAGCGCAGCGGCTGCGAGATTGTCCGTCGCGCACGTCGTCAGCGGAATATCGCTGTCGACGCCCGAGTCGAACGCGATGACGGGAATCTTGCTGGACTGTGCCCGCTTGAGCAACGGAATGGCCGCCTTGCTGTCGAGCGCGGCAATGCCGAGTGCCTGCGGTTTCTTCGCGAGTGCGGCCGACAACATGTCGATCTGTTTATCGACCATCGCCTCCGTTTCCGGGCCTTCGAACGTGATACGCACGTTGTTTTCCTTCGCGGATTGCTCCGCGCCCGATTTCACGGCCTGCCAGAATTGATGCTGGAAGCCTTTCGAAATGAGCGGAATGTACGGCTCGTCCGCGTACGCCAGGCTGCTTGCACCGACGAGTGTGCCGACACCGATCGCGATACTGAGTACTTTTCTTTTCAACATGGTTTTCTCCTCCTAAGGTGGGCTATTGACCTCCAGCCGTTGAGAGAGCCTTTCGGTACTCTCCTTTCTTTGATTTCTATTGTCGTGTGCAGGCTCAGCGCTTTCGGCGTCGCAAGATATCGGCGTACACGGCGAGAATGATGATGAGACCTGTCACCACGATCTGCCATTCCTGTGCAACCGACATGATGCGCAAGCCGTTGGTCAGCACGCTCATGATGAACGCGCCGATGATGGTGCCGAGTATCGTGCCCGAACCGCCGCTCAACGACGTGCCGCCAATCACCACAGCCGCAATCGCTTCGAGTTCATAGCCCTGGCCGAGGGCCGGTTGCGCCGAATTCAGACGCGATGCGATCAGCAATCCAGCGATGCCGCAAATCGCGCCACCCAGGCCGTAAATCGCGATCTTCCATCTGTCGACGTTCACGCCCGACAGTCGCACGGCTTCTTCATTGCTGCCGAGTGCAAACGTGTAGCGGCCGAGCGCCGTGCGATTCAGCGTGATCGAACTCACGATGGCGAGCACGAACAGAATAAGGACGGCATTCGGTACGGGCACGCCAGGCAGGAAATATGCGATCAGAGAATCCTGCGAGATCATGTAGAAGTTCTCTGTATCGGTGAAATAGATTGGCTTATCGACTGACACGACGAGCGAAAGCCCTTTGAGCAGCAGCATCATGCCAAGCGTGGCAATGAACGGCGGTATTTTCATTTTCGCCGTCAACGTGCCCGAAATCGTGCCGCACAGTGCGCCCGTCACGATGGCGGCAAGCACGCCCATCCACATCGGCAAATGCCAGTAGGTCAGGAACACGCCGCAGATGACAGCCGTAAACGTCATCAGCGTGCCGACGGACAAATCGATGCCGCCCGTGATAATGACGAAAGTACTGGCAATGGCCAGCACGCCATTGACGGCCGTCGCCTGCAGAATGCCGAGGATGTTGTCCATCTGCATGAATGCGGGCGACGCGAAGCTGAAAAAGATCAGCAGCAATATCAGGCTTGTGAACGCGAGCAGCTTTTGCAAAGCCGTTGGCGAGAAGAGACGGGCTCTGAAACCCGATAGTCTTCCTTCATTGGACAGTGCCGCTGTATCCGATTGCGATGTCATTGATCCGACCTCTTCAGGCTCATGCTGTTTTCAAGGTTTCGCGCTGCGTCGCGAGATGCATGATGCTTTCCTGCGTGGCCTCGCTGGCGGAAAGCTCGCCAGTGATACGGCCTTCGCACATCACCACGATACGGTCGCTCATACGCAGAATTTCCGGCAATTCCGACGAGATCATCACGATCGCCTTGCCTTGCGCCGCGAGTGAGCGCAACAGTTTGTAGATCTCGCTCTTTGCGCCGACATCGATGCCGCGCGTCGGCTCGTCGAAGAACAGTACGTCGCAGTCGCGCTCCAGCCATTTCGCAATGACGATCTTCTGCTGGTTGCCGCCCGACAGCAGCCTGACAGGCTGTGTCGGCGAAGGCGTGCGGATCGCGAGCAGATTGATGAAATGCGAGGCTCGCTTGCGTATCTGGGCGCGGCGGAGAAACACACGCAGCGACAGGAACTTGCCGAGATCCGACATCACGATGTTCGATTCGACGTCCATACCCGTCGCGAGACCGAAGCGTTTGCGGTCTTCTGAGAGATAGCCGATGCTATGCGCGACGGCATTACAGGGTCTCTTGATGAGCGCCTTTACGCCTTTCACGAATATTTCGCCTGACTCGATCGGGTCCGCGCCGAATACCGCGCGCGCGACTTCCGTGCGGCCCGCGCCCATCAGGCCTGCAAATCCCAATATCTCGCCTTTGCGCAGCGTAAAGCTCACGTCCTTGACGAGTGGACCAGCGTTCAGATGCTTCACTTCGAGCGCGATGTCGCCCGTGCATTCGGCGCCTTGATACGGCGTGACGTCGGCGAGCGTGCGGCCCACCATCATGCCGATGATAACGGGCACGGTCGTATCAGCCGTCGAGACAGTGGCCACATATTCGCCGTCGCGCATCACGGTGACGCGGTCGGAAATCTGCTTGAGCTCATCCATCTTGTGCGAGATGTAGATGATGCCGACACCGCGTTCCTTCAGTTGACGGATGATACGAAAAAGCTCGGCAATCTCCGCGTCGTTCAGCGCGGAGGTCGGTTCGTCCATGATGAGCACGCGCGAATCGAACGACAGCGCTTTCGCGATCTCGACCATCTGCTGGCTCGCGACCGTGAGCGACTCGACGACGGTACGCGGATCAAGATTCACATGCATGCGCGCGAGGATCTCGCGAGCTTGCGCGTTGAGTTTGTCTTCATCGAGAAACAGGCCTAGGCGTCCGCGCGGCTCGCGGCCAATGAACATGTTCTGCGCGACGGTCAGATGATTCATCAGCTGAAGTTCCTGATGAATGATGCCGATGCCTGCCGCCTGTGCTTCGCGTGGGCTGGTGAAATCGACGGGCTTGCCGTCGTAGAGCATTTCGCCGGAATCGCGCGTGTAGACGCCCGCGAGAATCTTCATCAGCGTGGACTTGCCTGCGCCGTTCTCGCCCATCAACGCATGCACTTCGCCCGCCATGAGCTCGAACTGCACTTCGTGCAGCGCCCTCACGCCCGGAAAGCTCTTGTTGAGCTTGCTGACGGAAATGAGTGGAGTCATGGCGCGGCAGTCATGCAAAGAGAAGCCAGAGACATTGCCTTGTCCTTAAGGTGCGAAAAGATCTGGTCTTTCTTTCGCGGACCGGTGCAGTTCGGCGACCACCTCGTCGAGATGATCGTGCATTGCTTTTGCAGCCGTATCGGCGTTTCCCACGCGGATCGCCGCGAAGATGCGCTCGTGTTCGTCGAGCGTATGCGCGAGCCGCTCCGGACTTGCTAACAGTTGTCTTGCGCGATCCAGTGCATTGCGCGATACAGCGACGATTTCCTTCACACGCGGCAAATTCACCGCGTCGAGCATGATTTCGTGAAAAGCCAGATCGAGTACATGAAAGGTCAAACGCTCTCCGCTGCCGGCTACGTCTCGCTGCTGATCGAGATTGACGGCGAGCGCGTCGATTGTCGCGCTGTCACGCATCAGCGCGACGGCGCGCACGGTTTCGACTTCCAGCGCGCTGCGTATGAACAGATGCTGGCTTATGTCGTGAAGCGCAATGGGTTTGACGCGTGTGCCGCGCTGCGGCAAAACTTCGACGAGGCCTGCATGCTCGAGCCGCGCCAATGCAGCGGAAACCGGAAAGCGCGATACGCCCATGCGCTCGCACACGGCCAGCTTGTCGATCATCATTCCGGGTTCCAGCACCAATGTCACGATCGCTTCTCTCAGCGCCAGTTCCACCGCGTCGGTCAGGCTGCCACGCTCGCCGCCTTTGACCTTTTGCAGTGCGACATACGGATTACTGGCGGCATTCGCTACATCTGACGAAGAGCTCACGGCACGCTTGATTTCCAGAAGACATGCTAGCATGCTAGGAAGTGGATTGAGCGTTGTCAACGCGTGCAAACGCCTGGTAGGTCTTATCAGGGTGTACCCGTATCTACCGTTTTGACGAACGCACCAGGCGGTTCCTCTTCGCTAGCAGGTCAATGCCGGTAGCCATCCCTGGAGGGTGCTCAGATGACCACGATTACGAGGCTGTCCGTTCGCGACATTCGTTTCCCCACTTCTCGTTCTCTGGATGGCTCCGACGCCATGAATGCCGCGCCGGACTATTCCGCCACTTACGTCACGCTCGAAACCGATTCGCCACACAAGCTCACTGGACATGGACTGACCTTTACGATCGGGCGCGGCAATGAAATCTGCGTGACAGCGGTGAATGCGTTGACGCCGCTGATCGTCGGCAGGAAGCTTGAAGATATCGCTGAGAACATGGGCGCATTCTGGCGCGCCTTTACTTCGGATAGTCAATTGCGCTGGATCGGTCCCGATAAGGGGGCAATACATCTGGCTACGGCCGCGGTGGTGAATGCCGTGTGGGACCTTTGGGCGAAATCGGTTGGCAAGCCTGTGTGGAAGCTGCTTGTCGACATGAGCCCGGAAGAACTCGTGCGCTGTCTGGACTTTCGTTACGTGACGGACGCGATCACGCCTTACGAAGCGCTAGCGCTGCTGTATCGCCACGCAAAGACTAAAGGCGAACGCGAAAAGGAAATGCTCGCGCAAGGGTATCCGGCGTATACGACATCGGCGGGCTGGCTTGGTTACGACGACGACAAGATCCGCCGGCTCGCGCGCGAAGGCGTTGCGCAAGGGTGGACGCATTTCAAGCAGAAAGTTGGCGGCAATCTCGAAGAAGATGTGCGACGCGCCCGCATCCTGCGCGAAGAGATCGGCGAGAACCTGAAGCTGATGATGGATGCGAATCAGGTGTGGGATGTCGATGAAGCCGTCGCGAACATGCGGCGTCTTGCGGAGTTCGACCCATGGTGGATCGAAGAGCCCACAAGCCCCGACGATGTACTCGGTCACGCGGCTATTCGTCAGCGGCTGGGATCGATCGGTGTGGCGACGGGCGAGCACTGCCAGAACCGTGTGATGTTCAAGCAGTTGCTGCAAGCCAAGGCAATCGATTTCTGCCAGGTCGATAGTTGTCGTCTGGGCGGACTGAACGAAGTACTCGTCGTGTTGCTGATGGCGGCGAAGTTCGGCGTGCCCGTATGTCCGCACGCGGGCGGCGTCGGATTGTGCGAGTACGTGCAGCACATTTCGCTATTCGACTATATCTGCGTGTCGGCGTCGCTGGAAAACCGCGTGCTGGAGTATGTCGATCATCTGCACGAGCATTTCGTCGATCCCGTTGTTATTCGCAATGGCCGCTATATGCCGCCGCAACAGCCGGGATATAGCATCGAAATGAAAGCGCCGTCACTCGAAACGTATGTCTTCCCCGATGGCGAGGCATGGCAGCCTTGAGGCCGTCGAGTCACTGCAACTGGGTTTCCACATGACAACAGCTGACGTAAAGGCCTGCGTATTCGATGTTTTCGGCACGCTCGTCGACTGGCGAGGCGGTGTCGCGCGCGAAGCGGCCGCATTTCTGCAGAGGCATGGACGAAGCGCGCAGGAAGCCGACGCATTCGCGGATGCCTGGCGCGCGCAATATCAGCCCGCGATGCAACGGGTCCGCAGTGGCGAGCGTCCGTTCACGAAGCTCGATGTATTGCACCGTGAGAATCTCGAAGCGGTGTTGCGCGAGTTCGGCATCGACGCCGAACAGGTCGAGGCTACGGAACTCGACGATCTCAATCTGGCGTGGCATCGGCTCGATCCATGGCCGGATACCGTCGATGGACTCGCGCGGCTCAAGTCGCAATACATCATTGCGCCACTGTCGAACGGCAATGTCAGGCTGATGATCGATATGGCAAAGCATGGCGGCTTGCCGTGGGACGCGATTCTCGGCGCGGAAGTCGCGCAAGCCTACAAGCCATCGCCTGAAGCGTATTTGCGCACGGCAGAGATTCTGGCGTTGTCGCCGGGAGAGGTGTGCATGGTCGCCGCGCACAATAGCGATCTTGCAGCAGCGCAGAAGTGCGGGTTGAGAACCGCGTTCATCCCACGTTCCCATGAACACGGCGCGTCGCAAACAACCGATCTACAGCCGGAAGGGAATTGGGACTGGGTCGCAGGCGACCTTTTGGATCTTGCGAAGCAACTTGGCGTGTAAGTAAAACGCGGCACGATGGCGCAAGGCCATCATGCCGTTAAAAGGAACATCGATTACTTCAGGCGCGTCTTGATCTCATTCGCGAGTTGCTTCGTCGCGGCCTGTGTCGGCGCATCGGCAGCGAGGGCGTTGAGCAGACCGAAATCGTGGATCGTGCCGTTGTAGCGCGTCGTCGTGACTTCGTTGCCCGCTGCGTCGAGCTTGTGACCATATGCCTCGCCTTCGTCGCGCAGCACGTCGAATTGCGCAACCTGGATCAACGCGGGCGGCAGACCCTTCAACTCTTCTTCAGAAGCACGCAACGGCGATGCATAAATCTGCGCGCGCTGCGCAGGGTCCTTCGTGTACGCGTCCCAGAACCATTGCATCATCGCACGGGTCAGGAAATGCTTGTCGCGATACGCGAGGTACGAACCGTCGTTGAAGTTGGCATCCGTGACGGGCCACATCAAGCCCTGGAAGCGGATTTGCGGACCATGCTTGTCCTTCGCCATCAGGCTGACGACGGCGGCCATATTCCCGCCCACGCTGTTGCCCACCACGGCGAGGCGGCTGCCGTCCACGCCGATGTCGTTGCCGTGCTCCGCGACCCACTTCGTCGCGGCATACGCCTGGTTGATCGCGACAGGATAACGAGCCTCGGGCGACGGCGTGTAGTTCACGAACACGGCCACTGCGCCGGACTGCACGACCAGGTCGCGTACGAGGCGTTCGTGGGTCTGGAAGTCACCGAGGATCCAGCCACCGCCGTGGAAGAACATGAACACCGGCAGCGTGCCCGTCGCGCCTTGCGGACGCACGATGGTAATCGGCACGCTGATACCGTCCTCTTCGATGGTGCGGTTCGACACGTCGATGCCGGACAGATCGACTTTCACGCCGTTCTGCGCATCGACCAGCACCTGACGCGCCTTCGCGGGCGGCAGCGTGTTGAGGGCGGGGCCCGTGCCGCTGTTGAGCTGCTTCAGGAGTCCCGTCGTGACGCGGTCGGGCGTCGGTTGCGTGGTGGGCGTTGCGGCGGCGGCAATCACGGCGTTCGCGGCGAGAACGGCGGCAAGGACGAGTGGCTTCAGGGCTTTCATTTTTTTACGCTCCAGTGTTCTGTCTATGAGGCGAAGTCGATCAAACCAGCGTCAACGTGACGTCGATGTTGCCGCGCGTTGCATTCGAGTACGGGCACACGATGTGAGCTTTGTCGATCAATGCCTGAGCGACGTCGCGCGGCATGCCCGGCAGCGAAATCTTCAGTTCCACTTCAATGCCGAAGCCGTTCGGAATCGCGCCGATGCCAACGCTGCCGTCGATCGACACGTCCGCCGGAATCGCCGTCTTGTCGCGCGCCGCGACGAACTTCATCGCGCCGAGGAAACAGGCGCTGTAGCCTGCCGCGAACAGCTGTTCCGGATTCGCGCCTTCGCCGCCCGCGCCGCCGAGTTCACGCGGCGTGACCAGTTTGAAATCGAGCTTGCCTTCGGGGACGACGGCGCGGCCGTCGCGGCCTCCCGTGGCGTGAGCGTGGGCGCGGTACAGAACTTTTTCGATCGACATGATGTAACTCCTGACTGGAAATAGTCGAGTGAACTGCATTTTGCTATCTACTACTAGATAGACAGCCGGGCAAATCTCTGTGCTTCAACAACATCTCTCTACATCCGCTATTTATCTACTAGAAGATAGATAACAGGGTTCAACAAAAGGCGGTCTACAGCAACCGCCTCGAATACCGTTACTTCGAAACCTTCCATGAAGCCTCGACATCTTCCAGCCGAGCCTTCGTCCTGAACAGCCGGCTTGCCAGCACGCTGCCCTGGTAAGCGGCGTACAGCGCTCGCGCCGCGTTTTCGGGCTTGCCGTTGACGTGCAACGTGCGCTCCTTGACGCCTTGTGCCAGCACCTTCGCGAGCCAGCTTTCGTTGGCCTTGAAGAATGCCTGCACGGCTGTGCGCACGTTATCGGGCAATGCCTCGATATCCGCGGCGAGCATGCCGCACAGGCAGATCTGGTCGCCTTCGCCAAGGGTTCTGCCGAACAGCTTCGTGTACTTGCCGAGCTTCTGATCCGCTGGAAGAGAAGACTCAATGGAACCGAGCGCGCCGAGTATCTCGTTGCTGTACTGGCTGACGGCTTCGAGCACCAGGTCGTCTTTCGACGGGAAGTAATAATGGATGCTCGAAGTCTTCACCCCAACCAGCTCCGACAGGTCGCGGTAGCTAAACCCGTTGTAGCCGCGCAGCATCATCAACGTGATGGCGTGCTCCAGAATCTGATCGCGAACGGTAGTGGTCGGTTCCATGGGTTGAACTGTATCTACTACTAGATAGACAGTCAAGCACTTTTTTAGCGGGTTCATGAAGGGTTCCGTCGACGTGCTGACGCGTTCGCTCCATCGACGTTGCGGGCGGTCTGGTCTTCCAGTACACCGGTGGTTCGTCGCGAACCGCCCGCTCGATCTAGCGTTCAAGCCTTACGGATAGACGATAGGCGCTTCGAGCAGACAACCGAACTCTCGCGCGAACTCGACCGACACGCGTGCATGAACCGCGCCCTGCTCGTCGAAGAAGCGCTGTGTCCCGCCAAGCGTGAACACGCCTTCGTGCCAGATGTTCGGATGAATATAAAGCCCCTGCCGTCCATCGAAGCGAAAGCACACGAACTTCTCGGGTGTCACATCGTCGCCGGGCAAGGCCAGCGGAACATAGAACGGCCGGTGATCGAGAGGGAAGAACAACTGTCCGCCATCCGGGTGGTAGTTCGCGTGCCAGAGCAGCATGCGTTCGGGCGGCGCGGCGTTGTCTTCTCGCGCTTCGTCAGGCTCTGTCGCGTACGCCAGGACATAGTGACCGCCCACCGCCTCGTTGCGACCGTAGAGGATGTCGCCGCGCCATTCGCTGACGAAGACGCCTTTCGTCGTCCCCGCCTCGTCGCCCGTGCCGGGATCGATCGGCCTCGATCCCATCGCGGGCCATTGCACGATTTCGACCCGGCATTCGTTCGGGTCGTCTACGAGCCTGCCATAGCCGTCGAGTGTCGCCGGTGTCGCGTCGACGACGGGCATGGTCACGCGCCGAAGTCCCTTAGGAAGCGCCGGGTTCAGATAGTCGATCGGTGTGGACATCGTCAAAGCCTTTCAGGAGTCGGAGTAGTGGGGCATTGCGCGAAGATGATACTCGAACACTGTTTCGGCTGATTCCTGGTGCAAGATTTCTTTGCGCGCAAATATCCGTGATAGCCCCGACACACAGACCTCATTCAAACGAGCGACCGGCCGAAGAACAATCGTGCGGCGGGAAAGGCACTCATTCTTCGAGCACGCTTACCAATGTGCGCCGTGTCGTTGCGAACGATGCGAGCACCGCAAGCCCCAATGCCGACAGCAGCACGCCAAGATGCATCGCGCCTGTTGCACCCGCGTGATCGACAGCCACGCCGCCCGCGAGCGAACCCGCGGCGATGGCGGTCTGCACGGCGCTGACGAACAGCGCCGATGCGGCTTCCGGTTGCTTCGGCGAAGTCATCTGCATCCACACGCTCAGGCCCAGCGGAATCGCGCCGTAGGCGATGCCCCAAGCGAGCACACCAGCGACGACCGCGCCGTGCGTGTGCGCAAACGCAGGGAGCGCTACGAGCGCCACCATCACGAGCGCAGTCATCGCGAACAGCGACAGCCGCGGATGCGATGTCACGAACGCCGACGCGACGAAGTTCGACATGAAGCCGACGACGCCGAAGCCGAGCAGCAGCGCCGTCACCCATGTCGCGCCGAGCGACGCGTTGTCTTCGAGAAAGGGCGCGATATACGTGTACGCGCAGAAGTGGGCACCAAATAGCAAGGCAACGAGCAGCAGGCTGCGCATCACCGTCCCGCGTGTGAGCATGCGGCCGAAGTCGGCGATGCGAGCAGCCGCGCGCGGCGGCAGATCGGGCAGCAGCGTCGCCTGCATCAGCAGCGCTGCGAGCGCGAGTGCGGCCGTCGCGAAGAACGAGACGCGCCACGACGACAGTTCGGCAATGAACGTCCCGAGCGGCACGCCGATGACCGTCGCGAGCGTGATACCCATAAAGATCGCCGCACTGGCTTTGGCGCTTTCTTCTTCCGCGACGATCTGTCCAGAGACGCCGAGCGCGACGGTCCAGAATCCGCCAAGGCTGATGCCGAGCAACGCGCGTCCAACAAGCATCGTCGCGAAGTTGGTTGCGAGCGCCGCGACGAGGTTAGACGCGACCAGCGCGACCGACAGCAACAGCAGAATCGAGCGCCGGTTCAGGCGACCCGCGGCGAGCAGCAGCATCGGCGCGGAGATGGCCGCGATGAGTCCGGGCGTGGTCGTCATCAGACCTGCCGTGCCGGGCGTGACGCCGAGGTCTGCGGCGATCTTCGGCAGTACGCCGACGGGCAGATATTCCGTCGTCACGAAAGCGAACGAGCCGAGCGCGATGGAGAACACCGCGAGCCAGCGTCGTTGGCTCGTGGTGGATGAAGACGATATGGGCGCATCGGCGAGCGACGCTGATTGATCGGTGCTCATGTGAAAAGCTCCAGCAAACGCGCAGCCGTCGACGCGCGCGAAGCGGATCGCGCGTGGCGGCTGCGAAGTGCAATGAGAAGAAAACTGAGGAAATGAAGAGGCAGCGTCAATTAAGGCAATTGACGCGCACTATCGGTGGCGATTGACGCTGGAAGCGACCATGCGTGGACGCATGATCGCTTCCGGTTGCGCTACGAATCAGTTGTTACAGCTCACGCATCTCACGCAGCGACAGCAGCCTCGTCGTGGAACGCATAGTCGGTGTAACCCACGTCCGTGCCACCGAAGAACGTCGCGCGATCGTACGGGTTCAGCGACAGACCTTTGCGCAGACGCTCCGGCAGATCCGGGTTCGCGATGAAATGGCGTCCGAATGCAACGAGATCGGCATCGCCCGATTGCAGGATTGCTTCGGCGCTTGCGCCATCGAAGCCGCCCGCCGCGATGATCGGCCCATGAAAATGCGCACGCAGCGACTTCGCGGCGACGGGTTGCTGGTCTCGCGCTTCGTCCTCGACGTTGCCCGCGATGCGCGGCTCGATCAGGTGCAGATACGCAATGCCAAGCTTGTCGAGTTCATCGGCCACATACGTGAACAACGCTTCCGGGTTGCTGTCGGACATGTCGCCCCACGAGCCGCTCGGTCCGAGACGCACTGCAACCTTGTTCGCGCCCCACACGGAAATCACGGCACGCGTCGCATCGAGCAGCAAGCGAGCGCGGTTGGCGATCGAGCCGCCGTACTCGTCCGTGCGCTTGTTGCTGCCGTCCTGCAGGAACTGATCGAACAGATAGCCGTTCGCGCCGTGCAATTCGACGCCGTCGAAGCCTGCCTTCACGCCGCGCTCGGCGGCCGCGCGGAAGCTCTCGACGATGCCCGCGATTTCAGCCGTTTCCAGCGCGCGGTTCGGCGTATTGGGGACCCAGCCCGCTTCCGTGTACGCGACGCCGCCGTGCGGCACTTCGGAAGGTCCGACGGGGCGGCCGCCATCGGGCTGCAACTGTGCATTCGATTGACGGCCCGCGTGATAAAGCTGAAGAAAGATCTTGCCGCCTTTCGCATGCACCGCATTGGTGACGGCTTTCCAGCCGGCGATCTGGCTGTCGTCGTACAGGCCGGGTGCGCCGAGATAGCCATTGCCGTTCGGCGCGGCGATGGTGGCTTCGCCGATCAGAAGCGCTCCCTGCGACGTACGCTGCGCATAGTATTCAGCCATCAGCGGGCCGGGGCGCGCGCCGCTTTCGGCGCGCATGCGGGTGAGGGGGGCGAGGACCACGCGGTGCGCGATGTCGTGCGAACCGACCGTGACTTTCGAAAAGAGTTTGGACATTTCAATCTCCACAATCCAGTGATTCAGGGAAGCTGCTGCGCAGTGCCGGTGACCGGCGACGCTTGACGCTAATGTAGATGCGGCGATGCGCCAGAAAAACAGCCCACGGGTTCGCTCACTTTGGACATCCGTGTCCGCAATCGCTCGAGCGTTGCTGCACGGGGCTTCGCCCGTCGAAAAGGGGATTGTTGGCGGCAAAAGAACAGTGATGTCGGCGATGCCGCATTTATCCTGCAAAGGGCGATTCCGATAATCCGAACCACTTGAAGGGGCGTTTCGTTTCGAGGCGCCTGTACTGGATGGATTGAACGAGAGGAACGAATCATGGCGAAAGTCATTACCTTTGCGCAGCACGGTGGCCCCGAGGTTTTCGAGTACACGGAAATCGGCATGCCCGAACCTGGCGCTGACGAAGTGCGTATTCGTGTGAAGGCTATCGGCCTGAATCGCGCGGAGTCGATGTGGCGGCGCGGCGAGTATGTCGAGGCGGCGAAGCTTCCCGCGCGCGTTGGTTATGAAGCGTCCGGCGTGGTGGATGCCGTTGGTGCGAACGTCACGCATGTGGCCGTCGGCGATAACGTCAGCACCGTGCCTTCGTTTTCGATGAACGATTACGGCGTGTACGGCGAACTCGCGCTGGCGCCCGCGCACGCTGTCGTGAAGAGTCCCGCGTGGCTTTCGCACGAAGACGCGGTGGCGATCTGGAACGTGTTCATCACGCCCTACGCAGCATTCACGGAAAACGAGCGCGTCAAACCTGGCGATGTCGTGCTGATTCCCGCAGCGTCGAGCGGGGTGGGCATCGGTGCGATTCAGGTGGCGAAGCGTCTGGGCGCGACGGCCGTTGCGCTCACCCGAACGCGTGAGAAACGCGACGCGCTTGTCGCGCTCGGCGCCGACCACGTAATTGTCACCGACGAAGAAGATCTCGTCGAAGCGGTGCAACGCATCACCGAGGGACGCGGCGCGGACCTCGTATTTGATCCTGTCGGCGGCAAGACCTTTGCGCGTCTGATCGACGCGACGCGGCCCGGCGGCACGATCCTGCTCTATGGCGCGTTGAGTCCCGACGACACCGTATTGCCCGTGTTGCCACTACTCTATAAGCGCATCACCGTGCATGGATACAACCTCTTTTCGACGACCACGGACGCGCAACGCCAGGCCGATGCGGCGGCATTCATCTTCGACGGACTGCAGTCGGGCGCGCTCAAGACGGTAATCGCGCATCGCTTTGCGTTCGAGCAGATCGCGCAGGCGCATACGGTGCTCGAACGCAACGAGCACTTTGGGCGCATCGTGGTGTCGGTGTGATACGGGTGCCATCACCGTCTGTCATTCAATGGAGAATTCAGAATCATGGAAGCATCGCTTAATGTGCCATTGCGCGTTGGCGTGATCGGCGTCGGCAACTGGGCGAGGCACGGTCATTTGCGCGTGCTCGATCTGTTGCCGCAATACACGCTGCAAGCCATCTATAGCCATCGGCGCGAAGCCGCCGAAGCAGCGGCACGCGAATATCGGATCGGCCGCGTGGCTGAGTCGATCGACGAACTCGTCGAAAGTCCCGACATCGATCTCGTGGTCGTGCTGAACACAGCGCCGCAGCATGCGCAGACGGTCAAGCGTGTGATCGCCGCGGGCAAGCATGTGTACTGCGAATGGCCGTTGACGACCACGCTCGCTGAATCAGAAGAGCTTTTGCGACTGGCCGAGGAACGCGGCGTGCGTCATGTCGTCGGCTTGCAAAGGCGTCTTGCGCCGCATAACCGCTATGTGCGCGACCTGATCCAACAAGGTTACGTCGGCGAACTGCGTTCGGTACGCATGCATGTGAGCATGAACTACTTTCAGGCGACGCGTTCGCGCGCGCTCGAATGGACCGTTCCGTTGGTGAACTTTTCATCAGTGGTTTCGATCTATGGCGGACACTTTCTCGACATGCTGTTTTCGGGAACCGGCTGGCCTGTTTCCATCGCGGCACTTACGCCTAACCAGTTTCCGTCGGTGACGATTCGGGAGACAGGTGTTTCGATACCGACATCGACACCCGATCAACTCGTACTCGCCGGCATGTTGAACGACAGGGCGGTGGTGTCCGTTCATATCGAAGGCGGCAAGCGCAACGGCTCAGGCGTGCAGATCGACATCACCGGGACCGAAGGCGATTTGCGGATCACGAACGCATCGGCTTTCGGCGATGTGGGCGACGACTATGCAATCTTCGGCGCGCACGGCGACAAGCAGCCGCTCGAACCGCTTGAAGTGCCTGCAAGCTATTTGCGCCTTCCGGAATCGGATCTGCCTTCCGCCGTATTGGAGCTGGCCGAACTCTATTGGGCTTATGCGCACGACGTGACGAATGGCACGCGCACTGCACCGACTTTCGCGGATGCGGTGCATATGCATCATCTTATCGAGAGCGCGCAGAGATCTTTTCTCTCGCGTGAGTTCGCGCAGTTGAATCCCACAATGTAGTGCGCGATTGAAACGGTGGAGCAATGTTGCCCACTATGCAACATGGTGTTGCCTACATTGTTCTTGCATTAGAAATTTGATGAATGTCTAATGCCCGACCGGATGAGTGGCTGTGAGCGGACTGAAAGCTTGTGCTAAATGGAAATTGATTTGAGAACTTTCCATTAGGTGACAGGCTTGAGGTTTTGTTGCTCATTTGAAATTGTTCGTAACATCACCGTCATAAAACTAAAGAAAAATGCTGCGCCAACGCTAGGTTCGATCAGAGTACTAGCCATAGCACTGGAACGGGGAACCTCACATTCCATGCGATGCCGATCGGAATCGGGCACCAGGTACTAGAAGAAATAGATCACTACAACTATCACCTTAAGATGAAAAATTAAATAGTGGGATTGGGGCGTCTTTAGACGAGCGTATTCAAATCGAAGAGCAAACGTTTGCCTGGCATTTGAAACGTTCGGCAAAAAAATTGAAAAGTGGCGAAGTCGTACTCACCGGTGCAGCAGGCGCATCTCGCGCTAAAGCACCGGCGAGCGCGCGTGCTCGTGCGTCGATAACGTTGCGCGAAACGGCGCGAGCGTAAAGCCACATCTATTCAAAGAAAGACCGGGAAGAACGACAAGGAAACCATAATGCGCTATCGCGTTCGGTTGTTTACGGGGCAGCTTGCGTGCTGTTTAGTAGTACTTTGGATGATGTTGCTTTGCGTTGCGACTCACGCTGTCGCGAGCGAAGCGCTTCCGCCATCCAATCACATCAGGATCAATCTGGGCGCGACGCCCTGGAAGTACGTCAAGGACAATGACGACGCCAACGCGATGCAGCCGGGTTTCAACGACTCGGGCTGGGCACAGGTTGGCGTCCCGCAGACGCCGTCGGACAACGACACCTTCCTTAACTGGAAGTCGGGTGGCGACCAGGGATATTTGACGGGCAACATCAACTGGTACCGCAAGCACTTCACGCTCGATCCGTCCTTTGCGAACCGCAAGATCTATATCGAGTTCGAGGGCGCGCATACGGGTGCGCAGGTCTATATCAACGGGACGTTGATTCGCGGCAATAGTCAGATCAACAAGGACGCGACGCACGTGCTCGGGTTCATTCCGTTCATCGTCGATATCACGAACTATGTAAAATTCGACGGTACGGACAATGTACTGGCCGTGAAGGTCGCGCGCGGCGACAAGTTCTTCGAGTCGCCCGATTTCGCAGGTGCATTCCGTTTCGGCCAGGACGATACGGGCCTGTTCCGCCCCGTGTGGATGCACATCACGGACCGGGTACACATTCCCGAGAACATCTACGCCGTGCTCAATACGTGGGGCACGTATGTCGCGACGGTCACGGCGAGCACGTCGTCGGCGACGATCCGTGTGCAGACCAATGTACTCAACGAGTACTCGACCGATCAGAAGGTGACGTTGACGACGCAGATCGTCGACGCGGGCGGCACCGTGGTGGTAACTGCGCAGGATACGCGCACCGTGCCCGCCAACGTGCAGCCGGGCTTGCAGCCCACCTTGTTCGATCAGGTGATGACGGTTCCCAATCCGAACCTCTGGTATCCGAACAACAGCATCTACGGCAAGCCGTATCTGTACCGCGTGATTCACTCCGTCAGCATCGACGGCGTGGTCGTCGATACGACGGAAAGCCCGCTTGGTATCCGCACGATCACGTGGGACCAGAACTTCCCGATCATCAACGGACACCCGCATTATCTGTGGGGCGCTTCGGGCCGTTACGACTATCCGGCGCTCGGCTCGGCCGTGCCGCCTGAACTGCAATGGAAAGACCTGAACCTGCTCGCGCAGGCGGGCGGCAGTCTGTACCGTCCGGGCCATTCGAGCCAGGGCCGTGATTTTCTCGATGCCGCCGACGCCTACGGCGTGATGATGGTTCAGCCGAGCGGCGAAGGCGAGGGCGGCTTCGCCGTCATCTGCACGGCGGAGACGGCTGCCGGCGTCAAGTGCATGACGCAGAACAACGTCACGCTGAAGACCGAACTGCATCGCGACATGATCATTCATGATCGCAACCATCCGTCCGTGCTCGCGTGGGAAGCCGATAACGGCGCAACCGACACGGCATTCGCGCAATCGCTGAAGGCGCTGTCGCAGGTGTGGGACCCGATCAACACGCGCGCCCAGGCCGACCGCACGCCGAATCCGAACAACGGCGACATTCTCGGCTGCAGCGGCAACGGCTGCGACATCAACGTCAAGAAGGACTACCCGAATTCACCCGCGTGGGGCTCGGAGTATTGGGGCGACGGCGTCGGTCGATGGAAATACGACTTCGAACTGGCGTTCGCCGTCAAATATCTGAAGACCTGGGTGGAGAGCGTAGCGGGCAAGTCGTTTGGTATTGCGCACTGGTATCTGGCCGATACGCCGGGTGAAATCAACACGCAGACCGACGGAATCGCGCCGGAGGCCGTGCGTGGCAATGGCGCGTCGATGATGGACGCGAACCGTCTTCCGCGCCTGATCTACTACATCTATCAGGCGGCGTGGACGCCGTTCGAGATCAAGCCCGTGGTCAAGCTCGCGCACACGTGGAACCGCGCCGGCACCGTGACCGTCAATGCGTTCAGCAACTGTCCGGCGGTGCGGCTGCGCCTCAATGGCGAGCTGATTGGCGGCGACCAGGTGCCGAATCCGACGTCGATGGATCCGACCGATCTGACGCAGAACACGACGACCCTGCCGACGCAGGTTCACTGGGACAACATCAAGTGGGCGCCGGGGACGTTGACGGCGGAGTGCCTCGACAACAACCGCCAGGTCGCGGCGTATGACTCGCTGGTGACGGCAGGCCCTGCCGACCATATCCTGTTGACGGTCGAACCCGAACTCGTCAAGCCGAGCGGCGAATCGTTCGCGCTGACCGCGAACGGCACGGATGCCGCCGTCATCACGGCGACGGTCGTCGACGCGAACAACATTCGCGTGCCGGATGCATCGCAGACCCTGACGTTCAGCGTGAGCGGCCCCGGCACGTATCGCGGCGGCTCCGACCATGACGTGACGCCGGACCAGCCGCTGTCGTATCACGCGCCGGGTGACCCGAACCTGTCGGTCGAAGGCGGCATGACGCGCATCGCGGTCAAGACGCAATTCACGCCTGGTGCTGTCACGGTCACGGCGACATCGCCCGGCCTCGGCAGCGGCACGACGACGTTCAACGTCGTGCCGACCAACGCGCAGCAGACCTTCAACGGCAATGCGCTCGTGGTCGGTCCGCAGCCGCCCAGCGTGCTGAAGATCATCACGCAACCGGCCGATCAGATCGTCACGCAAGGGCAGAGCGGGCAGTTCTACGTGCTGTCGGCGGGCGCGGCGCCCATCAGCTATCAATGGATGAAGAACGGCGCGGCCATTCCGGGCGCGACCGGCTACACGTACACGACGCCCGCTGTGCAATCGGTCGACAACGGCGTCACCTACAGCGTCGCCGTGCGCAACGCCAACAGCAGCGTCACGTCGCGTGAGGCGAACTTGAAGGTCGTGCAACCGGCTGCGCCGACCATCACCACGCAACCGTTGTCGCTGAGTATTACGAGTGGACAGAGCGCGGAATTCACGGTGGTCGCGGCCGGTTCGCCCGTGTTGTCGTATCAGTGGCTGAAGAATGACGTGGCCATTCCCGGCGCGAACCAGCCCGTGTATGACACGCCCGCGACGCAGACGTCGGATAGCGGCTCGGTCTACAAGGCCGTCGTGACCAACAGCGCGGGTACGGTGACGTCGGCGGGCGCAACGCTGACGGTAAGCGTCGCGACGCCGCCCGTCATCGTGTCGCAGCCGCATAGCCAGAGCGTGCCGTTCGGTCAGAGCGTGACCTTCAACGTGCTCGCGAGCGGCTCGGCTCCGCTGAAGTATCAATGGACCAAGGACGGCAAGCCGTACGGCACGAACTCGGCAAGCATCGTGATTGCGTCGGCGCAGGGCAGCGATGGCGGCAACTACGCCGTCACGATCACCAATAGCGCAGGCAGCGTCACTAGCGATCCGGCCACGCTGACGGTGAGCGGCGCGGACAACAGCAACCTCGCGCTCAACGCGAAGGCGATGTCGAGCAGCGACCAGAACGGCGGCCTGACGGCGCAGAACGCGGTGGACGGCTCGGTCGCGTCGCGCTGGTCGTCGGCGCCGGAGATCGATCCTTCGTGGATCACGGTCGATCTCGGCTCCATCCAGACCTTCAACAAGGTCGTGCTGATGTGGGAGAACGCGGCTGCGTCGGCCTACAAGCTTCAGGTATCGAACGACAACAGCAACTGGACGAACGTGCTGCCTAACGACCAGATCATCGCGGGTCATGGCGGCACGGAAACGACGGTGTTCCCGAGCACGTCGGCGCGCTATGTCCGCATGCTTGGACTGCAACGCGCGACGCAGTACGGCTATTCGCTGTTCGAGTTCCAGGTGTTCGACGCGCCGCAATGCGGGAGCGAGACCGAGCGCTTCACGTTGCTGGGCGCGAAGCCGGGCACGTGGACTTCGACGATCGCAGGCCTGCCGTCGGGCCCGTATGTGCCGAACGTGAAGGACAACGTCAGCGGCCTCGTGTGGCAGCAGTACTACACGACGTTCCCGAACCAGGGCGCGCAGTTCACGCAGACGGTCGCGAAGCAGTATTGCGCGGCTATCGGCATGCGCCTGCCGACGCAGAACGAAGCATTGACGGTGGCTCGCTCGAACTTCGCATCGTGCGCGTTCCCGGCTCCGTGGGGCACGTGGACCACGACGGGTGTGCCGAATGCGTCGACGCAGGCGTATCTCGCGTTCTCGTCGGGGCAGTCGGTTCCCGGCATCATCGACAACACGCCGGGCTGGTCGCTGTGCGTCTCGGGCAATTCGGCCGATGCGCCCATCATCTCGGCGCAACCGGCGAGCGTGAAGGTCAGCGAAGGGCAGGCAGCGCAGTTTTCGGTGGGCGTGACGGGCACGGGTCCGTTCAGCTTCCAGTGGATGCGCGGCACGACGGTGGTGGCGATCACGACCAACCCGACGTACACGACGCCGCCGACCACGGTCGCAGCCGACAACGGCGCCGCGTATAGCGTCGTCGTCAGCAACGGCGGCGGCAGCGCGACCAGCGCGACGGCGATCCTGACCGTGACCGCGGCAACAGGCGGCAATGGCGGCGACGGCGGCGACGGTGGTGATGGTGGCAACGGTGGTGATGGTGGCAATGGTGGTAACGGCGGCGACGGCGGAAATGGCGGCGTGCCGAGCGCCAATCTCGCGCGCGGCAAGGTCGCGACGTCGAGCGGCGTGCAGGACGAAGGCTATGCACCGAAGAATGCTGTCGACGGCAACCTCGGCTCGCGCTGGTCGTCGGACTTCAACGACGACGCATGGATCACGGTCGATCTCGGCCAGCAGACGCAGTTCGACCGCGTCGTGCTGAACTGGGAGAACGCTTACGGCAAGGCCTATCTGCTTCAGGCGTCGAACGATAACCAGACGTGGACGAACATCATCCCGCAACGTGCCGGCGCGGGCGGTGTCGAGGATATCTCGCTGCCTGTCACGAATGCACGCTATGTCCGCATGCAGGGTGTGAAGCGCGCGTCGCAGTACGGTTATTCGCTGTTCGAGTTCGAGGTCTACAACTCGGCGGCGACGCCGAAGCTGACGGTCACGGCGAGCAGCAGCGCCAACGGCACGATCAGCCCGTCGGGCGCAGTTAGCGTGATCCAGGGCGGCTCGCAGACCTTCACGGCGTTGCCGGCAGCCGGCTACGGCGTGGGTTCGATGACCGTGGATGGCAAGAACCTCGGCGTGCAGTCGACGTACACGTTCACCAACGTCATCGCGGAGCACAGCATCAGCGTGAACTTCGTGCCGTTGTCGGCAAGCGTGAATCTGGCGCAGAACCGGCCGGCGACGTCGAGCGGCGACGAGAACGACAACACGCCGCCCACGTTGGCTGTGGACGGCAACACGGGCACGCGCTGGTCGTCGAAGTTCATCGACCCGTCGTGGATCGCGATCGATCTCGGCTCGGAGCAGACCTTCAACCGCGTGGTGCTGAACTGGGAGAACGCGCACGCGATTGCGTATCAGATCCAGACCTCGCACGACAACGTCGACTGGTCGAACACCGTCTACACGACGACGGACAGCAAGGGCGGCGTGGAAGACCTGTCGTTCCCGGCCACGACCGCACGTTACGTGCGTCTCTACGGCACGAAGCGCTCGACGGACTACGGCTACTCGCTGTTCGAGTTCGGCGTGTACAACAACGTCTCGTCGACGCAGCGCGCGCGTCAGTAACGCGCACGCCGTTTTAGCAATGTTGGATGGACGCCCGCCTGGCGGGCGTCCAACTTTTTGAAGGAAGTGTCGATGCAGTCAGTCAACCATCGCCGCGCAGCCAACGCGAGAAGATCGCGGCGCGCGCGGCTCAAGAAACAGAGTGGCTTCACGCTGCTCGAACTGCTCGTGGTGCTCGTCATCATCGGCATGCTGGCGGCGCTCGTGGGGCCGCGCTATTTCTCGCAGCTCGGTAAGTCGCAGGCGACTATCGCGCGTGCGCAGATCGACGTCTTCACGAAGTCGATCGATAACTTCCGGCTCGACGTCGGCCGCTATCCGACCGCCGATGAAAACCTGGCCGCGCTCTTCGTCAAGCCCGCGAACGCGGACAAATGGGCCGGTCCGTATCTGAAGAAAGAAGCACCGCTCGATCCGTGGGGACATCCGTATGTCTATCAGGTGCCGGGTACGAAGAGCGACTATGCAGTGATCTCATACGGCCGCGACGGCCAGCCGGGCGGCACGGGAGAAGACGCCGATATCAGCAGTGAATGAAGCGCACATGTAGCGCGCGGCAACGGGGCAGCAGCAGACCACAACAAACCAGTAGCACAGCACTATGCCGTATGAAGTGAGGGCGCTTTCGCCCGACAACCAGATCATCTCGCTCGTCGTCGATGCGCAGGATGAGGACGACGCGCGCCGTCAGGTCGAAGCGCGCGGCCTGCACGCGACCCAACTGCGCGCGTTGCGCACGCTCCGCCCGTCGAAGGCTTCGCGCGGCGGCATCTCGCTCGTGCTGTTCAGCCAGGAACTGCTCGCGCTATTGATGGCGGGACTGTCGATCGTCGAAGGGCTGGAAGCGCTGGTCGAACGCGAAGGCAACGCAAGGCTGCGTGGCATTCTCGAACGGCTGCTGGCGGGCTTGCGCGAGGGCAAGCGCTTTTCGAGCCTGCTCGCCGAACAGCCGGACGTGTTCCCGCCGCTTTATGTCGGCATCGTGCGCGCAGCGGAGGGCACCAGCGACTTGCCGCGCTCGCTGCAACGCTATGTCGATTACCAGGCGCGCATCGACATGGTGCGCAACAAGCTCATCAGTTCCGCGATCTATCCAAGCATTCTGTTTATCGTGGGCGGCGGCGTGTCGACCTTTTTGATCACCTTCGTGGTGCCGCGCTTCGCGACGATCTATGAAGGCACGGGCCGAAGCTTGCCGTGGATGTCGCAGGCACTGCTCGACTGGGGCAAGTTTGCGTCGGCGCATGGGCTGCCTTTGTTTGCCGCCGCCGTTGCAGTTGCAATCGCAGGCGGCGCGGCCGTGCGAGCCACGATTGCGCGCGTGGGACTCGTCAGTCTGTTGGGCCGGCTTCCGCTGCTCGGTCCGCACTTGCGCATCTACCAGCTTTCGCGGCTCTATCTGACGCTTGGCATGTTGCTCGAAGGAGGCATCCCGATCGTGTCGGCGATGGAGACGGCGGGGGGAACGATTTCGCCCGCGTTGCGCGATGGCTTGCTGCGAGCGCGCGCCGCCGTTCAGGCAGGCGCGCCGCTGTCCAGTTCGTTTCACGCGGAAAACCTCACCACGCCGATTTCGCTACGCATGCTGCGCGTCGGCGAGCGCTCGGGTGAACTCGGCAACATGCTCACGCAATCTGCAGCGTTCTACGACGGCGAGATCAGCCGCTGGATCGACCGCTTCACGCGCATGTTCGAACCGCTGCTGATGTCGGCGATCGGGCTTGTTGTAGGGACCATCGTCGTGCTGCTCTACATGCCGATCTTCGATCTCGCGGAAGGACTGTCATGAACGCGCCCGAGACCATCGCGCCGTTGTTCGATGCCGATCTGCTGGCGCGCGCCCGCGCGGCAGCGTCAGCCACGCAGCGCCACATCGTCGCCGAACTGGAGACGCTGACGGGCGTCGAGCCGCGCCAGTTGCTGCAGGCGCTTGCGCAATTGCTGGACATGCGTGTCATCGAAACGGCGGACATGCTGGCCCTCAAGCCAGCCTTCGACCGCGTGCCGCTGTCGCGCGCGATGCAGCGCCGCTGCGTCCTGCTGCGCGACGCGGACGAGTGCTTCATTGGCGTCGTGACAAGTCCGTTCGATCTCGATCTGCAAACGTGGCTCGCCGCGCAGGCTAACGCCGCAATCGACATCCGGCTCGCGCTGCCGTCCGATCTTCAGGCGTATCACGCGCGCATGGAAGAATCGACGCGCGCCATCGACAGCCTCGTGACGGGCGGCAGTGAAGCGCAAGCCGAAGGGCGTACGGCGCAGGTGCTGTCGTTCGAGACCGTCAGCGAGGCGGCCAGCCCCGCAGTGAAGCTGGTGAACTCGACGCTGTACGACGCGCTGAAAGCGGGCGCCTCCGACATCCACCTCGAAAGCACGCCGAGCGGTCTCGCGCTGAAGTATCGCGTGGACGGCGTGCTCGACGCGGCGGCCACGCTGAACGGTGTCGAGACGGCCGAGCAGGTGATCTCGCGCCTCAAGGTGCTCGCAGAACTCGACATCGCCGAGCGGCGCGTGCCGCAGGACGGTAGCTTCCGCGTCGCGGCGGGCGGGCGCGACATCGATTTGCGCGTGTCGATCATGCCGAGCATTCACGGCGAGGATGCCGTGATCCGGATTCTCGACAAGCGCGCGATGATCGAAGCGTATGGCTCGCTGACGCTCGAAGCACTGGGTTACGACAGCGAATCGCTGGTGGCGCTGCGCGCGTTGGCGGAGGAGCCGTACGGCATGCTGCTCGTCACGGGACCGACAGGCTCGGGCAAGACGACGACCCTCTACGCCGCGCTCACGGAAATTCACAACGGCCGCGACAAGATCATCACGATCGAAGACCCTGTCGAATATCAGTTGCCGGGCATTCTGCAGATTCCCGTCAACGAGAAAAAAGGGCTGACGTTCGCACGCGGCCTGCGCTCGATCCTGCGCCATGATCCGGACAAGATCATGGTCGGCGAGATACGCGACCGCGAGACGGCTGAGATCGCCGTGCAGTCGGCGCTGACGGGCCACCTCGTGCTGACGACCGTGCATGCGAACAACGTGTTCGACGTGTTTGGCCGCTTCAGCCACATGGGCATCGATCCGTATGCCTTCGTGTCGGCGCTCAACGGCATCTGGGCACAGCGTCTGATGCGCGTGAACTGCGCGCACTGCGCCGCGCCGTATATGCCCACCGACGCCGAACTCGCGCGTCTTGGATTGAGCCGCGCCGACGTCGCTGGTTTCGATTTCCGGCAAGGAACGGGTTGCGGCGACTGCCGCGGCACCGGCTACCGTGGACGCCGCGCGATTGCGGAAATCCTGATTCTCGACGACGAGATACGCGACATGGTGGTCGAAAAGCAGCCGATCCGCGCAATCAAGGACGTGGCGCGCAAGAACGGCACGCGCCGCCTGCGCGACGTCGCGTTGAATCTGGTGAAGCGCGGCGAGACGACGCTCGCGGAAGTGAAGCGGGTGACGCTCAATGCGTGACAGGCTGATGCGCATCTGGCCGCGCGGACATTGCCGGGTTCGGCTGTCGCGCGACGCGGTCTCTGTGCTGCGTGTGAGCGGCTCGCGCAAGGCGACGCCCGTTCTTGTCGAACGGCCGTTGCCCGCGCTTGCGGGCGCAGCGTCCGATACGCTCGCTGCGCCCATCGCGGCTGCGCTCGACGCAGCGGGCGGCGCTCGCGTGCCAGTGTACGTGACGATCGACGACGACCTCGTGCGCTACTTCGTCGTCACGCCGCCCGCCAATGGCGGGCGCATGCAGGACTTGCGCGCGGCTGCGGGTGTGCGCTTCCAGGTGTTGTATGGCGAGCCGCTGGCGGACTGGCATCTCGCCGCCGACTGGCAATGCGCTGCGCCGTTTCTGGCCTGTGCAGTTTCTCGACGTCTGCATGCGGCTTTGCAGGTCGCTGTGGATACGCAGCGGGGATGCCTCGCTTCGGTGATGCCGAACTTCGTCGCTGCGTGGAATCGCTCGCGCCGTCGCCTTGGCTCCCACACGTGGCTCGCGACGCTCGGCGAAAGTGCGCTCACCTTGGGTCTCGTTGCCGAAGCGAAGAAGCCGCGTCTTGCCGCCGTGCGCACGCTGCCGCTGCCTAAAACGATTCCGTCGATGACGTGGCTGCGCGATCAGTTGTCACGTGCGGCGCTGCTCGACAACGTGGCCGCGCCTTCCGTGCTGCATATCCACGGTCGTCCGCTCGATGAGTGGCAGCCCGATCCGGCTTCATCCGCTGATGTGGGTTTGAGCGTGCAATGGCATCCGCAACGATGAAACGTCTGCACATCGACCTTGCGCCGTTCAACTGGCGTCGCACGCTGTATCGCACCCATGTTGTTGTGCGCGTGCTGGCGCTCGCCGCGCTGCTGTTGTGCGTGCTTGCTGGCTTTCGCGCGTACAGGCTGGTTGCAAATCTCGATTCGCTCCAGGCCGAAACAGCGCGTCTCACGTCGCGCACGGAACGTATGGCTCGCGCTTCGGGCGCATCGTCGAACGCGCCCATCGATGCGAAGCAGGCGGCCGCCGTCAATGCCGCCGTGACGCGCCTCAACCTGCCGTGGGGCAGCATCCTCGATGCTGTCGAATCCGCCACGCCTTCGCAGGTCGCGTTGCTGTCGATCACGCCCGAACCGGGTCGCGCGCAGCTCAAGATCGAAGCCGAGTGCGGCAGCAGCAAGGACATGATTGACTATCTGACACAGCTGGAGCAGCAGCCCCTGTTCGAGCGCGTCACACTGGTCAGGCACGAACGCATGCGCGACGGCATGGATGGCGTCATCCGCTTTCAGATCGAAGCGCAGTGGCGGAGGGCGCAGTCGTGAGCATGCCAAATGTCGCGCGGATGCTGCTGCGTCTGCTGCTCGCGTCGCGTCGATCGGGCGTGGTCGCCGTGCTGGCAGGCGCGCTCGTGCTGGGTGCCGCCGCGTTGTGGTTCGCGCTGTTGCCGGCGCTCGCGTCGCGTATCGATCAGCAGGCGCATGCCGTTGCGCGTGCGCGCTCCGCGCCGCCGCCGAAGCCCATCGTCACCGCGCCGGCGATGGCCGCCGCGCGCTTGACGGCCTTCTATGCAGCACTCGGCGATGCGGCGCATAGCGAGCAGATCGTCGCTCATCTGTTCGACGCCGCCGACGAGACGGGCGTCACGCTGGACAAAGCCGAGTACAAACCCGCTCGCGATACCGCCGGGCGCTTCGAGACCTACACGATCGTCCTGCCCGTGAAGGGCGACTACGTGCATCTGAGGCGCTTTTGCGAAAAGGTTCTGCTGACGGTTCCGTACGCCGCGCTCGATGACATGCGCTTCAGGCGCAGCTCGGCGAACGACACCGCCGTCGAGGCGAGCCTGCGCTTCACGGTCTTTCTGCGTCCCGCCGCGTCGTCGGATGTGCGTGTCGATACCGGTGAGGTGCGGCGATGAAGCGCAAGCACATAATTCTCGCGCTGGTGTTTCTGCTATGCGCGGCGCTGCTCGCATTCGGCCGCACGAATCCGGCGGATCAGGTCGTCGAAGCCGTGCCGCACGCGGCGACGCCATCCGTGCGAGCGGCGGGCGCAGAGACTGTCGGCATTGCGGCGCTGCGCGCGCGCACCGAACTCATCGGCGCGGCCACGAGCGAACACCATGAGCTATTCGGTAGCCGCTCGATGGCGCCGCCGCTACCGTCCGCAGCGCCCGCAGGCGCGGAGATACCGCCACTGCCGTCGGAACCGGCTGTGCCCAGCCTGCCGTTCACCTATCTCGGCAAGCAGGGCGCCGACGGCAACTGGGAGGTGTATCTGACGCGCGGCGACGAAACGCTGATCGTGCGCGATCAGATGGTGATCGACGGATCGTATCGCGTCGACGCCATCAAGCCGCCGACCATGACGCTCGTCTACCTGCCGCTGAAACTGGTTCAGACGATAGATATCGGCAGCGCCGACTGATGAACGCAACCAAAGGAAGTGAACAGTTGGCTACGCCACTTGCAACATCATTCACGCGACGCGGTCTGTGCCGTTTCGCGGCGCGTCACGCGCGCATGCTCGCGCTGCTCGTCGCCGTGCCGATCATGCTGACGGGCTGCGCGGCGGAACGCGCATACCGCGACGGCAAGGACCTCGTTGCGCAGGGCAAGGTCGACGAAGGGCTGGCGAAGCTGCAGCAAGCCGTCACGCAAGATCCCCACGACGCGCATTACCGCGCGGCCTGGCTCGCGGAGCGCGAGAGTGCCGTCGCGCGCTTCGACGAGGAAGGCGACCGCCTTGCGGCAGGCGGCGCGCGCGCGGCGGCGCGCAAGTCGTATCAGCACGCGCTGACCATCGACCCCGCCAACGAACGCGCGCTCTCCGGCATCGCCGCACTTGAAGGCGCGGCGCGGATCGATGGACTCGTCGAGCGCGCGGAAATGCTGGCCGCGAAGGATAGCGACAGCGCGCGCGGCCTGATAGCGAAGGTGTTGACGGAAGCGCCCGCGCATCCCCGCGCGCTGGCATTGCAGCGCAAGCTGAACGCCGACACGGGCTTTCTGCGCGTCGAAGCCGCGCTTGCAAGTGCCTATCGCAAGCCGGTCCGGATCGACTTCAAGGATGCGCCGCTCAAGCAGGTATTCGAAGTGATCTCGCGCAGCGCGGGGCTCAACTTTCTGTTCGACAAGGACGTCAAGACCGATCAGCGCACATCGATCTATCTGCGTAACAGCACCATCGAGGCAGCCGTGCGCTACGTGCTCGCGACGAATCAGCTCGCGCAGCAGGTGCTCGACGAAAACACGGTGCTGATCTATCCGAACACGCCCGCCAAGCTGAAGGACTATCAGGAACTGGCCGTGCGCACCTTCTTCCTGTCGAATGCGGACGCGAAGACGGTGGCCAACACGCTGAAGACGATCGTCAAGTCGCACGATGTCGTCGCCGATGAAAAGCTCAACGTCGTGATCGTGCGCGACACGCCCGACGCGATCCGGATGGCCGAAAAGCTCGTCGCGTTAGAAGACGTGCCCGAGCCGGAAGTGATGCTGGAAGTCGAAGTGCTGGAAGTGCAGCGCAACAGCATGCAGGATCTCGGCATCGCATGGCCGTCGTCCATCACGTTCACGCCGACGGCAGCGGGCAGCGCGTTCGGTGCGATCTCGTCGGGCGGCGGATCGTCCGGTTCGTCTTTTGGTTCCTCGTCTTCCGGCGGCTCGGGTTCTTCTCCCGCGCTGTCGTTGCACGATCTGCTGAATCAGACTTCGCGCACGGTCGGTGTTTCGTCGCTGCAGGCGACCGTGAACGCGAACCGCCAGGATTCGAACGCGAAGCTGCTGACCAACCCGCGCATCCGCGTGCGCAATCACGAGAAGGCCAAGATCCTGATCGGCGAGCGCGTGCCGAACATCACGTCGACGGCGACATCAACGGGCTTCGTCTCGCAGTCGATCAACTATCTCGACATCGGCCTGACGCTGAACGTCGAGCCGACCATCTATCTCGACGACACGGTCGGCATCAAGGTGGCGCTCGAAGTCAGCAGCCTGCTCAACCAGGTCACGGGTTCGTCGGGCACGACGGCGTATGAGATCGGCACGCGCACGGCCAGCACCGTGCTGCAGTTGAAGAACGGCGAGACGGACGTGCTGGCGGGTTTGATCGACAGTCAGGAACGCACTTCCGGCAACAAGATTCCCGGCCTCGGACAGATGCCCGTGCTGGGCCGCCTGTTCGGAGCGACCACTGACGATGACAAGAACACCGAAATCGTCCTGTCGATCACGCCGCACCTGGTTCGCAATATCCGGCACCCGGATGCGTCGCTGGCGTACTTCACGTCCGGCACGGAGACGAACATGCAGAGCATGATCAAGTCGAACGGAATCGTTACGCCCGCGCCTTCCAACGGTTCATCGTCCAACACGCAGGCTGCGGACTTTGGCACGTCCGGCCAGCGCGGCGGATCGAACACGCCGCAAACGGGCGCATACGGCGCGTATGGATCATCTGGCGCGTACGGCGCGGGATCGAACGCATACGGTGCAGGAGCGGGCGCCTATCTCGGCGGCGACACGACGCCGCTCGTCGGCGGCGCGGGCACGCCGGGCACGGCTGAAATGTCGATCCAGGGGCCGCCGCAGGTGAAGACGGGCGACTCGGTCACCGTCGCGTTGCTGATGCAGGCGGATCAACCCGTGACGAGCGCGTCCGCGACCGTGAGCTACGACGTGTCGAAATTGCAGTTCACGGGCGTGACGGAAGGCGACTTCCTCAAACAGGGCGGCGCGCAGACGAGCTTCTCGAACCGCGTCGCGCAGGGCGGCCAGCTGATTCTGGCCGACTCGTCGCCGGGCGGCACGGGCGGCTCCGCACAGGCCACCTTCGCCGTGCTGAGCTTCAAGGCGCTGGCGCCCGCCGCGCAGACGTCGATCCAGGTCCAACCCGGCTCCGTGCTCGGCGTAAGCGGCCAGACAGTCACGATGCCGCCGCCGTCCGCGTACAGCCTGAGCGTGGGGGCGCGATGACGCACGACGTCGCGCGTATGACAGCACGTCGGAAGGCAACGGGCGGCTTCACGCTGATCGAGCTGCTCGTCACGCTTGCGATTCTCGGCGTGCTCGCCTGCATGACGGTGCCCGTTGCGCAAGTCATGCGTCAACGCGAGCGCGAGCAGGAACTGCGCGTCGCGCTGCACGAAATTCGCAACGCCATCGATGCGTACAAGTCCGCGAGCAAGGAAGGGCGCATCGCCAAAGAGGCGGGCGCGACGGGCTATCCGACGGGCCTCGATGTACTCGTCGACGGCGTGAAAGACCAGACCGATCCGAAAGGACACAAGCTGTACTTCCTGCGCCGCATTCCGCGCGATCCGATGAACCCCGACGCGCAACTCGGCGACGCGGCCACGTGGGGCAAGCGCGCCTACGCGAGCGAAGCCGATGATCCGCAGGAAGGCGACGACGTGTACGACGTCTATTCGACTTCCACGGGCATCGGACTCAATGGCATCGCCTACCGCAAATGGTGACGTCGATGACCGCACGCGTGCGTATCGCGAGAGGCTTTACGCTGATCGAACTCCTGATCGTGCTGTCGGTGATCGCGCTGATGCTCACGATCGCGTTGCCGAACTACTTCCATTCGATAGACGCATCGAAAGAAAAGATCCTCGCGCAGAATCTGCTCGCGACGCGCGATGCGATCGACCGGTTTTATGGCGATGCCGGGCGTTATCCGGACTCGCTGGAAGAACTCGTCGAGAAACACTATTTGCGTTCGCTGCCCATCGATCCCATCACCGACAGCGCGACGACCTGGCACATCGTGCCGCCCGACGAGCCGTTTCCCGGCAAGGTCTACGACATCAAAAGCGGCGCGCAGGGCGCGGATAGCAACGGCAAGCCATACGAGGCGCAATAGCGATGCGAAGGGGAAGAGTTCGCAGGCGGCGCAATGCGCAACAGGGTTACGCGTATCTCGCGCTGCTGATCCTGATCTCGATCATCGGCGTGGCGGCTGCCGCTACGGCGCAGCTTGGTGCCGTCTATCAGCGGCGCGTGGCCGAACAGGAACTGCTGTTCGTCGGCGGCGAGTTTCAGCGCGCGTTGCTGAGCTATGCATTGGCGACGCCCGTGGGTCAGCCGAACCAGCCGCGCACGCTCGACGACCTCGTGCGCGACCCGCGTTATCCCAACGTCGTGCGGCACCTGCGCAAGCTGTATGCGGACCCGATGACGGGCAAGGCCGACTGGGAGTTAGTCAGATCGCCGGATGGACAGACCATCGTCGGCGTTCATAGCGTGTCTCATGCGCGACCCATTCAGATCGCGCATTTTCCAGGCGAATTTCGCGGGTTCAACGACGCGAAAACCTATATGGATTGGGTGTTCGTCGCCCGTCTTCCCGTCGCGGTGCGGGACGGCGGGCCTTCGTCAGGTACGCCGTAGTCGCTCTGCGCGCCAAAGTCTGAATCGACTCGCGGCTACGATCAGCCAAGGCGATACACGTTGCTCACCGTACACCGGAACAACGCTTCGCGCTCGCCGTGGCTCGCCTGCGCTGTCAATCGTTTGAATGCGTTCCAGCCGTTGCTGTACGGGTACGAGCCCTTGTCGACCGGGAAGTTGCTCTCGAACATGCATCGATTCGCGCCGAACAGTTCGATGCAGGTATGCATCCACGGCTTCCACGCTTCGGCGAGTTGCGTTGACGACGGTGGCCGCTCGCCCTTCTCGAAGTCAAAACCGTTGATCCGCATCCCCAGCCCGCCGACCTTGACATAGACGTTAGGCAGTTGCGCCAGCTTGCGCATGGACTGGGACCAGCTTTCGAACACCTCTTTCTGCTTATCTTCGTAGCTGGCAATCCGCACGACGCCGCCGCAATGATTGATGATGACGGGCACGTCGGGATAAGCCTTCGCAAGGTCGAATAACTCGGGAAGTTGCGGGAAAAAAAGCCATGCGTCATACGACAGACCCAGCGGCCCCAACTGTGCCACGCCCGCGCGGTAGTCCCGGTCGAGCAGCAATCCACGTGGCGCCGCCGAGACAGGATTCACCAGTGTCTGGTCAGCATCCCACGTCACGAGATGCCGTACGCCCCTGAACCGTCCCTGTCCGGCCTGGAGATGCGCTTCGAGCACTTCGCGCACCGCCGCACCGCGACGAAGATCGGCATAGCCGACAATGCCCTTTGCGACCTGTGGCCTGCCGCCCTGCGTCGGCGCGGTTGCGGCTGTCACGTATTCCACCTCGCCGACTGGCCTCAATGCATCGGGGCCCGACTGCCTGTAACGGGTGAGTGCCTGCATGTACACGGACGCCGTGATGTTATGCCCGGACTGTGCGTCGCGAAGGTACTCGTCGAGCAGGTAGGTCCAGCCCGGACGATCATAGAAATGATGATGCGCGTCGATGATCGGCATGTCCGGTTCAAGCGCCGCTTCCGTTCCCGAGGCGAGCCATTCGGATCGAACGGGCAGATAGTTGCTGGTCGGATTCATGGGACGCGTCTCTTCGTTGGCGATTGCATGTTTGGCCAGGACGGGGATGGCGATCGATGCAGCGGCGGCACGAAGCAACTGGCGGCGCATCGGCGAATCAATCGTTACTGTCATCGCTCACCCCGATTGAAGGCATAAAGGGAGAGCGTCAGCAACGTCGTCAACCCGAGCACGACAGCGAGACCAAACATCCCGGCCGTGTAGGTTCCAAAGCTGTCCTTCAGATAGCCGACCAGATACGGACCCGCGAAGCCCCCAAGTGCGCCGATCGAATTGATCAGCGCGAGTCCGCCGGCGGCTGCCTGACCGGACAGGAATCGGGCCGGCAGCGTGTAGAAAATCGTGCGGCCAGCAATCGTGCCGATCAGTGCCAGCGTGATGCCGGTCATCGCGGGCAACAGTTGATGAAAGTATGTCGAGACACCGAGCGCGACCGCGCCGACCAGCAGACCCGCAGCGAGGTTTGCAATATGTCCGCCGCGACGATCGACCCGTTTCGCCCACCAGAGCAACGCGATGGTGGCAAAGAAATACGGCACGGCAGAGACCCAGCCGGTTTGCGTCACGCTCATGCCGTGCGCCTTGAGCATCTGGGGCAACCAGATGCCGATGCCGTAAGAGCCCATCGTAAAGCCAAACGAGATCATCGCCAGGAGATAGACGCGCACGTCCTTGAGCGCCGCGCGAAAATCCTTCTTCTTCTGACCGGATGAACCCTCGCGATCGAATGCGCTTTGCAGTGCGAGCCGCTCTTCCGGCGAAAGCCATGTGGCATCGGCGGGCTTGTCCGCAAGCATTTTCAGCACGAGGTATCCGAGCACGCACGCCGGGAGACCTTCGACGATGAACATCCACTTCCAGCCTGCCAAACCGAGTAAGCCATCCATGTGAAGCAGCCACGACGACAACGGACCGCCGACGAGCGAAGACAGCGGAGTCGAGACAGTGAACCATGCAAGCACACGGGTGCGGTAGCTGGCGGGGAACCAGACGGCAAGGAAGAATATGACGCCCGGAAAGAAGCCGGCTTCACCGATGCCGAGCAGCAGACGGATCACGTAGAAGCTGGTCGGTCCGGCGGCGAGCGCCGTGGCTGCGGCCAACAGCCCCCACGTAATCATGATGCGGGCCAGCCAGCGCCGCGCGCCGAAGCGGTATAGCGCCAGATTGCTGGGCACCTCGCAGAGGCAATAGCCGGCAAACATGATCCCGGCTCCCCAGCCGAACTGCGTTGCAGTCAGCCCAAGGTCGCGGTTCATCGTCAGCGCCGCAAAACCGACGCTCGTACGATCCAGATAGTTGAAAAAGTAGGCGAGTGCGAGCAGCGGGATAAAGCGCCATGCAGCTTTTCTGACCGCCTGCTGTTCGAGGCTGGCGGGGGTGTCAGCCGTCACGCTCGAGGAAATGGATGTCATTGTCGTCTCCAGACAATTCACTGGCCGGGCCTGACCGCAAGGCGGTCGGCGCGGTGCTGTGTTTCTGCGCGATGGGTGCGTCGTCAGGCTTCAGGCGTCAGGCGCTGGCAAGCTCATTGGGCGAAGGACTCGACGCGTCGCCCGACGGGCGGTTCTGGCATCCGACGACACCGGCATCGACCAGTTGTCTGAGTTCGTCATCGGTATAGCCGAGCTGCGATAGCAGCGACTGTGTGTCCTGCCCGAGCGCGGGCGGCGCTGCGCGAAGCCGCAACCGCTCACCTGCTAACGTCAGCGGGAGCAATGCAGTGCGCGTGGAGACCGGCTCTCCCGCTCCGCTTGCATCGGGCGGCAACGTCACTTCGGCGAGCCCGCCCGTCGCGAGCAGATGCGGATCGTCGAACAGGTCTTGCGGCCTGGTAATCGGCGCATAGGGCAAGCCGATACGTTCGAAGATGGCGCTGATCTCCGTCGCGCTGAACGCCTCCATGTGCTGGCGCAATCGCGGCAGCAACCAGTCGCGAGCCTGGACCCGTTGATTGTTGGTGGCAATCCGTTCGTCTGACTTCAGTTCGGCAAGATCAAAGGCATCGCAGAACAGGGCCCATTGCGTGTCCGACACGACCGCCAGAAAAATCTGTTCGCCGTCCCTGACGGAAAAGACGTCGTACACAGCCCATGCGGATATACGGCTCGGCATCGGTGACGCAGCCTGCCCCGTCACTGCGTACTGCATCATGTGCTGCGCGACGAGGAACACGTTATTTTCGAACAGTGCGCTCTGGACTTCCTGTCCCCTGCCAGTGCGCTCACGCTGCGCAAGTGCCGCCATCGCACCGATAGCGCCGAACATGCCGCCCATGATGTCGTTGACGCTGGTGCCCGCACGCAGCGGCCGCCCCTCGGGCCCCGTCATGTACGCAAGGCCGCCCATCATCTGCACGACTTCGTCGAGCGCGGTCCGATGATCGTACGGACCGGGAAGAAAGCCCTTGTGCGAGACATAGATCAAACGCGGATTGAGCTTCGACAGCGCTGGATATCCGAGCCCGAGTCTGTCCATCGTGCCGCTCTTGAAGTTCTCGCTGAAGATGTCAGCGCTCGCGAGCAGCTTGTGGACGATTTCAATCCCGCGAGGATCTTTTACGTCTACGGCAATGCTTTTCTTGTTCCGGTTGAACGTGCTGAAAAAGCCTGCCCCGGATCCACGCAGGGAACGCGTGCTGTCGCCTGCAATCGGCTCGACCTTGATCACTTCCGCGCCAAGGTCAGCCAGCACCATGCCGCAGGTCGGTCCCATCACCATGTGCGTCATTTCGATCACACGCACGCCGCTGTAGGGCAGGGATTGATTCGATTGATTCGAACTCATTGCGCGACTCCCAGCAAACATCCTTCCGGTTGCGGCGCGCTCGGTGTACGCCCATCTGCGTAGCCGAATCCCTTCGGCAACCCCGCGTCCGGCACATGCCCGTACAACGCTTCGCCCGGCAGCGCTTCCGCGAGAATTGCTCGGGCGGCGACGAGCGCGTCAATGTCGATACCCGTGTCGTAGCCCATTGCTTCGAGCAGGAAGGCAAGGTCTTCCGTGACGATGTTGCCGGTTGCACCGGGCGCGTAGGGACAGCCGCCCAGACCCGCCTGGCTCGCGTCGATGGTTGTCACGCCTGCATCGAGCGCAGCGACGACGTTCGCCAGTCCCTGACCGCGCGTGTTGTGGAAGTGGGCGCCGCCTGCCCTGGTGCCAAGTTCGGTTTGCAAGCGCCGGAACAGACGGCGGACCTGCGCGGGGTTTGCATAGCCGCTGGTATCGGACAAGCCCACTTCGTCCACACCGCACGCGGCCATCGCGACACACATCCGCATCGTCTGGTCGTCGCTCACCGCGCCCGCGATCGTGCAACCGAACGCGACAGATACGCCCGCTTCGATCTGCACACCGGGGAACTGCGCGTCGCGTAACGCGACGATCTCGCGCACCTCGTCGATCATCTGTGCGGTCGTCTTGCGGATGTTGGCCATCGAATGCTCGTCGGTCACTGACACCGGCAACGTGAGCTTATGCACGCCGGCTTCGAAGGCGCTTTGCGATCCGCGAAGGTTTGGCGCAAGCACGGCGACGTGAAGGCCGGGGATGGTGAGTGCATGAGCCACGACTTCACGAATGTCGGCCATCTGGGGAAGCAGTTTTGGCGGCACGAAAGAGCCGACCTCGATCTCCTTCAGCCCCGCGGCGGCCAGCGCGGAAATCCAGCGAAGCTTCGCAGCGGTCGGCATCACGCGCCTGATGCTCTGGAGGCCGTCGCGCGGGCCCACTTCGCTGACAAGGACCGAGGGAGCGGGGGAAGTGTTCAAGGTAAACTCCTTTCGAGTGTTCTGTTAGACGGAATGATGTTCTATCAAATAGAACTATAGGAGCAAAAACAGGGCAATTTAAGGTGGGTAAACCCGGAAATTTGCGGATTTATGAAACTTGCGTTCTGCGTGATAGAACGATACAGTCGATTCAACGCAAAGACCTGATAAGGAAACGGCCGTGCCCAGCGAAATGCAGGAAGCGTCACCATCGGAGGCTGTCGCCCCAAACGATGGGTCCAGCGGTGTGGCGGTACTCGATCGCGCGTTCGCGATTCTCAACGCCTTCGGGCCGACCGATGACCGGTTGTCGCTCGCAGAACTCTCACGTCGCACCGATCTGTACAAGAGCACGGTACTGCGTCTGCTTGGCGCACTGGAACACGGTGGATTCATCCGCAGACTGAGCGACGGACAGTACGCGATTGGGCCGCAGCCCTTGCGGCTTGCGGCGCTCTATCAGCGCTCGTTTCAGGTGGGGCCGGTTATCGAGCCGATTCTTCAGCAACTGAGCCGGGACCTCGGGGAGACCGCGTCTTTGTATGTGCGGCAGGGCGACCGGAGGCTGGTGCTGTTCCGTGTCGAACCTTCGCGTGCAGTGCGCGTGTCGATTCGCGTCGGCGAAGAGTTTCCGATCGACAAGGGGGCGTCGGGCAAAGTCCTGCTGGCGTTTACGGATACGCTTGATCCTCGTTGGGACGAGGTGCGTGAGCGGTTGTGGGCTGTTTCCCATGGAGAGCGTGATCCTGAAACGGCGTCCGTGTCGGTTCCTGTTTTTGGGGCATCGGGAGAGTTGGTGGGGGCGCTGGCGTTGTCTGGGCCTAAAGCGCGGTTTGACATGGCGTCGACTATTACGGGTGCGCTGATCGCCTTGCTCGAATGCGCAAAGCGCGCGACGGTGGCGCTCGGTGGTATGGGCGGTCGGTATGATGTGACGATCGAGAAGACTTCTCGGGAAGGGTTTTTGTAGGACGGGAAGTCGGGTGGTGCGGGACTTTTTCGCCTGCGACGGCCGGTTGGTTTGCTTGTGTTTGCGCTGGCATCCGCGATTTGTTAGCTTGCTTCACGCGTCGCCCCTGTGCGGGGCGGCACCTACTTTTCTTTGCCGCCGCAAAGAAAAGTAGGCAAAAGAAAGCGGCTAACACCGCCAACTCTTCTTCCTGCCTGAGGGCCCCCAAAGGGTCTTACGCCTCACACGGCAGCATTTCTGTTCGCGTTCGTTGCCAACGCTTCGAATGAGCGCCTCACCCACTTCAAACACCCGCACAAGGGCGAGTGGCAGCGAATGGTTTGCGCCGCCCAGGTGGCAAACTGTGTGTAGGTTGTCGCGGCGTATAGCCTGGCGCTCTTACAGGGTGGAACGCGTGCGCAATCGGGTCCGAAGTGAGGCGTGTGAGGTGCTACGGCCTACACACAGTTTGCCACCTGGGCGGCGGTGGACTATCTGGCACGGCATGCCGTAATGCGGGTGCGTGAAGCGGGTGAGGCGCACCCCAAGAGCGTTGGCAACGAATATGGGTCACGTGATTGCCGTGTGAAGCGTAGGAACCTTTGGGGGCCCTCAGGCAAACACAAGAATTAGCGGTGTGAGCCGCTTTCTTTTGCCTACTTTTCTTTGCGGCGGCAAAGAAAAGTAGGTGCCGCCCCGCACAGGGGCGACGCGTGAAGCACGAAGGCAATACACGGATGCCAGCGAAACCGGAAGCAAACCAACCGGCCGTCGCAGACAAAGTAGTTGCCGCCCCGCGCAGGGGCGACGCATGAAGCACGAAGGCATAACGCGGATGCCAAGTAAAACCCGAAGCAAACCAACCGGCCGTCGCAGACAACTACCGCCTCGCACACGGCCAACGCATGCACCGCAAAGACCGTAACGCAGATGCCAGCGCAAAGCCAAGCACAAACAACCCAGCGTCGCAGACAAAACCACGCCAAACAGCCCGCGCACCGCTACTTCCTCAACTCCCCCGGCCCTTTCCCCGTCCACCGCTTCAACGCGCGGCGAAAATTAGCGGCATCGCTAAACCCTAGAAGCATTGCGACATCATCGGTACTCATCTTCGTCGATTGCAAATACTCCAGCGCGAGCGAGCAACGCACATCATCGACGATCGCAACGAAAGAAGTTCCTTCCGCTTCGAGATGCCTCCGCAAGGTGCGGCTCGTCATGTTGAGCCGCGTTGCCACTTCTTCCATGCCGGGAAAAACGCCAGGCGTGCTCATGAGAACCTGATAGACCTCGCCAGACGTTCCGACGGAAGTCTTTGCCTGCCCGATCAAACGATCGCACGTATCCTGCAGCAGCGTTGCCATCAGCTTATGCGCAAGCTGCGGCTTCTGGTTCAGTATCGCGCTGTCGTAAACAAGCTCGCACTGCGGCGCATCGAAAAAACACGGGCAGCCCAGATACTGCGGATAAAGATCGGCATGCGCAGGCGCCGGATAAGAAAAACACGCCATGACCGGCGGACAGCTATGACCCGCGACATCCTGAAGATGCGTGACGTGCTGCGTGAATTGCTGCTCGATGATGAACTCGCGCAACTCGCGCGACGGGCTCGAAACGAACGCATCGGGAAACGACCACACGGCGCGATCCGGATACTCGGTCCAATCAATGGTCACCGTCGGCGTTGCAAGCCGATGATATTTGACGCCAAGCCGGAAGTAGTCACGCAACGAAAGACACGACATCAGCGCATAACCGTACATGCCATACGCGGACAAATGCAGTCGCGAGCCGGTCTTGAACGGCGTGGCCGGATCGGTCGATAACAGCACCGCGTTGCGGGCCACGATCGCGTATTGACGCACCGACGTCATCACCGACGCGTCGTTGAGTTGATCGACGCTCAGGCCGCTGCCCTTCAGGCTATCTTGGGGCGCAATGCCTTGCTCCGCGAGCACTTCAACCAGTGCGGCGATTTTGTACGGCGCGTAACTGCGCTCGTTGATCAGGGGGCGAGTCGATGCCAAGAGTTGCTCCACAGAATGTCCTTCGAAGACATCCTCGTGTCCGTAAATGACCTTACGGGCGCCATCGTATCCCACTACTATCGGTATCACAAGCGCTGCGTCCGCGGACTGCCAGCGCATCGATACCACCTCGGAGACAGCGTGCGCGGCGTCCGTTCATGGCGCAGGGACGAAGCGCCGCGCACGCCGAACAGATCAGGATTTCCCAATGAGCGACACCAGCCGCAAGGTCATCATTTCGTGTGCGATCACGGGCGCGACCCACGTGCCGTCGATGTCCGAACATCTCCCCATCACGCCCGCGCAAATCCGGGATCAGGCCATCGAAGCAGCTGAAGCCGGGGCCGCGATCATCCATCTGCACGCACGCGATCCCAATGACGGCCGCCCCACGCCGAGCCCGGAGATCTTCAAGGCTTTCGTGCCCGCAATCGCTGAAGCGACGGACGCCGTCATCAACATCACGACAGGCGGCAGCACGCGCATGACGCTCGAAGAACGTCTCGCGTATCCGCGACTCGCAAAGCCCGAAATGTGTTCGTTGAACATGGGCTCGATGAACTTCTCGATTCATCCCGTTGCCGCGAAGATTTCGTCGTGGCGCTATGGCTGGGAGAAGGATTACGTCGAAGGAATGGAAGACATGATCTTCCGCAATACCTTTAAGGACATTCGCAACATTCTTCTGGAACTGGGAGACAACGGCACGCGATTCGAATTCGAGTGCTATGACGTGGGGCATCTGTACAACCTTGCGCATTTCGTCGAACAAGGGCTCGTTAAGCCGCCGTTCTTCATTCAATCGGTATTCGGCATTCTGGGCGGGTTGGGCACGGACCCGGAAAACATGGTCGTGATGCGCTCCACGGCAGACAGGTTGTTTGGCCGCGAGAACTATCAATTCTCGGTTCTCGGCGCGGGGCGTCACCAGATGCCCCTCGTCACCATGAGCGCGATCCTGGGCGGCAATGTACGCGTGGGTCTTGAAGACAGCGTGTATCTCTCGAAGGGTGTGAAGGCGGAGACCAACGCGCAACAGGTCCGTAAAATCCGCCGCATTCTCGAAGAACTGTCGTTTGAGATCGCGACGCCCACGGACGCCCGCAAGATGCTCGGACTGAAAGGCGCCGACCAGGTAACGCTCTAGGCTGACGCTAACAAAAGAACAGACCCGTTCAAAAAATATTGGAGACGACGTCATGGACACTACTTCCATCGACCATCGCGTTGAACAGCTGCATCGCATTGCCACGCACAAGGCGATGCTCAGGCTGATCCCGCTGATGTGCGCGATCTACTTCATGTCCTTTCTCGATCGCACGAATGTTGCGCTCGCGAAGATGCAGCTCGCGGCAGATGTCGGCATCAGTGCCGCCGCCTACGGTTTCGGCTCGGGCATTTTCTTTCTCGGCTACGCGTTGCTCGAAGTGCCGAGCAATCTGGCGGCTCACCGTGTCGGCCCGCGACGCTGGATCGCGCGCATCGCGGTGACGTGGGGCATCCTGTCGACCGCGATGATGTTCGTGCAGGGCACGTCATCGTTCTATGTGTTGCGCGTTCTGCTAGGCATCGCGGAAGCGGGGCTTTTTCCCGCGCTGATGTATATGGTGACGCTGTGGTTCGCGCCGCATGACCGGCCTGTCGTGGTCGGCTGGATCTACATTGCACCCGCGCTCGCACTGATGCTCGGCAATCCGCTGGGCGGCGCGCTGATGCAACTGGATGGATTCGGCGGACTGCATGGCTGGCAATGGATGTTCATGATCGAAGGCATTCCTAGCGTGATCGTTGGCATCGTGCTGTTCTTTGCGATGCCGGAGCGGCCGCGAGATGCACGGTGGCTGTCGGCGGCCGAGCGCGACGTGCTCGAAGCGCATGCTGTCATCGACGTACATGGAAGTGCGGAGTACTCGTCCGCAAACTGGATTGCCGCGCTCAAACGGCCCACTACCGTACTGATCGGTTTGATCTATTTTCTGAATCAGGTGGCGTTCGTGGGGCTGTACTTTTTTGCACCTGCCATCGTCCACCAGATGCATGTCGATTCGCCGCTTGTGATCGGCTTTCTGGCCGCAAGCGTCGGACTCGGCTTTCTGCTTGGCGTGCTGATTCTGCCGCGCATCCACCGGCGCGTGAATAGCGATTGCGTGTTTCTCGGCGTGCTCACGGCAGGGCTTGTCGTAGGCGCTTGCGTTTATCTCGCGGTGACGACTCCTGCTGCGCGTATCTGCCTGCTTACGGTGACTGCATTCTTCGGCGGCGGCGTGTTGCCGTCCTATTGGGCCATCGCGATGAAGCGTCTGCAAGGCATCCAGGCTGCAGCGGGTCTCGCGTTCATCAACACGATCGGTTTGATCGGCGGGTTTGTTGGACCGTATCTGTTCGGAATGGCGGAAACGTCGTCCGGCCGAAGCGATGCCGGCTTCACGGTGATCCTGGTCGCAGCAGTGCTCGGCCTCGCACTGGTGCCGTTGCTGGCGAGAGCGATTCGCGGCGAGGATCGTGTAGAGTCGTCGCGCGAGCCGGCCGCACAGATGAAGTCATAGTCGGGTTTGCGTTTTCTGGAAGGAATAAACCAACAATGAAGTTGAACGGAAAAGTTGCGATCATCACGGGCGCGGGGCAGGGGATCGGTGCAGCAACCGCATTGAAGTTCGCGCGCGAAGGCGCCGTCGTGATCGCGTGCGACATGAATCTCGATGCTGTCGAAACAGTCGCGCATATGTGCCGGGAAGCGGGTGCGAAGGCGGGCGCTTTCGCCGTCGATGTTACGCAACGTGCGCAAGTCGATCAGATGGTCTCCAAAGTGCGCGACACATATGGCCGCGTCGACGTCGTCGTGAACAATGCGGGCATCACACGCGATGCGCGCTTGCAGAAGATGACGTTGCAGCAGTTCGAAGATGTGATCGATGTCAACCTTCGCGGTGTCTTTCATACCGCCCAGGCCGTCGTCGATTCGATGATCGCGCAAGGTTCCGGCGTCATCCTGAACGCAAGCTCTGTCGTGGGCATTTACGGTAACTACGGGCAGACGAACTATGCAGCGGCCAAGTTCGGCGTGATCGGTTTCACGAAAACGTGGAGTCGCGAGCTGGGTCCGAAGGGTATCCGTGTCAACGCGGTTGCGCCTGGCTTCATCGACACGCCTATTCTCAAGACCATTCCTGAGGACGTGCTCGCGAAGATGCGCGAAGACGTGCCGCTGCGCCGGCTCGGCAAGCCCGAAGAGATCGCGAATATTTACGCGTTTCTGGCAAGCGAGGAAGCGAGCTATATCAACGGCGCAGTGATCGAAGCGACGGGCGGATTGACCTTGTGATCCGTTTGCAAATAGTGAAGAGGTAGCGGCATGAATATCATTGATCTCTTAAAACCGCGCGCCGGGTTGCGTGTATTCGTATCGGCGGGCGCGGCGGGAATTGGCGCGGCAATCGCTGAAGCATTCGTACAGGCGCAGGCGAAGGTTTATATCTGCGACGTGAATGCGGCGGCTGTCGCTAGCGTCAAATCCCGGTTGCCTGACCTTCACGCGGGTATCGCCGACGTGTCGGACCGGGCGCAAGTCGATGCCGTCATCGACGATGCGCGGCAGAAGCTCGGCGGACTCGATGTGCTCATCAACAACGCGGGCATTGCGGGGCCGACGGGCGCAGTCGAAGATCTCGATCCTGCGCAGTGGGAAAGCACGGTGTCCACCAATCTCAACAGCCAGTTCTATTTTCTGCGCAAGGCGGTGCCCGTTCTGAAGGAGACGTCGGACTGCGCGAGCATCATCGCAATGTCTTCGGTGGCGGGACGTCTTGGCTATCCGTTTCGAACGCCGTATGCGTCGACGAAATGGGCGATCGTGGGATTGATGAAATCTTTGGCGGCCGAACTGGGCCCGAGCAATATTCGTGTGAACGCGATTTTGCCGGGCGTGGTGGAAGGCGAGCGGATGAGCAAGGTGATCGCCGCGCGCGCCGACGCGCTCGGTATTTCGTTCGATGCGATGCGCGACGAGTACCTGAAGAAGATTTCGTTGCGCCGGATGGTGACGGTCGATGATATTGCTGCGATGACGTTATTCCTTGCGTCGCCGGCTGGCGGCAATATTACTGGGCAGGCGATCAGTGTCGACGGGAATGTTGAGTACTTGTGAGATCGACACCTTGCGAGCAAGCCGGCACGACGACACACGCTAGCCATCCGTCGATCGGCTGACAGCCTCCCACGCGTCGATTTCCCCGCCGATGGCCGAGAGTTTCTCGCGCACGAGGCCAAGCGCATCACTGCCCAGCAGCAGATGCGCCGGCGGATTGTCGCTATCAATCACCGATAGCATCGCGCGCGCCGCCTTCGCAGGATCGCCCAACTGCTTGCCGCTTTTTTCTTCGCGCGCTTTTCTGATTGGATCGAAGAGCGGGTCATAGTCCGGGATCGAACGCGGCGTCCGGACCATCGACCGGCCAGCCCAATCAGTCCGGAACGATCCCGGCGCGACGGCGGTGACGAAGATGCCCAAGGCCCGGACTTCCTTGCCGAGCGCCTCGGAGATGCCTTCCAGCGCAAACTTGCTGCCGCAGTAGTAGGTAATGCCGGGCATCGTGATGTGGCCGCCCATCGACGTGATGTTGAGAATATGGCCGCGCCTCCGTTTGCGCATACCCGGGATCACGGCCTTCATCATCGCGACCGCCCCAAACACATTGACGTCGAACTGCCGTCGCATCTCGTCCAGCGGCGATTCCTCCATCACGCCCTCGTGACCGTACCCGGCGTTGTTGACGAGTACGTCGATCGGCCCGACCGTTGCCTCGATTTCGGCGACGACGCCGTCGATAGCTTCAAAGTCGGTCACATCGAGCACACGACCCACGGATTGGCCTGGCGCCAGTGCTTCGAACGTATTCCTTGCCTGTTCGCTTCGGACCGTACCGATCACGCGGTGCCCTGCGGCGAGCGCTTCTTCAGCCAGCGCGCGTCCGAAGCCGCTGCTGACACCGGTAATGAGGAGAGTTTTGACGGATGACATGCGCACCTCGAAAGAGAAGAGAGACGACTGCATAATATTCTTTCGCACTTGTACGATTCAGGTCTTATAGTCTCGACTTATTGCCTATTCCTATGACAACGGTGAAGCGTGGTGAGAAAGATCGACGGGCAGCAAACGATGATTGCGTTGTTGAAAGCGCTCGCGCCCAATGAGGGATACAACCTCACGGCGTTGCCGGATGTGCGCATTCTGCGGTCGGATCGCGCGTTGTCCCGCACGCCCGTTCTCTATGATCCCGGCATCGTGATTGTTTGCCAGGGAACCAAGCGAGGCTATTTCGGCGATCAGGTCTACGTGTACGACGAGCAGCAGTATCTCGCCGTCGCCATGCCGGTGCCGTTCACGATGGAAACCGACGCTACGCCGCAACGCCCGCTGCTGGCTATTTACCTGCATCTGGATTTTGCGGTGGCGGCCGAACTGATGCTGGAGATCGACCGTCATCATGCTCCCGTTCACGAGTACACGCCGCAAAGCATGATGTCCAGTCCGATGGATCCCGCACTTCGGATGTCCGTGTTGCGGTTTCTGGAAGCGATGAGCCGGCCGCTCGACGCATCCATCCTCGGGCCGGCGTTGAAGCGCGAACTGTACTTCCGCGTACTGACGGGTGCGCAAGGCAACGCAATGCGCGCGGCTTTGGCGATGCAAGGGCAGTTCGGCAAGATCGGCAAGGCGTTGCGCCGCATCCACGCGACCTATGCGCAGCCGCTCGACGTCTCGCAGCTTGCGAGCGACGCGGGTATGAGCGTGCCGACATTTCACAGCCACTTCAAGGCGATCACGCAAACATCGCCTATGCAATATGTGAAATCGGCGCGCCTGCACCAGGCTCGATTGTTGATGCTGCGTCAAGGCATCACTGCCGAAGCCGCGTGTCACGCTGTGGGCTACACAAGCGCGTCGCAGTTCAATCGCGAGTTCAAGCGTCTATTTGGCGCGACGCCCGCAGCGGAGACGAAGCGCATGCGCGAGACGTTTTCGATGCCGCCGGCGTTTGCTGATTCCGATTACGTGTCTTCGCACTGACATGTTGGAATGACTTTCGACAGTGCGCAAACGCCTATCGGCCTGACTCGCTTGATGTCGGCTCCGCCTGCACAGCGATGCCATTTCGCGTAGCCACACTGCGTAGAACTTCCAGCGCACTACGTTCTACCCAGTTGTGCCGCAGCAGTCCGTCCTCGCCAACGTGCAGGACCGCCGTTCCCGTCATGTCGATCGGTAAGCCCGATGGTTCTGAACCCATGAAGCCGTTGTTCTTTCCCGTAACCCGCCATCGACTGACCACCCGGTCGCCTGTTTCGTTCTGAAACGTCTCGATCACATCGAACTTGAACTCAGCGATGCTGGCGAGGAATGCAGCAACCCACTTCTTGAACGTTTCGCGCGACTTGATCTCGACTCCGCCCGAGGTGACCGTGAAGTCGTCAGAGACCAGATGGTCTGCCGCGTGCGGATTGCGCAATTGCCACACTTCACGCCAAAACTTCTCGGCGAGCTGGACTGAATTCTGCCTTGCCATTTCAAATCTCCTGTTCATCTACAACAAAAAAATTCCAAGTGCTTGACCCTGTTCTGGCTTCGGGACGTTTCATTGCGCCGGTGCAATTCCCGCTGCAGCTACGTGTTTCAGCAACGAGACGATTTCAGCAATCCTCGCGCGCATTGCGAGTACTGTTTGATCTGTGTGCTGCGTGTGATGAAGTTCAGCATCGGCAGCGATGAGCCGCGCGTGCCACGCATGAGGCTCGATATCTCTGAGATCCGCGAGCAATTGGCCCAGTGTCTTTCGCGCGTCTGATGAAAGCGGTCCGGCATCGGTGTGCGAAGCATTGTGTAGTTCGAGCAGTTCCGCTCCTATCTCGATCCACGACATGCATTCATCCACTTCCTGCGCGGATGCTGCGGGCAAAGCGATCCGCACGAGCGCGTCGATGCTTCGGCTTTGCCACGCGTGATGCGTCACGGCCGTTCGCCGCCCGACGGGCGAAGCAATCAAGGTCCGAATTGTGTCAGCGATCCGTTTCAGACAGCGTTTGCGCCACCGGCTCTCGCGTCCACGTGATGGAACGAGATGGAATGCGAACGCGGCGAGCGCGGAGCCCGCGATCACACCTGTCGCATTGCCGCTCAGCGCGCTCGCCGTCGTATGAGCAATGGCCGCTGGATCGGACACGACAAGGAACACTAGACAGAAACCCGACGCCCAGAAACTATTCGAAAGCTGAGACGACAGCACAATGGCCAGAAAAACGACGCAGCCTTCCGCGAGCGCAAAGCCCGCAGGATGCGCAATGTGCGGCGCAACCGTTACGCAGAACAACAGCGCAGCGCCCGCGCCCACTGCGCCCGAAGCCAGAAAGTGAACTGCCGTATGTCGCGGGTTGGGCCGGATCGCGAAGAGGGCTATCGCGATAGCCGTGAATGCGACGAACAGCGGCCCGCCTTGCCAGCCGGTGTTCATCCAGACCGCTCCAGCGAGCAGCAATGCAATCGCAGCGCGTAACGCAGCGACTACCGCGTAAGTACGGTCGCGTGTATAGACGGGCGCGGGATAGCTTTCGGTGTCGTCATTTCGACTTTCATCGGCCCCTGTCAAACGGGCTGACACTCGCAGCGCCCCTTCCGTCGCACCGAGGAGCGCAGAGACGAGATCGATGCGTCGGCGTTCGACGACAGTTTTTGCCTGAATTGATGCAAGCGTGACGCGCAGTGCGTGCAACTGCGAGCAAAAGACGGACGTGTTTCCGGGTTCGGTTGCGCAATCGCCACGCAGTTCGCGAGCGATCGACATAAGCAACCGCGATGCTTCGACAACGACCGCCCCGATCTCGTCGCTGATTGCATTCCCTTTGGACGTCGCTTCTTCCAGGTTCCGTTCGATGCCTCGCGACACCACAAGCAAACTGAGCAGCGCCGACACGACGCCGCGCAGACGGCCGGCACGGATCCACAGCGCCGGCGATTCAGCAGCCGCGCTCAGCACCGCGCCGTCAAGCGCGAGGATATCGCTCAATTGCGGGCGCAGCCGTTGCGGACCCGTGCCATCGATGGCCCGTGGGCGCGGCAAACCTGCAAGCCGGTCTGCAGTCCACGCGCATGCTGCGCCTATCGCATGCCGGATGCGCCGGGTTGCATGTCCGCTGTGCATAGCGTCGCGCGAAAAAACGATGACGAGCAACGCGCATGCAATACCGATGAGCACCCCGAAGCAGCGGTCCTTGCCGACCTCGAACAACTGTGCGGATTCGCCCGGCAACGACATCGCGATGATGACCGCGCTATAACCCGCCAGCACGGCACCATACGCGCGGTAATTGCGCAGTGAGACGCCCGCATAGACACACGCTGCGAGCCATGCCGCCAGCAAGCCGACCAGCAACGGCTCGCTGCCGTGTGCAGCCAGTACCAGCAGCACGCCGACGGGCGCACCGACAGCCGTGCCGAGCGCGCGATCGAGCGATTTCAACAGACTGTCTCCGCGTGCCGGAATCGCCAGCGAGACGACTGTCCACGCCGCCCAATGCGGCTCATGAAGGCCAGCCAGGCTGGAGCAGAGCAGGCCGAGCGCAGCCGACAGCGCGGTGCGGCCAGCGAACATCACAAGGCCGCGAGAGGGTATCCACGTCGAACGCATAGTCTTGACTCGCCTGCTTGCTCACGAAGGTTAAGCGGTGACCGATCGCCGACGCGCCATCACGCCGACGATCGTCATCACCAGTCGCTTCTGCCTAGCCCAGCACGAACGGGTTGTCGACACCCGGCGTCGGATTGATGAACACGCTCTTTGCCTCGAGGTATTCATAAACCGCGCGAATCCCGTTTTCGCGGCCGATTCCCGAGGCCTTCACGCCGCCGAACGGTGCGAGATAGCTGACGAGGCGATAGGCATTGACCCACACGCTGCCCGCTTCCAGCCGCTTCGGCACCGTCATCGCGCGGCGAAGGTCGCGCGTCCAGACGCCGGCGGCGAGACCATAGTTGCTGTCGTTGGCAATGGCGATCGCTTCCTCTTCCGTGTCGAACTTGATGACGGCCACGACCGGTCCGAACACTTCTTCCTGGGCGATGCGCATGTCGTTGCGCACGTCGACGAAAATGGTCGGCTCGACAAAGAGGCCATTCTCCGTGCCGGGTCGTGTCGAACGATGACCGCCCAACACGAGACGTGCGCCTTCCTGTTTCGCCACATCAATGTAGTACAGCGTCTTTTCGAGTTGCGGCTGGGTCGATACGGGTCCCATGTTCGTATCCGGCGACATCGGATCGCCAAGCCGTACGTCCTTCATGAAATTCACCAGCCGTTCGACGAACTCGTCATGGATGCTCGAATGCACGAGCAGGCGCGATCCCGCCATGCAGCTTTGGCCGGTTGCCGAAAAAATGGCGGTGACGGCGCCTTTCACGGCATCGTCGAGGTTGGCATCCTCGAAGACGATGTTGGCCGACTTGCCGCCCAGTTCGAGCGAAACACGCTTGAACGAACGCGCCGCATTCTCGTAGACATGGCGGCCGCCGCCTTCGCTGCCGGTGAAAGCGACGCGCGCGACGAGCGGATGTCCGACCAGCGGTTCGCCGACTTCCTTGCCGAAGCCGGTCACGATATTGACGACGCCGTCCGGCACGCCCGCCTCTTCGCAGAGCTTTGCAAACAGGATGGAAGATGCCGACGAGAATTCGGATGGCTTGATGACGACCGTATTGCCGGCCGCGAGCGCCGGCGCGATTTTCCACACTGCGAGCAGCAGCGGAGAATTCCATGGTGCGATCGTCGCGACTACACCGAGCGGTTCGAACGTGCTGTAGTGAAAAATTCCGGCTTTATCGAACGGCGTGACATCGCCCTGGATCTTGTCGGCGAGACCGCCGTAGTAGTAGAACCATTGCGGCAGATATTGCATCTGCTTCAGCATTTCGGCTTTCAGCTTGCCGTTGTCCTTGACTTCCAGATCGGCGAGTTCCTCTGCATGCGCGGCGATCGCATCGCCGATCTTGTGAAGCGCCATGCCACGCTGGCTCGCGGTCATCGTGGCCCACGGGCCGCTCCTGAATGCAGCATGAGCCGCGCGCACGGCCGTATCGACATCGTCGGCCGTGCCGCGCGGCACCTCCGCCCAGACTTCGCCGTTGTAGGGGTTGATACTTTCGAAGGTCCGGCCATCGCTCGCACCGCGCCACTCGCTGCCGATGCGCATCTTGAACTGTTCCATCACGGTACTCCTTGACTGTCTAACGTGTGCCGGCGGCGGCCTGGCTCTGCGGCGGCTGCCGGCGTAGTTTTGGATCGACGGTCATTGACCGAAATAGATGCTGTCCCGTGCTTCCGGCGCGGTCACGGTGCGGCGCCCGCTTTCCGAGCGGCCCGTCACGGCGCCGCCCACGGAAGAGGTGCCCGCGTTCCCGGCGTTCGTGTTGGCGTTCTGCAGCGCGGCGGCTGCGCGCAGTTGAGCGGTGGGGTAGGTGGCATCGGGCGCGTCGAACGCGCCTGCTTCGCGGGCCTGAACGAGTTCGGCCCGAACTTCTTCGCGGGTCTTACCGTGCGTGGCCGGTTCGGCGAACACAGACGACGATACGATTGCGCCGGCAATCATGGCTGGGATCAGAAAGCGTTTCATTTCGTGCTCCTTGGCGGATAGTTGAGAAGCTGTTCGACGATCAAGCGGCTAGTCTGCGATCTGCCGTTTGCCTGTTCGTCGATCGGTGAATGCATTATTGCCACCGGCCTTCTATCCGCCAATTCCCGAAATGTGCGTACCGTCCAGGAGAAAATGCACAAGCTGTTGCGGCGCGCTGTCTGCGTTATCCGTTGCCAGGAAAGCAGCTTGCAATGAACTGCATGACACTGCGGATCGCCGGAGCGTGCCGCAGATCGTTGTGAATGGAGAGCCATATCTCGCGCTGCAATGGCTGGCCCGGCCCTTCGACGATGCTCAGACTCTCGTCCCAATCCCCGAGGAAGTAGGGCAAGATGGCCACCCCGACACCCGCCCGCGCGGCGGCTGCCTGCACGTCGAGACTATTGCTGCGCAGAACGACGGGACGTGACTTCGCCTGCGTGTCCAGCCAGATCTGTTGAGCGGAGCCGTCGAGACTATCGTCATATCCGATGAATTCGTAGTCTTCGGGCGCATGAGACGCCAGATAGTCCGGTGACGCGTAAAACGCGAACGGAACCACGCCGATCTTGCGCGCGACGAGATCGGCCTCGGTTGGCCGGCTCAGGCGAACGGCAATATCCGCTTCCCTTCGTATCAACGACACATTGCGTGTGTCGGCGATCAGGCGGACGCGCAGCGCTGGATGCTGCACGCGCAGCTTGCCTAAGTGAGGTGCAATGACACTGCTCGACATCGACGGGGGCGCGCTGATCACCACCTCGCCGCTCACGACTTCCTGTCCGCCGACCGACATCCGCTCCACGGCAAACGACTCTTCCTGCATGCGCCGGCCACGTTCGGCGATACGTTCGCCGTCCGTCGTCAGCACATAGGCGCGTGGGCGGCGATCAACCAGCTTCAGTTCGAGGGACTGTTCGAGCGACGCGATTCTGCGCGCGACGGTCGCATGATCGACCTTCAGATGCCGTGCGGCTTTCGCGAGCGATTGTTCCTGACTGAACGCAACGAAGTGGCGTAAATCCTCCCAGTCGAACATGAGCTCTCTCCTTGTCGCTTTGGTCGTTGCAAATCCCGGGGTGGGACAACTGGACAAGGATATTAGAAGCGAACACGACAAACCTCACGGAAATTGCGTTGTGAAGGTTATGTGCATTGGTGCATATGGGCTCTGCATCTTTGCGGAATCGAATGACCGCATCCTCCAGGTTTGCGGTCATTCCGGGCAATAACGGTCGCCGTGCGGTTACGGGTCGATTGGAATTCGATCCGTTACCCGAGCCACGTCTTGATACTGGCGGCCATGGTGTCGGTCGAGATGCCATAACGGTCGTGCAGCGTCGGCAGGGCGCCGGCGGCGAGGAACTCGTCGGGCAGTGCAATCTGGCGGAACGGCGGCGTCACGCCCGCGCCCAGCAGCGTGCGCGCCACCGCTTCGCCAAGACCACCAATCACCGTATGGTTCTCCGCGACGATCACCATCCGTCCCGAGCGCTTTGCTTCGCGCAGGATCGTCGCCGTATCGAGCGGCTTGATGGTCGGCACGTGCAGCACGCCGACGCCGATGTTGTCCGCCTCCAGCGCCTTGGCCACTTCCAGAGAACGCATCGTCATGATCCCCGACGAGATCAGCAGCACGTCGTTGCCGTCGCGCAGCAGCTTCGCCTTGCCGAGTTCGAACTTGTAGTCGTATTCATCGAGCACGGCGGGCACGTTGCCACGCAACAGGCGTGCGTAGACGGGGCCTTTGTGAGCGGCGATCGCGGGCACCATCTGCTCGATATCGAGCGCATCGCACGGATCGATCACCGTCATGTTCGGCATCGCGCGCATCAGCGCGAGGTCTTCGGCGGCCTGGTGGCTCGGGCCGTAGCCTGTCGTGAGACCGGGCAGTGCGGCGACGATCTTCACGTCGAGGTTGTCTTCGGCGATCGCCTGATGGATGAAGTCGTAGGCGCGACGCGTGGCGAACACCGCGTAGGTCGTGACAAAGGGCTGTGCGCCTTCATGCGCGAAACCTGCCGCTGCGCCCATTAGCAACTGTTCGGCCATGCCCATCTGGTAGTACCGATCGGGAAACTCTTTACCGAAGATGTGCAGGTCGGTGTACTTGCCGAGATCGGCCGTCATACCGATCACGTTGCTCTTCGAGCGTGCAAGTTCAACAAGTGCGTGGCCGAACGGCGCGGAACGGGTTACCTGACCTTCACCCGCGATCGACGCGATCATCGCGGACGTTTTCAGCTTGGGCTTTTTAGCGACGGTGCTCATGCTTGTCTCCCTGCTTTGAGTGCTTCGAGCGCGAGTTGCCACTCGTGCGCATCGACGCGGATGAAATGGTTTTTCTCGCGTTCTTCGAGGAATGGCACGCCGCAGCCCATCTTCGTATCGCAGACGATGATGCGCGGCTGCGGCTTGTCGTGAGTGCGGGCATTGTCGAACGCCTGCTTGACGGCATCGATGTCGTTGCCGTTCACGCGTTGCGTGTACCAGCCGAATGCTTCGAGCTTTTCGACGAGCGGCTCGAAGGCCATGATCTGCGTCGATGGGCCATCGGCCTGCTGGTTGTTCACGTCGACGATGGCGATCAGGTTGTCGAGCTTCCAGTGCGCGGCGGACATAAGGCCTTCCCAGATCGAGCCTTCGTCGAGTTCGCCATCGGAGAAGAGCGTATAGACGAAGGCCTCCGAGTTCTTGCGCTTCAGTCCCAGGCAACGGCCGACGGCAATCGTCAGACCGTGGCCGAGCGAGCCGCCCGACATCTCCATGCCGGGTGTGTAGCTCGCCATGCCGGACATGGGCAGACGGCTTTCATCGCTGCCATAGGTTTCGAGTTCATCGGCGGGCAGGATGCCGGCTTCGAAGAGCGCGGCGTACAGCGCAATCGCGTAGTGACCGTTCGACAGCAGGAAGCGGTCGCGGCCTTCCCATTCGGGGTCTTCGGGGCGGTAGCGCATGGCGCCGAAGTAGGCGACGGCGAGTGCGTCGGCAATGTCGAGCGCCTGGCCGATATAGCCCTGGCCTTGTACTTCGCCCATCAGCAGCGCGTTGCGGCGGATACGGTAGGCGCGCTCGGCGAGCGTGACCGTACCGTTGACGGTATCAGTGTCCATCGATAGCTCCAGTGTTCAAACGAAAAGGTTGCGAAGCGAATTAGCGGTTGACGGATCGGGCAGGCACCAGAAAAACGAGCGCTGCGCCAAGCGTGACCGCGACAGAGATGAAGATCAGCCCGGCCGTAGACTTGCCCGTCAGATCGTTCAGCCAGCCGACGATCGCCGGGGAGAAGAAGCCCGCCAGGTTGGCGAAGCAGTTCACGGCGGCGATGCCCGCTGCCGCCGACATGCCGCCCAGCAAGGCTGTCGGCAGCGACCAGAACTGCGACGACGACGCGAGAATGCCCGCAGCCGCAATGCTCAGACAGACGATCGACGCCCCCACGCTGCCGAGCATCGGCAAGGTCGCAAAGCCTGCAGCGGCGACCAGCATCGGAATGGCGAGGTGAAAGCGGCGCTCGCGTCGACGGTCCGCGCTCATGCCGACCAGCGGCAACGCGATGATTGCGCACAGATACGGAATGGCCGTGAACGCGCCCACCCACAGCGGATCGGCGACACCTGCCTTGCGGATGATGGTAGGCAGCCAGAAGGTCAGGCCGTATTGCCCCAGCACGACGCAGAAGTAGATGGAGGCCATCAGCCACAAGCGGCGGTCGCCGATGAACGCGCGGATCGAGACGTGCGCCGTTTTATGTTCGGCATCGGCGGCGACGTTGCGTGCGAGCAGCGCTTTTTCGGAATCATTCAGCCACTTCGCCTGCTTGATACCATCGTCGAGATACAGCAGGATCGCGAAGCCGAGTACGAGCGACGGCAAGGCTTCGAGCAGGAACAGCCACTTCCAGCCGGACATCGACATCGCGCCTTGCAGCGAGTGCATGATCCAGCCCGACAGCGGGCCGCCGATCATGCCTGCAAGCGGTATCGCCATGAAGAACAGCGACAGTGCCTTCGCGCGGCGCTCGGACGGAAACCAGTACGTGAGATAGAGAATCACGCCGGGCGCAAAGCCCGCTTCCGCGACGCCGAGTAAAAACCGCAGCGCGTAGAAGGCCGTCGGTGACTTGACGAACACGAAGCTCGCCGAGATGACGGCCCACGTCAGCATGATGCGCGCAAGCCATCGGCGCGCGCCGACGCGGTGCAGGATCACATTGCTCGGCACTTCGAACAGGAAGTAGCCAAGAAAGAAAATGCCCGCACCCATGCCATAGACGGTTTCGCTGAAACGCAGATCACTGAGCATCTGCAGCTTCGCAAAGCCCACGTTGACCCGGTCCAGATAGGCGCCGAGATAGCACAGCATCAGAAAGGGGATCAGCCGGCGGCCGACCTTTGCGTACGTCTTCGCTTCAAAAGTCTGCGAATCGTTGCGCGGCAGTACATCACCCGTAACCGGGGACGTGGTGTACTTCGCTTTCATGGAATGTCTCCTGCCATGTTCGCCCCGGGTTTTCCCGGGTGCGTCGATTGTGCCGCCTGCTAGCGGCGGCGCGGTTCTCAGTGGATCAGCATCCCGCCATTGACGTCGAGCGTGATGCCCGTCAGGTAGGTCGACAGATCGCTCAAGAGGAACAGGCACGCGTTGGCGACATCGGCGGCATCGCCTAGCCGGCCGAGCGGAATGCCCTTGATGATGTCTTCACGCATCGTGGGCGTCAGCTTGTCGCCCGTGATGTCGGTCTGGATCAGGCCCGGCGTGATCGAATTGATGCGGATGCGGTTCGGGCCGAATTCGCGCGCCATCGCTTTCGCGAGGCCCAGCACGCCCGCTTTCGCCGCGCTATAGTGCGGACCGCCGAAGATTCCGCCGCCGCGTTGCGCGGACACTGACGACATGCAGACGATGCTGCCGCCGTTCTGTTCCTGCATCGCCGGAATCACCGCTTGCGACATGTACAGCGTGCCGCGCAGATTCACGTCGACGATCGCGTCGAAGTCCTTGCCTGTGATGTCCATCGTGCGAACCGGCTGCGTGATGCCAGCGTTGTTCACGAGTCCGTCGATGCGGCCATAGCGTTCGAGCGTGATGCGCGCGGCGGCGACGCAGGCGTCTTTGTCAGTGACGTTGCAGGCAAGGCCGAGGTGCCCGGCGCCGAGGTCGGCGGCGGCGGCTTCCGCATCTTCCTTGCGCAGATCGAGGATCACGACGCGCGCGCCCTGCGCAACGAGTGCGTTGGCCGTCGCCCTGCCGATGCCTCGCGGCGAGGCCGCGCCCGTTACGATGACGATCCTGTTCTCGAGCAGCATGAGTTTGTCTCCTGTGTGTTGATGTGTGCCCAGAGTGTCGGCCGACGGGGCTCGCGCATCAACGCGGAAACGCTCAACAATGGCTGAGAAAAATTCAGATGAAGTTCGCGGGCGGCATGGCTGCGATTCGCTGCAGCGCAATAAAACGCTGCCGATGCGCTGCCTCGCCGCGACTACGACTGGCGCGGATGCTCCGTAGCGGCCTCGCGCTCGATCCACGCGAGAAAGCGCGCCACGCGTGGCAGCTCGGCGTTTTGCGCCGGATAGACGAGGTGATGCGCGCCGACTTCGACGGCATAGCTGTCATCGAAAACGGGCACCAGCAAGCCTTGGCGAATCTTCACCGACGCCAGCATCACGCTTTCGAGCGCGATGCCCAGGCCGAGCGCCGCCGTTTCTAGCGACATGTACGAGCGGTCGAACGAGAAATCGAAGGTTTTGTGCGCTGCGGATACGCCTGTTCTGCCGAACCATTGTTTCCATTGCACGAGCGGCGACTCCGAATAGATCAGCCGGTGCGCCAACAAATCCTCAGGCTTGTTCACGGGATGACGCGCAAGGTACGCGGGAGAAGCGAGCGGTGCAATGAACTCGCCGCGCACGGTCTTCACTTCGACGTTGCTCCAGTTGCCGTAGCCGTGGCGCACGTCGATATCGTAGAAGCCATTCGAGAACGAGACATTCTCGTACGAACACGCGAGGTTCAACTGGATGTCGTCGTTCGCTTCCTGAAACGACGATAGCCTCGGCATCAGCCACATGAGGCCGAAGCTCGGGCTCGAATGCACGCGCAGGATGTCGACCTCGGTGCGGCTGGACGCGCGCTCGGTGGCGCGGCTCAGATCCGCGAGCGAACCCGTTACGTCGGACAGATAGCGCTCGCCCGTCGGCGTCAGCACGAGACCGCGACCCGAGCGCTGGAAGAGCGGCTGCCCGATGATCGACTCGAGGTTGCTCAACTGATGGCTGACGGCGGATGCCGTCAAACCCAGCTCATCAGCCGCGCGATTCACGCTCCGGGTTCGGGCGACACTTTCGAACGCGATGATCGCCTTGAGCGGTGGAATACGCATAGTGAGTTTGTTTTCAGGTGTAGTTGAACGAAACCGCCTTGTTTATGGATTATCCGTTTTTCCCGCGCACCAAGACCATGCCTTGCTGCAAATCCCATTGTTTCGCCGCTCGTGCCAAGGCGCGGGAACAGCGTATGCTTGATCGATTCGTCGCCTGGTCGGCAAACGAGTCGTTTGACTAGTATTGCGTTCGACGATTCGTTTCATCGGGGCGAAACACCGGAGCGGTCACCAATGGGTATGCCGAGTTCAAAGGCTGCGGACGCCGCGCCAGCCGGGCGCACGCGCGGGCGGCGCGCACAGGAACTTGCGGGTTACGCGTCCAGTCCCGTGAGCCTGTTGTTCCGCTATGTTCGCCTGCATCCGGCACAACACGCGGTGATTCTCTTCGGCATCGTTGCCGCTGTCGGGTGCTCGCTAGGGTCTCAGTTCGCGATCAGGAACCTGGTCGACGCGCTGCCCACCGGCCGCGCGCATCCCGCGAACGTCGTCCACGCGTTTCTTGTCATCATTGCGCTGCTGTTCGCCGACAATCTGTTCTGGCGCATCGCGGGCTGGGTAAGCGTGCGGACCTTCGTCGAGGTCACGGGCGACGTGCGGCGCGAACTGTTCGGGTATCTGGTCGGTCATTCGACGGACTATTTCTCGAACGTGCAGCCCGGCACGCTCGCAAGCCGTATCTCCGCGACGGCCAATGCCGTATTCACGATCGAGAATCTGACAGCGTGGAATGCGCTGCCGCCGCTGCTTTCGGTCATCGGGTCCGTTGTGCTGATTGGCTGGATCAGCGTGTGGATGGCGCTTGCGCTTGTCGTCATTTCCGTCTGCATGACTGCCTTCCTGTTCTGGCTCGCGAAGCGCGGCGGCGAGCGTCATGTGAACTTTGCGTCGCGCGCCGCGTCTGTCGACGGCGAGATGGTGGACGTGATCGGCAATATGTCGACTGTGCGGACCTTTGTGGCGACGGCGCGCGAGTGTCTGCGTATCAGCAGTTTCCTCGAGCAGGAAATGGCGTCCCGCGAAGCGAGTCTGCGGCACCTCGAAAAGCTCAGACTGGTACACGCGGTCATTACGGTAGTGCTGTCATGCTGCCTGCTCGGCTGGGTGTTGTGGCTCTGGTCGCAGGAGCGTGCGACGACGGGTGACGTGGTGCTGGTCAGCTCGCTCGGCTTCGCGATTCTGCATGGCACGCGTGATCTTGCCGTGGCGCTTGTTGGCATGATCCAGCATCTGGCGCGGCTGGCCGAGGCAGCGCAATCGCTGCTCGTGCCGCGCGAGATGGAAGAGGCGGTCGGTGTCCCGAGCTTGCAGATCCGCGACGCGAATATCGACTTCGAGAACGTGACGTTCTCGTACCCCGGGCGCCGCCGCGTGCTGGATCATTTCAGTCTTCACGTCGACGCGGGCCAGCGTGTCGGTCTGGTCGGACCATCGGGTGCGGGCAAGACCACTATCCTGGCGTTACTGCAACGCTCATTCGATCCGCCGCCTGGCCTGGGAGCCGTGTGCATTTCGGGCCAGCGTCTTAGCGATATCAGTCTGGGCAGTCTGCACGATGCGGTCGGCGTCGTGCCGCAGGACATCTCACTGTTCAATCGTTCGTTGCTCGACAACCTGCGTTACGGCCGTCCCAACGCGACGGAAGACGAAGTGCTGCAAGCCTGTGAAAACGCGAATAGCCTCGACCTGATCCGATCGTTGCCGGACGGCTTGCAAACTAATGTTGGCGAGCGCGGGATGCGGCTATCAGGCGGGCAGCGGCAGCGCATCGCGATTGCGCGCGCGTTCCTGAAAAACGCGCCCATTCTGCTGCTCGACGAGGCGACGTCGGCGCTCGACAGCGAATCGGAAGCGAAGATTCAGGACGCGTTGGACCGGCTGATGAAGGGGCGCACCGTGGTGGCGATCGCGCATCGCTTGTCGACGTTGCAGAATTTCGATCGCATCGTGGTCATTCAGCACGGACGGCTGGTCGATGATGGCGCGCCCCAGGAGCTTGCATGCCGGCCTGGCATTTACCGCGATGTACTGCTGCGTCAGGAGCGTCGCACGGTGGGTGTGCATGCGTGATCGTGCCTACGCCCCCGAATCGCGCACGCCTGTCTCTTTCGATTCATTCCCCGCGAACAGTTCCGCCCGCCGCTAATACCATGGTATTAGCGACAAGCCGGTGCTTTGGCGACTACATTGCATTTCGATAGATCGCGCAATTCACGCCAACCGGTTTCAACATGTTCACGGAGCAAGCCATGAGCATCAGTTTCGACATGAAGATCGAAATCGTCGTCCTTCCCGTCTCGGATGTCGATCGCGCAAAGCGCTTCTATGGCGAGCTGGGCTGGCGGCTCGATCTCGACTTCACATCCAGCGAGGGTGACTATCGCGTGATCCAGTTCACGCCGCCCGGCTCCGGATGTTCGATCATGTTCGGCAAGAACATGACGGCGGCAACACCTGGCTCGGTACAAGGGATTCATCTCGTCGTGTCGGACATCGTGGCTGCGCGGAGCGAACTGATGGGTCGTGGCATCGAGGTCAGCCAGCCGTTTCATGACGTAGGCGGCGTGTTCCATCATGCCGACGGAAAATGCCAGGAGGCTGGGCTGAATCCAGACCGGAAGAGCTACGCATCGTACGCGTCGTTTAGCGATCCCGACGGCAACGGCTGGCTGCTGCAGGAAGTGACCGCGCGATTGTCGGCAGACCTCGAGTTGAACGACCCGAGATTCACCCGCGAGGTGCTCGCCGCCATTCATGGCGGAACGACGGCTTGAAGCGGATGGTCGTTGCGAGCGCAACGTCAAATTGCTGACCGATATGTCCGAGCGAAATCGGCGCGGGCTTCGTGCCGGGCGGCGGACCGATGGCGCGTCTTCCGCGTCTGATGGGGCGTGGCCGTGCGCTGGAAATACTGTTGAGCGGCAACGATATCAATGGCGATCTCGCGGAGCGAAATGGCTATGTGAATCGCTCGCTGCCGGATGCGCAACTCGGGCCGTTCGTCGATACGTTGGCGCGGCGTATCGCATCGTTCGACAAGCAGTCGCTTGCAGCGTGTGCAGGAACCAGTGACGTCGCCTTTCGAACTTGCGCAAGCTCGGTATGGAAGAAAAGGAAACGATGAACGCCTGCGTAGATCAGGCGCGCAATAATCAATGAGCCGGATGCGCCCCATTTAATCAGGGTGGTGCATTTTCATATAATCGGCCGATATTTCGATAATCGGGATCGATCATTTTCCCCATTATCGTGCGCACTGAAAATTAAAACGCATAAATGGCGCATTTGTATTACGAAAAAGCTAAAAAAATATCCATATCGATCATGAATTTACTTTTTCCGGGCGTTCGCGGGTGAATCTTCCCTGATCAATCATGCTTCACGAAAGCATATCTCAAAATTTCTCCAAAATTACCGGCGACATTACCTTTTGGCTTTTTTTCGGGCGACGTTACACGAATGAAACGTTTATAATTCGTCTGCCTTGAAATGTTCTGTAATTAATACTTGGTAGGGATCGAGTAGAAGTAATTACTACCTAAGGCGCTTGCGCATAGAGGTGCTGTTTCGTCTCGTTCAGGCGCGTGCTCGCAGGTTACGCGTAGATATCTACCGCGGAAATGTGACGTTCGTTCGTGCCTGTATCACGTAGATGTACATCGATTTCGTCGAACCGAAAGGGTTCGCGACGGCATGCTGCTGTCAAAACGCGCAAGACGACTCAGCCGTAGTTAAGGATTCCTGATCGCAGGGATCGGCTCAACTCGTCTATCAATTCATCTGATCTGACATCAGATGCGTATTGGGAACTCTATCCGCGCTAGCGCGGGGTCTCTGCACGTTCCCGGTCATCGAAAGCGAGATTGCATGAATGCGTGTCCTGCTCATGCCCGGACACTATAGTAAGTAATCCGTAATAAATATCCGATGCCGGTTTCTTTATTCGAAAACGCCACAGCAAGACGATCTGTCAACGATCTTGCTGGACTTTCGGGGAAAACTGATTTCAGCGGGATCAACGAACAATGATGAGTTATTGGAAACTATTGGGAGTTGCCTCGGCAACCGTGCTGGCTTCGTTTGGTGCAGACCAGGCGTACGCCCAGGCATCGACGATTACCGTCGCAGGACAGTCGTACACGCTGTGCGGCAAAGAGAATGGCAACTGCTCGTTCCTCGGAACGGGCTCTGTCGTGTTCGGCGCTGTGCCGCCTAACGCGCCGTCGGTGATGCTGACGGCGCCGCGTACGTTTACGAATGGCGTTGGCTGCTATGTCGGCGCGGTTTCGAATACGGACCCTGCGTACGGCTACGGAAAAGCATGCTGGGTGCGTGCAGTCGCGGCCGGTGCGCCGACGCCGACACCGACTCCCACGCCGACGCCCACTCCTACACCGACGCCGACTCCCACGCCGACGCCGACGCCGACTCCCACACCTACGCCGACTCCCACACCGACGCCGACGCCGACGCCGACGCCCACACCGACACCGACGCCGACCCCCACACCGACGCCCGCACCCGCACCGTCACCTTCGTCCAGCGCAGCGCTCTCATGCGGAACGCCGGTGCAAAAAGCTGGCGGCACGGCAAACGGTCTGATTACGGCCGACACGCCGACCACCGACGGCCTGCGCGTGTTCCAGAACAACGCACCGTTCAACCTCACGGTCACGACGAACGCGCCGAACGCGGATACCGTGATCTGGTCGATCGCCGATTCGAATGGCGCGATCAAGACGCAAGGCAGTTTCCCGGTCAGTGCTGGCGTGCAGACCAACACGATCTCGTGCAAGTCGACATGGTCGGGCTATGGCGCGATCACGGCCACGCTGCGCGCGAATGGCGGCACGCTGCCCCATAGCGGCACGCGCCCGACGGGTATCGCGACGTTCGGCGTGCTGCCGAATCTCACGTCGGCACTCGGCACGGTCACGTATGCGCACCAGGACCAGCACCGCTTCGGCATGCAAGGTTTCAACGGCAACATCGCGGCACTGCGCGCGCTGGGCATCACGTGGACGATCGACAATCGTCAGCAGTCGCAGATGGAGCCGAACGGTCCGAACACTTACACGCCCAACGTGAACGATCTCGATCCGTTCTATAAGGCCAATCCTGATCAGATGCGTATCGTGCGGCTCGACGGCATTCCTGCGTGGAATTCGAAGACGGGCCAGTTCACCGACAGCTATTACGCACCGAAGGATCTGACCGAGTACCAGAACTTCATGGCGAAGGTCGGTACGGACACGAGCCTGATCCGTGCGGCGAACTACCCGAACCAGCAGAAAAACTACTATCAGGTGACGTGGGAGCCGAGTCTCGGCTGGGCCGATAGCGACGCGAACTTCGTCGCGATGTACAAGGCTGCCTATGAAGGCATCCACTCGACCGATCCGAACGCGGTCGTGATGGGCACGGGCAATCCGTTCGCAGCGAACTGCACGACCTGCACGACGGGTTATCTGCAGAAGTTCGGCGCGCTCGGCCTGTGGAATTACATCGATGCCGTCTCGACTCACGGTTACTGGAATGCGGGTACGTACCCGGCGCATCCGCCGGAGCAATACGATTCGGACCCGAGTCCCGCGAATCAGGCCAATGCGCTCGACAATCAGATGACGCTGTTGCGTCAGGTGATGCAGAACGGCAAGCCGAACATGAAACTGTTCTTCACGGAAGCGGGCACGAGCTACGATCCGGGTCTGGCGTATGGTCCCACCGTGCCGTCGCAAAACCAGCTGTTTGCGCATGCGGCCGTTGGGGTGCGCTCGCACATCATCGTGCTGGGCGGCGGCGCGCAACTCACGACGCTGTTCTACGGTGCCGACTATCCGGGTGAAGTGGGCTACGGTTCGTTCTTCGACCTGAACAATGCGCAGGGCGCGTTCGGTGCATCGAACCTTTCGCCGAAGCCGGAAGCGATGGCGTTTGCCACGATGACGCGTGTGCTCGACGGCACCAATACGCTGGGCCGCGTGAAGAACACGCCCTCGGGCACCTTCGTGTACGACTTCCAGCAGTTGAACAACGGCAAGGTCGTGACGGCCGCGTGGACGCACAACAACAGCCAGTGGCCCGCCAATGGCGTGTATAGCACGACCTATTCGACGAGCTATTCGCTGCAGGTCGATAACGCGGGTACGTCGGGCAACGTGACGAAGATCGACGGTTACGGCAACGTCACGACGCTTCCGTATTCGAACGGCCAGGTGTCGCTGACGCTGACGGAAGTACCGCAGTACATCGTGTCGAACAACGCGACGGTCGCGAAGAATAATTCGACCGTGCCGGTTGGATACACGGGACAGTAAGCGTCGAAGCTAGCTGTCTGCAAAGGACCCAGGAGGGCAACTTCCTGGGTCTTTTTTTATGTCGGGAAAGACGTCGAATTCACAGCGGCCGTGGACTGTTCGCTCGGCACGACCAGAACACCACCGCGATTGGGATCGTGCAAGATATCGACCTTCACGCCATAGCACTGTTCCAGAAGATCGGAGCGTATGACTTCGTCCGCCGTGCCTGCCGCAACGATTTTGCCATCTGCCAGTAGCACGAGCCGGTCGGCGTAACGAGCCGCGAGCGTGCAGTCGTGTGAAATCGCGAGTGCGCCGAGGTGCCATTCGCGTGTGAGTCGCGCGACAGTCGAAAAGAGACTGTGCTGATGCACGAGATCCAGTGCTGCCGTCGGCTCGTCGAGCAGCAGATAGCGAGGCGCGGCGCGTTGCGGTGAATGTCCGCTCGCTGACGGCCAGATCTGCGCGAGTGCGCGAGCGAACTGCACGCGCGCATACTCGCCACCGGATAACGTCGTGACGTCGCGTTCTGCCAGACGAGCGGCGCCCGCCAGCGTGAGCGCGTGGCTCACTACGTCTTCCACGAATTGCGGACACTCCGGTGCTCCCGCGTCAACGTGCGGATAGCGCCCGAGCCTGACGAGCTGCGCAGCATGAAGCGGATAGTTGTTGGCGGTGCTTTGCGAGTAGACCGCGCGCAGACGTGCGAGCCGCTTCGAATCCATTCCGCCGACACATTCGCCATTGATTGACAGATCTGCGCGATATGCCGCACCCGTCTTGCCGCGCAACGCGAAGTCGCCCGCTAGCGCCTTGAGCAGCGTGCTTTTTCCCGCTCCGTTGCGACCAAGCACGACGACGAATTCGCCCGGTCGAATCGATAAGGACACGTCTTGAAGGATCGCGTTGTCGCGCCACGCGACCTGCAGGTTTTTTATCGACAGCATGTTGTTTTTGGTCAGTCGCCGAGCAGACGTCGTTGACGCACGATCAGCAGCAGGAAGAACGGCGCGCCGATCATCGCGGTCAGAATGCCGAGCGGCAACTCCGCGGGCGCCGCGATGGTGCGCGCAGCGAGATCGGCGAGTACTGTGAGAATGGCGCCCAGCAAGGCCGAGGCGGGCAGCACGCGTCGCTGGTCGGGACCGCATGCGAGCCGCACGCAGTGTGGCGCAACGAGACCAATGAAGCCGATTTGCCCGGTACATGAAACAAGCGCGCCGACGACCAGCGCAGCCGCGAGCAACGTGATCCGCTTCACGCGACGCACGCGGACGCCGAGATAATGCGCTTCGCTTTCCCCAAGCTGCATCAGGTTGAGCGTCTGCGCGTTCATCGCGATCAACGCGATTCCGGCCGCCACGAACGGCGCGATTGCGCCGAGCGTTTGCCACTGGGCCGAGCCGAGGCTGCCGAGGCTCCAGAACGTGAGCGAGCGAAGCTGCGCATCGGAGGCAACGTAGCTCAACATGCCGATGATCGCGCCAGCCAGCGCGTTGGCCGCAATGCCCGAAAGCAGCAACACGGACAACTGCACGCGTCCTTGCGATGAGCCAAGCCGATATACGAGCACCGTGACGGTCATTGCGCCGAGGAACGCCGCACACGCGATGGCCTCGTCGGCGCGCGCGCCGAAGCGCGCAAACAGCGTCGATCCCGAGACGATCATCAGCGATGCACCGAGCGCCGCGCCGCTCGAAACGCCGATCAATCCCGGGTCGGCGAGCGGGTTTCGAAACAGCGCCTGCAGCGCGCTGCCGACTGCGCCGAAGCCCGCACCGACCATCACGGCGAGCGCGACGCGCGGCGCGCGCAATTGCACGAGCACCGCGACGGCGCGGTCCGTTGAGGAAGACGCCGACAGGCTGTCCCACAGTGTCGCGGGCGAGATCGGATAGGCGCCGAAGCAGAGCGCCGCGAGCATGGCAACAGCGAGCACGAGCAACAGCGCGGCCATGCCTGCATACGTGATGACGTGTGGCCTCGCGCGTCTGAACGTGGCGAACGCGCGGCGCATTCGATGGCCATGGGCATGTTGAAAATGCCCGTCGATTTCATGAGACATGGATGCAGAGCGCTGTGGGCGGTTCGGTTCAGGAAGTGAACAATCGGCGATGGAGTTCGGCTACGGCATCAGGCAGGCGTGGACCGAATCCCAGCAGGAACAGCGTATCGAGCGAAACGACGCAGCCGTCACGGCCTGCGGGCGTCAACTGGAACCCCGCGCCCGCCAGCAGATTCTGCTTGCCACCCGACGCCTGCAAGGTGTCGTCGGTGGTCAGCACCACGTCGGGCTGACATGCGGCGAGCGCTTCCGGCGACAAGGCCCGGTATCCCGCGAAGTCCCGAATCGCGTTGGTTGCGCCCGCATACGTCAGCATTGCATCGGCGGCTGTGTGCTGGCCTGCGACCATCGGTTGATTGCCGCCTGGATTGAGCAGGAACAACACGCGCAAGGGCTTGCGCTGCGCGCGGGCGATGCGTTGCGCCGTCTGCGTCCACTGGCTGTCGAAGCGTTCGAGCAAGGTCTGTCCGGCGGCTGCTGCATCGAGCGCACGCGCCGTGCCCTGGATCTTGTTACGCACGGACGCTACATCATGCGACTCATCAAAGCTGACGATCCGCACGCCCATCCTGCTCGCCTGATCGAGAGCCGACGGCGGTCCTGCCTCCGCCGACGCGAGAATCAGCGTCGGCCGGAAGGAAAGCAGTCCTTCGGTGGACAGCGTGCGCTGATAGCCGACCTTCGGCAGCGCCAGCGCCTGCGATGGAAACGTGCATGTCGTGTCGGTGGCGACGAGCGTTTGTGCCTTGCCGAGCGCATAGACGACTTCCGCAATCGCGCCGCCAACGACGATCACGCGTTGCGCGCGGCTTCCCATTCCTTTCGTTTCGGCGGACCGCGCAGGTCGCGCGAACGATGCAAGCGTCAGCGCGCCGAGACCGGCCATCAGCTTTCGCCGGTCTGCGTTGAAGTGGTCGTTGCTCATGCTTCGCAGGCTCCCGCAGTCGCATCTGTCGTTTCGTCGCGCGTCAGTGTGTCGACGAGCGCGCGCCATGCGGGCAGTTCCGGATTGCCGGTTTTGCGCGCGCCGAACAGCAACGCGATGTTCTCGCCCTGCGCGTCGTAAAGCTCAACGGAGGTGACGATGCCGTCGCTGGTCGGCTTGCGCACGACCCAGATGCTGTCGATCAGATCGGTACGCAGATGCAGATTAAAGTCGGGGTCGAGCACATTGAGCCATGGGCCCATCGTGCGTATCGTCGAAACCGGGCCCGTGTGAATCTGGATCATGCCGCCATTGCCGACGAACACCATGATGGGCAGCGACGTCTGCGCCGCCGACGTCAGCAGCGTGCCAATCGAATCCTTGCCGACGCGCCACGCGTAATCGGGCGGCGCGAACCGCAGCGCCTGCGTGCGTCCGACATTGAATTTGCGCAGCAGCGGAAAGAACTGATGCGTGTCCGTCATTGACGTCCACGCGTGGCGGAACGCGTCGACGTCGATTTGTTCGTCGGGCGTGGTCGCAGCGGGCGGTTGTGCCGGCGCGACCACGAGACCTGGCGTCTGCACGGAAGCCTTGTGCCTCTCGACGAGCGCATCGAACGCCTGATGGTCGCTGTGCCCGCGCAAATAGATCTTCGTGACGGCGCGGCCCTGTGCATCGAAAACCTGGATGCTGTGACGCGTGCCTTGTTCGAGCGGCTCGCGCACCGCGAACGCCGAGGCCCACTTGCTGTAGAACATCCGCAGATCGATCGCGCTGCCGAGCGCAAGTCCTGTCGGGCCTTCATGGCTCATCTTCTCGAAGGCGCCGTCCTTTTCGTGTACGGCGGCTTCGTTGCGCGTCAGGATCATCACGGAGCCGAGCGTCGGCATCGATTCGAATAGCTCGATCAATCTGTCGTCGAGGCGTACGACGTGTTCGCCGACGAAAGCGGCCAGCGCTTCGCCTTCGGTCACGCCGAGCGCCGCAGCGGCTTCACGTTGACGCAGCTTCTGGGTCGCGCGAACGTGGAGGAAGTCGTGCCGAAGCGTGGCGAGCGAAGCGGCGTCGGTCGTATAGCGTTGCTGTGTAGCGTTCATTGTCGTGTCCTTGGTGTTCAGAAATCGATCTTCATGCCGACGTTGAAGTTGCGGCCCGGCGCGGTGAGCGCGCTGATCTTCGCGTAGCCGTCGCTGTCGGCGAGGCCGCGTACGTCATTCCAGATCCAGTATTTGCGGTCGAACAGGTTGTCGATGCCCGCAGTCACGCTCACGTGTTTAGTGATCTTGTAGCCCGCGTGAAGGTCGAAAATGGTGTAAGAGGGCGTCGAGTAATAGCTCGAGCTCGACATGTCCGACTTGTCCTTGCGCGAGTTGTAGATCATGTCCGCGCCGACGAACCAGCGCTCGCCATGCGTGTAGTTGACGCCTAGCACGACGGCGAGCGGCGGTACCGTGTCGAGGCCGGTGGTCGTGTCGTCGTTGGTTTCCGTGCCCTTGATCCAGGCCATCCCGCCTTTCACTTCGAGGCTGTCGTTGACGATCCAGTCCGCTTTCGCTTCGACGCCGTGAATCGACGCCTTCGAGTAGTTCACGTACTGCACGGTGTACGGATTGGTCGCCGACGTCATGCTGCCGCCAACCACCTTGGTATCGATGAAGTTCTTGTATCGACCTGCAAACGCGGCCGTGCTGTAGGTGACCTGGCCGTGGCCGACGCCGAGCTTGCCGCGCAGGCCGGCTTCGATGGAGTTGCTCGTTTCGGGCTTCAGGTTGGGATTGCCGACCTGCTGGTAATAGAGGCCATACGAGCCGACCGGGTTGTAATAGCTATTGACCTGATACGCGGACGGCGCGCGGAATCCATGTGCGTACTGCACGTACGGCACGAAGGCGGGCGTGACCTCATACAGCAGCGCGAGGCGCGGCGAAACGGCATTGCCGCTCGACGTCGTGGTCGGTTCGGTCGAGCCTGCGCTAGCGGTGTCATACGTTGCGTCGGGATGCGGCGTCATCCGGTAGTAGTCGAAGCGCAGGCCCGGCACGATGCTCAGCTTGTTCCAGCGTATCTCGTCTTGCGCAAAGATGCCGAGGTTGGTTTGCGTCGTCTTCGGGAACGCTTCCGGATAACCATCCGTCGCCGTCCATTCGGAGCCCGCGGAACTGGACGTGCTGTAGTGCGACACGCTGGCGTCGATGCCATACGTCAGGCGATGCTGCAGAACGCCCGTCCTGAACGCGCTATCCGCCGCGACGCTGCCGCCGACGATGTTGTCACCATAGTTGTTGACGCGTGTGCGGCTTGCCGACGCGCCTGCCGTATTGGTGCCGTCGATGTCGAGCGTCTGCCGTGTGGCGGCGTTGCGGTAGTAGAGCGATGCGTGGAGCTGCTGGAACCACGGGTTCGTCGCATCGTGGTGATCGTAGTCGAGCTGGACGCGGTTGCTCGTCACCTCGTTTTCCGTGTAGTAACGGTTGGCGGTGTAGCCGCTCCAGGTGTAGGCGCCGTTCAGTTGCGAGAGGCCGTCGCTGGAGTTCGCGTTGTTGAGCGTTTCGGCCGTCAGCTTGAACGTGTCGCGGCTCGTCGGCTTGACGACGATCTTGCCGAGCGCGCTGCGATTGTTGTACGTCAGCGGATCGGGCGTCGAGCGGGTGGCGCCCAGCGTGTTGCTTGTGCCCATGTTGTCGGTCTCGTGACCGTGGCGACCGCTCAGCGCGACGAGGCCCTGAATCGTCTCGCCGCCGAACGCGGCCATGGCCGTCGAACCCCAACTGCGGTCGGTCGAGTCGTAGCCCGATTTGAGCGAAAAGTAAGTCGGCTTGTTGTAGATGGAGAGCAGGTCATCGGGATCTTTGGTGACGAAGTTGACCGCGCCTGTCAGGCCGTCGCTGCCATAGAGCGCCGAAGTCGGGCCGCGCAACACTTCGATACGTTGATACAGGTCGGTGTTCAGATAGTCCGCGCGTCCCGCCGAGCCCGAGCCGAATGCGTACGATTGCGGCAGCGGAATGCCGTCTTCGAGCAGCAACACCTGGTTGCCTTCCAGGCCGCGGATGTTGATTCCTTCATTGCCCGCGCGCCCCGACGACCCGGTGATACCCGATGGCCGATATGCCTGGCGCCGCACTTCGACGCCAGGCTCATACTTGAGCGCGTCCTTGACGTCTTTGGCGTTGGTGTCGTCGATATCGTCGCTGGTGATCACCGATACAGTGGCGGCCGTCCGGTTCAGGTCCGCTGTGCCGAGGCGGTTCGCCGTGACGCTCACCGCCTTGAGGGCTTCGTCGCGGCGCGCCGCGCTGGTCTTGTCCGTGTTTTCGTTGTGCTGCGACGACGGGTCGGCCGTGGCCTGATCGGCAAGCGCGAGGCTTGCATAAGCCCCGCAGGTTTTGGCGATGACAGCCGGCACGACGTATTTGACGAGACATCGTTTGAAACGCATTCCATTCCCCGTGTTGGTTCGATGTTGGATGTTTGTTGCCAAACCGAAAGCGAGTGAATGCTATCCGTAGATGCGAATGATTCTCGATAACCATGCTAGTTGTAATTTTTTCGGTGTATTACGACGGTGGAAGACCGAAGATCGAGAAGATTCGAGTGCGCGAGGCGGCTTCTAGGGGGCAGCGGGCGCCAGATGGCGTGTCTGCGCGTGAATAGCGGGGCTTATGAGGCTGGATCGGATGACAGCGCGCCGTAAGGATCAGTAAGCCGCACGCGGGGAACAAGGCTCGAAAATCGAAGCCAGTCCACTGTGTGCGGAGTGCGCGCACGCTTCCCTATGCAATCCGATCGCGATGGCGCCGCCTGATGCGCGCTCCCGCGATCCATCAAGGAGCCGTTTCATGAGAGACATGCCTGTATCCACATCGCCCGTCAGTCCCATCAAGGACGAACGCGTCAATCAGGTGCTGCAGCGTTTGAACGCGTCGCGCCGCTTTCCTGGCAGCGAGGCGTTCGGCGGGCCGTCGGGCAACGATCCGGAGGCTTTCGCCGACTACGGCTTTTCGATTCATCCCGATCAGGGCGAGTTGATGTACGTGCTCTGTCGCGGGATGCGCGCCACGCGAGTCGTTGACTTTGCAACTTCAATCGGCATGTCCGCGCTGTATCTGGCGGCGGCCATGCGCGACAACGGTGGCGGGCTGGTGATCGGATCGGAGCTGGTTGCTTCGAAGGCGGAAATCGCGCGTCAGAATCTGACTGAGGCAGGGCTCGCGCAATATGCCGATATCCGTGTCGGCGATGCGCGGCAAACGCTGCGCGACGTCGGCGGTCCGATCGACTTCGCGTTGATCGACGGCTGGTCGCTGCCGGATGGGCCGTCGCTCGCGCGCACGGTGGTCGAACTGATCGCGCCGCAATTGCGCGTCGGCGGATACATCCTGAACGACAATGCCGAGCCCGATTTCCTCGAGTACATTCGCGACCCGGCCAACGGATTCATTTCGGTTACTCTGCCGATCAAGCGCGGAACCGAACTGGCGCTGAAGATCAGTTGAGGCGCCACGCTTCAAACTGTTGACGCGAAAGGCCGTGCGCGATGACAACGCAAAGTGGAACGGGGCTCGTTCATCAAACTGTGTCTTGAACCGTACATTGCACTGGGCCTAGACTCATCGCACTCAAACCCCTTTACTTTCGCATGCTCAAGATCCTTGGAAAGGCGTCATCCATTAACGTTCGAAAGGTGCTGTGGACTTGCGCCGAACTGAATCTTCAGTTCGAGCGGGAGGATTGGGGAACCGGGTTCCAATCCACGCACACCCCAGAGTTTCTCTCGCTGAACCCAAACGGTCTGGTGCCCGTCATCAAGGACGCAGACCTCGTTCTCTGGGAGTCGAACACCATCATCCGCTACCTCGCGTCGCGTTACGGCGGCGCGCATCTCTATCCGGCAGATCCACTGATGCGCGCGCCCGTCGATCAATGGATGGACTGGCAGGCAACGGATCTCAACCGCTCGTGGAGCTACGCGTTTCTCGCGCTGGTCCGGCAGTCGGCTGCGCATCAGGCGGAGAAGGAAGTCGCGACGTCGATCGCCAGCTGGACGGCGCACATGCGCATATTGAACGGGCAGTTGCTGGCAACCGGCGCATTCGTTGCCGGAACGCAGTTCTCGCTCGCTGACATTCCCGTGGGATTGTCCGTCAACCGCTGGTTCCGCACGCCATTCGAACACGCGCAATTCCCGGCCGTATCGGAGTACTTCGAGCGTTTGAGCGACCGTCCGGGCTTCGGAGCCTATTGCGCAAACGGGTTGCCATAACCGGCGCGGAGCAGGGTAAATGTTGCGCTAAAATCGTGGCACCGCGGGAACGAAAAAGCGCCAGCGGTCTGGTACGAACACTGCTGCCAGTGCGACCGAGAACAACAACGCCGCTGTGCTGATGGGGAACGCGAGTCGCTTGACGACATTCAGGCAAACGTTGTCGGCCTGTTGGCTGAGCTTGCTAACTGAGCTTGTTTCAACCCGACCCGTCCAGCCTGCCGAGGAACAATCAGCGGCGAAACACACATAAGGCTTTATGTATTCGACCTTGCCAGCGTTCGTATCCGCGCTGTTCCTGGGCTTCGGTGTCTACGTCCTGTTGACTGAAGGCGTGACGCGTCTGTCGACGCCGTTCGCGCTGATGTGCATGGCGACCTTCGCGTGGCAGGGCACGTGGGCGTTCCTGTTTCAGACCACGAGCCCCGAAACGGCCGGCATACTGGTCAAGGCGGGCTATTTCTTCATCCTGTTCCTGCCAACGACGTTCTATCACTTCGTGACCGAACTCGTCGAACGGCGCGACGAGCGGCCTCTACTGATGGCGTCGTATGCGTTGTGCGTAATCCTCGCGGTGTTGCTGGTGACGAGTGACGAGGTGGTCGCCGGTTTCGGCGTTCATTTCTTCGGCGACTATCCGCGTGCAGGGCGACTGCACCCGGTACACGTGATGCAGACCGTTCTGCTCGCCGCGCGCAGCGGATGGCTGCTGATCGTATCGAGGCGTCAGGCGCGTGCCCGTCACAGACGGCGCCTGCTGGGTCTCTGTCTCGTGAGCCTGTGCCTCTATTCTCTAGCGGCGAGCGACTATGCCGTCAATTACGGCTATGTGTTCTATCCGCCCGGCGTCATCTTTATTGCCATCAGTCTGGGTATTCTCGCCATCACCATTGTCCGGCATGGCTTGATGCGGCAGTACTTTCTCGCCGCGACGGTCGCGCAAGAAGTCGCGATGCCGCTCGAAGTGATAGGCATGCATGCCGATGAACTCGGCAACGCGCTGCCGGAATTGTTGCGCGGATATCAGCTGGCCGTGCGGCACCAGTTGCTAGTCAACGGGCTTTATCCGGGGCAGTCCGAGCGACTGCCCACGCTCACCCGGGCGATTCGCCGTCAGATCGACAGCACGAGTACCGTCGTCGAGATGTCGCTGGCGTCGTTCACGCTGGACCGGCTTGATCGCCGGAGCTTCGGCCCACAGTCGATCAGGCACTGCGTCGAGTCGGCACTGGATCGCTATCCGTTCGTGCCGGGCGAGCGCGCTCGCGTCTCCGTTCTCCCGATCGACGCGCAGTTGCGATTCTCCGGCACGGATTCGCTGTTCGTGTTCGTCATCTTCAACCTGCTGAAAAATGCGTTGTACTCGATCGAGTCGAGCGGCTCGGGCAGCATCACGATCAGCGCGGGGCGCGATGGAGGCTTTTGCGTCGTTCACTTCAACGATACCGGTCCGGGTATCGCGGCCGACGTGCTGCCGCATATCTTCGATCCGTTCTATTCGACCAAGCCGCATGGACACGCAGGCGGCATGGGACTCGATTTCTGCCGGCGCGTGTGCGACGCGTTCGGCGGCACGATCTCGTGTGCGTCGACACCGGGCGTGCTGACCACGTTCACGCTCAGATTGCCGGAGCCGGGTTCGGCGGCGGACCGCGCAATACACGATCCGCCGCCACGGGCCCGGCGCTCGCGCGCCGGGCAGGGTGGAATCAATTAGTTCGTGACGGACGGCAGGATCACTTCATATTCCTTGACCCGCTCGATGATTCCTTCCGGGAAACGCCGGATCCGCTTGTCCATTCCGGCAAACAGAATCTGCTGATATCCGTGCGACACAGGCCGTCCGTCCACGCAGAAACGGAACAGCAGATACGCCGAACATTGCCGAACCTGGAATGTGTTCAGGTAGCAGTCGACGCGCTGGAACGGAAACGTCTCCTGCACGTATTCCTGATGCGCGCGTTTCGTGACAAAGGTGCCCCCTGCGGCCAGCAGATTGTTGTGAATGCACTCATGGAACCAGCGTTCCCGACAGACGCCCTGCCACTCGAAGTAGCGGGCGAAATACGTATTCATGAAGGCATTGGAATCCTTGAGGTAGATGTCGATGACATGGTGAAAGGTTTTCTGGGGCGCTCCCTCCAGGTTATCGGCGGACAACAGTTCGGAAGTACGCGACAGAACTTGAGGGATGGCTTCGCGAGTCAACATGCATTGCTCCTTGGGATGCCGCTGGCGGCGGCCACGCATTCCTCCTGCATGAAGGAACGCCCCAATTCTGGCCCCTCGACTGGAGTTTCCATTTCGGCTGCCGTTAATCGACTAGTGGGACGGTACACCGGCGACAGTCGACTGGCGCGGGCGCGCGGTGCCATGCCGCATCCGTTTCCCCGCAATAACAGAGAGTTCAGCGATGAAAGTAGAAGATCTGATGACGAAGCGCGTCGTAACCGTCGGTTTCGACGACACGCTCGAAACCGTCAAGGACATATTCGAGCAATCTGGGTTTCATCATCTGCTTGTCGTTGAGGACAGGGAACTGCAAGGCGTGGTGTCTGACCGCGATCTGTTGCGCGCGTTGAGTCCGTTTATCGACAGTGTCGTCGAGACCCAGCGGGATATCGGCACGCTGAGCCGGCGCGTGCATCAGATCATGAGCCGCAAGCCCATTACACTGCGCCCGGACGCGGACGTTAGCGAGGCCATCCAGTTGTTTCTGGCGCATGCCATTTCGTGTATTCCGATTGTCGACGGCGGGTCGAGGCCGGTGGGAATCGTCAGCTGGCGCGATGTACTGAAGGTCTGTTCGGAGATGCTGAAGTCGCCCGTCGATGAGGGCGGCGGCGTTGAGCCTTAATTCATTTGGAAGCCAAAGCGCGATATTCCTGCGGCGCCATTCCATAAGCGCGCCGGAACGCACGCGTAAAGACGGACGCGCTCTTGAAGCCCAGTCCGAAGGCGATCTCCAGCACCAGCGCGTGCGGATAGCGGATGAGGTCATCGGCTGCATGGCGCAGCCTGAGATCGCGGATGTAAGCGCCGAGGCCACCTTCGTGCTGAAACAGGCGATACAACGTCGAGCGCGGAAGCTGTAGCGCGCTCAGTACGCTTTCGGGCGACAGTTGATCGTCGCACAGATGCGCGTCGACATAGCGATGCACCCGCTTGACCATGGAGGCTTGCGATTCCGTGCAGGTGTCGTCGCGCGCCAAGCGTTGCGGCACGTAGCAAGCGTCAAATGTGGTAGCGCAGTGGTCCATGCGGAATTGTTCTTTGCCGGAGCGCCTCCGGAAATTTCGGGGTGAAGCGACGCGCTTCTCTCTGGAAGCCATTCGTCGCCACCTGCATCTACAGCTACAACAACAGCACGGCCCTATCGATTGGGTGCTCGGACGCTGAAAATCAGCCTCTCATTTCAGCAAGCGTTGTGCCATGCAGCCAAAGCCAATGGCAGCGGGAAAACCCCGGTGCTCGATGCGAAGGAGTGGACGATTCCGACCAGCGATCGAAATGGAGATGGACGATTTCGGCCAATGGGAGATCGTGGCCACGGTGATGCGCCGATATCGTCCATGCGCAAGGCGAGTCGGCAGGCGAGCGCCCTCATCCGGACGAAGCCGTCCGGCAGCGCGGGCAAGGAAAGGAGTCCGGCGGCACGGCCTACTGAGCTGTGCCGGATCGAAGCGCAGAGGCCGCAGGGCGCCGGTTACGCGTTGCCGAGAGAAACCTCGTGACGCAGTTCGGAAAGCAACGCCACCGCGCTGGCAATCCGGCTGGTCCGGTCCGTGGGCAACGCGCGCAATCCGCGTTCGAGCGTGTCGATCGCTTCCGCGCGGCGTCCCGTCGATCGAAGCAGGTCCGCAAGATAGCGCGCGGCATCCACGCGCGCCGGCACGGAGCCGAACGCGAGCGCCGTCGACAGCGCGGTGCGCAGACCCTGTTCCGCAGCCGTCAGATCGCCGAGCGCCCACTGCGCACGCGCCCGCGTGACCAGCAGTTCGCCGAGATAGACGCGTTCCTGGCGGGCCAGCGTTTCATCGACGGCGCCGGCGAGCATTGCCTCGCAGGATTGCGCGCGGCCCGCGCGCAGCAGCAGTTCGCCGTGCTGCCACGCCATGAACGAATAGAACAGCGCACCGCCATTGCAGACGACGTGATTGTCGTAACCGTCGAGCATGATGGTTTCCGCTTCATCCGAATGACCGAGCGTGCTGAGATGACAGGCACGCAGTATCTGGCCCACACCGCGATAGAACGCGAAGCCGTTTGCGATCGACACCGACTCGAGTTCGCTCGACAGACTCCCGAGCCGGTCCGCGTCATCGAACAGACACGCGAGCCACGAAGCGCCTTGCAGGTTGACGGCATGCGCGAACGCATGCGGACCCGGTTCCGACGAACGCAGGATCAGCATTTCCATCGCGCGCCGCGCCTGCCCGAATGCGCCGATCTGATACGCGGCGAGTCCTTCGAAAGTCAGCGCAAGACTGGCGAGGTCGATCCCCTGCGAGCCGGTGCGCGTGTCGTTGCGCCCCACGCCGAGCAGATCGCCGCGCGCGAGACAGGCCAGCGCTTCCTCGCTGTCGCCAAGCCAGAAAAGCGTGTTGGTCATCGCGACGTGGGCTTCGTCGAGCGAAACGCGGTCGCGGCTGTTCTGCGCACGCTGCAGCATGTCCTGCGCGGTGGCGCGTGCCTGTTTGAGCTGCAGCGTCGTCAGTTGCGTCGTCCAGACGCCGAACTGGATCGCGGCGATTTCGGCCGGTTCGCAGATGCCTTCGCCGATCGACAGCGCGGCCGCATAGCATGCGGTGGCTTCCGCATAGAGCCAGCCATGCACACTGCGCAGACTCATGCCGAGCAGCCGGTAAGCATCGAACTGCAGGCGGCGCACCGCGTCCTGATCGGGGTTGGCCTGCAGCACGTCGAGGCAGCGGCGCAAAGGCGGAATGGCTTCCGCGAAACGCGACTCCTCGATCAGCGCAGTCGCATGTTCGAGACATTTACGGGCCTCGCGATGATGCTCCTCACGCGATTTCAGTCGCCGCTCGATAGTCTTGCGGCCGACGCCGAGCAAAGCGGCGGCGGCGCTCTTGTTGCCCGCCGTCCGTTCGAGCGCGCGGTCGATCAGCAGATCTTCGGCTGCGGCCAGCTTGTCGCGTCCGTCGAGTTGCAGCAGCATGTCGGCGAGGCTCGCGCGCGAGACGGGCCCGGAGGCTTCGTTGGCGAGAAACGGTTCGAGCGTGTCGACGTCGATCAGGGTATTTTCGGCCAGCACGCTCAACTGGCTGATCAGATTGCGCAACTGCCGGATGTGGCCGGGCCACGCATGCTGGCTGAGCCGCCGCACGGCAGCGGGCGAAAACTCCAGATGCCGCGCCTGTTGCGAAGCGAAATGCGCAACGAGCGCGGGTATGTCCTCGACGCGCTGTTCGAGTCCGGGCACGGCGAGCACGAAGACGGCGAGCCGGTAGAACAGATCTTCGCGGAAACGACCTTCGCGCGAGAGTTCGCGCAGGTCGCGGTGAGTCGACGCGACGACGCGCCCTTCGAAACGAAGATTGGTCGAAGAACCAATCGGACGGAAGGTGCGCGTTTCGAGCACACGCAACAGTTTCGGCTGAAGGGCGAGCGGCAGCTCGCCGATTTCATCGAGCAGCAGCGTGCCTTTGCCGACCTGCTGAAAGAGTCCCTGACGGTTTTCCGCGGCGCCCGTGAAGGCGCCTTTCACATGCCCGAACAATTCTGCTTCGACGAGATGCTCGGGAATCGCGCCGCAGTTCACGTCGACGAACGGCTCGTCGTGACGCGCGCTGCGCATGTGTACGCGCCGCGCAACCAGTTCCTTGCCTGAACCTGTCGGGCCGAAGATGAGCAGCGCGTGATCGGTCGGTGCAACGCGATCGATCAATCGAACCAGTTGGCGAAATGCAGGCGCGGCGCCGATGAACCCGCCGGAATTCGTTTTGTTTTGGGCGAACGGGATAATCGGGGAAGAACTCATTGGCAACTGGGCTCCAGATAAATCCGCGCATGGGGTGCCGGGACCGTCCGCGGCGAAGATGGAAGTATGACGGGTTGTTGGAGATCTGGTGCTTTTGAAATTAAACGTTATGCGCGTGTGTGGTGGCGAGTTGCTATTAACGGCATTGATTCGACTACGCTTTAGTGCCTGCGAATTAGCGTGCTATGGCGGTGCCTGAAAGCTCAGGCACCGCCACTACGACCCGAAAGTACTTACGCAGTGCTCTAAGCTTTCGAAGAAGAACGTGTCGACACCTTGTCGTACCACGCCTGCAGCGCGTCGAATTCCGCGGGAATGGTCATCTTCATGCCGCCCGCCGCAAAGTCGATCGTCACCAGTGTCGTGATGTCGCCCGCCGAGAATTCGTCACCTGCGACGAACGGCACTTGCTTGAGACGATCGTTGAAATCGGCAAAGAAGTTGGCAACACGCAGCTTGCTACGCTCGACGATTTCGGGAATCTGCTCGTAAGCATGCGGACCTGACAACGCGCGACCCTTAAGACCGGCCACGGCATTGCGCACACCTTCCATCACTGCCGTAAATCCGTCGAGTTCGGCGCGTCGTTCCCACATTGCAATCAGCGCTTTCTGTTGTGGTGTCGTGCCCAGCAAAGCGGGCTTCGCAGGATACGCTTCTTCGACGTAGCGCCAGATTGCCGGGACTTCACCAATCGTCGTGCCGTCTTGCAGAACGAGCGCAGGAACCTGACGACGAGGATTGATCGCTACATACGCAGTGGAGAATTGCTCTTTCTCGCCAAGGTTCACTGCTTTAGTCGGAATCTCGATGCCCTTCTCGGCAAGAAAAATACGCACGCGGCGAGAGTTCGGAGAAGCCTTTGATTCGTAAAGCGTGAGTTCGGTATTCATGTTCTGTCCAATCAGATAGAAAGTACTGGACCCGCCCTCGAAGGTTTAAGCCTGAAGGCGAGTGACCTGGCGGAATTCAGCCCGCGGTTTTGCCGCCGTCGACGGTAAGGATCTGGCCGGTGACGAACGCGGCGCCTTCGGCTGCGAGATAGAGGACGGCTGCGGCGATGTCATCGGGTTTGCCGATGCGCGCAAGCGGCACCTTGGACGCGAGCGCGGCCTTGTTTTCCGGTGTGCTGGTGAAGCGGTCGAGCATGCCCGTGTCGGTCGGACCGGGTGCGACGGCATTGACGCGAACGCCCGTCGGCGCAACTTCGAGCGCGGCCGACTTCGTGATGCCCTCGACCGCGTGCTTGCTGCCCGCATACACCGACGCGAACGCCGCGCCTTCGTGACCGTAGGTCGATGAAATATTGACGATGCTGCCCGCGCGCTGCGCCGTCATCACGCGCAACTCGTGCTTGAGGCTCAGCAGCGTGCCGAGCACGTTGGTGTCGAACGTGTCGGCATAACTGTCCGCCGTCTGCTCGACCACGGGACCCGGCCGACCTTCCGTTCCAGCATTGTTGACGGCTACATCCAGCCTGCCGTATCGCGCGACGGTCTGGTCGACCAGGTTGCGGACTTCTTCATCGTGGCGCACATCCGCCTTCACGAAGAGGGCTTCCGCGCCCGCTTCGCGCAATGCGGCTTCGAGCGCTGCGCCTTCTGCGGCGCGACGGCCCGACACGACGAGGCGCGCTCCGGCACGAGCGAACGCAAAGGCGGTTGCACGACCGATGCCCGTCAGGGCACCTGTGATAAGGACGACGGGTTGATTCATTTGAGGCTCCAGTCAGGTACGTGTACGACACAACGCTTGTGTCGTTCTGCTCGGTGAGCATGATGGAGCCAACTTTAGCCGTCGCTTGCGGCTATGAAAAAGACTTTCCAGGCTGGAGGGCATGCCTGTCGAGCATGCCGTGTCGAAGAGTCAGGCGGCTTCAGTCTGCCGCTTCGCGATACTTCGCAAACCGCGAAGTCTGCCCGATGCCGGGATTGAGGCAATTGCACGGGTCGAGCTTTTGATAGAACGCCGCGAGCGCGGGCTTCGCGTAGACATGCTTGTCGTGCTGCCCGAAGGCCAGCGTCTGAACCGGCGGCGCGTCGATCTTGCGGATCTGGCCGGCGATCCGTTCATCATCTTTCCGCGAACGATTGGCCCCGATCTTTACGATTCGCTTATCGGCCCGTGTCATGCAGCCGGTTTTGCGCCTTCGATCAGCATGGAGTCGCCGCAGATTTCGTCGGCGGCGAATCTGGTGTCAGCGGGGTTTGGTGTCGCGGTGGTGCCGTCTTCGATGCGACAGGTGCAGGTCGAAGGCGTCTCGTACCACGAGCTTCAGGGCAAGCCGCTCGCGACAGGCATCGCGTTGATCCATCGGCAGCGCGAAAGGTCGCCAGCCGTGACGAATTTCGTCAGGATCGTGCGGCAGTATGGTGCGGCGGCGCGGCGTTCGTCGGGACAATGACGATCGCCGCGAAAGGATCGATCAGAGCTTTGATCCACCGTCGACACGCAGCGTGTCGCCTGTGATCCAGCGTGCGTCGTCGGAGGCGAGGAACACGGCAGCGCCCGCGATATCGTCGGGCTGCGCGACGCGCTTGAGCGCCTGCATGCCCAACGTGAAGTCGCGGCCGGCGTCCGTCCTCGCGAAGTTCGACATATCCGTTTCGACGACACCTGGCGCGATCGCGTTGACGCGAATGCCGCGTTCGCCGAGCGCGGACGCGAAGTGACGCACGAGCGTGTCGACAGCGCCTTTGGTCGCTGCGTACGCAGACAGGTTGTTGACGGATGCGCGCGCTGCAAGCGACGACAGCAACACGACGCTGCTGCCTTCACCCAGCACGGGCAGCAACTGCTGCACGAGGAAGAACGGCGCGCGCACGTTGACGGCGAACAGGTTGTCGAAATCTTCGACGGTCGTTTCTTCGATCGGGGCAGCCTTCGAGATGCCCGCATTCGCGACGAGGATGTCGAGACGATCGCCCGTCAGCGACCGCACCCGCTTCGCAAGTTCATGCGGCCCGTTCGCGTCGCGCAGATCGGCGGCGACCTTGTCGGCCTGTCCGCCCGCCGAGCGGATCGCATCGACCACGGCGTCGGCGGCCTGCTCTGCGCTGCTGTAGTGGACCAGCACGCGTGCGCCTGCTTGCGCGAGCGCGATGGCCGTGGCGCGGCCGATGCCGCGGGAAGCGCCTGTCACGAGCGCGGTCTTGCCTGTCAGCTTGTTCATGATGAGATTCCGTTGAATGTGATGAGAGCGCGTTACGCGTTGCGTGCGCCGGCTTCCGAGAGAAACTGATCGACGTGTGTAACGAAGCGTTCGGGGTACTGGTACAGCGAGCCGTGATTGGCGTCCGGATAGATGATCAGTTGCGCGTTCGGGATGTGCTGCTGCAGGATCCACGAGTTGATCGAATAGATGATCACGTCGTTGTCGCCGTTGATGACGAGCGTCGGCTGCCTGAGCGCGTCGAGATAGTCGTACGGGTTCTCGCGCGGCGCCCCCCACTTTGCGAGCGCGGCGAGTTGCGCGGGCGCGACTTTGTCGTTGGCTTCGGGGTCGCGGTTCTCCGTGCGCAGACGGAAGCGCTCGACGAAGCCACGGCCTGCTACCTGGCTCGCTTCGGAAGGTGCAAAGTGAACGCGCAGCCACAAGTCATCAGGATGCGCATACGACGCGCCGAAGATCTCCTGCGCTTCGGGCGTGAGCGACGCCATGCCTTCGCCGCTGCGCGGACCGGTGCCGACGAGGATCACCTTGCGCACCAGTTGCCGCTTCGTAATCGCGAGTTCCTGCGCGATCAGGCCGCCCATCGAAAAGCCGAGCACGTCGACCTGCTTCAGCCCAAGCGCTTCGACGAACGCAGCAGCATTGGCGGCCATTTCTTCGATCGACTCCGGTACGGCGCCCGAGCTGCTGGAGATCCCGGCGTTGTTGAACAGGATCACTTCGCGGTTTTGCGCGAGGCCGTCGGTGACGGCAGGGTCCCAATGGTCCATCGTGCCCGTGAAGTGAATGTTCATCACGAGCGGCACAGTGTTCGGGTTGCCGAAGCGGCGATATGCGAAACGGACGCCGTTGGCCTCGACGAACTGGGTCGGCGCGGTTTGATGAGTATGGCGGATCATGGCAGTTGTCCTTTGGGAAATCCGTTGCAGTTCATTGCGGCGTGATATAGCTGAAACGTATGGGATACCGCTGGTGTGCTGCCGCTGTCCCGTCCGTATGCGCTTCGTGTATCGCCGTCCTGCAACGTAATGTAGGCGCGTCGAACTCTTTCGAAAAAGACTTTGTAGGCTGTGCGGCATGCCTGAAAAGCATGGCGCAGGACGCTGTCCGGCCACCATTCACGCGCAGCACCCGTCAGGCCTTCGCGACGGCATGCTTGCGGGCGTGATAGATGCTCGCGTTCGTTTTCACATACGAACTCGGAGATCAGTTATCCGTATCAGCCGGCGGCCAGGAATGGACGGTGACGGGCCGCCCGAGATCGTCGACAATGCCGACATTCCTGGATCGGTAGGTAGTAGAAAAATGCGCGTTATCGTTGCGCTGCTCGCATTCCTGACCAGCAGCCTTGCTTGGGCTGGCTACGACGTTCACATCACCCGGAAGGCTTTCTGGGCTGATACGTCGGGCCTGAGGATCACACTCGAGGAGTGGAGGGCGTACGTCCAGTCTGACTCCCAGGTGGCGAGCGATTCCGCAAACCGACCAACGGACTTTCTCGTAACGGTCAACGGGGCAACTTTTCCCCTTTGGTACAACTCGGAGCTGGGCGAACTCTACACAAAGGATCCAACGGACGAAGTCGTTCACAAGCTTGAGGATATCGCTCGCGCGATGCGGGCGAGGGTCCAGGGCGATGACGGTGAGTTGTATCCTGCGCAGCCTTGATCTGCGCGCCGCAATCAGGCGGAACCGCTAGAATTGCGGTTTTAGCCGGAATTCGCCCATGTCTTTTGCCTCGCTTGGCCTGATCGATCCCTTGCTGCGTAATGTGCAGGACCTCAATTACCAGACACCTACGCCGGTCCAGGCCAAGGCGATTCCTGCTGTGCTCAGTGGCAAGGACGTTATGGCTGGGGCGCAGACGGGCACTGGCAAAACGGCGGGTTTCGCGCTGCCGCTGTTGCAGCGGTTAGTGCAACACGGCCCGGCGGTGTCCAGCAACCGCGCGCGTGTTCTGGTGCTGGTGCCCACGCGTGAACTGGCCGAACAGGTGCTGCAAAGCTTTATCGCTTACGGCAAAGGCCTCGACTTACGATTTCTGGCCGCCTACGGTGGTGTGAGTATCAACCCGCAGATGATGAAGTTGCGCAAAGGCGTGGATGTCCTCGTTGCCACGCCGGGCCGTTTGCTCGATCTCAATCGCCAGAACGCAGTGCAGTTTGACCAGGTACAAACGCTGGTGCTGGATGAAGCCGACCGCATGCTGGATCTGGGTTTTGCGCGTGAACTCAACGCCGTCTTTGCTGCCTTGCCCGCTCAGCGCCAGACCCTGCTGTTCTCTGCCACGTTTTCCGACGATATCCGCGCCATGGCGGCGGGCATTCTGCGCGGCCCGGTCCATATCAGCGTCAGCCCGCCCAATGCCACGGCCAGCAAGATCAAGCAGTGGGTGGTGACGGTGGATAAAAAGAACAAGCCTGACCTCTTCATGCACCTTGTGGCCGAGAACAACTGGGAGCACGCGCTGGTGTTCGTCAAAACCCGCAATGGCGTGGACTACCTGGCGGCCATGCTGGATGAAGCGGGCTATGCGGTCGACACCATCCACGGCGACAAACCGCAACCTGCGCGCCTGCGTGCGCTGGAGCGCTTCAAGACGGGCGAAGTCAATATGCTGGTAGCCACCGATGTGGCTGCGCGCGGGCTGGATATCGACGACCTGCCGCTGGTGATCAACGTTGATCTGCCGATCGTGGCGCAAGACTATGTCCACCGTATTGGCCGTACCGGCCGCGCGGGCGCCAGCGGCGTGGCGGTGTCCCTTGTGTGTGCCGATGAAGCGCCGCAACTGGCCGCGATTGAAGCGCTGATCCGGCAAACGCTGCCGCGTGAAGAGGAGCCGGGTTTTGAAGCCGAACACCGCGTTCCGCAAACCAGCGCGACGGGCCAGATCATCAAGAAACCCAAAAAGCCCAAGAAGCCCAAAGTGCCGCAAGCTGCGCCGGGCGCGACGCAGGTGCCCAGCAAAAAGCCGCGCCCGCAAAGTGGCGAAAACAAACACAAGCCTGCGGCGCAGCGCGCTGTGGCTGCGGGTAAGGGCACAAGCTTGTCTGGCGGTAACCCATTCAGCGCGCAAAAGCCACGCAGCAAACCCGCCAGCAAGCCAGCTGCGGGTTCGCGTAAGCCGGCTGGCAAATCCGCTGGCGGCCGCGGCAAACGCCAACCCTGATCCGTTGGGATAAGTAACGCCCGCCCTGGAACAGGCTAGTCAGTATGACTTCCGTGAGCCCGGGGCTGGCGCGCCCTGAGGAATCAAACAATCGACCGGTGTCGATTCACCTGGCGGGCAGATAATCGAATGCGCCCTTCGATGTCACGAAGAAGATGCACTCAGTCTGCGAAATGCACTTCGTGACGTGCTGCTCACCACCCTTCTGGTACCAGTACGAGCCTGCCGGCAGCGGGTGATCCTGCTTCGAACCCGGAGGTTCATTGGCAACGACGCCAGCAATGACGACGCCATAGTAGGAGTGGGTGTGCGTGTGTACGCCACTGGCTGTGCCGCCCGGCATCTTGATGTAATTGCTGTGCGCGCCGTTTGCCGGATCGCCCCAACCATTGGCGACCGTCAGGCCTTCCTTGTCCTGATAGAACTTCAGTTCAGTAACCGGCACGACCTTGGAGCTGTCCGCGTAGAGGTCCGGGTTTCCTCCGGCCGCGGCGGCGAGCGCAGGGATCGTGGCCACAATCGCGGCGGCGATTGTCATGCGTTTGACGTTGTTCGTAAAAAACATTTTTGGTTCCTTTAAATTCAAGTTCAATAAAATCAGTATTACGAAATTGATGATTGGCGGAGAGATCTGGGCGCGCGTGTCATCCGTCGCATCTTTAGCGAATCAGGCTGTCGGCTGCATCTGGGCGTACAACTGCTTGCGATGCTCATCTGTCAGTTGCGCGGGGCGTACTGCTTCAGCCAGCGCATAGGCGCGTTTGACCGCGGGTCGTTCGGCGACGCGTTCTAGCCAACGCGCGACATGTGGAAAGCGATCCATCGCGATTCCCTGCGCGGCATGCTGCGTTACCCATGGATACACCGCCATATCCGCAATCGAATATTCCCCCGCAATGTACTCACGGTCGGCCAGTCGTTTGTTCAGAACGCGGTAGAGCCGCCCCGCCTCCCTGGTGAACCGTTCGATTGCCAAAGGCAGTTGTTCTGATGCGTACGTACGGAAGAAGACCGTTTGGCCCAAAATCGGCCCGAGACCGCCCATTTGCCAGAACAACCATTGCAGGACTTCAACGCGACCATTCGGGGTGGCAGGAATGAACTGCCCCGTCTTTTCCGCGAGATGCAACAGGATTGCACCTGATTCGAAAACCGATGCGTCGAGTTGACGGTCCACGATGGCCGGCATCCGGTTGTTTGGCGAAATCTTTTCGAAGTCGGCGGTTAGCTGTACTCCTTTGCCGATATCGACGGGGTGTATCTGGTAAGTCACTCCGGTCTCTTCGAGGAAGATGGCGACTTTCTGACCGTTTGGCGTGGGCCAATAGTAAAAGTCGATCTCGGTCACGTTGGTGGTCGCTGCAGTAGTCATGGAAATCTCACTGGTGATATTCGATATCACGTAGTTCGTGATTGATGGCGCCGAGTATGGGCGATCGCCAGGATTCGAGAAACGAGCTCGACCAGAAAAGACCATTCTCGTAACGAGAACGCTGACATGGGCGGGTGGCCGTGTTTTTTTCGGACGAAAGAAGGGCGTTGCTGGAATCTGACTGGCTACGTTCTGTGTCGCCCGTTTCGCACTTCCGACATTGCGGGTTCGACAACGCCGATCCACTCATCTCGTTACGCGAACGGTGCATTCTCCATTCGGGTTATTCCGCCAGTCCGATGAATCGGGCAGTATCGGGTTCGTTGCGCCACGGTCACCTTCCATCTGGTTGGGGCTTACATGCGCTGCAGCTACGTATTCGGCCTCCTATGGAGCCCGAATCTTTGTTCACCGTTCGAGGTAGAGGAAACATGACGAAACAAGCACTGATAGTGGTCGATATTCAGAACGATTACTTCGCCGGAGGAAAGTGGATATTGGATGGCGTCGACGCCGCCGCGGATAACGCACGCAACATCATCGAGTCCGCAAGGACGAACGGCGATCTGGTCGTGCATATCCGCCATGAAACGCTGTCAAAAGATGCGGCGTTCTTCGTGCCGGATACCGACGGTGCTCAACTCCATCCGAAGGCTGCGAATCTGTCTGGCGAACTCGTGATCGTCAAACACCATATGAATCCATTCCGCGACACCGACCTGAGGAAGATTCTCGATGCTCAAGGTATCGAGACGGTGGTGGTAGTGGGAAATATGAGCCACATGTGTATCGACGCGGTTACCCGTGCTGCGGTGGACTTTGGCTACAGCACGACGGTGATCCACGATGCCTGCGCCACGCACGCTCTCGAGTTCAACGGGGTAAGCGTGCCGGCATTGCAGGTACATGCGGCGTTTATGGCAGCGTTGAGTTTCGGGTACGCGAAAGTCGTCTCAGCCGCGGACTTTTTGAATGCCGGGCGCCAACGCGCTAATTGACGCAGGCAACACGTGATACCGCACGCTTCCCGTGCGGTCCGATGGAGCCTCGACTTGTACGAGTAGAAACACGATGCCGCATCACCTGCGGCGTCGACCTCTGTGTCGATCTGCCGACTGCCACTCGGCAAGTTCAACTGTGAACCGCTATGCGCGCCACAGCGAAGCCTTCGCCCTGAATGTTTCGATTGCGAGGTCGAGGAATGCGCGCACTTTCCGATTCGCACGTCTGCCTTCGCGGTGCAACACGTGTACGGGGAGCGTCGCAAGCTCATATTCTGGCAACACGATCCGAAGCCGTCCTTGTGCCAGCTCGGATGAAATCTGACAAGACAGAAGGCACACGATGCCTAGTCCGGACATGGCGGCTGTCATCGCGGAGTCGTTTGTCGTGGTGATCAGGCGTGGCTGGATTGGCACGACGACAGGCTTCCCGTCCACGCGAAAGCGCCACTCAGGGGATGACGTTGAAGGCGTCGACTGGATGGCGACATGAGACATGAGGTCACTGGGACGTTGCGGTTCCCCGTGTGCCTCCAGATAGGCGGGCGAGGCGCAGAGTACGCTCCGCACTTTGCCGATTGCGACAGCTTGAAGTGAAGAATTGGGCAGTTCCCCGATACGAATCGCGACATCGACACCTTCGTCGACGAGATTCACAGTTCGATCCAGAAACCAGCAACTCACAGTCACGGCCGGATAGCGCGTTAAATACTCTTGAACGATTGGCGTGACATAGTTCTTTCCGAAGACTACGGGGGCCGTCACTGTCAGTTGGCCACGCGGTGTGCTGTGTGCGCTGACCGCGGCCAGCTCCGCTGCCTCCACTTTCGCAAGGATGCTACGACAATCATCGAAAAATTTCTCGCCGGCATCGGTCATTCTGACGATACGGGTTGTGCGGTTCAGCAGGCGCACACCGAGATGCGCTTCGAGTTCGTTGATCAAGCGACTGATGACGGATGGCGAGATTTTGAGCTTGCGTGCTGCAGAAGCGAAGCCTTCTGTTTCGACGACGGTCACGAAAGTCGTCATTGCCTGAAGTCTGTCCATATTCAAAGAGACTATCGCGAAAGGAAAAAGCGGTGCGTGCAGGTCCGCATCCGGTATCACGGTTTATCGTGACGCTTGCTTATTCAAGAGCGCAGTGTAGTCATACATTGGGCTGGTCAGAATCCCTCGGCAGGTCAATTCATACTTCGCGAAACGAGAACAGTCAGGAAGTCTTCTGTCCAAACGTCGATTCCTTATTCACGTTCTTCGATCGAATCGACACGGTCGCTGTAGAACGCGAGGTGCTCGCGAATCGGCTCGACAGCGGGATACGGCGACTCGTAAGTCCAGATCGCGTTGACAGCGCGCTCGCCACCCGACGGGATCGAGAAGTACGCGGCGTCGCCCTTATATGGGCAGTACGTCGAAAGCTCCGTGCGTTCGAGCAGCGCGAAGTCGACATCCTTTCTCGGGACGTAGAACACGGGCGGATAGTGCGCTTCGCGCAGCGTCAGCGCGTCGCGTGTGTCGGCGATGATGCGGCCCGCGACCGTGACGACGACGCGCGAAGGGTTACGTTCGATGGCGATGGGGTGATCGGGACCGGGAATCTTTACGGTTTTTGTGTTCGGCGTGTTGTTGCTGGACATGTTTAGCTCCTTGAGTCAGACGGTTTCATCGTTCGATGCTTCGGCGATGGTGTCGTCGTATGCGGGAAAATCGATATACGCGCGTTCGCCGCCGCCCCAGAACGCGTCGCGCTGATAAGGCGCTAGCGGCAGGTCGCGTCGCAGGCGTTCGGGCAAATCCGGATTCGACGAGAACCAGCGGCCGAACGCGACGAGATCGGCGTCGCCGCGTTGCAGGATCTGCTCGGCGCCTGCGCGGTCGAAGCCGCCCGCCGCGATGATCGGGCCGTTGAATATCTTGCGCAGGAACGACGACGCGACGGGCGCCTGGCCTTCGACGAGCGTTTCCGTGCCCATCACACGTGGCTCGATCACGTGCAGATACGCGAGGCCATATGCATTGAGCCGGTCGGCGAAATAGCCGAAGGTTGCTTCGGGGTTGCTGTCGGATATCGCCCCCCAACGGCCGCTCGGCGACACGCGCACGCCGACGCGGTCCGCGCCCCACACGGATGCAAATGCATCGACGAGTTCGAGCGAGAAGCGCGTGCGTTTTTCGATCGTGCCGCCATAGGCGTCCGTGCGCTTGTTGGTGCCGTCCTGAAGAAACGTGTCTGCGAGGTAGCCGTTCGCGTTGTGCAATTCGACGCCGTCGAAACCGGCTGCTTTCGCACGCTCTGCCGCACGTCTGAACGATTCGACGATGGCGGGAATCTCGTTGGTTTCCAGCGCGCGATGCGGCGAATTGGGTACCCAGCCGTTTTGCGTGAACACGGTCGTTTCGTACGACACGACCGACGGCGCAATGGGCGCATTGCCCCAGCTCAGGTCGACGTGCGACTGGCGCCCGTCGTGCGCGATCTGCATGAAGATGTGCGCACCTTTCGCGTGAACGGCGTCGGTGATTTTCTTCCAGGCTTCGATATGTTCGTCGGTATAGATACCGGGCGCGCCGAGATAGCCGCGGCTGTCGTAGGAAGGATGCGCGCTTTCCGTGATCAGCAGGCCGCCTTGCGATGCGCGCTGCCGGTAGTACTCGATCATCATCGCGCTCGGGCTGTCGTCGGATTCGGAACGCAGACGCGTCATCGGCGCATGCACGATGCGGTGTGACAATTGTATCGGGCCTACGTTTGTCGGAGAGAACAGTTTCAGATTCTTGTCAGTCATTTTGGATGCCTTATCAATTAGTATGGATCGAATGCATTTCGTTTGTTGCATGCTTGTCAGAGCTTCGATCCGCCGTCGACGCGCAGCGTGTCGCCCGTGATCCAGTTCGCCTTGTCGGAAGCAAGGAATGTCACGGCGCCGGCGATGTCGTCGGGCTGCGCGACGCGCTTCAGCGCCTGCAGACTCAGCGTGTAGTCGCGGCCTGCATCGGTTGTCGCGAAGCTCGACATGTCGGTTGCGACGACGCCGGGCGCAATCGCATTCACACGCACGCCGCGCTCGCCAAGCGCTGATGCGAAGTGCCGCACCAGCGTATCGACGGCACCCTTTGTTGCGGCGTAGGCGGCCAGCTCGCCAACCGATGCACGTGCCGCCAGCGACGACAGCAGTACGACGCTGCTGCCTTTGCACAGCATCGGCAGGAGTTGCTGGACGAGGAAGAACGGCGCGCGCACGTTGACGGCAAAGAGTTCGTCGAAATCTTCGACCGTCGTGTCTTCGATGCTTGCAGCCTTGGCGATGCCCGCGTTCGCGACGAGCAAGTCGAGCCGTCCGCCGACGATGGCGCGCACGCGTTGGGCGAGCATGCGCGGGCCGTCGGCGGCGCGCAGGTCGGCGGCGATTTTCTGCGCGTGGCCGCCGGCCGCGACGATCCCGGCGACGGTCGAGTCGGCGGCTGCTTCATTGCTGCTGTAATGCACGAGCACCTGCGCACCGGCGCGGCCGAGTGCAAGCGCGATGGCGCGGCCAATGCCACGGGATGCGCCCGTGACAAGCGCGGTTTTTCCAGCGAGTTCGTTCATGGCAAAGCTCCGGTAAATTGATCGGCGGGATCGTCCCGAAATAACAGGCAGGCATGACTGCAAAACTGTCTCGCCGGCGTCGCACTGCTCGATGTGACTGCTGGCATGTAATCTAGCCTTCGCTTGCGCAAAGAAAAAAGACTTTGTAGGCTGGCGGGCATGCTCCGGAAGCATGGCTTGTGAAGCGTGCAAAACGGACGAACCAGGAGGAAGCATGGAGTTACGCCATCTGCGCTATTTCGTTGCCGTAGCGGAAACGGGCAGCCTCACGGTCGCCGCGGAGCAACGGCTGTTCACGTCGCAGCCATCGCTCAGCCGGCAGATCCGTGATCTCGAAGACGAGGTCAAGGCGGAACTGTTCAGCCGCAGCGCGCGTGGCGTCGAGTTGACCGCGTCGGGCAAGGCGTTCCTCGATCACGCACGGCTTGCGCTCGCACAGGTCGACGCCGCCATCGAAGCCGCGCGTCGCGCGTCGCGTCCGGCCAAACAGGTCTTCGCGCTCGGCTTCCTGACGGGTCAGGAAATGACGTGGCTGCCGCGCGCCATGCAAGTGTTGCGCGACGAGTTGCCGAACATCGACGTGACGGTGTCGAGTGGCTACTCGCCCGATCTCGCCGACGCCGTGGCGCGCGGCAAGCTCGATCTTGCGTTTGTGCGCAGGGAGCCGGGGCTCGATCTCGAATACCGTGTCGTCTCTCGCGAGAAGCTTGTCGTGCTGATGCCGAGCGACCATCGGCTGACGGCGAAGCAGGCGATCCGTCCGTCGGATCTAAAAGGCGAGACATTCATCATGGCGTCGAACAAGGCACGCGTGCTGCACGATGTGGTCGCGCGATATCTGCAGGAGAATGGGCTCGATCCGAAGCCGGAGCACGGTGTCGATAACCTTGCGATGGCGATGTCGCTGGTTGCGTCGACGCGCGGACTTTCGTTGATGCCCGAGTACGCGAACAATCTGCTGCCGTGGTCGGTGGTCAGCCGTCCGCTGGTAGGCGAGGCGCCGACCGTCGATCTCGCGATCGGCTACAGTCGATCGAATGCGTCTCCTGTGCTGAAGCTGTTTTTGTCGAGGGCGGACGAGTTGGTGGACGTTCGCTGAGCGAGCAGCTGACCTATATTGGCAGGATGTGCCGGACATTCACCCGGCTTCGCACAGAACGGGAGTCAGCGCGATGGACCGCCTTGCGGCGATCGAAATCTTTATCCGTGTCGTCGATACAGGTTCTTTTTCGGCTGCGGCGCGACACTTCGATATCGGCCAGCCGGCCGCGTCGAAAGCTGTTGCTCAACTCGAGGAATGGCTCGGCGTCAAGTTGCTGCTGCGCTCGACTCGCGCGCTCACACCGACGGAAGCCGGTCAGAACTTCTATCAGCGCGCGAGACGCGCCGTTGAGGAAGCGGACGAGGCCGTGCTCGCGGCGCGAGGCACGGCAGCGGGGCTGACGGGCAAGCTGAGAGTCTCGGCGGCCGTATGTTTCGCGCGGCTGCACATCGTGCCGCGCTTGCCGGCCTTTCTCGAACAGCACCCGGAGCTCGATCTCGAACTCGTGCTCGACGATCGCAACATCGATCTCGTCGAAGAGGGCATCGACCTCGCGTTGCGCATGGGCGAACTGGCGGACTCGAACATGACGGCGCGACGCATTGCCGTCGCGCGCCGGCGCGTGCTCGCGACGCCTGCCTATTTCGAACGGCACGGCATGCCGCAAGCGCCCGCCGATCTGCACGCGCATCGCGCTGTCGTCTATACGCGCGACTACGGTGGCGGAGAAGACTGGACCTTTCGCAGGGAAACGGCGGAGTTGCCCGTGCGGCTGCAGGGCCGCGTACGAATCTCCGCGACAGAGGGCCTGCGCGCGGCCGTCTTTGCGGATATGGGCCTTGCCGTCGCGTCGGAATGGGCCTTTTGGCCTGAACTGAAATCGGGCGCCGTCGTTTCGGTGATGGATGACTGGATGCTGCCGGCCATTCCGTTGTCCGCTGTTTATCCGACGGGACGGTTGGCCAGCAGCAAGGCGCGTCAGTTCACTGCCTTCGTCGAGGAGTGCCTTGCGCCCGAGTTCGCGCCCGAACGCTTCATGGGCCGTGGCAACTCGCAGGCTGCGTGACGCATCCGTTTCGAACCGGGATGTGCGAATGCGTCAGCGTGCGCGGGTTGCTCAGGCGTTCTCTTCGGTACTTTCCAACGCTTGCGACGCTTCATGCGTGAGGAAGTCCGAGTAATCCGCTTCCGTGCCGCCCCAGAACGCTGCGCGCACATACGGCGTGAGCGGCAGGTCATGCTTCAGGCGATACGGCAGATCGGGATTCGATGAGAAGTGGCGGCCGAACGCGACGAGATCGGCATCGCCCGATTCGACCGTCGCGATTGCGCTCGCACGATCGAACCCGCCCGCAGCGATGATCGGACCCGAGAAGTGCTTGCGCAGATACTTCGTCGCGACGAGGGGATGGTCGTGATGCAGCGTGTCGTCGCCTTTGACGCGCGGTTCGATCACGTGCAGATAGGCGATCTTGTACGAGTCGAGCAGCCGTGCCACGTAGCTGAACGTCGCTTCGGGATCGCTGTCGGAGATACCGCCCCATTCGCCCGAAGGCGAAATCCGTACGCCGACGCGCTCCGCGCCCCACACCGAGATCAGTGCTTCGAGCGTTTCGCGCAGGAAGCGCACGCGGGTTTCGATCGGACCGCCGTATGCGTCCTTCCGCTGGTTGGTGCCGTCCTGGATGAACTGGTCGACGAGATAGCCGTTCGCCGCGTGAAGTTCGACGCCGTCGAAGCCGGCATCCTTTGCGCGTTGCGCGGCGGCGCGGAAATCCTCGACGATCGCGGGAATTTCTTCGATGCGAAGCGCGCGATGCGGCGAGGCGGGGACGAAACCGTCTTTCGTGAGCGCCACGCCATCGAACGGCACGACGGAAGGCGCCACGGGATCTTCGCCGCCCGTCATCTCGACATGGCTTTGACGGCCGCCATGAATCAGTTGCAGGAACACGCGTCCGCCCTTTGTATGGACGGCTTTCGCGATGGCGCGCCAGCCTTCCATCTGGCCGTCGTGGTAGATGCTTGCCGCGCCGAGGTACGAGCGCGCCTGCACCGACACGCTCGCGGCTTCGACGATTTCCAGGCCGCCTTCCGATGCGCGCTGTCCGTAGAAGTCGGCCATCATCGGGCTGGGGATGTCGTCGGGTTGAATGGTGCGCAGACGGGTCATCGGCGCGAGGACCACGCGGTGTGAGAGTGTGTATGCACCTACCTGGATCGGATTGAAGAGCTTCGCCATGATGTTTCCTTGAATGGATTGGAGCATCGGGGGTCCGGTGCTCTCGCGATTGCGTTGATCCGCAATGTATCCATTCCGGTCGGGCGCGGGAACGGGCGGAAAGGGATAGGGGTTATTCCAGACTGGGATAGGTCGCTGAATCGAACGCCTGTCAGCTACTTGGCGAGACTGCCGACAAATCGCCCGATGTGGTTCAGGACGGGCTGCTGATCGCCGGCGAAGGCCCAGTGATCGGCGCCATCGAGTTCGATGAATCGCGCCTGCGCGATGTGACTGGCGAGATGCCGGCCGGCGCCGATGCGAACCGCGCGGTCGTCGTGACGATGCAGCACCAGGGTGGGCACGGAAACCCGGCCGAGGAGCTGCCGCACATCCATATCGCGCAACGCTTCGAGCACACCCTTGAGGGCTCCCGGGCTCGACGCGGCCCGCAGCAGGCCTGCCCACCAGGCTCTCGCCTGTGGATCGCCAGACAGGCTCGGCGCGAATGTTTCGATGCCTGCAGGTCCGCCCCAGACTGCAATGAGCTGCTGCAGCCACAAGTCATACTGACCAGCCTGAAGCGCATGGGGATAGTCGTGCGTTGCGGTCCCCTTCGCCAGTGAGGCGAACAGAATGAGACCAGCGACACGATCGGGGTGATCGACGGCAAATTTGATGCATGCCGGTCCGCCCTCGGACGCGCCGAACAGCACGACGCGGCGGCTGCGCGCGGCGTCGAGCACGGTGCCGATGTCCTGCGCGGTCGCGTCGACGCTGGGATTGAACCCGACCCGGTCGGAAAGCCCGATGCCGCGACGGTCGAGCAGGATCAGACGGCCCATCCCGGCGAGCGAGGACAGGAACGCCCGGCACCGGGGCTCCTCCCACACCCGTTCGACGTGAGACACGAAACCGGGCAGCAGCAGAACATCGATAGGACCGTCACCGTAGGTCTGGAACGCGAGATGGACGCCGCCTCCGCTGACGTAGCGCGTCGGCGGCGGTGTCTCGATGGGCAAGGTTGCGCCGGCATCCAGCAGCCCGCGAGTCTCGGGTTCGGGTGCCACATCGAACTCGTCGCGAAGTCGCTGCGTCAGGGCCTCAAGATGCCGCTGGGCCGTGGCCCGGTCTCCGGCGAGCAGAAGGTTGCGGATGAGGTGTCGCCCATACACTTCGCTGAGCGGATCGAGTTCAACGAGACGGCCGGCGTGCGCGGCCGCGGCCGCGTAGTCGCCGGCCGCATTCCTGTCGCGCACCACTCGTTCCAGCGCCTGGATTGCCCGGCCCCGCAGGGCCTCCCGGCGAAAAAAAGCCCACTCGTCGAACTGTGGGCAGTCGCCGGGGGAAAAACCCTCGAGAAAGTCGCCGGGATAATGGCGGCACGCCAGCTCGAACTCGCCGCGGTCGCAGGCTTGCTCGAACAGTTGGGAATCCACCTGCAATTCGATCGCTGCCGACCATCGAATGGTTGACCGATCGGTGGTGAGAACGTCGTCGCCGAGTGTGATCTGGAGGCGATGCAACAGACGCCGCAGCCGCGCCCGTACGACCTCTTCGGCGCCCTCCGGCCACAACATCGTAGCGACGGCATCGCGCCCGACGGGGCCCTTCGCTTCGGCCAGGTAGACCAGCAGCGCCACGCCTTTGCGCAAGGCCAGATGGCACAGCCGGCCGTCCTGACGGATCTCCGGAAATCCAAGCGTTCTCACGCTGAACAGAGCCATGGCGAGGCGGCCCTCGATGACGGCGTCCGGGGGACGCTCAGGGGACGAGGCAATCCTACCATTGCCTGCAAGCGATGGTCGCTGGACGCATTGCGATGGATTGAACGGAGGATTGCCATGAAGAAACTGGGTGAACATGCGATCGTGATCGGCGCCGGCATGGGTGGGCTTCTGGCCGCCCGGGTACTGTCGGATTTCTATACTGTCGTCACCGTGCTCGAACGCGATGCGTTTCCGGCACCAGATACGCCGCGCAAGGGCGTGCCGCAGGGTCGCCATACCCATGGGCTCCTTGCACGCGGCAGCGCGATACTCGAGGAATTCTTCCCTGGATACAACATGGAAGTCGTCGCGCAAAGCGGCGGCTTGATCGGCGATGTCGCCAACGATGTGATCTGGATTGGTCGCAACGTCAGGCTTGCTAACGGCACGAGTGACCTGACGGGGCTGCTTGCGAGCCGTCCCGTGCTCGAAGGCCATCTGCGGCGGCGGCTGCTGGGTTTGCCGAACGTGCGCACGTTAGAAAGCTGCGCTGTGCGAGGACTTGCCTCCGACCCCGTTCGCAGGAGCGTGACGGGTGTGCGTATGTGTGTCGAGGGCCAGCCGGAAGAGACCATCGACGCGGACCTTGTCGTCGATGCGACTGGCCGCGGCTCATCCAGTGCGGCGTGGCTTGAAGAACTCGGCTACCAACCTCCCGCCAATGAGAAGGTCGAGATCGGCATCAGCTACATGACCCGTTCCTATCGGCGCCGGTCGACTGATCTTGACGGCAAACAGGGTATCGTTGTCGCCGGTAGTGCGCCGAACTGGCGCAACGGCGTCATGCTCGCGCAGGAGGGCGACAGCTGGATCGTCAGTGCCGGCGGTTTTCTTGGCGACGACGCGCCCGACAACGACGATGGCTTTCTCGCCTATCTGGCGACACTGCCGACCATGGAAATTCACGACGTTGTCGCAAGAGCCGAACCGCTAGGTGAATTCAGGCGCTACCGCTACGCCTCCAGCCTGCGCCGGCGGTACGAGAAGCTTGCACGTTTCCCCGAGAATTACCTGGTTTTCGGTGACGCCATCTGCAGCTTCAATCCCGTCTACGGGCAGGGCATGACCGTCGCGGCAGAGGAAGCGCTGACGCTGCAGCAGTGCCTGCGCACGGGCTCGAACGATCTTGCGCGGCGATTCTTCAGGGCGGCCGCAAAGATCGTCGATATTCCGTGGGACATCGCGGTTGGCAACGACCTGCGCCATCCACACGTCAAAGGCGCGCGCCCGCCGATGTTGCGTTTCATCAACTGGTACATCGGCAAGCTTCACCTTGCCGCGACACGCGACAGCACGCTGGCGACTGCGTTTCTGAAGGTCGTCAACCTGATGATGCCGCCGTCGACGCTGCTCAGCCCTGCGATCGCCAGGCGGGTCTGGCAGGGCAACCGGAAGCCTGGGCTATCGGTTCCTTCACCTGCAATCGAAGCAGCGAGGCGCAATAGCGCATCGTCATGATCGGGCTTCGCGGTGTCGATCAGCGCAGCCGTCTGGCGCGCATTCCAACATCGTGTTGCCTTGCTTCGTGCTGGCTCCTACATTGTGAAAGTATCCACGGGACGCAGGTCGGCACCGTCGCGTGCTTCGAGAACAATTCAGCAATACCTCCAATACGTTCCGCGATCAAGAAGAACACAACGCGCGGAACACCACGCATGCCGATATGCCGCAGTTGCCTCAATCGCGCACGATGATGCGTCTTCGTGCATGTTGAGATCGAGTCCATGCGCCGTTATGGAGGCGAACCATGTGCCCTGCATTCGTCGATGTAGCCGAACAGAAGCGCCTGAACGACGCGCGCACCGCGCAAGTGCCATGGAAGAAGTGGGGGCCGTATCTCAGCGAGCGGCAGTGGGGGACGGTCCGCGAGGACTACAGCAATGACGGCGACGCCTGGAACTATTTCACTCACGACCATGCCCGCTCACGCGCCTACCGATGGGGAGAGGACGGGCTCGGCGGACTGTGCGACGACCGGCAGCAATTGTGCTTTGCCCTTGCACTGTGGAACGAGCGTGACCCGATTCTGAAGGAACGCCTCTTCGGCCTGACCAATAGCGAGGGCAATCATGGGGAGGACGTGAAGGAGTATTACTTCTACGTCGACAGCACGCCCACTCACTCGTACATGAAGTATCTGTACAAGTATCCGCAGCGGGAATACCCGTACCGGGATCTGGTCGAGACCAACCGGAAACGATCGCGGGGCGAACTCGAATACGAACTGCTCGATACCGGCGTGTTTAATGAAGACCGGTATTTCGACGTGTTTGTCGAATACGCGAAGGCGGGTCCGGAAGACATCTTCGTGCGCATTTCCGTACACAACCGGGCACGGGAAGAGGCACGGCTTCGGGTCCTGCCAACGCTATGGTTTCGCAATACCTGGTCGTGGGGCCACGACGATCGCAGGCCATCACTATGTGAAGCGGGTCCAGGCGTCATTCGTGCGACGCATCATGAGCTGGGCGAGTACCGGCTTTACTGCGACGGCGCGAGCGAACTGCTCTTCACGGAAAACGATAGCAACGCAGAGCGTCTGTGGAATCAACCCAACGCGTCACCCTATGTGAAGGACGCGTTCCACGCCTACGTCATCGCCGGGCAGCGCGAGGCTGTCAATCCCGCCAGGACGGGAACCAAGGCGGCGGCCCATTACGTGTGTGACGTACCCGGCGGCGGCAACGCGACTATCCGGTTGCGCATGACGGCAGTCGAGCAGGTCAATCCCTTCGACGACTTCGAGCAAACCTTCCATTCCCGCATTGCCGATGCGGATGCGTTCTACGAGCGCGTTGCCCCAAAGGCGCTGACCGAGGACAAGCGCCGGGTGCATCGTCAGGCTTTGGCGGGCATGCTGTGGAGCAAACAGTACTACTACTTCGATCTCGAACTGTGGCTGCGCGAGCACGGGAGTCATCCATTGCTCGAAGCCGCCCGGCGCGATGTGCGCAATATGGAGTGGTTCCACATGTTGAATGCCGACGTGATTTCCATGCCGGACAAGTGGGAGTACCCGTGGTACGCGGCCTGGGACCTGGCCTTTCATACGATCGCCCTGGCGCTCGTCGATTTCGATTTCGCCAAAGAGCAGTTACTGCTGATGCTGCGCACGCTGTATGTCCACCCGAGTGGCCAGATCCCAGCCTACGAGTGGAACTTCAGTGACGTCAATCCGCCCGTGCATGCCGCCGCCACGCTCTGGCTCTACAAGTATGAGAAAGCGCTGGGACGCGCTGATCCGCGTTTTCTTGAACGCTCGTTTCAGGGGTTGATGCTCAATTTCAACTGGTGGGTGAACCGTAAGGACCCTTCGGGCCGCAATGTCTTCGCCGGTGGCTTTCTGGGACTGGACAACATCGGCGTATTCGATCGCAGTGCGCAGCTTCCGACAGGCGGAACCCTTGAGCAGGCGGACGGAACAGCGTGGATGGCGTTTTATTGCCAGACCATGCTGGAGATGGCAATCATCCTGACTGAGTACGACCCGATATACGAGGAGATCGCCTTCAAGTTCGTCCAGCACTTCATGTGGATTGCCTATGCGATGGACCGGCGCGGCGAACATCCCGACGAGATGTGGGACGAGCAGGACGGATTTTTCTATGATCTGCTGCGTCTCCCGGACGGCCAGACCACGCGTCTGAAGGTGAGGTCGATGGTCGGGTTGCTGCCGCTGTGCGCGTCAACGGTTTTCGAAGCCGACACTGTCTCGCGCTGTCCGAAACTGCTGGAAATGGTCGCGCAATTTCGAAGCCGTTACCCGGAGCTGATTGCTCATGTGGCGCCGACCGATGCCGGCTTCATCGGCCATAAGGAGCGCAGGCTGCTGTCGATCCTGAACAAGCGGAAGCTCGAGCGCGTGCTCGGATACCTGCTCGACGAGAACGAATTCCTGGGGCCGCACGGCATTCGTTCGCTCTCTCGCTACCATCTCGACCATCCGTATGTACTGAATGTCGGCGGGGTGGATTACAAGGTGCAGTACCTGCCCGCTGAATCGAATACCGGGATGTTCGGCGGAAACTCCAACTGGCGCGGTCCGGTGTGGATGCCGGTGAATCTGCTGATCGTCAGGGCGCTGATGAATCTCTACGGCTTTTTTGGCGATGATTTCAAGGTTCAATGCCCGACAGGCTCGGGGCCGCACATGACGCTGTTTGAGGTGGCGCAAGAGATCGTCAACCGGTTGACGGGTACGTTTCTGCGTGACGCGGATGGACGGCGCCCCGTCTACGGCGGGACGGACAAGTTCCAGGACGACCCGCACTGGCGTGACCTGATCCTGTTCTACGAGTATTTCCACGGCGACAACGGTGCGGGGCTCGGTGCCAGTCACCAGACAGGCTGGACGGGTCTCGTCGCACCGCTGCTGGACCTGTTCGGGCGTATCGACGCTCAAACCGTTCTGGAAAGCGATCGCTGGCGCGTCATGGCCAGCGTCGTCGGGCAGCAAGTGTGGGGAGAACAGATGGACGGGAAGTGAGGGAGGAAAGGCCGCGCACTGAGCTTCATAGCAAGTGTGAAATGGCGGGGCCCATTATTTTTCCTGTGCGTTTCCGAAGCATTGCTGCATCACACCGAGAAGCGCCCGCTTGGCCGGATTATCGAGGTCGGTGTACGCGAGCCCGATGCCAGCCCGGTAACCGCCAAGTTCGAGCGGACGGGCTACGACTTTCGGCGGCAAGGCGATGGCCGCCTCGGCCGGGATCATGCCAATACCCATACCTGCCGCGACGAGCGCCAGCATGGTTGTAAATTCCCCCAGTTCCTGAGCGATATTGAGTTCCGCGCCCTCGCGTTTCAAGGCGACGAGCATCTCGTCGTGAAAGCCCGGCGCGTAACGCCGCGCAAGCACGAACGAAGGATAGTCCCGAAGATCCGCCGGCCGGATCAGCGCCTGGGCGGCTAGCGGATGGTCGTCAGGAAGCGCGACGACAAAGGGTTCCTCGAGTACGACGCAAACTTCAAGTCCCGCGCCCGCAACGGGCAGGCGTATCAGGCCGAAATCGAGCTTGTTGTCGTGAAGGGCGGCAACCTGATCCGGCGTCGGCATATCCTTCAACTCGAGCGTGATGAGCGGATAGCGCTCGTGCATGTTGCGAATGAGCGTCGGCAAGAGCTTCGGCAGCACCGACGACACGAAGGCGATCCGCAGCGTGCCGATTTCCCCGCGAGCCGACAGCCGCGCGGTTTGCTCCGCGCGCAATGCCTGATGCAGCGTGGCGCGAGCCTCGGGCAAAAACAGCGTGCCCGTTTCGCTCAATGCGACCTTGTGACGGTCGCGCTCCAGCAGCCGCACGTCGAGTTCATCTTCCAGCGCCTTGATCTGCATGCTCAGCGCAGACTGCACGATGCACAGCCGCTGCGCGGCTTTGCCGAAATGCAGTTCCTCAGCAAGTACGACGAATGCACGCAGATGCTTCAATTCCATGACCACTCCCGCTGACGGGCCGTTCGTCCCGTGTAATCACGAATCATGATAACAGCGTCATGAATGATCATTGGCGCAATCGCGGCAATTGGAATGAACTACGGATATCGGAGACAACACGGGCGCGCCTGGCGGGCGCCAGCAACCATGAACGACACATTGAAGCTCTTCAGCCTGAACGGACGGCGTGCGCTGATCACCGGCTCTGGGCGTGGCATCGGCCTCGCGCTGGCGCGCGGACTGGCAGGCGCGGGCGCGGCTGTCGTCATCAACGATCGCAACGAGCAGAAGGCGGCAGCCGTCGCGGCTCAACTGCGCGACGAAGGCCTCAACGCGGATATCGCGGTTTTTGATGTCACCGAACGCGCGGAAGTTTCCGCAGCGATCGATGCATTCGAGGCGCGCGTCGGCGCGATCGATATTCTCGTCAACAACGCGGGCATCCAGCGCAGGGCGCCGCTCGAAACCTTCAGCGCCGACGACTGGAACGACCTGATGCGCGTCAACCTGGACGGCGCGTTCCATGTATCGCAAGCCGTGGCGCGGCACATGTTGCCGCGTGGGCGCGGGAAGATCATCAACATCTGCTCGGTGCAGGGCGAACTGGCGCGGCCGGGCATCGCGCCCTACGCGGCCACCAAGGGCGCCATTCGCATGCTCACCAAGGGCATGTGCGCGGAATGGGCCAGTTCCGGCATTCAGGCCAATGCGCTCGCACCCGGCTACTTCGCGACCGATCTGAACCGCGCGCTCGTCGACGATCCCGATTTCTCCGACTGGCTTTGCAAGCGCACGCCGGCGGGGCGCTGGGGCCGAGTGGAAGAGCTATGCGGCGCTGCCGTGTTTCTGGCCTCGTCGGCTTCGGATTTCGTCAACGGGCAGACGCTGTTCGTCGATGGCGGCTTGACCAGCGTGGTCTGAGACCGGCGCGCACGCAGTATCACAACAAAGCCTGATAAGGAGACACCGACATGCGTTCACCCAATGCGAAACGGACCCGCTGCGCGCAAGCGCTTGCCAGTCTGACGATCGCCGTCATGGCCTGCACGTCGTACGGCGCCGACTGGATCGTCTCGGGCAACGACGGGAAATATCAGCGGGTCGAAGGGCGCGATACCTACCCTGACAATCCGAAACCCGACACGCTGACGCTGCTGGACGCGAGTCGCTTTCCACCGCAGGTCAAGCTGCAGGTGGAAGTCGAGAACGGCATTCAGGGGCCGCCGCAGGCCGTCGCGATCACGCCGGATGCAAACGTCGCCCTGGTCGGTGCGCCGACGCGCTACGACTACGCGGCCAAAAAACTGTTGATGGATTCGTTCGTCCAGGTCGTCGATTTGCAGGCTTCGCCGCCCGTCGTCGCCCGGCTCGACATCGGCAGCCATCCGCAAGGCATCGCCATCGACAGAAGCGGCCGCCTCGCGCTCGTCGCCTGCGTCGACGGTAGCGTGGCCGTGCTCGGTATCGACGGCAACCGCGTGACGCTTCAGGACACGCTGAAAATTGCACAGAAGCGGCTCTCCGGCGTGAGCTTCACGCACGACGGACGGCACGCATTGGTGGCGTTGCGCGACGAGCAGGGCGTGGCCGTCCTGAACGTTGACGAGGGTCGCGTGACGGATAGCGGTCTGCGCCTCGCGAGCGGCGTGGCGCCCTACACGATCGACGTATCGAGCGACGGCAAATGGGCCGTCGTCAGCGATGTCGGGCTGGCCGGGCTGCCGTCCTATGCGGGCAAGCTCGCAGGCGATGCCGATGCCGTGACGCTCATCGATGTATCGCGTGAGCCGTTTCGCGCGGTCCAGCAGATCACGGTGCCGTCTCTGCCCGAGGGCGTCGCGATCTCGCCCGACGGCAAGTGGATCGGCGTGCAGGCCATGGATGGCTCGAACCTGACGCCGGATAACCCTGGACGCCACGCGCGCGGCAAGGTGGTGCTCTTCGCGATTCGCGACGGTCAGGCGGTGAAGGTTTCCGAGGCGCCGGGCGGAGAGGCGGCGCAGGGCATCGTGTTCACCGCGGACAGCAAGTATCTGATCGTGCAGTTCAACGTCGAAAAGCAGCTTGCGTTCTTCGCCGTCAATGGCGGGCATCTGCGCGATACGGGGCAGAGGATCGCGTTGTCGGGCGGCCCTTCGTCGCTTCGCACCTTGCCGCGCTGAACATCAGCCCCAACAGAAAGAGGACAACGAGCATGTCAACGAACAGCACAGCACGCAGGAACGTCGTGGTCTTTCGCAAGATGCCAGACGATCTGCTCGGGCGAATCCGGACCTTGCACGACGTGACGGTCGCCGATCCAAGACGCGCCGATGAACTGCCGCGCTTTCGCGAGGCGCTGCACGACGCTGACGGCCTGATCGGTTCGAGCTTCCGACTGGACGCTGAAGTACTGGCACGCTCGCCGCGTCTGCAGGTGATCTCGAGCATTTCAGTCGGCGTCGACAACTACGACCTCGCGTATCTGAAGCAACGTGGCATCACCCTGTGTCACACACCTGGCGTGCTGACGGAGACCACGGCGGACACCGTATTCGCATTGATCATCGCCGCGTCGCGGCGTCTGGTCGAACTGTCGAACCATGTGCGCGACGGCCAATGGACGCGCAACATCGGCGAAGACCTGTTCGGCTGGGACGTGCATGGCAAGACGCTCGGCGTGCTGGGCTTCGGCCGCATCGGGCAGGCGGTGGCGAGGCGCGCGGCGCTCGGGTTTGGCATGCCCGTGGTGTTCCACGATCCATTCGACGTGCAGGTGCCCGCATCGCTCGCCGGACACGCGGTGCGCGCATCGTTCGATGAAGTGCTGGCGCGCGCGGACATCGTTGCGTTGACGCTGCCGCTTTCCGACGAAACACGCGGCTTGATGGACGCAAAAGCGTTTGCGTCGATGAAGGCGGGTGCGATCTTCGTGAACGGCTCGCGTGGCGCGATCGTGCGCGAGGACGCTCTCGTTGACGCGCTCGATAGTGGCCACTTGCGTGCTGCCGCTCTCGACGTGTTCGCCGTCGAACCGCTCGAGCAGGATTCGCCGCTGCGTACGCATCCGAAAGTCACGCCGTTTCCGCACATCGGCTCGGCGACACACGAGACGCGGCGCGCGATGGCCGAACTTGCGACCGACAACCTGCTGCGCGTGCTCGATGGTGACGCGGCCATCTCCGCATTCGATCTCTCCAAAGCATAAAGTGACCATGCCCCATTCCATCCCATCGCTGTGCGGCTCGCTTGCGGGCCAGCCGTTCACGTTCAACGTCAAGGTACACAACGCGGCCTACCGGGCGCTCGGCGTGGACTACACGTTCGTCAGCTTCGGCGTAGAGGATGCCGCGGGCGCGATCGATGCGATGCGCACGCTCGGCATCCGTGGACTGAACGTGACGATGCCGCACAAGCAGGCCGTCATTGCCCACCTCGACGCACTCGACGAAACCGCGCGCGAAATCGGCGCGGTCAATACGATCCAGAATCGCGACGGGCATCTCACGGGCTACAACACCGACTGCGCGGGCGCCGTGCGTGCGCTCGAAGAGGTGACGCCACTTGCGGGGCAGCGCATCGCTTTGCTCGGCGCAGGCGGCGCGGCACGCGCGATTGCGTGGGGCGTGCGGCGCGCGGGCGGCCACGTGACCGTGTTCAATCGCACCGCGTCGCGCGGGCAGGATCTCGCGCGTGATTTTGACCTCGCTTTCGGTGGCGATCTCGGCGACTTCGATCCTCAAGCATTCGATGGCGTCGTGAACGCGACGGCTGCGGGTTTCCGCGCGCCGGACGTCAATCCGTTACGCGACGAGCAACTGGCGCCGCATCTGTTCGTGATGGATGCGGCCTTCATTCCCGTGCGCACGAAGCTGATCCGCGATGCTGCTGCGTTGGGATGCCGCGTGATCGATGGCACCCGCATGCTGCTGCATCAGTTTTGCGGACAGGTCGAACTTTACACAGGCAAAGCGGCGCCCATCGATGTGATGAGCGCGGCTTTGCTCGACGAGATCGCGCGGGTCGGCTAGGGCGGCGCGCGGGTCGAACGGGCAACACGAAGGGCAACACGAAGGGCAACGCAGCCAGCTCCGGCATCTCGCGCCAAGACGAGGACGGGCCGATCGCAACGCAATCGCAGGAACCGGAGGAGACATCATGAAGCACCAGCCAACCATCGCGGCCGCCGAAGGCGGCATCGCGAACAACGCCAGCACTACCCGCAACGAGGTCACGACCGCTGATCTCTATCGCGCCGCATGGGCCGCATCGCTCGGTAGCGCACTCGAGTACTACGACTTCGCGCTGTATAACCTCGCGTCGGCGCTGATTTTCGGGCCGCTGTTCTTCCCATCGAGCGATCCCGCCATGGGACTGATCGCGAGCTTTGGCGCGTACTTTCTCGGTTTCGCGATCCGGCCCGTGGGCGGCATCGTCTTCGGTACGCTCGGCGACCGGTATGGACGCAAATTCGTCCTGATGGCGACGATCCTGCTGATGGGGATCGCAAGCACGCTGATCGGCCTGCTGCCCACCTACGCGAGCGCCGGCATCTGGGCGCCCATCCTGCTGGTCGGCTGCCGATTGCTGCAGGGACTCGGAGCGGGCGCGGAGCAGGCGGGAGCCGCCGTACTGATGGCTGAATATGCGCCTGCCAAACGTCGTGGATACTTCGCCGCGTTGCCATTCATGGGCGTGTTGCTCGGGACAGTGATGGCGGCTGCGATCTACTTCGCACTGGTGCGTGTCGAGGACATCTCGCAAAGCTGGCTCTGGCGCGTGCCGTTCCTGCTGAGCGTCGTCATCATCGCCGTGGCGATCTGGATTCGCCTGAAGCTCAAGGAGTCGCCCTCCTTCGCCAAGCTCGAAGCGCGTCAACAGGTCAACGATAGTCCGTTGAAGCACCTCATCCGGCATTCGAAGCCGACGCTGCTGAAAGTCATCGGCATGCGCATGGCGGAGAACGGTGGTTCGTCGATCTATCAGTCGCTCGCCATCAGTTACATGGTGACCGCGACGGGCCTCAAAGGGCCGATCGGCCCGATTGCGCTACTGCTTGCCGGCGTGTCGGGGGCAGTCATCATTCCGATGACGGGCATGCTGAGCGACCGGTTCGGCCGCGTTCCCGTCTACCGTGCCTTTGCCCTGTATCAACTCCTGCTGGCCTATCCCACCTGGTGGGTGCTGAGCCAGGGCAATGCGGCGGCGAGCATCGCCATGCTGTGCGTCGCGCTGGCCGGCGTTTGGGGCATGTTCGCCACACAAGGCGCGCTGCTTCCTGAACTCTTCGGTGCGCAACATCGCTACGCGGGTGTCGCGGTGGGCCGTGAGGTATCAGCCGTCATCGCTGGCGGTGTGGCACCGCTCATCGGCGCATCGATCATCGCCTGGGCAACTGCGCACTGGGGCGGTGCGGAAGGCAGGGTCATGGCGTGGATTCCGCTTGCGACGTACGTCGCGATCCTGAGTTTGATCGGCGTGGTGACGACCTTCTATACGCCTGAGACGCGCGGCCGTGATCTCGATGATCTACGTGACGCAGCAGAGGATCCCGTAGCCTTGAGTGGGGAACGCGCGGCTAGACCCTCGTAGTTGTTTTGCACGTTGCGAGCAAACGACGCGACTGTGCTGAGGCCCGCTACGAGAGCGAGTAACCGGCACAGCAAGCTCGCCAGCTAGCGACGCCCGCTGCGGCCCCACACGTAGCGCACCCAGCGTTGCCACCTGCTGCGCTGCGTGGCAACAGTGTTGCGCGATGCCTGTTCCTGGCGGTCGCGCTCCACGCTTTTCTGAACCTGCTCGTGGATCTGACGCAACGTCAAGCCACCGGGGCCTTTCAGCTTGTCGGGATCGGTGTCGTCTGTCATGGGAATGGCCTGGTCCGGATGAGTCGATTCGATCTTGATACAGACGGATAGGCGTGGCAAGCACATAAAAGCAGTCTGCCGCCCGATGAGTGATTGCATAGGGCAAGTCTTTAGTTCTGCGGTCAGCGGAGTCGTTCGCACACAAGGTCGCGGCATTCTCGACCAGCCGCACCGGGTCGGTCTGTCGTGGTGTGCGCGTCCCGGCAAAAACAGGGTGGCGCGTTCGCCCGCGCTCGCCCGCATTCACCCGCGGCAGGCGCCCTGCGCGTCGCGTCTACTTCACGTCCCTGTTGGGTCAACCCTACCGCAAGTGTAGGGAGGTGCCCCATCCCGTCGCCCGGTCCTCGTCTGCAAAATTCAAATACGGGACATTGCGACGATGAACCCGCACTCGTCATCGCAGTGTCCGACGGCAGCGCGTCCCCGCGCTGACTGACTCCTCAGCGGAGGTCCTATGTTCAGTACCCTCGCATACCGCAGTGGCGTGGCGGCGCTGTTGCTGTCGTTGTTCGCGTTGCCGTCGTTCGCGCAATCGTTCCGGGTGCAATGTCCACCCACTACCACACAGCATCCGTCAGCCCTGCCGGCAGGCGCGGGCGAGCCTGCCTATACGGGCCCGTCCTTCACGGGGCCGAACTCGCAGGCGACGGGCGTCGTGAACGGCGCGATCAAATGCCAGCAGATTTCGGGTGGTGACGGCTATGCCACCATGGGCGACGGCACGCAGACCTATCTGTTCGCGTTCGGCCCGCTGTCAGGTCTGGCAGATATCAAGAAGGGCCTGCCGGGCACGGAGTTCGCGTCGGTGTTCAATGTCGTCGGCACGGCGGCTGACCCGAACTACAACGGCGCAATCGGCCTCGTGCCCGATCCGGACTCGACGCCGCCCGGCCAGCTGACGGGGCATGTCGATCCGCGCCAGATCATGGACGTCGGTGTGATGAACGGCAACATGCCCGCGCCGACGATGGCCATCGACGAAGACGACGAGTTCTTCCTCACGTTGACCAACGTCGGGATGATCATGCGGCCCGACCTGTTCGAGCAGCACACGGTCCACTTCCACGGCTATCCGAATGCGTCCGCGTTCTATGACGGTGTGCCGGATGCGTCGGTGGCGATCAATATCGGCGCGAGCTTCACGTACTACTACCTTGCGCCCGATGCGGGCACGTACTTCTGGCACTGCCACATCACGCCGCCCGAGCATCTGCAGATGGGCATGGTCGGCCAGATTTTCGTGCGTCCGCGCCAGAACCGCGTGACGAACGGGACGCTGTACCACGCGCTGATCCAGCAGCAGAGCGATCCGCGCACGGCATGCGGCAACGACGTTCTCTGCTCGACGCCCGTGCCACCGCAGAACAGCGTGCTGCACGTCAAGAACAAGAGCAACACGCCAACGCTGTATGCCTACAACGACGGCGATGGTTCGACGGCTTATGACGTCGAATATCCCGTGCAGATTCACGGCTTCGATCCGAATTTCCACTTCGTGGGCATGACGTTCAATCCGGAGCCGTTCACCGACATGAAGGACAAGTACTTCATGCTCAATGGCCGCAGCTATCCGGACACCGTGTCGCAAGGCCCGATGCAGACGCCCGTTGCCGACGGCTCGCAGCACTTCTCGCAGCCGCTGCCCGCGCTCATCAATATCCCGGCGGGCGGCAAGGCGCTCCTGCGCATCTCGGATCTCGACGTCAGCGAGTTTCAGACGCTCGCATCGCTTGGCATTCCGATGCATGTGATCGGCGTCAACGCGCGGCTCTTGCGCGATCTCGCCGGCAACGACATGACCTATCTGACCAACTCGATCACGCTCGGCGGCGGCGAGTCGATCGACGTGATTCTCGATGCGAGCGACACGACCCGCTACTCGGCCGGCCAGATTTTCTATCTGTACACGCCGAACCTCGACCACCTGTCGAACGATGCCGAGAACTTCGGCGGATTGATGACCGAGGTCCACATCTGCCATTCGGTGGACCCGACCACGAAGTCCTGCACCTAGGAGATGAGCCGTGGGCAACATCACCGACAACTTCCGACGCACACGCTACGCGCGGCGTGGCTCGGCGCCACGTTTCACGCTGTTCCACGCGCTGCTTTGCGCGGCCGTTGTTGCGCTGCTCTACTGCATCAACGCGCACGCGGCCGCGCCGGGCATCACGGGCACGAATTTCGATCTGTCGGCCGAGGCCAACCGCATCAGCCAGCCAGACGGAACGAGCGTCTACTCTTGGGGCTACGGCTGCCGCACCGCGCCGTCGGGCTTTTCTCCCGCCAACATGCCGGGCGCGAACTGCCCGAGCATGCAGGTGCCGGGGCCGACGCTGATCGTCAAACAAGGCGACAAGGTCACCGTCACGTTGACGAACAACCTGCCCGAAGCGGCGGGTAATACGTCGATCCTGTTTCCGGGCTTCCAGGTCTGCGCCGCCGCGCTGAATCCGGATGGCACGTGTCCAGCGACGCTCACGGGCGTGCCGGGGCTGCTCACGCGCGAGGCGACACACGGCAACAGCGTGACCTACAGCTTCATCGCGTCAACGCCGGGCACGCACAGCTACTACAGCGGCACGCAGAGCGACCTGCAGGTCGAGATGGGCCTGGCGGGCGCGATCATCGTGCTGCCCACCTCGACGCCCACCACGGCGGGCGGCGCGCTCGCCGTCCCCGCCGGCTGTCGCGCGGTTCAGTCGACGCTGCCCGACGGCCAGCCCGACTTTCGCAACGCGGCTGCCGCATACGACCATCCGCTGGCCTGCTACGACCGCGAGTACCTGTTCCAGTTCTCGGAGATGGACCCGCGCATCCATACGCAGGCCGAGCAGGAAGCGAGTAAGCCGTGCTCGCAGGCCACGGGTTGCATGAGCGTCGAAACCGAGCCGTACCGCCCCGCGTACTTCATGATCAATGGCCGCTCGATGCCCGACGACATGGACCCGAACTACGCGCAGCAGTATCCGCATCAGCCCTACAACGGCAATCCGCACATGCATCCCGGCGAACTCGTGTTGCTGCGCGTAATCGGCTCGGGCCGCTGGCAGCATCCGTTCCATGAGCACGGCAATCACGTGCGCGTGCTCGCGCGCGACGGCAATCTGCTGTTGAGCAAGACGGACGCGACGAAGCTCGCCGGGCCGCTGCTCTTCACGACGACCACGACGCCCGGCCTCGCGATGGACGGCATCTTCTACTGGACGGGCAGGGGCCTCAACTGGGACGTCTATGGACACACGGCGGGCGACGGCAGCGTCTGCGTCCCCGATGCAAACGGCTACTACACCGTCAACAGCAATCCACCCGCGCCCGCGAACGCGCCGAACTACTACGAGTGGTGCGCCGATCACAACAAGCCACTCGAAGCGCATCCGTTCGGCAATGTCGGCAGCGGCGGCCCAGTGACCTTGCCCGATGCGCGTCTGCTGACTAACGGCCCCTGGTACGGCGGCAGTCCATACCTCGGCCCTGACGCGACGATTCGCGCGACCTCGTTCACGGGCACGACGCCGCCGAGCGGCACGATCGCGAATTCGCCGACATCGGAAGCCGGGTTCGCCTACATGTGGCATTCGCACAATGAGCGCGAGATTACGACGAACAACATCTTCCCTGGCGGAATGATGATGATGATGCTCGTCGATCCGCAGGCGTTCACGATCAACGAAGGCAATTAACGAGACGGGGAGAATCGCGATGAGATCCTGCGATTTCAAAAGGACGCTTGCCGGCCTCGTGAAGGCGGGTGTCGTGGCGTCGATGCTGATGACGGCGAGCGCGATGGTCTGCGCGCAGAGCGTGACGCTGACGGCCAAGGCCCAGACGATTGCACTTCCCGACGGGCAGGTCGTGCCGATGTGGGGTTACAACTGCTCGGCCGCAGCCGTTGCGCCCGCCACCTGCGCGGCGTCCAATTCCGCCGCGGGCTCGAACTGGTCGCCCGTCGTAATCACGACACCGCCCGGCTCGCTGACGATCAATCTCACGAACAGCCTGCCCACGCCGGTGCCGACGTCGCTCGTGATCGTCGGGCAGCTCGGCGGCGGTCTCGGCAACACGGCGACCACGTCGCCAAGTCCCGTTCACGCGACCCAGACAGCAACGACCTGGCCGATTGCCGGCACGGGTAGCGGCGCGAGCTTCACGCCGCCGACGCAAGGCCCGCGCGTGCAGTCATTCTCGAGCGAAGTGAACACGGGCAGTTCGAGTACGCTGACCTGGAACAATCTGCGCCCCGGCACCTATCTGATCGAATCGGGCACGCACCCGTCGATCCAGGGGGCAATGGGTCTGTACGGCGTGCTCGTCGTCACGACGCCGCCCTCGGCCGGTTCAACGCAAGGGCAGGCTTACCCGGGCATCAAATACGATGCGGATCTACCGCTGGTGCTCAGTGAAATCGATCCTGTGCAGAACCAGGCCGTCGCTACGGCGGTTGCCACGCCGGGCTTCAACGAAACGCGCGTGTGGTCCGGTCTCTCGGGCGGTTGCGGCGATCCCGCATCGGCGACTTACGGAACCTGCTATCCACCCGCGGTGAACTACGACCCGCGCTACTACCTGATCAACGGTGTCGCATTCGACCGGTCGAATGCAAATGGCTCCGCGTTCCCTGTCACGGCCCCCGCTGCAACGGCCAATTCGACGGGCCAGATTCTGGTGCGCTTCGTGAACGCCGGTTTGCGCATGCATGTGCCGTCCGTAGTCGGCGCGCAAACGGGCCTGCCGCCCGTGTCCGGCTTCTCGCTGATCGCGGAGGACGGCAACGTGCTGCCCGGCAATCCGCGCGTGCAGAGCGCCGTGTTTCTGGCCGCCGGCAAAACCTACGATGTGCTGATGAACTCGGTCGCTGCGGGCGCGCTCGCGTTGCCCGTGTTCGATCGTCAGCTGAGCCTGTCGACCAACAACCAGCGCGACGGCGGCATGCAGGGCTACATCAGCGTGAACGGCGGCGCGTTGCCGACCTCCGCGGCGGGCAACGCGAACGCGAAGGCTAACCCGGATTCGTATTTCCTCGTCGCGGGCAATACGCTGACGGTCTCGGACCCTGGCAAGGGGCTGATCGCCAACGACGTGGGTGTCTACGGCGTGCAGATCAAGACGCAGCCGACGGGCGGCACGCTCACGCTGAATCCCAACGGCACCTTCACGTATGTACCGAATGCAGGCACCACAACGGACAGCTTCACCTATCAGGCAAACGGCAACGCCGCGCTGACCGCGACAGTCACGCTTGCCGCATGCTCGGCGGGCTCGAACTGCCTGTCGGGGGCGCCCGTCGCGTCGGATGACGCGTTCAGCAGCAACATCGCGTCGCAGTTGCACGTCGGTGCGCCGGGTGTGCTCGGCAACGATCGCGATCCGGCGGGGCTGCCGCTGACGGCTTCGATCGTCGGCAGCGCGTCGGGCGGCACGGTGACGCTCAACGCGGACGGCTCGTTCAACGCCGTGCCGAGCGTGGCACCCGTCGGCAACGCGACGTCAACCGTCACGTTCAAGTACAAGGCCGCAAACTCGCAGAATACGGCGAGCGGGGCCGCGACTGTCACGGTGACCTTCAAGGGCGGCAGCGGCCTCGCCGTCGCCGTGAAGGATGCGAAGACGGGTACGGCAATCAACGACTACCGATGGATCATCGAAGAAGACCGTACCTTCCAGATCGATCCCGCGTGCCAGGTGAACTCGTCGACACGGCCCGCGACGTGTCCGCCGCTGCCCGTGCCGAGCCTCGGCACGAGCTTCCACACGAGCTACATGCCCGTCGTCGCGGCGGGATGCGTCGGCACGGTGTCGTGCGAATCGGGGCAGACCGTGTTCGATCCGGGCACGAATACGCACGTGCCCGCCGTGTGCGACGTCGGCAACGGCGTGTGCCGCACGGATTCGGCCCAGCAAACGGCTGTCGATCCATCGCAGGTCGCACTCGATCCCACGAAGCACTACTACCTGTCGATCCTTCCTGGCGACGCCGGCAACACCTTCACGAACGGCGCGGGCGCGCCGCAGCCGGTCAACCCGAACAATCCGGACGGTCCGCAACGGCAGTTCGACATTGCGAAGGATTGTCCGTCGGGTCCGGGCGGCGCGGACTTCGCGCCCGGCACGGGCGCCTGCGGCCACGCAATGGGCGGCGCGCCGATCGCGCCAACGCAACACGCGGTCAACGTGCTGCTTCAGCAAACCCCGCTGCAGACGGCGAAAATCTCGGTGTTTGTGTTCGAAGACGATGCACCCGTCAATGGCGAAATCGATGTGAGCGGCGGCTCGGACGGATTCGGCACCGCGCGCGAGCCGGGTCTGGGCGGCTTCGAAATCAAGCTCTTCGACGACGCGGGCGGCACGGGCGATGCCACAGGCCAGATGACCTACGACATGTTCAACATGCCGCTGTCGAATTCACTCCAAGGCACGATCGATCCGAACACCGGCCTCGACGCCTGCCCGATCACGAAGGCGGCAAACGACGGACTGGTCGGCATGATTCCGACCTGCCCGAGGTTCGAGTCGGACGGCAAGACGCTGTCGCCGCTGGTCGGCCAGGCGATCATCGCGAACCTGATGCCGGGACGTTATGGCGTCGTCGCGACGCCTGCGGCGGACCGCATCGCGAAAGGCGAGGAGTGGCTGCAAACCAATACGCTGGACGGCCAGAAAGCGCATGACGCGTTCATCAAGGTGGGCGGGCCTTCGTACTTCCAGGAGTTCGGACCCGCGGGCTTCCACGTGACGATCGGCTTCGCGAATCCGAAGATCATCAATGCGCGGCTGCCGGGCATATGCAAGGGCGTTGCGTGCAACAACGGGATCACGGGCAAAGTCACGAATCTGCACTATAGCCGTCCGCCTAACGAGAACCTCTACAGCAGCGGCTCGCGCGATTCGCTGAGCTTCACGCAATGCTATGTGAGCGTTGGTGATCCTGATCTCGAAGACGTCGCATTCACGAAGTGCAACGCGGACGGCACGTTCAGCATCAACGGCCTGCCGGATGGTCTGTTCCGCATCACGGTGTTCGACCAGTGGAACGACCAGATCGTCGACGGTCTCGCGACGGCGGTGCAGCTCAAAGGCGGTCAGACGCAGAACGTCGGCGACCTGGCCGTGCTGCAATGGCATACGAATCTCTACACGCGCAGCTTCATCGATACGAACGGCGATGGCGTGTCGCAGGACAGCGAGCCGGGTCTCGCGCTCGTGCCGACCAATATCCGCTTCCGCGACGGCAGCTATTCGAACTTCAACAACACGGACCTGAACGGTTACGCGTCGTTCAACGAGGTGTTCCCGCTCTTCAACTGGTACATCGCGGAGGCCGACACGACGCGCTACAAACAGACGGGCGTGCATGTCGTCTACGACGCGGGCGGCCCGCCTGACGGCACGCCCGGCGGCGGTGGCTCGTCGATCGCGGCGAACTACGCGAACACGCTGGAATCGTCGACGGCGCATCTGCCGGGCGCGTTGCGCGTGCCGGGCGCGATCTACTGCAACGACGCGGACTGCAATGACCGTACGGGCACCAATCCGTCGACGGGCCGCATCGATCCGCCGTGGGTCACGACGATGGGCTGGCAAGGCTTCTCAGGCCAGAACTCGTTCATCGAATTCGGCAAGGCGCCGTATGGGGCGAACGAGAACGGCGGCATTCATGGCGAAGTGATTTACGCATCGACGCGTCCGTTCGACGATCCCGCTCTGCTGATCCATACGAGCTGGACGCCCGACGTGCCGAACGTGACGGTCAACCTGTACGCCGAAGGCACGGCTGCCGACGGCACGCAGAGCCTCACGCTCGTCGATACGACGAAGACCAGTAGCTGGGACGACTGGGCACAGGGTTTCCGTTCGGATGGCGTGCCGAACATGAACTGCCCGGGCCAGGAAACCACCGATCCGTTCTTCTTCACGCTGAAGGACAGCTCGCAATGGCTCGACCCGCAAAGGCGGACGCTGCCCATGCACTCGCAGTTCAAGTGCTATGACGGCATGCACGCGTTCAACCAGCTGCAGCCCGCGCCGTACGACGGGATGTACCAGTTCCCGAGCGTGACGGACCGCGATCCGCAGAAGGGCACGCCGAAGGGTTCGAACTGCACGATCTGCAGCAAGCTCGCCGACGGCTCGTACATGCTGCCTGCGGGCAAGTATGTGGTCGAAATCATCGTGCCGCCGGGCTATGAACTCGTGAAGGAAGAAGACAAGAACATCCTGATCGGCGACAACTACATCGCGCCTGTCACGCAGCAGTTCGGCGGATTGGGCAACATCTTCATCCTGCCCGACCAGGCGGCTGTGAACGCGACGTACAACCGCAACAACGCGCAGAACCCGACCACGGATCTCGGCTCGTCGCCGCGTCACGAAGGCGACACGGGCAGCGTCGAGACGTTCTGGCCGTGCGTCGGCGCGCTGCGTGTGGTGCCGGACTACATCAGCCTGTTCCCAGGCTCGCAGGAAGTCGCGCCGTTCGCGGGCGCTTCGCGGCACCTGTGCGACCGCAAGGAAGTCGTGCTGACCAACCAGATGTCGGCGCTCGCAAAGTTCTGGGTGTTCAGTTCGACGCACGTGGCCGCGCACTTCACCGGCTTCATGCTCGATGACTTCTCGTCGGAGTTCGATCCGTACTCTCCGCAGTTCGGCGAGAAGTTCGCGGTGCCGAACGTGCCCGTTTCGCTGAAGGATTTCGCGGGCAACGAAGTGAGCCGCGTCTATTCGGACCAGTGGGGCATCTTCAACGGGATGAACTATTCGACGTGGGAAGTGAACCCGCCGAACCCGACGGGCTACGCGCCGACGATGATGGTCGCCTGCATGAACGATCCCGACATGCCCGACCCCGCGCATCCGGGGCAGACGATCCGCGATCCGCTGTTCAACCCCGCGTACAGCCAGTTCTGCTACGAGATTCCGTTCATGCCCGGACAGACGCAGTACATGGATACGCCTGTCGTGCCCGTGTCCGCATTCGCAGATGGCTACAACCCACCCGATTGCGCGTATCCGGACGCGACGCCCGCGATCTCGTCGGTGACGGGCGACACGAGCAACGGCGGCGCGGGCCCGTGGGTGAGCCAGGCCGGCCATACGCTGACCATCAAGGCGCTGGGCGACCAGCAAGTGCCGAATCATGCCTACGGCGGTCCCGCTGCGACCACGGCGCCCTATAACCAGAAGTTCGTCTCCCGGCACTACGGTTTCGGCGCTTCGCAGGGCACAGGGACGGTGACAGTTGGCGGTGTGAATGCGCACGTGAACTCGTGGTCGGATACACAGATCAACGTCACCGTGCCGACGCTCTCCGCGAACCAGTCGAGCTGCACGATCCAGCAGCGCGGCGTCAATACGCAGACGCGCTGCGGCGAACTGGTCATCACGTCGGGCAACGGCAAGAAGTCGATCGATACCGTGACGGTGACGATCGGCGGCAAGGCGCCCGCCTATGTCGGCGGCGAGAACGGGACGAGCAACGCGATCCAGACGGCCATCGACAAGGCGACGCCGGGCGATCTGATCATCGTCGGTCCGGGCACTTACAACGAGATGCTGCTGATGTGGAAGCCCGTGCGCCTGCAGGGTGTGGGTGCGCCCGCTGTCGTCGTGAACGCCAACACGCATCCGTCCGGCAAGGTCGACCCGTGGCGCAGGCAGATCGATTGCCTGTTCGGCCTCGCACTCAACGGCGGTGCGATTTCGTCGGGCAATCCGTACGACCCGTCGGGAACATACGCGTGTTCTACCGCGATGCAACGCAAGGTGGACCCGATTCCGCTCGAGCCGACGTTCGGCTGGGACAGCACCCTCAACGGCAATCTCGGCGAGCTGCTGATGGAGCCGACGCTGATGGGCGCGTACGAAGGCGCGGGCATCACGGTGCTCGCCAAGGGTGTGCGCGACGTGCGGGTGGGTGGCGTGCTGCAGCCCGATCCGAACTGCACGGCCAACGGTATCTGTACGCCGCTGACGGCCAGCAACACGGACTGCAACACCTATTCGAGCAACTTCCTGTGCAACCCGTCGCGTGTCGATGGCATCACGTTCACGAACAGCTCGCAGGGCGGCGGCGGCATCTTCCTGCACGGCTGGAATCACTACACGGAGGTGTCGAACAACCGCGTGTTCAGCAATGCAGGCACGCTGACAGGCGGGATCACCATCGGCCAGGTCGAAGTGCCCGACGGCACGATCGCCAACGATGGCTTCACGCAGGAGCCGTTCGCGTACAACACGCATGTCAACGTCCACCACAACTCGGTGACGTCGAATGCTTCGTACGGCGACGAGATCAACTCGACGACGCCTTCTTCGGCAGCGGGTGTGACGTTCTGCTCGGGCGCGGACAACTATCACTTCAACTACAACTGGGTCTGCGGCAACATGAGCAGCGGCGACGGCGGCGGCGTCGCGCACTTCGGCTTCAGCTACAACGGCGATCTGTCGCACAACTGGATCCTGTTCAACCAGAGCAACAACCCGACGCTGCCAACATACGGTGGCGGGCTGATCGCCCAGGGCGTACCGCCCGACGGCACGTTCTGCGAGAACTCGCCGACCGATATCGACTGCGCGCCGCAGCTATCGGACGGTGTCGGGCCGGGACTCGTGATCGACGGCAACCTGATCGTCGGCAATACGGCCGAAAGCGGCAAGGGCGGCGGCCTGCGTCTGCAGAACATCAATGGCACGGACGTGCAGCGCAGCCCGCGCAACCGTAACCGCTGGTACGAGGTGAGCGTGATCAACAACATCATCGCGAACAACGTGGCGGGCTGGTCGGGCGGCGGCGTGTCGGTGCAGGATGCCGTGCGCGTGAACTTCATCAACAACACGGTGATCTCGAACGACTCCACGGCATCGGCGGGCGTGCTGTTCAACACGGCGCTCGCCGCGCAGGCCAACGTCGGTCCGCCGAACTGCACGACGGTCGGCTCGCAAACGACGTGCAGCCCGATCACGACGTCGACGATGCAGCCTTCCGGCCTCGAAACCGCGAAGCATACGCAGAACTTCCTGTCGGCGTTCACGGCGGGCGGCGCGGGCTGTCCTGCAGGCGAGGACTGCAGCCACTACTCGTTCCCCGTGCTGAGGAACGACGTGTTCTGGCAGAACCGCACGTTCTATATCACCGTGGGCGGCCTGAACCCGAACATCCCGGGATTGCAGAACACCGTCGCGCTGAACCCGACGTTGAATCAGGCGGGTCATCAGACGGGCTACTGTGATCCGAAGGCTGTGTACTGGGATCTCGGCGCCTATGGCGATACGAAGCCTTCGGATCACTCGTCGGGCATGAGGCTCGCTCCACAGTACTCGATCATCACGGATGCGGGTGACTATCCGAACGCGCACAACAGCTCGGCGAATCCGAACGTGGTGAGCCAATACTGCAACGGCGCACGCGTGCCGCCCGAAGGCGGCGGAAACGGCTTCGCGGTGCCGCCCGGCATTGCAGATACCGTGCTGCCCAATCCGCTGTTCGGTCTTCTGCCGTCGGCGACGCCGGATGAAGGCAACCAGTGGATCAACATGTCGTACGGGCCGCTGTCGCTGTTCAACATGACGGTGAGTTCGGGCAGCACGAACTATGGCGTGCCGCTCGGCAACTACTCGATCAAGACGGGTTCCCCTGCCGTCAATGCGGGCACGAATACGGGCGCACCGAATCACGATTTCTTCGGCACGCAGCGTCCGCAGAGCGGCAGCTACGACATCGGCGCGGTGGAGTTGCCACGCACAGGACTGTTCGCAGGCGGCAACCTGCCGTTCGCGCCGGGCGCGCTGCTCGATCTGCTCAATCAGGTGCTGGGCAATGGGGCGACGGGCACGGCAGGTCCGCAGGCCAATGCGCCTTCGACGGGAGCGGTGCAATGAGACGCGTAGTCACAGCGGCGACGTGGATTTGCTGTGCCGCATTGCCGGCGATACCGGCAGCGGCGCAGCAGGCACAGCAGGCGGCAATGCATGGCGGTGCGCCGCACGCGTCGCGCTATGAGCCGATGAAGCTGCCCGCGCACGCGCGCACCTTTTATCAGTCAGTGCGGGGCGTCGACAACCTGAGCGTGCGCCGCACTGCGTCGGGCAATCTGCTGCGCTTCAGTTACCGCGTGACGGACCCGGCGCTCGCCAAGCTGCTCGGCGACAAGAGCACGACGCCTTATCTGTACGGCGAAGCCAATCATGTGCTGCTCGAAGTGCCCGTGATGGACAACATCGGACAGTTGCGGCAGACGGGCGCGCTCGAGGTCGGCCAGCAATACTGGATGGTGTTTTCCAACAAGGGCAATCTGGTGAAGGCGGGGGATCGCGTCAACGTACTGATCGGCTCGTTCCATATCGATGGGCTGGTCGTTCAATAAGGCGTGTGCGCGGCACGACATTGAGGAGATCGACATGAACCGGGGCTTTCGGATAATTGCTTCGATGACGGGCGTGGTGGCCGCGAGCTTCGCCGCGCACGCCACGCTGGCAGCGGGCGGCGGCGGGATGAGCGCGGCGCAGGTGGTCGAGCGCAACGTGGCCGCGCGTGGCGGATTGCAGGCATGGCGTGCCGTCAACACGATGACGTTGAGCGGACAGATCGACGTGGGTGGCACGAAGCCCGTCAAACTGCCGTACGTCATGACGATGAAGCGGCCACACAAGAGCCGCTTCGAACTGACCTTCGACAACCAGATCGCCTTCCAGGTCTACGACGGCAGCCAGGGGTGGAAGGTGCGTCCATTCCTCGGCCGCAATGTCGCAGAACCTTATACGCCTGCCGAGGCGAAATCGGCGGCGGAAACGGCCGATCTCGACGGCCCGCTGGTCGACTATGCTGCCAAGGGCAGTCAGGTCGCGTTGCAGGGTATGGAGACGATCGACGGGCATCGCGCCTACAAACTCCTGCTGACCACGAAAGATCACGCGCAACGGCATGTGTGGATCGACGCGTCGAGCTTTCTCGAAGTCAAGGTCGAAGGCGATCCGCGCAAGCTCGATGGACGCATGCATGTCGTTTCCGTCTACTACCGCGATTACCGGCGCGAGGGCGGATTGATGGTGCCGCATCTGCTCGAGACACAGGTGACGGGCGTGAAGCAGAAGCATCAGATGACGATCCAGCATGTCACGGTGAACCAGCCCGCCGACGACGCGCTCTTTGCGAAGCCGCAATTGCCCGCGCAACCGCAATCCGCGCCTGCCAAAGTCGCCGCGAAATGACGCCACGTCGATGAGGTCACGATCATGAAACGCATCGCGTCATGGTTGCTGGCGGGCTGTGTGTCCGCGCTCGCATGGGCGCAGATGCCCGCCGCCGGACAGCCGCTTACGGTCGACGAGATCATCGCGAAGAACGAGGCCGCGCGCGGCGGCGTGGACGCGTGGCGCAAGGTCCGCACGATGATCTGGATGGGGCATGTCGAAAGCGCGAACGCGCCGACTCCGAATGCGCCGTTCGTGCTGGCGCTGCGGCGGCCCAACAGCACGCGCTTCGAGATCACGGCGATGAACCAGCGGATCGTGCGCGTGTTCGACGGCAAGGAAGGGTGGAAGATCCGGCCGTCTTCGGGCGGCGCGCCCGATGTGCAGCCCTACACGCCCGCAGAAGTTCGTTATGCGCGCGACGAACAGGTGATCGACGGCCCGCTGCTCGATCACGCGGCAAAGGGCATTGCCGTATCGCTCGACGGCATGGATGCCATCGAAGGAAAGGACGCTTACCGGCTTGCCGTCACGCTGCCGTCGGGCGCGCATCGTCATGTATGGGTCGACGCCGCGTCGTTTCTCGACGTCAGATACGATCGCGAAGCGCCGGGTTTGTCGGGCGCGCCTGTGAAGATCGAGGTGACGTATCGCGACTATCGCGAGGTCGACGGCGTGCAGGTGCCGTTCGCGATCGAAAGCGGCGTGGCGGGCGCGGCGAAGAAGGACCGGCTCGTGCTCGAGCGGGTGTCGCTGAATCCGCCGCTCGACGACGCGATGTTCGTCAGGCCGATGGTGCCGGGGCGGCGCGCATCGGTGGCAGTCGGCGCGGGCGGTATGCAGGCGCCGCGTTCCGCATTTGGCCCGGCGCAGTAACGATCATGCCCGGCCTCGTCGCAATGGCCACTGTGTTTGCGCGGCGGCTCTTTGCGAGCGCGATTGTCACCGCGTCCGCCGCCGCGTTGCTGGTGTCAGCGCATCACGCGCTCGCAGCGCCGCCTGTCGACGTTGGCGTTGCGATCTTTCGCGACGGCATCGCCGGCGACGGCCGTCCCGTCGAAGCGACGCATCAGGGGCAACTTGCGATGCGAGGCGCAACGGCCGCTTGCATGAATTGCCATCGACGCAGCGGGCTTGGCGCGAAGGAGGGCAACACGGTCATTCCGCCCATTGCCGCACAGTATCTGTTTCATCCGCCCGCGAACAACCCGGATGAATTGACGGTGCCGTTCATCGACGGCATGCGCACCAGTCGCGAGCCGTACACGGAAGCGACGCTCGCGCGCGCGATCCGTGAAGGCATCGATTCGGAAGGCAAGCCGCTCGGTTATCTGATGCCGCAATTCGATCTGAGCGACGCGGACATGCATGCGCTCATCGGCTACCTGAAGACGCTGGACAGGCGCAGGGCGCTCGGCGTCACCGACACCGTGCTGCACTTCGCAACGATCATCACGCCCGACGCCGACCCCGTGAAGCGGCGCGGCATGCTCGATGTGCTCGAACATTACTTTGCCGACAAGAACGCTTCGCCGTTGGGCGCGACGCCCGCGTTGCGCTCGTCGCGCAAGATGATGTTCATGGTCAACAGGCGCTGGGAACTGCATGTATGGGAACTCCACGGCCCGCCGGAGACGTGGCAGGCGCAGTTGCGGCAGTATCTTGCGAAGCAGCCGGTGTTCGCCGTGCTGTCGGGACTCGGCGGCAGGAACTGGGCGCCGGTCCACGATTTCTGCGAGCGCGAACAGGTGCCGTGCCTGTTTCCGAACGTCGAGGTGCCCGTCGAAAGCGAGCACGACTTTTACTCGATGTATTTCTCGCGTGGCGTGCTGCTCGAAGCGGAATTGATCGCGAAACGAATACGCGAGTCCGCCAGTTCCGTTTCGGCTCGACCGGTCAAGACAGTGCTGCAGGTTTATCGGGCGGGCGATAGCGGCGAGGCCGCGGCGCAGGCGCTTGCCGCAGATTTGAAGAAGCAGGGCATCGCCGTCGAGAATCACGCGATGCCTGCGAACGCGCGCGTCGCGGCGGCACTGCGACGCGCGTCGCACGCAGATGTGCTCGTGCTGTGGCTCAGGCCGCCCGACATCGCCGCGCTCGGCGACGCGCCGGCTGCCTCGGTGGCCGTGTATGTGTCCGGGCTGATGGGCGGGCTCGACCGCGTACCGCTGCCAGCGCACTGGCGCGACAACACCCGCCTTGCGTATCCCGTCGATCTGCCGCAAGGCCGTCGCGTGCGTGTCGACTATGCGTTTGGATGGTTCGCGATACGGCATATTCCCGTCGTCGACGAGCGTGTGCAGGCCGATACCTATCTGGCGTGCGGGCTGCTCGCCGAAACGCTCAGCCATATGGTCGATGCCTTCGTGCGCGACTACCTCGTCGAACGTATCGACGACATGCTCGAACATCGCATTCTCACCGGCTACTATCCGCGCCTCACGCTCGCACCGGGCCAGCGTTATGCATCGAAGGGCGGGTACATCGTGCGCTTCGCAGAGTCGGACAGACTGCGCGTGGTCGCGGACAGCGACTGGATCGTGCCGTAGCGCGAGGCGCTGAATGCGCGCTATTCGAAGTGATCAACTCAACTGCTCGCAGGCAGCAACCGCCGGTATTTATCGAGCACGCGCGGCACATACGAACGCGTTTCGGGAAACGACGGAATCCTGTAGCCCGCGCGTATCACCGCATTCTCGCCGGCGTTGTACGCGGCGAGCGCCAGTTCCATATCGTCCTTGAAGAGATCGAGCAAAAAGCGCAGATAGCGGGCGCCCGCAAGCACGTTGTCGCGCGGATTGAACATGTCGCCATCGGAGAAGCGGCGCGCCGTGTCCGGCATCAGCTGCATGAGGCCCAGGGCCCCTTTTTCGGAGACGGCGTTCGGGTTGTAGCGCGATTCGACGTCGATGACCGCGCGCAAGAGCTCGGGCTGTAGATGGAAGATTTCGCTGGCCTCGACGATCACGGGTTCGAATTGCGCGGCGTCGGCATGCGTCGATTGCACAGGCTGTTTCGCGCGCGCTGGTGACGGCGGCGACGCGACGATCAGCGACATGCCCGTCTTGCCCGGCATATCGGTCAGCACGATTGCGCCCGTGCTGTCGACCTTGCCGAAAATATCGGCGTGCGCGGGTTGAGCCAGAACCAGACCGAGCACGACGGCCGACAGAACGGATGGCGCGGAGGCTGTAGGTGCCGGTCGTGTCGCTGCATGCACGCGCATGATGGATCTCCGCTCGTGCTCTGATTGTGGTGCGCGGTCCAGAAGGCGGCAATGGGGCGATCTCCCCTTTTTCTGAGGCGGATGCGGAGGGCTTTCACCCACTGTACAGAAACGTTACAGGTGAGGCGGTTGTGGCAAGGGCGAATTCGTCGGGTGTTTTGGTGCGCAGGCACGCGCAAAGAAGGAAATCCAAAGCGGAGCATGCCGTGTGGGTGAAAACTGCCGGATAACTCGCCTCTCAGTGCTGAACGGGACTTTTTTCAAAGTATTACGGGCGCGTGAAATGGAAAGAAACCGATCAGGAATGAAACATTTTTGCGCGCAAAAATTACCGATCTTTGACAGTTTTCAAATGGCCGGGCACGCATACAGGTTTTGCGAGGATGGCAAGCTCCTTGCTCCTTCTGAGCCGGGCGCAGGCCTGGCAGGGTTTTGCCACCATGCGTTAGCATAACGAAATATATACGTAATGTTCAAGAAAGTAACAATCGAAAGAAGAAGAATTTTGTGCTCGCCATGTTATGGCACGCACACTTACACGACACGAGGAGCCGACCGTGAACATCAAACATCGCGTGATCATCGCAGAGGACCACGACCTGCTGCGCAACGGGTTGCGTTCGATGCTGTCGGCGCAAAGCGAATATGAAGTAGTGGGCGAGGCGCGTGACGGGAAGGAAGCGTGTCAGCTCGCCATGTCGCTGGCACCCGACCTGATTCTGATGGATCTGTCGATGCGCGGCATGAACGGCATCGACGCGACGGCGGCGATCAAGCGTCGCTCGCCGCTCGTGCATATCATCGCGTTGACCGTGCATCAGAGCGAGGAATATGTGCGCGAGGCGTTGCGCGCGGGTGTCGACGGTTACGTGCTGAAAGATGTGTCGTTCGACGAACTGCTCTTCGCGATGCGCACGGTCATGCAGGGCAAGAAGCATCTGAGCGCGGACGTCTATGGTTTCATGGTCGATTCGTTCGTGACGGGGCGCGAGATCGCCGCGCCGAAGAAAGCATGGGACCTGTTGACGGCCCGCGAACGCAGCGTGTTGAAGCTGATTGCGGAAGGGCGGACGAACCGGCAAGTGGGCCAGTATCTGAACCTGAGTCCGAAAACGATCGAGAAGTATCGCGCGAGCGTGATGCACAAGCTTGCGATCGAGAACGTGACGGAACTCGTGCTTGCTGCGATCAGCATGGGCCTGCTGACTTCACTCGCGTCGAAATGCGCGGAGCCTGAGACGGACGACGGGCTGTATCGTTTGCCCGTTGCCGGCGCGCAGGTGGACGGCGCGGCGGGCGAAGCGGAGAACGCCGCGTTGCCGCGCATGAGCGGTACGACTGCGGCCTAGCCGGGACATGCGTGCGCGCCGCGCGGCATGACATGCGAGGCGCTACAGAGGCCAGCATGCCGAGACTTCGGTGCCGTCGTCCGGGATTGCACTCACGGCGAACGTGCCGCCTTGCGTTTCGACGCGATGCTGCATGCCCGTCAGACCCAGGCCGTTCGAGCGGGCGTCGTCCGTGCGAAGTGGGCGTGTCTCGTAGCCAGTTCCATTGTCGCGTATGGTCAGCAGCAGGTGCGATGCATTGCGCTGCAACTCGACGCGAATCTCCGAAGCAGCGGCATGCTTGACGATGTTATTGAGCGCTTCCTGCACCACGCGAAAGATATCCGCCTTCAGATGATCGGGGATTTCGCCGTCTTCGATGCCGCATGAAAACATTACTCGCAGCGTTTCGATGCTTTGCCCGACGCGCCGGCAGAGCGCGCCCAACGCGGCGGGCAGGCCGAGACGTTCCAGCGCGAGCGGCCTCAGCTCTCCGCATATCTGCCGCATTTCGCCGATCGTGTCGCGTATCTGCAGGACGGTTGCATCGAGCAGTTGCGCGGCGTCGTCGGCCTGGCCGCGCCGCAAGCGCATGCGCGCGTCTTCCACCATCAGCTTGATCAACGTCAGCGCCTGACCCATGCCGTCGTGAAGCTCGGCAGCGAGACGCTCGCGTTCACGCTGCTGGCCCATCATGAGCCAGGTTGCTGGTTTGCACGCGTCGTCGGCAGGTGGCTGGGCGCTTTGGGACTTCTTCCTTCCCAGCGACGCGAGCGGCTCGGCGAGCAACATCAGCCGGAGCAGTGCGCCGCCGTGGCTCGGTGCAAAAGCCTGCTGGTACACATGCAATGGCATTCGATGGCCGGTGCGGCCCGTGAGCGTGACGTCGAACGTGTGGAACACATGATCTGCGGTGTCGTGCAGTTGCTGTTCGACGGCCGCGTGATCTTCTTCATGCGCGAGGTCCGCGAGAGGCTTGCCGGCGAGATCGGCACTCGCATAACCGAGCAGCGCGGCGGCGCTGCGATTCGTGCTGACGATCGCGCCTTCGGCGGTCGTCAAGGCGAGCGCGGCGCCGCGCGCGTCGCTGATGTGTACCGTCTGCTGCGTGTCGCGCATGGCGTTGCCCAGCTTGCGCATCGCGTCGATCAGATCGCGCAGCTTGACGGGCGGTTCAGGCGACGTAGTGGCATGCATGGGCGCTCCCGTCTGGTTGACCCGAAAACTCTGAAGCCGCTGTGGGATTGTAGGCCGCGCGCCGCGCGCACGGCAACGGGGCACGTGCTGCGTTTCGTACGGGGAACACCCGGACCGTCTGGCGCGGGGTATTACGCAGGTGGAACTCCCCTACTGTGCTTTGGGGAGCTTCATCCAATGACGTCCCACAGACGATTGACGAGACTGGTCGAGCAAGGGCGAATTGCGCGCCGTGCCCTGGTTCGCAGCCCGTTGCTTCATGAAGAGGAGGTCGCGATGAACACCCACAGGCTCGTAATCGGAGCGCTCATTCTGACGGGCGCGGGATTGACGGCGCTACCCGCGTTGAGCGCCGAGGCAGAACAGGAGCCCGCAGCCGATGCGGCGATGGCGGCACAACATCACGACGCCTCGATGAACATGGATGAGGCAAAAAGCGATGACCCGATCGCGGAGACGGCTGCAAAGGCAGCACAAGACAACGCAGCGCAAGACAATGCGCCGACCAGTGCCGCGGTGCAAGGCATGACGGCAAAGCAGCGCGTGATGAAGGAAGCGGCAGCAGCGCAGGCAGCAGCAAAAGCCGCAGAAGAAAAAGACATCGCGACGGAAGAGGCGCCCGCGCACGATGCCCACGCGATGCCGGCAGACATGCCGATGGACAACATGCCGATGCCCGCCGCGCATGACACGGCCGCGCCAGCGGACGCCATGCCCCCGCACGACGAGCAGTCGAAAGACAAGCTTCACTCGATGTCCGGCGAGCACGAGATGCATGCGCATCATCACGACATGGCGCCAGGCACGACACGCACCACGGTGGATTACGCGTTGCCGCCCATCACGCTGGTGCGCGACGACGGCGAGTCCGTTTCGCTCATCGACGAACTGAACGACGGCCGTCCCGTGGTGTTGACGTTCATCTACACGTCATGCACGACGATCTGCCCGATGGTCAGTCAGACCTTCGAGCAATTGCAGGAGGAGCTCGGCAGCGAGCGCGACAACGTGCATATGGTGTCGATCTCGATCGATCCCGAAGAGGACACGCCCGCGCGCCTCAAGGCCTACGCTGAGCGCTTCGGTGCGGGCCCGGAATGGCAGTACTACACGGGCACGGTGGAAGCGAGCGTCGCCGCGCAGCGCGCGTTCAACGTCTATCGCGGCGACAAGATGAACCACACGGCCGTCGCGTTCTTCCGCGCCGCGCCCGGCAAGCCGTGGCTGCGCCTGGATGGTCTTGCGACTCCCGACGAACTGTTGAGCGCCTATCACGAGATCGTCGCCCGCAACGGTTCGTGAACGCGCCGCGCGGAGGTGTCAACGTGGAGAAGATCCACCGGGTGCTGATCGCCGAAGACCAGCCGCTGCTGCGCGGGGGGCTGTGCTCGATGGTCCGCGCGTTGCAGCACTACAGCGTCGCGGGCGAGGCGGGCGACGGCGTCGAGGCGTGCAGCCTCGCCGTGACGCTGATGCCCGACCTGATCCTGATGGACCTGTCGATGCCCGGCAGAAGCGGCGTCGAGGCGATCGCGCACATCAAGCGGCAAGCGCCGCAGATCAGGATCATCGCGCTGACCATCCACGCGAGCGATATGCATATGCGCGAGGCGCTGGCGGCAGGTGTCGATGGCTATGTGCTCAAGGACGCGGCGTTCGACGAGCTTGTCGAGGCGATGCGTCTGGTCATGCTCGGCCAGCGCAACGCGACGCTCGACGAATATGGCGCGCGACAGGGCGAGCCGCGCGGCCAGCCTCCGAACGGGCAGCATGCGCAGATGTGGAGTGCGCTGACCTGCCGCGAGCGCGTCGTGCTGCGTCTCGTTGCCGAGGGCTGCACCAATCGCGAAGTGGGCGAGCAGTTGCGCCTGAGTCCCAAAACCATCGAGAAACATCGCGCCAGCCTGATGCGCAAGCTCGGCGTATCGAATGCGACGGGACTCGTACACGCGGCGCTCGATCTCGGCGTGCTCGCGCTGCCCGAAGACACGGGCAATGGGTTGAACTACTTCGTTTGAACGGTAAAGAACGGGAGGGTCTTTACCCATCTGTTTGCACGAGTCTCCCTACTTCGCGCGCGTGCGTGCCTGAACAACAATTCACACAGGCGTGCGGCCTGCGCGACACGCGCGGCATTCCACAGGGAGGACCACACCGTGAGCGACATTCTGTTCACGTCCACATGCGGCAGACGCATCGATACGCATGCACGGCAAGCTGCGCGCGAGCGGGGCTTCACGCTGCTCGAACTGCTGGTGGTCATGGTCATCATCGGATTGCTGGCGGGTCTCGTCGCTCCGCGCTATTTCGAGCAGATCGGCAAGTCGAACACGAAGATCGCGCGCGCGCAGATCGAATCGCTCGGCAAGGCGCTTGATCAATACAGGCTCGATGTCGGCGCATACCCGACTACGGAAGAGGGCCTGCAGGCGCTGATGACAAAGCCGCAGGACGCGCCGCACTGGAGCGGTCCCTATCTGCAGAAGGCCGTGCCGCCTGACCCGTGGGATCGCCCCTATCAGTACCGGTCTCCCGGCGAGCATGGCGACTACGACCTGTATTCGTACGGCAAGGGCGGTCAGCCAGGCGGCTCGGGCGAGAACGCGACCGTGTCGTCCTGGTGAACGGTGCGAGGAGAAGCGACGTGAAGTATGTGCTGCGGGTCTTCGATACGAACGGGGCGGTGCAGACAGTGCATGTCGAGAGCGATTCGACGGCGGCGGCCGCGTCTCTCGCTCGCGCGCGCGGGCTGCGTGTCGTATCGGTGCGCGGCGAGCGCGGCAGCGCGCGTTTGCGTGTGCGCACACCCGCGCTCGCGCGCGGCAAGTTCAATGTCGAACTCTTCGCGCGCGAACTCGCGGCGCTGCTCTCGGCGGGCGTCGGCGTGGTCGATGCGTTGCGCACGCTCGCGAGCAACGAGCGCCGCGAACGCTCCGCCGCCGTGTATCGCGGGTTGTTGCGGCGGCTCGAAGAAGGCCAGTCGTTGTCGGCGGCGCTCGAACAGGCCAGCGACGTTTTCCCCGCCGTGCTCGTCGCCTGCGTGAAAGCGAGCGAGCAGACGGGTGGTCTCGCAGACAGTCTCACGCGCTATTCGCGCAACAGCGCGATGCTGCATGAACTGCGGGGACGGGTAGTGTCCGCGGCGATCTATCCGACGGTGCTACTGGTGGTTGGCGCGGTAGTCGTGCTCTTTCTGTTGGGCTTCGTCGTCCCGCGCTTCGCGACGCTGCTCGAGCATAGTGGGCGCGAACTACCGCTTCTTTCTCAACTGCTGATCGCGTGGGGCAGCATGGTTCACGCGCATGGCAAGGAACTCGCAGTCGCTTTCGCCGTGCTCGTGTTTGCTGCGTCGATCGTGCTGCGCCGCCCTTCCGCGCGCGACTGGATTGCCGACCGCATGCTCGCGTTGCCGGGCATCGGCGAATACTTTCGGGTGTTCCGTCAATCGCAGTTCTTCCGCACCACGGCGATGCTGGTCGACGGTGGCATCCCGGCCATCCGCGCGTTCGATCTTGCGCGTGGGCTCGTCGGTCGTTCCGATCAGGCATCGCTTGCGCGTGCGCTCGATCAGGTGCGCAACGGCGCGAAGATTTCCGACGCGTTCCAGCAGGCGTCGCTGGCTGATGCGATCACGTACCGGCTATTGACCGTCGCGGAGAAAACGGGCGGTCTCGGGCCCGTGCTCGACCGGATAGCGGCGTTTCAGGAATCACAGGTGGCGCGCGCAATCGATCTGATCTCACGGCTGATCGAGCCCGCGATGATGATTTTCATTGGCATCGTGATCGGCGGCATTGTCGTGCTGATGTACATGCCGATCTTTGAAATTGCATCGAGCGTTCAATAGCAGGCGAGGTTGTCATGGACACGGCGAGCATGGCGAACGGCATCGGCGGAACGGGCGGCGTCGATCTGCGCGACGCGCTGCGCACCCTCGCCGAGCGCCATGGCTCTGGCCTGCGCGCGCTCGAAGATCTGCTTACGCAAATGCCCGTCAGCCCCGACGAAGTGCTCGCGCAACTCGCTGTGCAATGTCACATGCAGCCGATCACGATGCATGCGCTGAACGCGCTGCAACCGGATTTCGATGTCGTACCGTTCGTCGAGGCGACGACCCGCCTGTGCATCTGCTTTCGCGATACCGAAGATTCCGCGGCGGGACGCGGCCTGTTGTTCGTGATCGCCGATCCGCTCGACCGGCGCACGCGCGGCAGTATCGAGCAACGCATGCGCGCGCGGCCTGCCGTGCCGTATCGCTGGGCACTCGCGAGTATCGGCGACATCACCGCGTGGCTCGCGGTGCGCGAGAAGGACGTGCGCGCGATGGACTCGCTAGCGTTCGACCAGACCACCCAGCATGCCGCTGATCCCGCGTCGCTTGCGCTGACGCTGCAGGGCATCAGCAACGACGACAGCGCCGTCGTGCGCCTGCTGAATTCGACGATCTACGACGCCCTGAAAATGATGGCGAGCGACATCCACCTCGAATGCCGCGCGCATGGGCTGATGATCAAATGCCGTGTCGACGGCGTGCTGACGGTGGTGGGGCGCGTCGAAGGGCGCGACGTCGCGGATCAGGTGCTGTCGCGTGTGAAAGTCATTTCCGAACTCGACATCGCCGAGCGCCGCGTGCCGCAGGATGGCCGCTTCAAGGCCGTCTATGCGGGCCGTGAGATTGATTTTCGCGTGTCGATCATGCCGAACCAGTTCGGCGAAGACGCGGTGCTGCGGATTCTGGATCGCTATCAGCTGTCGCAGGCGTCGGGTGGACTCACGCTCGAAGCGCTCGGTTTCCAGCAGGAAGACACGCGCTTCATGCGCACGGTCGCCGCGATGCCGTACGGCATGCTCCTCGTCACGGGGCCGACGGGCAGCGGCAAGACGACGACGCTCTACGCGATCCTCACGGAGATCAACGACGGACTTGAAAAGATCGTGACCATCGAAGACCCGGTCGAGTACCAGCTGGGCGACATTCTGCAGATTCCCGTCAACGAGGCAAAAGGGCTGACATTCGCGCGCGGCCTTCGCTCGATCCTGCGCCACGATCCAGACAAGATCATGGTCGGTGAGATCCGCGATCCGGAGACGGCGCAGATTGCGGTGCAGGCGGCATTGACGGGCCACCAGGTCTTCACGACCGTACACGCGAACAATGTGTTCGACGTGATCGGCCGCTTCACGAACATGGACGTCGACCCGTACAGCTTCGTGTCGGCATTGAACGGCGTGATCGCGCAACGGCTCTTGCGCCAGTGCTGCCCGGACTGTGTCGCGGAAGATACCGTCGACGCCGATGCGCTCGCGCGATCGGGCATCGATCCGGATGCGGCGGGCGGCTATCTGTTCCGGCGCGGCATGGGCTGCGCAGCCTGCCGCGGTAGCGGCTATCGCGGACGGCGCGCCGTCGCGGAAGCGTTGCGCATGGACGACGAACTGCGGCAACTGCTGTCTGAACGCGCACCGCTTACGCAGATCAAGGCGGCCGCATTCCGGCAGGGCATGAAGACGCTGCGAAGTGCGGCGATCAAGCTCGTGCGGCAGGGCGAGACGACCCTCGAGGAGATCAACCGTGTCACCATGGTCGATTGATTCGCCCGGCGCGGACATCAACATCGGCATCGGCACACGCGAGGTCGCCGTTGAGTCGCGCCGGCCGCGCTGGCCGCCGGCGCGCAAGCCCGCTTCGCCCGCCGCGCCGCGCAGCGTGCCGATGCCCGAAACGCAATGGTTCACGCAAGCGGGTGTATTCGACGCACTTCGCGCAGCGCTCGAACCCGCGCCGGATGGCGTCGTGCCGCAAGCGCCTTCCCGAACGCGCGGCGTCCATATCGTGCTCGACGACTTCTGGGGCAACCACGCGATACTGCGTGGCGACTTCCGCACGTTGCGCGCGCGAGAAGTCGACGAGATCGCGCGTGCGCATTTCGTCGATACATATGGTGTCGATGGTGAGACCATCGTTGTGCGCGCGTGTGTGCAGCGTGGCGGACGCGCAATGTTTGCCAGCGCGTTGCCGCGCGCGCTGGTGGATGGGATGGGCGAGGCGAGTGCGTCGGCCGGCGCCCGCATGCTGGCGCTGAAACTGTGCCTGCCTGAAATGCTCAACCGGACGCTGCCCAGCATGCCTCGCGCCAACGCGATGATCGTGTTCGCCGCCGACGCGTTGATCCAGGCGGTGCTGATAGAAGCGGATTGCTGGGCGTGTTATGACGCGCAGCGTCTATTCGCGGGCGATGCATGCGATACCGCAAAAGTCACGCTACTCGCGGAACAGGCGTTCGAGCGCTGCGCGGAACGCACGACGCTCAGACGCGAGGATTGCGCGCTGGGCTTCTATGGCCCCGGCAATGCAATCGATCTCGCCGCGCTGCAAGCGCGCTTTGCGAGCGTGACGACGCTGGCTCCGCCGAATGCCTGTGATGAACTCGAGGGCGGCGAGAGCTTCGCGCGCCATCTGCTGGAGTACGCGCAATGATCCAGCGGCTCGACATCGACTTCGCTCGCCGCCGGTCGCACCTCGCGCCAGCGGGACTCATCGTGCTGTGCATCGCGATTTGTGCGCTGCTTGCGAGCGGCGTGCGGCTGTGGCAGGCATTCGATGGCAACGAGCAGGCGCAGGAACGCCTGGACGAGGTGCGTCATCGTGTGCTCGCCAAAGCGCATCTCGTCAGGGCGCAACCAACGCCTGCAGCGATGCATGCGGAAAAGCAGAGTCTTGCGGTGCTGAGTGAACTGACGGTGCCGTGGCAAGACCTGTTGTCGATTGTCGAGGACTATCCGGACCATGATGTCGCGCTGATCGGCATCGATCAGAATCCGGTGCAGAGCCAGATTCGCATTACGGCAGAAGCGAAGAACTTCGACGCGATGATCGCGTATCTGCGCTATCTGCAATCGAGCAAGCTGTTGCGCGAGGCCGTGCTCAACGATCACGAGATCGAAGCCAATGTTCCGGGCACGCCCGTCCGGTTTCAGGTTACCGCCGTGTGGAGCCGCTCATGAACGTCGAGCTTCTGCGCGAGCGCTGCCTGACCTTGCGTTTCGAATTGATGCGGCGCTTCGGTATAGCGGGGCTCACAGGCATCGCGTTGTTGTGTGCTGCTGTCGTCGTGGCCGATAGCGCGATACGCATGCAAAGGGACACGATCGCGCTGTCGAACGAGGTTCGGCCTGCGCGTGCCGCGAAGACGGCAGACGTTGCCCGCGACGCGGGCTCGTACGCGGATACCGCTGTGCTCGCGAGCTTGCCCGATCTGTTTCCGCGTTTCGCGCATAGCGCGGACGATATCGCGGCGATACTCGCGCACGCCCGCGACAGCAATCTGGCAGTCGGCTCGGCGGAATACGTCATCGTTGCCGATCCGGGTGGACGTTACGTGCGCTATCAGATGCTGCTGCCCGTCAAGGATCAGTACGTGACGATTCGCCGGTTTCTTGCGTCGGTGCTCAACAGCGTGCCGAATGCGGCGTTGCGTGAGATTCACGTCGAACGGCCCGCCGTGGACGGCAGCGTGCTCGATGCGCGCGTCCGGTTCGAACTCGTCTACGGGACGGCGCGGCCATGAGTTCCGTTCTCGTTCGCCGCTCGCTGCTGGGCATGTGCCTGATCGCGACGATCGCGCTTTCGGTGAAGGCGTGGCGCGCTCCGGAAGGAACGTCGGCGATGGCGGCTGTGAGTGTCGCGCGTCATGACGCCGCGTTGACGGCTTCTTCGGTTCGCGCTGCGGCAAAACACGACCGCGCGACATCGCCCGGCAAAGCAACGCAGGCAGCGAGCGAAAAGACCGCGAACGAAAAGCTCGCGGCACTGCGCAAGCCCATGTCGCTCGAATCGCGTAACAACCCGTTTGCCGCGTCGTCGTGGCTGCCGCCTCCGCCCCCACCCGTACAGGCTGCGCCCGAGCCTCCGCCGCCACCGACCGCGCCGCCCGTGCCGTATGTGTACCTCGGCAAACTGGACGGCTCGACGCTCAAGCCACGTGTCTTCCTGAGCAGTGGCGATCAGTTGGTGATCGTGTCTCAGGGGGAAGTGGTCGATGGACAGTATCGCGTCGAGTCGATCTCCGACGCCGACATCGTGCTGATGTATCTGCCGTTGAACCAGAGGCAGGTCATATCCATGCAAAGCGAAGGAAAATGAGCGAAGGAACATAAATGACAGCCGCATGCAGCCGCGATCGGAGCCGCAACGGGGACAGCGGCTCATCTACGCGCTATCCACCGCATTCCGCGCCCCTCACGCATGGCTCGCCCCGCGTGCCGCTGACGAAGCGCCAGGTCGCGTGCATAGCACTGGCCGTGCTGGCGTTGGGCGGTTGCGTGACACCGCCCGCTACGCGCCAGAACGATCCCACCAACGCGCAATTGCAGATCGACTATCTGCATGATCGCGACGCGCGCGTGAATGCGTTGCTCGACGATGCGGACGCGTACCGCGCGAGCTATCAGTATGACCTCGCAGTCCAGGCGCTTGGCCAGGCCTACCAGATCGACCCGACGAGCGAGCGCGGCCGCAAGATCGGCGCCGCGCTCGACCGTGACCGGCGCGACCTCACGAGTTTGCAGGAAGCGGACCGCATGATGCAGCGCGGCTCGTATGCGCTCGCGGAAGAGCGCGTGCATCGGGTGCTGGCGCAGAACCCGACCAATCCGATGGCGCAGCAGATGCTCAGGAATATCCAGGACAAACGTAATCAGCAGCGCGCGCTGAAGGAGGAAAAGATCACCGCGTCGTCCATCATGCGGACGCCCGTCACGCTGCAGTTTCGCGATGCCAATGTGCGGATGGTGTTCGAAGCGCTGTCGAAAACGACGGGTCTGAACGTGATTTTCGATCGTGACGTGCGCGCCGACCTGAAGACGACCATCTTCGTGACGAACGCGACGCTGCAGGACACCGTCGACATGATCCTGATGCAGAGCCAGCTCGACAAGAAGCAACTGAACGCGAATACGCTCTTCATCTATCCGGCGACGCCGGCGAAGGAACTGGAGTATCAGGAACTGAAGGTGCGCACGTTCCAGCTGTCGAATGTCGATGCGAAGCAGATTCAGGGTTTGCTGAAGAGCCTGCTGAAGCTGAAGGAAGTGGTGGTCGACGAACGGTCGAACACCGTCACGATACGCGGCACGCCCGATACGATCCGCGTGGCCGAGGAAATGATCGCCGCGCAGGACATTCCCGAGCCCGAGGTGATGATGGAAGTGCAGGTGCTGGAAGTCTCGCACGATCGCATGACCGACCTTGGCATCGAATGGCCAAACACGTTCACCATGTCGACACCCGCCACGGCCAATACCTGGGGCGAGTTGCACCATCTGCCTATCAATGCGCTCAACGTGAGCGGCCTGTCCGCGACGGCCAATTTCAAGCTGAGCGACACCGATGCCAACCTGCTCGCCAGTCCGCGCATTCGCGCGCGCAACAAGGAGAAGGCGCGCATCCTGATCGGCGACAAGGTGCCCGTGATTTCGAGTTCGAGCACGCCGAGCACGAGTGGGCCGTCCTATACGCAGATGGTCCAGTACCTCGACGTCGGCATCAAGCTCGAAGTCGAGCCGCAGGTCTATCGGGACGGCGATGTCGGCATCAAGCTGAATCTGGAAGTGAGCAACATCACCAAGGTTATCCAGAGTGACAGTTCGCAGGCAGGGCTGACGACACTTGCTTATCAGATCGGCACGCGCAACGCGTCGACGAGTCTGCGTTTGCGCGACGGCGAAACGCAGATTCTCGGTGGCCTGATTTCCGATCAGGACAGAACGACGGCTGACAAGGTGCCGGGCCTCGGCCAGTTGCCCGTGCTCGGTCGGCTCTTCTCCAATCACAACGGCGACCACGTGAAGACGGAGATCGTGCTGCAGATCACACCGCATATCGTGCGCCCGCAGATCGCCGCTGACGCGGACACGCAGGAAGTCTGGTCGGGCACGGACGTCAACGTACACTCGGAGCAGTTGCGGCTCGACCCGGTCGTCGCGGAACTGGAACCGGCCGTGCCGCGTCCCGTCGTCCGTACGCCCGGCAGCGTGGGCGGCGGCACGACGGGCGGTGCGGCCGCCACGCCGCACAGCAGCACGCAGGGCCGGCCAACAACCCAGCCGCCCGCGAGCGCGTTCGGGCAGTTGCCTCCGGCGCCACGCACGGCGCCGCCGCAGCAACCGTATGGCGGCCGCTATTCGACCTTGCCTGCGCCGCCCGTGCCGCCCGCTAACGGCGTCACGCCGCCTGTCGATCAAGGCGCCGCCGAGGCGCAGTCGAACGGCGAGAGTGGCAACGGCAGCACGCCACAGACCCCGTCCGCAGCACCCGGTGCGCAGATGGCGCCTCCGCCTCCGCCCGCACCCGCGCTGTCAGCGCCGAGCGCGCCTCCGTCGAATCTCGTGATGCCACCAGGCGACATGCCGAGCGACAACCCGCTGCGTCCGATCCAGAACGGCGGGTACTGAACGATGTCTCGCCTTGTGCGTCCAGACCGTTGCCGCATCGCGCGCCGTGCGAGGCTGCGTGGCTTCACGCTGGTCGAACTCGTGATCACGCTTGCGCTCGTCGGCATTCTGGCGCTTGCTGTCGTGCCTTTTTCACAACTGATCGTGCAGCGCGAAAAGGAACAGCAACTGAGCGGCGCATTGCGCGAGATTCGTACCGCCCTCGACGCGTACAAGGAAGCGAGCGACGCGGGTCTTATCGAGCGGGAAGCGGAAGCTTCCGGCTATCCGCCTTCGCTAGCGGTGCTGGTGGACGGCGTGAAGAACGTGAAGGACCCGAAGGGCGGCCTGCTGATGTTCCTGCGCCGCGTGCCGCGCGACCCGTTCTTCGCAGGCGACGCCGATACACCGCCCGAAGACACCTGGAGCCTGCGCGCGTTCGGCGACCCGCCCGCGCATGCCGACGGCAGTGATGCTTCGGAACGCGGCAACGTGGGCAAGGACGTATTCGACGTTACGTCGAAGTCGGATCGCGTCGGTATCAATGGCATTCCCTATCGACAGTGGTGAGCGCGACCATGAAACGCATCGATACGCGCCGGCGCGATACCGGCTTCACGCTGATCGAACTGGTGGTCGTGATGGCGATCATCGGGCTGTTGCTGACCATCGCGCTGCCGAGTTACATGCACAGCATCGATCGCGGCAAGGAGCAGGTGCGTGCGCAGAATCTCGCTGTGATGCGCGATGCGATCGACAAGTACTACGGTGACAACGCCGCGTATCCTGATACGCTCGACGAACTTGTGACGCGCCACTATCTGCGCACGATTCCCGTCGATCCCGTCAACGGTGACGACAAATGGGCGGTCGTCGCGTCGCCGGATGACACGAAGCCGGGTGTCTACGACATCGTGCCTGCCAGCAGCCCGCAGGGCACGGCTTCGGGTGACGCGGGAGCGGGCAAATGAGGTTCGGCGCAACGTGTGGCCGCCACGCGACTGCGCATGTCGGGCATGTCGCGCGCGATCGCGGTCTCGTGATGTTGACGTTGCTGATCGCGTTGATGCTGCTCTCCGTCGCGCTGATGGGCGCCCTCGATGTCTGGTCGCTGCAACGCAAACGCGAAAACGAACAGCAACTGCTGTTCGTCGGCAACCAGTACCGGCTCGCGATATTGCGCTACTACCGCGCCGGGCGCACGCTGCCCGCTTCCGTCGATGAACTGCTCAACGACACGCGTGTTCCCGAGCCGCTGCATCATCTGCGGCGCGCGTATGCCGATCCCATCACCGGGCAGAACGATTGGGTCTATATGTATCAGGCGGGACGGTTGGCGGGCTTGCACAGCAGTTCGATGGATGCGCCGATCAAGCGTGCCAACTTTCCCCGGCAGTTCGAAGACTTCGAAGGGCAGCAGACCTACGCAGGCTGGCAGTTCTTCTATTTGCCGACGATGCAGCGCACCTATTCCAACAGCGATACCCCTGCGAAGCCAGCGAGACCGGGTACAGCAGGCGCGCCATTCGATCCGATGAACGACGGATTGACGCACTACACGCCCCGTCCCTTCGGCTCATCGCATTGACGATCAGTATCAAGCCGACTGAAATCCACCTGTTTGCATCTTCATCGTTGCAGGTCCAACGTCAAGGTTGTGTCATTGATTCTCATTACCTGGATGTTCACTGCGGCTTATGAGGTGTACCGCACACATGGCGAATGATTGATACGCAAAAGAGCCGTCGTCTTCTGAATAGAAAACAGATCTTAAGGCGTTCTTAAGCTGCACTCGCCGACACTTCCATTACGGTGCAATTTCGCTTCCTTGTCAGGGCGATCAGCTTTTCTTTCGAATCAGAATCAAACAGAGAGGCTTCGTATGGACTCTGCGACGAGGAAGCTCTATCACGTTTGCCGCGTGAACCGCGCGCTGCCGGATGCGCTGCTGCCGACAAAGGGATGGGCGATCGACCGGATCGACATGAGTGCGCGGACGAAGCATCGGACACGGCTTGCTGCGGGCGCAGGTGGATTGCTCGATATTGCGTCGATGAAGTTTCCGCGCGACATGGAGCCGCTCACGGAGGTGCTGGCGACGCGGGACGTAGGCTGGGTCGCGGCGCTTCAGCAGGGGCAACTGGAAGACGCCACCATCCGTTCTGTTGTGCGTAGTCACTGCATCAGCTACATCACGCTACCGACGACGGCCGTCGAACTCGGACATGCCGTGGGTCACGCGCGCGGCATGTGCTCACTGGGCGGAACCACGACGGCTGAATCGTTGACCGTTGTCGATGGCGACATGATCGGCTCGTGCGATGCGATGCTCCAGCTATTTCGCACGATGCGCAAGGTCGCGATGTGCAACGCACCCGTTCTTATCCAGGGCGAGTCGGGTACAGGCAAGGAACTGACAGCATTCGCCATTCACCGGCACTCGGATCGACACCATGGGCCCTTTGTCGCGATCAACTGCGGCGCGATCCCTGTACATCTCGTTACTTCGGAACTCTTCGGCTATGAGCGTGGCGCCTTCACGGGGGCGAATGAGCGGAAGACGGGACGCATTGAGTCGGCGAATGGCGGTACGGTATTTCTCGACGAAATAGCCGATCTGCCGATGGAAAGCCAGGTGACGCTACTGCGTTTTCTGCAGGAGCACAGCATCGAACGACTCGGAGGCCTGTGCTCGATCGATGTGGACGTGAGAATCGTTTGTGCAACGAACGTCGATCTGGAGCGCGCGGCGCGCGAAGGACGGTTTCGCGAGGATCTTTATCACAGGCTGAGTGTGCTCCAGATCGAAGAGCCGCCGCTGCGCGCACGAGGTGCCGACGTCGAGCTTTTGGCGCGGCATCTGCTTGATCAGTTGCGCGTGGATTCGCGCCGCCGGATTCGCGGCTTTTCCGACGACGCGATTCGGGCACTGCGTGCGCACGACTGGCCCGGCAACGTCCGCGAATTGAGAAACCGCGTGTGGCGTGCGGTTGTACTGTTCGACAACTCTGTCATCACGGCGAGTGACCTTGGCCTTGCGCACTATGTCGATGCGCGCACGATGTCGCTCGACCAGGTGCGGCGCCGCGCGGAGCAACAGGCAGTTGAAAGGGCCTTGCTGCGTCATCGCGGCAGAGTCGCGGACGCGGCGCGCGATCTTGGTATTTCGCGCGTCACGCTGTACCGGCTGCTCGAGTCGTATGGGTTCGATATTGCTTCGTTTCTGAGGGGCTTGCGCACCGATCGCTCTCTCACGGTGGTTCGCTAGGTTGCGCCGACGGGCGAAGGCTTTGTTGCATACCTGCGCCGAACGGCATCCGCGAGCGTCTCGCCAACGACTTGCGATGACGCAGCGTATCCCTCCGGGCGCTGGAAGCAACACCCGCTGATCGCAGGCACCCTCCGTTTTACCAACGATGCCGTAGACCTATCACGGCCGAGACTTGTGATTTAGTGGTCGATGGTGAAAGCGTATAGATCTGGGCGAATTTTGCATCGCCTGCGGCTTTCTGATAAATGCCAACCAGATACACATCCGTCCGCTTGCTCAGGAAGTAAATTGCGCCAGCGTTGACCTGATGCCATTTCGGACTTGTTTCCTGGGGACGGTATTGTCCCGTAGTGAAGACATATGCCGCCCCGAGCATCAGGTCCGGAAGAACATAATCGGTCAATGAGATTTCGAAGTTCTGCAGCGTCAGTCTGGATTCGTCGAGATATTCGAAGCGCGCGTTCGTATAGAGCAGCGACAGGTTCGCATTTCCAAACGCGTAGGCGCCACCTGTGCCGAACATTCGCTGCTTACTCACGCCTGCATTGGTCGCAGGGTTGGTAATGAAAGGTGAAGTGAAGCCGTAGTCCCCGACCACCGCGCCATTGGGATTGGCGGGGTCATTCGGCATTTTGACCTGAAGGTAGGCTACTCCGAAGGAGAACGGTCCCCTGTGATATTGAGCAGCTGCGCTGATGGCGTTGTTGTCCGAGAAATCCCCAGCCTTGTTCGAAAAACCGTAGAGCCCTTCGAACTGGAATCCACCATATTCGACGCTCTTGTACTGCACCGCATTGTTGATGCGGAAAGTATCGAACACGTTGTCGCTGTCGCCGATATGCGCGCCATATGCGGCAAACTGGCAGGCCGACGAAAAAATGCACAGCGTGACGGCCTCGTCGTACTGGCGCCCGATCGTGACCGTGCCCAGACTGTTCGATGACAAGCCGACGAAGGCTTGCCGTCCGAACAACCGCCCGCCTTGCGACAGGGCGCCAGTGCCGATGCTGTAACCGCCTTCCAGCGTAAATATGGTCTTGAGTCCCCCACCAAGGTCTTCGACCCCTCTCATGCCCCAACGCGGCGTCTGCATCGGTCCGCTTGCGAACTGCCAGGTCGAATGCCCCTGTTTGTCGGCTCCCTTCTGATTCTTCGCATACACGATTCCGCTTGAGATCAAACCGTAGAGCGTTACGCTGCTTTGGGCGAATGCCGTCTGACAGGCGAGAGCGGTTGCCGCAATGACGATAGCGCGTCGAATCATGATTTCCTTGAGTGCTGGCTGATTGTTTGAAGTACAGCTCGATTAATTTAGGAAAACGAATTGGATGGTCTACATGACGGACTTTGACGTACCGGCATGATGGATCTGACACGGACTGCATGAGCGAGGCCGTCTCTTGCCTGCCTCACTAGCGACCGATTCTTGCGGAACAAAAATCGCGTCGGCTAGCACTGAATTTGACCCGCAGTGAGCGAATTTTCAGAGCGGGTGATCGTGCAACGTGCGCGTCAGGTGCGCAGTCGAGAGGTTGCACCATATCGGTGCATTCCGATGGGGTGAGCTAAAATCGGCATCACTCGTCTTCAAAATTGATGCTTGCGGGGACACTTTCGGCTGCTGAGAATGCACTTAGCCGGCAGCACTCGGAAAGCAACAGACCGGTTCCCCCTTGAATCCAGGACCATCGGAGGAGTGAAACATGTCAGTAGTCGAGAATGCGGGGCGCAGGCGTTTGCTGCGAATGACGCTCGCGGCGGGCGGCATGGCGGCGACAGGCGCACTGCTTTCGGTACGCGCCCTAGCAGGTGAGAAATCGACCGTCAATATGCAGTTGGGATGGGTCCCGGGCGGCAATCAGGTTGGTGAGGTGGTCGCGAAGAGACTGGGTTTTTACCAGCAGGAAGGCATCGATTTCCAGATTCAACCAGGTGGCCCCAATATCGATGGCGTTGCGATCGTCGCCTCGGGGCGCTTCGAGACGGGCGAAATCTCATCGAGCCCATCGATCATGCTGGCCGTCTCGGAAGGGCTGCCGATCAAATGCATCGCCGCCGGACTGCAGCAGCATCCGTACACATTTTTCTCGTTGAAGAAGAACCCGATTCGCACGCCGCACGACATGATCGGCAAGCGCATCGGCATTCAGGCGACGGGAATGGTATTGCTCAAGGCGTTACTGACCAAGAACAAGATTCCCGAAAGCCAGGTCAACATCGTGCCGATCGGCGCCGACATGATGCCGCTTCTGAGCGGGCAGGTAGATGCCGTCACCGGCTGGCAAACCAATACCACCGCGCTCAAGCCGCTTGGCGCGGATCGCGTCGATCTGCGGCTGTGGGACACGGGCGTGCGCCTCTATGCACTACCGTACTACACGACGACGGCGACGCTGAAGGATCATCCCGATACGGTCAGCCGCTTCATGCGTGCAACGGCACGCGGATGGATCTATGCGAACACGCATCGCGATCAGGCCGTCGATTTGCTCATCAAGGAATACCCGAATCTGAATCATGCGGATGAGCGCATCGCGATCGATTCGTTGATGAGCTACGCCTTCAACCAGACAACGCAGACGCAAGGCTGGGGAGCGATGGATCCGAAGGTCTGGGAAGAACAGATCTCGACATACGGACAGCTCGGCCAGTTCAGGGCGCATCAACCCAAGGTAGAGGACGTCATGACGATGGACGTGCTCAACGCTACCCGTTCCTCACGACTTCTGGTGTAACCCATGCAAGCTGCCATCTTCAATCCGCCGCGCGCGGAGCGGGCAAACTCGCCCATTGCGGCGCCGAACGCCGGCGCCTTGTCAATCAGCTGCCGGAATATCAATGTCCGCTTTTTCACCGACCGGCGCAGCGTCACTGCGATCGAAGGCCTCAGTCTGGACGTTGCGTCAGGTGAATTCCTGACGCTTCTGGGGCCCTCCGGTTGTGGCAAGTCGACGTTCCTGCGGGTCGTCGCCGATCTGGTCAAGCCAAGCCGGGGCGAGATCAGCGTACTCGGCTCGCCACCCAATGTCGCGCGGGAACGACGCGATATCGGTTTCGTGTTTCAGGACGCGGCGCTCCTGCCCTGGCGCACGGCACTGCAGAACGTGCAGCTGCCGCTGCAAGTGGCGAACGGAAAGAATCGCGCTGGCCGCGCCACACCCCGCGAACTGCTGGAACTGGTCGGACTCAAGGGGCGCGAGGACGCTTATCCCCATGAGATGTCGGGCGGCATGCGCCAGCGGGTCGCCATCGCCCGCGCACTGGTCAGCGATCCGAAGGTGCTGTTGATGGATGAGCCCTTCGGCGCGCTCGACGAAATCACGCGTGACCGCCTCAATGAAGAACTGCGCCGGGTCTGGAAAGAGATGGGACTCACGACGCTGTTCGTCACGCACAGCATCTACGAAGCGGCGTTTCTCGGTCAGCGCGTATTGATGCTGGCTGCCAACCCCGGCCGGGTGAAGGAGATCGTGCCCGTCAACCTGCCTGAAAACCGCACGCTCGATATCCGCGAGACCCGTGAATTCGTCGAACTCGCCGCGTATCTGCGACGTGTACTGGAGACCTGCTGATGGCTACGTCTGAAATGCACCTGAATATGTCTTCGCCCACCGTCGACGACGAAGCGCTGGCGTGGGCCGCACGCCGGCGCCAGCAAATGTGGCGCGCGCGCATGTTGCCGGCAATCGGTGTTGCGGGTCTTCTCTTCACCTGGTGGGCGGTGGTTGCGGGCTTTCATGTCAAGCCGTTCATTGCGCCGTCGCCGATGCTCGTGCTGGAGACCTTCGTCAGCAAGCGCGACGTGCTGATTCAGAACCTGCTGCCGACAGCCATCGAGGCATCGCTCGGCTTTCTGCTGGGGAACCTCGCGGCGATCCTGCTGGCAACTGTCTTTGTCCACAACAAGACATTGCGCGACATCTTCTACCCGGTCGCCGTGATGATCAATTCGATTCCTGTCGTCGCCAAGGCGCCCATTCTCGTGCTGATCATGGGCAACGGCCTCGAACCGAAAATCACGATCGCTGCCATCGTCTGCTTCTTTCCGACGCTGGTGAACATGGTGCGCGGACTCAATGCCGTCAATCCGCAGGCCATGGAGTTGATGCAGATTCTCTCGGCCAGCAAGCGCGAGATTTTCTTCAAGCTTCGGGTTTTCTCCTCACTGCCGTATCTGTTCTCCGCGCTGCGCATCGCTGCGTCGATGTCGGTGATCGGCGCGGTGGTCGGCGAATGGATCGGAGCGACACAGGGCATCGGCGCGATGATTATCCAGGCGACCTATAACTTCGATTCCGCGCTGCTGTACACGGCAATCATCATGAGCGCCATCTTGGCAGGCGCATTTTTTCTGGTCATCGCGGCACTCGAGCGCTGCCTCATCAAATGGCAACCCGAAAGCACGCATTGAGCTGAGCGACAAGCAATTCTGAAAGGAGACGAAATGAACATGATCAGCGAATTGATCCAGGAACCCGCTCGCGACGTGCGCGTGGCCGCGAAGGCGAATGTCGTGGTAGTCGGGGGTGGTCCCGCAGGCCTGTCGGCGGCGATCGGTGCGGCGCGAAATGGCGCGGAAGTCATTCTTCTCGAGCGTTACAACCATCTTGGCGGGCTCGCATCGGGTGGCATGGTGCTGGTACTCGACGACATGTGGGACAACCACCTTCGTGAGATCTCGGTGCGCGGCACCTGCATGACATTCATCGAACGGATGGCGGCGCGCAAGCTGGCCGTGTTTCCGCAGTCGCATGAATGGGGTGAAGATCCCGCTGCTTATCGCCAGTGGGGACGTTGGGGCACATTCGATTTTCACAGCCAGAAGACGCCGCATCCCGTGTGCTTCGCGGCGGCTTTCGATCCCGATGCGATGAAGCGCGTCGCGCTCGAAATGGTGGAAGAGCTCGGTATCAAGCTTCGGTTGCACTCGTGGTTTTCCCAAACCCTCGTCGAGGACGGCCAGGTGAAGGGCGTGATCTGCGATACGAAAAGCGGACGGGAAGCGATTCTTGCCGATGTGGTGATCGACGCGACGGGCGACCTGGATGTTGCCGCTTCGGCGGGTGTGCCGCATGTCGGCGGCACGTACATCACGACGACGGTGTTTCGTCTCGGTGGTGTCGATACTGATGCGGCAGAACGTTTCGAGGCCGAAGAGCCAGAGGCGTTCGCGTTGCTCGACCGCCAGATCAAACGCATTCTCGGTGGCTCGTGGGGCTACTGGTGGCTCAAGACACCCTTGCCGGGCGTCGTGTGGTGCAACTGTCCGCACATGGCGGGACTCGATGGCCTCAAACCCGAGGATCTGACGCGCGCCGAGATGCAGGGCCGCAAGCATATCCATGCCGTGGTCGATTTTGTGCGCGAAAAGCTGCCGGGTTTCGAAAACTGCTTTGTGATCGATGTCGCGCCGCAAACGGGCGTGCGTCAGACTCGCCTGCTAGAAGGCGAGTATGTGATGAGCAAGGAGGATCTCGCGCAGCGCACGCGCTTCGAAGACAGCATCGCTCGCGGACGCGACTATTACATGCCATACCGCGTGTTGCTGCCGAAGCAGATCGACAACCTGCTCGTCGCAGGCCGTCACTATTCGGCGACGTCGCAGGCACAAAAGATGTCGCGCGAAATTCCCCCCTGCATGGCGATGGGCGAAGCCGCTGGCGTAGCGGCAGCGCTTGCGCTCAGCGCGGGTGTGTCCGTTCGCAATGTCGACGTGGGCGCTCTGCAGAAGACGCTGCGCGCCCAAGGGGCGGATCCGGGCGATCAGACTGGCCGCAACACGGACATTCCGCCGCTTGCCGTTCACATCGACGCGAGGGCAGCAGCATGACCAGCAATAACAACGCATTCACGCAGGATTTGCCGCTTCACGGCGTTCGTATCATCGACTTGACGCAGGTCATGATGGGACCTGTCTGCACGCAGATGCTGGCCGACTATGGCGCGGACGTCATCAAGGTCGAACGCATCGGCGCGGGTGATCTGAGCCGCTCGACATTCGAGCCCGTCGCGGGCGCCGACAACCCGATCTTCTGCAGTCTCAACCGCAACAAGCGCAGCCTCGAACTCGATTTGCGCGATGCCGGGCAAATGGCGGCATTGAAGCAGTTGATCGCCGACGCGGATGTAGTCGTCAGCAACTTTCGCGCAGGTGTGATGGATCGGATGGGCATCGGTTACGAGGCATGCCGGAGCCTTAACCCCCGCATCATTTATGCCGTGGGGACAGGCTTCGGGGAAACGGGACCGTATGCGCACAAGGGAGGGCAGGACGTGCTCGCGCAGGCGATGAGCGGTGTGATGGCGCGCCGCGCGGATGAGTCGCTGCCGATCTCCGTGTACCCGACAGCACTCGCCGACTATTCCGCGGGCATGCACATGGTGCAGGGCATCCTGCTCGCACTGCTGCATCGCGAGCGTACGGGGGAAGGGCAGAAGGTCAACGTGTCGCTGTACAACTCGATGCTCGCGATCCAGATGCAGGAGGCGGCGATGATCATGATGGCCGACTTTGAAGTGAACTGGGCAGCCATGCCGCTTTCGGGTGTGTTCGATACCCAGGACGGTGCGCTCGTCCTTGTCGGCGCATTCAAGCCGAATCCGCTTCGCGATATCTGTGCGGCGCTGCAGATCGACGACCTGTCCGTCGATCCACGCTTTTGCAATCTGAACGAGCAGTTCCGCCATAAGGATGAGTTGCAAAGGATTTTCCGCGAGCGCTTCGCAAGCAACACGCGAGACTTCTGGCTCGCGCGACTGGAAGAGCAGGATCTGCTTTGCGCCCCGGTGCGCGACCTGCGAGAAGCCCTGGTTGACCCGCAGACACTGCACAACCGTCTGATCATCGAAGGAGAAGGTGAAGGCCAGCCGGTGCGCTTCATCGGCAGTCCAATCGAGCTGTCGCGGGCGCCTGTCGGATTGCGGCGCGCTCCGCCAAGGCTCGGGCAGCATACCAACGAGATTCTCAACCAGTTGCGCGGGACGGTCGCGCCGGAGGTCGCATGAGCGTAAGACTGGTAATCGAACAACATGTGGCCACTGTGACGCTGGCTCGCCCGGAGGCGCTCAATGCCGTGGACCTGGAAACCGAGAGCGAACTGCAGCGCGTCTGGAACGAACTGGAGCATAACCGCGATATACGCGTCGTCGTGCTGACGGGCGAGGGTGACCGTGCTTTCTGTGTCGGGGCCGATCTCAAGAACCCGTCGATGAGCGGGCTCGAATACTGGGCCGCGCCGCGCCCGGGTGGATTTGGCGGCATCGCCCTGCGTGAAACGTTGAACGTGCCTGTGATTGCCCGCGTGAACGGCTATGCGCTCGGCGGCGGATTTGAAATGGTGCTGGGATGCGATCTCGTCGTTGCGTGCGAAGAGGCCAGCTTCGGCTTGCCGGAGGCGCTTGTTGGACGCATGCCTCTCGATGGTGGCATGACACTCCTGCAACGTCAGATCCCGTACCGGCAGGCCATGGCAATGCTGTTGACGGGGCGCCGGGTGTCCGCACTCGAAGCGCTCGACATGGGGCTGGTCAACGAAGTCGTGCCACGTGTGGAACTGGATGCGGCCGTCGAGCGCTGGGTCGAGGCGTTGCTCGCGTGTGCGCCGCTTTCGCTTCAGGCGATCAAGCAGGTGGTGCGGCGGACGTCGACGCTTTCAGCGGCGGAGGCTCAGGCCCTGCGGCTACCCGCACTCGTCTCGGCGTTGCAATCCGAGGATGCTCACGAAGGCGTGCGCGCCTTCCAGGAGAAACGCAAACCCCGCTGGAGCGGACGCTAATGGCTTACGTCATCACGTCGCCCTGCATCGACGTCAAGGACGGCGCCTGTGTGCAATGCTGTCCCGTCGACTGCATCTACGAAGGCGAGCGCACGTTGTACATTCATCCCGATGAATGCATCAGTTGCGGCGTGTGTGTGTCGGTGTGCCCGACGGAGGCTATCTTCCACGAAGACGAGGTTCCGCAGGTCGAGGTCCGATTCACCGGCGTCAACCGGGAGTTCTTCGATACTGGAGTCAGTGCGCTGGGTTCACCTGGTGGCGCATGCGATGTAGGCAAGATATCGTGCGACCATCCCGTGGTCGCCGGGTGGCCGGCGCGCGCAGTGAATTGAGGCAACACGATGCATGCGAATGTCCTGAAGTATTTCGTTGAAGTGGCGCGTTGCGGATCGATCCGGAAAGCCGCACAGAATCTGTATGTCGCTTCCAGTGCGGTCAACCGGCAGATTCTCAAGCTCGAATCGGAGATGGGAGCCGAACTGTTCGACCGGTTGCCGAATGGCATTCGCCTGAACGCTGCGGGCGAGCGCGTGCTCCAGCATATCCGTTCGACACTGAACGACTTTCATTTGATGCGCAGTGAACTCGATGCATTGAAGGGGGAGCGCAAAGGGCATGTGTCGGTGGCGGCGATGGACTCGCTCTTCGTCGACTTTCTGCCCGCCACGGTGGAAGAGTTCTCCGAGTCTTACCCGGCGGTGACGTATTCGATTGCCGCCGTGCCGCCTCACGATGTTCCCGCGCGGCTGGTGAGCGGTGAATATGATCTCGGCATTTCGTACGTCACGAAGCTGCCGGCCGGCCTCGATGTCGTGACGGAAGTGTCCCTGCCGCCTGGGGTCGTGATGGCTTCGTCGCACCCGTTGGCGAAGAAGGAACGTATCAGCTTCGAAGAATGCCGCAACCATGCGTTTCTCAGACTCGAAGGACGCTCGCCGATTCAGGGTGTCGTGGCGAATGATTTTCACGAGTATTGGGAATCTCTGAAGCCTAGCGTGACGTGCAATTCGACAACGCTTCTCAAGCGCCTGATCGCATCGGGTCGCGGTATTTCGTTTTTCTCCAAGCTGGCGTTTCTCGACGAGCTGGCGCGTGGCGAAGTGGTATGGCGGCCGCTTGACGATGTGAATGTCAACGCGCTCACTGTCGGCGTCATTGCGCCGAATCAACGCGCACTGGCCCACGTGACGCTTCAGTTCGTCGACCGGATGGTAAGACGTCTGAAGCACGTCGAACTGTCGTTGCGCGGAGTCTGATCAATCAACATGGCGGAGCATCTATGCGAGATTTGAAGAACAAGGTGGTGTTGATCACAGGTGCAAGTTCCGGCATCGGGGCCGCACTCGCCCGCGCATTCGGTGAATGCGGGTCAAGGGTCGCTGTTCACTATCGGAGTGGTGCGTCAGCAGCACAATCTGTCGTGTCGCAGATCAAGGAGGCCGGCGGTGATGCAATTGCCGTGCAGGCCGACATTACCGAGTCCAGCCAGGTGGATGAGATGGTGGCGAAGGTACACTCGCATTTCGGACGCATCGACGTTCTGGTGAACAACGCGGGTGGATTTGTGCGGCGCGCGCCAATTGTCGAAGCAGACGACGATTATATCGACGATGTCTTTCGTCTCAATGCGCGGTCCGTGGTCGCGGTGAGCCGCCGCGTCATTCCACTCATGGCGGGATCGGGCGGTGGAAACATCATCAACGTGACAACGCAAGCGGCCCGGACAGGCGGGGGCCCGGGTGCGGGGCTCTATGCGGCGTGCAAGGGTTTCGTGTCAACCATTACCCGGACGATGGCGAAAGAGTTGGTGGGCGAGAAAATCCGTGTGAATGCGGTGGCACCGGGTGTGATCGAAACGCCTTTCCATGACGGACACTCCAGCCCGGAGATTCTAAAGCGCTTTTCTGCGGCTATTCCAATGGGGCGCTTAGGCACCGCTGAAGAATGTACGGGTGCGTTTCTGTTTCTGGCCAGTGATGAAGCGAGTAGCTATGTCACGGGGCAAATCATCGAAGTCAACGGCGGCCAAGTCATGCCTTGAGCTGATATTCGCCGACGTTGGGTGGTGGAGGTGTAGTAAAGCGCGTGTGGCCGTCGCTACGCCACTCCAGGTCGGCGAATAGCGGCAAGAATTAACAAACCGCAAGAAGACGGATGTAAGCGAGTGGCCGTTAGACTTTGCGAACGGCTATTTCCGTCGCCGAGATTGCAATGAGGGCGAGGGGGCCTTATGCATCACGTTTTAAGTGCCCGTTAGCTTGAACTGCGAACGTCGAAATCAATAAAGAATGTTCGCTTCCGGCAACGCGTCAGTAGTGAACGTCATCTGACGCTTCATCGACGGTCCTGAGTGGCGATGAGGGTTGACTTGAGTCGATCGCGGCCCTGAACATTGGTATTCGACCGGATTCGTTCAGGGTTATTCGATGCATGCCATCGGCCGCAACTAATGCCTGGTAATGTGCTCATTTGCGAGCTCGTCCTCGCCTCATTGTGTAACATAAGAGCGAAAAGGATCTCTGCATCTCAAGGTTCCTGGGGGCTGAAAATTGTGGCGTAGCGTCGTGAGTCAGCCTCGCCACACTTGCTTTGTTGCTTCAACTGCCGATATATGCCTACCGATTTTCCTACCAGCCTACAGTTCGATGGCATCGCGGAGTTCGTGGCGGTTGCGCGACTTGGTACGTTCACTTCTGCAGCCGACGAGCTTGGTCTGACCAAGTCCGCAGTCGGTCGCGCAGTTTCGCGTCTGGAGGCACGACTTGGCGCGAGACTGCTTCACCGCACGACGCGTCGTCTCACGCTGACGTCCTATGGCGAAGCGTGGCTAGAACATTGCGCGGCCGCGCTGGATGAACTGCAACGAGGCGAGACTATCCTGAAGCTCGCTCAGAACAGACCGGCAGGCCCGGTTCGTATCGATCTTCCGACCGCGTTCGGTCGGCTATACGTGATGCCTGTCCTGCTCGACGTGGCAGCCCGATGTCCTGCCTTGCAACTCAACGTCAGCTTCAATGACCGGCTGGTCGACCTGATCGACGAGGGCATTGATCTCGCCGTGCGGATTGGCGAACCAGGCGACTCTACCGACCTGGTCGCTCGAAGGCTGGGCGTGCAACAATTGGTCATCTGCGGATCTCCGGCGTATGTTGCTGCACACGGCGCGCCCCAGCATGCAGCCGACCTTGCCCATCACGATTGTATTGCCGGCTCGAATTCCCCGCATCGTGTGGCGTGGTTGCTCAAGCAGCAGGACGGCTCAATCGCCCCGCACGTTGTACCGATCAAACACAGGGTGTGCGACTTCGAAATGGTGCTGGCTGCGGTCAAGTCAGGACATGGGCTCGCTCAATTGCCTCTGTGGATGGTCCAGGATGACCTCAGCAGCGGCAATCTTGTCACAGTGTTCGACGGCATGTCGGGCGGCGAGGTGCCAATCAATCTGTTGTGGCCGCGAACACTTGCGTTGCCGGCGAAAATTCGCGTTATCGTCGACGCCCTGCTCGACAGCATGCGTCAGTTTCCTGTAGCAGCGCGCATGCAATGAACCGCATACCTCGTGTGAGCGAAGTTAAAGAAGCACGCTGCTCTCCAGTAGCCCGATGGCAGCGAAGCGTCTGTCTGCGCGCTGTGTTCAGCAGATTGCATGAACAAGCTTCAGAGCGGGGAGCTACGACGCTGTCCTACTTGTAGACTCCGTAGTCCGTATAGCCCTTGGCTCCCGCTGTATAAAACGTATCCTCGTCCCATTGATTGAGCGGCCAACCGTTGCGCAGGCGCTCGACCAGGTCTGGATTCGCGATGAAGGGCTTCCCGATCCCGATCAGATCAGCCTCTCCCGAATCGATAGCTGCCTCTCCATTTTCTCGGAGATAACCACCGGCGAGGATCAAAGGTCCTCGGAAGGCGCTGCGAAACACCCGGAGAAAATTTTCAGGAATGGAGACGTCGTCAGCCCATCGTGTTTGGTCACTGAAATGCACATAAGCGATGCCGCGCTTCGAAAGCTCAGACGCCAGCGTCAAGTACGTATCCGCTTCGTCATCGAAAGCCGGCATTTCGTTGTAGCGGCCGAAGGGCGACAGGCGGATGCCAATGCGCTCGCCACCGATGGCATCGACAACCGCATCGACAGTCTCAAGCGTGAAGCGAAGACGATTTGCAATCGATCCGCCATACCTGTCGTCGCGCGTGTTGAGCGTTCCGTTGATGAACTGATCATGAAGATAGCCGTTGGCACCGTGGATCTCGACGCCGTCGAATCCACCTTCGATAGCATTGCGCGCGGCCTGAGCAAACTCGCCGACGATCTGAGGCACCTCATCAGTACGCAATGCGCGTGGCTTGCCTTGCAACAGAAAGGCCGGTTGACCATTCTCATCGAACGCCATTGAAATTGCTTTCGTCGCGCCGGTGTCTGTAGAGCTAACTGTGCTCTGGCGATTCGGCTGATGCGAAACATGGCTCGCGCGGCCACCATGCCTGATCTGCCCGAAGATCACTCCGCCATGATCATGAACCTCTCCGGTTATAGAACGCCAGGCCCGGATCTGGGTTGGCGTGTAAAGGCCGGGCTCGAACGCCCAGGTACGAGCCCATTCGCTGATGGAGATGCTGCCCGTCACGATGAGACCGGCACCCGCACGCTGCGAAAAATAGCGCGCAGTGTCGGCCTCCGGCGCCCAGTCCGGGTTGCGCGCGCGAGAGCGCTCCATCGGCGCCATGACAACACGGTTCTTGAGCCGGATAGGCCCGAGATCATACGGATCGAACAAAGAAGACATAGTACTTGCCCATTTGAGGTAATCAAAAACGGGCTCATTCTAGTGTCGCTCTATGCAGTGAATAACTGCCTGCGCCTCGACTCAGAGTTGCGTCAGACGCGACAATGCCGTTGATGTTTGCGTCTACCCGGCATGATGGTCGAGTGATTGCTCCCGAAGCGGCAAGTGTCAACGCCTACGCCAATCGCAGATCCCACAACACATCAAGTACGTGTTGTGTGGAACGCTCAACGTACCCTGCACGATGTGCGATACCGAGCCGGCGCCACAACGCCGGGCGCAGCGGACGCATGACGATGCGCTTGTCGGGTAATGGCGTAGTGGCCTCATGGGGCAACAGCGCGGCGCCGTAACCTGCCGCTACCAGACTCTTGATCGCGTCGTTGTAGTTGAGCTGAATGCGCGGCGCAGGATGGTGTCCCGCGGTCGCGAACCACTCCGCAGTCAGACGCGAGAGACGCGTGGTCGCGTCATTGAGAATAAGAGGGTGGCTGGCGAGCCATTCAGGCGTGACGCGGGCCGGACACCGCCAATGCGCCGGCACAAAGGCCATCACGGGGTCGCGGCGCCAAGGCTTTATCACGAGCCCAGCCACCGGGGGCTGAGGCAGCGCGACCAGCCCAATATCCAGCGTTCCATCCGCCAGTCGGGACAGCGTTTCATGTGACGTGAGTACTGCAATCTGGATGTCGATAGCGGGATGGTGCTGGCGCAGCACCTCGAGCGCTTGCGGCAACAGGTGCGCGATCACGCCAGTCGACGCACCGAGCCGCGCGCGCCCTTCGAGCCCCTGCACCTGGCGTTGAATATCGTCTAACGCCTGCTCCGCATCGGCCAGCAGTCGACGCGCACGCTCCACCAGCACCTCTCCTATCGCCGATGGCCTTACGTGCCCGCGCTTTCGTGACAGGAGTGGAGCCCCAATGCGGTCTTCGAGTTCAGCGATGTGGAGACTGACCGTTGGCGGCGCCAGATTCAATGCGCGCGCCGCGTCGGCAAATGAGCCACGGTCGGTAATGGCGACCAGAGTGCGCAAGCGGTCCAGGCTGATTTCTCGCATGTCGGCGTCCAGATTCAGAAAAACTGAATGTTCACGTTATGAAATTCAACTTTCTCTATTCTAGCGGTCCATGGAACATAGGGGCTCGTCCTTCCCGTTAGCGGAGTATTCCACGTATGAGCTCTCCCGTTGTTTTCATCGACGGCGACCAAGGCACCACCGGGTTGCAAATCCACGAACGGCTGCGCAACCGGACCGACCTTGAACTGTGTACGCTTGCCGCTGCGGAACGCAAAGATCCGCAGCGTCGCGCAGAAGCCATCAACGCCTGCGACATCGCCATCCTCTGTTTGCCTGATGCCGCCGCGCGCGAGGCAGTGGAAGCCATTGTTAATCCTGCTGTCAGAGTAATCGACGCAAGTTCCGCCCACCGCACACAGCCGGACTGGACATACGGCTTTCCGGAAATGACGCCGGGACAGGCGGAACGCATTGCGAACGCACGTCGAGTCACCAATCCCGGTTGCTATCCGACGGGTGCAATTGGCTTGCTGCGTCCCCTGATGCAGGCTGGGCTCATACCAGGCAACTATCCTGTCAGCATTCATGCGGTGTCCGGCTACTCCGGACGCGGGCGTGCCGGCGTGGAGGAACATGAGGGACAGGGTGCCGTCAATGCGCCTTCATTCCAGGTATATGGTCTGGAACTCGCGCACAAGCACACCCCGGAAATCCAGCGGCACGCCGGGCTCGCGCAACGTCCGATCTTCGTCCCCGCGTATTGTGCGTTCCGCCAGGGCATCGTGCTGACGGTGCCCCTGGATTTACGGCTGCTGGCACCCGACGTGGATGGCGCCACGATACACGCATGTCTCGCACGCCACTATGCCGAGGCGACCCACGTACGTGTCTTGCCGCTGCAGGAATCGTGCGCCTTGAAGCACCTCGATCCGCAAGTGCTGAACGGCACGAACGACATGCACTTGAGCGTATTTCCTAACACCGAACACGGGCACGTCCTGCTGTCCGCGGTTTTCGATAATCTTGGCAAAGGCGCATCCGGCGCTGCGGTTCAGAACCTGAACCTGATGCTCACGCAGCAATAGTGGCCGATGGCTGAGCTAACGTTCAGCCGCGCCCATACGCCAACGATTGCTGCCAATCTGGTCACGGCAAAGCGTAACCAGTCGACGTCACCGCGAGTTGCGCAGTTCAAAGCCAGGTGCCGCCCTGGCGTTCAGTTGGTTCTTGCGCAAGGGCGTCGAAATCGTGAATCCAGTCCAGATGATGCAGCAGGCTGTCGCGTGCGCGAAGGCGAGCGTTGCGCGCCTGCGCCTCGGGTCCATCCGGCAGATGCAGCACGTCAGCCGTCGATATCGAGGCGTATTGCACCTTGCGCGTGCGGCCCCGCCGCAACCGCTCGTAGGCCTCCTGCGCCTCGCGCCAGCGACCCGGTCCCGCCTTGGCCAACTGCGCGGCCAGCACCACGGCGTCTTCGATCGACTGATTGGCGCCCTGGCCATGGTGCGGCACGAGCGCATGCGCTGCATCGCCGATGAGCGTCACACGGCCCTTGCTCCAGCGCCCCAGCGGGGGACGATGGAACAGACCCCAACGCTGGCTGATCGGCACCGCTGTGATCATCTGCACCACCGCCGGATGCCAGTCCTTGAACAGGCGCAGTTGCTCACCCTCGCTCGCCGGTGTGACCCAGTCGCGCGATGGCCACGGCGAGGGATGGCGCTCGACGAGCAGAAAGTTCTGGTCGCCTTTGTCGCCAATCGGATAGTGAAGCAGATGGCCCTGCGGTCCGACCCAGAATTGAATGGCCTCGGGATCGGGCAGCAGATCCATGCGTCCGGCCGGCACCACGCCACGAAAACCTGAGCAGCCCGAATACAGGGCGTCATCGTAGCCGAGCATCCAGCGCCGCGTGATCGAGCGCGCCCCGTCCGCGCCGATCACCAGATCGGCGTCGATCTGCCGACCGTTGGCGAAACTCAGACTCACGCGATCCGGATGCTGCACGAGATCGATCAGTCGATGGCTGAGATGGATACGTTCGAGGCCGACCGCTTGCGACAGGACGGCCTGCAGATCCGCGCGATGTACGCCCCAATACGAACCGCCGAACTGCTGCCGGTAGCTTGGTTCGCCACGATGCTGTCCAATCACTTCGCCGCTGCGCCCGTCCCGATAAACCAGCGCGGGTATTTCAGCGCAAACCGCGTCAAACGCTGCACGCAGTCCCATGCGTTCATAGAACCGCGTCGCATTCGCCGACAGCGCGACGGCCGCTCCAACCTCGCGAAGCTCGTCGGTTTGCTCGTAAAGCTGCGCGTCGACGCCATGTTCTCGCAGTGCGAGCGCGAGCGTGAGGCCACCAATGCCAGCACCGACGATTGCGATCTTCAGATCCAACTGTTCCATGGGGTGTCTCCAATATTCAGACTATGTGATTGAGTCGGCACGGCATGGGTACTGTGAGGAAAACCGATGCGTACGCCTTGTCTGAATTCTCGACATTGGTCGCCCATTGCACAATAAAATGGGAGAAATCTACGTCATCACTAAAATCAATGATGCGGAGGGACCGAGTCATGGAACTAGGTGAAGTTGATCTCAATCTGCTGCTGCTTTTCCAACGGTTGATGCAGGAGCGGCGCGTAGCAACCGTGGCTGAGCAGATGAACATGAGTCAGCCTGGCGTCAGCAACGCACTTGCCAAACTGCGTCGACGGCTCGGTGATCCGCTGTTCGTGCGCGCGCCGGGCGGCGTGGTGCCCACGCCATTCGCGATCCGTCTGGCAGAGCCGGTTTCTCAGGCGCTCGCCACGCTGCATGCCGCGCTCAATCCCGAGACTGGGTTCGACCCGCTGCGTGTCACGCGCACGATAACGATCGGCATGACCGATATCGGCGAGGTCGTCTTTCTGCCCGCGCTTGTCGAGCGATTGTCGCGCGAGGCGCCGGGCATTGCGCTCAATACCGTTCGCGATACGAGCGTCAATCTGAGCAACGAGATGGCCGAGGGTAGGGTCGATCTCGCCATCGGACTACTGCCGCAGCTCAAGGGCGGCTTTTATCAGCGCCGCCTGTTCAATCAGCCATATGTCTGCCTGTTCAGGCACGGCCACGCGCTGGAAGACGCGCCGCTTACGCTCGCTGCCTGGCGTGAAGCCGAGCATCTGGTGGTGGTGTCCGCCGGCACCGGACACGGTCAGGTTGACGAATGGCTGAAACGACGAGGCGTGCAGCGCCAGGTGCGATTGACGGTGCCTCACTTCATGAGCGTCGGCTTTATCCTGCAACGCACGGATCTGATTGCCACGGTGCCGGAGCGACTGGCCTTGCAACTGGCAGCGCCGTTCTCACTGAGCTTGCGCGCATTGCCCTCGAAATTACCCGCGGCGCCTATCCATTTGCTCTGGCACGCGCGAGTCCAGCAGGACGAAGGCAATCGCTGGTTGCGCAACGTGGTGATCGACCTGTTCGCGGACCCGGCGATGCCGACGCGCAGAACGAAGTCTGTGTAAAAACGATCGTAGTCCGCAACGACAATCCAGACATCGGAGTGGCCATCGACGGCAGCAACTTCAAGGCTGTGAACAGAACCGTTCAGGGTTCTCTTTCATGTTAGTCTCCAATGACCAAACGGAGGCTTGCATGCACCGACTGATCGCGTATCGCGGCTTCGAGATTTATGTGGAATTGACTCCGGCTGCTGAAGACACGTTTGATGTGACTTTTCAGATAAAAGGCGGTACCAACCTCGAAGTGCTCGGCGCGCGGGGAGGTCGCGTATCGCTGCGCAACGGCCCCTTCACTGAACGATGGGCCTACCTGGTAGGCGAAATCGCCGGACAAGCCGCAATCGACGTGTTGCTTGGCCCAGTTGACTGATTCCCTCTCTGTTTCGCCGATTTCGGTACGCCGAATGATCGGACCGGGTACGGCCATGGCCGGGCGGTCGCCAAGGTACCCGAAAGCGGTCGCTTGCCGCTGAGTCCATTCATTGTTACGAGTCGTCCGTGGCGCCAGGGCGTACGCGGGCCGCTATCACAGCGAGCACAGCCGGCAGGTCGGCAGGCTTTACAAAATGATGATCGAACCCGGATCTGATTGATTCGGCCTGTTCGGAAGTCGATGCCAGCGCAGTAACCGCCACCAGCAATGGAAACGGCGCGGATTGCAGGCGCCGGATCTCCCTTGCGACCGCGCGCCCGTCCATACCGGGCATCTGAATGTCGAGAACAACAGCGTTCGGATGCCAGGCACGCCATTCTGCAAGCGCGTCCGCGCCGTCTCCTGTTGTCCGCGTTTCGTAACCATGGGCGTGGAAGAATAACCCGTATGCTGCCAAAGCGTTCGGGTCATCGTCCGCGATGAGCAGGCGCACCGGGTCTGGAGTAGGCATTATGTTCTCCGATTGCCTCACCGCAGCAATTGTCGGGCCCGGATACGTGTAGTAAGTTTGCTCACACGCATGGATTCCGCAAGAATACGTTATCGAGACCATTCCCTCCCTCGGGGGCAAACATGCGATTAGCCGACTTTATCCTCGACCATATGGATGCCATTCTGTTGCGATGGGACGAGTTTGCCCGCAGCCTGTTGCCGGCAGCAGCAGATATGCGATCGCTGGCCTTACGGGACCACGCGCAACAGATTCTGGAGGCCGTGGCAAAGGATCTGTCTACTCCCCAGAGCAGGGAGGATCAATTTGAAAAGTCCACGGGGCAGGCGCCCATACTGGCGGGAGCCGCCGAAACAGCTGCCCAGACGCATGCCCTTCTACGCGCCCGAAGCGGCTTTGACATCAACCAGATGGTTGCCGAATACCGCGCCCTGCGCGCGAGCGTACTTCGACTGTGGATGGACGAGTGCGAGCCAGACAGTCATCACGAGGATGACATGGTCCGTTTCAACGAGGGCATCGACCAGGCAATCGCCGAATCGGTAAGCTTTTTCAGCATGCAGGTAGACCTTGCCCGTAATCTGTTTCTTGGAATGCTGGGCCACGACATGCGCAGTCCACTCCAGACCATCCAGATGACAGCGTCTTATCTGGCGGCGCTGAACGCCGGTGAAAAAGTGTCGGGGGCCGCGTCCCGTTTGATCAGAAGCGGTGCTCGCATGCAGGCGCTGCTGGACGACATGGTTGATTTCAATCGAACCAGGCTGGGTTTGGGTATCAATATCGCGCCGACCGCTATCGACCTGGCCCGGTTGTTTGCCGATGCGCTGGACCAGTTGCGAGCAATACATCCGGACCGTCAGATTGATCTGGACGTGATCGGTGACTGCATGGGTATCTGGGATGGCCGACGTCTCCAGCAGTTGTTGGGCAATCTGGTACTGAATGCGATCAAGTACGGAGCGTCAGACGCGCCGGTACGTGTGACCGTGACCGACGAAGGCGCGGAAGTCCTGCTGGAAGTGAGGAATGCCGGCGCCGCCATTGAGCGGTCGACCCTCGACCTCATCTTTAATCCACTCCAGCGCGGACCGAACCATCAAGGCACAGATGCCGACAGCAGTCTGGGGCTCGGACTGTATATCGCGCGCGAGATTGCCAGGGCACACGGGGGCGAGATCGATGCGCGATCCGACGCAGTCGAAACGGTCTTCTCCGTAAAGCTGCCGCGTGGCGAGTAGCGCTCATGATGTGCTACGCGCAGACCGCTGCCAGCGTGGGGGCGGGCTGTCCGCTTCCGCTGGACGCCGTTAGCTGCTTCGGGTGTGCGAGAACGCGGAATTTCGACAAAATAGTGCTTGCATGATTTTTCACGGCGCGGAAAGTCGACCTGCTACCTGCGCCGTTATTGGCGAGTATCAAGTGGAGTAAATTGACTTGCCTGTTAAAAGGACTGCGACTTCCGATGATTCTGGATTGGCAAATAAAGTAGGAATGCAGATGTTCTGTTGGACCAGCCGTAGGTCGGCGTGAACGTCTTCACCCCGGAGAGCGATATGCCGAAAGCGATTTCACGCGGCGCGATCGACGGCACGGCACCGCTGTCGTTTCCGTCCGGTCGGCCCAACGTTCCTGCGTACGCATGCACGAGAACCACGCCGTGAATAAGCAGATTGCTGGACAGTCTCGCCGTCCGATGGGAGGCTGGCGAGTCGCTGGCCTCTATTTTTGCACCCGCACGATTTAGTTTGCTTTGCGGCGCAATTAAGCGCATTGTGAAGTGGTCCAGATGTACCTCTGGCCGCCCCTTTTTCGGCATCCGGACAGACACAATTCAATGACGGTCAGCGCCACTCACGGAGCGCGTCATCATGACCATTCCCACCATCGAATACAGAGGGTACGAGCTACGTGCGTACTCTCATCAGGAATTCCCGCTGCATCGCGACCCGTATGCCAAAGGTCCGCGTCAGTTCTCGTCCGTCGTGCGAATCGACACCATTCAGCCCAGCGAGGCCAAGGCTCGGCGCTATGTGACGTTGTTCGCTACAGCAAGTCCAACCACCGCGGGCGATGCCATCGACCTCGCGATGCAATACGGGAAGGACATCGTCGACGGCAAGGTTCAGGCGAGTGGGCTCTGACACATCCGGTCGCGTATCGCGGCTTCGCGATTCCTGTCGAATTGACTCCATCAGCGGACAACGAGGTTGACGTTACTTTTCCACGGTCACGCTGAGTAGCGTCACTCTGTGCTTCAGTATCCTGCTGCGTGAAAGTCGGGCGCAAAAACCATGGATCAGCGAATGAAGATGTCTCATGAAATTTCTATGGTCACCTAAAATATAACCATGGTTCCGACCTCAAAGGAGGTGCCATGAGTCAGTCAATGATCAGTTTTGTAGTGGGGCTCGCGGTGGTGATGTTCGTCGCGATATTTTTAGCGGGACGGTACAGGCGGGAACACAAGAACGAGCCGGTTGCCCGTTGGCTGGATACACATCCGATGCGGGACTGGATGCGCCATAGGCACTGAATGACACAACATCCAGCTCCTGAAAGCGGTGGGGCACGTGAGTGTCTCTACTGCGTATTCCATCGCTCGGTGTCAATCGGGAACGGATTGAAAAGGATGATATGACCTACGCAATGTTGGGCATCGCTGCCGTAGTGGCGCTGATGTTCGGCGTGGCGCTGTGGCGGTACAGGCGCAGCGTTATGCGGAAGCGGGAGATCCGTTGGCTGGATGAGCATCATGTGTTGGACAGGCTGCGCAAGCATCTGGAATCGCCGATTGGGAAATGACACCCGCTGGGCGGATTGGTGGATTGCAAAGATGGTCTTTTGAAGGAGTGGGTGAGATGACTCTGGATTACGCAGGCAGGTCGCACGATGAAGCCATGGCCTTGAGGCACAAGCAGAAGCAAAAGGCGCAGGAACAGGCTGGAGGCGAAATGGCGATAGATGGGACTGAGGCCGACGCCGAGCATAGTTGCGGTGAACTCTCCGAACGAGGAAAGCAGGTTTGGCGAAGCGGGAGCGGGATCAACGGCGGTGGGAAGGAGTAGTCAAAAAATAGTCGAATCTCGACGCCAACGGGTACTACCGGTCACCATGTTGGCTCATCCTGGCGATGCTTCTGCTGGCGCGTCCCGTGGCGGCCGCGAGCGGGCACGGCGTAGCACTACTACGTGCGATGCCAGCGGAGCATGCCGTGACTGTCAAGCGGATCGTTTTTCGATCCGCTTGAACGCAATCAGCAAACGCGTCACGCGCCGCGCACCGTTTGGAAGCGATGCCTGAACTGCTTCCAGCGCCGCAATACGGCCACGCCAATAGGCGAGTCCAAACGGGCCGTCAGCGACGAGTTGCGGGATTATGCGTTCGAGGTGAGCAAGATCGTCTTCAAACTGATGGTGTGACACATCGATCCTTGTGGCGTTAGAGCGGAACGGCCTTGACCTCGCCATCGACGATGTCCCTGTCGAATTACAAGGCGAGTTCGAGTGCGTCGTCGGCACGGGTCGCGGCATCACCGACATAGGCCGTTAAATTGCGCTGTGCTGCGGTAGGCCGGTGGCTACAAGCCGAGCTTCGCGCACAATCTGTCGATCATGTGATGCTCGTTCAGCCAGCGGATTCTGTCCCTTCGTGCCAGGCTTTGCCGATACCTGTAAAGCGAGACGGCAACCATCATCGTCATTCCGGTCAGAATGCCCCACATTGAATAGGTCATATTTTCCCTTTGGGTTTGCCGTGTCCGTCACGATTGGGTGAACTGATTGGGAGAACTGCCAGCGGAAAGTTGGGCTCTATATTTTTCCCATGAGAACCATCACGGATAGAGCCATCACGACTACATCGGGTGGCCAGCCGTTAGTTCACCGTCAAGCTCGAGCTTATCGAGTATCCAGCGGCGTGTCTGTACGCTGCCGTACCGCTTCGGCACCGGCTCTCGCGTAGCGTCGGACGCATTCGTAAATTAAGGAGACGGGTATGCAACGACGAACATTTCTCTGGGGCGTGCCAGGATCGATGATCGCGGTCGGCCTGTCGCTATCCGGCTGCACGACGACGCCTGCCGGATCCGACACGATGGGCGACCAGAAGAACAAACGCCGTACCATCGACGCAGGCGTCGACTCTACGCTCACCCGACTCTATAACGTGGTTCCCGGCGCCCGCGAACTCGTCGGCAAGTCGAACGGGCTGCTCGTGTTTCCGACGGTTATCAATGCCGGTATCGGATTGGGCGGACAGTATGGCGAAGGCGCACTGCGCGTCGGTGGAAAATCGGTGGGGTACTACAGCACCGCGAGTGCTTCCGTCGGCTTGCAAGCCGGCGCGCAATCGAAGGCGATCGTCTTTCTGTTCATGACCGCGGACGCACTCGACCGGTTTCGCAGCAGCGAAGGCTGGTCAGCGGGGGCTGATGCATCGGTGGCGGTATTGAAGGTCGGCGCGAACGGCGATGTCGACACGGGCACGGCAACCGGGCAGATCAACGCATTCGTACTGACGAATGGCGGCTTGATGGCCGGCGCGACGGTGGACGGTACGAAGGTGACACGACTCAAGACGTTGTAACGGGCAATGTCGTCGCAGCGGATATTCATCCTTCGTTCGGCAATGGCGAAGGCATTCATTGATGCCGTCCCACACGTAGCAGGAGTATCGAATCATGTTGCGAAGTATCGAGAGTCTGAAGGGATGTAGGGTGACCGCGAGCGATGGCGAAATTGGCAGTGTCGAAGAGGTCTATTTCGATCACGATGCATGGGGCATCCGCTACCTGGTTGTCAAAACGGGAAACTGGATCGACGGGCGGCGCGTGCTGATTTCGCCTTACTCGGTCATCCGCATGGATCCGGGGGCGTTGAGCGTCCACGTCGATCTCACGCGGCAGCAGGTGAGCGACAGTCCTCCCGTCGACACTGACAAACCCGTCTCGCGTCAAGACGAAGCCGAGTATCTCCGCTATTACGGTTACCCCGTGTATTGGGGCGGCGTAGACGTGTGGGGCGCGGGTAGCTATCCGGCGTTCAGCCGTGCGGTGCTATCGGCTGTGTCGCCGGAGACACTTGCGCAACTCGCGCTGTTCGGCGACAAGCCGCCAGGCGACAGCCATCTGCATAGCACGGACGCGGTGGATGGTTACCACGTCGCGGCGGTCGATGGCGATATTGGGTACGTGTCCGGATTCGTTTTCGACGATGAGGCCTGGACTATACGTTATCTCACCGTCGATACGCAAAGCTGGTGGGCATCGAGGGAAGTGTTGCTGGCAACGGAGTGGATCTTCCTGATCGACTGGCTCGAATCAACTGTTTCGACTGAGCTGACACGCGACGCCATCAAGGATAGCCCGGACTACGACAACAGGATTCCGCTAGAGCGCGATTTCGAAACCCAGTTGTACGCGTTCTACGGCAAGGCGGGGTACTGGTCGGAGGAAAGGGCGGCATTGCGACTCAAACAAACTGGCGCAGCCGCCTCTGCGGCGCCATAAAACACGCCCTGTTGCGCGAGTTCAACCGCAGTCATGCCCGACTACTCGACGTAGTTTCCGGCAATGAGAGACGTTGTCCATCGTGGGCTATCTCCCACGCAGCGGATACGCGGGGGCTCGCGGTGATAATCAAGATCTAAGGAGCGCTTTGCCGGCTGACACGGCATAACGTCTATACGGCTTTCAGATCGGGTAACAGGCGGTCGAATTCGCGTCTCACCACGCTGTAGCACTCACATACGCGTGCTTCCAGTCCGGGGCGATCCAGAACTTCAATATGTCCGTGGCTGTAGCGGATCAGCCCCGCATCCTGCAGTTTCAACGCCGCCTCTGTGACGCCGGAACGCCGCACCCCCAGCATGTTGGCGATCAGTTCCTGGGTCATCTTCAGTTCGTTGGACGGCAGGCGATCGATGCTGAGCAGGAGCCACCGACAGAGTTGCTGATCGATCGAGTGATGACGGTTGCACACGGCTGTCTGTGCCATCTGGGTGATGAGCGCCTGGGTGTAACGCAGCAGCAGCCGCTGAACCGGGCCGGCACGGCGGAACTCTTCTTTCAGAATCCGTGCATCAAGCCGGTACGCCTCGCCGGCGCTTTGCACGATCGCGCGGCTCGGCGTTGTCTCGCCACCCATGAACAGTGCAATACCGATGAGCCCCTCATTGCCGACGATCGCAATTTCCGCAGACGCGCCGTCTTCCATTACGTAGAGCAATGAGACGATCGAAGTCGTCGGGAAATAGAGGTGATCGAGGCGATCACCGGATTCGTATACGACCTGCCCCAAGGGCATATCGACGCGCACCAGATGAGATGACAGCCGTGCCCACTCCGTTTCTTGCAAAACGGCGAGCAGATGATTTTTCCTTGCAGGATCCACGTTTGCCATGTAGCACTCCTCGACCTCCTGCGGAAAACCCCCCGCGACGGTGTCGCAGCCGCGCTCTCCGCAACCTGGGCGGCGCGGGCACGCTTCTGCAGATTATAAGTCCCCGTGACCAGCTTTTCATGCGTCGCGCGTCGACGCAAGTGCATGCCCGTACGGCACCGTACCGACGTCCGGCTCAGGCGCGCGCACCGTGTTCACGGGTGTCTTGCGTCCCGATGGCCGAAGAGTTGGCATTCGTCCAGCAGACGACACTTGAGAGCCAGGCATCGGTAAATCCTGAGCGAGGAACGACATATGCGCATCAAGGTGGTCGGCTCAATGGTCGTTGTCCTGGCGTTGCTTTCTTCGAACGCATTTGCGGGAGTTGATCAACGCTGCGTATCCGTTCAGAGCAGCATCTGTAATTCAACGTTGGCGCGATGCCAATGCACTCCCATGGGGCGAGGGAGCGCGACGGATAACGTCGCCGACCAGCAGAGAAGGTGTACCCAGGAGTGTCAAGTGGCGTATCAAAGCTGTCTGGCTGACGCAAGCCGTTCGTGCTACCGGTAGCAGGGGATCGTGCAGAAACAAAGAAACGCCTGTTTATTCAACGTGTATGTCTGCCCAACGTGTGGTGTCAATACCGATGACGGGAAGATCATCGACTGGGCGAGCCATGTAACCACGTCCCGTGGCATGCGGGTTGCCCTTCACGGGTATCGCGCCGGTGGGAAGCCCCCAGTCCGTCGAATTCACCGATGTTGCAGGAAGTACCCGTGAACACGTTCCTTCAGTATGTCGCGCGATTTCGATCCGCCTCGCCGCCGTGGACGGACACGTCGCCCGTGCGCGACGAACTGTTCAGCGTCGAGCGCCTCGAGCAGCATGCGCAGAGCCTCGCTGCCGCACAGTCGGTGACGAACAGGCCGCCTGCCGTGCGATCGTTGCACACCCGCCTCAACGACAACGCTGCCGTCCTGCTCGCGGCTTACCGTGCGAGCGCTGCAGAGTTGGAGCATGGCGGGAGCGTGGTGCCCGCTGCTGAATGGCTGCTCGACAACTATCATGTGGTCGAGCAGCAGATCCGTGAGATTCGCGACGACCTGCCTCCCGGTTACTATCGTCAGCTGCCTAAGCTGGCTGCGGGGCCGTTCGCCGGCTACCCACGCGTATTCGGCCTGGCATGGGCGTTCGTTGCGCATACAGACAGCCACTTCGACCCGCGTGTGCTGCGACGTTTCATCGATGCATACCAGCGTGTTCAGCCGCTCACGATCGGGGAATTGTGGGCAGTGGCGATCACATTGCGCGTCGTCCTGATCGAGAATCTGCGGCGACTCGCTGACCAGATTACGGCAGGTCGGCGCGCACGCGAGGACGCCGATGCGCTCACCAGCCGCCTGCTGCAAACGGGAAATGCCCGTGCGGCGCTGGAAGCGGATATCTCCACGCGTTCCTCGGGGATGTTGTCGGAGCTGTTCGCCGCACAGCTGGCCAAACGGCTGCGCGATCAGGATCCGCGCACGATGCCCGCGCTCGGGTGGCTGGAGGAGCGGCTCAAGCTTCAGGGTGTGTCTGTCGATGAAGTCGTGCAGCATGCACAGCAGCGACAGGGTGCATCGAATGTCACCGTGCGCAATGTGATCACCAGCATGCGCCTGATGTCTGATATCGACTGGACAGAACTGTTCGAGAGTGTGAGTCTCGTCGACGCACGACTGCGCGCAGGAAGTTCCTTCGGCGCGATGGACTTCCCGACGCGCAATCTGTACCGCAGTGCGATCGAGCAACTGGCGCGCGGCTCGGCCGCCACCGAACTCGAAATCGTCGATCTCGCGCTTCGCTCGGCGCAAGCAGCGGTGGCGGAAGCGGGCGATACCGGGCACACAGAACGTGCCGGTGACCCCGGCTACCACCTGATTGCGGAAGGTCGGCGAACGTTGGAGCAGGCAATCGGATTCCGCGCGCCCCTGCGGCTGCGCATTACCCGGTTCAATGTTGGCCTCGGCATGGGTGGCTATGTCGGCATGATCCTGACGTTGGCCGCGACGTTGCTCGCGCTGGCGTCGTGGGTGCTTTGGAGTCAGTCGCCGCGCCATCTCGACGCGTGGCTAGTCGTGATGTTTGCCCTGTGTGCATTCCTGCCCTTCACCGAGATCGCAACCGCGCTTGTTAACCGCGCGGTGACGTGGAGTTTCGGCGCGGTCATGTTACCGGGACTCGAACTGACCGCAGGTGTGCCGTCGGGGCTTCGGACGTTGGTCGCGGTGCCCTCGCTCCTGAGCAATGAAGCCGACCTGCGCGAGCAGATCGAACGTCTCGAAGTGCATCACCTCGCGGGAGCCGGTGGAGATTTGTCATTCGCGCTACTGGTTGACGGCCTCGATGCCGACCAGGAAGTGCGAGACGGTGATGCACATTTGCTCGCCGTTGCTGCAGACGCGATCGAAGCATTGAACCGCCGTTATGAGCCAGCTCCAGGTGGCAACCGTTTTCTGCTGCTGCACCGCCGCCGCGTGTTCAACAGGAGCGAGAACAAATGGATGGGCTGGGAACGCAAGCGCGGCAAGCTGCACGAACTCAACCGGCTGTTGCGTGGCGCGACGGATACAACTTTCGTGTCTATCGCCGGGCGCCCGCCGCAAGTACCGTCCGACGTGCGCTACGTCATCACGCTCGATGCCGATACGCGTCTGCCCCGGGACGCCGCGTTGCGGATGATAGGCAAGATGGCGCATCCGCTGAACCGGCCAACGTTCAGTGACGTCAAACAACGCGTCGTCAACGGCTATGCGATTCTTCAGCCTCGCGTCACGCCGTCGCTGCCCGTCGGCGAGGAAGGTTCACTGTATCAGCGTGTCTTCTCCGGTCCCGGCGGGATGGACCCGTATGCGGCAGCCGTCTCCGACGTCTATCAGGACCTGTTCGGCGAGGGTTCCTTTACGGGGAAAGGCATCTACGACGTGGATGCATTCGAAGCAGCGTTGCATGGCCGTGTGCCCGACAATACGCTGCTCAGTCACGATCTGTTCGAGGGAGTGTTCGCGCGCTCCGGGCTGGCGTCGGATATCGAGGTGGTGGAGGAAGTGCCGTCGCGCTATGACGTGACAGCCAAACGTCAACATCGTTGGACCCGTGGCGACTGGCAGTTGCTGCCGTGGATCGTTGGGTATCGAGGCCATGACCACCTGGCAATGCCGGTAGTCGGTCGCTTCAAGATGCTCGACAATTTGCGGCGCTCGCTGCTGGCACCGCTCATGGTTGCCACGTTCGGCCTGTGCTGGTTGATGCCGATTCGCGCTGGCATTGCGGGCGCGTTGCTGATGTTCGCCACGCTCGCCATTCCCGCTTTCTTGCCGCCCCTATTGGCGATCGTGCCGCGACATACCGGTATCCGTCTTCGCAATCACATCGACGTGCTGGGCGGCGACCTGCGGCTCGCGACATGGCAAACCTTTCTTTCGGTCGCGTTCCTTGTCGACCACGCGTGGCGCATGGGCGATGCGATCGTCCGGACGCTTGTGCGGCTGTACGTCACGCATCGACGGTTACTCGAATGGACGACGGCGGCGCAGTCCAAGGGCAGCCCTCGTCTCGATCTGCACGGCTTTTATCGGCAGATGGCGGGCGGCACCGCGCTTGGGCTTGCGCTGTCTATCGGCACGCTTGCATTCGCGCCGTCGCGGTGGCCGCTCGTGTTGCCGTTCACGTTGTTATGGCTGGCCGCGCCAGCGCTTGCGATGTGGGCAAGCCGTTCGCCGACCGTCGGGCAGCGTCTCGCGATGTCAGACTCAGACGCGCGCGATTTGCGCCTGATCGCGCGCCGCACGTGGCGTTTCTTCGAGACCTTTGTCACGCCCGCAGAAAACATGCTGCCGCCGGACAATTTCCAGGACGATCCGAAGCCGGTCGTCGCGCACCGCACTTCGCCAACCAATCTAGGGTTGTATTTGCTGTCAGCCGTCGCCGCGCGCGATTTCGGCTGGGCGGGGACGATCGAAACCGTCGAACGACTGGAGGCCGCATTTGCTTCGCTTGAAAAGCTCCCGCGCTTCAAGGGTCATTTCTATAACTGGTATGGCACACAGGACCTGCGGGCATTGGCGCCTGCTTACGTTTCGTCGGTCGATAGCGGCAATCTCGCCGGTCATTTGATCGTACTCGCCAACGCGTGTGAAGAATGGGTGCAAACAGCGCTCGCACCCTCGGCCCGATCCGGGATACTCGATAACCTGCAACTGGCGCTCGAGGCTGTGGCCGCGCTGCCCGCGGCCAACGGAGAGCGTGGCAGACAGCTTGCCGCGACCCTCGAAGAAATCCATGCACAACTGCGCGGTCCGCAGACGTATCGTGCGCTTTCGGGGTCGCTGGCGCGGCTGGCGAAAAAGGCGGTGGAGGCGACGCGCGCCATCGTGCCTGCCGATGGCGACGATAGTAGTGCAGACCTGACCTTCTGGATCGAAGCCTTGCGGCGAAGCATTTTCGAACACAGTCGCGACGGGCGGCAACTCGCCACTGTGCCGTATCTTCTGCAAGCACGGTTGACCTCGCTAGCCGACGCCGCGCGTGTACTTGCGCTCGGAATGGACTTTACATTTCTGCTCGATCCCGAACGTAAGCTGTTGTCGATTGGTTACTCGCAGTCGGATAACAGCCTCGACGCGAATTGCTACGATCTGCTCGCGTCCGAAGCAAGGCTCGCCAGTCTGTTTGCAATCGCGAAGGGCGATGTGACCACGCGTCACTGGTTCCGCCTCGGGCGTTCGGCCACACCAATCGGCAATGCATCCGCGCTGATTTCATGGTCGGGGTCGATGTTCGAGTACCTGATGCCGTCGCTGGTGGCGCGCGAACCCGTCGGTAGTCTGCTGGAACAGACGAACCGGCTGGTGGTGGAGCGGCAGAGATCGTATGGACGATCGCTTGGCATTCCATGGGGCGTCTCGGAATCTGCTTACGAAGCGCGCGACATCGAATTCACTTACCAGTACTCGAGCTTTGGCGTGCCTGGCCTCGGCCTCAAACGCGGACTGTCCGAAAACCGGGTAATCGCACCCTACGCAACGGGACTGGCGACGATGGTTGCGCCGCAGGCCGCCCGCGAAAACTTCGTGCGACTCGCCGCGCTGGGCGCACTGGGCCGCTACGGGTACTACGAAGCGCTCGATTTCACCCGCGCGCGTCTGGCCGAAGGGCAGAGCTTCGCGCTTGTCCGCGGCTTCATGGCTCATCACCAGGGTATGACGATCGTTGCAATTGCAAACACCTTGCTCGATGGGGTGATGCGTACGCGCTTTCATCGTGAGCCGATGATCCAGGCGAGCGAACTGCTATTGCAGGAGCGCATGCCGCGCAACGTCGCGGTGGCGCATCCGCGTGCCGAAGAAGTGAGCACGTCTGCCGCCGAAGCAGGGACCGCGCCGTCGACGGTACGTCGCGTCATGGAGCCCGCGTCCGCCGGCGGAGCGCCGATTACACATCTGCTGTCGAATGGAAGGTACGCCGTGATGCTGACGGCGACAGGCGCTGGCTACAGCCGCTGGCGTGACGTGGCTATCACGCGCTGGCGCGAAGACGCGACGCGTGACAACTGGGGGACGTTCATTTTCCTGCGCGACATGTCCAGCGGGCGGGTGTGGTCCGCAAGCGCACGACCGCTCGCTGGCGAACCCGAAACGAGCGGCGTCGTGTTCGGTGAAGATCACGCGGAGTTTACCCGTCACGACGGATCGCTCACGACCAGCATGGATGTACTCGTATCGGGTGAGGCGGACGGCGAAGTCCGTCGTGTCTCGCTCGCAAACAGCGGGCGCAGCGTTCGGGATATCGAGCTGACTTCGTATGCCGAACTCGCATTGGGCGCGCAGGCCGCCGATATCGCGCATCCCGCTTTTTCGCGCATGTTCGTGCAGACCGAGCATCTTGCCGAATTCGGGGCGCTGGTGGCGACGCGTCGTCCGCGTTCGCATGACGATACGCAGATATGGGCCGCGCATTTTGCCGTTGTCGAGGGTGAGATAGTCGCCGAACCGCAATACGAAACGGATCGTATGCGCTTTGTGGGCAGAGGGCGCAACACGCGCACAGCTACCTCGATAGTCGACAATCAGGCGCTCTCCAATACGACGGGCACCGTGCTCGATCCCGTCTTTGCGCTTCGATATCGTCTGCTGGTGCCGCCGGGCAAGATTGCGCGTGTCACGTTCTGGACGATGGTGGCCACCTCACGCGCGCAGTTGCTCGATCTCATCGATCAGCACCACGACCGCAATGCATTCGACCGTGCCAAAACGCTCGCGTGGACACAGGCTCAGGTGCAATTGCGTTATCTGGGCATCGAGGCGGAGCAGGCGGCGGACTTCCAGCGGCTCGCCGCGCCGATTGTCTATGCCGACGCTCGCTTCAGGGCACAGCCGGACGCAATCGTTCGCGGAGGCGGCACGCAGGCGGGCTTGTGGCCGCTGGGGATTTCTGGCGACTTGCCGATCGTGCTGCTCCGTATCGGCGATCTCGAAGATATCGCGCAGGTCCGGCAGTTGTTGAAGGCGCACGAATACTGGCGAATGAAACGGCTGGCCGTCGACCTCGTGATCGTCAACGAGCGGGCCTCGTCATACATTCAGGCATTGCAGGAGGCGATCGAAACGGCCGTGCGCAGCAGCCAGTCACGTCCGCGTTTCGACGATGAGCTCGCGCAGGGGGCGATCTACACGTTGCGTGCAGATCTGATGAGCGTGGAGTCGAGGACGCTCTTGCAGTCGGTCGCGCGCGTGGCGCTGATCGCACGCCGAGGGTCGATTGCCGCACAGGTCGGGACGCTGTTGAAAATGCCTGGGCAGCCGTCGTCACCGCGCCGGAGGAAGCCGCTGCTTCTGTCGCTGTGGCCAGCACCGCCTGAGCAGTCTGACGTGCCGCCTTCGCTGACAGCCGGACTGGAATTTTTCAACGGCCTGGGCGGCTTCGATAAAAACGGTTCTGAATACGTGATCGTGCTTGGGGCGGGCGCCGCCACGCCTGCGCCGTGGATCAACGTGATTGCCAATCCCCGTTTCGGCTTTCAGGTCGCGGCGGAAGGCAGCGGCTATACGTGGGCTGAAAGCAGTCGTGAGAACCAGCTCACGTCATGGTCGAACGATCCCGTCGAAGATCCCGCCACGGAAGCCCTTTACGTGCGGGATGAAGCGACGGGCGATATCTGGACGCCCACCGCGCTCCCGATCCGCGACGGTGGCATATACGTCGCGCGTCATGGCCACGGCTACAGCCGTTTCGAACACAACGCGAACGGTATCGCACTCGAGCTGCTGCAGTACGTACCGCTTGCCGATCCGCTGAAGATTTCCCGTCTGACGTTGCGCAATCTGTCGGGCGTCGCACGCCGTCTCTCCGTGACGGCGTGGACCGAATGGGTGCTGGGCACGTCGCGAGGCGCGTCGGCACCGTTCATCGTGACGGAAATTGACCCGGTTACGGGCGCGATGCTGGCGCGCAATCCGTGGAATATCGCGTTCGGCACGCGCGTCGCGTTCGCCGACCTCGGCGGCCGCCAAACGGCGTGGACAGCGGATCGCACCGAATTCCTCGGCCGTAACGGCGAAGCCGCCGCGCCCGCGGCGCTGATCGGCCATGTCCCGTTATCCGGCGCGATGGGCGCGGGGCTCGATCCGTGTGCGGCATTGCAGACTTGCTTCGACCTGGAAGTGGGCGAGGTCATCGAGGTGGTTGCGTTCGTCGGCCAATGCGCATCCGTCGATGATGCACGTGTACTGATCGAACGCTATCGCAGTGCAAATCTCGATGCCGTCCTCGCCGAGGTGACACACCACTGGCGCAGCGTGCTCGGCGCCGTTCAGGTGAAGACGCCTGACCGGGCCATGGATCTGATGCTGAACGGCTGGCTGCTGTATCAGACGCTTGCGTGCCGTGTCGAGGCGCGCGCGGCCTTCTATCAGGCGAGCGGCGCTTACGGATTCCGCGATCAGTTGCAGGACACGATGGCGCTGACGCACGTGCGGCCCGACGAAACGCGGCGGCATTTGCTGCGCGCCGCGTCGCGGCAATTCGGCGAGGGAGATGTCCAGCATTGGTGGCTGCCGCATTCCGGGCAGGGGGTGCGCACCCGGGTTTCCGACGATCGCGTGTGGCTCGCATACGCGGTCGCGACATACATCGGCTGCACGAGCGATGACGCGGTTCTCGACGAGATCGTGCCGTTCCTCGACGGGCCGCTGCTGCAACCCGGTGAACACGATGCATTCTTCCAGCCCATGATCGCGGAACAATCCGCATCGCTATTTGAGCATTGCGCGCGCGGTCTCGATCAATGCATCGAATTGACGGGGGAACATGGCTTACCGCTAATCGGCACGGGGGACTGGAATGACGGGATGAACCGCGTCGGCGCTAACGGCAAGGGAGAGAGTGTGTGGCTTGGCTGGCTGCTCCTGCGCACGATCGAGCTGTTCGCACCGCTGGCCGAACTGCGCGATGCGCAGCGTGCCGCGCGCTGGCGCGACCATGCGACGTCGGTGCGCGATGCACTGGAGCGTGAGGCCTGGGACGGCGAGTGGTACCGTCGTGCGACGTTCGACGACGGCAGCTGGCTCGGCTCGAATAGCGACGTAGAGTGCAGGATCGATTCGATAACCCAGTCGTGGGCTGTCTTGTCAGAGGCGGCGGATCCGATACGCGCCGCGCAGGCGATGGTTTCGCTGGAGCAACATCTTATCCGTCGCGAGGACGGAATCGCGTTGCTGTTCACGCCGCCATTCGATAAAACCTCGCGGGACCCGGGCTATATCAGGGGCTATCCGCCGGGGCTGCGCGAAAACGGCGGCCAATATAGTCATGCCGCGATGTGGGCAATTCTCGCATTTGTCAAACTGGGCGACGGTGACAGGGCCGCAGAGCTGTTTTCGCTTTTGAATCCCGTCAATCATGCGCGCACGCCAACGGAGGTTGAGCGCTACAAGGTCGAGCCCTACGTCGTCGCGGCCGATGTCTATTCAGTGGCGCCTCATGTCGGGCGCGGCGGTTGGACCTGGTATACGGGGTCGGCGGGATGGATGTACCGGGCGGGCGTCGAAGGCATTCTGGGGATTCGCAGGGAAGGGGATTTTCTGGTGATTGACCCGTGTATTCCCGACGCGTGGCCGGGCTTTGAAGCAACGGTCAACGTGTGCTCGACGCGCTATGAGATTCGCGTGGAGTCCACCTCAGAGGCCCGCACGATGCATGCCGTTCTTGACGGCAGGACCGTCGATTGCGGTACCGAAGGCGTGCGTGTACCGCTCGATGCTGGCGTACACAGGCTGTCCATCTCACTGCGTTTGGCAGTTGATGTCGAGGTCAACTCGCGTGAGCCGGCCACGTAAGGCAATGGCTCGTTACCGGATCGCCATTCTGCACCTAAAGGTGGGTTCGACGGGGCAGGGTCGAGAGGTACGGCACCGTACCGACGTCGGGCACAGGTGCGCGCACGCTATTCGTCGGTATCGTCGTAAAGCATCGAGCTCCCGCACGGTTCTATTCACGAGAGCAGGTGTCTGATGTCAATATTGCTTTACAAAGAAGGGTTATTTTGTTTACTTCCTCATTGACGTTTTTCTCACACGGCCTGCTTTCGCTGACGTGGTGGCAAATCCTGCTCACAACTCTGCTGCTGACGCACGTCACGATTGTTAGCGTGACGGTCTACCTGCACCGTTGCCAGGCACACCGGGCGCTCGAACTGCATCCGGTTGCCAGTCATTTCTTCCGTTTCTGGTTGTGGATGACAACGGGCATGCACACGGGAACGTGGGCTTCCGTTCACCGCAAACACCACGCAAAGTGCGAGACCGATGAGGATCCGCACAGCCCCCAAGTCCGTGGCATCTGGACGGTATTGCTGGGCGGCGCGGAACTGTACCGCGCCGAAGCGAAGAACGAAGAAACGCTACGGAAATTCGGCCACGGCACGCCGAACGACTGGATGGAACGCAACGTCTATTCGAAGTATCCGAATCTCGGCATCAGTTTGCTCATGGTGATCGACGTAGCGCTGTTCGGTGTCGTCGGTGTCTCGGTCTGGGCCGTCCAGATGATCTGGATCCCGTTCTGGGCAGGCGGTGTGGTCAACGGCGTTGGACATTTTCTGGGCTACCGCAACTTTGCTTCGCCCGATGCGAGTACGAACGTAATTCCATTGGGCATCCTGATAGGCGGCGAGGAATTTCACAACAACCACCACACCTATGCAACGTCTGCCAGGTTCTCGAATAAATGGTTCGAATTCGATATTGGATGGATGTACATCTGCATCCTTTCTTCGCTGGGATTGGCAAAGGTGAAGAAAGTGGCGCCGACGCCGCACCTGGTCAAGAGCAAGACGGTGCTCGATGACGATACGGTTCAGGCCATCCTTCGCAACCGTTATGAGGTGATGGCGCGCTATGCCCGGACGGTCGAACGCGCGTACCGGCAGGAACTCGATCATATGAGACACATTGGTCTCTTTGAACGATTTCTGCTCAAACGCGGAGTAAGAAAATGGTTTGGCGGCGCTTGTGTCGGCGCGCACAGCCATCGACGTCAGCAGCGATTGGCGGAGATGTACGACGGTAGCCAGACGCTGCGTATCTACCTCGACCTGCACGATGGCCTGTTGGCAATTTGGGAGCGGTCGAACAGGTCGCGCGAGCAATTGCGATCACAACTACAGGAATGGTGTCGTCGCGCCGAGCATAGCGGTATCAATCCGCTCAGAGAATTCTCGGTGTGCCTGCGTCAGTACACGTGATGGATAGCAAGGGCGCTTCGCGGAACCGGCTTCACACCTGATGCGCACCACGCAAGATGCATGTCTGTCACAATCGTTCCAGCTCCGCCCATTTTTAAGCGGAGCAATGTCTTTTTATGAATCGCTACCATTGAAGACCGCATAAAGCCGCTTCCTTGCGAGCCGAATCCATTGCTTCTGCGATCCGTATTTGTTCCCTTCCGCGTCTCGCTCTTTGTCTTCCGGGCCCACCCGCATGCCGTCATCCGTTGCATTCTCCGCGGCTTCTCTCAGTCTTCTGCTTTCCGCCAGTTCTTCCGCATTCACCTGGTCATCAATCACTATGCACTCCAATAGTAATAAAAACGGGTTCCGCAAAAAGGCGGTTGGCATCGCCCCACAGCGGGGACGATGCGACACGACATATCGCAAGTCCGGTCTGGTTCCTGGCGTCCGTTGAGCGCAATCGGTGTCATCCGTCGTGGCAAAGCAAACCAGATCGTGACCGAATAAAAAGACGCCGGCGTCTTGCCGGCTTCTTCATAAGGCGGTGAGACCGCCCAACGACCTGCTTGTGCAGGACGTCGTTTTGGTGTTGCGCGAGAGCCGCGCAACGCTATTGCTTACGCGATGTCAGGTACCGGGGTGCCCGGCGTCCGGGTGCCGGCTGCCTGGCTGATGGTTTCCTGCATCATTCCCTGGGCTCGCATCATCCCGCCGATTGCAGACTGCATCGCGGTAGTGGCCGCGTCAGAGCCAAAAGGGGAGATCTGGCCAAAGTTGGCTGCAAACTGCGGCCAGAGGGTGTTGTACTGGTTACGCAGGTCCTCGCCGACGCGTGTCACTGCGGCCATGAACTGTGAATCGATCTCACGGACATGCGTGGAATACGACAGAGTTTGCTCGACAAATCGCTGAGACAAGGCGACCGCACCAAAGGCTGGCGGCAGTCCTGACTGCTGCGGCGACAGCGCGGCTTGTCCTTCTTCCAGCATCGCCTTTAGTGCTGCGAGATTGAGATGAGTCAGCTTTTGCAGTCGCTCAAATGCTTCGTTCTGCAAGCCGAAAATTCCCGGCAAAGTACGCAGGCCAAAGGCGGCGGATTGCTCAATAGCAGTGGTGCTCAATGAATGCTCCTGATCGACCCGGCACGTACGTCCAAGGGATTTCGGAGGCGAGTGTGTCGCTAATGATCTGCAGGTCGGAGTGACGCGGCACTGTTAATGCCGCGCTGCAACAAAGACCACTGTATACCTTTCCTGCAGGATGTACAGTGATTCCTGAATGCCTATCCGGCCTGATGGAAACGCCAGGTCGTCATCGTTCGATTTTGGTTCTTCACGCATCGAGTGAGACCGATACATTGTCCTCTTCGTCTTTTAGATCCGTGTTGTCTCCGCGAGAACCAAGGAAATTTCCCTGGCGCGCAGGCCAGACTTAGGTACCCTCGAAGGCACTCGGGGCCGCCGACTTCAAATACTCGTGGCCATCCCAGCTTAGCCGCCAATCGGTCCCCATCGAGCACACGAGGTTTGCGTCGGCCAGCAGGTTCAGGTGATACCACACGCCTCGGTTCGAAACATCGAACTTATTCTTGAGCGCGCTTTCAATGTCGAATTCGCTGAGGTGCGGGGACTTGCCTTTTTCAAGTGCATTCAGTATGGCATGTGCCAGATTCATATCTCGTTTCACGATCTCCTCCTGTGCTGGATAGGTGTACCCGTCAAGATGGCGAGTTGGCGGCAACCTTCGGAACATGCCTGCGACGAACCGAATCGCTATAGGCGATCGATGTAGACACGTGTCGCTACGATCGGCCGTGCGGCGCCGCTCTCCCATCAGTGTGGCACCGGTCCGATGATCTGCGCGATCCGTTGCCACATCTCTACTGGATTCGAGTACATCGGAAAGTGGCCGCTGTGACTCACTTCAGCCAGTTGCACGCCGTGCTCGCGAAGCGTTGGCAAATAGGAAAGCGATGCGTTCTGCTCACCATACATGAACATTCGGGGAAATGGCAGTTCGAGGAAGCGGTCCATGAGGCACGCATTATCCGAGAGTTCCACCATCGAGCGGAAAATGTGTCGCACCGCGTCAGCACGCACCTTATGTCGCAAACTCGCGGCATAGAGCGGACACGAGAAGAATGGCGAATGCCATGTGCGTTCTATGAACTGGTCGAAGAAGGATTGCGAGTCCGCCGCAGGATAGTCGTTCACCTGCCGGCTCAGGAAACAGTCTTCCGGAGCGACATTGCCTTCGATATCGACGAAGCTGAGTACGCCCGCGCGTATTTCGTCGGCGAGCATGAGGGCGGTCAGTCCGCCCATCGAATGGCCTACCAGATGGAAGTGCTCAACTCCGTAGTGCATGAGTACGGCCTTTGCAGTCGAAACAAGAAAGGGCACCGATATCTTCGACAGATCAGCACAGTATGTTGCGCCACAGCCGGGTGCATCATAGGCGATGACAGGATGGCCGTCGAACGCCGGATAACGCACGATATCGGCGTAGTCTTCCTTTGTTGACCCGAATCCGTGCAGAAAGAGTATTGGCGCGCGGTTCCCCGCGCGCCGCATGACTGCCAGATCGAGCGTAACGCCTTCCACCACGAGCGTTACGTTTTCCTTTTTGAGTTCAGCCATGTCTGACGAGCCCTCCCCCTGAAAGCGATGAGCAGAACGTTTTGATAGCGCGACATGCACCCGTCAGCGCCATGTCGTCGAGCGCATACGCGATCCGGATGTACGGGCCGAGCCCGAACGCGCTGCCATGAACCGTCGCTACGCCTGCTTCGTCGAGTAGGGTTGCCGCAACATCCTCGTCGCTGCGAAGCGTCGTGCCGCCTGCAGTGGTCAGGCCGATCAGGGCCGAACATGACGCAAATGCGTAGAAAGCACCGCCTGGTATCGGGCACGTCAATCCTGGCACGGCATTGATCAGGTCGACCACGAGGTTGCGCCGGCGTTCGAACGCCATGCACGATTCGGTGATGAAGTCCTGCGGACCGGTCAGCGCAGCAAGCGCGGCGTATTGTGAGATCGAACTCGCGCCCGAGGTCTGCTGACCCTGCAGCTTTTCCATCGCATCGAGCAGCCAGCGCGGACCTGTTCCGTAGCCGATGCGCCAGCCCGTCATCGCGTAGGCTTTGGAGACGCCGTTCATCGTCAGCGTGCGTGCCGCGAGCCGAGGCTCGACTTGAGCGATCGTGAAGAAAGGCGCGCCATCGAAAATCAGATGTTCATAGATATCGTCCGACAGCACGAGGACATGCGGATGCGCGAGTAATACATCTGCCAGGGCGGCCAGTTCGTCGCGCGTATAGACGGCGCCCGTCGGATTCGAGGGCGAATTGAGGATGACCCATCGCGTGCGTGGGCCGATCGCTTTCAAAAGCGCGTGCGGTGTCAGTTTGAATCCGCTTTCGATGCCGCACGGCACGACGACAGCGCGTGCGCCGCAAAGCGCGACCATCTCCGGATAACTCACCCAGTACGGCGCCGGCACGATGACTTCGTCGCCCCCGTTGAGGGTTGCAGCCAGCGCGTTGTAGATGACCTGTTTGCCGCCGCCGCACACGATGGTGTCCTGCCAGCCGACGTCTAGTCCATTCTCGCGCTGAAACTTCCCAGCAACCGCTTCGCGCAGGCTGCGCATGCCGGCGACTTGCGTGTAGCGCGTATGCCCGGCGCGGATTGCTTCGATTGCAGCTTCCCGAACGTGGTCGGGTGTATCGAAGTCCGGTTCGCCTGCGCTCAACGAGATGACGCTGGCACCGCTTGCTCGCCGCGCTGCAGCGCGATCCATCATCCGATAGGTTGCCGAAGGCCGCGCACGCGCGAGATTCACATTGAGCCGATGAGCAGATTGATCCATCACGACTTCCTCTGCAACATGTGATAGCCGAGCGCCGCACGCGCTTCGCCGAGCGTCATGCCATCCGCGATACGCGCGCGGATCTGCGATTCCGTTTCCTCGATCTTGCGCGCTAGCGCGGCAACTTCGATTGCGCGCTTGCGCGGCACGACAACGACCCCGTTCGCATCCGCGACGACGATGTCGCGCGCGCTCACGCGCGCCGTGCCGATCGAAACGGGTGCATTGATCGACTCCACTTGCACGCGATCCTTGCCGGTTCGCATGAAGCGTCCGCGACTGAACATGGGATAGCCGTCGTCGAGCGCTTTGGCCACGTCGCGGCACACGCCGTCGATCACGGTCGCCGCGATTTTGCGCGCGCCTGCATACTGGGTCATGATGTCGCCCCAAACAGTGCAGTCCGTTCGGGCATCGTTGTCGATGACGATCACATCGCCTTCTGCGACATCGTCGATGAAATCGCCGACGCTGCCCGGCGGCGTGCTCGCGCTCACATACTTGACCGTGAAGGCCGGACCGACGACGGTTTTCCGGTAGTCGTCCAGTGCAGCGATCCCGAGACATTGGCCGGGCAGGCCGAGCTTGTCCATTGCATCAGAGACGCCGGGCGTGTCCAGTCCTTCAAAAAGGGCGACGAGTTCCTTGTCTTCAGCGCTCATTTGGCTTCCTTGACGTAGATGGCTTCGAATTCCTTGTCGTGCATGACTTCCGCAACGGCGCGGCCCGCGCGAACGGCCATCACCATGCCGTCCTGACGTTTTGCTATGCGTTCGCCAAGATCGACGACTTCTTCAATACGCGCGGCGGGCACGAACACCGTGCCGCAGCGATCCGCGACGACATAATCGTTTTCATGCACGACGACGCCCGCGAACCTCACGGGCTTGCCGGAACTGATCTGCGCGACGCGATTGCGTGCGCTGATCATCGTGATGCCGCGCCCGAACACGGGATAGCCGATTGATTCGCTGCCTTCGATATCGCGGCTACATCCGTCTATCACCGAGCCGCGAATCTTTTTTGCCGTCGCCGCATTGGCGATGATGTCGCCCCAGCACGAAATGCCTTCGAGGCCGCCGGCAATGACGAGAACGCGGTCGCCCGTGCGAATTTCGTCGATCACGGGGGTGATGAGATGAACAGTCGGCGTCGCATCCGTCTTGGGCCCGAGCTGAATCGTGCTCGCGCGTCCGACGACGCGCGGGCAGTCCCAAAGCGGCCGGATACCAAAGGTGGCGCCGGGAAGACCAAGAAAATCGAGCGCATCGGAAACCGTGTTGGAATCCAGCGAGGCAAGCCGTTCGAGCAGGGAAGGGGGCGTCATGGTCAATGGCCAGATGCGTTGCAGAGCTTGCAGTCTCGGCGTTAGAGTCGCAAATGTAAATTCCGAAGAACGGAACCCTTTCATACGCCGAAGCTATCAATGTCATGATCAACTTTCGACTCGTTCGCCATTTATGGTTGTTTCTCGCCGTCGCCGAAGAAGAACATTTCGGCCGTGCCGCCCAGCGACTCGGTATGTCCCAGCCGCCTTTGACCGAACAGATCCAGGTGCTCGAACAGGCGCTGAAGGTCAAGTTGTTCGAGCGCGGACGGCATGGCGCGAAGCTCACGCAGGTCGGCGCTGCAATCCTGCCGGCCGTTCGAAAATTCGCCGAGCAACTCGAACGTCTGGAACTGGCAGTACAGGAAGCGACGCAGGGAAAAAGCGGTGTATTGACGATCGGCGCCATCGCGTCCGCGATGATCGATACGCTCCCGCCTTTCATCGAGCATCTGAAGGCGCAGTTTCCCCAGCTAACCGTCTCGGTCAAAGAGATCGACAGTGTCGAGGCGGTGCCAGCACTCGAGCGCGGCGACATCGATCTTGCATTCGCGCGTCTCGAGGGAGAGCAGGGGCCGTCAATTCAGTCGTTGGCGCTCAAGCAGGACCGCCTCGCTGTGGCCTTGCCGAAGACGCACCGCTTTGCAGAATTGCCGCGCGTGCGGCTTGCATCGCTTGCGGACGAAGCGTTCGTCATGTTTTCGCGGCACTTCAGTCCGAATTACTACGACAGCATCATCGCGACTTGTCGAGGCGCAGGGTTTTCGCCACGCGTGTTGCACGAAGTGCGCTCTGTGGCGTCGCAAATCGCTTTCGTCGGATGTGGACAGGGCATCGCGCTCGTGCCCGATTCGCTGAAAAAGATGGCGGCGGATAACGTTGTATTCCGGCCTCTGAAAGAGGCGGTCACTGTCGTCACTACGGCCGTCGCATGGTCTACGGAGAGGGCGAATCCGATCGTCGACACAGCCGTTGAAGCGCTATCCAGGAGCAGAATGGTTCAGGTGGGGAAGGCACCGGCGGTGCGCAAGAGGCGGACGGATCGAGCTTAGGACACGGCATATTCGATACGCCCGGCAGAACGATTCGTTCCGATCTTCGGAATTTACAGAATGGATACGAAGCTCGATATTGGCCGCGCTCTCCCGCGTGTTTGCGGGAAGTGATCCGCCACCGAAGAGGAGCATTGCCGTGTCGAGTTCCGAGTTCAATATTCATCCGCCGCCCGCGCTGGCGCCGTCCGAGATCGTCGAGGCGCTACGGCAGATCGTGACGCCGCATATCAGCGACAGCCTTCAGCGCGTTTCAGGTGTGGTCGGCCTGACGCGATATCACCGCAGCCGGAAGCTGGTCGGCACCGCGTTTACCGTCAAGACACGCCCTGGCGACAATCTTCTGATCTACAAGGCGTTGATGGATATGTCGCCCGGTCACGTCCTCGTCGTGGACGGCGGAGCGGACACGACCAACGCACTGGTCGGCGAACTCATCATGCTTTACGCGCAACAGCGCGGATGCGCAGGCTTCGTGCTGGACGCCGCTATCCGCGACAGCGCTGCGTTTTTCGAGGCCGATTTCCCTTGCTATGCGCGCGGTACGAGTCATCGTGGGCCTTATAAAGTCGGACCGGGCACGATCAACGTGCCCGTGTCTGTCGGCGGACAAGTCGTTGCGCCGGGCGATCTGGTTGTCGGAGACGAAGACGGTGTCGTGTCCTTTCCGGCGAGCGACGCACGAAGAATCCTCGATGCAGTCGCGAAGATTGCTGCGAACGAGTCTCGCATCAAGGATGAGATCGCTACGGGCGCTCGCGATCAGGCATGGCTTCATAAGGTGCTGGCAGCGCACGGGCTGGGCGAATAGCACATCGGCATCGATTTTTCGAAACTTTCCTCCCGTAACACCTGGCGGCGATGTCGATTGGCATCGCCGTTTTTTATCGCCGTTTCAATAGGCTCGACGTATCGAACTCTTCCTGAAATCGGAATAGACGTGGCTTTTTGCGCATCCGAGCATGTGTCCACAAACTGCAATTCGCGGACTCGCAAGAATCGGAGGATGACGATGAAAACATGGATGCTTGTCGCAATGGCCTGCTGCTTAACGACCCAGATGACGACCCAGATCGCCGCAGCGGAAGAATCCACGCTCGCGAAAATCAAGGCGTCGCAGTCGATCACGCTGGGTGTGCGGGACAGTTCGATTCCGCTGTCGTACACGGGCAGCGACGGCCAGCCCATCGGCTTTCAGATGGACATCTGCAAACAGATTGTCTCCGCCATTCAAACGCAGCTGGGCTTGCCTAAGCTCGATGTGAAGTATCAGACCGTCAATTCGCAGAATCGTGTCGTGCTCGTGCAGAACGGTACGGTGGATCTCGAATGCGGTTCGACGACGAACAACCAGGCGCGTGCGCGGGACGTCGCGTTCTCGGTCACGACCTATATCGAAGAAGATCGCATGGCCGTAAGGGCGGATTCAGGCATTCGTAACCTGCGCGACCTGTCCGGCAGAACGGTGGTGGCGACGACGGGAACGACTGCGATCCAGCACCTGCGTCAGCATGAACGCGCGGCGGGCCTGAACTGGACGGACCTCTACGGCAAGGATCACGCCGATAGCTTCCTGATGCTTGAATCGGGTCGCGCCGATGCGTGGGTGCTCGATCAGGGCGTGCTGCGCGCGACCATCGCGATCTCGCGCAACCCGGCCGCTTACACGGTCACGGGCGAGCCGTTCAACACGGAACCGATTGCCATCATGTTCCGCAAGGACGATCCCGACTTCAAGAAGGTCGTTGACGGCACGATCCGAAAGATGGACGCCAGCGGCGAGATGAAAACGCTGTGGAGCAAATGGTTTGTTCAGCCGATTCCCCCACGCGGAATCCGGATGAACATGGAGCCGCCCGAGGCGCTGGTCAAGCTGTGGGCGCAGCCAAACGATCTGCCGATGGAAAGCTACGCGGCGCGGTAATGAAATGGTGTCGACACAGGGAGAGAGGAGATGGCGCTGGACTGGAGCGTGTTCTGCAAGGAAACGACGACGGGCGATGTGATCGCAGACTGCTTCGGCAGCCGTGGCGACCAGACCTATCTGAACTGGATTCTTTCGGCATGGAGCTGGACGTTGACGGTCTCGCTCGGCGCGCTGCTGGTCGCGTTGATCGTCGGCGTGGCTGTGGGAACGTTGCGCACGTTGCCGGACAGACCGTGGCTTGCGTCACTTGGCGCGGCGTGGGTTGAGCTTTTCCGCGACATTCCGTTGCTCGTTCAGATCTTTCTTTGGTACTTCGTCATTCCCGATGCCTTTCCGCTGCTCAAGAAGTGCTCGCCCGCGTTGCTCGTCATCGTTGCGATCGGCTTGTTCACGTCGGCGCGCATCGCGGAGCAGGTGCGCGCTGGCATCCGCTCGCTTTCGCGCGGTCAGCGTCATGCGGCGCTCGCGCTTGGGCTGACCACAGCGCAAACCTATCGCCATGTGCTTTTGCCGATCGCCTTGCGCATCATCATTCCGCCGCTCACGTCGGAGGCGATGAACGTCGTGAAGAATTCGTCTGTCGCCTTTGCCGTCTCTATCACCGAGTTGACGTTCTTCGCCCGACAGGCGGGAGAGGAAACCGCCGCACCCATTCAGATGTATCTCGCGGCCACTGTATTGTATGGATTGACGGCCTTCGGCGTGAACCGCCTGATGCATGTCATCGAGCGCAGGGCGCGGATTCCTGGGTTCGGGTCGGCTGGCGCCGCCGCCGTTCATTGAGGAGTCGAAGCGATGCCAGGCACTCTCGACCTCGATTTCTTCCGCTGGGATGTCGTCGCGCCATTCGTCGCGAAAGGTCTGGGCTACAGCGTGTGGCTGACCATCGTCGCGACGCTCGGCGGAATCTGCTTCGGTACGGTGCTGGCACTTGTGCGGTTGCTCGGCAAACCGGCTCTCGAACGGCCGGTCGCCATTTACGTCAACATCATGCGCTCCGTTCCGCTGGTCATGGTGCTGCTGTGGTTCTTCCTCATCATTCCGTTCGTGACGGGCAGACCCGTCGGCGCGGAAATGTCGGCGATCGTGACGTTCGTCGCCTTCGAAGCGGCGTACTTCTCTGAGATCGTCCGCGCGGGGATTCAGGCTATTGCACGAGGGCAGTTCAATGCGGGCTTTGCGCTCGGGATGACGTACGGGCAAAACATGCGATTCGTCGTGCTGCCGCAGGCGTTCCGCAACATGCTGCCGGTGTTTCTGACGCAAGTCGTCATCCTGTTTCAGGACACCTCGCTCGTCTATGCCATCGGCGCGTACGACCTGCTAAAGGGATTCGAAACCGCTGGAAAGAATGTCGGCCGGCCGGTGGAAGCTTACCTGCTTGCCGCAGTCGTGTACTTCCTCGTCTGCATGGCGTTGTCCACGGCTGTGCGACTCGTGCAGACGCGAGTTCAGATTATTCGTTGAAGGATATCCATGAGCCAGATGAAGCCCATGATCGAAATGCGCGATGTCTCGAAGTGGTACGGCACGGTCCAGGTGCTGGACAGATGCTCCTTGTCGATCGCGATGGGCGAAGTTGTTGTCGTATGCGGGCCTTCGGGGTCAGGCAAATCGACGCTGATCAAGACCATCAATGCGCTCGAAGCAATCCAGAAAGGTACTATTCATATTGATGGCACGCACGTCAATTCGCCACGCACGGACCTGCCGAAGCTGCGTAGCCGTGTCGGTATGGTCTTTCAGCATTTCGAGCTGTTCCCGCATCTGAGCGTCACCGACAACCTCACGCTCGCGCAGACGAAGGTGCTCGGACGCAGCTTCGACGAGGCACGAACACGTGGCCTCAAAATGCTCGCTCGCGTCGGCCTCCTGGCCCACAAGGACAAATATCCGGGCACGTTGTCGGGCGGGCAGCAACAGCGCGTTGCGATTGCTCGTGCGTTATCGATGGATCCCGTTGTCATGTTGTTCGACGAACCTACATCAGCGCTCGATCCGGAAATGGTCGGCGAGGTGCTTGACGTGATGACCGCGCTCGCAGACGACGGCATGACCATGATGTGTGTGACGCATGAGATGGGATTTGCTTCACGCGTCGGTAGTCGCATCGTCTTCATGGATGTCGGCGGGCGCATTCTCGAAGACTGCACGCGCGACGAGTTCTTCGGCAATCCGACGGCCCGGCAGCCGCGTACAAAGGATTTTCTGAGCAAGATCATTCAGCACTAGCCGCGGAGAACTCGTACAGGCAGAGCCAAAATTCGCGTGATCGGCTCGTCTCCGCTCACTTGTGCTGTCAATGCGCGGCGTGGGCATGCTCGCGTAGCTCACCAGGAATCAACGCGCGCTCCAGGCCTCCATCACTGAGCCACGCATGCGTCTTCTGCGCGGCCCGTTCGATCAGTTGGGCGCACTGCGTATAGTCGTAGGGCGAAACATCGAGTGGACACAACGGTGGAACGACATAGATCTGCGCACGTGTCGAATAGAACTCCAGGTCGCGCACGAGCTGACGTGCGATGACGAGCGTCAGTGCATGCAGGGCCTGCGCGATCGCGCTACGCGGCGGCGCACGCAACGTGCATGCGAAGCCAGCCGGCAGTACGATGATGCGCGTTGCACCGAGCGCGACCGCCACCGAGATCGGTGTGTTGTTGGCAACGCCGCCATCGACGAGATCCACGCCATCGATACGCACCGGCGGAAACACGCCGGGTATCGCCGCGCTCGCCTGCACGGCGTTCACCACAGGACCGGTTGAAAGAACGATTTCGTCGCCGCTAAGCATATCGGTCGCGACGATGTGAAGCGGCAAGGTCGCCTGCTCGATTCGTTCGTACGACAAATGCGTCTCCAGCAGCCGGCGCAATGCGTTCGCCTCGACGAGGTGCGCACGGCTGCGCAGAATCATCGCGAGCAGCCCAAGCATGGAAAGCGGCATGATGTCCTGCCGCCGGATCTTGCACCAGAGCGCTTCGAGCCTTGCGACCCCATCGCCGTCCGGTCGTCCGGCGAAATACGCTGCGTTGATCGCACCCGCGGAGGCGCCCACGAGGCAGCCCGGATGCTCACCGCGTTTGAGCAATTCGCGCAGCATGCCAACCTCGATCGCACCGAGGCTACCACCGCCAGCGAACACGAATGCGGTCAAACCCGTAGGGTGGGAGTTCATGGCTCTTTCGAAACGTCTGCCCGCGGCTCGACGTCATTCGCCGCTGCCAGTCGCGGCCGTACCAGCATGCCGAGGTAAGCGCGTACAAACACGCGTATAACGCATTCAGCGCAAGCCTCAAAGAACTCGTGCCGCGATGGCTTTGTCCTTTGATTAGATTCAGCAGTTCTGTATGCATGGTATGCCCCTTTCAAAGTATTCGCCAAACGTCGCCAAGATCAGACGTGATGCCGCGGTCTTTTTGGGGAAGTGAAGCTCTATGTCACATGCTGGACGGCTTCTGCCGGCAATCCGAAACTGTCGGCCCCTGGAAGCCGCGATTGAAGGACCGGGATCCAGTGGCCGAATCGGGTCCGCTTTATGCAGTTCGTATTCCTGCCGCGACGAGCGATCGACTGAGGTCTGCGTCTTTCGAGGACTCGTCTCATATGGCCGCAAGGTATATAAAACTGCCCCCGCGAAGGAGGGCGGAGACAGCAGGCGACCCGTTGCTAACCCTCTGATCCGTGAGAAGCGGGCGCCCACCGACCTCGCCGAAGGGGCACAATCGACGTGTAGATCGTGACACGCGAAAGCGGCCACTCGACGGTGTCAATGTCCATGTTAGAACTCCGCACGTGTACGCCGATGCGTGCGTCGACACCCGACTTGGTGACGTATGTCGTGCAGATCTGGATCGGTTCGTTTTGATCGAGCCTCGCAGCAAGGAGAGCAACCATGAAGAGCATTTTGATGGGCGTTTTAGCGGGCCTCTCATTCGGGTGCCTTGCCGCGCCGAATTGCAACGACGTCAAGACCAATTGCATCGACAATTACAATCGGGACATCGGTGCGTGTGGAAATTACGGCGACAGACGGGCAGAACTTTGCAAGGCGGACGCACAAAATCGATATCTGTCATGCGTTCAGGCTGGTGGCTGCGGGGGCTAAGGGCGGCTTGTTCATTGCGGCCGTGGCGGGGAAAACCACACTACGCCTCAAGATCCGCGCCGCGAACCGCACACTGACGGCACATTCTAATGCTGTCGAAACAGGTTCTTGTTCACGGTGAGCGAAAGAGCCGCTGCGGCTTCAGTGTGTGATTCAGCTTGTGCCGACGGCGGAACGAGTTGCGCGACAGGTGCGGCCGGTACGCCACCTGCAGCCTCTCGTATCACCGTTGTCGTCGTCGCGCTCTTTACGGGAGGCCGCACAGTTGCCGGCTCATGCGTCGCTTGTTCGACATGCGCAATGTTCTGGTCACACGACCCAAGCGCGCCGCAGGCCGTTCTCGCAGTTTGCGGGCTAGTCCGTCGCTCCTTCGATATGGTCGGCGCAGCGCGGGCTTGTGTCGTGGTCGCACTTGAATCCTGAGCGGTCGTTTTCGGGGCCGCGCGCACGGCAGCGGCGGTTGCGCTTGCAACGTTCCGCTTGCTGGTGGGAGTGCTGGGCGCAGGTGCAGCGGTCGCCGCCGCTGCCGTTACGGGTGGCTTGGGCGGAGGTTCATGGGTGACGGTAACGCTCGCGTTTGCCGCATCGCTGGCAGCCGTGTGGGGTATCGCGGTGTCGTGTACAGCAACCGGAACGGGTGGCGTGTCGATCGGCGCGCGCGCGGCCTGTGCCACATCCAAAGCAGGTTGACCCGGCGACGCCGAACTATCGCGCTTCGCCGGGTGCGGTTTGTCCACGTTGGCGAAGTGCCCCATACGGCTTTGCACGGCTTCCCGCTGAGTCAACGTAACGTAAGTGCCGAACGCGATCACGAAGCCGAACAGGACGGTCGCCACGCCGGCGCTCAGACTCCAGTCGGGCGCGCCGCCTTCCTTGGCGACGGGGAGTTGTTTCGGCCGGGACTGCACTCGCATGATCACCAGCGGGCGAGTGACATCGGGTGTCCGTTTGGAGCGGCGCAAAGGTTTGCTGGGCACGTCGGGCGCATGATGAGCCTCAGGCGCAGCGGGGCTGGACGAAGTCGGTTCATCGAGCGGCTGCGCGGAGCCATCTTGTGCTGGCTCATCGCCTGGCGCCACGTCGCATGGCTCGTCCGGCGTCGCTAGACGCTTGCGAATGATGCCCATCTTCGGTCTCCCCATACCGTCGGCAAGTCACGCATTGTGCGTTCTTCTCATTGGCAACCAGGTGATCGACGCCACCTCGGCGCGTTGCGCGATGCCGCCCGTTCTATAGCCGTATGTGGCGGCGCGCTGACTGGGTCATTGTTCAGCATTGAGGCGGGCTCGTATGTTAGTCGCTGCACAAACATAGGGTTCGCCGGACATCCCGGCGAAACGTCAGGCGACAGTGCCCGGTGTCCTACTTCTCTCGAAACCTTCGCCGTTCCCTTCCTTTCCGGTCGAACCCACCTACGTTTTCATCGCGACGAAAAAACGCTTGCATTTCATTTATTGTTCAACAATAGTTTGTACATTGTTGAACAATGTAACCGACCACCCGACGAGCGAGACCCTCATGAAAGCCCACATTTTTCCGAAGTCGGCCCTCAAGGGCCTGTCGCACACGATGAAGATCGCCGCCGCGATCGTGCCCCTGTGCGTGGCGACTCACGCCAGCGTTGCCGCCGCGGCCGGGACCGTCGCACCCGAGAGTCTGCAAATTGGCGCAGACCTCACGTATCCGCCTTACGACTATCTGGACAACGGGACGCCCGCCGGCTTCGATCCCGCGTTCATGGGCAAACTCGCCACGCATCTGAAGCTCAAGCCGTCGTTCGTCGACACGCGCTTCGCGAATCTGATTCTTGGCGTCAACGCCAACCGGTTCGACGTGATTGCGTCTGCGCTGTACGTGACGCCCGAGCGCGCCAAGCAGATCGACTTTCTGCCTTACCTGAAGACGGGCGGCTCGCTGCTCGCGCTCAGCGGCGCGGGTTTCGCGCCTAAGACACCGGAAGATCTGTGCGGCAAGCGGGTCAGTTCGATCAAGGGCGCGTCGTGGATTCCGAAGCTCGCCGATGTATCGGGCAAGGTGTGCGTCCCGGCGGGGCGCGGCGCCATCGATGTGCGCGAGTTCGAGACCTCGCCGGAAGCGGCGCAAGCCGTGCTGTCGCATGCCGTCGATGCGCAGTTCGAAGATTCGGCTGTCGCGCAGATCACGGCGAACCGGCTTGGCGGTCGCGTGGCGATTACGTCGACGGTGCCGCTCTACCCGGTGGTGATCGGCCTTGGCGTGAAGAAGGGCAATGACGCGCTGCTGTCGCAGTTGAAGACTGCATTGGCGTCGATGAAGTCGTCGGGCGAATACGCGGCGCTGCTCAAGCAATACAACGTCGCCGAACCGACGGGCGGCGACATCGCCCTCGCGCTGGGAAGCGCGCAGAAGTAACGCCGCGTTTTTCCATTGTCTGGCGGGCCTGACGGCTCGCATCGCCACGCGCGCTTCGCATCGCAGCGCGCGGGAAGGGGAGTCGCATGTTGTTCGATTGGCATTACGCGGCGTCGCTACTCGTCGACGCGGCATTCTGGAAAGCTGCGTGGCTCGTCGTCGAACTGAGCGTGGCGACATGGTTGATCGGCATCGTCGCGGGATTCATGCTTGCGCTTGGCAAGCAATCCACGCTCTTGCCGTTGCGCGTCGCGTGTGGTGCTTATATCTGGCTGTTCCGAAGCTTGCCGCTGCTGGTGCTGCTGATCTTCGTCTATAACCTGCCACAAGTGTTGCCGTGGTCGGGCGGCGTGCTGTCCGATCCGTTCTGGGCGGGACTGATCGCATTGTCGATCAGCGAAACCGCGTATATCGCCGAGATTCATCGCGGCGGTCTGCTCGCGCTCAACAAGGGACAACTCGAAGCGGGCAGAGCGCTCGGCATCGGATTTGTCGGGCTGCAACGCCTGATCGTGCTGCCGCAGGCATTCCGGGTTGCGCTGCCGTCGCTGATCAACGAGTACATCACGATCGTCAAGCTGACGTCGCTGGTGTCGGTGATTTCTCTTGCTGAAATACTGCTGGTTGGCGAGCGTCTCTATACGCAGAACTTCAAGGTGCTGGAGACCATGCTCGCGGTGTCGTTCTATTACGTGCTGATCGTCACGGTGTTCGGCCATCTGCTGAAGATGCTCGAAAAGCGCCTCGACGTCACGCGCCGCAAGCATGCCGTGATGATCGACGTCACGGTGCTACCGGTCGATGCATCGAATGCCGCTGCGAAACCCGCCGACTCCCGGGCCACCGGACGCGCACTCGAAGCGGTCGGCATTCGCAAGCGCTATGGCCAGCACGAAGTGCTCAAGGGCATTGATCTGACGGTGAAGGCCGGCGAGGTCGTGTCGATCATCGGACCGTCGGGCTCGGGCAAGACATCGCTGATCCGTACGCTAAACGGCCTCGAAACACTCGATGACGGCGAAGTGCGCCTGCACGGACGCGCGTTCCTGCAGTCCACGCTGCTCGGTCATCACAAGGCGCGACACGGCGACTACATGCGCGGTATTCTTGACATCGGCATGGTGTTTCAAAGTTTCAATCTGTTTCCGCACAAGACCGTACTACAAAACGTGACGCTCGCGCCGCGTTATCACAACCGTCTGAAGGGCAGCGCGCTCGAAGAATCCGGCATGCGGATTCTGGCGAAAGTCGGCATGGCGGGGCATGCGCACAAGTATCCGCATCAGTTGTCGGGTGGACAGCAGCAACGCGTGGCGATTGCACGCGCGCTGGCAATGCAGCCATCAATCGTACTGTTCGATGAACCGACTTCCGCACTCGACCCGGAACTCGTGCAGGAAGTACTGAAAGTCATCGAGCAGCTTGCGCGCGACGGGATGACGATGATCATCGTCACGCACGAAATCAAATTCGCGTTCCGCATCTCGGACCGGGTGATATTCATGGAAGGCGGTACGATACTCAGCGATGGTCCTCCACTGGAACTCGCGAAACAGAAAACCTCGCGCATCGCCAGTTTTCTTAAAGACGTTCATATCGCCTGAGCTTACGAATGACAACAGTACGTACGTCCGTTAAATCTGCGCCCGCACCGTCAGCTGCGGAGGCCGATCAGTCAGTGACGGACCGCATCCTGACAACGATCCGCGACGACATCATCGAGGGCAAGCTGTTGCCCGGCACGGCGCTCGTCGAGAACGATCTGACGCAATTGCACGACGTGTCGCGCAATACGCTGCGCGAAGCACTGCGGCTGCTGTGCCGCGAAGGGCTTGCAGTGCATTACCGGCACCGTGGCGTGATCGTGCGCACGCTCACGCGCCACGACGTGCGCGATATCTACCGCGTGCGGCGCACGCTCGAATTGCAGGCGCTGGTGCGCGAAGAGCCCATCGAAGAAGCCGATCTCGCGTTGATGCGTGAAGCGATCCGTTGCGCGCAAGAGGCCCTCGAACGCGAAGACTGGCGCGCCGTCGGCACGTATAGCCTGCTGTTTCACCGACATATCGTGCGCTTGCTGCACAGCGCGTTGTTCGACGCATTCTTCACGACGATTCTCGCGCAACTGCGGCTGGTGTTTGGGTCCGCACCGGACGAAAAGCGCTTCCAGAAGCCGTGGGTTGCGAAAGACCAGCGCATATTCGCGCTGATCGAGCGCGGCCATCTCGACAAGGCGCAAGCAGCGCTCGCCGACTATCTGACGGAGTCCGAGCACGCAATGCTCGACTATTTGTGACGTATCTCGCGGCTGGGCGTATCGAACGGCGCCACGAGAGCATGGACACGCCGGCCGCCTCATCAAGGAGCGATCTCATGTTGAACTACCCTGCCGCCTACCAAACGACCAAGGGCTCCGCGCTCGACGTCGACAAGGCATTCTATCGACGCATTGCTGCAGAGCACGATGGCCGCGAGTTGATCGAATCGATCGTGATTCCGATTCGATCAGGACAGGCGTGGACCGTGCCCGCCGGGCATGTCTTCCGTATCGTGACGATCGAAGGGCCACAGGTGGCGGATCTCAACATGTGGAACCTGCACAATCCGCGCGAACGGATGTGGGCGTCGCGCACGCGTCAGTTGCAGGCCGCGCACGTCAGCACGTTAGACCGTCTCTGGTCGACACTTCCGTTTCTGCGTCCGATGGTGACGATTACCGACGACAGTCTCGCCAGTTACGGCATCGACGAGCACGGCGGTCGCGTACACGATCTGCTCGGCACGCGCTGTGACCCGTACGTGAACCGCATGCTGACGGGTGAAGACTTTCACTTTCATTGCCATTCGAATCTCACGCGCGCGGTTGCGCCGTATGGTCTGACCGAGTACGACGTACACGACGTGCTCAACGTTTTTCAATGCACAGGTCTGAATCTCGACGACAAGTACTTCATGAAGGCATGTCCGGCAAAGAAGGGCGATTATCTGGAGTTCTTCGCGGAGATCGATCTGCTTTGCGCGCTGTCGACCTGTCCCGGCGGCGATCTTTCTCTGCCGATGTGGGGACCGGACGCGCGCGATCCGCTAGAGGTGTGCCGGCCGCTCGGCGTCGAAATCTATCGGCTTGCGCCAGATCTGCTCGAAGGGTGGTCGACGCCGGCAGTGGCCGCGTACAAGGGGCAGCACGGACTGACGCTGGGCGGACAGGGTTAATCGGCCGCGCGGTGATTACATGCGATGTAATTGGCGCGCTGAACCGTGGCGTCTACTCTTTGGCTGTCGCGTCACCAATCGATCCGGTGGCGCTCACAGCCAAGGAGCTACCATGTCCCGCTATCCCGTTCACACGCTCGAATCCGCTCCGCTGCAATCGAAGCCCGTGCTTCAGCAACTGCAACAGGCGTTCGGCGCGATCCCGAACGTTGCCGCAAAGATGGCCGCGTCGCCGGTGCTGATCAACGGTTTCATCGGGCTGTTCGAGCGAGTGCATGCGAGCAGTCTGACCGAGCCGCAGATTCAAACGTTGCTGCTGACCAATGCAGTGACAAACGCCAGCGAATGGCCAGTTGCCTTTCATACGGCGCTCGCATTGAAGCAAGGCGTATCGTCCGCCGATGTCGATGCGATCCGGCGCGGTGCGTCGCCTGCGGACCCTCAACTCGCGGCGCTTTCCAAAGCGGCGCGCACGTTGATCGAACAGCGCGGGCGGCTTTCCGACGCGGACCAGCAGCGATTTTTCGATGCCGGATTCAGCGCCGAACAACTACTCGAAGTCATCGCGGTGGTTGCCGCTTCGACCATCACGAACTACACGAGTAGCGTGACGCAGCCGGGACTCGAAGCGCCGTTCGAAGAATTTGTCTGGCGTGCAGGCATCGTGTGAGTCCGTTATAGTGACCCGCTTCGATCGGAGGAAATCCGATGAATGTCAGCAGCCGCGATTCAAAAACGCCGTCGGGCGAACTCGGCAACTTGCTCCGTTACTGGCGTGACGTGCGCGGGGTGAGTCAGCTCGATCTGTCGCTCGAAGCGGGTATTTCGCAGCGTCAGATCAGCTTTATTGAAAGCGGGCGCAGTGTGCCGGGCCGGGAGACGCTGCTGACTCTCGCGCAGGCGCTCGACGTGCCGTTGCGCGAGCGCAATGCGCTGCTGCTCGCCGCTGGTTACGCGCCGGTGTATTCGGAGGCACCGTGGAATGCGCAGGAAATGCATGGTGTCGTTCGCGCACTGGAGCGGGTCGTTCGCCAGCACGAACCGTTTCCCGCCATCGTGATGGGCCGGCATTGGAACGTCCTGATGACCAATGACGCCGCGCCGCGCTTTTTCAACTGCTTCATCGACATGGCCGCGCGCAAAGGCCCGCGCAACATGCTGCATCTGATGTTCGATCCGCAGGGAATGCGCCCATTCGTAGACGAATGGGACAGCGTTGCGCGAAGCCTGCTGCAGCGGGTACACCGGGAATCGGTGGGCCGTGTAATAGACGACGGCACCGCGCGTCTGCTCGATGAACTGCTTGCCTATCCAGATGTACCACGCGACTGGAAGACGGGACATGCGTCCTGGGCTGCACCCGCCATGCCCGTCATTCCAATCGGGTTCGTCAACGGTGGAGAGGTGCTTCGTTACTTTTCGATGGTCACGAGCGTTGGCGCGCCGCAAAGCATCGCGGCGCAGGAGCTACGTCTCGAATGCATGTTTCCCGTCGATGACGCAACGGAAGCACGTCATCATCAACTGCTCGAAGCGAATGCAACGTTTCGATGACCACCGCGCCAGACGTCAGGGCATAGGCAGAGGCTCATCAATCAACATCTGATTGAAGTAGTCGACGATGCCATGCTCGTTCAGTCCTGCGCTATTTCGTAACTGTTGGGCCGACTCGACGACGACTTCTGTGGTCGCGTGTTCCAGCAGAGCAAATGCTTCTGCAATGAAAGGCTCCAGTTGCATTGCGCGTGGGTCCCCGCTCTTGTAGACGAGATCGGTATCCACCCACGGCGGCACGATCTCCAGAACACGGACGGAGGTATCGCGCAACGCGAAACGCTGGGACAGCGAGTACGAGTGAATGGCAGCCTTCGTTGCCGAGTACAGCGCTGACATCGCCATCGGAACGTAAGCGACAACCGAACTGTTGTTGATGACGAACGCTTCCGGCTGCTTCTTCAGATGCTCGATGAACGCGCCGCTGATACGCACAGGGCCCAACAGATTGGTGTTGATGAGATGCACGGCTTGCGAATCGTCGAGCGGCCCCGTCACATCGTCGAACGGCATGATGCCGGCGTTGTTGATGACCACATTCAGCGATGGATACGTTTTAATCAGGTGCTCGGCCACGCTTGCGATTTGCGCTGGGTTGGTCACGTCGATCTCGACGGAGTCCATGCCGGGATTGACCTTCGTCACTTCATCCAGCAGCGCTTTCCGGCGCCCACCGATAATGACCTTGTTGCCCTTCTTGTGAAATGCTTCGGCGAGTCCGCGGCCAATGCCCGAGGTCGCTCCCGTAATGAAGATAGTGTTGCCGCTGAGTTTCATTGCATGTACTCCTTGGTTGGGTCGCGTGAGGAAGGGCGTTTGGGCAGAACGCGGTTCGACAACGCGAGCCGCATTCATCACGGATTACTGCTCGAAAACCTGGCGATGCGCTTTGACGAAGTCACTGACGGTTTGAGGTGCCTGCCCCGTGATCTTGCCGATCACGCCGTCCTCGCCCGAGAAAATGCCGTTCTGGTAATCGATGGCGATCGCGAGAAAGTGCTGGATCATGAACTCCGGCAGGTTGTATTTCTCGAGATGCTCACGGTACTGTTCGATCGTCGACGGGCTGTAGCTGATCTTGCGACCCAGAACCTTGCCGATTTCATCGGCGATTTCCTGCTGGTTCATCTCAACCGGTCCAAGCAGCGGATAGGTCTTGCCGATGTGCGCAGACGGGTTCGTGAGCACGGCCGCGATCAGTCGAGCCTGATCCTCGCCGGAAATCGGCGCGTGACGTCCGTTGCCATACGGCAGCGTGATCTTGCCATCCTGCACGATCTGATCGCGCACCCACGGGAAGACGAGCCATTCGGAGAAGAACGTCGGGCGAATATGCACGGTGGGAACGCCTGACCAGTCGATCACGCGTTCTGCAATCCAGTGATCGCGTGCGGCGTGACTCTGCGAATCTTCCCGCGCGGAAATCTGCGACATCTCCACGACAACTTCGACACCTGCGCGGCGCGCCGCGTCCGCGAAATACGCGGTGGCCTGGATAAAGCCCGGACGCACGGGATAGCACAGATAGGCACCCGTTACGCCTACCATGGCGCGGATCACGTCGTCGTGTTCGAGAAGATCGCCAACGACGATTTCAGCGCCCTGACTACGCAGTGCTTCGCTGCGCTCGTCTTCGCTGTGTACGAAGGCGCGAACGGCATGTCCGGCGTTCAGAAGATGACGAATGGTGTGGACACCCGTTTTGCCGGTGGCGCCAGTAATGAGGTATTTGCGTTGCTTCATGATGAACTCTCCAATCTAACGGTTTGAACACTCGCCAAGAGTGCAGGGGATGCTTCGAAATTTTTGAAGTGCATATGCACATTTTTACGCGTGTACTTACGACTCCGTTCCAACGACTCGGTATCGCTTACATTGCTTCGAGGTGTTGCCTGACGTCCTGCAGGATCGCTGCTGCTGCGTCAGGGTCGTCTGTGATTCGGGCCATCGTGATCGCGCCGATCATCGCCGACAGTGCGAAGACGGCCTCTGATCTTGCCGCCTCGCGCCGCCGCCGTCCGTTCCGCTTTGCCAACACGTCGACGAGTTCATCAAATCCGCGCGAAGCGACTGCGCGAGTCTGTTCGTCCGCACGCGCCAGTTCGCTGCCCATCGCGGCAAGAGGACAGCCGTCCGCAGGCGCGTCCCGATGCGACGACGACACATACGCGTCAACGATGGCCTTGAACCCTTTTTTTCCTTCGCATCCACTCGCCGCTGCTTCGAGTCTTCCGATGATCGCTGTCAGTCCCGACTCGCATGCTTCCGCGACCAGTTGATCTTTGGAATCGAAATGCCGGTAAAAGCCGCCATGCGAAAGTCCCGCCTCGGACATCAGATCGGCAAGTCCGGTTGCCTGAATGCCGTTGGTCCTGAATTCCCGGCTGGCGACTTCGACGATCCGCCGACGTGTATCGGCCGTTTCTTCCCTGGACTTCCGCATGGTTTTCTGCGCTCCGTGATTCGATGTTTTGGATGATAGTCATCATCTAAATGCGAGTCAACGAATCTTTGCTGCAACACTGCGTTTCAGCTTTCGAACGGCGCGTGTTCGAGCAGGTCGCATACGTTCGCGCAGTCGAAACCATGTACGTGCCGATGTCCGATATCGACCAGACCGGTGCCCAACGCCGTGTGGGGCTTCTTCCTGACAACTTCCGCCAGCGCTTCGGCAAAGGCCGCCTTGAAGCCGGCGCGTGGATAGAGCGCCAGCACATCGTCGACGAGCGACGGCGTGATTTCGTCCAGCCGCAGTCCAAAGACGTCCACGTGAGCGCCCATGTAGACCAGGGCGATTTCTGGCTGCTTGCGGTCGGCGATGCCGGCGCTCGAATGAAGCGCGATCGCGTCCCACACGAGTTCCGCTTTTTGTTCCGGGTAGCCGTTCGCGGTCAGGAACAGGTTCGCGGCATCGGCGCCGTCGACTTCGAAGCGCTGATCGGCGGCAAATGCGTCTGTGAGGCCTAGGTCGTGAAGCAGGGAAGCAAGGTAGACGACTTCTCGGTCGTATTTCAAACCGCGCGTTCTGCCGAGGAATTCGGCGAACCACCACGTTCGATGCACGTGGTTCAGCAGCGCTTTTGAATGAACGCGTTCGACGAGCGAGTTTGCCTGACGGGTGAAGTCGGAATCGGGAGCGCTGATTCCTCCGATGGTAACGATTGTGCTCATACAGCCTCCAGTATCGAGTTTGACCATCGAGTGTATAAACACGTCACGTGTCACATATGACTGTTTTTGGACGATTTATGCCAAAATGAAAAACGACGTGTTTTCACAGGAGCAGTCGATGAGGAAAGCATCCGGTCCGATATCGGGTACGACGCGAAAGCGCGTTGTGATTCTCGGTTTGCCGCCCGTCGACGCGCTCGACGTAATCGGTCCTGCAGAAGTGTTCGCCTCCGCAAATCAGCTGCACGCTGGCGCTCCGGCTCCTTATTCACTCGAACTGGTGTGCGCGGGTTCGGACGTCCATCTGGAAAGCGAAACAGGTATCGGACTCAAGGGCCACCGAACGCTCGAAACAGAGCGTCGGTCAAACAGGCCAATCGATACATTGATCGTGACGACTGGCTTCCATTCGATCGACCGGTTCGACAAGTCAGCCATAGACTGGCTCCGGAAGCGTTCGAACACAGCGCGTCGCGTGTGCTCGATCTGCGTCGGCGCGTTTGCGCTGGCGGAAGCGGGGCTGCTGGACGGCCGCAGGGCAACGACGCATTGGCGGATGACGCAGCACCTTGCCGAGCGATATCCCGGCGTGCAGGTCGACCCCGTGCCTATCTGGGTGAAAGATGGCAACTTGTATACGTCGGCTGGGGTATCGGCGGGAATCGATCTTGCACTGGCTCTTGTCGGTGAAGACCTGGGCAATGACGCTGCTTTGGAGATCGCCAAAAACCTGGTCCTGTTTCTGCGACGTCCAGGTGGCCAGGCGCAATTTAGCGTCGCCCTTCAATCGCAGCGCGTGTCGGGCTCAAGCATCGACGATTTGTGCCTCTGGATTAGCGAGCATCTGCATACGGATCTGACAACCGACATGCTGGCGGACAAGGCGTCGACGAGCGTGAGAACCCTGATTCGCATGTTTCAGCGTGAATTGAAGACGACGCCCGCGAAATATGTCGAAGATGTACGGCTCGAAGCCGTTCGCCGCGCACTCGAACTCGGCGAGCGGTCGATGGAAGAGATAGCGCGCCGGTGCGGCTATGGCAGCGGCGACGTGCTAAGAAAAGCGTTCACGCGGCGAATGGGTGTGAGTCCACGAGAGTACGCGCGACGCTTCGCGCCGGATAGCGAACTGCCCTGAAGATGTGCCGCCGTCTCGTATCACCGACGGCGGCACCTGCAGCGTTGCTTTTACTGGATCAGCAAACGAAGCGGCGCAAGCGGCCCGACTGGTAGCAGATCGAAACTCATGAGACCTTCGGCGGTGAGCGGCAACGCGTCCACTGCCGCCTTTGCGTGCTCGACCGATTCCACGTTCATGAGAAAGATGACGCCCGGCGTCGCCGGATCGTCACGGAACCAGAATTGCTCGATGGTGCCGTCGAGGTAGAGCTTGAGCGTGTCGGGGACTTCCTTCGGCATGATGCGCTGCCGCTGTTCCGGCGTGAACGCCTGACGGATCGAACCAATGGCGAAAACCTTCATGAAGACTTCTCCGGTGACTGTTTATGTTGAGGTGCAACGGAGATGAGTCTAGTGACGGAGCGGTTCCGGCGGTACTGTCGCAAACGACAACTTTAGAGTCGTTTACGCCATGCGTGTGCGGCCATGGATTTCCGTTGCGGAACGCTCACGCAACCGGTTGTAGCGGCGCGCCATTAGCACGAGATCGAGATCAGGTTCGCGCGGCGTGTGTCGCAATCCGCGACGCAACGCGAATATCAAAAGGTGGGCAAGCTCGTCAGCGGCGGCGAATTCACTCATGCCTGCACGTCAGCATGATCATGAAGCCCGCCGCCGTCATCAAGGCATCACGCGACGGCCGGGCCGCCCGCTCCGGCAGCATGCGATACGTGGAGCGCGTTGCTCGCGAGTTGGAATGCTGCCTGACGGTCCGTGTCGCCCGCGTGCGCCGGATTGATCTGGGACGTGATCGCGTTGAAGCTGTTCGCGTCGGCGAGTTCGTTGCAGCCGTGCGATTGCCAGTACCACGCGGACACCAGCGCGGTGGTGGCGGGGTCGTTGCGCACGAGGTCCGGATTGCCGACGAGATCGGCGCCGATCGCCTGGCCCGCGCGGGCGAAGTTGTCCTTGAACGTCAACTGCATCAGGCCCGAGCCGCGATACCTCCAGCCGTCGCCCGTCGCGGCTGGGCCGTTGCCGAAGCGGCCGCCGTAGACAAGGTTGGCGATCTGCTGCTGGCGCTGGGGTGGCACGCGCGCCTCGCCGGGTTGACGCCCGAGGCTCGCGCATTGCGCGGACGTCAGCGAGCGGAATGTCGACTGCAGGCCTGCTACCGAGTAATTGAAGTTTTCCGACACGGGTGGAGGCGGAAAGCGGCCGCTTTCAAACGCGACTTCCGCCAGAAACGCAGCCTGGCGCACGGGCGTGTTGATCTGGAAGCGGTCCATCGCGGCTTGCACTGCGTTGAGCCACAGCGCGGCACTCGCCTGGGTGCTGCCCGTCGCAGCCATGAACGTGGTTTGGTCCATGTGGTACTCCATATCGTGAGACATCGAATCATGGTTACGCCGCACGCATGGCGCGAATGCGAACGGATGCGACAAGGCCGATGGAGTGATGAGGCTGTTTTAATTAAGAGGCCGATGAAGAGCAGGATCGGGCGGGGCGTCGGTGCGATACATGGATTGCATCTCTGACCATTCCGCGCGCGAGGCGGGTCTTGTTTAGGGTTTTAGCAGGTATTTTCCAGCGCGCCAGTGGGGCAGGGCATCGAATGTGGTCTTCGACACATTCACTCGCATCTGACCGCTAGCGAGGCATCGCTCATTGCCTGCGCATGTGCCAGGATGAAATGTTGCATCGCTGAGTAACGAGCAAACCGTTGGAGAGCCACACCATGTCCACCACCTCCACCACCCTGCCGGTATCGGGCACCTACCGCAAACCCACTCCTCTCACCGAAAGCCACCTCACCGGCCCGCGTCGCGCGATCATGCTGACCGTGGGCCTCATCGCGATCAACCTCGCGGGCGCGGCATTCATCCATTACGCCGTGAAGGCCGAGGACGCATCGCTCGAACTCGCCGTTATGCTCGCGGCGTTCACGACGATCATGGTCGGCACGCCGCTCATCGTCTTTCTGAGCCTTATCTGGTTCACGCGCTATCGTGAGTTTCAAAACAGCCTGAAGGGCAGCGCACTATCGGCGTATCTGCAACGCTTCTGGTCGCAGCGGCTCATCTACGCGCTAGAGGACGCCGGCGCGCTACCGTGCTCGCCGCCGGCGCCGCGTCCTGCGGCGGGACATTGGCAGCGCGCGGCTGACGAGCGGCTCGACATCTGCGAGCGCCTGTTCGCACGCGTCTATCATGAGCAATACGGCCTCGTGCCGTTCGTGCCCGCCGTGTTCATCCTGCTCGCCGTCGTCTACGCGGCGGCGGGGCTCGTCGGCACGAGCTTTTTCGATGTGAGGCCATGCGCGATGAGCGAATCGTCCGGCTGCATCTATGGCATCAGCCAGCGCGTGCTGATGGCGTCGTTCGCGGGCTCGTTCATGTTCGTCGTGAGCGATTCCGTACTCTCCATCCGCCGCAAGTCGCTCAACGTCGCCGACGTCTACTGGTACGCGCTGCGCCTTTTTCTCGCGATTCCACTCGCGCTCGTCATCAACAATGCGACGCAGTCCGACGGCGCACGCGCGGCAATGGCCTTCGCGCTCGGTACCTTTCCAGTGGATGCGCTGCTCAAACTGATCCGCCGCTTCGGCTTTCCGCAACTCACCGAAGCGGACAAGACGGAGAACGCGCCAGACAGGCTCATCACGCTCGAAGGAGTGACGTTGCCGATCGTCGCGACCTTCGAGGCCGAAGGCATCAACTCCGTCGAGCAGGTGGCGGCCGTCGACCCCGTACTGCTGTCGATCCGCACGGGCATGCCGTTTCGCTACATGCTGCGCCTCGGCTCGCAGGCGATCGTGCGGCGCCATTTCGGCGATGCGGCGGCGAAGCTGGTTCCCGTCGGTCTTGCGGACGTCGTGCCCATCTATCTGCTGGTGAAGGCGCTGGATTCGACGGCGTCGAAAGATCTGCCGTGCGTCGCGCATCCCGACATCGTGCTGAAAGATGCCGCGCAACGGCTCTTTCCGGATATCGCCGACGACCAGCGCATGGCCGTGATCGACATGAAGTTCCGCCAGATTGCCGCGGAGGAATATACGCTGATGCTCGCGCGCATCACGCCACTTGACCCGTCGCTCTGATTGCGTGTCGTCGGCGTTTCACGGTGCCTGCTGCGCAGGGAAGTACGCTGGCACGCGGTCGCTGCGAGTGTCGGTGAGGGCGGGCGCCGCGAGTGTTTCATCGAATGGCTGGCGGTCCGCTGACGAGTGTCTCGAGGCTCGATGAAAGCACGCGTCGAGTCGGGGAGCTGATTTCCTTGTGTCTTGCTGTCGGCGAGGGGCGTCGTCGGCAGCCTGCTGTCATTGTCTTCTTTGGGTTTGATGACAGTGACGAAAAAGCGTCGCTGAAAATATTCATGTTGTGACGTCAAAGTTGAAGTAATCAGGATTTCTTAGCGGATGTTGAATACGCCACCCAAAGCCTCCCAGTCCCTCGGTGAGGGCAACCATGCGCCGTTCCATGCTTTATGGAACATCTGGTTGTCAGTGCCGAGACCGAAAATATCAAGGCGGTTGCGGCCCCATGAGACGGCTGCCGGCGCGCTGTTGAACCTGCCTCCCAGAGGCTCCCAGTCCTGCGGCGAGGGGGACCATGCACCGGCCCAGGCTTTGTGGAACATCTGGTTGTCAGTACCGAGACCGAAAATATCGAGGCGATTAGGACCCCACGAGACGACCGCTGGCGGGCTGTTGAACCGGCCTCCCAAAGGCTCCCAGTCCTTCGGTGAAGGCGACCAGGCACCGTCCCAGGCTTTGTGGAACATCTGGTGGTCGGTGCCGAGACCGAAAATATCGAGGCGGTTGGGACCCCACGAAACGACAGCAGGCGGGCTGGCGAACACGCCACCCAAAGGCTCCCAGTCCGTTGGCGAAGGGGACCAGGCACCGTCCCAGGCTTTGTGAAACATCTGGTTGTCGGTGCCGAGACCGAAAATGTCGAGACGGCCGGACCCCCAGGAAACGACAGCGGGCCGGCTGTTGAACTTGCCGCCCAAAGGCTCCCAGTCCGTTGGCGAAGGGGACCAGGCACCGTCCCAGGCTTTGTGAAACATCTGGTTGTCGGTGCCGAGGCCAAAAATGTCGAGTCGGTTGGGACCCCAGGATACGGCCGCAGGCGGACTGTGGAACCTGCCACCCAAAGGCTCCCAGTCCTTCGGAGAGGGAGACCATGCGCCGGCCCAGGCTTTGTGGAACATCTGGTTGTCGGTGCCGAGGCCGAAGATATCGAGTCGGTTGGGGCCCCAGGATACGGCCGCTGGCGAGCTGTTGAACCTGCCACCCAAAGGCTCCCAGTCCTTCGGGGAGGGAGACCATGCACGGGCCCACGCCTTGTGGAACATCTGGTCGTCGGTACCGAGTCCGAAAATGTCGAGACGATTCGGTCCCCATGAGACGCTAGAGACCGCAATTCTTGACCGGGTACCCTGCGCGGCGAGAGGCTCAGAGCGCCCCAGTGCCGCCATGCCGCCCAGACCGAGCAGAGACGCCTTGCCGATCGTTTCAAGAACGAGCCGCCGCATGGTGTCAATTGCAACTTGCATGAGACCTCCCCTTCAGCAGAAGCGGGTAGTGAATGAATCTCCCCCGCTAAAAGCAGCGAGAAGCAACCAGTCAACGTTCAACGAAAAACCGAATCTGAGTTTCACGATTGTCGCTGTGACCGTGAGGGATTTTTTTGTTTTTCATGAGTCATGCCCGTGTAGTCGTTCACTATTGGTAGATGCGCACGCGGCTCCAGATGCCGCTTGTCAGCGCATCTTCAATTGGCTTCGTTACCATAACGCCTCATCGAGAGCCGTTATCCACTACAACAAACGTAGTCTCGGATCTTCACCGAATCAAGGCAAATGTTAGCATTGCAAATCATGAAAAAATGCGACGTTCTATTTCGGTATCAGGCCAATCACGTACGCGCTTCAATGCCTTGAATTTCGTAGATGTTTCAATAGCATTTTTCTTGCAACACGCTAGAAAATATCTGGCGTTTTATACGTGTCAATCACGAAAGGGAGCGGAAGATCAACTATCCGGATCGACGCGGCACGGCTATTAGCCATATACGGAGTGGACCGTGAACCCGCTAGCCGGCCGCCCGACCATCAGTCGATCTACTGCAAGCCGAGTTTCTCCAGTGGCTTTCGCATCCGATACATATCGAGACCCAACACGCCCGATGCGAACCGCTCGCGCTTTTGCGCTTCGTTCGATTCGCGGGCGCTGGCTGTCTTAAGCGTTTCGAGCGCCTTCGCGGCCGGCGCGGCCGCGTGTGTGCGTCCGCCCGTTCTAGAACAGATGGTCGATACCGACTGTGACGGCTGTCTGGCTCGACGCGCCGGCCGGATTCAGCGTGCTCACAACGGCATGCCGGTAAGACGTATAGTCGCCCTCCGCGTAGAGCGTGGTGCGCTTGGACAGCAGATAACCGAGCGAAAGCACGGACATCCCGCGACGCCCCGATTTGTCCGTCGAGACATTAGTCTGGTAGTACGCGCCGCGAAACACGAGGTACGGCGTCACGGTCCATGCAATGCCGCCAAAGCCGTTGTTGGTGACCATATGCGGCGCGCCCTGGTTCTGCTGGTCCTCGGACATGAAGCCGCCTGAAAAACGTACCGGGCCGAGTTGATAGCTGGCGCCGACCATGTAGTAGCTGTCGCCGACGTAGGTCTTGCCGGCCAGCACGTTGCGATGGCCGTACAGGCCGCCAATCCCTATCGGTCCCGTCGTATAGTTGAGGCCGACCGCGCGCGCCGCGCCGCTGCTGAAGTCGCCCGCGACGCCGCCAAATGAATTGTCCGCTTCGACGAGCAGCGGGCCGAACGTGTTCTTGTACTTCACGTCGTTGTTGTTGCGGGTGCCATCGGATGCGACGGTCAACGGAATGATCGGCGTGAAATGAAAGCCGTACGGATCGTAAAAGCTGATGATGTCATGCGCGATCGTGTATTGGCGGCCGAGATCGAGCGAGCCGTATTGCTTGTGACCGATGCCGACGAATGACTGCCGGTTGAATATCAAGCCCGTCGTGTTGTCGAACTGCCCGTTACCCAGATTGAAGCCGCTTTCGAGCAGGAAGTGCGCGTTCCATCCGCCGCCGAGATCTTCTCTAGCGCGGAAGTCGAGCTTGTTCGAGCTGTAGTAGCCGTTCGAATTCATCGTCGTTACCGACCCGCCGCCGGCGGCCGCGTTGGTCTGATGCCGCACGCCGCCGTCTACCGTGCCGAAGAGTTGCACGCTCGATTGCGCATGCGCGGACGTGGCCGCGAGAAGCCCAATTGCCGTCGATACGCCCAGTCCCAGTCCAATGCGGTTCGTCCACTTTCTTTTCACACCTGTCTCCTGTTTTTTGATGTCTTGTCGACGCTGACGGGCGGCCTAACTTCTCCGCGTCCGTCATGCGATGCCCCGCTACTGCTATACGATTCGTATGACTAAATATTGTGTATGGTTTGCGGGAGTCATTTTTTGTATGGGCAGGCAGTGCCGGATTCCGTCACCACCTACCATCGGCCAGATCAACTCCCAGCCGAACTGCCGCCGGACTGTTTCAACGCGCCGATCGACGTGTCCATCGGTTTGAATCCCGTCTTGAGTTCATTGCGCAGGGCAGTGCGGTTGAGCGCCTTCTCCCAGTTGGCGACCACGATCGTTGCGACGCTATTGCCGACGATGTTCGTGAACACGAACGCACTCGACAGTGCTTTGTGAATGCCGAGAATCAGCGCAATCGATTCCACAGGGATGGTATTCGACGCGGCCAGCGTAGCGGCAAGCACGGCAATCGCAGCACCGGACACACCTGCCGCGCCCTTCGACGTCAGCAGCAGCACTGCGAGCAGCACCAGCTGGTCGTGCCACGTCATTGGCGTGTTGGTTGCCTGTGCTAGAAACACAGCGGCAGCGGCGAAATAGAGGCATGTGCCGTCGTGATTGAACGTGTACGCGGTCGGCAAGACGAGGCCGACAACAGACTTTTCGCAACCGAGCCGTTCAAGTTTGTCGATCAGTTGCGGAAACACGGTCTCCGACGAACTCGTGCCGATCACGAGCAACAGTTCGGCGCCGATGTAGCGCATCAGTCGCAACAGGCTGAAGCCGTTCACCTTCGCGATCGGCCAGAGAATCAGCACGATGAAAAGCGCGCAGGTCAGATAGAACTCCAGAATCAGCTTGCCGAGCGAGATCAGCGTGCCGAAGCCGAACTTGCTCACCGTGAAGGCGATCGCGCCAAACGCGGCGAGCGGGGCGACCTTCATCGTCAGGCCGATGATCCAGAACAGCGCGCTCGACACCGAATCGATCAGATCCATCGCCGGACGGGCGCGCTCTCCAATCGCTGCGAGACCGAACGCGAACAGCACGGAGAAGAACAGCACCTGCAACACGTCGCCGCCCGCAAACGCGCTGATTGCCGTATGAGGGATCACGTTCAGCAGGAACTCGCTCGTCGTGACGACGTGATGTGCTTTCGCGACATACGCATCGACAGCCGACGAATGGATGCTGCTCATGTCCACATTCATGCCGACGCCGGGCTTCAGCACGTTGATGACGACCAGTCCGATCACGAGTGCGAGCGACGTCACCACCTCGAAGTAGAACAACGCCTTGATAGCGACGCGGCCCACTTTCTTGAAGTCCCGCACACCGGCAATGCCGCTGCAAACGGTGCAGAAAATGATGGGCCCTATCAGCATCTGGATGACGCGGATAAACGCGTCGCCGACGGGCTGCAGGTTGATGCCGAACTTCGGAAACCAGTAGCCGACGGCAACGCCGAGCGCCATGCCGGCGAGAACCTGGAAAGACAGATCGCGATAGAACGGCTGGCGTCCCCGGGGTTTGGATGCGGCCTTGCCGGGCAAGCTCATGATGTCTCCTTCTGAAACGGCGGCGAATTTGAATTCGCTTGGACTGGTTGGAGCGGTGTCTGTCGAACTAGCGGGCGGCGTCGCCGAGCACGTCGAGACAGTCTGCAAAAATTTCGTCGACACTCATCTTGCGCGGCAACAGTTGCTGGCGCTCGCAGAACGAAAGCGTCTCTTCGAGCGGTCCGCGCAGCGCATCGATGCCAAACAGCAGCGGATCGGGTTTGCTCGCGTCCCGACCATTCGCCACCGACTCTTTGCCTCGCCGCAACAGGTCGTAGACGGCCCGTACCGCGTCCGGATGCTGATCGACCAGTTCCTTCCTGACCACGACGACATGATTGATCGGCACATATCGATGCAAGCTGTACCACGCGCGATCGGCGGCTGCTGCGTCGGCGATCAGCGGCGCAAGCCCGGGTTCGTCCGGCAGATCGTTGCCGAGGATCGCGGCGTCGAGTTCGCCTGCGCGCAGCATCGGCAAGAGTTGCTGGCCCGGTTGCGCGCGGCGCGCGAAGGACGGCTCGTGGTATTCGTCCAGATGCGCGCCTTCAAACGTCACCCAATCGATCTTGTCGATGGGCACGCCATAGGTTTGCGCGAGGATGGCCCGCACCCACATGCCCGTGGTCTGCGAGTAAGCGCGTACGCCGATTCGCTTGCCTGCCAGATCGTCGACACTCAGTTGCCCGCGTTGCGCATTATAAATAATGCACTTTTGCTGGAAGCGCGCCGCGACCACGGCGGGCAGCAGCACGACGGGCTTGTTGTACGCCTTCGCCTGCAGATAGGTGACGATTGCCAGTTCGCTGACGTCGAATGCCTGTTGGCGCGCCATCGGCGCGAACGCGCGATGGATGGGTTCGATATCCTCGAACACCAGTTCGACGGCGGGATCCGTCAGTTCGCCGGATTTCAGCGCACGCGTATGCGGATAGGTCTTCAGCGCGGTCTTCAGGCGCAGCGGTTTCGTTACGATGCTCACGTGTTTCTCCGTGTCGTCGGGTGCGGCGCTCAGCGGGCGAGCACGGGATAGAGCGCGCGTGCTGTATCGCCGAAAATCGCGTTGCGTGCGTCGGCGGGCAGTGTCGACAGACTGTCGCGCGCATCGGCAAGCAACTGCGGCAGCGTGCCTTCGGCGGCGGGGAAGTTGGAGCCCCATGCGATGCGCTTCGCGCCGAATGCCTCGAGCACGCGCGGGAAGAACTCGGCGGGTGTCGATGCGCCGCGCGAAGCCTCGGCAATCGTGCGATTGGTCAGCTTCAGATACACGCCCTGATGCGACGCAAGGCTGAAGAGCGGTGCGGCCGCTTCGTAGGGCGGGCCGCCTGCCAGTTCCGGGCGCGCGAGGTGGTCGAGCAGCACACGGATGCCGGGGAAGCGCGACAGCATGTTCAGCAACGCGGGAATGCCTTGCGCCGTCATCTGCAGACAGATCGATACGTCGTGCTTCTGCGCATAGTCCCAGACGGGAAACGAACGCTCGTCGTCCAGCCAGCCCGCCTGGCCAGGCATCGTGCTGCCCGTCGTGAACAGACGCAGGCCGCTCAGCCCGGCGTCGAGCCAGCGCTGCATCTGCGAGACGGCGTCGGCGGCCAGCACGTCGATCGAGAACACGCCTGCGAAGCGGTCAGGGTGGCTGCGCACCGCCTCGACCACATAACTATTGTCGTTGCCGTATACCGTCGATGCCTGCACGACGACCGCGCGGCCGATGCCGGCTTCATCCATGGCGGCGAGCAAGCCTTCAAAGCTGACGGGCCGCTTTGCCGACCATTCCGATTGATGGCCGCCGACGGGCGCGAGCGGATATCGCGCTTTATCCGGGGAAATTGCGTGGGTGTGAGTGTCGACAACGACAGACATGAACTGACTCCTGGCTGAAAACATCTTGATCGGATTGACGTAACTGTAAGCGCAGACGAAGCGAATCCCGCAATATGAACTGCACCCTTCGACATAAATTTTGGTTAAGCTAGGGGTTTTCCACAGCGCATCCTGATGGCTTATGTCGACTGTTGAAGGGCTGGAGAGGGACGATGATCTGGCACGTTTGCGGCGTCTGTTTCTGTTCGATGCCGTCTGCGAGACGGGCGGTATCGGCCTTGCGGCGGCGCGCGCGGGACGCACTCAACCGGCAGTCAGTCTTGCCATCGGCAAGCTCGAATCGAGCTTTGGCGGCGCGCTGTTCGAGCGCGGTTACGGCGGCAGCGAACTGACGGCAGAGGGCGTGATCCTGCACCGGCGCGTGCGGCGCATGCTCGACCAGATGGAGCGCGCCGTCGCCGATCTGACGGGCGATGCGGACGTGCGTACCGCCCACGTCGGCACGATTTGCCGTCATTTGACGGATTCGCAGGTGCGCTGCCATATCGCCATTGCGCATTGCGGATCGGCAGCCGAGGCTGCGCAACAACTGGGCATCTCGCAACCAGCCGTGCATCGGGCGGCGCGCCAGATCGAGCAGACGGTCGGTGCGACGCTTTACCGGCGCCGCGTGCATAGCGTGTCGGCGAACGCAGCGGGTATCGAGTTCGCGCGCTGCCTGAGTCTCGCGATGTACGAGATCGCGCAGGCTCGCGAAGATCTCGCCCATGCGCGCGGACAGCTGACGGGCAAGATCTCGCTCGGCGTGCTGCCGATGCTCGCACCGCGTTTAGTCGCGCGTGCGATCGAGCGGCTGCGTCGCCAGTACCCCGATGCCAAGGTGACGGTAGACGAGGGCTCGCATTCGCAGCTGTTGCGAGAGCTGCGCTTCGGCAATATCGACGTGATCATCGGTGCGCTGCGCGAGCCGCGTCTGACGGGATCGATTCAGGAGCACGAGTTGTTTGCGGACCCGTATGTGGTGGCCGTCAGAAAGGGTCATCGGCTCGCGGGCAAAGCGAGGATCGCCGCGCGCGACCTCGCTTCGTTCGACTGGGTGGTGCCGCAACGCAATCTGCCGCGGCGCGCGGCAATCGACTCGATGCTTGCGCGCCTGCCCGGCAAACCGCCGCTTGTGGTCGAGACCAGTTCCCTCGCGATGATGATGGCGATGCTCGTGGAAAGCGATTGCATCACGCTGCTATCGCGCTCGCAGATTCGCGAGGCGTATCCGGGCAGCGAGATGGTTGCGCTGGAACTCGAGACGCCGGAGGCGAGCCGGGTGGTCGGCTACACGCTCAGAACGGATTGGCTCGGCACGCCGATGCAGCAGGCGTTTATCGAGCAGCTGGTTCAGGAGTGCGGGGCCACGCAGCACGGTCAGCACAATGGGGACGAGCACAAGGCTTGACAGTGAACCCGGGCGATACGCCATGCCCGTGTAATTCCCGCCTAAGTTTTGGCGCCCAGACTGCGTGCCATATGTGATCCTTGAAACCTACCGCCTACTTCCAGAGGACGACGATGAAGCACCGATTGGTCACGGGTTTGATAGCAATCAGCATGAGTGCTCTGATTGCCGGGTGTGCATCGCCCGTCGAACGCGCTAACGAGAAAAACGACCTGCTGTCGGCGGCGGGGTTCCATATCGTCCCCGTGACGACCGACGCACAGCGCTTGCAACTGCAGACCTTGCCGCCCAATCGCGTGGTGCAGAAGGTCAAGGACGGCAAGCCTGTCTTTCTCTATGCGGACCCGTACTCGTGCGGCTGCCTGTATGTCGGCGACGAAACGGCGTGGGATAACTACAAGCGCGAACAGCTCCAGCAAAAGTTCATCGATCAGGAACGGATGAACGCGGAGATGAATGAGAACGCGGCGTGGAACTGGAGCATGTGGGGTCCGGGTCCAGGGCCGGGTTGGTGGTATTGAGCGGTCGGCTGCGTCGACGCCAGCCGTTCATTCGATCGCCCGTGTCGACGCGTTCGATGTAGCGTCCGGGCCTGCGTCAGCGGTGGCGAGTTTGCCGCCCGTTTCCGGCATGCATAGCAGGAAGAAAAGAAGCGCAAACCCGGCGACGCCCGACAGCACGATGAAGCTCATGGCAAATCCAAAGCGTTCGGCGACGAAGCCGCCCGTCACCTGACTGAGCGCAGCGCCAATTCCCACTGCAAGTGAAGTCGCGCCTTGAGCGACGTTGAAACGCCCCGTGCCCTGCGTGATATCTGATGCAATCACAATTGCGATCACGCCGAAGATGCCTGCAGCAATACCGTCGAGCAACTGAATGCCGACGACGGCATACGGGTTTGCGGTCAAACTGAACAGCAGCCCGCGCACGGGAAGAACAGCAAAGGCAACCAGAAAAATCGGCTTGCGGCCGATCCCCCTGCGCATGCCATGCCCGACTGCCATCGCAACGAAAACCATCACGAACTGCGCGGCAATCACGCATGCGCTCAGTGCGATCACGTCCGCGCCCGGGTGCGTTTTCGCAAGCAGTTGACCCGCCAGCGGCAACATCGCGGCGTTGCCGAAGTGGAACAGCACGACAGCGACGAGAAAGACCCGCACCGTCTTGCGCCGCCAGAATTCGCGCAAAGGCAGCGGCCTTGCGGGCTGCCCGGCATCGACGTGTTGTTCGCCGCCGCGCGCCGTCTCGTGATCGACTTCATGCGGACGGATCAGCAGCACGGCGGCCGCGCTGCCCAGCGAAAACAGACAGACGAGATAGAACAGCCACAACACGCCGACGAATTGGCCCAGCCCGCCCGCGAGTACGGCAGCGACGAAATTGCCTGCATGGTTGAGGCTCTCGTTGCGGCTCACTCTGGACGGCATGCGTCGATGGCCAACGAGGCCCAGGCTCAGCGCAGCGAGGCACGGCGCAATGACGGCCGACGCGAGCCCGATGGCGATCTGGACGGCCAGCACGGCGCGGAACATCGGAAAGCGCGCGATGAAAAGGCAGCCCGCCGCGACGCACAGCGCCGCCGTTGCCAGAATCAGGCGCTTCGCGCGAACGCTATCGACGAGCAGTCCCGCCGGAATCTGCGCGAGTGCCGCAGCCACACCGCTCGCGGCCATCACGACGCCGATCTGTCCGGACGGCCAGTTCTGGTTGCCCTTGAGGAACACCGACAGGAACGGTCCGAGGCCGTCCCTGACGTCCGCCATCAGGAAGCTCAGCGCATCGATGCCGCGCAGGCTGCGTGATGAGGGCATGCGTGTTTCATCTGCGGCCTGCGACGGCGAAGGGCAGGGGGCGGTCATGGATTCATGGCTGCTGTTCTGTAGCGTGGACCGGATGATTCCGCTACAGGACGCAAGGACTATTCCAGATTGACCGCAACGGCGGACACCACCAGGCGTTTCGCGCAAGCGAGGTCCGCTCGGGACATCAGGCGGGCGCTTTCAGATTCTTCAAAGCGGCTACCAGCTCGCTCGGGTCGGGGCGCTTCGTGTAATCCGGGCTCACTTCGGCATAAGCGATCGTGCCATCTTGCGCGATAACGTATCGAGCGGGCATCGGCAGCGTCCAGCTCGGCTCGCCGTTGATGACAGGCAGATCGACATTGAAGCCTTTGTAAGTGTCGATTAGCTCGTCTTGCAGCCGGAAGCGGATTCCAAAGCCATCAGCCGTCTTGCCGCCTTCATCGACGAGGATCGGATAGCTGAGCTTGTTTTGTCGTTGCGATTTCAGGCTGTTCGTCGCGGTTTGCATCGAGATCGAAACCAGGCTCGCACCCAGCGCGCGAATTTCGTCCGCGACTTCTTCGATGGCCTGCAGGTCGATGTTGCAATACGGGCACCAGACGCCCCGGTAAAACGTCACGACCAGCGGCCCGTGCGTCAGCATCTCTGCCGACGAGACGACTTCGCCCTCAGCATTGGTCAGCGTGAAAGTCGGTGCGATGTCGCCGACTTTCAGCGAGCGCTCCGCCTGACCCGTTGCGATCAGCTCGGCCGTGGTCCGGCGAAAGACGTCGACGACTGCGGGCGGTGCGACCTTGGTCTCGAAGTTCGACTTGAAGGCATCCAGTTTCTGCTGCAGGTTCATTTCTGACTCCAGTGTTGGCTCGCCGGTGGTGGCGTGAATTCATAATGATTCATTTGCTCGGAGCCGGGTAGAATGCCTGGATGACTATCAATTATTTGCCACGTGGATGAATGACAAGTTGTCCGTGTTGCGGCTGTTCACACGCGTCGCGCGTACGTCGAGCTTCACCCGGGCGGGGCGGGAACTCGGCATCAGCCAGCCGTCCGTGTCGAGACAGATCTCCGAACTCGAAGCGGACGTCGGTACGGCGTTGTTCGTCAGGAGCACCCGCGCGGTCAAACTGACGGAAGCGGGCGTCGATTACCTGACGCGCGTCGAAGCGATCCTCGACGCACTCGAAGAGGCGGATCACGCCGCGCGAGGATCGACGGAGCTGCGCGGACGTCTGCGCGTGGCGCTGTCGACGAGCTTTGGCATACGCGAGGTGATTCCGCGTATCGACCGCTTCATGGAGATGCACCCGGCGCTCTACATCGATTTGCTGATGGCGGATGACCGTCAGGATCTGATTACGGAAGGCGTCGATGTCGCGATCCGGTTTGGCGCGCTGCCGGATTCCAGCGCGACGTCGAGACTGCTTGGGCGTTCGCCCCGGCTGCTGGTTGCGGCGCCCACCTATCTGGCGCGCAAGGGCCGTCCGATCGAGCCATCCGAACTGAGCCAGCATGCGTTCGTCACGGGCCCGTCGAGTGCCGCGTCATTGGGATGGACGCTGCGCAAGGATGGACGCGAAGCGGTTTTTCGAGGAGACGGGCGCATCACATCGACCGTGAATGAAGCCGCCACGGCGGCCGCTGTCGCCGGTTTGGGCATTCTGGTGATCGGTCTGTGGGGATGCCGTAGCGAGATCGCGGATGGGCGACTCGTGTCGATACTCGAAGACTGGCAACTCGAACCTATTGAAATCCACGCGGTATTTCCGACGGGCCGTGCCGCTCGTCCCGCTGCGCGGGCGTTGATCAGCTTTCTGGCGGAAGAGCTTGCACCGATTTCGGTGGATGTCGATACGAGGATGCGGGGGCGATAGAGCCGTTATAGAAGCTTACGGACGATGGAACCTGGTGCGCGGTATTTCCGCAACGGAAGTGATTTCGATCATCAGATCCGGATGGTAAAGCCGTTCTATCTGGACCGTTGTCGTGACGGGATAGGGCGCTGAGAAAAACTCCGCGCGAATGTCGCCGGTCGTCATGAACGCTTCGATATCCGTTGCGTAGTGGACCAGCGAAATCACGTCGGTCGTGGATCCGCCCATCGCGGCGAGAACATCGCGGATATTTTCCAGAACCTTGCGCACCTGCGCGCACATATCGCCAGGACCTACCACGCGTCCATCGACGTCCAGCGAAACCTGGCCTTTCAGATGCACGATCTGACCATCGCCCTGAATGACGGCCATCGAGAACGCACCGAATGGTGACCAGACGCCGGGAGGGTTGACTGCATCGACCATCGGGTAGCCTCGTGTTGCCAACGACGCATTCAGGTTACGCGATTTTCCGGCCACGGCTTGAGAATTGAGCCCATGCGGCGAGCGTTGATGCGGCGGAACGCGAGGTCACTGGACGGGCTTCCTTGACTTCGCAAACTGCGAATGACCGAAGAAGCCCGTAACCAGTCTTAGTGTTGCGTCTTGCCCGACTCGATCCAACTACACCTGCGCCTGCCCGCCATCCGCCGTGATCTCCGCGCCATTGATAAAGCTCGAATCATCGGATGCCAGAAACGTCACCACCTTGGCGATTTCCATCGGATCGGCAAGACGGCCGATAGGCACCAGCGACGTCAGGTAAGACAGCAACCCGTCCTGACCTTCCTTCGTGTCGCCCCCGAGTTCAGCGAGGCCGACAGTCCGGGTCGAGCCCGGGCTCACGACGTTGACGCGAATGCCGCGGTCCTTCAAATCGAGCACCCAACTCCGCGCGAGGCTGCGCACAGCGGCCTTCGAAGCGCCATAGATGCTGAACGCCTGCGTCCCCGTGGACCCTGCGATCGATCCGGTGAGAATGATCGACCCGCCGCGCGACATGAGCGGCAGCGCGCTTTGAACGGTAAAGACCACCGCACGGACATTGCGATTGAAGGTGTCATCGAAATGCTGCTCGGAAATATCACCGAGCGGCGCCAGCGAGCCGCCACCTGCGTTGGCGAAAAGAATGTCGAGACGTCCTTCGCGCTCGCGGATCAATTTCATCAGCGCGTCCAGATCGGCGCTGCGCGTGACGTCGCCCTGAACGCCCGTTGCCGCGTGACCGATTGCGCTCACGGCCGCATCCAGTTCGGCCTGGCGGCGGCCCGTGACATAAACCTTCGCGCCTTCACGCGCGAGATCCTGTGCAGCGGCCAAACCGATTCCGCTCGTGCCGCCCGTCACCAGTGCGATTTTGCCTTCCAGTCGTTTGCTCATGATGTCCTCAAGTGAAATGAATGAATCGATGTGGCAACGATGAGTGTTTCTTCTGTGCCAATAAATAGGCTGTTTTCTAAATCATTATTTATGGATGTGAATAATCGCGATATGATCGACACGGTCAATCAAAGCGTGGAACCGGAATGGACCAGATGCTCGCATTGCGCGTGTTCGTGCGGATCGCTGAATCGGGCGGGTTCGGCAAAGCCGCCGATACCCTGAACATCCCGAGGCCCACCGTCACCAAACTGATCCAGGACCTCGAAACTCACCTGCGGGTCAAGCTGTTTCAGCGCTCCACGCGCAAGGTGACCGTCACCGACGAAGGTCAGGCGTATTACCATCGCGCGCTCAAGGTGCTCGCGGACGTCGACGAAATGGACACGCTTTTTGCCGACTCTAGTGGCACACCGCGAGGGCGTTTGCGGGTTGATATAGGGTCGTCGCTGGCCAATCTGATTCTGTTGCCGCATCTTCCGTTGTTCCGGCAGCGCTATCCGGAGATCCAGCTCGAACTGGGCGTCAGCGACAGGGAAGTCGATCTGATCGGCGAGGGTGTCGACTGCGTGATCCGGGGCGGCGAACTGACGGACACGTCGCTGATTGCGAGGCGTATCGCGAGCCTCGATTGGGGCACGTATGCGGGCACGGGATACATGAGATCGCGCAAACTGCCGCGGCATCCGGAAGAACTGTACGGCGAGCACGACCTGGTCGGCTATTTCTCATCGCGGACGGGCCGCGTTTTCACGATGTTCTTCGAGCGCGGCGACGAGAAAATCCAGATCGACCCGAAAGGCACGCGAGGGGTTTCCGTCAATGAGAGTACCGCGCATCTGACCTCGTTAGTCAGCGGGCTTGGCGTTGGCCAGACGTTCGCGTTCATGGCGCGTGCGGGGCTCGCGAGCGGCGATCTCGTTCAGCTTCTTCCTGAATGGAGCCGACCCTTGCATCCTCTACATATCGTGTTTGCGAAGTCGCAACACGACAGCGCGAGGATGCGGGCGTTCGTCGATTGGGCGCTGGAGATTTTCCGGCCGTATGACCGGTTGCATGTGTAGCCCCTTCACAACGCGTCGAACTGGATCGCGCCGCCCTTCATGACTAGCGGAATGCGTTCGCCTTGCCCGAGCAGACACGAGATATCGCGCAAGGGGTTGCCATCCACGATAAGCAGATCGGCCCACGCGCCAGCCGCGATACGTCCGAGCTTATCCGGCAGGCCGAGCACTTCAGCCGCCGTCGTGGTGGCACAGGCGAGCGTCGCTGCATTGCCTAACACTTCGGCGCGAATGCGGAATTCGTCGCTCTGCAGGCGCTGCGACGGTCCCAGCAGATCCGAGCCAAAACCCATCTTCACGCCCGCGTCGCGATAGATTTCGAGCGAACGCAGCCCAGCCTCGCGCACATCGGCGATCTTCGCAACGCTCTCTTCGCCCAGGCCATACTGCGCGCCCTCCGATGCCAGCGCTTCGTAGGTGACCAGCGTCGGCACGACATACGCGCCCAACTCGGCCATCAGATTCGCCGTCGGTGCGTCGATGAGATTACCGTGCTCGATCGTGCGTACGCCCCAGCGTACGACGCGCGCAATCGCATCCGCCGTGTACGCGTGCGCCATCACATAAGTCTGGCGGGCACGCGCTTCTTCGACGATCGCTCGCACTTCATCTTCCGCGTAGCCGAATGCGCCTACGGGGTCAGTCGGCGATGCAACGCCGCCCGATGCCATGATCTTTAGATGATCGGCGCCCATCTGCAATTCCTCGCGAGCCGCGCGGCGTACTTCATCGACGCCATCGGCGACGCGCGACAGCGCGCCGACCCGCACGCAGCAGCCGCACGGCGCACTGTCGCCAAGATAGTCCGAGCGGGCGCGCGTGTCGCCGTGGCCGCCCGTCTGACTGAGCGCGCGCCCCGCGACGAACAGGCGCGGCCCCACTGCGAGCCCGCTTTCCACCGCCTGCTTGTGCGGATAACCTGCGCCGCCCGCGTCGCGCACCGTGGTGAATCCGCGCCGCAGCATCGCGCGCATGATGGGCACCGAGCGCAGTGTGACGAGCACATTCGGCATGTGCACCTGCTGGGACAGGTTCAGCTGCACGGCCACCACATGCACATGCAGGTCGATCAGACCCGGCATCAGCGTCTTGCCGCGCAAGTCGATCTCGCGCGCGGCTGCGCTTTTCAGCGGTCGGTCGGACACTTCCTTGATAAGGCCGTTTTCGACGAGCACGTGATGCGCTTCGCGCACTTCGCCGCGCTCGACATCGAGCAATCCTGCGTTGGTGAAGAGAATGCTGTCCACTCGTTTCCCCAAGGTTCGGTGAATGATTCGATTCGCTGCGCAAAGCCGGTTTCAGGCTTCGTCGAGCAGCGCCGGCAACGCATACTGCGCAAACGACTGCGCGATCGGCACGTGATCGTCGCGATACCACGCTCGCGTATGCAACAGATTGAGCGACGCGAGCGTGCGTCCTTTCCAGCGCACGGGCACGTTCAGCACGCTTTCGCACCCGAGCGACGCGATCAGCTCGTGATCCGCGAACACCGCGCGCAGATCGTTCGGCGTCTTGCCGATGAACGCCTCACCGCGCGTCAGCACGATGTCGGTCCAGTTGCCGCCCGACAGCGGCTTCTTTGCCGCCGTTGGATATGCAGCCGGCATGTTGCTGTAGATGCGCGCGGATTCATTCGTCGCGTCGTCGTAGCGCAGTATCGTGAAGAGCGTATGGCCGATCGCTTGCGCAAGGACCTTGTCGAGCGCTTGATAGAGCGCCGCTGGCTGATCTGTGCTCGCTTGCGCGCGAGCCAGCGCGACGAAGGCCTGCAAGCCCTGTTCTTGCACGCCATTCATGCCGCTTCCCCCGCGGCGATGTCTTCGAGCGAACGTCCGCGCGTCGGCACACCCATCACGACCACGGCAATCGCTCCGAGCAATAGTACGACCGTCGTCACGCCGAACACGCCTGCGAAACCAAAGTTCGGATACAGATAGCCAACGAGAATCGGAGACACGATTGCGCCGATACGACCGATCGCCGACGCCGTGCCCGCGCCCGTCGTGCGCACCGCCGTGGGAAACACTTCCGCCGTGTAGGCGTACACGCCGGCGTAAGTGCCGTTCATGAAGAACGACAGCCCGATGCCCGCCGCCATGATCTCCTCGTTCGAGCGGGCGAACGCCATGCCCAACGCACACACGCAGCCGAGCAGCATGTACGTCGCGATCGTCGCCTGCCGCCCGATGCGCTCGTTGAACCACGACGCGCTGAAATAGCCCGGCACCTGCGCGGCGTACATTGCGAGCGAATAGCCGAAGCTGCGCGTGATGCTCATCCCGTGCTGCACGAGCAGGCCCGGAATCCACGTGAAGAACGCGTAGTAGCTGAAGGTGATCGACAGCCACATCAGCCAGGTCATCGTGGTGATGCGCGCCTGGCGTCCCATCCACAGCGCGCGGAAGTTCGCGGCCAGCGTGCCAGTGTGTGCCGGCGGTGGGCTGTTCAAGCTGATGGACTCCGGCTCCGGCAGTGCGATCCCACGAGCCGCGAAGCTGGCTTCGATGCGGTCGAGCACGCGCTTCGCTTCGCCCACATGCCCGCGGCTTTCCAGCCAGCGCGGAGACTCGGGCAGCGAACGGCGCCACCACAACAGCATCAGGATCGGCAGCGCTGTGATCAATAGCACGACGCGCCAGCCTGAATCGAACGCGGGAACGATGAAGTAGCCGAGCAACGCGGCGGCAACGAAGCCGAACGAGAAGAACCCGGCCAGCGCGCCCGTAAAGATGCCGCGATACCGCTTCGCAACGAACTCGGCCAGGTAGGGCGCAATGATCGCGCTCTCGGCGCCCGTTCCCATGCCGGCCACGATGCGAGCGGCAAGAAAGGTCGGCCAGGAATCGGTCATCGCGCTGACGACGGACGCCGCGCAGTAGATCAGCAACGCCGACATCATCACCTTGCGCCGGCCGATCAGATCGCCCAGCGTGCCCGCGAGCAGCGCGCCGAAGAAAAAGCCGATGAAGTTGCCGCTGCCGAGTACGCCTGTTTGCACGCTGGACAAAGCCCAGTCGTGACGCAGTACAGGCAGGACAAACGCGACGGCGGCGGCATCCATTGCGTCGAATGCGTAGCCCATGCCGCCCATCAGCAGCAGGTGCCCATGAAAGCGTCCAAACGGCAGACGCTCGATGCGTGCAGAAACATTTGACACGTTGCGCTCCTTGAGTCTCGACAATCCGGCGTGACGGCGCGGTCGTATGCACGCTCGCGGCGCGCGGTGGACCTTGGTGTGAGGCCGATTCTATGGCTTGTCGAACGTCACAAATATTTATATCCTTGATCCATTACATTGATATCGTGAATGGACGCGCATGAGCTTCCGGTCGCTCGATCTGAATCTGCTGAAGGTCTTCGAAGCCTTGATGACGGAAGGCGCCGTCACGCGTGCCGCCACCAAGCTCTCGCTCACGCAGCCTGCCGTCAGCAACGCGCTGAGCCGTTTGCGCGAAGCGTTCGACGATCCTCTCTTCATCCGCAATGGCGCAGGCGTCACGCCGACCCAACGGGCGATGGCGCTGTGGGGGCCCGTAGGCGATTCGCTGAGCCGCATTCGCGCGGCGCTCGATGAAGAGACGTTCTCTCCCGGCAGCGCCGAACTCAGCTTCAGCCTGTCGATGTCGGACTACGTTGCGGGCATCGTGATGCCGCGCCTGATCGAACGGTTTGGCGAAAGCGCGCCGCATCTGCAATGGCAAACCGTGCCGAATATCCTGCTCGACGCGCCGGCGCTTCTGGAAGGCAACCGTGTCGACTGCCTGATCGGCGTCTATGTGAACGAGACACTGCCGCCCGCGCATATCCGTTCGCGTTCGCTCTGGAGCGTCGACTACGCATGCGTGATGCGGCGCGGGCATCCGCTCGCCGCGCCCGGCAAGCTGACCACGAAGCGCTTTCTGAATGCGCGCCATGTCGACATTAGCCTTGCGGGACAGACGCAGCCGTCGTTCGATATTTTTCTCGCGTCGCGCGGTTTGAAGCGCAACCTGGTCGCGTCGGTGAACCACTACACGGTCGCCTGCGAGATCATCCGCGCAAGCGATCTGATCGCCGTGCTGCCGCGCGATCTATGCGAACGCGGCGCACTGGCCGGCGACCTCGTCAGCGTACGCGCGCCGCTGGAAGCTCCGGAGCGCGTCATCAGCCTGTTCTGGCATCAACGCAACGAGACGGTCCCTGCGCATCGCTGGTTGCGCGATCAATTGGTCGATATGTTCGTGTCACCTTGAATGCGTCGCCATTCAAGCTTTAGAAAATCTAAATCATCCGCGATCAACGGGCCTCTATCCTTCGTTTTTTTGAGTTCCTATGCTGATCCGTAATCGACGGACAAGGGAATCGTCCGTTTTTTTCAACGGTTGCTGTCTGGAACGGGGATGCTCATGAAAAAGCCGCTGGTTTGTCTCGCACTATTGCTCGCAGCATTGTCCGTACACGCGAAGGAGTTGACCGAACTGAAGTTCGGCGTCGATCCCACTTACGCGCCGTTCGAGTCGAAGGCGCCCGACGGCAAGCTCGTCGGCTTCGAAATCGACCTCGGCAATGAGATTTGCCGCCGGCTCCACGCAAAATGCGTATGGGTCGAAACGGCGTTCGACGGCATCATTCCCGCGCTGCAGGGGCGCAAGTTCGACGCGATTCTCTCGGCCATGTCGGTGACGCCGAAACGCGAAACACAAGTGGCATTTTCGACAACCCTGTTCAACACGCCGAGCAGCCTGATCGGACGCGCTGGCGCCGGTCTGCAGCCCTCGGTCGAATCGCTGAAAGGAAAGAACATCGGGGTTGCGCAAGGCTCGACGCAGGAAGCGTACGCGAAAGCATACTGGGCACCCGCCGGCATCAATGTCGTGTCATACGCCAATCAGGAACTTGTCTACACCGATCTGCGCTCGGGGCGGCTCGACGCGACGTTGACGGACATGATCTCCGGCAGCGAGGGCTTTCTGAAGACGCCGCAAGGGCAGGGCTATGCCTTTCTCGGGGGGCCCGTGAACGATGCGAAGACGCTGGGCAAAGGCGCCGCGATTGGTTTGCGCAAAGACGATCCGCAGTTGCGTGAGATGATCAATCAGGCCATTGCCGATATGATCAAGGACGGAACGTATCAGAAGATCGAGCGCCGCTACTTCGACTTCGATATCCTGAACGGCTGAGACGATCGAAAACGCGCCTTATACGGAGACACCATGCTGCAAGACATCGACGCACGCGTCGAACGTGTACTGACGCCGGAACTGATCGCCGACTTTCGCCGCGATGGTGCGGTGTGCATCCGCAAACTCTTCACGGAAGATCACATTGCGCTGTTGCGCGAAGGTATCGAGCGCAACCTCGCGCAGCCGAGTCCGCGTGCGAAGGTCGCGAGCCGTCCCGACGATCCAGGCTGGTTCTTCGAAGACTTCTGCAACTGGCAGGACAATGACGCGTATCGCCGCTTTATTTACGAGTCGGCGGCGCCCGCGGCGGCGGGCACGCTGATCGGCGGCGAAACGGTGCGGCTTTATCACGACCATTTGCTTGTGAAGGAACCGAACACGCGGCAGCGCACGCCGTGGCATCAGGACCAGCCGTACTACAACATTAGCGGCTCGCAGAACGTAAGCATGTGGATTCCCGTCGATCCCGTTTCGCGCGAATCGACGCTCGAATTCGTGGCCGGCTCGCATCTCGGCCCGTGGCTCATGCCACGCACGTTCATGGACAATGAGGCGAAGTGGTTTCCGGAAGGCAGTCTCGCCGACTTGCCGGATATCGAGTCGAACCGCGCCGCTTATCCGATCATCGGATGGGCGCTCGAACCGGGCGACATGGTGTGCTTCAACATGCTGACCTTGCATGCGTCGGGCGGCGTCGGTGGCAACACGCGGCGGCGCGCGTTTTCGGTCCGATTCATCGGTGATGACGTTCGACACGCGCCGCGCCGCTGGCGCACGTCCCCAGATTTCCCCGGCCTGGATGCGCAATTGCCCGAAGGCGCGCCGATGGACCATCCGCTTTTTCCGATGCTCTGGCGCGCGAGCGCGAGTTGATGCACGGTGCTTCGTTTCAAGCGACCACGTTCAGCATGCTGTCGTTAAGTTGCTGCTGTTCCTTTCCGCGCGTCACGAGCCAGCGGTGAAAGCTGCGGCAGTGCGGCTTGTCGAAAGCGTTCGGCTTCCATGTGAGGAAATACGGCCACGGTAGTGACAATCCGAGCGCGAAGGGCATCACGAGACGGCCTGCGGCGAGATCGTCGCAGACCATCGAGCTTTGCGCGAGCACGAAACCGTAACCGTCGATAGCCGCCTGAATCGCGACGCTCGATAGCGAAAACACCTGACGGTTCTCGTTCAGAGTACCGCAATCGACATCGTTGGCAACGAGCCATTCGCGCCACGAAGGCGGCGACGCGAACTTCGGCCGCCAGTCGACCGATATCAGCGGATAGCCAAGAATCTCGGCGGGCGCAACGAGCGGTACGTCCGCTGCGAGCAGTCGCGGACTGCAAACGGGCACCACATAATCGCGGAACAGTTCGACAGAATTATCGACATCCGCAATGCGCTCGCCGTAGCTGATACGAAAGTCGATGTCATATCCATCCGGCGACGGCTCCGTGTGCGTGCCGTCCAGATACACGCTGAGATCGGCGTGCTGGCGCTGCCATTCGAGCATTCGCGGCGCGAGCCATTTCGACAGCAGTGAGGGCAGTGCGCTGACGCTGAGATTGCGCGTGTTCTTCGCGCGTTCGATTTCCGCATGCGCGACACGCAGGCTTTCGAATGCGGCTGCGCAGCTTTCGTGATACTGGCGTCCGATCGACGTCAGGCTCAGCCGCTTGCCGTCCTTTTGCGTGAGGTGCAGTCCGAGCGTGTCTTCGAGCAGTTTGATCTGCTGGCTCACAGCACCAGCGGAGATGCCCAGCCGCTTCGCCGCTTCCGTCACGCCGCCGCACCGGCCTACCGCTTCGAACACCTGCAGCGCACGCAAAGGGGGAAAGCTGTTCGTCGTCATCGTATGGGTGGGGGAAGGTTCGACGATTTAGAAACTCTAAACGAACAGCCAGAGTTTGACATCTGTTCTTTTATGTTTTGGCTTTTTATCCTGATCGGTAAGTGAATACGAAACCGGATAACGGAGGCAGCGCAATGTTTCTGAGGAATGCATGGTACGTCGCAGCATGGGACGCAGAGGTGACGCACACGCTCATGCCCGTGACGATCCTCGGCGAACCGGTCGTGTTGTATCGCCGCGAGGATGGCACGCCCGTCGCGCTCGAAGATGCGTGCCCGCATCGCAAGCTGCCGCTGTCGATGGGAAAGTTGATCGGTGATCAGGTGGAGTGCGGTTATCACGGCCTGACCTTCGATTGCGAGGGCGCATGCGTGCGCGCGCCAGGCAGCCCGCGCATTCCGCCCGGCGCGAAAGTGCGCAGCTATCCGCTGGCGGAACGCTACGGCCTGCTGTGGATCTGGATGGGCGATGCCGACGAGGCGGATGCCGCGACGATCGTGCAGATCGACGAATGGGGCGATCCTGCGTGGGGTGTGAATCGCGGCGACGTGATGACGGTGGATTGCCATTACCTTTATGTCACCGACAATCTGCTTGATCCTTCGCATGTCGCGTGGGTGCATCCGTCCTCGTTCGGCAATGCTGCATGCGAGGCCGAACCGCTGAAAACCGAGGTCGCCGCGCATGGCGTGACGGTCTCTCGCTGGATGCGTGATGTCGACGTGGCGCCGTTCTATGCGCAGTTCGTCGGCTTCGAAGGGCGGTGCGATCGCAAGCAGCATTACGAAGTGCGCTTCCCGTCGCACGCGATCATCAAGGCGATCTTCACACCGGCGGGAACGGGCGGCGACGATGCACCGCTTCATCCCGACGTGTTCCTGATGAATTCGTATAACTTCATGACACCCGTCGACGAATCGCACACACGTTACTACTGGTTCCAGACGCGCAACTTCGCGCCGCAGGATGAACAGGTGTCGCGCCAGTTCGATGCGGACGTGCGTCACGCTTTCGAAGAGGACCGCGTCGTGTTGACGGCCGTCCATCGCGGCATGCAGAACGCCCGCACGCCGAACATCGATCTCGCGATCGACGCTGGACCGCTGCGTTTCAGGCGCGCGCTTGCGCAGATGATTGAACGTGAGCAGCAGACAACAGTCACGCCCGCGCCGGTCTATGTGGTGAACCGGCTGCGCGCGGAGCACTGACATGCGTATCGTGGACGATCCTGCGACGCTGGCTGGGCCGCGCGCGGCGTTGGGCTTCAGGCGCTTTCGCGTGACGCGGCGCACGCCGGAAAGCGCATCGATCGTTTCGTTCGATCTCGTGCCTGTCGATGGCGAAGCGCTGCCTCCGTTCGTAGCGGGGCAATTCATCACGGTGCGTCTGCCTTCGCCGTCAGGCGAGCGATTGTTGCGCACGTATAGCCTCTCCGGTGATCCCGCCAATAACACGCGCTGGCGAATCTCCGTCAAACACGAACAAGGCGGCGAAGCGGTGCCTGCGGGGCGCGGCTCGTCCTATCTTCACGAACGGGTGCAGGTCGGCGACGAACTGGAACTCGCGGGACCTTCGGGTGCCTTCGTTTGCGGTGACGACATGACGCGACCCGTCGTGCTGATGAGCGGCGGTGTCGGCTTGACGCCGCTCGTCAGCATGCTGCACCGCTTGCGCGCGATGGACGGCGCGCACAGTCGCCGTGTGTACTTCATTCATGCCTGCGAGAACGGCGCGGTGCATGCGTTTCGTCATGAGGTCGAGACGGTGGCGGCGGCACATCCGAACGTGCGCGTGCATGTCTGTTATCGGCTTCCTTCGGCGGAAGACCGCGTTTTGAAGCATTTCGACAGCGAAGGGCTGATTTCGCGCGACACGCTGCAAACGCTCTTGCCGCTCGATGACTACGAAGTCTATCTATGCGGCCCGCCCGCTTTCATGCAGTCGAACTGGAAGCTCTTACGCAGCCTCGGTATCGCGCGCGAACGCATCCATTACGAGTTCTTCGGTCCGGCAACGGTACTTGAGGAAGATGTGGTCGAGGAGCCTCCAAGCGCGACACCGCATGCAGCGATTCAGAAAAGCTCAGCCACCACGACGACCATCCGCCTTCACCCACAAGCCGAACCCGTCGCATGGGACCCAGGTTGCGGTTCCCTGCTGGAGTTCGCCGAGAAACACGGCTATGCGCCCCCATTCAGCTGCCGGATCGGCATTTGCAATACGTGCGTGACAAGTCTGGTCGACGGGAAAGTCGAATACACGGAAGAGCCGCTGGAGCCGCCGTCGCAAGGTACAGTATTGCTGTGTTGCGCGAAGCCCGCAGGATGCGTTACGTTGGCGCTTTCGGAAGACGCAAACAACGTTTGACTCACCAGAGGCTTTATGAAGACCAGCTTTCCCGTCGATCCCGGTTTCGACACGTTACGCAACCAGTTTCTTGACGCCGCCAAGGCGGCGGGCGCCACCCTCACGACGTACGCCCATCCTCTGAAAGGACCGAATGGCGAAGCGCTCGCGACGGACGTCGCCTGGCTTGGCAATCCCCATGCGTCGCGCGTGTTCATGACACTCTCGGGTACACATGGCGTCGAGGGCTATTTCGGCTCGACGTGTCAGACAGAGTGGCTGCACGAACTCGCAACGCGCCCCTTGCCCGACGATGTCGCGGTCCTGATGGTCCATCTGATCAACCCGTGGGGCACGGCGTGGGTCAGACGCGTGAACGAAGACAACGTCGATCTGAATCGCAACTACGTCGACTTCACGGCTGCGCTGCCCGACAATCCGCGTTACGAAGCGCTGCACGAAATCTATACGTGCCGCGACATCGACGGCCCGCAGCGTCAACATGCCGATGCGCTGCTAGCAAAGCAAATCGACGCGTTGGGGTGGTCGGGGGTGCAGGCGATCGTCGGCGCGGGTCAATACCTCCACGCAGACGGTCTGTTCTATGGCGGGCAGCAGCCCACCTGGTCGAACCGTACGCTGCGCGATATCGCAGCGCGTTTCCTCAAGCCCGCTCAGGTTGCGATTGCCTTCGACCTGCATACGGGCGCAGGCGCGTTCGGCCATCCGATGCTGATGTCGATTACACAGTCGGTCTATCCGGGGCTCGCCGACGCGCAGCGCCTCTATGGTCCGTGGCTCTACACGCTGCTCACGCATGCGGACGCAGCTGTGAGCGAGACAGGTGTGGTCGCACGGGCGACGGGCTATACATCACAAGCGATGCTGGACGCGTTGCCGGATACGCATCTGATGCAACTCGTCATCGAGTGCGGTACCTATCCCGAAGCGCCGATGCACACGGCGCTGCGCGACGACCATTGGCTGCATCTGTACGGTGACCCTCACGATGCGCGAGGACGCGCGATCAGCCGCGCACTGTTCGAATCGTTCATGCCCGCCGATCCCGACTGGCGTGAACTGACGTGGACGCGCACGCGGCAGATCTGGATGCGCGCGCTGGGGGCGCTGCCCGGCATCACGCCGCAGCAACGCTAATGCATCTCAAACGAGTGCCTGGCTCGCAGCCGCAGCGCGGCTGCGCAGCCAGTTGATGCTGGCGAACAGCAACACCGCAAACACGATCAACATCGTCGCGACGGCGAGGATCGACGGATCGATCGAGTCGCGGATGCCGCTCCACATCTGCCGCGGCACCGTCGTCTGATCCGGCCCGCCGATGAACAGAATGACGATCACTTCATCGAACGACGTCGCAAAGGCGAATACGCTGCCCGTCGCGACGGCTGGCGCAATCAGCGGCAGCGTCACGCGCCTGAACGCGACCCAGGGCCTGGCGCCAAGACCCGATGCGGCGCGCAGCAGACTCTGATCGAACGACAGAAGCGATGCCGTCACGGTGATTACCACAAACGGCGTGCCAAGCGCCGCATGCGCCAGCACAACGCCCGGATATGAATTCACGAGCCCGAGCGGCGCGAAGATCAGATAGAACCCGGCCGCGACGACGACGATGGGAACGATCATCGGCGAGATGATGATCGGCATGATCAGCGAACGCAGCGGAAACTGTGTGCGGCTCAGGCCGAGCGCCGCAAGCGTGCCGAGACACGTGGCGATCAGCGTCGATGCCGCGCCAATGCCGAGGCTGTTCAATAGCGCGCGCTGCCAGTCGCCGCTGGTCAGTGCCTGCTCATACCAGCGCAGCGAAAAGCCCTGCAACGGGTATGAGAAATACGAACCCGAATTGAACGAGAGCGGGATGATCGCGAGAATCGGCGCGATCAGAAAGAACAGCACGAGCGCGGTATGCACCCGCACCCAATGCGTCGCGATGCGCTCCGTCAGCACCTTCTTCCGTTGGTTTTGCATGGCGTTCTCTTGTCGTCGTGTAGGCGTCGCTCAACCAAAGCGCAAACGGTCGATACCGACGATGCGGTTGAACAGGAAGTAGAAGACTGCGGTAAAGATCACGAGATACGCCGACAGCGCGCCTGCAAGCCCCCAGTTCAGCTGCGTATTGGTCTGCATCGCGATGAGCTGGCTGATCATCTCGTCGCCCGCTCCGCCGAGTAACGCGGGCGTGATGTAGTAACCGAGCGCAAGCACGAATACGAGGAAGCAGCCCGCGCCGACACCCGGCAGCGTTTGCGGTACATACACGCGCACGAATGCGGTGAACGGATGCGCGCCGAGCGACTGCGCCGCGCGCACGTAAATGGGCGAGACACTCTTCATCACCGAATAGATCGCGAGAATCATGTACGGCAACAACACATGCGTCATGCCGATCAGCACGCCCGCGCGATTGAAGATCAGTGGCACGGGATGCGTCGCGAGACCGAGCCCCATCAGCAGGCTATTGATGACGCCGCCCGGCTGCAACAACACATACCACGCGGTGGTGCGCACCAGCAGCGAGGTCCAGAACGGCACGATCACGAGCAGCATCAGACGGTTGCTGCTTTTCGCGGGCAGATTGGCGAGCATCCACGCGACGGGATAGCCGAGCAGCAGACACAGCACCGTGACCGTCGCGCTGATCGAGATCGTACGCAGGAACGCTTGCCGATAGACCGACGAGTTGTCCGGCACGAATTCGACCGAGCCTTGCGGCGTGACCTGCGCATCGACGGCGGCGAGCAGATAGTCCGGTGTCGGCGACGCGGCGGCGCGTTTCAGCAGACGCCAGGTTTCCGGCGCGTTCCAGCGTTCGTCCATTTCAACGAGCGCGGGTTTCCATGCGGGCGGCGCGTCAGCCGGCAAGTTGCGCGCGGTGCGCATCAGCAGGCTGCGAAACTCGGCCTGAGCAAAGTTCAGGCGCCGCGCAACCGTGCCGAGTTGCCCGCTCCCTTGCGCTTCCTTCAGGCCCGACGCAAGCAGCGCGAACGTGCGCTCGTCGGGGACGCCGTGCCCGTCCCACGCATCGAGCGCGCGCGTGAGCGCGGGCATGCTGTTAGGCACTTCGTGATTCTGCACGCTGCGCGCGAGCAGCAACGCGATCGGCGCGATGAACGTCGATAGCAGGAACAGAATCAACGGCAGCGCAAGCAGCAGCGCCTGAGCCGACGCGCGGCGCTGCGCCTTCTGGAACGAAGCGCGGCCGTTGGCTCTCGTTGGAGAGCCCGAAGCCGCGGCTTGGGCCGATACGGGCATGCTGGTATTCACGTCGGGCTCTCTTTGCTCTCGTTGCGCTCTTTAAACAGCGAAGTTACCGCCGGGGTTACTGAGTAAGCCAGGTCTGGAAGCGCTTGTTGATCTGGTCGGCGTTGTCGGCCCAGAAACCCGCGTTGATCTGCAACGCACGCTTGAAGTTCTGCGGCGAGGTCGGAAGATCGGACAGCCGCTGCTTGTCGACGAGCGCGATCGCATCCTTGCGCGGCGGCGCGTAGGCGATGTACTTCGAGAGATCGGCATACGCTTTCGGCTGCGAAGCGGAAACGATGAACTTCGCCGCCGCGTCCGCGTGCTTTGCGCCCGTCGGAATGCCCCACCAGTCGAAGTCATAGACCTGCGCATCCCAGACGGCCTTGAACGGCTTGTTGTCTTTCTTCGCGGCATCGTCGATGCGGCCGTTGTAGGCCTGCGTCATCACCACCGCGCCGTCCGCGAGCAACTGCGGGGCCTGTGCGCCCGATTCCCACCAGACGATGTTCTTCTTGATCGTATCGAGCTTCTTGAACGCGCGATCGACGCCCGCGGGCGTGGCCAGCACCTTGTACACGTCCTTCGGATCGACGCCGTCGGCAATCAGCGCCCATTCCATCGATACCTTCGGCGACTTGCGCAGCCCGCGCTTGCCCGGGAATTTCTGCAGGTCGAAGAAGTCGGCGACGGTGGTCGGCGCGGTCTTCAGCTTGCTTGCATCGTAGGCGAAGACGGTGGACCAGACCATGCTCGCCACCGCGCAATCGCTGATCGAGCCGGGAATGAAATCGCTCGTCTTGCCCAACGATTTCTTGTCGAACTTCTGCAGCAGGCCTTCGTCGCAGGCGGTGATTGCATCGTTCGTTTCGAGGTCGATCAGGTCCCATGTGGTGTTCTTCGCCTGCTCCATTGCGGAGAGCTTGGCGAGGCCGCCGTCATAGGATTCCGTCGAAAAGCCCACGCCCGTGGCTTGCGTGAAGGGCTCGAAATAGGCTTTCTTCGCAGCCGCTTCATAGGCGCCGCCGAACGTCACGACGGAAAGTGTTTCCGCTGCCTGAGCACCGGCGGCGAAGAACGCGAAGACGGAGAGTGCGGCAAGTGCGGCACGTTGTGCCTTGATTTGAGTACGCATGTCAGTTGGCTCCTGCAGGTGCGGTCGTAATGATGGTAGGTAACGGAGACGGCGGGGAGTAATTGGCAGGCGCGTTGCGATGCGCGCTTGCCGTCATTGCGAGAATCTTGCAATCGTCGTGGCGCCATGCGACCTCGACCATGTTGCCTGGCTCAGGCAGCGCGTGACGCTGCGTGTTGGGCACCTTGACGACGATGCTGTCGCGCGCGCCGAGCTTCAGATGAACGCGGTGATGATCGCCGCAGTAAACCAGTTCTTCGACGCGGGCTTGCACGACGTTGCTGTGTCCGTCGATTTGCGTGCCTTCGGCACTCGGGATATGCGCTCGCTCGGGGCGCAGCGCCAGCATCGCGTCGTCACCCTCGCGCAGACCGCTTTCGCAGCGGCCGCGAATAATGCTGCCGTCCGCCAGCGCGAGGGTCGCGCTGTCGTCGCTTACGTTGATGACGCGTCCCGTCAGCCCATTGTTCTCGCCGACGAAGTTCGCGACGAAGGCATTCTGCGCATTCTCGTAAAGCTCGCTCGGCGTGGCGGCCTGCTGGATGCGGCCATCGGAGAAGACGGCGACGCGGTTAGACATCGTCAGCGCTTCGGCCTGATCGTGCGTCACGTAGACGATCGTGAGCGATAGTTCGCGGTGCAGGCGCATGATTTCGTATTGCATCGTTTCGCGCAGACGCTTGTCGAGCGCGCCGAGCGGTTCGTCCATCAAGACGACGCTTGGCTCGAACACTAGCGCGCGTGCCAGCGCGACGCGCTGCTGTTGTCCGCCGGAAAGTTGCGAAGGACGGCGGTTCGCCAGATGCGGCAACTCGATCATCTCCAGCGCGCGCTTCACGCGCGTTTTCTGCTCGGCGCGGCTCACGCGACGAACCGAAAGCGGAAACGCGACATTCTCGGCAATCGTCAGATGCGGAAAGAGCGCGTAATTCTGGAACACCATGCCGATGTCGCGTTGATGCGGCGGCTTGTCGTCGAGTCGACGTCCATCGAGGCGAATCTCGCCTTGCGTGGGCGTTTCGAAACCCGCGAGCATCATCAGCGTGGTGGTCTTGCCCGATCCCGACGGCCCGAGCAGCGACAGGAATTCGCCCTTGCGCACGTCGAGGTTCAGATCGTCGACGACGTAATGCGCGCCGTCATACGATTTGCTCACGCCCGAGAATGAGATGAAGGAAGGCTTTGACATCGTGCTGGCGTCCTGTCGGTGTTGCTTCGTAATCAATGCGTGCCGATCTTCGCCGCGAGATAGCGCGCGAAGTCATAGTTAGGGCGTTCGAGATGGCTCAGATGACCGGGCTTGGCAAGCGGTGCATGCACGCCGCGAAATACCGCTTCCACGCCGCGTCGGTCTTCCGCGTTCACGTCGTCGAGGAGCTTCTTGAGCGTTGCCATGTATTCATGCGCTTGCGGATCGGCGACGAATTCCGGCGCCAGTCCACCGCCGAAGCGGATATGCACACGCCCCACGCCTTCGGGCTGCAGCACGAGATACCAGAAGTAGCCCGGCGTCAGCGTCACGAGATGCGTTGGGTAAATCGCAAGCAGGGCGGTCGTCTTGCGCCAGTGTCCCGTTAGACGCGTGTTGTCGGGATGCGCGTTGCCGATCGGCAAGGAAGCTTCCTTCGTGATCCAGTGATAGTTGAAGGCTGGAAGACCGGGCGGGCATTCCATTTCTTCGAGCCGCGAATGCGGGCCTACCGTCGCGCGATGCAGCATCGGCAGGTGATAGCTCTCCATGAAGTTTTCCGCGAGGATCTTCCAGTTCGTGTCCCACACGTGTTCTTCATAGAAAGTTTCGATGTAGTCGGACATGCCGTATGCGCCGATCAACTCGTTCAATTCAGCGAGTTGCGCGTGAACGGGTGGGGCGTTTTCATCGAGCGTCACGTAGATCCAGCCCTGCCATTCTTCACAGCGAACGGCAGGCAGGCGATAGCTTTCCTTGCAGAAGCCTTCTTGCCGATCCATCAGCGGCGCACCTTTCAGCGCGCCATCGAGCGAGTAATTCCACGCGTGATATGGGCACACGATCCTGCGCACATTGCCGCGTCCTTCGAGCAGTACCGACATGCGATGCAGGCAGACATTCGACATCGCCTTCAATTGCATCTGCTCGTCGCGCAGCACGACGATCGGCTGGTCGCCGATCCGCGTAGTCAGATAGTCGCCGGCATTCTTCAGCGCGCTAGCGCGGCCGACGCATTGCCATTCGCGCGAGAAGATATCGCGCTCTTCCAGCGCGAGAAACTCGGGTGACGTGTAGACACCGGGCGGCATCGAGCGCGCTTCGCTGAAGGGTCGATCGCAACCGGTCAGCAGCTCATCGACCAGCGCTTCTATTGCGATCGTCCTTACCGGATGTGCCATGTCGCCCTCCTTGTTTCGAGCTACCGAGAGCGCGCCGACGCTGGATTGCGTGGTGTTGCGCTCGACATGGACATCAATCTATCAAGCCAAATTCCCAGCCAAAATATTGTTTTTGGATGCAAAGCAAAGGTTTTTACTATGTAGCGCGGATGCTGCTCGCGCGGGCTTTGACGCGCGTTTCAAACAGGATTACGTGTCCAGATGCAGCCGCCGGATATAAGTCTCGCAATACGACGCAAACCGTTGCACCACCTGCCTGGGCCGCATCGTGCGCGATTGCGCGATGCCGAGTGTCGTCGCGTTGACGTTGTCCTTGAAGCGCTTCACGACGAAGTCTTCGCCGTCCACGGTACGGTTCGACTTGAGCGGAAAGTTGAGGATGCTGTAGCCGAGTCCGTTCGCCACCATGCCGCGCACGACTTCCGGCTGCGACGAGCGGAAGGCGGGCACGGGCCGGCTGCCCACGGCGTCGAACAGCGCGGCGAAGTACTCGCGGCTATGCGGCAGATCCAGCATCACGTAAGGCTCGTGCAACAGGTCCGTCAACGATACCTTGCGCGCGCGGGCAAGACGATGCGATGTCGGCAGGATCACGTATGGCGGCAGCGACAGCAGCGGCGTGAAGGCGATGTCTTCCGTCAGATCGAGGCTATAGGTCAGAACTATGTCGAGCGAGCCGTCATGCAGGCCTCTTAGCAGACCGTCCTGATGCGCTTCGACCGTTCGAAACGAAATGCCCGCGTGCTCGCTCGCGAACCGGCTGATAAGCCTCGGCATCAAGGGCGGCGCGAGCGACACCAGGCAGCCGAGCGCAATCGAGCCGGTCATGCCGCCGTCCATCTCTTTGGCCGATGTCTGCAATTCTTCGGCGATCTTCAGCAGATTGCGCGCCTGTCCCAGCAGGTCGCGGCCCGCTTGCGTGAGTGACAGGCCGCTCGCGTGATGTCTGATGAAAAGCTGCACGCCGAATGACGATTCGAGGTCGGCGAGTGCCGTCGAGATCGACGGCTGCGAGATATGCAGGCGCTTCGCGGCGGCCGTGAACGACAGCGTTTCCGCCGTGACCACGAAATAGCGCAGCTGACGAAGCGAGTAACGCAGGGGATGGTTTTCCATCGGCAATGCTCCAGATTCGGGCGTTCATTGCGCACCATTGTGAGGCGGTCAAAAAACGCTGCATAGGTAAATCGGATGCAATGCATTTTTTAAATATATTTTTCGGATTCGAGGGGCGCGCGTAGATTCTGCACCAGGACAGCTGATTCACGGTGCTGCGCGCCGTTCGACAAGTCGCTTCGCCTGCATCGAACGCGACGTCACGACGGCTCGAATCAAACCGCCTTTGAGAAGGACTTAGCCATGGCAGTGAAAACAACGTCAATCGACACGCTCGTAGTCGGCGCCGGTCAGGCCGGCGTGGCGATGAGCGAACATTTGAGCAACATCGGCGTGCCGCATATCGTGCTGGAGCGCGCGCGCATCGCCGAGCGGTGGCGCACGGGACGCTGGGATTCGCTGGTTGCGAATGGGCCCGCGTGGCACGATCGTTTCCCTAATCTGGAGTTCGCCGAAGTCGATCCGGATGGCTTCGCTTCGAAGGATCAGGTCGCGGATTACTTCGTCGCCTATGCGAAGAAATTCGATGCGCCGATCCGCACCGGCGTCGAAGTGAAGAAGGTGGTGCGCAATGCGGGTCACCAGGGTTTCACTGTCGAGACCTCGGACGGTACCTTCGAAGCCAACCGTGTGGTCGTCGCGACGGGACCGTTTCAACGCCCGTTGATTCCCGCCGTCGCGCCGAAATCAGATCGGTTCACGCAGATTCATTCCGCCGACTATCGCAATCCCCAACAGTTGCCAGAAGGCGGCGTGCTCGTGATCGGCGCAGGTTCGTCGGGCGTGCAGATCGCGGATGAATTGCAGCGTTCGGGCAGGCAGGTGTATCTGTCGGTCGGGCCGCACGATCGCCCGCCGCGCGGCTATCGCGGCCGCGACTTCTGCTGGTGGCTCGGCGTGCTCGGTGAATGGGATGCCGAAGTCATGCGCCCTGGTAAGGAGCACGTGACCATCGCGGTGAGCGGCGCGCGCGGCGGCCATACGGTGGACTTTCGACGTCTGGCGCATCAGGGCGTCACGCTCGTTGGTCTGACGAAATCGTTCGACGATAGCGTCGTAACGTTCGACTCGGATCTCGCGGACAACATCGCGCGTGGTGACGAAAACTATCTGTCGCTGCTCGATGCAGCGGATGCCTACGCTGCCCGCAACGGTCTCGATCTTCCGGAAGAACCCGAGGCGCGCGTCATTCCTGCAGACCCGGACTGTGTGATCAATCCGATTATCGAACTCGATCTGGTCAAGGCAGGCGTGACGTCGATCATCTGGGCAACGGGCTATGCCGTCGATTTCAACTGGCTGCAAGTCGATGCCTTCGACGACAAAGGCAAGCCGAAGCATCAGCGTGGTGTTTCGAAAGAACCGGGCATCTATTTTCTTGGTCTTCCGTGGCTGTCGCGTCGCGGTTCCGCTTTCATCTGGGGCGTGTGGCATGACGCGAAGCACATTGCCGATCACATCGCGACGCAGCGCAAATATCTCGCGTACTACGACGCGCCCGATAGCCACGCAAAGGCGTCGAACGGCGCTGCTGTAGCCGATGCAAGCATTCACAAAGTCAGCGAACTCGACCTGAGTTGACGCGCCCACGAACCCGACCCGCATTCTCCTTTTATTTCGTATCAAGGTGCATTGATGAGCCAACCTACGCATACCCGTATTCGCATGTTCAACACGAAGGACACGTATCCGAATCAGACGCTCGACAACGACCTGTGTCAGGCCGTTCGCGCAGGCAATACGGTGTACGTGCGCGGCCAGGTGGGGACCGATTTCGACGGCAAGCTCGTGGGACTCGGTGATCCGCGCGCGCAGGCCGAGCAGGCGATGAAGAACCTCAAGCAGTTGCTGGAAGAAGCGGGCAGCGACCTGTCGCACGTCGTCAAGACGACCACGTATCTGACGGATGTGCGGTATCGCGAGCCCGTGTATCAGGAAGTCGGCAAGTGGCTCAAGGGTGTGTTCCCGATTTCGACGGGCCTGGTGGTGACGGCTTTGGGTCAGCCGCAGTGGCTGATGGAGATCGACGTGATCGCCGTCATTCCGGAAGGATGGACGCGGTCTCAGGGCTGAGGAACACGACATGACTTTTTCTATCGTCGGACGTTGTGCGGAAACGGGGCAACTCGGCATCGCGATCAGTTCTTCGAGCATCGCAGTGGGCGCGCGATGCCCGTGGCTGCGCGCAGGCGTGGGCGCAGTGGCGACGCAGAACGTGACGCTGCCCGCGCTCGGCCCGCAGATTCTCGATCTGCTGGAGCACACGCTACTCGAACCAGCCGCGGCGCTGGACCGTGCGCTCGGTGCGAACGACTGGAGCGAGTATCGACAGGTCACGGTGATCGACGCCAGCGGACGCACCGCGTTTTTCAGCGGCAAGGAAGCGCTGGGCACGTATCACGCGGTGGCGGGCGAGCAATGCGTCGCGGCGGGCAACATGCTTGCGGGCATCGACGTGATCGAGGCGATGGCGCCTGCGTTCGCGAAAGCAAAAGGTGCGCTTGCCGATCGGCTGCTTGCTGCGATGCATGCCGCGATGGCGGCGGGCGGCGAAGCGGGCCCTGTGCATTCGGCGGCGCTGAAGATCGTCGGCGATCAGATCTGGCCGATCGTGGATTTGCGCATCGACTGGGCCGACGACGATCCCATCGGCAAGCTCGACGGCCTCTGGCAAGCGTACAAGCCGCAAATGCAGGATTACGTGACCCGCGCGCTCAATCCAACGGCCGCGCCGAGTTATGGAGTACCGGGTGATGAGTGACAACTCGAGCCGCGCGCTGCTCGAACGGCTGATCGGATTTCCCACCGTCAGCCGGGACTCCAATCTGGAGATGATCGATTTCATCCGGCACTACCTCGGCGATCTCGGTGTTCATAGCGAGCTGTTCTATAACGCAGAGCGCACGAAGGCGAATCTGTTCGCGACGATCGGCCCTGATGCTGGCGGTGGCATCGTGTTGTCGGGCCACACCGACGTGGTGCCCGTCGACGGACAGCCGTGGACGGTCGAACCGTTCCGTCTGAGCGAACAGGACGGGCGCCTGTACGGACGCGGCACGGCGGATATGAAGGGCTTCATCGCATCGGTATTGGCAGCGGTGCCTGCGTTTCTCGCGCGCGATCTGAGAGTGCCCGTGCATCTCGCGTTCTCCTATGACGAAGAAGTGGGATGTCTCGGCGTGCGGCCGATGCTCGCAGAACTCGCGAAGCGCGCGCACAAGCCTGCGTTGTGCCTGATCGGCGAACCGACGGAATTGAAGCCGGTGCTGGGTCACAAAGGCAAGCTGGCGATGCGCTGCCAGGTAAAAGGCGCGCCTTGCCATTCGGCGTACGCGCCTTACGGTGTCAACGCGATTCAGTACGCGGCGCGTCTGATCAACCGTCTCGACGAGATCGGCGAGAAGCTATCTTTGCCTGAACAGCACGACGAACGCTTCGATCCGCCGTACTCGACGGTGCAGACGGGCGTCATCAAAGGTGGCCGCGCGCTCAACATCGTGCCGGCCGAATGTGAGTTCGATTTCGAAGTGCGGGCGCTGCCCGGCTACGACGCAACGCACGTGGCCGACGAATTGCAGACTTACGCGCAGACCCAGCTATTGCCGAAGATGCGCGCGGTGAATGCCGAAACCGATATTCGCCTCGAGTCGCTCTCGGCCTATCCCGGTCTCGCGACGCCGCCCGACAGCGACGCAGCGCAGCTACTCGCACTGCTGTGTGGCTCCCGCGAGTTCGGCACGGTGGCATTCGGCACCGAAGGCGGACTCTTCAATCAGGCGGGCATACCCGCCGTGGTCTGCGGACCGGGCAGCATGGACCAGGGACACAAGCCGGACGAATTCGTCACAGTCGAACAACTCGAAGCGTGCGATGCGATGTTGACGCGACTGGCGGATCACCTTTCGACCCGATCCGGCGCGTGATTCAAACGGATGAATGCAAGCAACGAGCGCGCTCGGGCCACGCCTGAGCCGCTGAATAGCGCAGCGCAGCTGCGCGAGACAGGAGACAGCATCTTGGCCACCACGGACAGTAAAGCTTCCCAATTAATCGAAAAACACACGATTGGCTATGTGCCACGCGAGGATCGTCACGGCAAGGTGCGCGATCTGTTCACGCTCTGGTTCGGCGGCAATATCGCGCCGTTGCCTATCGTGACGGGAGCGCTCGGCGTCCAGCTCTTCCATCTGAATTTGTTCTGGGGCATCGTCGCGATCGTCGTGGGACAGGCTGTAGGCGGTGTGCTGATGGCGCTGCATTCGGCACAAGGCCCTCAGATGGGCATTCCGCAGATGATCCAGAGCCGGGCCCAGTTTGGATCATGGGGCGCGCTGCTCGTCACGGTCATCGCGGGCGTGATGTATGTGGGCTTCTTCGCTTCCAACATCGTGCTGGCCGGGAAATCGTTGCACGGGATCGAATCGAGTGTTCCCGTACCGGTGGGCATCATCGTCGGCGCGTTGGGCTCGGGGCTGATCGGCATCGTCGGTTATCGCTTCATTCACATACTGAACCGGATCGGCACGTGGGTGCTCGGCATCGGTATCTTCGTCGGTTTCTGGTACATCCTGACGCACGTTTCGACGGCGGACTTTCTGACGCGCGGTGGTTTCAATATCGCCGGCTGGCTCGCGACGGTCTCGCTGTCCGCGCTCTGGCAAATCGCGTTTGCGCCGTACGTGTCCGACTATTCGCGCTACCTGCCTGAGAATGTCAGTGTCGCGTCGACGTTCTGGGCGACGTATCTGGGCTGTACGATCGGCTCGACGCTTGCGTTCGTGTTCGGCGCCGTTGCCGTGCTGGCCGTGCCGCCCGGCGTCGATGCAATGGATGCCGTCAAGCAGGCGACGGGACCGCTCGGCTTGCCGATGCTGGTGCTCTTCCTGCTCAGCGTCATCAGTCATAACGCGTTGAATCTCTACGGCGCGGTGCTCGCGGCGATCACGTCGGTGCAGACCTTTGCGTACCGCTGGATTCCGACGGCCAAAACGCGCGCGGTGTTCTCGTTCGTCATTCTTGCTGCGTGCTGCTATGCGGCGCTCGGGGCGTCGACGAACTTCGTGGGCAATCTGGTCGATCTCGTGCTTGCGCTGCTCGTCGTGCTCGTGCCGTGGACGGCAATCAATCTGATCGATTTCTACGTCATCCATAAAGGCAAGTACGACATCGATTCGATCTTCGAGGCGGACGGCGGCATTTACGGGCGCTTCAATCCGCAAGCGCTCATTGCGTACGCAGTGGGCATTGCAGTGCAGATTCCATTCATGAACACACCGATGTATGCGGGACCCGTACCGGGTTATCTGGATGGCGCGGATCTTTCATGGGTGATCGGCCTCGTTCTGACGTCGCCGCTGTACTACTGGCTGGCAACGCGGAATACGACGTATCGGCGCCGCCTGAATGCAGGGATGCGGGCGTCGGTTCGTTAGGCGAATCTCGATCTGAAACGACAGTAAAAAGGGAGCCCCGCGCATCGCGGGGCTCCGAACATCCGGACGTGCCACAACAAATGGCTGACGTGAAAAAAACACAGCACGTGGGAGAAGGCCATCGATGAGTCGGGATCGGAGCTTGTCCTACCGTATGCGTGACGCTTAATGGCGCGCCTGCGGGCATTTGGGCCTATGCTGCTGACATTGGTCGCCGGGTTCGCACTGGCAACACCCGCACACGCATTGCTTGCGACCGAGATTACAAAAGCCCGAGTTCACATCCTGATGCCGGAGGTGGCGAATGAAAGAGGAACAGATTCGTGAAGTCCTGAATACGCACTGGCGAGCGTCGGCGGAAGGGGATCTCGACCTGGAACATGATATCTATCACGACGATGCCGTCTGCGATTACCCGCAGTCAGGTGAACGTATTGTCGGACGAATCAATTTGCAGGCGTTGCGCGGTCATCATCCCGGCCAGCCTTCCGGTTTCGATGTCAGGCGAATTCAGGGAAGCGGCGATCTCTGGATCACGGAATACACGATCAATTACACGGACCGCGCGACATATGTCGTGAGCATCATGAAGTTCCATGACACTAAGGTCATGCACGAGACCCAGTACTTTGCGGACCCTTTCGACGCACCAGACTGGCGCAGTCAATGGGTTCAGCGGATCGGGTGACGATAGCTCTCTCGAAAGCACCCGATCGCCAACTCTTCTTCCGCGCACATACCACCCTGACTATACGGAAGTATGAGCCGTCCATCCTATTGCAGTGACGTTTCAAACAATAGTAGGGTGGTTATCTGTAGGCTATACGACTAGCTTTGACAACAAGGTCGAACGTGATTGCGATCATGTCGATCCGGGTAGTCACGCGCAAGATAATGTCGTTCCAGTCGCACACGTGCGGATCCGGAAAATGAAAATCGCTATTGTCGTGCTTGACGGTGTGCAAGCGCTGGATATTGCCGGCGCACTCGATGTCTTTTCCGAAGCGAATCAATGTCTGCGGGCAGCCTGTCAGTATCAGGTTTCGTTAGTAGGTGAGCGCGCGGGCCATATAGCCTGCTCGAATTCAATGCAGCTCTCCGTCCCGTTCGACTACACAGCGTTTCAAACGTCTGTCGATGTTTTGCTGGTGACGGGTAGACCGCACTTGTCGAACTCTCGCCCGAAACGCGACTTCCTCGACTGGCTGCGCGATCGCGCTTTCCAGTCGAAGCGAATCGGCTCGATCTGCAATGGGGCGTTTCTATTAGGGCACGCAGGTGTGCTCAATGGTAGGGAAGTCACCGCCAGTTGGGCCGACGCCAGTTCTTTGGCCCGGGAGTTCCCGCTGGCTCGAATTCGTCCCGACAAAGTCCTGATACGCGACGGTAACCTGGTCTCATCCGCTGGTGCGACGGCGGGCTGGCATCTATGTCTATCTCAGGTCGCAGACGACTGGGGCCATGAATTCGCTGCACGGATCGCGACGCGTCTTGGCATGGACATGGATCATGAGGGCAGACCGTATATCGATCCCGCCGCGGGCAAGAACACGCTCATCGAGAAGGTGCAGCGATACGTCACCGATCATATCGCCGATGAACTGTCGATCGAAGAGCTTGCCAGCGCCGTCGCGGTTAGCAGAAGAAATTTTTCGAGGCTGTTTGCCAAACATGCGCAGATGACGCCATCCGCATTTGTCGAAGAACTTCGTGTGGACGCAGCGAGAAAGATACTAGGCGGGACGGACGACCCTCTGAAGACCATCGCATTCAAATGCGGTTTCCACAACGCCACGCATATGCGAATGGTCTTCCTCAGGCGTATCAACGTGACACCTATGCAATGTCGACAGCAAATGCGAGGCGTCCAGAGCGTGTATGGCATGCCGCGACGTATAGATCGGGCGGATCAATCCGTCGACCTTGAGGCTACTGCGTAACGCGCACTTACATACGGCGCACCATTACACGATGGTACTGGTCGCTACGCGATCGTATCGTTGTCCGTTCACCTTGATCGCATGATCGAAGTCACGATTGGGCCGCACTTCGCATGCGTCGGTTGCCACCAAGCCAGTGGTATGCGGAAGCAACGAGCCCCAATGCAATTCCGAAGATCACGACGCCAGTCCAGCCGAAGCGGGTCATCAGCCAGCCGCTGATCATGACGCCGATGGCACCGCCGGAAAAGGTGGCCGTCATGTAGAGACTATTGATGCGGCCCTGCGCCTTGGGATCGACGGCAAAGGCGCGCGTCTGGTTGGACACGAGACCCGACTGCACACCGATATCGAGCACGATGACCCCGATGATCAGGAACGTCAGCGACGACTCCGCGCCGGCGAGCAGCAGATAGGCGAGCGTAACGATGCCGATGCTGGCCGCAATGACAGTCCGCGAGCCGAGTCGATCTGTCGCGCGGCCTCCGAGTGAAGCGGCTAGTGCGCCCGTCGCGCCGATGATCCCAAAGCCGCCGGCCCACGCACTGCCAAGATGCTGCGGGCCGTTTGCCAGAAGCGCCGCCAGATTGACCCAGAACGCGTTGAAGCAGGCCCACAGCAGCGCCTGGACAATCATCGATTCACGAATCGGGCGATTGTCCCGAACCAGCGGCCAGAGTGAAGCGAGCAGACGCCCGTAGGAAAGATCGGTGGAAGGCACACCGCGCGGAAGCAGCGACGCGGCAGCGATCCAGACCGGGATCATGAACAGCGCTTCTACGCCGTACACCGCGCGCCAACCGTAGGCCGCGCCGATCACGCCGCTGATCGTACGGCCCAGCAGGATGCCGACCATGATGCCGCTGACGACCGTGCCGACGGAACGCCCGCGTTCACTCGGCAATGACATGACGGCAGCGAAGGGTACGAGCTGCTGAGGCACGCAACTCACGATGCCAAGACCGAAAGACGCGCCAATCAGCGGCCAGATGCCCGGTGAAAGCGCGGAACTCAGCGCGAAGACGAAGGCGAGCGCGATCTGCGCGAGCACGAGCTTGCGCCGGTCGAAGCGATCGCCCAACGGTAACAGCAAGGCGAGGCCCGTTGCAAAGCCCAGCAGCGCCGCGCCGGCGACCAGATCGACGGTGGTCAGGTCGACCTGCAGGCCGGAAGCGATCAGCGGCAGGATTGGCTGCGTGCAGTAGATGTTGGTGATCACCGCGCCGGCGATGACGGCCATCATGACGATCTTCGCGCGTGACGCGACTGCGGGGGTCTGGGGATTCTTGGACGTAGTTGGCAGGCCGTTCACGGCACTCTCCTTTTATTTCGATCTTCAGGGCATGTGCGGCAAGGTGCCGTGACCCACAGCCAGAAGGTTATGCGCTTGCATTTATAAAGAGAATCTCCCAACATCGGGAATCATCCTTCCATTTTTTGATAGGGCCATCCGATGAATCGGCTTGATTCCATGTCCATCCTTGTCGCGGTCGTCGACTCGGGCAGCTTGTCGGCCGCCGCGCGGCGCCTCGGCATGCCGTTGGCAACGGTGAGCCGCAAGGTGGGAGAACTGGAATCGCATCTGAAGACGCGTCTTATCCAACGCACGACGCGGCAGCTTTCATTGACGGAAGCGGGCGCCTCGTATGTGGCGGCGTGCCGGCGCATCCTCGATGAGATTGCGGAAGCCGAGCGCGCGGCGACGGGAGAATACGCGTCCCCCAAGGGCGAACTCGTGGTCACGGCGCCCGTCGTGTTCGGGCGCTTGCACGTCGTGCCCGTGGTTGCGGAATTTCTCGCGCACTATCCGGAAATCGACGTGAGCCTCGTGCTCACGGATCGCGTCGTGCATCTGATGGAGGAGCAAGCAGACGTCGCCATCCGCATTGGAGAACTCCCCGATAGCACGCTCATGGCGACGAGAGTGGGAACTGTGCGCCGGGTCGTCTGCGCGAGTCCCGCGTATCTGGCAACGCATGGTGAGCCCGTCAAGCCGCGCGATCTCGCGGCGCACGAGTGCATTACCTTCGAGGTGCTCGCATCCACGCGTGCCTGGGTGTTTGGGTCCGGCAAGTCAGAAGTGTCAGTGCCCGTTCATTCACGGCTTGCAGTCAACACGGCGGAAGCGGCGATCGCAGCCGCGATGCTCGGTGTTGGACTGGTACGTGTGTTGTCTTATCAGGTCGCGGACGCGATTCGTGACAACGCATTGAGCGTCGTGCTCGACAAGTTCGAGTCGGCGCCGTTGCCCATCAGTCTCGTGCATAAAGGACAGACACCTCTGCCGCTCAAGTTGCGCGCTTTTCTCGACTTCGTGGGGCCACGTCTACGGACCCGTACCTCGCGCATACTCGAAGACGCCACGACAAAATGATTGCTGTCGATACGACAGTTGTGACGCGCGCTCAACCATGAAGCACGATTGAGCGCTCAAGTGTCCTTTGGAAACGGTTTGCTCCAGAACTTCGACGCGGCGAGGCCGAAACGCCAGGGCAACGCGACGGCCTTGGTGATGCCGATGCGTGGCCCCGTCACGATCGACGCCGGTTGTTGCGGCGCTTCGACGTGAAAAGGCGCTTCAAGCAATGACATGCCGTTGTGCCCGTGTGTGATGCCAAGTGCCTGCCCAACGCGGCCCGGTCCAGAACAGAGCAGGCGGATCGGTTCGAGCCCGCGCCGCTGGCGCATCGCGTCCAGACCGGTCAACGGTTCGATCGCGCGGATCAGTACCCCGGCGCCGTGACCTTCTTCTCGACATACGAAATTGAGGCACCAATGAATGCCGTACGAGCGGTACACGTAGGCATGTGCGGGCGGCCCGAAAAGTGTGGTGTTGCGCGCCGTTGGCCCGCAGAAAGCATGCGACGCGGGTTCCTCGGGATCGTACGCCTCCGTCTCGACGATACGGCCGCCTACGCCGTCCACCGTCAAGATCGCGCCGATCAGCCGCTGTGCTACCAGCGCTGCGGGCGCTGAAAAATCGATTGGTTCGATTTTGGAGGAAGAGGTCACGGTGGGTAACGATTCTGCTGCAAACGTATGCAGCCATTCCGATAGGTTTGCGGTAAAGACAGCTTGCTCATGTCACAGCTTGCCCGTTGAATGCGGCATCGCATCGACGGGAGTATTCACTATCGCGACTCATGTTTGAAGACGTGAACGGAAAAGACAGGTTTCGCGTTGCTCAATAGTCTCGCCCGATATGATGTGCTTCGATTGCACGAATGCGTGGCACGGGTTATGGCGTAGTAAATGGTGCTACTCTCATTCCATTCTATCTAAGCGCATCGGGATAGCTGCGGCAGTTGCGCAAAGCACCCCGGCACTCATCAAGGAACTCGACAAATGTCTCATCCTGCTCTGACCAAGGGAGCCGTTGCCGTCATCACTGGTGGCGCGGCCGGTATCGGCCTGGCCGCCGCTAAGCGGTTTGCGGGGCTTGGACTTCGTATTTGCATTGCAGACCGCGATGCCGATCGAATTGCGCATGCCGTGGAAGAAATCGCCAGGTTGAGCGCGAGCGGCGCGCAGGACGTCTTTGGACTCGAAACCGATGTCAGTGCCATTGACGATGTCCGCCGTCTGCACTCAGCCGTTGTCGAACGATTTGGCGGCACCGACGTCTTGATGAACAACGCCGGCATTCAACCGGGCAGCGCTATGTTCGGTCCCGCGGAGAACTGGACGCGCGTGCTGGGCGTGAATCTGTGCGGCCCAATCCACGGCACGCAGGTTTTCGTACCGGACATGATCAAGCGCGGTCGACCAGGGCTTGTCATCAATACGGGTTCAAAGCAAGGCATTACGACACCGCCTGGGGACCCGGCGTATAACGTGTCGAAAGCCGGATTGAAGGCGTTCACGGAGGCGCTCCAACACGAACTCCGTAACACTCCCGGGTGCAACATAAGCGCACATTTGCTGATTCCCGGCTTCGTGTTCACGGAGTTGACCCGCAAAGGCCGGACGGAAAAACCCGCTGGCGCATGGACACCTGAGCAGTCCGTCGCGTTCATGCTTGAGCGCCTCAGCGCTGGCGACTTCTACATCCTGTGTCCGGATAACGACGTGCCGCGCTCGCTCGACGAGCGCCGCATGTTATGGGCCATAGGGGATATCGTAGAAAACAGGCCTGCCTTGTCTCGTTGGCATCCGGATTACGCGGCGGCGTTCGAAGCGTTTATCGAACAGTCTCGCTAGTCGGAGCGGCTTGCGCGCGCCGTACCTGTTCGCCCGTCTTTTTCGCGCTCGTGGCTGCCGGGTTGTCATGCGCGGGGTTTAAACCGCCTGGAACCTGTAATTGAAGAGTCCAACGCCTGCTACGTAAAACGTTGGTCGAACTGGTGCAATCGGCCGGTTTCCGCCATTCGCGACCGTCCGCTGATGCGGGAAAACGATTCTGGCCAGGCTGCGGTCCGTGCGCTAGCCTTTTGCATACAGAAGGCGCTTCACTTCCACAATCCGCTCCAACATCACCATTTCAGGCCGGGAAGAGCGACCGATGTACAGAGCAGCGCTGAACTCAGCCGCTGGAGATACTGCTATGAACGGTAAAGCTCTCGTTACCAGCATATTGCTACTAGCTGGATTATTCGGTCCCGCGTCGCCTGCATTTCCTCAGTCATCTCCACCGACGTCCGAGACAGCAAAGCAAACCGAAGCGCTGGTCGACAAAGCCGCGGCGTTGATCGGAAGTAAAGGCAAGGTCGCGTTTTCCGAGTTCAGAATCAAAGGCAGCGAGTGGTTCCACGGCGACACCTATCTGTTCGTTTACGATTTGAAGGAAAATGTATTGTTGAATCCGGCCTTCCCAGCCCGCGAGGGGACCAACGTCAGCGGTCAGAAAGATACCAACGGCAAGCCGTTTCATGACGCCATGATCCAGACAGTTGAAACGAAGGGATCGGGCTGGGTTGACTACATGTTCCTGAGACCGGGGCAGAGTCAGCCATCGCATAAGTGGACCTATGTGAAGGCAGTCAAGATCGATGGAGTTCCGGGCCTGGTGGGTTCGGGATTCTATTCTGAGTAGGTTTTGGCTCGCCTTGGTTGACCTTCAACGTGCCGCTGTTGCCAAGGCTGACCTTCACGGTGAACGCCATGTCCATAGCACAGGCCGGGACGCGCCCGGCCTGTTGTCGTTGTGGTGTTGATGTGCAAAGCGTTGCTTGAAGACAGCGGAAGCGCTGCGCCTTCGATCACGCTGCGTTGATGAGTCCAAGTTGTTTCAGCGCGGTCACGCCGTCGTCCAGCCCGATTTCTTCAACTATCTTGCCGTCTTTGAGCCGAAGCACAGTTGTGCCGGTGAAGTGCATTTTCCGACCGGTCGCAGCAGGCAACGATCCGATGAGGAAATCGCTGAATGCTGGACCGGTATGTGTGCCGCCACCCTCCCAGCGGCCAACTACATAGTCTCCCTCGGCGATGAGATCGGCGGCGCCCCAGAAGTTGAGGTCCGGGAACGCTTCGCGGAAATCGGTCATGAATGCCTTGATGTCCTCGTGGCCACGCCGCGGTTCGTGCAGTGAGTATTGAAGAAGCATGTCGGGCGCGGCAAGTTCATCGACGATGTCCAGGTTGCATGCCTTGCCCCAAAAATCGGCGAACCAGCGGCCCACGACGGCCTTGTTGTCATCTTCCTTTGACATGGTGATTCCTCATTGACTGAAGTTGGGGGAGAGAAACGCAATCGCTTCCCTCTGCCTGAACGATATTGGCGTAAGCAGTCGGCTGCCCCCCGTTTCTTGCTGCAATACTCGTTGAAACCGACGCGCGGCTTATGGTGACGCGGGTCATCACGCGTGTTGTTTCGGCTGAAGTGAACTACGCCGGAGTCTGCAAGGACGACAAGCGGCATAGCAGGTCGCGTTACGCGTCACTTTGTGTTTGCAGCAATCAGACAGCAAGAATCGGGGTGTCCGCGCCGAGTCGTTGCCATATCGTGTCCACACGATCGCACAGTAGACGAGGTCGTTGGACGAAGAAGGGTGCGCTCGAATCACATGTATCTTGCGGTCGACACGCTTCCAGCGCCACACCGCAACGCGTGCTTCATAGATTTTTGATCACACCGCCCGCCAGCTTGCGGAGTTCGTCGAACTGGGTAACGAGTTCGATGCAGAGAATAAAGGCCAGCATCGCTGAAGGTCCCGGGCGGAGTTCGATCCATCGCAGCGCCGGAGTCGCATAGCGCACGCGAATCGCATCTCGCGTCATGACATAGGTAATTCCGATTCCCACAGCGGCGCCCATCAGCAAATCGGTTGGGTAGTGAAAGCCAAGATAGGCGCGCGGAACGCAAATGAACAGCACGGTATAGAGAATCGCCAGCACACCGATGCCGCGCCACACGAGGAAGATGCCGGTGGCAATCGCCATCCATAGCATCGCGTGATCGCTTGGGAAGGAACTCCAACTCGTCAGCAGGGCGTCCTTGATATTGCTACCTGCAAAGTGCAGATGCAGTTCGGCGCTATAGATGGGGCGCACCCTGAACGGCAACCAGTGGGTCAGCAGTCTTCCGACGAAGAGCGCCACGAGGCCACTGAGCAGCGTCGCGAGAACCATTTCTCGCCGCCACTCGCGGCGCTCGTCCTGCTGAAACCACATCCACCACAGCACGGGAATGAGTACGAGGCCTTTGAAGGTGTAAAGGTCCGCGATGGCTTCTATCGTTCGGATCGTGAATGGATCAAAGTGTATGTTGGACAGGTATGTTTCGATAGACGAATCGAAGCTATTCATTATTTAGTAAGAAACTGAAGCTAGTCGCATCGGCGTTAGCATAGCCCACTGAATGCGCCGCATTTTTAGTGCTTACTTTTCCTGACAATTTTTACTGCGCAATTTCATCACCAGCCTTCACTGACGGCTTACTGCGCGAGTATCCTCGTCGGGCGGCGTATGCCGATGAATACCGCGTCGATAGCCATAGCGGAAATGCCGTCCACTGTCCTTTGGTCACCCATTCGAACTTCGGCCGAGAATCCGCCGACGATCTCGTCCCTCGAATGGATGAGGAGATTCTTCTTTACATTAGCCCACGTTCGCGAGGCGGCGTGCCGTGCGAACCGTGGGCGGCCGGTCGCGCAGCAGCAAGGGCATCAAACGCCGGTTGGCTGTCTGCGCCGCCCACTCGCAATACGCGGCGCTGCCGAGCACCCAGCCCTTGAGCGTCGACTCCATCAGGTTATTGACCTCGAGTTCGTCAAGGGGCTGTGCGCTCAAATCGCGGTAAGCCTCGTGGCGCTCGAACGGCGTATTGCCGAGCGCCCGGTAGAGCGGATGGTCCTTGATGAAGCTATCGACACGCAGCCCGACGTGATGCGTGTAGCTCGACCACTGGTACTTTCCCGGTTCTGCCACGAGGCCGTGTCGCACCGGCGCATGATCGATGACCTGGCTCGCGAACAAAAAATACCGGTCGGGCTCAATCACTGTCGCACAGTAACCGCCACGCCACACCGTACCGCGGCGTCCATGGCGGCGATTGAAGGTCTCGATGTAGCGACGGCCTACCGCCTGCATCGCCATGGCCACGCTCGATTCGTATGAAGGCGTGACGAGGAACTGTACCGCGTCAGGCATGAGCACCCACGCATGGACTGCCAGATCGGCGACGCGCGCTGCGTCCGCCAGGCAGGCGAGGAAGTACAGGTAGTCTCCTTCGTCCAGGAATGCGGGCCCCGTGAGCCCCTGCAAGATAACGTGCTGCGGTTGTTCTGGGACGTAGTGCCGTGCAAGCCGTGTCATGCTGAATTAACCGGAAATCCGATGTGAGAAAGCGATCCGACAGGTATCGGGCGCGTGACGGTATGTAGCGAAATTCTATCGGTCACGTGCGTGCGGTTACATCGCGAATAGGCCTTTTTTCTGGCCTCTTTTCGTTGATTTGCCGATCGCAGCCAGCAACTCTTTTATGTCACTGCTGAATAGCGGCGGAACGTTATACATCTCCACTGCATGCGCGCCATCTGGCACCAATACATCTGCAGCACGACCGTACAGCGGTCGAAACGGCCCCAGATCTCCATTCGCATCCCACCTGAACCGGCGAAGGCCAGCAAAAGTGGCTTTCGAATTTAATCAGTAGGTATCCGAAGGATTGCGATCACCTCCAATCCGCAACCCTTCCACGACATGAACTCCCTTGGTGGCAATGATCGGTCGTTCGCAAGTCGTCACCGAAAGCAGTCATTTCGACGGTATTGACCTGGGCAGCCAACAGACGTTACGATTCTCGACATGTCTAGCCACGCCAAACTCCTCGCTTCGCTGATCCGTGCATGTTGTCAGAACGTGCCGGGGGGAAGCTGCGTCTAGCAATCAAGCTACACGTTGAAGCCAACGCCTTCTGGCCGCCCGTTGCAAAACCGGCGGCCTTTCTGTTTTTTGGCCCCTATACCGCGGGGATGGAGGGACTCGATGCCGCTTGCGCTCTATGACACCTGGTCGCGTACCGTGCGCCCGTTCGCACCAATCCACGCCGGTCGGGTCGGCATGTATTGCTGCGGACCCATCGTCTATGACTATGCGCATATAGGTAATCTCAGAACCTACGTGTTCGAGGACATCCTGCGCCGCGTACTGATGCGTAACGGTTTCGAGGTCCGGCACGTCGTCAATATCACTGACGTCGGCCATCTGACTTCTGATGCAGACGAAGGCGAAGACAAGATGGAGAAAGGTAGCCAGCGGACGGGGCAATCAGCGTGGGCCATTGCTCGACGCTACACCGACGCCTTCATCGCGGACTGGCACGCCCTCCACCTGCTGGAGCCGACAGTTTGGTGCCGTGCGACCGATCACATCACCGAACAGATCGCGTTCATTGGCGAGCTCGAACGAGCGGGCTACGTGTATCGGACGGGCGACGGTCTCTACTTCGACACCAGTAAGCAGGCTGATTACGGCTATCTCGCGCGGCTAGACCGGGCAGGTTTGCACGCGGGGAAGCGGGTCGCGCTCGGCGCGAAGAAGAACGCTACAGACTTTGCGTTGTGGAAATTCAGTCCGCCCGACGTCAGGCGGCAGATGGAATGGGAAAGCCCATGGGGTCGCGGCTTTCCCGGTTGGCATATCGAGTGCTCGGCCATGTCCGCGAAATACCTCGGCACGTGGTTTGATATCCATTGCGGCGGCGAGGACCATATCGCCGTGCATCACAACAACGAGATTGCGCAGACGGAAGCGGCATACGGCACGCGGCTTGCGAATTTCTGGCTGCACGGACACTTTCTGACGCTCGATACGAACACGAAGATGTCAAAGTCGAGCGGGGATTTCATTCGTCTTCAGACCTTGCAAAGTCGAAGCATTGATCCGCTTGCCTACCGTTATCTGTGCCTGACAGCCCATTACCGGAGCAATCTGCGCTTCAACTGGGCGTCTCTCGATGGCGCGCAGACGGCATTGAACCGGCTGCGCCATCTCTATTCGACGTGGCCGGACGCAGGTCGCGTCCATCCGGAATTCGCCGCCCGCTTCGACGCTGAGGTGAACGACGACCTGAATCTGCCGAGGGCGCTTGCCGTACTTTGGGAACTCACGAGGAGCAAACTGCCACCCGCGACTCTGAAAGCAACCGTGGACAGCTTTGATACTGTGCTCGGTCTCGGTTTGCACGAATGGAAACCTGTCGTATCTGATATTCCGGAAGACGTTCGAGTGTTACTCAGCGAACGCGAGCGAGCCAGATCTGGAAGGGATTGGGAAAGAGCCGATCACATACGGGCAGCATTAAGTGCGCGAGGCTGGAGAGTCGAGGACAGCGAAGAAGGTCAACGCCTGGTCGGAATCGCTACGGACCAGACACATGTTGGGGGCGGTTAATCACTGCATTGGCGGTGAGAGCACGGGGGCTGGTTTTTTCCGGCAAAGGCGCGTCATTGCGGCCTGAGGTGCAGATCGTTGCTCACGGATTGCGCCCCCGGCACGCCGCGCGTCACGGCAAGCGCTTTCTGAACTTGTACTTCTGAATCCACGTAGCCGGACAACTGCACGACGCCTCGATACGTCGCGACGCTGATCGGCAGCGATCTCAACCCCGAGTCCGCGACGAGCGCCTGCTTTACCCGGGCGGCGAGCGCGGCGTCATCAGTGGCGATCTGCCCCGGTGTGGTCGCGGCCGGCGTCGTCGCCGAGTGACAGCCGCTGATGAACACGGACGCGGACAACGCGAACGCCGCGAAGATCAGCAACCGGCCTTTGCTGTATAGCGCGTTTGGCATGTCGGCTATGGCAGCCTGATTGGTACACGACGAGCGTCGTGCGGGTTGGCTTCGCAGGTACACGTGTGGGGCCTCCTGAGTCCATCATGATAGTGCAGAGTGGCGGACTTTGACTGAGCCGACCCGGCCAGGTCTGTTCATGCGGCGAGCGAGTGTTTTGCTCAGTTCGGCCAGCATGCACTAGCTATAATGCAACAGCGACTCGTTACTATGTCCCGAATAGCCCGCGCCAGGCGGTACTGGGAGGTAATGCTTCATGGTCACGCCAACGCACGCCCCCCGCGTGCAGTCAACCGTGGCGCAGACATTCGGCCGTTTCTGCGCCGGCCTCGAATATGACGCGCTGCCGCCCGTCGTGGTCGAGCGCGCCAAGGACTTCTTCATTGACTCCATTCCCATTGCGCTGCACGGTTCCACTCTGGATTCGAGCCCACCAGTTCGCATGCTGGCTGCCGCAAGGCCGATCCCGGGTGGCGCAACGCTGCTCGGCCGGCCCGCCCCGACACACGCGGCCTGGGCCGCACTGGCCAACGGCATGGCCGCGCACAGCAAAGAGCTGGACGACATATTTTTTCCCGGCTCAATCCATAGCGAGTCGTTGCGCGTATTGCCCGGTCATCCACGTGCGTTCGCTTGCTAGCAAAAGGAGAAATGATGGAATGCATCGAGATATACACCAGCGACGACGGACACTCTCTATTCAGGCACATCGAGGCTTTCGAGGTCAGCCCAGTGACTTTTAAGGGCATTACCGTTTCGCTGTCTTCGCCGCAAGCGTGCGAGAGCGTACTTCTGCACGAGTTCAACAGTGACTATTTCCTCGGTTGGCACAATCCACCGTCCAGGCAATATGTGGTTGTGCTCGAAGGGGAGCTTGAAATTGTTGTGGGGAGCAATGACACGGCGCAACGCTTCGCGGCGGGCGCCGTTTTCATTGCCGGTGATTTGCACGGTAAAGGCCATACGACACGCGCGATCCAGGCAGGCCGCGCATTAGTCGTCAATTTGCGAGGATAAGGCAATGCTACTCAAGCGTGCTTTGGCTGTGGTGACGGGCGGCAGCAGTGGCATTGGCTTCGCAACCGCCGAACGATTCGTATCCGAGGGCGCGCGCGTGGTGATCAGCGGGCGTAATGCGGACAAACTGGCCCAGGCTGCGAAGAAGCTCGGCGAGAACGCTTTGGCTGTCGCCGCAGACGCCGCAAGCCCGAAAGACATGCAAAGGCTATACGAGAGCGCAGTTGGCCACTTTCAATGTGATGTAAACGTGGTGGTCGCGAATGCCGGCATTTCCCGGCAAACACCCGTGCGCGAGACGTCGTGGGAGCAATTCTCCGATGTGCTCAACGTCAATGTTGGCGCAGTCTACGCGACTGTACGCGAGTCGCTGCCGTTTCTCGCCCGGCCTGCATCGATCATCCTTGTTGCGTCGCTTGCGGCCAATCAGGGCACGAAGCATTTCTCCGCGTATTGTGCGTCTAAAGCAGCGGTGGTTTCGCTCGCCAAGAGCTTTGCCGCCGAGTTCGTCGAGCACGACATACGCGTCAACAGCATTTCACCCGGGGTTGCGGATACGCCGATCTTCGATACATTGGGAATATCCAACGCGCAACTTCTGCAATGGTCGAATGTCATTCCGATGAAGCGGCCCGCCAAGCCCGATGAAATTGCTGCGGCCATCCTCTTTCTCGCGTCGGATGCATCGCGGTATATGACGGGCGCCGATCTGGCAGTAGACGGGGGGATGTCAGGGATCAGCCCGTTTTAAAGGTGCTCACGCAAAAATTTGTAAGTGTGCTTTGGGCTCAAAACGAAAAATCAACCAAACCAAAGTATGACCACCCATACAAAAGTGCAATCGACGCTTAGCCGCGTTTGCGCTCTTATGTGATTCATGCGTGTTTTTTCATCCCGATAATTCTCGATCTGGATGAATCATCTGACGTTATCAAGATGAAGTGACGGGACTTCGGTGTGGCTTGCGTTTGTCGACGCAATCTGCTGCCGGTCCTTTTCATTAGCTTCGCGCGGCGGCCATGCATAAATCGACGGAAAAAATCTGGTATTTCGGCCGCATAAAAACATAGATATGTTATCTGACAGTCTCCTTTCACATAAACAATTACTCGCGTCTCAAGCAGCCAGAAAGGTATTTTCCGAGGATTTGAACACCACACGCTATTGACGATTATTCACTAGACGAGGTCGATTTCTTTCAAGCAAGAGGTGTCAAATGAAACGAATCGCTGTTGTCGCAATCTCGGTGGCTGCATCGACTGCTGCGCACGCACAGAGCTCCGTGACGCTCTACGGTCTCATCGACGCAGGGCTCATGTACACAAACAACGTGGTGAAGGGCACATCGCATGGCTCCCTGTTTCAGGCGACCAGCGGCGAAATAAACGGAAGCCGATTTGGCCTTCGCGGATCTGAAGACCTTGGCGGCGGTCTGCACGCAATCTTCGTTCTGGAAAATGGCTTCAACGTGCAGAACGGTAAGCTCGCGCAAAACAGCCGGCTTTTTGGCAGACAGGCTTTCGTGGGTATCAGGAGCGACGTGTTCGGCACGTTGACATTGGGGCGTCAATACGACTTCCTGACGGACTTCGTCGCGCCATTGTCGGGTGTATCGGGAACCTTAGGCGACACCGGGTTTGCTCACCCGTTCGACAACGACAACTTCGATCACTCTTTCCGAATCAACAACGCTCTCAAATACACCAGCACCGACTACCATGGTTTCAGGTTTGGCGGCCTGTACGCTTTCTCGAACAACCAGAACTTTGCAAACAATCGTGCTTACAGCGTAGGGGCAATCTACAGTCGCGGGCCGTTGAATGTTGCGGCGGCCTATCTGCAGTTAAATGGATCGAACTCGACTACCGCGACCACGGGCGCTATCGACACAGCCGAATCGGCTGCAAACGGGACCGGCGGGTTCCAGCTTGGAGCGGAAGTACAACGCACCGCGGCGGCGGCCATCAACTATAGCTATGGTCCAACCGTTGTCGGGTTCGCCTATTCTCATAGCCAGTTCCAGGGCACACAGTCGTTTGGGTCCAACAATGGCACGCTTCGCTTCGACAACTACGATCTAAACGTGAAATATGCAATCACGCACGCGCTCGCTCTTGGCGCGTCGTACACGTACACGGACGGACACGTATCACAAACCACGACCTTCGGTGCAGATCCGAAATGGAATCAGGTTAATCTACAGGCGGTCTATTCGTTTTCGAAGCGCACGGACGTCTACGCCGAAGCGATGTACCAGCACGCAACTGGCCATGGCTACGTGGCATTTGTCAATAACTCGGGTGGCGCGTCGTCGACGGCCAATCAGGTTGTCGGCACCGTGGGTATGCGCGCACGGTTCTGATTGGGTCTCGGCGAATCAAAAAAGAGGCACAGACCTTTGAGGTCTGTGCGAAGCCGTCGACAGGGAACGCGACGGCGGAGGTGTTGTAGAACGACTCGGGCCTGCTATCGGATTCGGCAACGACCGTAGGCCCGTTTTCATATCAGGTCGCGTGCATGTTACGGACGGTTGTACATCGCGTCCCAGTCGGCCTTCGAGACGCCCGCGTGACCCGCGCCAGACGATCCGCTTGTGACGCCACCGATACCTGTCGCATTGTTCTGCGCAGCGATCTTCGCCTCGGCTGCCTGAATCTCTTCGGGATAGCTGGTGTTGTCACCATCGCCAGGATGATACCCAGCCTTTTCGAGTTGAACGAGTTCGGCGCGTACCTGCGCACGGGTGATGGGTTGGTTCGACTGGGCGAATGCGGCTACGGGGGCAGCGAGGGCAGCGGCAATAACAACGGCTTGGATGAGAGACTTCATGATAGTTACCTCCAGTATTTGGTTCGGTCTTCAAACGATCCCGTTTGCGAACCGGTGAATGCAGTGTAGGTATCCACCGGCGCAAGATTAAGGTGGATAACTGGAAAGCATTGTTGTTGGGCCTGTGCGCGCGTGTCTGTCGAATGTGCCGACGATGCTCATGTTTCGCATGGGCAGGCACCTCTCGCCCAGTGGGCGAAGGCCCGCAACGCCGTGGACGTACGAGGCAATACCGTACACATTGGCGATTTATTCCCGACGGGCAAAACTGTTGTGCCGGCAAGGAGACTAGGGCCCGGCCGGAGGCCGGACGAGGACTCGGCAGTGTCGGCGGACCGCGCGGCAGCGTGCGCAACGAGTCAAGCATGACCGTTCGTACCATCGACGCCGCCACTGTTTTCATCTGTGCGCTTGAATTTCTGAGACGATCGGTCTAATATCCGCTACATGAACACGCCGACCATTCCACGCCGCCGAGGGCGCCCCCCGAAGGAGCTTGCAGGCTATAGCGAGACCCGCGAGTCGCTGCTGCGGGCCGGCGTTGCCGTGCTGACGGAAAAAGGCTTTTCGTCCACCGGTATCGAAGAGATCCTGCGTAATGCCGATGTGCCGAAGGGCTCGTTCTATCATTTCTTTGCCAGCAAGGAAGCGTTCGGGCTGGAACTGATCGACCGATATGCGGCGTACTTCGCGAAGAAACTGGACCGCATTCTGACGAATGAAAGAAGGTCGCCGCTTGAACGGTTGCACGACTTCGTCATGGACGCTGAGGCGGGCATGCGGCGTTATCGCTTCAAGCGCGGATGTCTGGTCGGCAATCTTGGACAAGAGATGGGCGTGCTACCCGAAGGCTACCGCGAGCGTCTGCGTGAGGTATTCATAGACTGGGAAGCACGAACGGCGCGATGCCTGCTCGAAGCGCGAGCGGCCGGCGAGATCCCGCGCAAAACCGATTGTGCGAGCGTAGCCGCATTTTTCTGGATTGGTTGGGAAGGGGCTGTGCTCAGGGCGAAACTCGACGGTAACCCTGCGGCACTGCGCACGTTCGCGAACGGTTTTTTCGCCTCACTGAAGTAAGCCAAATTTTTTTGCCTTTTTATAGACGATCGGTCTAATTATGTCGTCAGCGTCGATGGTGGTTGAGCCTAGTTCGTATAGCTAAACGTTTTCGATGGTGGTCGCGAGATGGAAAGCAAGACATTTGATTATGTTGTTATCGGAGCTGGATCTGCCGGGAGTCTGCTGGCAAATCGACTGAGCGCCGACAAGACCAGAAATGTTCTCCTGGTCGAAGCAGGCGGTGCCGACGATTACATGTGGATTCACATTCCCGTCGGTTACCTCTACTGCATCGGCAATCCGCGTACGGACTGGCAATTCCGTACTGAGCCGGACAAGGGACTCAATGGGCGGCAGATACTCTATCCGCGTGGCAAAACGCTGGGAGGCTGTTCGAGTATCAACGGCATGATCTACATGCGTGGCCAGGCGCGTGACTACGACCACTGGGCCGAATTGACGGGGAATCCCGAATGGACCTGGGATAACTCGCTGAAGGACTTCATGGCGCATGAAGACTTTTACAAGCTCCACCCCGAACAGCGCGGTCTGCTCAACGGCAATGCGGCCTCCATTGCAAAAGTGCATGCGAGCGGTGGCGAGTGGCGTGTCGAAAAGCAGCGTCTTAAGTGGGATATCCTGGATGCGTTCAGCAAAGCGGCGGCGCAGGCGGGCATTCCCTTCATCGACGACTTCAATACCGGCGACAACTTCGGCGTCGGCTACTTCGACGTCACGCAAAAAAACGGCTGGCGATGGAACACGTCGAAGGCATTTCTGCGTCCGATCAAACACCGGTCAAACCTCACCACGTGGACGAACGCCCGCGTGAAGAAACTCACGATCGTGCGTGACGAAAGCGGCGGGCTGCGCTGCACGGGCGCGGAGATTGTTCGCGATGGCGAGCTTGTTTCGGTGAATGCGGCACGCGAAGTGGTACTGAGCGCGGGCGCGATCGGATCGCCCCATATTCTGCAGCACTCGGGTATTGGACTCGCGTCTCACCTGAAGAAGCACGGCGTTGACATCATTCAAAACACACCGGGCGTTGGCGCGAACTTGCAGGACCATCTGCAGATTCGCGCGGTGTACAAGGTTGAAAATTGCGAGACGCTGAATGTGCTTGCGTCGAGCATGCTCGGCAAGGCGAAGATCGGCCTTGAATACGCACTGCACCGGACGGGCCCGATGAGCATGGCGCCGTCTCAGTTGGGAGCCTTTGCACGTAGCGATCCGTCAAGGAGGCACGCGAATCTCGAGTATCACGTGCAACCGTTGAGCCTCGACGCGTTCGGTCAACCGCTGCACACGTTCCCGGCGTTCACGGCCAGTGTTGCGAACCTGAACCCGACCAGCAGGGGGACGGTTCAAATCAGGAGCGGCAATTTCGAAGATGCGCCCGCTATAGCCCCGAACTATCTCAGTACCGAGGAAGACCGAAAAGTCGCTGTGGATAGCCTTCGCCTGACGCGACGCATCGCAAGCCAGTCCGCCCTCGCAGCGTACAAGCCGCAAGAGTACAAGCCGGGTCCGCAATATCAGTCGGACGAGGAACTCGAAAACCTGGCGCGAGAGATTGCTACCACGATTTTTCACCCCGTCGGTACCGTGAAGATGGGCAATCTCGCAGATCCTAATGTTGTCGTCGACAGCCATCTTCGTGTGCGCGGCGTAGCCGGGCTGCGGGTGGTGGACGCAAGCGTGATGCCGACGATCACCAGCGGCAACACGAGTTGCCCCACGATGATGATCGCCGAAAAAGCTTCGGCCTGGATTCAGAAAGGCATTTGATTCAACGCAACCAGGAGGTGCTTGTGCCTGAGAACAAGACTGGGGTAAAGAAGCGTTTGCCCCTTGAAGGAATCACCGTTATCGATTTCTCGCGTGTGCTGTCGGGTCCCTATTGCGCGATGATGCTTGCCGATCTGGGCGCGCGCGTCATCAAGATCGAACGTGTGGGTACGGGAGACGACACGCGTGCGTTCGGCCCGTTCGTCGACGGGGAGTCGGCGTACTTCATGTGCTTCAACCGCGGAAAGGAAAGTATCGCGCTTGATTTCAAATCTCCACGTGACCGCGAACTGCTCGACCGGTTGCTGGATCACGCCGACGTCGTGGTCGAAAACTTTCGGCCCGGCGTGATGGACCGGCTTGGCTACGGCGCGGAGCAGCTGGCAAGAACGCACCCGCATATCGTCTATGCGTCGATTTCGGGCTTCGGCCATACCGGGCCGTACAAGGATTTGCCTGGCTATGACACGGTGGTGCAGGCGATGGGCGGCGTCATGAGCCTGACAGGTTGGCCCGGATCGCAGCCCGCACGTGTGGGCACGGCGCTGGGCGATCTCGGCGCCGCGCTTTTTGCCGCGATCGGCATTCTCGCAGGGCTTTACAAGCGCTCGCGGGATGCGCAGGGCACGCACGTGGATATCTCGATGCTCGATTGCCAAGCCGCGTTGATGGAAACCGCGTTTGCCCGGTTCGACGTGGAAGGCAAGGTGCCATCCCGGTTCGGTGACGCGCATCCGTCGCTGGCGCCATTCGAAAGTTTCGCGGCGCAGGATGATCGATTCATCATTGCTGCGGGCAACGACCAGCTCTTTCTGTTGATGGCGGATGCCTTCGGCGTGCCGGAAGTGGCACTCGACCCGCGATTCCTCACCAACGATCTTCGCGTCCAGAACCGGCCCGCGATGATCGAGGCGATCGAGCGCATCACCCGCACCGCACCCGTCAGCGTCTGGCTCGACAAGCTGAACGAGGCTGGCGTGCCATGTGGACCGATCAACACGATCGACAAGGTCATCGAACACCCGCAACTGCTCTCGCGCAACATGTTCATTCATGTCCAGGGCGAGTCGGAGCGGAAGGTAAAGACGGCCGGCAACCCAATCAAGATGAGTACTTCGCCCGATGAGGATGTGACGGTGGTCAGGAGAGCGCCGGCGGTGGACGAGCACCGGGAGGCGATTCTGGCCGAATTGATGGCTTCGTCGGGCGCCTACGCGTCGCAGGCTGATTCGCAATCAGATGACAGTGAACCGAAGCGCTCCGCAAATCTCGCAGCATGACACCGCAAACTTGAACTGACAGGTGAAACAATGTCGACCGAAGTTCCCGCAGTACGTGGCGCATCCGCCAGGCAAAGCAAAATGGAAGTGATCGAAACGAATACCGGACCCGCTGCTGGGGGCGTGAATGCAGATAGCGGTAAAGGCACATCGGATAGCGATACGTACGAAACCATCAAGATCGATCGAAGAGAGCGCGTTGGACTCATCACGCTATATCGTCCAAAGCAGTTGAATGCGCTCAACGTGCAGATGTCGCGCGAAGTGCTCGCAGCGTTGAGCGCGTTTGACAAAGACGAAGGAATTGGCGCGATCGTCATCACGGGCAATGCGCGTGCGTTTGCGGCAGGTGCCGACATCGAGGAAATGGCCGGGAAGACCTTTGCCGAATGGCACGCGAACGACCTTTTCGCCGAGTGGGACCGCATTCGAACGATCTCGAAACCGATCATCGCGGCGGTTGGCGGCTATGCGCTGGGCGGCGGATGCGAGCTGGCGATGGCATGCGACTTTATCATCGCGGCCGATGATGCCCAATTCGGGCAACCGGAGATCAAGCTCGGGATCTTGCCCGGTATTGGCGGTTCTCAGCGTTTGGCCCGCGCCGTTGGCAAGTCGCTGGCAATGGACCTGATTCTCACCGGCAGAAACTTGCGTGCCGACGAGGCATATGCAGCCGGCCTCGTGGCGCGGGTGGTTCCGTCAACCGAGTTACTGCAAACCGCGCTGGAGGCGGCGCATACCATCGCTGGGTACAACCTGCCTGCGGTGCGGCTTGCGAAAGAGGCGGTCAATCGGGCGTTCGAGACGCCTCTGAATGAAGGTGTGCTGCACGAGCGCCGACTCTTTCACGCTGCGTTTGCCACCGAAGGACAAAAGGAAGGCATGTTTGCATTTCTCGCCAAGCGCGCTCCCGTCTTCCGCCATCGATAGCGTCCGACTACGGGAACGAACGAGGATGCCATCCCCGTTCGAGCTCGTCATCCATTCGCGACGCTGACAAGCCGATGGGTGAACTCGCCTGTCCAGCGCTTGACTGTACCCGTATCGATATCGAACAGATCGAGCACACGTCCGAGCGTGTGATCGATCATCGATTCGAGACTGTCGGGCCGCGCGTAGAACGCAGGCACGGGCGGATAGATAATGGCGCCCGCTTCCGTGACGGCCGTCATGTTGCGCAGATGCCCGAGATGCAGCGGCGTCTCGCGCGCCATCAGAACAACCCGCTTACGCTCCTTGAGCATCACATCCGCGGCGCGCGACAACAGCGAACCCGTGTTGCCCGTCGCGATCTCCGCGAGCGTCTTCATCGAACAGGGCGCGACGACCATGCCGTCCACGCGAAACGAACCGCTCGAAATGGCGGCGCCGATATCGGCATTCGGATAGTGTTCGTGAGCCAGCGCCTGCACGTCGGCTGTGCGCAGATCCGTTTCATACGCTAGCGTCATCTGGGCCGAGCGACTCATGACGAGATGCGATTCCACATTCAGCTCGCGCAGCATCTCTAGCAGCCGGACGCCGTAGATCACGCCTGAAGCGCCGCTGATTCCCACCACGATACGTTTGCGTCGTTCCATATCTATCGTCTCTCGTTGAACCTGTGCCGCGCATGCGTGTGCCGCTTCGCGATGCATCGTATGCCGTGCGCCCATCAACACGAAAACATGTGCGCGACAGGCGGCATACGCCTCCATGAAGATTGAATGACGCGCCGATGCGCTTCAAACGAAATCTGTTCATGCGTGGCATGAAGCCTTTTCATCGTCTGGACGCGCATGCGGCCTATGACGCCGCGCTCTGCCACGGATGAAATCCGTTCATGGCGCACATGAGAAATCACCGTTTGCGAGGGGACAGGTTCTGGCTCAGTCTGCGCTCACAGTCCCGCATGTCATGCCGCGCGACTCGTCAAGCAGCGTCTGCCGAACAGCGGTACTTGTCTGCCGCCGTGCTGCCCGGGCACCTCATGTGACGGCGACCCTTGCTCGACTCACACCATGCAATCCGACAGGCGAATCCGTGAGGCTGGCCGGTTTGCGATGCATTCCCCTTGATCATTAACCGGACAACCATGAAAAATTTCCCTTCCTTCCAGACACACTTGCAGGCCTTGGAAGAAAAAGGTCTCGTCATCCACGTCCATCGCGAGATCAACAAGGACACCGAGTTGCATCCGCTCGTGCGTTGGCAGTTGCGCGGCGGCATTCCCGAATCGGATCGCAAGGCCTTCGTATTCCATAACGTCGTCGACAGCAAGGGACGCCGGTTCGAACTGCCTGTCGTCGTTGGCGCGCTGTCGATCAACCGGGAGGTGTATTCGATCGGTATGGGCGTACCCGTCGACGAAATTGGCAAGAAGTGGCAGTACGCGAAGGGGCACCCGATCGATCCCGTCACCGTGGATGAAGCGCCGTGCCAGGAAGTGTGTTTCATCGGTGACGATCTCGACGTCGACGGACAGGGTCTCGAACATCTGCCGATTCCGATTTCGACGCCGGGCTTCGACAACGCGCCGTACACGACCTGCTCGCAATACATCTCCGTCGATCCGGAGAACGGCATCCAGAACATGGGCACGTATCGCGGGCAGATCAAGGGCAAGCGTCGGGTCGGCTGCAATCCGTCGATTGAAATGGGGCAGGGCATTTATCAGCATTGGCTCAAATACAAGGCCATGGGCAAACCGATGCCCGCCGCACTGGTGATTGGCGGGCATCCGGCCGTGTCGTTCTGTTCCGTGCAGAAGCTGCCGATCGACGTGGACGAACTCGGCGTGGCGGGCGCGATTCTTGGCGAGCCGCTGCGCGTCGTGAAGTGCAAGACCAATGATCTACTCGTGCCCGCCGACGCCGAGATCGTGATTGAAGGTTTCGTTCCGACGGATACGCTCGAACCGGAAGGTCCGTTCGGCGAGTCGCACGGACACGTGAACCTGCAGGAATTCAATCCGTACATGAACGTCACGGCGATTACGCGCCGCAAGAATGCGCACCTTGTGTCGATCATCAGCCAGGTGACACCGAGCGAAAGCTCGCTGGTGAAGAAAGTTGCGTTCGAGCCGCTGTTCCTCGATCACCTGCGCAACTCGCTGCGTATTTCCAGCGTGGAAAAGGTCGTGATGCACGAGCCACTCACGAATCTGCGCAAGCTCGTGATTGTCGTCTTCAGCGAGAAGGCCACTGAAACGGAGATCTGGCGCGCGCTAATGGGCGCTGCCTCGCTACAGCCCGCCGTCGGCAAGCTGGTCGTGGCCGTCAGCAACGACATCAACCCGGAGAACAGCGACGCAATCTTCTGGTCGATGAGCTACCGGATGAATGCAATCAAGGACGTGCAGATCCTGCATGGGCGTGACACGGGGCATGGCCCGCGCACGTCGGGCGCGCAGCGCGGCGACGACGCCGTGGACGGCGTGATTCTGATGAATGCGACGCGCAAGGAGAAACTGCCGCCGTTGTCGCTGCCGACCAAGCCTTACATGGAAAACGCAAAGGCGATCTGGGAAGAGCTGGGCTTGCCGGCGCTGCGTCCGGAATGGCCGTGGTACGGCGTGTCGATGGGCGACTGGGACGAGCGCAACGAAGCGATGGCGCAGCGCGCGGTGAACAGCGAGTACTTCAAGACGGGTGAAGAACAGACGCGTCAACGCGTGGGTCCCGAATGGATCAACAAGGACTCGGACTGGTACTTCGAGGAAAAGAAGGACATGTAAGCGGCCGCTGAAAGCGGTCCTGCCAGAGCAGCATCAGCGGAGCGTCTCGCGTGGGTGTCGATGATTTGCCGACAGGAACGGACAGAACATCGAACGGCAGTACACGCGGGACGCTGACGCACATCCACGGTGGACGGCGCGGGAAGCGTCACGTCCCGCACGTCCCGCCACATGAATACAACGACATTGATGGAGGAGATATGGACGAAAAAGGAGGAGTAGTTTCCGCGGCGCGCATAAGCAGCCTGAGGCGTTCGCTGACAGCGTTGACTTTGCTTGGACTTTCGGGCGGCGCGGTTCATGCGCAGAGCAGCGTCACGTTGTATGGGTCTCTGGATGGCGGGTTACGGAATCTCGTGAACGGAACCAAGTCAGGGGGCGCTGCGCTATCGATGGCGTCCAACGGCGTTTACAACTCGAACCGCTGGGGCTTCGAAGGCAAGGAGGACATCGGCGGTGGCTATTATGTGCGCTTCAATCTGGAAGCGGGCTACGTGCTGTCGACGGGGGCGAACAACAATACGAGTAATCAGCTCTTTCAGCGCACATCGACAGTGGGGTTTGGCGGGCCATTCGGCCAGATCGACATGGGGCGTCAGTTCACGCTGCAGCATTATCTGATCAAGGATTTCGAGCCGTTCGACTTTCATTACCTGAGCATTACTGAATCGACGGCGGTTTCGGGTGGTAACACGGGCCGCGACGATAACGATATCAACTATCGTGGTGTTTTCGGGCCTTGGGTGATTCGTGGGGAATATGCGCTCGGTGGCGTGCCGGGTAGTGCAGCGCATGGCTCGACGTTGGCGGGTGGCGTGAATTACCGCACGCAACTGTTCAAGCTGGGCGCTGGCTATACGCACAAGTCCAATCCATTGTCGGCTACGTCGAGTCAGTACTTCAGCAACGATCAGTACACCGCGGGTGGGACGGTAACGGTCGGGCCCGTCGATGTGATGGCCGGGTATTCGCTGAATTTGCAGGACGTTCCGGCTAGCGTGCATAGCATGACGCGGAATCAGTATTTATGGGGTGGGGTGCGGTTTCAGATGACGCCTTTCTTTAACGTGACCGCGGCTTATTATGACAACAAGAACAAGACGAATGGAGTGGACGGCAGAAAGGATGTCGCTATTCTTGGGGTGAGTTATTTGCTCTCGAAGCGCACTGAGCTTTATGCGGATATCGACTATACGCATTTCACGGGTGTGTATGTGACGAATGCGACCTTGAATCCGTCTCAGCATGAGAAGCAGACGGGTGTTTCGTTTGGTATTAATCACTGGTTCTAGGGGTTGCGCTGGCGCGCTTGGGTTTTGGGGTTTTTGGGGCGGCGCGCTGGCAGTGGGGCTTGTGTCTTTGTGGCGCGGGTTTTGCCGTTCGGTGTGCTTGCGTTTTCGCTGGCATCCGCGCTTTGCCTTCGCGGCGCGGTCGGTTTGGTTGTTCTAGCCTTTGCGCTGGCATCCGCGATTCGTTAGCGTGCTTCAGGCGTCGCCCCTGTGCGGGGCGGCACCTACTTTTCTTTGCCGCCGCAAAGAAAAGTAGGCAAAAGAAAGCGGCTCACACCGCCAGTTCTAGTTTTTGCCTGAGGGCCCCCAGAGGTTCTTACACTTCACGCGGCAACCACGTGACCCACGTTCGTTGCCAGCGCTCTTGCGGTGCGCCTCACCCGCTTCACACTCCCGCACTAAAGCACGCCATGCCAGCTATTCCACCGCCGCCCAGGTGGCAAACTGTGTGTAGGCCGTAGTGCCTCGCACGCCTCACTTCGGACCCGATAGCGCGCGCATACCTCCATGTAAGAGCGCCACGCTATACGACTCGACAACCTACACACAGTTTGCCACCTGGGCGGCACATACCATTCGCTGCCGCTAGCACGTGTGCGGGTATTCGAAGCGGGTGAGGCGTTCATTCGAAGCGTTGGCAACGAGCACCGACCAGGGCACTGTCGTGTGAAGCGTGGGGACGTTGGGGGCCCGTGGATAAGAACACGGGCTGGCGGTGTGAGCCGCTTTCTTTTGCCTACTTTTCTTTGCGGCGGCAAAGAAAAGTAGGTGCCGCCCCGCACAGGGGCGACGCGTGAAGGGGTAAGTCATCACGCGGATGCCCGCGCAAAGGCCAAAACACCGAACGGCGATGCATGAAGCGCGAAGACAAAACGCGGATGCCCGCGCAAAGGCCAAAACACCGAACGGCGACGCATGAAGCGCGAAGACAAAACGCGGATGCCCGCGCAAAGGCCAAAACACCGAATGGCGACGCATGAAACGCGAATGAAAAACGCGGATGCTAGCGAAAAAAGCAAACCGACCGATCAGCGACACCCGCGCCGCGAAAGACAGAGACGCCCATAGCGTCGCAGACAAAAAACCAAAACCGAACCTCAATGCTCGTCCAACGACCCCTGCGCATTGAAATGCGCCCGAATAGTCTTGGTGTAATGCAAAAAAGCGGGCGTAGCCATAACCTCTAACGACCTCGCCCGAGGCAACTCAATATCATAAATCGCAGCAATAGCCCCCGGCCGCTCCGACATCACCAAAACCCGATCAGAAAGAAACACCGCTTCCGGAATACTATGCGTAATCAAAAGCACAGTCTTCTTCGACTCCAACCAGATCCGCTGCAACTCCATATTCATACTTTCTCGCGTCATCGCATCGAGCGCGCCGAACGGCTCATCCATCAACAGCACAGCCGGCTCGTGCAGCAGCGCGCGACAGATAGAAACCCGCTGCTGCATGCCACCCGACAACTGCCACGGGTATTTCTCCTCGAATCCACCAAGCCCCGCCATGGCAATCAGCTTCATCGCCTTCTCGCGCGCCTCGCGCTTCGGCATACGCCGCATCTCAGCCTGCAGCAAGATATTGTCCAGCACATTCCGCCATGCCAGCAACACAGCACTCTGAAACACAATCCCGACATTCTTCTGCGGCCCGCGAATCGGCTGCCCCGACAGCGTCATCGTCCCAGACGAAATCTCTTCAAGCCCCGCGACCATCTTCAACAAGGTACTCTTGCCGCATCCAGACGGCCCCACGATCGACACGAACTCCTGCTCGCGGATCTCGAAGTCGAGCGGCCTGAGCGCCTGCATCATCCCCTGCGCGCTGCGGTAGCTCTTGGTGACGCCGCGTAACTCGATCAGTGGTTTCGCAGGCATCGGTGCGGACGATCGGTAATGCTTTTCATCAAGCTTCAGTACAGTGGTCATAGCGGGGCCGGTTTCAGATGAACAATAGGGAAGGGCGCGATGGTTCAGGCGCGGCTCAGGGAACGAATGCACCCGTGTAGTACTTCGCGGGCACGTTCGCCGACGGATCGAGCTTGCTGTACTGCACGATCGAGGCCACCGAATCGTTGATGTTCTTCGTACTGACGTGGAAGATCGGCGCCTGCTCGGTGTCTGGCGTGCGGTAGAACGGAATCGTCGCCTTGAGCGTGCGAATCATCGTGTCGCGCGAGCCAGCTGCGGGCAGTGTCTTCAGCAATGCATCGACGGCGGCAGCAGGGTCCTTCTCGCTGTCGTTCACCGCCTTCGCGGTCGCGCGCATGAAGCGCTTGAGCAGGTCGGCGTTGTCCTTGATCATGTCGTCGCGCGCGATGATGCTCAGCGTCGCGACATTCACGTTGTAGTCGGCAAAAAGTATTGCGCGCGCCGGCTTCTTCGTGGCCTGCTCGACGGAGATGAGAGGAATGGTCGCAAAGCCGACGAGCAGATCGGCCTGGCCCGTAATGACCGCGTTGATGGTGGTCTGCGGGTTGCCCGTGATGGTCTTGAAGTCGGAATCCTTCAGGCCGACCTTGTTCATGAACATCGTCCAGAGCTGCGACGATGCATCGCCCGGCGCGACGGCCACGGTTTTACCCTTGATGTCCTGCGGTGTCTTGATGTTCTTTTCCGCAAGGCCGACCACGGAGGTCGGGTTCTCCTGCATCAGCACACCAATTGCCTTGACGGGCGCACCCATCGCGGCCACTTTCACCATCGTGCTGAAGTCGGCGTAGCCGATGTCGACGTTGTGCGTCGCGACGGCCTGCACGGTCGGCCCCGAGCCGTGTCCTTCCATCAGCTTCAGATCGATGCCTTCGGCGTCGTAGTAGCCCTTCACCTTGCCGAGGTAGAACGGTGCCACGGCGCCGTTGACCGTGTAGTTGAGCATCATCGTCAGCGAGTCTTTGGCATAGGCCGCCGTGCTGCCGCAACAGATCGCCGCAATGCTCAGCGCGGCTGCCATGCGCGATAACCTTCTGGACTTCATGTCGTCTCCTGCCTGGTTTTAATTGGGTATTCGAAGCGCGCGGGGTACAACACCCGCAACACTCGCATCACGCGCGGCCGAGTGAGCGCGTGCGGTGCGACGCATGCCAGGGAATCGCAATGCGCTCCAGCATGTCGATCGCGACGAACAGCAGCGCCCCGATCACCGACAGCACCACGAGCGCGGAGAAGATCAGCGGCTGGTCGAAGTTGCCGTTCGCGCGCTGCAGCACGAAGCCGAGGCCCGAGTTCGCGCCGACGAACTCGCCGACCACGGCGCCCACCACGGCGAGCGTGATCGATACCTTCATGCTGGAGAAGATCGACGGCAGTGCATGCGGCAGGCTGATCTTGAAGAACGTCTTCACAGGCGAGCTGCCCATCGACTTCGCGAGATCAATCAGGTCTTTCTCGACAGACTTGAAACCCATCACCGTCGATACGACCACGGGAAAGAAGCCGAGCAGAAACGCTACCAATATGCGCGGAAAGAGACCGAACCCGAACCACACGACGAAAAGCGGCGCAATCGCCACTTTCGGAATGCTCTGCGAGAACACGACGAGCGGATACAGATAGCTTTCTATTACCGGCGACGCTGCAACCAGCATCGCAATCGGCACGCCGATCAGCACCGACAGTGCAAAGCCGCCGAGCGTTGCGTAAAGCGTCGGCAGCGACTCCTGCAGCAGCATCGACCATTGCGTTGCGATCTGACGCATGATCGCTTCGGGCGTCGGTACGAGGTACGGCGGGATCTTGAAGATGCGTATCACGAGATCCCACACGACGAGTATCGCCACGATCAGCAGCAGCGGACGGACCCACTGCGAGTTCAGCACTTTCCTGGTGAAGTTCACGGCATTCGACCTTACTGGTTGAGAGGCGGATAGAGAACCACGGGAGCGCGGACTCGCGCAGCGCGTGGCCATGGAACGGCACGCTCTGGCAGCAAGATTGACGGCGAGCCAGGCGACGGGCAAACGCTAATTGTTCATGCCGCACATGAGAGAAATTCATCCCCACGCCACATGCGATGCACACAGGCGGATCGCTGCACATGGCTTAGAACGCCCGTTCGCAGCCAATGAATACTTTTCATGCGTTGCATGAAAGATCGTCGTTTGCCGCGTCATCCGCCAGCCAGCAATATCCCTCTGCGAGTTCGGAGAGCCGGACACCAGCCCATTCCCGACAGCATTTCGTAGCACCTCATTCGATAGCACCTGACAGCCTGCGGAGCACGCAATGAATCAACCGATCAGTCCCGATGTCGTCTCGTCCCACGTCACCGTGCGGGACGGCACGCGCATCGGCTACAACCTCTATGGCGGAAAAGAAAACACGGTGCGCGTGGTCCTCGTGCATTCGCTCGCGATGGACCGTCACTTCTGGACGCCCGTCGTCGAGCGGCTGATGCCGCGCGCGGCCGTGCTCGCCATCGATGCACGCGGCCACGGCGCATCGGACAAGCCGGCCGGCCCGTACACCGTGTCGCTGTTGGCGCAGGACGTGTACGACGTGGTGCGCGCCACGGACTTTCGCAACGTGCTGATCGCGGGTGCGTCGATGGGCGGCTGCGTCGCGCTGGAGTTCGCCGCGACCTATCCCGATACGATTGCCGCGGGTCTGATCGACACGACCGCGTGGTATGGCGAGACCGCGCCACAAGACTGGGACGCGCGCGCCCAGAAGGCGGAAGCGGGCGGCCTCGCACCGCTCGTCGAGTTCCAGACGACGCGCTGGTTCAGCGACGCCTTTCGCGCCGAACATCCCGACGTCGTGCAGCGCTGTGTCGATACGTTCTTGCGCAACGAAGTCGCGCCGTTCGCCGCGACGGGCCGCATGCTTGGCTCGTTCGACGGGCGTGCGTTGATGCGCGACGTGCGCGTGCCGACCTGCGTGATCGTCGGAGAAGAAGACTACGCGGCGACGCCCGCGATGGCGCGCGCGCTGCACGAAGGTATCGCCGGTTCAACCTTCACGGAAATCCCGCAGGCGCGGCACCTCACGCCGCTCGAGACGCCGGATATCGTGGCCCGCGAACTGCACGCGCTGCTCGATCGCGCCGGCTGCGCGCGCTAGGCCCATTCAGAAACAAGGAGTGCATTAGATGATTCCGTTTGAGCTCGCCAGGCCCCGCTCGCTGAACGAAGCGATCGCGCTGCTCGATCCGGAAGACCCGGATATCCGCCCGGTCGGCGGCGGCACGGCGGTGATGTTGATGATGAAAGCGGGCGTGCTGCGGCCGACGCGCCTCGTCAGCCTCCGCGATATCGAGCCGCAATACGCGCAGGTTCGTGCCGGCGCGAACGGCGAGCTGCATATCGGCGGGCTCACGCGCCTCGCGACGCTCGAACATTCACCGCTCGTGAAGGAAGGCTGGCCGCTGCTGTCGCGCACGTTGCGCACGCTGTCGAACGTGCGGGTGCGTAACGTCGCGACGATCGGCGGCAATCTCGGTCACGCCGATCCGCACATGGACATGCCGCCCGTGCTGACGTCGCTCGGCGCGCGCGTGACGATCACCGGTCCGAACGGCGAGCGCACGGTGCCCGTCGAAGAACTGTGTACAGGCTACTACGAGACAGTGCTGGCCCGCGACGAGCTGATCTCCGAAGTGATCGTGCCGCCGCAAGCAGGACGTCCCGCCGCCTATATGAAGGTCACGACGCGCGCGGCACACGACTGGCCCGCGCTTGGCGTCGCTGTCGTGCTGGACATGAAGGGGCGGCAGATCGATCGCGCGAGCGTGATCGTCGGCGCGGCGACGGACCGTCCGACGCGGCTCACGCAAGCCGAGACGCTGCTGCGCGGCGCCTCGCCCGACGATTCCGCGATCCTGCGCGACGCGGGCGAAGCGGGCGCGGCGCAACTCGACATCGTTGGCGACCCTCACGGCTCGGCGAGCTACAAGAAGCAATTGCTGAAGGTCTATCTGGGCCGCGCGGTACGCACGGCGCTCGCCGCCGCAGAAGGCCGCGCTGCCCCATTCGAGGGTCATGCCTGATGAAGATTGAAACGACGCTGGAAGAACAGCCAGCACAAAAACAGGTGGGCCGCGCGTTGAACCGGCTCGAAGCGCGCTCGAAGGTGACGGGCCGCGCGGAGTACATCCACAATCTCGTGCTGCCGCGCATGCTGTACGGCAAGATCTTTCGCAGCACGGTTGCGCACGGCAGGATCGTCAGCATCGACACGAGCGCTGCGCGCGAGCTGGAAGGCGTGTTCGCCGTCTACACGGGCGAGGACGTCAAAAAGGTGATACCCGAGCCGTATTTCGGCCCGGCATTTCACGACCAGCCGATTCTCGCGCTGGAAAAGGTGCGCTATATCGGCGAGGCCGTGGCCGTCGTGCTCGCGGCGGATCCGCATATCGCCGAAGAAGCGACGCATCTGATCATGGCCGAGTACGAAGAACTGCCTGCCGTGTTCAACGAGGTCGAGGCCGCGCAATCGGACGTGCTGGTACACGATTTTCTGCGCCCGGCGGGCACGTTCCCCGATCTGAAGCATCTGGCGGGACGCAAGGGCACGAATGTCGCGCTCGATTTCCAGTTGCGGCGCGGTGATGTCGACGCTGCCTTCACGCAAGCGGCGCGTGTGTTCGAGGACACGTTCACGACGCAGCAGGTCATGCACACGCCGCTCGAGCCGATGGTGTCGCTTGCAGAGCCCGATCTCGGCTCGGGTATGTTAACGGTGCATACGGCATCGCAAAGCCCGTCATTCGTGCGCATCGAGATTGCGCGCCTGCTCGGCTGGGACGAGAACCGCGTGCGTGTGAAGTCGGGCCTGCTGGGCGGCGGCTTCGGCGCGAAGCTGTACATCAAGCTCGAAGCGCTCGTGGTCGCGCTGGCGTTGTTGTCGCGGCGCGCGGTGAAAATATCGCTGACGATGGAAGAGCAGTTCTTCACGATCACCAAGCACGCCACCACCTTCCGCATGAAAACGGCCGTGAACGAAGCGGGCCAGATTACCGCGCGCAAGTGCGAAGTGTGGTGGAACGGCGGCGCGTATGCCGATATCGGGCCGCGGGTCACGCAGAAGTCAGGCTTCACCGCGTCGGGTCCGTACGATATCGAGAACGTGTGGATCGATTCGTATCAGGTGTACACGAATCTTCCGCCTGCAGGCGCGTTTCGCGGCTTTGGCATTCCGCAGATGGTGTGGGCGTACGAGAGTCACGCCGACATGATCGCGCGCGCACTGCGCATCGATCCGCTCGAATTCCGCCGCCGCAACATTCTGCACGAAGGGCGTCCGCATGCGACGGGCACGCCGATGCACGATGCCGCGATCGATCTCGTGCTCGAACGCGTCGCGCAGCGCATGAACTGGAGCGCGCCGTTCGAGCGCGGCACGGGCACGCTGCTGCGCGGGCGAGGCATCGGCATCGGCTTCAAGGCGCTGGTTGCGCCTACAACGTCGGTCGCGATGGTGAGCCTCGCGGGCGACGGCAGTTGCACGGTCTATTCGAGCACGGTCGACATGGGCCAGGCGTCGGAGACCGCGATCGCGCTGATGGCGGGCGACGTGCTGGGTATTCCCGCCGAACGCATCAAGGTGATGCGCCCCGACACCGACGTCACGCCGTACGACATGGCGACGCTCGGCTCGCGCTCGACCTTCCATATGGGCCACGCGGTGCGTCTCGCCGCCGAGGACGCGAACCGCAAGCTCGCCGAACTCGCCGACGAACTGGGCTTGCCGCCCGTGCCCGCGATTCGCGCGGGCGAACTGCTGCGCCGCAAGTACGGGATGCAGGCGGGGAATATCGTCGGTATTGGCAGCTTCATTCCCAGCTACAAATCGCCGGCGCACGAGACGGGGCAATCGGAAAACATCACGCCGAACTGGATGGTGGGCGGCTGCGGCGTCGAAGTCGAAGTGGATACGGAGACGGGGCATTTCAGGCTGCTGCGCTTCGAGAATGTGGTCGATTGCGGCACGCCCATCAATCCGAAGGTCGTCGATACGCAGATTTCCGGCGCGGCCATCATGCAACTCGGTATCACGCTTTTCGAGCGGATGGAGTTCGATGAAGTGGGGCAACTGCGCAATGCGTCGTTTGCCGAATACAAGATTCCGGGCATCCACGACATTCCGGCCAGGATTGGCCGCGAAACCGTCGATTCCGTGCAGCACAACGGGCCGTTCGGCGCGAAGGGCGTCGGCGAAAGCGCGACGTTCGGCGTGGCGTCGGCGATTGCCGAAGCGATCGAGGATGCCGTCGGCGTGCGGCTCAAGTCGCTGCCGCTCACGCCCGAGAGTGTCTACCGCGCGTTGCGCGCCGCGTGCAACGAACCGCTATCCGAGGAATAATTCATGAGTGCCACTTCCATCACGATTCATTTCACGCTGAACGGCGAGCGGGTGAGCGCCGAGATCGAGCCGCATCACACCATTCTCGAGGTGCTGCGCCAGCAGTTCGCGCTGTACGGCGCGCGCGAGAGCTGCGGACAAGGCTTGTGCGGCTGCTGCACGGTGATCGTCAACGGCGAGAGCGTATCGGGGTGTCTGTATCTCGCGGCGATGGCCGACGGCGGTGAGGTCAGCACGGTCGAACATCTGGATGCGGACGGCGAGCTCGATGTCGTGCAGCAGGCTTTCATCGAATGCGGCGCGTTTCAGTGCGGCTTCTGCACGTCAGGCTTTATTCTGATGAGCCGTCAGCTGCTGGATCGCAATCCCGATCCGACGGAAGCCGAGATCAGGCATTTTTTGTCGGGTAATCTGTGCCGTTGCGCGGCGTATCCCGAGATCATCGAGGCAGTGAAGCTCGCTGCGAGGATGCGCAAGTCGGCGGGTGCTGTGCCGGCGTAACGCGCCACGCGGCTACTGCACCACATAAGAACGATTGCTTCGCGTGAGGTGGGAGCTAACTCCCATCCACAGCCTGGCATGGGACAGGAGACGGTCGATGCAGCAACCCCTGGAGGAGACGTCCGGCGGCGTGCGCGTGCAGGCACGCGACGCCGACGCGAACGTCGTGTGGTATCGCTCGATCAACCGCCAGCAATGGAGCGCGCTCGCCGCGTCCAATCTCGGCTGGTTCTTCGACGGCTATGAGACGTATGCGCTGGTGCTTACCGTAGGCGTCGCGCTCGGCCAGTTGCTCGAGCCGGCCGCGCACGCGCAGATTCCGTTCTATGCGGGGCTCGTGATCGCGCTGACGCTGCTCGGCTGGGGCATCGGCGGCCTCGTCGGCGGCATACTGACCGACTACATCGGCCGCAAGCGGATGATGATGCTCGCGATTCTCGCCTACTCGCTCACGACGGGTCTGAGCGCGTTCGCGTGGGACTGGACGTCGTTCGCGGCACTGCGCTTTATCGTTGGCCTCGCGATGGGCTCCGAGTGGGCGACGGGCACGGCGATGACCGCCGAAATCTGGCCCGACCGGCATCGCGGCAAAGGCGCCGGACTCATGCAGTGCGGACTCGGGATGGGCTTTTTCATCGCGTCGCTGATATGGCTTTTCATGAGCGGCACGGGCGATCACGCGTGGCGCTACATGTATCTGATCGGCGTGCTGCCCGGGCTCGCGACGCTGTGGATGCGCGCGGGCATTCCCGAATCGACGCAGTGGGAGCGCGTACACGCGCAGCGCAAGGCCACGCGCGAACGCAAGAAAGCGGGCGCGTCGCTCGACGACCGTGAACAGGCGCTCGCGCGCTTCACGCTGAGCGATCTGCTCGCCGACCCGAAGCTGCGTCGCAGAACGTGGATCGCAGTGTTGATGTCGCTCAGCACGACGCTCGGCTGGTGGGGCATTTCGACGTGGGTGCCGCCTTATATCGGCGCGGTGGCGGCGCACGCAGGCCTGCGTGCCGACCAGTGGGCCAGCTTCGCGGGCATGGCCTACAACGTTGGCGCGATTGCGGGCTATATCGGCCTCGGTTTTCTCGCTGACGCCTACGGACGCAAGCGCATCACTTGCCTGTTCTTCGCGATGGCGTTCATCATCACGCCCGTGCTCTTCATGTGGACGCACGATGTCGCGTTGCTGCTCGCGGTCGCCTGCGTGTCGGGCTTCTTCAGCCTCGGCCAGTACACGTGGATGCCGACGTGGCTGCCGGAACTCTATCCGACGCGCGTGCGCGGCACGGCGATCGCGTTGTGTTTCAATGTTCCGCGTTTTCTCGCATGGACGGGGCCGCTCGTCGCCGGCACGCTGATCGCCCGCTTCGGCGGCTATGGTCATGCGGCCGTCACGGTCGGCTTCATCTATCTCGTCGGTCTGGTGCTCGCGCCATGGCTGCCGGAGACGCGCGGCAAACCCTTACCCGAACAGGTCTGACAATGAACTTTATTTTCACCGAGAAGGCGCCGTCCCCGGGCGGTCACTATTCACAAGCCACGCAGGCAGGCGGCTTCACGTTCGTCTCGGGCATGCTGCCCGGACCCGGCGTCGCCACCGACGGTCCCGACAATTTCGAGCGCCAGGTGCGCGCGACGCTCGCACACTGCCGGAACGTGCTCGAGGAAGCGGGCTGCGGACTGACAGACGTCGTGCAATGCACGGCGTATATCGTCGATGTGAAGAACTGGCCGGAATTCAACCGCCTGTACGCGGAGTATTTCGGCGCGCACAAGCCTGCACGCGCCGTCGTGCCCGTGCCCGAACTGCATCATGGCTTTCTCGTCGAGTTGCAGATGGTCGCGTATCGCGCCGCCTGAACGGGGCGGCTTGACGGAGGAGACGATGGACAGCATCGACGTGACCGTGCTGCATCACGCCGTCGACTGGCTCAAGGCGGGACGACGCGTCGCGCTCGTGACGGTGACGCGCACGTGGGGTTCGAGCCCACGGCCCGTCGGCGCGTGGCTCGCGATGCGCGACGATGGCGTGGTGAGCGGGTCGGTATCGGGCGGCTGCATCGAAGACGATCTGATGGAGCGCGCCCGTGCGCAGATACTGACGGGCGAGCGGCCCGAAGTCGTGACCTATGGCGTCAGCGCAGAGGAAGCGCGGCGCTTCGGCCTGCCGTGCGGCGGCACGATGCAACTGGTGATCGAGCCGCTGGCGGGGGATGCGTCGCTGACAGCGATGATCGAACTGCGCGATCAGATCGCGGACGGCAATCTGATCGCGCGCGAGCTGGATCTTGCGAGCGGGCGCGCGCGGCTGCGCCACGCATTGCCCGACGAGCAATTGCGCTTCGACGGTAAGACGCTGGTGAGCGTGCATGGTCCGCGCTATCGGTTGCTCATCATCGGCGCGGGCGACCTGTCGCGCTTCCTGGCCGTCATCGCAAGCGGGCTCGGTTATCAGGTGACCGTGTGCGATCCGCGCGAGGAATACGCCGATGCGTGGTCGATGCCGGGCGTGCGCATCGTGCGGACCATGCCCGATGACACGGTGCTCGACATGCGTCTCGACGGGCACAGCGCCGTGGTTGCGTTGACGCACGACCCGAAGCTCGATGATCTCGCGCTGATCGATGCCCTGCAGACCGACGCGTTCTACGTCGCGGCAATCGGCTCGCGCCGCAACAGCGACGCGCGGCGCGAACGGCTCAGGCTGTTCGAGCTGAACGACGCGCAACTGGCGCGGCTGCATGGCCCGGCGGGTATCTATATCGGCAGCAGGACGCCGCCGGAAATCGCGGTGTCGATTGCAGCGGAAATGACGGCCGCGCGGAATGGCGTGAGGCTGCCGCATTCGCTGGAGGTCGCGCAGGCGAAGCGCGAACTGGAACCGGGCGCGTTGTGTCCGGTGCTGGCCGAGGCGCACTGAACCGGGCGCGGCGCGCCTATTCGCACTCCGGTTCGGACAGATCGCGCCGCGAATTGACGATCTGCCACCACTGCTGACGCAGCGCGTCGCGCAGGATCTTGCCGCGTGCGCTGCGCGGCAGCGCTGCGATCACGAAGACTTCCTTCGGTAACTTCTCTCGCGCGAGACGCTCGCGGCAATGCGCGCGCAACGCTTTTCCATCCGGCGCGGCGCCCGGCTGCGCGACCACGAAGCACACGGTTTCCTGTCCGTACACGGGGTCGGGCACACCCAGCGCCGCGACGTCCTGGACCTGCGGATGCGCGCGCATCACGTCTTCGATTTCCTGCGGCACGATCTTGACGCCGCCGCGAATGATGAGGTCGTCCATGCGGGCGGCCATGCGCACGAAGCCTTGCGCGTCACGCGCGGCGATATCGCGGGTGAACAGCGGCGTGCCGCGTATCGGCAGCAGCGAGCCGTCGCGTTGCAACACGCCGAGCGCGAGCTTCGCGCCGTTCACCACGACCTGGCCTTCGACTTCGGGGCCGCACGAGACGCCTTCGGGATCGACGATATCGAACGCGATGTGCGCGGCCGGATAGCCGACCGTGCCGATCTTGCGCCGCTGTAGCCGGTTGCCGCACATCCATCCCGCTTCCGACGATCCATACAGGTTCAGGATGCGGATGCCGTACAACTGTTCGAATCGACGCCACTGAACGGGCGACAGCGGCGCCGTGCTGCATGTCATCGCGCGCAGCGAGGCGAAGGTGCCGGCAGGCATGTCGAGTGGCGCTTCGAGCAGCATATTGAGCACCGTCGGCACGCCCGCGCACACCGTGACTTGCTGCTCGCGAATCCAGTCGCCGAAACGGCTGCGCGAGAAACGCCGCGCGACGCACAGCGTCGAGCCGAGTTGCAGAAAGGGAATGAAGCTGAGTATCTGCGCGGAGTACCAGTCGAATGAACGGTATTCGAGCATGCGGTCGTCGCGGCTCAGGCCGAGCAGGTCGATGCTGTCGAGTCCGTTGAGCCAGTAGCACGCGTGGTCGTAGACGACGATCTTCGGAATGCCCGTCGTGCCCGACGTGCAGCACATCGACGCGATATCGCTCGCGTCGGATACGGTTGCGGCGTCTGGCAAAGGCGTCGTGTCGAGCGACTGTGTATCGCCCGGCTTGAGGGCGAGGGTGATTGAATCGTCGCCGCGAATAGCGCGCACTCGATCCGGCAATGTCCATGAAGCAAAGCGCACCACACGCACATGCGCGCCCGCGACGTCCGTATTGGCCGCGTCGTCCGGAAACACGACGAGGTCAGGCTGAATTGTGTCGAGCAGCTTGCGCGCCGTCTCGTGGCCGATGAAGAGCACGTCGAGCGGACATACGATTGCGCCAAGGCGCCACGCGCCGAGCCACAGCAGCAGCTTGTCGGGCGCCTCACAGTCGGCGAGCACGACGCGCGTGCCCTTCGTTACGCCGCGCTGCGCGAGTTGCCGGGCGATCGCGTCGACGGCTTGCGCAAGCTGTTCGAAGCTCATGCTGACCTGCCCGTCGACATCCACGATCGCGGGCTTGTCAGGCGTTTCCAGCCGGTGCTGTTCGAGCAGAGCGGCAACGGTGCGCCAGGTCGGGTCGGCTACGGGTTGACGGGCGCTCGACATGAACTCAGCAAGGCTCCGGCACGGACGGCGCCATGACGCGGCGCGGCGTCGCCGCGCTGTCCGGGGCATGGTTTTCGCCGAGACGCGCGAGCGCCCATTCGCGGAATAGCTCGACCTTCTTCGTGCGCGCCTTGTCGTTGGGCGAGGAGACGAAATACGCTGAACTGGACGGCACGCGCACATCGAACGGCGCGACGAGCTTGCCGCTCGCCAGATCGCCGTCGACCAGCGGCGTGCGGCCAATGGCAATGCCGACGCCGTCGCAGGCTGCGGCGAGCGATGTCAGTTGCAGGTGGAACACCGACTCGCCCGCGAATTCGACGGGCTCGCGCACGGCGGCTTCGAGCCACGCGGGCCAGTCGTCCTGATACATCGAATAGAAGTAGGTGCGAATCTGCCGCATGCGCGCGAGACCTTCCGCGACCGAGCCGAACTTGCCCGCTTCTTCGAGCACGGCGGGCGAGCACACGGGAAAGAACTCCTCGCCATGCAGCCGGTCCGAGCGCGCCGACGCCCAGCGGCCGGAACCATAACGGATCGCCACGTCGTAGCTGTTGCGGTCGAACTCGTTGAAGGTGGAACTGGTGGCGACGTGTACCGTGATGTCGGGGTAAGCGCGCTGGAATTCGGGCAGCGCGGGGATCAGGCATTTGACCGCGTACGTGGGCAGGCACGTGACCGTGAGCACCGTGCTCGGCTTCTTCTTGCGCGCATGCGCGGTTGCGATGGACAGCAGATTGATCGCCTCGTGTACGGAGTCGAGATACTCGCGTGCGGCAGGCGTCAGCGTCAGGACATTGCGGCGGCGCACGAACAGCTTCACTTCGAGCCGTTCCTCGAGCGTTTTGATCTGATGACTGATGGCCGTTTGCGTCAGCTCGAGTTCCTGTGCGGCGCGGGTGAAGCTCAGGTGTCGCGATGCGGCCTCGAACGCAAGCAAGCTCTGCAGAGAGGGTATGTAGGGTCTCATCTAGATGTCAGCGCCATACAAGTCACCTGGTAACGGATTGTAGCGGGTTTCATCGGCGGATTCCGATGCGCTGCGCGGCCGTGCAAGCGCCCGGCGGCTGCCCAGGCTGAAAGCCGCCGGATGCACGGATGATCGGCTCGATACGACCCCTGCGGAAATGAAACTTTTTCATGCCGGCATGAGAAAAGTTAGTTTGCGCATGCCGAAAGCGCTCATGCACTCTTGGTCCCGTTGGACGAAGCGTCCTCTATTGGCCCAGATGAATCAATTGTTGCAAACCCGGAACATCCGATATCCAGCGGCGGTGTGCGGGCGATCCGCGGCCCTGCACGCGGTTTGCAACGCACGCTGTGCAAGGACAACAAGAAGCGGCGAGCGGGACGTGCCGTTCGCTCGCAGAAGGGAGAATAACGATGGACATCGATGTGCTGGAAAATCCGTTTCTTGCCAGCCTCGGCATGACGCGTAGCGACTGGCGTGAAGGCTACGCGGAATTTCGCCTGGAACTCCAGCCTGAATTGCTGAATCGACAGCGCGTGCTGCAGGGCGGCGTGGTGGCCACCTTGCTCGACGCCGCCTGTGGATACGCCGGCCTGTACAGCGCCGACCCGCAAAGGCCCATTCACGGCGTGACCTTGTCGTTGACGCTGAACTTCCTCGACAAGGGCGTTGGCTCGACCTTGATCGGCAGAGGCATTCTCGAACGCAAGGGCCGCTCGATCTTCTTCGCGCGCGGCGAAGCGTGGATCGATTCGAAGACGCTGATCGCTACGGCACAAGGCACGTTCAAATACGCGGGCGGTTATGGGCGGCGCGAGCCATCGAACCCGCCCGGCGGCGAACTCGACTGATTCGCCGCATCGCATGAATCCTTCTCATCCCCGACATGAACGATGGTCGTTTGCGCGGCGTAATGCGTTGCCTCAATGTTGCTCAATGTTGCGATGAGGCAGCTTTCGGGCGTCGCGCTACCGGCATGTAACGCCCGTCAGGAAACGCAGTACAAGGAGACATAGGACGTGACAAAGAACTCGAACACTCATTCGCTGGATCTGCGTGCATGGCTCGACGAGGCGCGCGCGCTCGGCGAATTGACCGACGTATCGGGCGCCGACTGGAACCTGGAGCTGGGCGCGATCAGCGAGCTGAACGTGAAGAAGGAGCGGCCTGCCGCGCTGCTATTCGACGACATTCCTGGTTATCCGCAGGGACATCGTGTGCTGACATGCAGCACCGCGAGCCCGGCGCGGCTTTCGTCGATCTTGCGCGTGGGACATCAGGCCACGCACCGTGCGCTAGTGGAGACGCTGCGCGGCAAGCCGAAGCAATGGCAGGCTCATGCGCCGGAATACGAACCCGTGACGACGGCGAGCGGTCCTGTGTTCGACAACGTTCAGTCAGGCGCCGACGTGGACCTGTTCTCGTTTCCCGCGCCGCTGTGGCATGAGAAGGACGGTGGCCGCTACATCGGCACGGGTTGCATGGTCGTCACGAAAGATCTCGACTCCGACTGGATCAACGTTGGCACCTATCGCGTGATGATCCACGACAAAAATCACGTCGGCCTCGACATGATTCCGGGCAAGCACGGCGCGATCCAGTACGACAAGCACATGAAAGCGGGCAAGCCGTTCCCGGTTGCGATCGTGATCGGCTGCGACCCGCTCGGCTATCTGATTTCGGGCATCGAAGTGCCGTTCGGCATGTGCGAGTACAACTACATCGGCGCGATATTGAAGCAGCCCGTTTCAGTGGTGAAGGGGCAGTTGACGGAGCTGCCGTTTCCGGCCGCGTCGGAAATCGTGATCGAAGGCTACGCGCATCCCGGCGACGTGAAAATCGAAGGACCGTTCGGCGAATTTCACGGCTACTACCCGGGCAAGGCGGAGACCGCGCCCGTCGTGACGATCGAACGCATCTACTACCGTAACAACCCCATCATCATGGGCAGCCCGCCCGCGAAGCCGCCCAACGATTATTCGTATTCGAAGGCCGTGATGCGTTCGGCGCTGCTCGTCGATGCACTGCAGGCCGCGGGCGTGCCGGACGTCGCGGGCGTGTGGGCGCATGAGATCGGCGGCGCGCGCATGTTCAACGTCGTCGCGATCCGTCAGCGTTACGCAGGCCACGCGCGGCAGGCAGGACATATTCTCAGCCAGTGCGGCGTGGGCGCGTACATGTCGCGCTATTCGATCGTGGTCGACGACGATATCGATCCCGCCAACCTGCAGGAAGTGATGTGGGCCGTCGCAACACGCACGGACCCGGATATCGATATCGACATCGTCAAACGCGGGATGGGTTCGAAGAACGACCCGATGTCGATCGCGAACCCGTACAAGGCGCCGTTCAATTCGAAGGCGATCATCGACGCATGCCGTCCGTTCGATTTTCTTCACGAGTTTCCGCAAGTCGCGGAAGCCAGCAAGGAATTGCAGGAAAAGACGCGCGCCAGGTGGGAACACATTCTCGGCTGATGCGGCGCGAGAGGTACTAAGCGGCGCGGCCACGCGCCGGATACAGATCATGCAGGCCGCTGTTTTTTCCGGCGCGCAGAAAGACGCGCCTTTGACGGCGGCTGACAAGGAGAATGACAGATGGAACTGACAGGCGAACAGATTCTGCCGCTACCGCGCGAACGCGTATGGGCTGCGTTGAACGACCCGGAGATTCTCAAGGCATCGGTGCCGGGATGCGAGTCGTTCGAACGCGTCGACGACAACCAGTTTCAGATGGTGATGGCCGCGAGTGTCGGCCCGATCAAGGCGCGCTTCAAGGGCAAGATGGTGCTGACCGATTTGCAGCCGCCGCAATCGTATTCGATGACCTTCGAAGGATCGGGCGGCGCGGCCGGTTTCGGCAAGGGCGGCGCGCATGTCGACCTGCTGACCGATAGCGCCGGCACGCGACTCGTGTACCGCTCGCATGCGCAGGTGGGCGGGCGTCTCGCGCAGGTCGGCGCGCGTTTGATCGACGGTGTCGCACGGAAGATGGCTGAAGACTTCTTTGGCCGCTTCACGGCGGCTGTCGTCGGTCCGCAGGAGCAGGTAGCCGTTGATGACGCGGCGATGCCGGCCGATAACGCATCGGGCCCGGCGACGACGCATTCGTCCTCGTCTGCGCCATCGTCTGCGCAACCGGCGCGAAGCGCGGGCGGCAAGACATGGACATGGGCCTTGGGCCTCGTGGTCGTGATTGCATTGATCGCCGTGTACGCGTTGCACTAACAAAAATAACGGCAGAGGAGACGACGATGCACGAAAGCAATGCGCTGCAGGGCGCAGTGAGACAGGAGGGCACGCAGACTGCGACCGTTCAGGCTACGGCAGATGCGGCGAAAGAGGCGCTGATCCGGCGTATCGAGAGCGTGCCGTTCTCGCGTTGGCATACGAAGGCGCGGATCATCATCGGCAGCGCGACGTTCTTCGACGCCTTCGATGCGCTGTCGATCGCTTTCGTGCTGCCCGTGCTGATCGGCCTGTGGCATATCGAGCCGCTCGAAATCGGCGTGCTGATCGGCGCGAGTTATATCGGGCAATTCGTCGGCGCGCTGATATTCGGCTGGTACGCCGAGCGGCGGGGGCGGATTCGCAGCGCGACCATCGCGATTGCGATCATGTCGGTCATGAGCATGGGCTGCGCGATGAGCGGCAGCTTCGCGATGCTGCTTGTGTGCCGGTTCGTGCAGGGGATCGGCGTGGGTGGCGAGATGCCTGTCGCGGCGACTTACATCAGCGAGCTATCGAATGCGCACGGGCGGGGCAAGTACTTTCTGCTGTACGAGTTGATTTTCCCCGTTGGACTGATGGCGACGGGACAGCTTGGCGCGTGGCTCGTGCCGCTCGTTGGATGGAAGATCATGTTCTGGATCGGCGCGGTGCCGGGCCTGTTGATCGCGGTGCTGGTTTCCCGCTTGCCGGAGTCGCCGCGCTGGCTGATTGCGAGAGGACGCCTCGACGAAGCGGAAACCGTCGTCAGCGCAATGGAAGCGAGCACTGATCGCCGCATCGCGCCCGGTCCGAGGAAGCAGCCGATCAATGTTTCCGCGAATGCGCGCGCGGGCTGGCGTGAATTGTTGTCGCCGTTCTATCGCGGCCGCACGTTCGTCGTGTGGGCGTTGTGGGCGAGTGCCTTCTTCATCGCGAATAGTCTCAACAACTGGTTGCCTACGCTGTACCGGTCGTTTTATCACCTGCCGTTGCAGACGGCGCTGCGTGCTGCATCGATGACGAATATTGCGCAGGTTGCGTTGCTGCTCGTTTGTGCTTATGTCATTGATCGCGTTGGACGACGCAACTGGACCGTGACGGCTTTCTGTGTTGCTGCCGTTCTGTTTGCGTGTCTTGGGCTGTTCGGCGCGCACGATGTATGGGCCGCGATGGTGCTCGGAACGTTGAGCTATGGGCTGATTGGGTCGATTGCGGCTGTGCTCTATCTGTACACGCCTGAGGTTTATCCGACTCGAATGCGCGCGACCAGCACAGGACTCGCGACTTCGTGGCTACGGTTGGCTTCTGCTGTCGGGCCGTCGTTGGCCGGGTTGCTGCTGCATAAGCAAGGCATCGGTTCGGTGTTTGTGATGTTCGCGATGGTGGCCGTGTTTGGTGCGCTTTGCGCGATGAAGATGACGGAGACGCGGGAACGGAGTCTGGAAGAGATTGCGCCTTAGATGAAGGGCTTTTGTTTGTCTGGTTTGATCTGCAAGGAGCATTGCGACGAAGCGAGTGTGAACTGAATGTGAGGCGCGGCAAGGCGTCTGTCATCGACTGTAACGAGTTGCGCTTCGTGGTTGCGTGGCGTGCGGTGCGTTGTGCGCGTTTCTGGGGGTAAGATAGGGTTTACGCTAGAGCCCTATCGGAGGCCACCATGAAACTCATCGTTAGTGTTGCTGCGATTTCTGCAGCTTTGTTGTTGCCACTTGCCGCGTTTGCGCAGTCGAGTGCGCCTCTTACGCGTGCCGAGGTTCGGCAGCAGGTTATTGAGTTGGAGAATGCGGGGTATAACCCCTCGACTTCGGATTCGACTGCTTATCCGGAGAATATTCAGGCAGCGCAGAATCGGCTAAATGCCGCTAAGGCTGGCGGTGGGTATGGTGGGGTTGTTGATGGTTCTGTCAGTTCCGGGGCGGGGCGCAGGTTCTATCAGGGCGATGATTCGCAATAGTCGTTGGTGTTTGCTGCGCACGCGGTTTGGTTTGCTCGTGTTTTCGCTGGCATCCGCGCTTTGTTAGCGTGCTTCAAGCGTCGCCCCTGTGCGGGGCGGCACCTACTTTTCTTTGCCGCCGCAAAGAAAAGTAGGCAAAAGAAAGCGGCTAACACCGCCAGTCCTTGTTCTTATCCACGGGCCCCCAACGTCCCCACGCTTCACACGGCAGTGCTCTGGTTGGTGTTCGTTGCCAACGCCTCGAATGAACGCCTCACCTGCTTCGAATACCCGTACTCGGGCAAGCGGCAGCGAATGGCATGTGCCGCCCAGGTGGCAAACTGTGTGTAGGTTGTCGCGTCGTATAGGGTAGCGCTCTTACAGGGTGGAACGCATGTGCTATCGGTCCGAAGTGAGGCGCGCGAGGCACTACGGCCGACACACAGTTTGCCACCTGGGCGGCCGTGGCATATCTGGCACGGCGTGGTGCAGCGCGGGTGCGTGAAGCGGGTGAGGCGCAGCGCAAGAGCGCTGGCAACGAACATGGGTCACGTGATTGCCGTGTGAAGCGTAAGACCCGTTGGGGGCCCTCAGGCAAGAAGAAATGTTGGCGGTGTTAGCCGCTTTCTTTTGCCTACTTTTCTTTGCGGCGGCAAAGAAAAGTAGGTGCCGCCCCGCACAGGGGCGACGCGTGAAGCACGCTAACGAATCGCGGATGCCAGCGCAAAGGCAAACCAAACCAAACCAAACCCACCCCGGCGATAATCACTTATCGCCCATCGACGTCATTGCCGATGACAACATCAACCCAGCCGTCTCACTCGCCAACGAAAACTGCGGCATCACGATCTCCCGGAAATACGCCTTGAGCGCGCTCAGCGCAATCCGCTCGCGCGAACAAATAGACGCACTAATCGCATCACCGCGCGCGGCCAGCCTGCCAGCAGGCAAAACCTCCGCAACAAACCCCCACTCCCGCGCCGTCCTGGCATCGACAGCATCGGCCAGATAAATCATATGAGCCGCCGCCTTCGGCAGAACGCGATACCGCAATACGGACCACACCAACGTCGGCGGCAGATTCTTCTGCATCTCCGGCAGACTGAACCGCGCCTCGTCCGATGCAATAGCGAGATCACACGCAGCAACGAGCGCACAGCCAAAGCCACGCGCATCGCCCTGTACTTCGGCAATCACGGGAACCTCGCTCTCATGCAACGCGCGATACACGCCGAGAATCGGATCTGCCACCGTGCGCCGAAACTGTTCTGACGTCAGTGGAGTCTGCGGTGCTGGGCTGGCGGCCCGACCGCCGCAAAAATTGGCGCCCGTCGCACGGACCCGGATGATCTTGATCGCAGGGTCATGGCCCGCATCGCGGATCGAATCAGATAATGCATGCAGTCCGCTTAAGCTCAGCGTATTGCCGACCTCAGGCTGAACAAAGGTGATCTGGCATTCGCTGCCGTTCTTCGAGACAGTGAATTCGGTCATGTGCTCCGCCTGCTAAATGAAATGGTCTTGAGAATCGAGATGCTGCGCACGTCATATCGCTAAAGCGTGACCAGACGCGTCGCCGATAATTCGAAACGCGACATCGACGTTTCTTTCGCTCCGTGAACACAACACCAGAGATAGAAAAGCTCGACGAAGCCGACGAAGTTGCACGCGTCGCGCGCGTCGTATTCATCGGTATCGGCTGTACCGTGGTCGAGGAAATCGGGCAGGCGTGAAAGTCGAACTGCAAGCGCGCCATCGGGCGCTTCGCGGCGGTGGAACACGCCACCGTCCGTTTCGAGGTTCAAATTCATTGTCCTTCCTGGTCGAGGCGGGAAGCGCTGCCATGCGCGCGTTCCGCCATTGAAGTGAAGTCAGATCGCGCGCGTTTCGCCGCCGTCGATGTCGAGAATGGCGCCCTGCGCAAACGATGCCGCGTCAGACGCCATGAACGCAACCGCCTGCCCGATTTCATCGGGCGAGCCGAATCGGTTGATCCCGCACTCGTTGAGCAGCATTTGCGTGGCGACTTCCGGTGCTACGCCTTCGTTCTGCGCAATGCGCGCGATGTTGCGTTCGAGGCGATCCGTCCTGATGCGACCGGGATTGACAGCACACACACGAACGCCGTCGCGTTTGCCGAGGTCGGCCATCGCCTTCGTGAAGTTCATCAGGCCAGCGTTGACGACGCCGCCAATGGTGAACTCGCCGATGCCCGTCCATGCGCCGACGCCAACGATGTTGACCACCGTGCCCTGCATGTTCGCGAGCTGCGGCCAGGCTGCGCGCGTCATGCGCACATAGCCATGCAGCTTGAGCGCAAGACCGTCCTCCCAGTCATCGTCGGTCAGTTCGAAGAAATCGCCGCGCCGCGTGGCGCCCGCGTTGTTGACGAGCAGATCGAGATGCCCGAAGCGCGCGAGCGTTCGCTCGATCACCGACGCTGCCGCCTCGCGCTCGCGCAAATCGCAAGCGATGGTCAGCACACTGGCGTCGCTCGATTCACGCAATGCGTTAGCCATCGCAGTGAGCTTGTCGCCATCGCGCGCGACCAGTGCGAGCCGCATGCCTTCCCGCGCGAGTTGGCGCGCGACGCCTGCGCCGATGCCGCGGTTGCCGCCCGTGACGATCGCGACCTTGTCCTTCAGGTTCAATTCCATGTTGTCTCCCAAGACATGCTGTTGCCGCCGATGCAGGCGAAGGCCCTCAGTCGATCTGCACGATCACGCGGGCATCGACGATCCTGACGGGAAACGAACGCAGGTCGTCCGTCAGCGGCGCGCACATCGCCTTGCCCGTGCGCACGTCGAAGCGTCCCTGATGCAGCGGACACTCGATCTCGCCGCCCTCGAGAAAGCCGTCGCACAGCCGCGCGTGTCCGTGCGTGCAGATGTTGTCGGTTGCGTAGACCTCGCCGTCGACCGAATACAGCGCAATTTCGCGCCCGCCGGCCTTGACGGCGATGACGTCGTTGTCGGGGAGATCGGCCTGTGCTGCTACATCGATCCAGCCTTCCGTCATGGGGTGTCTCCTGATTGAAATGGATGTTGTGATGTCACGCCGGTTGGGCGACGGCTTGCGGCTGCGCGAAGAAGGCGTCGGCGTAGATGCGTGCCGCCGCCAGCCCTTTCGCGACGAGCGCTGCCGTCACCGCTTCGACCATCGGCGGCGCGCCGCAGACGTAGCCGTGAAAATCGCGCAAAGCGTCGCTGGCCAGCCAGTCGGCGCCGATCGCATCGGGAACGAGTCCGGCGCGATGCCCTTCGTGTGCGGGACCACTCGCGACGACGATCTGCACACGCAGATTCGGATACCGCTGCTGAAGATCGGCAAGCGTGCGCGCGCCATACAGGTCGGCTTCCGAGCGCACGCCGAAATACAGATGCACAGGACGGCGATTGCCGGCTTCGAGCGACGCGCGTGTAATCGACAGCACGGGAGCGAGCCCCGTGCCGCCGCCGACGCAAACAATGGGGCCGTCGTGCGTGCGGCGCAGATAAGAGGTGCCGAGCGGGCCGCTGATACGCACGGTGTCGCCTGCCTTGAGCACCTGCGCGACGTGTTCGCTGACACGTCCGCCCGGCACGATACGGATATGGAATTCGAGCAGATCGTCGCCTTCGACGGAAGCCATCGAATACGGCCGTTCGAGGCCTGGCGCGAACTGCAGCGTCGCGAACTGACCGGGTGAAAACGACAGGGGACGGTTGGTGCGAAATCGCACGATGCGTACATCGTGTACAGGTGCATCGACCGATTCGACGATGCCCTTGAGGATGCGGGCCGGATGCACGACGACTTCGTCTGGCTCCGGAATTTCGATCGTACAGTCGCTTGTCAGCGTCGCCTGGCAAGCAAGCACGTCTTGCGCAGATGGATCGACGCGCTCGCTTCCCACCTGCAACGCTCCGCCGATCAGCTTGCAGCGGCAGGTTCCGCAGCGGCCCGCAGAGCAGCTATAGGAGATCGGCACATTCGCGTGCCGCAGGGTGTCGAGCAGATTGTCGCCGGACGCGAAGCTGATCGACTGTCCGGTGGGTTGCACGTGCAACTGCATGAATGTCTCCCGCCTCGAGATCTGGTTTTCGCCGATCTTAAGGGGGAGGCTGCCGGGCAGGAACTACGTGACGGGAATGGACGATATTCGCCCGCTGAATATGTGCCGAGGGCCGCTGTTTTAGGGGAGCGGCACGGCCTGATCGGGCGAAACGTGCGGCGCGCCTTCGCTGAAGGTATCGAACATCATCGCGCGCAGCCACTGGTTCGCAGGGTCCCGATGATATTTGGCGGACCAGAAGACGTTGAGGGGTATCGGGTCGAGCTTGATGGGCAACGGCGCCCACGCGAGATTGAACGGCACGATGCTGTGGTTCACGAGCCGTCCCGGTAGCGCGGCGATCATATCCGTCTCGCTCAGGATATGACCGACAGCGGCGAAGTGCGGGATACGCAGCTTTACGTTGCGACGCACGCCGAGGCGTCCCAGATCGTGCTCGATCATCATGTGTCCGGTATGCGGCGCCAGCACGACGAGATGATCGGCGCGGGCGAATTCCTCCAGCGTAATGCTGCCCTTGTCGAGCGCATGGCCTTTGCGGAACGCGCAAACGTACTGGCTCGCGGTCAGCCGGCGCTGGAACATGCCGGCATTCAGATCGGGCAGCCAGCCGATCGCCAGATCGACCGCGCCCGTTTCAAGCTCGTCCTTCAGATTCGACTCGCCTTTGCGCACGGTGCTGATCGACACATCGGGCGCAACGCGTTCGAGCGCCCGCATCAGGTTCGCGAGGAAATCGATCTCGCCGATATCCGTCATCGCAATGGTGAAGCTCCGATTGCTCCGCGCGGGATCGAAGTCCATCTCCAGATTGACGACGCCGTGAATCAGCCGCAACGCTTCGTTGAGCGGTTCGGCGAGGCGTTCCGCGTAAGGCGTGGGCTGCATGCCACGGCCCGTGCGCAGCAGCAGATCGTCACCCAGCAACGCGCGCAAACGGTTCAGCGCGTTGCTCATGCCGGGTTGCGACATACCGAGATTCTCCGCCGCTTTCGACACGCTCTTCTCGCGCACGAGTTCGGCGAGCACCAGCAGCAGGTTGAGGTCCAGATCTCGTAGTTCCATCGCTCTCGTCCTGATATTGCTGGCGATTATATCGTCCATTCGCGGGCGTTTATTGGTCGTCTGGGGTGTCTCGCAGATCATGTGTCCAGCAAGAACGACTCTGGAGACAACGCATGAGCATGGAACCCGTTCCGATTTCGTTCGTTCCGAAGTGGAAGGGCGAGGGATCGAGCCGCATCCCGTTCTGGGTCTATACCGACGAATCGGTTTATCGCCGCGAACTCGATCGGATCTTTTACGGCCCGCACTGGAGCTTCGTCGGTCTCGAAGCCGAACTGCCGAACGCGGGTGATTTCAAACGCACGTGGGTCGGAGAGCGCTCCGTCATTCTGGCGCGCAACGAAGACGGTTCCGTCAGCGCGGTGGAGAACATCTGCGCGCATCGCGGTGCAGCATTCTGCCGGGAGCGCACGGGCAATCGCAAAGAATTCCTCTGCCCGTATCACCAGTGGACCTACGACCTCAAAGGCAACCTGACGGGTGTGCCGTTCCGGCGCGGACTCAAGAAGGATGGCGAAGTGCGCGGCGGCATGCCTGCCGATTTCAGTCCCGCCAATCATGGCTTGAACAAACTCAAGGTGGCGGTACGTCACGGCGTGATCTTCGCATCGTTCGATCACGATGTGGAGCCGCTCGAAGACTATCTCGGCCCGCAGATCCTGCCGTACTTCGACCGCACGTTCGACGGGCGCAAGCTGAAGATTCACGGCCACGCGCGTCAGCGCATTCCCGGCAACTGGAAGCTGATGCAGGAGAACATCAAGGACCCGTATCACGTCGGCCTGCTGCATACGTGGTTCCTGATGTTCGGCCTGATTCGCGGCGACCAGAAGTCGCGCATCGTGACGGACGCGCATGGCCGCCACGGCGCGATGGAATCGACGCGCGAAGCGACGGGCAAGGGGGCAGTCAGCGAAGGCTTGCACAGCTTCAAGGACGACATGCACCTGAACGACGAACGCATCATCGACATCGAGCGCGAGGACTGGTGGAACGGTCCCACCGTCGTGATGCTGACGCTCTTTCCCAATCTGATCGTGCAACAGCAGTCGAACAGCATGTCGGTGCGGCAGATCATTCCGCGCGGCACGGGTGCGTTCGATTTCGTCTGGACGCACTTCGGCTTCGAAGACGACGACGCCGAGATGGAGACGCGCCGCATGCGTCAGGCCAACATGTTCGGCCCCGCCGGCTACGTGTCCGCGGACGATGGCGAAGTGCTCGAATTCTGCCAGGAGTCGTACGACAGCGGCGACAAGGCACGCACGACGATCGCGGAGCAGGGCGGACGCGACTGGAGCGAGTCGAACCACACGATTACCGAGAACGTGCTGCGCGGCATGTACGCGTACTGGCGCAAGCTGATGGAGATCTGACCTATGCAGCACACCGATCCGAAGGCGGACCTGCTCGACGTGATGACGTTGCACAGCGAATACAGCGCATGCGTCGACGCGGGCGAGTTCGGGCGTTGGCCCGATTTCTTCGTCGAGCATTGCGACTATCGCATTCAGTCGCGCGAGAACTTCGACGCGAAGCTGCCGCTTTGCATCATGTGGCTCGAAGGCAAAGGGATGCTGCTCGATCGCGTCTATGGGGTTCGCGAAACGCTCTATCACGATCCGTACTATCAGCGGCATATCGTGTCGGCGCCTCGCATCGTGTCGGCGGACGACAACGAAATTCGCGCCGAAGCGAACTATCTCGTGCTGCGTACGAAGCGCGATTCGTTTTCCGAGCTCTTCAACGTGGGCCGCTATATCGACACGATCCAGCGCACGCCTGACGGCCTGAAGTTCAAGGCGCGCAACTGCGTGTTCGACAGCGAATGGATTCGCAACTCGATCATCTATCCGATCTGAAGCGGCAGGTTTCAAGGAAAACGTCACGATGGAATACGTCAAGCTGGGCAACAGCGGGCTCGCTGTGTCGCGTATCGCGCTGGGCATGATGTCGTATGGCACGCCGGAATGGCGGCCGTGGGTGCTCGATGAAGCCGCTTCACGTCCGATCGTGCAGCGCGCGGTCGAACTCGGCATCAATTACTTCGATACCGCCGACATGTATTCGGCCGGGCGGTCCGAAGTGCTGACAGGCCAGTTCGTGCGCGAGTTCTGCCGCCGTGAAGAAGCGGTGATCGCGACCAAGGTGTTCTATCCCGTCGAGATGGCATTCAAGGGCGGCGCGGCGGGCGGCGCCAAACCGCCGAAGCATCCGAATGCAGATGGCCTGTCGCGCAAGCGCATCCTGCACGCGGTCGATCAAAGTCTCGCAAGGCTTGGCACCGACTATATCGACCTCTATCAGATTCATCGCTTCGACTACGGCACGCCGCTCGAAGAGACGATGGAAGCGCTGCACGACATCGTGAAGGCCGGCAAGGTGCGCTACCTGGGCGCGAGCAGCATGGCGGCATGGCAATTCGCCAAAGCCCAGCAGATTGCGCGCGACAACGGCTGGACGCCGTTCGTCAGCATGCAGAACCACTACAACCTCGCCTATCGCGAGGAAGAACGCGAAATGATCCCGCTGTGCCGCGATCAGGGTGTCGCGGTGATTCCGTGGAGTCCGCTCGCACGTGGTTTTCTTTCGGGCAGGTCACGGACGGATGCAGCACCGCAAGACTCGACGTTGCGCGCGAAGACCGACGACGTCGCGCAGAAGTACTACTGCCGCGACAGCGACGCGCGCGTGCTCGCGCAACTGGGCGCGCTGGCCGCGCGAAGGGATGTCAGGCACGCGACGCTCGCATACGCGTGGCTGTTGCACAAGGGCGTAACGGCACCCGTCGTCGGCGCGACGAAGGTCAGGCATGTGGACGACGCCGTCGCGGCGCTCGACGTGATCCTGTCCGCCGGTGAGATCGCAGAACTGGAAGCGCCGTACGAATCGCATCCCGTGATCGGACATAGCTGACTGCGACGAACGCGGCCAACGCGCAACGTGTGGAGAGGGCTTTCATGGATGTTTTGCAGGGTGTCGTTTCGGGACATCTCCGTGTGCGCGACGGCACGCGCATCGCATACAGCGTGCATGGCAATGTCGAAAGCGGCCAACGCGTGCTGCTCGTGCATTCGCTCGGCATGGACCACGACTTCTGGCGGCCCGTCGTGGCGAGTCTTGCGCAACGCGCGCTCGTGATGACCGTCGATGCGCGCGGTCACGGCGCATCCGACAAGCCACCTGGACCCTATCGCGTCGAGCAGATGGCGCAGGACATGCACGATGTCGTGTCGGCATTCCGCTTCGACAACGTGCTGGTGGCGGGCGCGTCGATGGGCGGCTGCGTCGCGCTGCAATTCGCCGCGACGTGGCCGCGCCTGACACGCGCCGTTGGCCTCATCGATACGACGGCCTGGTATGGCGAGGCCGCACCGCAGAACTGGGAACAGCGTGCCGTGAAGGCGGAGCAGGGCGGGTTGGGTCCCCTTGTCGACTTTCAGACGACACGCTGGTTCAGCGATGCATTCCGCGCGGCGCATCCGAATATCGTGCAGCGCTGCGTCGATACGTTTCTGCGCAACGACGTGCATGCGTTTGCTTCGACTTGCAGGATGCTGGGCGCCTTCGATGGTCGCGCGTTGCTGTCGAACGTACGCGCGCCATGCGCGGTGATCGTCGGCGAAGAAGACTACGCTGCGCCGCCGGACATGTCGCGTGCATTGCATGCAGGCATCGAGAGATCGACGCTGACGGTCATCCCCGGCGCGCGTCACCTGACACCGATCGAAACGCCTGACATCGTGATCGCCGAACTCGACAAGCTGCTGGACGCAACAGAACGCTGATACGCGGCATGCGGGCCTCAACGGTCCGCGCCAAGAGTGGTTCGGTAATGCAGTCACCGCGCAGGCGTCACACGTCGCGCGGCATTAAAACAAAACAAGGAGACAACCCATGCAACACCCCGCAGGCAGTCCCGGTCAACGCACGTCCGACGCTGCGCCCAGCGGCGTGACGCCGCAAGTCTGGTATCGCTCGCTCAATCGTCAGCAGTGGAATGCGCTGTTCGCGTCCAACCTCGGCTGGCTGTTCGACGGCTACGAAACCTACACGCTGATCCTCACGGTCGGCATCGCGCTGCACCAGTTGCTCGAGCCGGCGATGCATGCGCAGATTCCGTTCTACGCCGGTCTCGTCATCGCGTTGACGCTGCTCGGCTGGGGCGTGGGCGGGCTGGTCGGTGGCGTGCTGACCGATTACATCGGCCGGAAACGGATGATGATGCTGGCAATCCTCGCGTATTCGCTGACCACGGGCCTGAGCGCATTCGCATGGAACTGGGAGTCGTTCGCGGTGCTGCGCTTTATCGTCGGCCTCGCGATGGGTTCCGAGTGGGCGACGGGCACGGCGATGACCGCGGAACTCTGGCCGGACCGTCATCGCGGCAAGGGCGCGGGGCTCATGCAATGCGGGCTCGGCATGGGATTTTTCGTCGCGTCGCTGGTGTGGCTCTTCATGAGTCAGACAGGTGAACTGGCGTGGCGCTACATGTATGTGCTCGGCGTGTTGCCGGGTCTCGTCACGTTGTGGATGCGTTCGAGCATTCCGGAATCGGAGCAGTGGGAGCGCGTCAACGACGACCGGCGCCGGATTCGCGCGCTCAAGCGTGAAGGCGGCGCAGTGTCCGGCCGTGAAGAAGCGCTGAGCCGCTTCACGCTCGTCGATCTGTTTTCGGTGCCGAAGTTGCGGCGCCGCACGCTGGTCGCGGTGTTCATGTCGCTGACGACCACGCTCGGCTGGTGGGGCATATCGACCTGGGTGCCGCCGTACATCGGCGCCGTGGCCGCGCATGCGGGGCTGTCGGCGCCGCGCTGGGCCAGCTTTGCGGGCATGGCGTACAACGTCGGCGCGATTGCCGGCTATATCGGACTCGGCTTTCTCGCCGACGCCTATGGCCGCAAGCGCGTGACGTTCATGTTCTTCGGCATGGCGCTCGTCATGACACCCGTACTGTTCATGTGGACGCACGACATCGGCATGTTGCTGCTGGTCTCGGCCGTGACGGGTTTCTTCAGCCTCGGTCAATACACGTGGATGCCGACCTGGTTGCCTGAGCTTTATCCGACGCGTATTCGCGGCACCGCGATCGCGTTCTGCTTCAACGTACCGCGTCTGCTCGCGTGGTCGGGTCCGCTCGTCGCGGGCACGCTGATCGCGCGCTTCGGCGGCTATGGACATGCGGCCGTCACGGTGGGGTTCATCTATCTCGTCGGGCTCTCGCTTACCCCGTTTCTACCGGAGACCAACGGCAAACCTTTACCCGAAGACGTGTAGCACAGCGTGGCACTGCCATGGAAAAACAACAACGGAGGAGAACATCCACAATGAAAAAACTGACTCTGGCGCTGCTCGCGGCGGGCATGCTGGCAACGGGCGCTCACGCGCAAAGCAGTGTCACGTTGTACGGCAGCATCGACGAAGGCATCACGTACAACACCAACAACATGCGGCATGGCACGGCCACGCTCGGTCCCGTCGCCGTGCCGGACTTCTACGGGATGCGTGGGGTGGAAGATCTGGGCGGCGGCCTGAAAGCCGTGTTCGCGCTGCAAAACGGCTTCAAGTCGAACACGGGGCAGGGGACAATCGCGGGGGAAGCATTCAGCCACTTCTCGTGGGTTGGACTGACGAGCGACCGTTTCGGCGCACTGACGCTAGGGCGTCAACTCGATCTCGCCGCGGACGCGCTGCGCGTGAATTCGAACGGCAGCGTACAGTACACGTTCTATCTGTTCCATCCGGCGAATCTGGACAATCTGGGGATCATTGGCGACTCGATCAACAACTCGGTCAAATACACGACACCGACGCTTCATGGATTCACTGCGAGCGGGATGTATGGTTTCGACGATTCGAGTACGCAGCCGGGGCGAGTCGTGAGCGCGGATGTCGTGTACTCGCAAGGGCCGTTGCGGGCATCGATGGTGTACAGCAGCTGGCGCAATCACGCGATTCCGCTCGTGTCGGGATTGGGTCTGGGTTCGTTTCTCGGTCAACCGCTGACGGGCGGCCAGACCTTTGTCGCGCGGACTCAGGATATCTTCGGTTTGTCGGCGCTCTACAAGGCGACGTCGGAACTCGACTTGCACGGCGTGCTGACGCAAGTCAATCTTTCGACGCAGACACAGTCGGCTCGAATGAGGACGGCGGAACTGGGCGCGGACTATCACGTGACGGTAGCCAACACGGTGACACTCGGCGGCTACCTGTCCTGGCTATCGGGAACGCGTTACGCCGAACTGGGTGTCGGCGATGTCTATGCGCTTTCCAAGCGGACCGTGGTGTACGCGCAAGTGACCTGCCAGCATGCGGATGGCGTTGGAAACGCAGCGATGCCGTTGCTCGCGCCGTCGGATAGTCCGAACCAGACAGCGTTTCGCATTGGCGTGCATCACTTCTTCTGACGCGTACTCACGCGAACGCGTAAGGTCCGCCTCTTTCAATTGCGGCTCCATATGCGGGCCGCGAGTGAATGCGATGCAGGAAGGCGTTTAGATTTGCGTACCGGTCATCGAGTCCGCCGCGTTGACGGGCGGCCTCTAACGGGAAGCTCATCATGATATCGACGGCAGTAAACGAATCACCGGCAAACCATGGTCGACTGGATAACTCGCTATCCATCCACGCGAGATGGTCTTCGAAAGAACGCCTCACATCCGCCGCAGCCGTACGCCCCGCCTCGCCCATTCGTCCCAGAACAAGAAGCGCGAAAAGCGGAGGCATCAGAGAGCCCTCGGCGTAGTGCATGAAGTGTTGATACCGGCGAGCGCTCTCCGGTTCAGCCGGTCTGCCGATCTTCGCGGCGGCACCGTCCAGAATGTGCTCGAAGATCAAACCCGACTCGGCAAGCGTCAGGTCGCCGTCCTGAACGAGCGGTAGCTTGCCGAGCGGATGTATTCCGCTCACGGCGGGCGGCGCCTGGCCAGTGATCGGATCGCGACGGTAGCGAACGAGCTGATAAGGCAACGCCAGTTCTTCGAGTAGCCACAGAACACGCTGCGAGCGCGAGTTTTCGAGGTGATGCACGGTGATGTTCATGCAAGGTCCCACATATTAACTGCTTGCCGAAGGAGGTCGGTGTCGGCATGCGTCGATTGAAAGTGCGACCGAGTCTACGTGGGGCGAAGGTGTTCGATAATTCGCCAGTGGGAGAATTCACTCTTCTCGTAACGCGAACGCTCGTGGCCCGTGCGAGAGGGCATCATCGGGTATGAGTGCATGGACTTGCGATGGCATCCGCGATTCGTTAGCCTGCTTCAGGCGTCGCCCCTGTGCGGGGCGGCACCTACTTTTCTTTGCCGCCGCAAAGAAAAGTAGGCAAAAGAAAGCGGCTCACACCGCTGGTTCTTGTGTTTGCCTGAGGGCCCCCAACCGGTCTTACGCTTCACACGGCAATCACGTGACCCATGTTCGTTGCCAACGCTCTGGATGTGCGCCTCACCCGCTTCACGCACCCGCGTTGCGGCACTCCGTGCCAGATAATCCACGGCCGCCTAGGTGGCAAACTGTGTGTAGGCCGTAGCACCACATACGCCTCACTTCGGACCGATAGCGCACGCGTTCCACCCTGTAAGAGCGCCACGCTGTACGACGCGACAACCTACACATAGTTTGCCACCTGGGCGGCACATACCATTCGCTGCCGTGAGCCCATGCACGGGTGTCTGAAGCGGGTGAGGCGTTCATTCGAAGCGTTGGCAACGCACGCAAACAGAAATGCTGCCGTGCGAAGCGTAAGACCCTTTGGGGGCCCTCAGGCAGGAAGAAATGTTGGCGGTGTTAGCCGCTTTCTTTTGCCTACTTTTCTTTGCGGCGGCAAAGAAAAGTAGGTGCCGCCCCGCACAGGGGCGACGCGTGAAGCACGCTAACAATTCGCGGATGCCAACAGCAAAAACAAGCAAACCACCCAGCGTCGCAGACAACCAAAAGTAGGTGCCGCGCCGCACAGGGGCGACGCTTGAAGCACGCTAACGTAATCGCGGATGCCAGCGAAAGACCAAGAACAACCAAACCGGCCGCGCCACAAAGGCCCAAACGAGGATGCCAGCGCAAGACATCAAGTCCGCCGCGTGAGCCCATCACCATCACGAGTTCACTGGGTTGATGCGAAAATCGTTCTTTGCCCATCGACTCATGTTCCGGAGAACTCGCGTGTACGACTTCCCACGCATCAATCCCGTTCGCCTACTCGACGATCTCAAGACTTTGCGCAGCTTTGGCGCCAATGGACCCGGCGTGGTGCGACTGTCGCTCTCACCGGTCGATATGGAGGCGCGTCGCTGGCTCGCGGGGCGCATGACGGATGCCGGGCTGGATGCAACTATCGACGGTGTCGGGACGGTGTTCGGGCGCTCGCGCAAGCCCGGCCCGGCGGTCGTAATCGGCTCGCATACGGATACGCAGCCGACTGGCGGCTGGCTGGATGGCGCGCTCGGCGTGATCTACGGCCTCGAAATCGCGCGCGCCCTTGACGAATGCGCTGCGACGCGCGACTTCGCGGTAGACGTTGCATCGTGGATCGACGAAGAGGGCACGTTTTCGAGTTTTCTTGGTAGCCGCAGTTTCGTCGGCGATGCGATCGATGCGTCGTTACAGCACGCGCGCAATCGTGACGGCGTGTTGCTCGGCGACGGGCTCGCACAGGCGGGCGTGGCGAATGTGCCGCGTGTGGTGCTCGATCGTGCGAGACAACGCGCGTATCTCGAACCGCATATCGAGCAGGGCGGGCGGCTGGAAGCATCGGGGAAGTCGATCGGTGTGGTGACGACGATTGTCGGCATCCGCGAGTTTCAGTTGCGCTTCACCGGGCAGCGGAACCACGCGGGCACGACGCCGATGTCCATCCGACGGGATGCGGGCGCGGCTTTGGTTGCATTCATCGCGCGTGTTGACGATGCCTTTGGTCGGCTGGCGGACGCGGATACGGTGTGGACTGTCGGCCGGATCGATCTCGATCCGGGTTCGTTCAGCGTGGTGCCGGGCAAGGCTGATATGTACTTGCAATTCCGTGACGGTAACCCCGAGCGGCTGCATGCAATGGAGAACGCGCTTGCTGCGTTAGTAGACGAGTGGAATTTGAAGCATGCCGTGCAGGTTGAGCTGATACCTTGCGATGGTCCTGAGGAGCCGGTCGTGATGGACTCCGCGTTGCAGCAGCATATTGCGCAAGCGGCCGAGTCAGTCGCGCCGGGCCAGTGGATACACATGCCGAGCGGCGCATCGCACGATGCACAGGTGATCGCGCATCACATTCCCGCTTGTATGCTTTTCGTGCCGAGCATTGGCGGCGTCAGTCACGATTTCATCGAGGATACCGCCGAGGCGCATATCGTGCTCGGGTGTGAGGTGGCGGCGCGGGCAGCGGCGGGGATCGTGGAGGCGTTGCGGGGTTCGGTTTGATGACTGAATTTTGGGTGCCCAGGTTCTGCGGGAGGGTCGTCGAGCACCGCTCGTTGGAAGCGACAACTCCCGTCTGCATCATCAGAAAAAATACGCGATCAGCAGTCCCTCGGTTACGACGCCGAGAATCGTGCTGACCAGGATCGTCGCGGTGGCGTCGCGCGTGTAGGTATTGCTCTTGAGCGCGAACATGGCGGCCGCGGTCGCAGTCGGCACGGCGCCCGTGATAACGGCCTGGTGAGCCGGTGCGCCCACTACCCCGAACAATACGGCGCCGAGCGCCATCAAGGCGGGTTGCAGAAAGTTCTTGATACCCAGGTTCGCCAGGACGTTGGCGTTGAGCACAAAGCGCTCGCCATAGAGCATTAATCCGAGTGCGAATAGCGACGTGCCGCCGGCCGCCTTTGCGATCAGGTCGACGGAGGTCAACACCGGGCCGGGCAGCGTGACATGGCAGAAACTCAGCACCATGCCAGATATCGGCAGCCAGACAATGGGATTGATGACGGCGCGCGCGATACTTTGTCCGAATACCCGCAACACGTCTGGCTGCCCCTTTCCCATCGCATTCTTGTCGCCCAGTCCGGTCAGCACGATGGTCAGCGGCAGCATGAAAATGCTGGTGACGAGATTGCCGACCAGCACGGCCAGAAATCCCTCCGGCCCGAACACCGCGGCGAGAATCGGCGCGCCGAAGTAAGCCATGTCGGGAAAAGCACACACCAGTGCCTGCATGGTGGCGGTGCGCAGGTCATGCCTGAACACATAGCGGCCGACGCCTAGCGCAATGACATACGTACCCATCAAACCGAGTGTCAGGCACAGCGCAAAGCCGGCATTGTGCAGCTTGTCCGGCGAGGTCTTGACCGCGCCTTCAAACAGCGCAAAAGGTAGCGCAAACCGGATCACCAGGGTTGCCAGCACGCTGGCATCGTCATGCTTCAACAAGCCGATGCGAACTGAGAGCCACCCGAGCATGATGACGAACGCAACCGGCAACAGCCCATTGAGAATGGTGTTGAGCAAAGGAATACTCCTTTTCTATTAACCGGCATATATCGCGCTGCTTTTCGATTCGCTTGCACGGCATTAGCCCACGCACATTGAACATGTCGCGCTCAGTATCGGGTGAGCGCGGTTGTCTCGTTCATCACGAGGTTGGCGAGCGGTGCATCACCATAACGCGCAATGTCGAAGAATGCTGTGATGGTCCCGATCGCCGGATGCATTGTCCGGATGCTTTGTCGCACAGGGCGGCGCGGGGGAATAGCGATACCTGGTCTAGTTGGCAATCGGGGTGACGCTGATTCTCATTGGGGAAAAGGTGATTTTCGTTTCGCTCATCGCTCGTCTCACCTGTTTGCTTCTGCGGCAGGTTAGCTCAGCCGAAACGTGTACGCTTCGAACGATCGCCATGCTTGTGTAACCTGTTAGATAGGCCCATGTAAGCCACACTCGCGAGCAATGCACGCGGAAGAAGAGAACTAAGAGAGATCGACCGCCACACGCCGAGGTAACCGAAAGACTCAGCGCAACTCCTTACGGAAAAAATCGGCCACATCTCCATTGAACTGCTCGTGGAACGCAGCGCGATTGAAGCCCGGCAAACTATTGCAAATGGCGGGCATTTTGCGGGCAAGGCGCGCGTCGCAGGGCGGCAGAAAATCGTAGTGTCCTGCGTTCGGGATAACGTAATATTCGGGCGGATGGGGCAGGTCGGCGCGCACCGCCTCTTCATAGTATGGGTCCGGCTGATGACGGTCATCGGCGGCCCGCCATAGTTGGATTGGGACGCGCACGCCGCTCAAGCCCGCGCGTCCAAAGGTAAATCCGAAAGCGGGGGCCGCAATCACGGCGGCCTTGATTCGAGGGTCACGCACCCACACGCTGGCGGGCACAGCGGCGCCCTGGTCGGTATCGACGCCGGCCCGCGCCAACGCGCTGCACAGGTCGTGATCCGGATGTGCGTGACAATATGGAGCGATCGCGGACAGATTTGGCACGCCACCAATCATCACGAGCACGGTGAAGCCGCCATTGGAGAAACCGAATGCGCCGACGCGCGTCTTGTCCAGATGCTGATGATCGACCCACTCGTCGAGCATGTAGTCCACTAACCGGTTCAGTTGAGCGGGACGACGCCATAGCTGCAGAACACGGCTCTGATCGTCGAACGTGTCACCTGCATGGCTTACCGCCGCTGCCACGAAGCCGGCGTGGACCAGCGCGATGGCGGTGTCGTAATGGCTGTCGTACCAGCCGCCGCCGCCGTGCGAGATCACGACTAATGGTAAGCCACGGCCTGCGATGGGCGCGTCCCGTGCGACAGTCTCTGTGACATTGCCGACGGTCTGCTCGACTGCCGTAGCGCTCGTCGGATACCAGATTCCGACCGTCAATGGCGGTTCTGTGCCATTCGCGATCTTGACTTCCGCAAAGCCGACGTTGGCAGCAAAGGCTGGCGCAGCAAGCAGACTCCAAACGACAGCAACCAGAGCAAGTATTCTCACGACAGCAATCTCCCTCTATGCGTTGTTCGCGCCGCGCGCAGTGTTTTCAACTTCCCTGACTTGATTGGATCAATTGCGGTCCGGCTTGCCCCACAGAAGGGATTCAGGATGCCGTTGCAGATACTCGGACAGTGATCCAAGACTGGCAAGCGTTCGACGCAATTCGTTCAGCGCCTGATGCACATCGGATTGAAGCGGTGAATTATTCGCAAGGGTAGCGTTTGCCGCGTCGAATGAACGCTGCGCAGCTTCCAGCGCCGCACGAGTCTCGGGGACCAGTTCGCTATCGATCTGCTGGAACAGCGACGCCGAATTCCGGAGAGTCTTGTCGAGATTGTGTCCGATCTCGTCGAAGGGCACATCGTCGAGTTTTTTCACGATGCTGGCAAGCTGGTCCTGAAGTTCTTCGAGTGTATTGGGTACCGTCGGCAGTTCGACGGGCGTTCGCTGCGTATCGATTCTGACCGCGCGAGCGCGCGGAAAGAAGTCGAGTGCGACGTATCGCTGGCCGGTCAGCACACTGCCCGTACGCAATTGTCCGCGTAGCCCGTCAGCAACCAGCTGATGCAACAGACGCCTGCCCTCGGCGCCATCGCCGTTTCCGAGTGCTTCCCGGTAGCGCCGTCCGAGTCGCGACGGGTAAAGGTCGAGTGTAGCGACCATGTCGACTTTAGCGGTTCGAACGTTAACGTCGACGTCGATGGCCGTCACCTGACCCAGTTCAACACCGTGGAAATCCACCGGCGCGCCGATCGACAAGCCACGCAACGACTGTCCGAATCTCATGAGTACGCGTGCGGCCGGACCGTCCTCAGCTTTACGCGCGGCTTCCGTCCGTGTTGCGGACAGTGCGAACGACGTGCCGTCCGATGCCAGAGATTGCGTCGTTGCGGGGCCAACGATATCGAACGCCACCCCTCCGGAGAGGATCGATGCGACCGACTGCGTGTCCAGCCGCAGCCCATTGGAATCAAAGCGTAAGTCGATTCCGCTTGCATGCCACCAGCGGGTATTCGAGGTGACATACTGGTCATAAGGCGCGTTGACGAAGACATCGACAATAACCTCCGCGCCATCCTTCGAGAGCGAATATCCGAGAACCTGACCGGCCTGAACGCGGCGGAAAAGGACGGGCGAGCCAGGTGTCAGCGACCCCAGAGAGCTTGCGTGAAGCACGAAGCGTTTTCCCTTCTGATCGGATGTGACGGAGGGCGGCATTTCCAGGCCGGCAAAGTCTTTGCAAACGCTGGACGTGCGCGCCATATCGGCGGCGATATACGAACCTGAAATGGCCGTTGCGAGCCCGGAAATACCTGTCATGCCGATGCGCGGACGGACCACCCAGTATCGCGTATCACATGTCGCGAAAGCTTTTGCTGAGTCCTCCAGTTGCACGTCGGCGAGAACCCGTGTGCGATCGGCGGTGAGATGCAGGCCTGTCAGCGTGCCAATCTCGACATCCCTGTATCGCACGCGCGTTTTACCCGCCTCGAGTCCCTCAGCGCTCGCGAAGCTGATCCTGATGTGAGGTCCGCGTTGCACAACGGACGAAACGAGTAGCGCGCTGCAAATGAGCAGTGCGGCGATAGGGATGAGCCATACAGCCGACGGCCGACGCCGGCTATTCATCAGAGCGTTCCAGTGATCACGTCGCACAGTCGCCTGCCGAACCGGCGAAGGATGGCTGCGCACGCTTTGAGCCGGCGACGGAGACGCTTCACCGCTGCCCGATCGCCGTGACTAGTGAACGTTCGCATGCGAGTCGACGAGCAGCGCGATGTACACAAGCGCAGCGAGCACGCCCGCCATCGTCCCGAGCACGTCCCTGTAGCCAGCACCGTGCGTGAAATGAACCGGCAGTCCTACCACGAAGTAGGTCACCGCGAACACGATCACGACCATCAATGGCGGCGGCGTCGTCATGACGAGGTCGACCACGGCATGCATCATGGCGAAACAGCCGGGGTGTGAGCGATTGCCTGCATCCGTGGATCGCTCATACGGTTGACGCGTCGATTCGCTCGTTCTCCGGCTTGGCGCATGTCGATGTGGCTCGCCGGGAGTTACTTCAGTTGAGCGACGAGGGCATCCGCACCCTTGTCGATGCCCGTTTTGGCCGCGCTGAGCGATCCGAACGCAGCGGGCAGATTCATCGCGTTCGGATACTGCTTCGTCACATATGCCTTCAACAGGTGCCCATTGGAACTGTCGTACACCTCGACCGCATACGACACCGAGCCGCTGAACGCACCCTTGCCACCACGGATGGCCTGCACGCCGTTATAGAGATTTCCGGCGATATCGAAGTGCATCACCTGTCCGACGAGCAGAGTGGTTTGTTCCGCGCCCGTCAGCGTGAGCTTGATGCGCAGGGTGGCGGGCGTTGGCTGTGCGGCGATTTCGAAACGCTTCGACAGTTTCGACGCGAACGCTTTGCCCATGTAGTCAGCGAGCGCCGCCCTGTCGTCATCTTTCATATCCCCGAACTGGTTGTCATTGCCCCGATAGATATCGACGGGATCGACGATCACCTGGTTGTAACTCGACCAGACAACGGGGGCCACGAACCGGTACGGCACCTTGGCGGAGTCGTCATCCCGGTTCTGCTTCAGTTGCGACGAGGAGGCGATACCCGAGTACGCAACGGGCTGCACGCCAGCACAGGCCGTTAAGGCCAGCGCGGTTGCGCCGGCGAAGAAGTGCGGAGTCAGTCTGAGCTTGAACATGTCGTGTTTCCTGGAAGCCGATGGCAGGTGTTGGAAGAGCGTCACGTCGGATGAGTCCCGATGTGTGGCCGAAGCGTAGCATCGCCTTTTTCATATGTAAACCGTCTACCCGGTTTGTTTTTAAGGAAAGCTCGGGCGTACAATTCAGGCTTTACCAGCATGAACGCCCGGCTTGCTTTGGATTTCAGCGGTTGGCGCGGGGCCGGCTTCAGCCGCCGCTAACCTTGCAACAGACGGCATGACCGGTTGACGACGACATCTTTATTGATCAATGGACAATCAGACCCGTTCCGAGACAACCCGCAAGAAGGCTATTGAGGCCGCATTCACAATCCTTGCGCGAGAAGGCGTGGGTGGCCTTACATTCGATTCGCTGTCGCGCGAGAGTGGCGTGAGCAAGGGTGGGCTGCTGCATCAGTTCCGCACCAAGCATGGTGTGCTCACAGCGCTGCTTGATCATCAGCGGCAACAGTTTGAACAGATCCGGCTCGACTACCTGGCGAAGGAAGCAGGCAAGAAAGCCGAACCCAATCTTTCGGCGCATATAGCCGTCTATCGGGAGTCCATCAAGCAGCCGCATTCGGTCGCGCGAGCCGTGCTGGCAGCGTTGGTCGAGAGTCCGGAACTGCTCGACGACTCCAAAGCGGCGGACGCAGACAGGATGAAAGCGCTTCAGCGCGAATCGGGCGACCTTGAGCTTTCATTGCTTCGCTATTTCGCTGCAAGCGGCATAGCGTTCAATTCATTGCTTGGACTCGCGCCACTGCCCCAAACGATGATCAATCGTCTGTTTGACCGGTTGCTCGACGACGACAGCTGGCAGTCCCAGAAGCAGCCGCCGAAAGCGCCGAAGCGGGCTGCGCGATAAGCGGCGCACCCAATTAGATCGCATTGAAGGCTTGCGGAATCGATGCACCTGCAACCAGGCAGTCAATGACTGTGCGGAAAGTGTATCGGCCCTGAATGTTGATGTTGCGGTGCGACAAAAACCAGCCTATAACCATCCATATGGATGGTGGATGGATGGAAAAATGAAAAAGCCCGCAGCACTCGACACGATTCGCCCCAAAGGCGGCGAATCGGAAAAAATCACGATCAACCTCGGCCCCGTCGATCTCGGACAAATCGACCTGCTGGTCGAGGAAGGCTTTTATTCGAACCGGACCGACCTGATCCGAACGGCGATTCGCAACCAGCTTGCCCTTCATGCGCAGGTCGTCCAGGACACGGTGACGCGCCGTGCGCTTGTGCTCGGACTGCAGCACTTTTCAAGGCAGGATCTCGAGGCGGTTCGCGCTGCGCGGCAGCGCCTCACCATTCAGGTGCTGGGACTCGCCAGCATTGCCACCGACGTCACGCCGGAGCTTGCGCTCGCCACGATCGAAAGCGTCACGGTGCTGGGAGCTTTTCACGCTTCGCCCGCCGTCAAGACGGCGCTCGCGGACAGAATCCACTAGCCACGCGACGCCCAACGCCTACTTCCGCTAACCGGACACATACGATGAAACTCGACGAAGGTTTCCTGAATTCAATGCACGAAGCGATGACCTTGCTGCGTACCCGCGGTCCCGCCGAAGCGACAGAAGTAATACAACGTGCGCTGCGAGGAGGCGCGGTTGATGGAATGTGGGACAAGGCGCAAGTTTTCCCGTTCGCCGAGACACAAATAAGCGAAGCCACACCGCACACGGCACGAGAAGACAGCAATGATGTCGAAGACCGGGGGCATTTCAGCACGCATGCGTATTCGAACGCCGCCGGCTCCCGGCAGTATCGGCTGTATGTGCCCGCGAACGCAGCCGGCAAGCCGCTGCCATTGATTGTGATGCTGCACGGCTGCACACAGAATGCCGATGATTTCGCAGCAGGTACGCAGATGAACGCGCTTGCCGAGCAGCATCGATGTCTTGTCGCGTATCCGGTGCAGCCGCAACAGGCCAATCCGTCGAAGTGCTGGAACTGGTTCAAACCAGACGATCAGCATCGCGAGAATGGCGAGCCGTCATTGATCGCAGGCATCACGCGCGAGATCATCGCGGGCCACAACGTCGATCCTGCGCGCGTGTACGTCGCGGGCCTGTCTGCGGGCGGCGCGATGGCGGCGATCATGATCGCCACGTATCCTGACCTGTACGCTGCAGCGGGTGTGCATTCCGGTCTGCCCGTGGGCAGCGCACACAATTTACCGTCTGCGCTCGCGGCAATGAAAGGCGGCAAACGCCGCAGCGCGACAGGGCATGCGAAGCGCGCTAAAGACTCGCCGAAGCGGCCCATGATCGTCTTTCACGGCGACGCGGATGCCACGGTTCACGTCGCGAATGCTACGCAGCTTGTTCACGGCTTCGACGCGCGAGCCGATAGCAGCAGTGAAGGGCGTCGGGCCGATGCGGGGCGGCGTAGCTGTACCGTTTCGAGGCTTATTTCCCCCGATGGTATCGACGCGGAGTTATGGACCATTCATGGCGCGCCGCACGCGTGGTCAGGTGGTAACGCACGCGGCAGTTACACGGACCCAAGCGGCCCGGACGCGAGCGCTGAAATGCTGCGATTCTTTCTTGATCATCCCAAACAGGGATGAGGCGCTACGAACGCTGCTCCTCGCAGGAGGAGCAGCGTCTACCTTCTGCGTACTTTCAACCTACCTCTGTTAGCTCGACTGTTTTGTCGATGACTGTGCTTTCGGCGCAGACCCAGCCTGCACGAGGCGTGCGTCTTCCTGCGTCACAGCACCGACGTATTTCCAGCCGTCCGGCAACTTCACGAACGTGTAGCCCGTGGGTGCATCGACGAACACGGTGAAAACGGGCGAGTCAGCCTTCGCCTCGGAAACTGCTTGCGCGTGCGACACCATCGGCGCGGCCAGCAGCGTGACAGCGAAAAGTGACGAGGAAATCAGCTTCATTGCACAATCCTTGAGATATTGAACCACTCGACCATCGAACCTGACCGATAGCCACGCTATTTATGTAACGACCATTACACATATTGAAGCACAGGCGGAGAGCGTGCGTCCATAATTTTGTTATGATCGACATAGAATTCAGTATTCGCGGGTTTGCGACAATCGCTTGCCAGGAGGGGACATGGAGCCGGCCAGTTACGGCGAAACCAAAGGACGCGGCAGACCAAGAGCATTCGAGCGCGAGGTGGCGCTCAGGCGCGCGATGGACCTTTTCTGGGAAAAGGGCTTCGATATGTGCTCGATGTCGGATCTCGTCGATGCAATGGGCGTCAACTCGCCGAGCATCTACGCGGCGTTCGGCAATAAGGAAAGCCTGTATCGCGAGGCAATCGAGCTATACGTCCGGGCCGAAGGCGGCGCGGCGCTAAGGAACTTCGAATCGCGCGCGACGTTGCGCGAAAGCCTCGACGCCATGTTCGACGCAAGCATCGAGCTTTTCACGGGCGGACAGCGTTCTCGTGGATGCATGATTTTTCTCGGCGGCGCGGGAATTGGCGCAGAGCACGTCGAACTGCGAAACTTCCTTCAGGCGTTGCGGCTAAAGGTGGCTCGGACCGTCGAAAAGCGCTTGAAGAAGGCCGTCGAACAAGGGGAACTCGTGCCTGACGCGGACGCTGCGGCGCTTGCTACATTGTGCATGTCGGTTTTCTCCGGCCTGTCCGTCCAGGCCGCCGACGGCGCCAGCAAACGCAAGCTGCACGCCGGGGTTGCGCAGTTGCTGGCGATGATTCCTTTTCGTCCCGCGTCGCATTGAGCTAAAGCCACTTTGTAGTCGATGAGCGAACGGGTGAGCGCTATCCTGACGGATCGCCAGGTAATCACACGCACTATTGAACCATGGACCTGAACCTGATCGGCCTGTTCGTCGAGATCGTCGAATCGCGCAGTCTTAGCGCCGCCGCGCGCAAGCTCGGCATGACGCGCGCGAACATCAGTCAGCGGCTCAAGCTGCTGGAACGCGAAACGGGCGCGCAATTGCTGCGACGCTCGACCCGAAGCCTCGAACTGACGCAAGCGGGACATACGCTATACGACTGCGGCCAGCGCATGCTGGAAGACCTGAGCACGGCTCGCGCATCGATCGACAGCCTCGGGCAGACCTTGAGCGGCCGTGTTCGCATCAGCGTGCCGACCGGCTTCGGCAGAATGTTTCTCGGCGAAAGACTGCTCGAGTTCGCACGCATGCATCCGGGCATCTCGCTCAATGTCACGTTCAACAACCGGATCGAAGACCTGATCGCCGCTGAAGTCGACGTCGCGGTGAGGATCACGGCGACGCCGCCGCTGGAATATGTGGCGCGCAACATCTGCTCGATTGACTGGAACCTGTATGCGTCGGCTGAGTACGTCGAAAAGCACGGTCCAATCAACTGCCCCGGCGACCTCGAAAAGCAGACGCTGGTCGCGTCGCCGTACCCGGCACGGCGGGTCACGATGACGCTCACGCATCGACAGGACGAGTCGGACGTCCACGTAATCGCGATTCAGCCTGCGCTGCAGTCTTCGGACTATCCGTTTCTGACCGAGGCGGTGTGCCAGGGTATGGGTATCGGGCTGTTGCCGGCCTATGTGCCGCACGCGCCAATGAGCCGCGGGTTGCTGCGTATCCTGCCGGATTTCCGTGTGGCCGGCTTGCAGAACACGCTGTATATCGTGACGCTTCCGAACCGCTATCCGTCGCCGGCGACGCAAGCACTGATCGATTATCTTCGAGCCGAAATCCTGTCGCTCGCGCAAGCCTGGAGCTGAAGCGGTTTCCACGCCGCGCCGCCTCGCGCAAGTCCGTCTGTTTCCCGCAAACCCGCTCTCCCGGCATCGAACTTCGGTGGCGAATCATCCCGCCCCGTAGGACGTTGTCGCGGTCAGTGTCAATCTCCAGTTAACAGTTCGTCAACTCCCAGTTGGATTGTCAACGCGTCTCCCGCATTTAACAATCAACCAACACGAAATACATGGAGACGCGGGCAATGACACCCGAATCGACCGGACACGCCGTCAGGCGTACTCTGCGCAACCGCATTCTCGTCATCACCGTCGATAACCCACCTGTCAACGCGCTTGGCGCGAACGTGCGGCACCAACTACGCGACGCTATCCAGGCCGCCGAAAAAGATCCTGACGTCGACGCCGTGCTGCTGGTTGGCGCGGGACGCAACTTCATCGGTGGCGCGGATATCAGGGAGTTCGGCAAGCCGCCGCTGCCGCCGTCGCTGCCCGAGGTCTGCAACACGATAGAAGCATGCCGGAAGCCCGTTGTAGCGGCCATTCACGGCGCTGCACTCGGCGGTGGCCTCGAGGTCGCACTCGCTGCGCATTACCGGATCGCACTCGGAGCCGCCAGACTCGGCCTGCCCGAGGTGACGCTCGGCTTGCTGCCGGGAGCAGGCGGCACACAGCGCGCGCCACGTCTTGTCGGCGCGAAGGCGGCGCTGGATCTGATGTTGAGCGGCCGTCACGTCGGCGCAAACGAGGCTCACGCGCTTGGCCTCGTCGACCGCATCGGCGAAACCGATGACGTGCTGGCCGAGGGTCTCGCCTATGTGCAGGCCTTGCTCGACGCGCGGGCTCCTGTCCGCCGGACCCGCGACGCCGACGGACTGGCGGACCGCGAAGCGAGCCGTGCCGCCATCGAAACCGCGCGCGCCGAAACGTCGAAGAAATTCCACGGGCTGTTCTCGCCGCTAAAGATCGTCGATGCGGTGCAGGCGGCGCTCGAACTGCCCTTCGACGAGGGCCTGCGCCACGAACGGCAACTGTTCCTGCAGTGCGTCGACAGCCCGCAGCGAGCAGGTTTGATTCACGCGTTCCTCGCCGAGCGCGAGGTGCTGAAAGCGCCCGAAACGCGCAACGCGAAGCCGCGCAAGATCGCGAGCGTCGGCGTGGTAGGCGGCGGCACGATGGGCGCGGGCATCGCGGTGGCGGTACTTGACGCAGGCCTGCCCGTGACGATGATCGAACGTGACGATGTATCGCTTGCGCGCGGCCTGGCGCATATCGAGAAGGTCTACGACAACCTGATCGCGAAAGGTCGCATGACGCCGGAGGCGAAGTCGGCAGTGCTTGCTCGCTGGAACGGCAGCACCTCCTACGACGCGCTCGGCACGGCCGATCTCGTGATCGAAGCCGTATTCGAAGAGATGTCCGTCAAGCATGCCGTGTTCGCCGAGCTCGACCGGGTCTGCAAGCCGGGCGCCGTGCTCGCGACCAACACCTCGTATCTCGACATCGACGCCATTGCCGCGAGCGTCTCGCGTCCTGGCGATGTCGTGGGCCTGCACTTCTTCTCGCCCGCCAACATCATGAAGCTGCTCGAAGTCGTGGTGCCCGCACAGGTCAGCGCCGACGTAGTCGCCACCGCATTCGATCTGGCGAAGAAACTGCGCAAGGTCCCGGTTCGTGCGGGTGTGTGCGACGGCTTCATCGGCAATCGCGTGCTGGCGATCTATCGCGCGGCCGCCGACCACATGATGGAAGACGGCGCGTCGCCTTATCAGATCGACCGCGCTGTCCGTGCGTTCGGCTTTCCGATGGGACCGTTCCAGGTGGCGGACCTCGCGGGCGGCGACATCGGCTGGGCGACGCGCAAGCGCCGCGCCGCCACGCGCGATCCGCAGCAGCGATATGTGCAGATCGCCGACCGCATCTGCGAGCGCGGCTGGTTCGGCCAGAAGACGGGGCGCGGCTACTACGTGTATGCCGACGGCGCGCGCACCGGTAAACCCGACCCGGAAGTCGAATCGATCATCGATGCTGAGCGCGAGCGTGCCGGCGTTACGCCGCGCGAGTTCTCCGATGAAGAAATCATCCGGCGCTACATGGCGGCCATGATCAACGAAGGCGCGAACGTCGTGCATCAGCGCATCGCCCTGCGTCCGCTCGATGTGGACGTGACGTTCCTCTACGGCTACGGCTTTCCGCGCCATCGCGGCGGGCCGATGCAGTACGCCGATACGGTTGGCCTCGACAAGGTGCTCGCCGACATCCGCGAGTTCGCACAAGACGACCCCATGTTCTGGCAGCCGTCGCCGCTGATCGTCGATCTCGTCGAGCGCGGCGCCACGCTGGCGAGCCTCAATCACGCGGCCTGATCCGTTCAATCCCTCATCCCCTTTTTTGCAGATTCAGACCATGCGAGAAGCCGTTATCGTCTCCACCGCGCGCACGCCGCTGACCAAAGCGCATCGCGGTGAATTCAACATCACACCGGGCCCGACGCTCGCGTCGTTTGCCGTGCGGGCTGCCGTGGAGCGCTCGGGCGTCGACCCGGAACTGATCGAGGACGCGATCCTCGGCTGTGGTTATCCCGAAGGCATCACGGGCCGCAACGTCGCGCGCCAGACCGTGATCCGCGCCGGCTTGCCGCTGTCGATCGCGGGCACGACAGTCAACCGCTTCTGCGCGTCGGGACTTCAGGCCATCGCGATGGCGGCCGGGCGCATCGTCGTCGACGGTGCCCCTGCCATGATCGCGGGCGGCGTCGAAAGCATCTCCGGAATCCGGACGCGCGAAGACGGCGTGAGCGGGCTCGACCCTTGGATCGTCGAGCGCAAGCCCGCGCTTTACATGGCGATGATCGACACGGGCGACATCGTCGCGCAGCGCTACGGCATCAGCCGCGAAGCGCAGGACCGTTTCTCCGTCGAAAGCCAGCGGCGCACGACGGAAGCGCAACTCGCCGGCCGCTACGCCGACGAGATCGTGCCCGTCACGACCACGATGGCTGTCACTGACAAGGAGACGGGCGCCGTCACCCAGCGCGAGGTCACGGTCTCCGCCGACAACTGCAATCGCCCCGGCACGACGTATGAGGCACTCGCGAAGCTCGCGCCCGTCAAGGGCACGGACAGGTTCGTCACAGCGGGCAACGCATCGCAGAACGGCGATGGTGCCTCCGCCTGCGTGATGATGGAAGCGAAGGCCGCCGAGCGCGCGAACCTCGTTCCCCTCGGCGCGTTCCGTGGCCTCGCGGTGGCGGGTTGTGAACCGGACGAAATGGGCATCGGTCCCGCGCTTGCCGTGCCGAAGCTGCTCGCGCGCCACGGTCTCACCGTCGGCGACATCGGTCTGTGGGAACTCAACGAAGCATTTGCATCGCAGGCGATCTACTGCCAGCAACGCCTGGGCATTCCGGCCGAGCGGCTCAACGTCAACGGTGGCGCGATTTCGATCGGCCATCCGTTCGGTATGACGGGCGCGCGTCTCGCAGGACACGTCCTCATCGAGGGCCGCCGGCGCGGCGTGAAGTACGCGGTCGTCACGATGTGCATTGCCGGCGGCATGGGTGCCGCTGGCCTGTTCGAAATCTATTGAGAGAAACGAGATCATGGATCTGAACTTCACCCCCGAGGAGGAAGCCTTTCGCGAGCGCGTGGTGCGCTTCCTGAAAGAAAAACTGCCTGCGAGACTTTCCGGCAAGGTTCGCAACGGCTTGCACCTCACACGCGCGGACATGGTCGAGTGGCACGCGATCCTGAACGAACAGGGCTGGCTCGCGAATCATTGGCCGGAACAGTACGGTGGCCCAGGCTGGAACGCCGTGCAGAAGTTCATCTTCGAGAACGAATGCGCGCTGGCGGGCGCGCCGCGCATCGTGCCGTTCGGCGTGAACATGCTCGGACCCGTGCTCATCAAGTACGGCAGCGAAGCACAGAAGCGCTATTGGCTGCCGCGCATTCTCGCAGGCGCCGACTGGTGGTGCCAGGGCTATTCGGAGCCGGGTTCGGGTTCCGATCTCGCGTCGGTGAAGACGAGCGCCGTGCGCGGCATCGACGACGAAGGCGAGCATTACATCGTCAACGGCCAGAAGACGTGGACCACGCTCGGCCAGCACGCGAACATGATCTTCTGTCTCGTGCGCACCGCAACCGACGTGCGCAAGCAGGAAGGCATCAGCTTTCTGCTGGTGGACATGAATAGCCCAGGCGTCGAAGTGCGTCCGATCATCACGCTCGAAGGCGAGCACGAGATCAACGAAGTGTTCTTCACCGATGTGCGCGTACCCGCCGCCAATCTCGTCGGCGAGGAGAACAAGGGCTGGACGGTCGCGAAGTATCTGCTGACGTACGAGCGCACCAACATTGCGGGCGTCGGCTTCTCGGTGGCGGCGCTGGCGCGCTTGCGCCGGATCGCAGCGAAGGTTACGCGCAACGGCCGGCCACTTGCCGAGGATCCGTACTTCGCGGCACGCCTCGCGCGCGTCGAGATCGATCTGGAAAACATGAAGACCACGAACCTGCGCGTGATCGCGGCCGTCGCGGGCGGCGGCGTGCCGGGCGCGGAAAGCTCGATGCTCAAGATTCGCGGCACGGAGATTCGCCAGGAGCTTTCGTCTCTGATGCGCCGCGCGATGGGACCGCATGCGCAGCCGTTCATCGAAGAAGCGCTGCACGAAGGCCATGACGAGGCGCCCGTCGGCCCCGAGGGTGCCGCGAGCGCTGCCGCGCTCTACTTCAACAACCGCAAGCTGTCGATCTTCGGCGGCTCCAATGAAATCCAGAAGAACATCATCTCGAAGATGATCCTGGGACTTTGAGAGGATCACGATGAATTTCCAGCATACCGAAGACCGCCGCATGCTGGCGGATACGCTGAACCGCTTCGTGCAACAGGAATACGGCTTCGCGACGCGCGATGCGCTTGCGCGCAGCGACTCGGGCTTTAGCCGCGAACTGTGGGTCCGCTTTGCGGAACTGGGCGTCGTCGGCGCGCTCTTCAACGAGGCCGATGGCGGCTTCGGCGGAGCGGGTTTCGATATCGCCGTCGTCTTCGAAAGCCTCGGCCGCGGCCTCGTGGTCGAGCCGTTTCTCGGCGCGTTGGTGGTGGGGCGCGCGCTGGCCAGTGCCGGCAACGGCGTGCAAAAAGCGCTCATCGCGAGCCTGATCGAAGGCCACGCCGTTGCGGCGCTCGCGCACGACGAACCCAGCTCGCATTACGAACTGAGCAAGGTGACGACGCGCGCCGTGCATGGCTCGAACGGCTGGGTGCTGACGGGCGCGAAATCGGTCGTGCAGCAGGGCGCCGAGGCTGACTTCTTCCTCGTCTCCGCACGCACGAGCGGTGCAGTCGATGCCGAGGATGGCATCTCGCTCTTTGTCGTCCCGCGCGACGCGGTGGGTGTCAGCGTGCGTGGCTACGGGAAGATCGATGGCGGACGGGCCGCCGAAGTCTGTCTGAACGAAGTGTGCCTTCCCGACACCGCTTTGCTTGGCGAACGGGACGCAGGCTTCGCGACGCTCGAACGCAGCATCGGCGCCGGCGTGCTCGCGTTGTGCGCGGAAGCGCTGGGTGCGATGGATGTCGCGAAGGTGTACACGCTCGAGTATCTGCGCACGCGCAAGCAGTTCGGCGTCGCGATCGGCAGCTTCCAGGCGCTGCAGCATCGCATGGCCGATCTGCTGCTCGAAATCGAGCAGGCCCGCTCAGCCGTCATCAACGCCGCCGCAGCGTTCGGCGCGGCGCGCGTCGAGCGCGAACGTGCGTTGTCGGCGGCGAAGGTCACGATCGGGCGCATCGGCGCGCTCGTTGCCGAAGAGTGCATCCAGATGCACGGCGGCATCGGCATGACGTGGGAACTGCCGCTTGCGCACTTCGCGAAGCGCCTTGTGATGATCGACCATCAACTCGGCGACGAAGATCACCATCTCGAACGCTTTATCACATTGAGCCGGAGCTAACACCGTGAATGAACCTATCCTTGCGCGCCGCGACGGCGCGGTGCAAGTGCTGTCCTTCAACAACCCGGCTGCGCGCAATGCGCTCACACCCGAGGTGTACGCGGCTCTTCCGGCCGCCCTCGCTGAGGCTGGGCGCGATCCCGAGGTGGGCGCGATCGTGCTGACGGGTGTAGGCGGCGCGTTTTGCGCAGGCGGCGATCTGAACCGGCTCGCGCAACGTCGCGCGCTGACACCGCCCGAGCGGCGCGCGGGCATCGAAAGTCTGCACGACATGATTCGCGCCATTCGCGATTGCAGCAAACCGGTGATCGCGGCAGTCGAAGGCGCGGCAGCGGGCGCGGGCCTTTCGATCGCGCTGGCGTGCGACATGCTGGCCGCCGCGCGCAATGCGTCGTTCTCGGTCGCGTACATCAAGGTCGGCCTCTCGCCCGATGGCGGCGCGACCGCGTTTCTATCCGGGCTCGTCTCCCGGCAACTGCTGACCGAGTTGTGCCTGACGGGCAGGCCCGTCACGGGCGAGCGCATGCACGCGCTCGGCGTCGCCAATCGTCTCGCCGAGCCGGGCAGCGCGCTGACGGAAGCCATCGCGATGGCGCAGTCGCTCGCCGCCGGCCCGGAACGCGCGATCGCCCGTATCAAGCGCCTGTGCCGTCAAGCCGGCGAGAACACGCTCGAAGCGCAACTGGATCTCGAAGCGCAATACATGACGGAGTCGCTTGGCGACGACGAATCCGCTGAAGGCATCGCCGCCTTCTTCGGCAAGCGCCCAGCTGATTTCTCCGCGTTGCGCCGCGTTTCAGCCGTGGATTCGCACTAGACGTGGCGTGCTCGTCAGTCTCCCTTGTCACTCCGGATTAGCCATGTCGAACCTGAATTCTTCTCTGCCGCTTGCCGGCGTACGCATTCTCGATCTGTCGCGCGTGCTCGCCGGACCGTGGTGCGCGATGGTGCTCGGCGACCTCGGCGCTGAAATCATCAAGGTCGAGCATCCAAAGCGCGGTGACGACACGCGCGACTGGGGCTTGCGTGTCGGTGCGAGCGAAACGACCTATTTCAACAGCGTCAACCGGAACAAGCGCTCGGTGTGCCTCGATCTGCAGACGGCCGAAGGGCAGCGGCTCGCCCGCGCGCTGGCTCAGCAGAGCGACGTCGTGATCCAGAACTTCAAGTACGGCGGCGCGGAAAAGCTCGGCCTCGGCTATGAACAGCTCAGCCAGGGGCGCGAGGATCTCATCTACTGTTCGATCTCCGGCTACGACCGCCGTGGACCGGAAGCCTCGCGTCCCGGTTACGACGTGGTCGTGCAGGGCGAGGCGGGACTGATGGCGCTCAACGGAGAAGCCGATCAGCCGCCCCTCAAGTTCGGCATAGCCGCCGTCGACCTGTTCACGGGTATGTACTCCGCCCAGGCCGTGCTCGCGGCGCTGTTCGAGCGGCAGAAGTCGGGCAAGGGACGCCACATCGAAATGGCGCTCTTCGATTGCGGCTTGATGATCACCTCGTACTGCGGACTGGAGTCGATGCTGATGGGCGACGATCCGCCGCGCTACGGCAACGCGCATCCTTCGATCGTGCCCTACGGCGTGTTCGATGCGGAAGATGGGCCGCTCGTCATCGCGGTCGGCACCAACCGGCAGTACGAGCGCTTCTGTCGCGAAGTGATCGAGCGCCCGGATCTCGTCGACGAAGAACGGTTCCGCACGAACATCGTTCGGGCCGCCAACCGCGAAGCGCTCGTGCCCGAAATCAGGCGCGAGCTCGGCAAGAGAAAGCGCCTGGACCTGCTGGAGCGTTTGAGTCAGGCGGGCATTCCGTGCGGCGAAGTGCTCGGTCTGCACGAGGCGCTCACGTCGAAGCGCGCGGCCGAGGGCGGACTCGTGACGACCTACACGCATCCCGAAGCCGGCAGCACGCACGTGCTCGCGCCGCCTTACCGCTTCGACGGCGTACGCCTGCCTGTGCGAAGCGGCCCGCCGAAACTCGGCGAGGGCACGAACGACGTGCTTCAGTCGCTGCTCGGACTGTCCGACGAACAACTTTCACAACTGAAGGCCGAGGGCGTCGTCTGACGCTGCATTGCGCCTTACCGCATGGTGGACTGTTCAATGAGTGAGATCGCTTTTCGAAACGCCGTGACCGAGCTGTTCGGCACACGGTTGCCCATCGTCGCCGGCGGGCTGATGTGGCTCGCCGATGCAGACTATGTCGCCGCCGCGTCGCGTGCCGGCATCATCGGCTTTATTACGGCTGCGAGCTTTCCCGAGCCGCAAGCATTGCGTGCGGAGATCCGGCGCTGCCGCGAACTGTGCGAAGGCGGCCCGTTCGGCGTCAACGTCTCGATGCTGCCCAAGCTCGTCCCCGGCGAGAAGACGCGGGAAGTGTTCGAACTGATCGTCGATGAAGGCGTGAAGTTCGTCGAAACCTCGGGGCGCAGTCCGGAGGAATTCTTGCCGTTGCTGAAAGAAGCCGGCATCAAGGTGCTGCACAAGGTGCCCGCCGTGCGGTTTGCAGTCAAGGCGGCTGCGCTCGGCGTCGATGCCGTCGCGATCGTCGGCGCCGAATGCGGCGGACATCCGGGGCTCGATATGGTCGGCTCGTTCGTCAATGCGGCGTGGGCCGAGAGCCAGCTGGACATTCCTTATCTGATCGGCGGCGGCATCGGCCGCGGCTCGCAACTCGCTGCAGCGCTCGCGATGGGCGCTTCCGGTGTGGTCGTCGGCACGCGCTTCGCGGTAGCCGAAGAGATCTGGGCACATGCGGACTACAAGCAACGGCTGGTAGACGCCGGACCGACCGACACCGAACTGAGCATGCAGTCCTTGCGCAACACCGTGCGGACGCTGCGCAACGAGACCACGGCCGCCGTGAAGGAGATCGAGGCACAGAACCCGGACGTGACGATTCAGGACCTGATGCCGATGGTGGCCGGCAAGATCGGCCGCAATGCCTATGTGACGGGCGACTGGTCGAAGGGACTGCTCTCCGCGGGACAGTCTCTTGCGTTCGTCGATCGCGTCGAACCGCTTGCCGATATCGTGCGCCGTTTCGAGCGCGACATGTGGCAGGCGATGGGACGACTGGTCATCGCCTGAACGGGTTCACCCAGCAGGAACATCTGAAACAAGAGCTGCCGAAGCAGCCAGCAAAGCCGTTGTTGCGAACCGTGAAGTTTCATCCGTCGTCGAAGACGTCCGCAAATAACAGGGAGGAGACAGTCCCATGCAGCAGGTCCATATCGATTCACTCAAGGCGAGCGCCGCGTACCGGCGGCTGATTACGTCACGCCGACGCTTCAGCTTCACGCTGACGGCACTGATGATCGTCATCTTCTATGGCTTTATCCTGTTCGTCGCGCTTGCGCCGCACATGCTGGCCCGCCCGCTGTATACGGGCGCCACGACGAGCGTGGGTGTCGTCGCGGGCGTCGGCATCATCCTGACATCAATCGGGTTGACCGGCTGGTATGTGCTGCATGCAAACCGCACGCTCGATCCGTCGATGAGCGCGCTGCTCGCCAGCGTCCGGAAAGGAGACTGAACGATGAAGCTCATTCGCTCTCTGTCCTGCGCGAGCCTTGCCTCGCTGCCTGCGCTTGCTCACGCTTCCGCCATCGAAGGCCCTGTGCCTGATCACGTCGCGCTGAATCCCGTTGCGATCGGCATGTTCCTGCTGTTCGTGCTGGTGACGCTCGGCATTACGCGCTGGGCGTCACGCAAGACGCGCACAACGAAGGATTTTTATAGCGCGGGTGGCGGCATCTCCGGGTTTCAGAATGGCCTCGCCATTGCCGGGGACTATATGTCGGCGGCCTCGTTTCTGGGCCTCTCGGGCATGGTGTTCATGTTCGGCTTCGACGGCCTGATCTATTCGATTGGCTTTCTGGTCGGCTGGCCGTTTGTGATGTTTCTGCTCGCCGAACCGTTGCGCAATCTCGGCAAGTTCACCTTCGTCGACGTGGTTGCCTACCGTTTCGAACAGGCGCCGATTCGCCTTCTTACGGCCAGCACGTCGCTCGTCGTCGTGATCTTCTATCTGGTCGTGCAGATGGTCGGCGCGGGTAAGCTGATCCAGTTGCTGTTCGGTTTGCAGTACTGGATGGCGGAAGTGATCGTCGGCGCGTTGATGGTGATTTATGTGTTCTTTGGCGGCATGACGGCGACCACCTGGGTGCAGATCATCAAGGCCGTGCTGCTGCTGTGCGGCGCGACGTTCATGGCCGTCAGCGCGCTTGCGCAATTCGGCTTCAGTCCCGAAGAGATGTTTCGTCGAGCCGTCGATGTTCACCCCGGCGCGCTCAGCATCATGGCCCCCGGCAAGCTGCTGAAGGACCCGTTCAACGCGCTTTCGCTCGGTATCGCGCTGATGTTCGGCACGGCAGGCTTCCCGCATATCTTGATGCGCTTCTTCACGGTGCCCAGCGCGAAGGAGGCGCGCAAGTCGGTGTTCGTGGCCACCGGCTTTATCGGGTATTTCTATCTGCTAACCTTCATCATCGGCTTCTCGGCGATCGCGTTGCTTGCGCAGCATCCCGAGTTCTTCAAGACCGCCGCCGACGGGCATTTCAATCTGACCCATGATCTGCTCGGCGGCTCGAACATGGTCGCCGTCAAGCTGGCGCAGGCAGTGGGCGGTAATCTGTTCTACGGATTCATCGCGGCCGTGACCTTCGCGACGATACTTGCAGTGGTGGCGGGGCTCACGCTCTCGGGAGCGACCACGGTCTCTCATGATCTTTACGCATGCTGGCTCGCTCGCGGCCAGGCGAACGAAGCTCGCGAAATGCGTATGTCGCGGATGGCGACGCTGATGTTGAGCGTCATCGCGATCGGACTCGGCATTCTTTTCGAGCACGTCAACGTGGCATTCCTGGTCGGTCTCGTGGCGGCGATCGCGGCGAGCGCAAACTTCCCCGTGCTGGTGTCGTCGATCTTCTGGCGCGGCATGACGACGCGCGGCGCGGTAATGGGCGGCGGTCTCGGACTGATCTCCTCCGTGTTGCTGACGGTGATTTCGAAATCGGTATGGGTTGACGTGCTGCATCAGGCACATGCGCTGGTACCGCTCGACAACCCCGCGTTGATTTCGGTGCCGCTTGCATTCGGAGGCATCTGGTTCTTCTCGATGCTGGATCGCGGCGCCCGTGCGAAGCGGGAGCGGGAGGCGTTTGCGTTGCAGGAGTTCTATGGGCAGACGGGGCTGTTGTCAGTGAAGGCGGTCGATCATTGAAACAGTTCGGAGGCCACGCAGCGTTTGCGTGTGCCCCGTGCTCAAAGCTCGATCAATGCTTCATGCAACGTCGAGCGAAACTTTTGCACAGCCGGCGACATGTACGTTTTCCTGCGATAGAACAGCCGGATCCTGCTTTCGAACAGCGCTGTTTCGTATGGCAGCGCAACGAGATCGCGGCCCGCATAGGTCTGAAGCATCTGCTCGGTCAGCATCGTGATCAGATCGCTGTTGCGCAGCAAGGACGTTAGCAGCGAGATCGACGCATCGGTTTCGATCACTGCCTGAGGGGGCGCCAGATCATGGTCGTCAAAGTAACGCTCGACGATCTGGCGCAGCCCGTGACCCGGCAGCGGCAGCAGCCATTTCGCCGCCTGCAGCATGCGCGGATCGGCTGGCGTACGTGTCAGCGGATGACCTTGCCGCGCCACGATCCGGTAGCGCTGCCTGCCGATCTCGTCCGACTGGAGTTCTTCGTCCTCAACAGTGTCGGGCATGAAGCAAAGCGCGAGGTCCAGTTGCCCGTCCTTCAGTTCGTCGAATAGCAGCGCCGAAACCTGCACGGAAAGCCGGAAGGAAACGGCGCTCTCACGCGTCGTATAGCCGGCAAGCGTGGGCAGCAGCGCGGATTCCAGCAAGGCGGGCACGACGCCTATGCGGATCTTGCCCACCGATGCGGACTTCGCCGCCGCCATCTCCGCGTAGGTTTGCGCGACGGAGGCGCCTACATCGGCGGCACGCTCGACGAGCACGCGCCCCGCGGCGGTCAGATCGACGCCGCGGCCCTTGCGGTCTACGAGGCGCGTGTCGAACTCGGCTTCGAGCCGCTGCAGGATCTTCGACACCGCGGATTGTGTGAGCCCGGTTTTCTGTGCAACGCGATGCAGATTGCGCGTTTGCGCCAGCACGGAGAATACGTGCAGGTCTTCGATTCTCATCCTGTGTCCGTCAGCCGTTGCCGATGCCCAACTCTAGCGGAAATCCGCATGCCATGGCGCCGGTATTCCCCGCGGGAATCAAACGACGCCACGCTTTCCGCGCGGCGCGTCGAACAATAGAGACAACATCTTTTGTTCGAACCGGGGAGGGCATCTTGTCCGACGTTTATCACCCAGCCGCGCGTGGCGCCGATGCGCCGATGCCGGCCGGAAACCGCCTCGCGATGGTTGCCGTCATGCTGGCCGTCGCGCTGGCGACGCTCGATACCGCGATCGCGAACACGGCGCTGCCCGCGATCGCCGCCGATCTTCACGTCACGTCAGCCGAGTCGGTTTGGGTCGTCAACGCCTATCAGCTCGCGATGGTTGCGACGATACTGCCGTTCGCCGCGCTAGGCGACGTGCTGGGGCACCGGCGCGTTTACATCGGCGGCCTCGCGCTATTCACGGTTGCATCGCTGGCTTGCGCGGCCGCGCCGACGCTGCCGCTGCTCGCTGCCGCCCGCCTGCTGCAAGGGCTTGGCGGGAGCGCGATCACGAGCGTCAGCATCGCGCTCGTCAGTGCGCTCTATCCGCGACACCGGCTGGGACGCGGCGTCGGCGTCAATGCGCTCGTCGTTGGCGTGTCGGTTGCCGTCGGGCCTACCATTGCGTCGCTGATTCTTTCGATGGCGTCATGGTCATGGCTCTTCATGATCAACGTGCCGCTCGGGCTGATTGGACTCGCGTTCGCGCTGCCTGCGCTGCCGCATACGGCCAAAGGCGCGCATCCATTCGATCCCGTTGCGGCCGTGCTGAGCGTTATCACCTTCGCGTCGCTGATTTTCGCGCTTGGTGAAGGTGGGCAACGTGCGCCTGCCGCTCACGTATTCGGCGCGCTTGCAGTCGCGTTCGTTTTCGGCGCGTGGCTGATGCGGCGCGAAGCAGGGCGGCTCGCGCCGATGTTGCCTATGGATCTGCTCAGACGACCCGTATTCGCGCTGTCGGCGGTGACGGCCGTTTGTGGCTTTGCTGCGCAAGGGTTCGCGTTCGTGTCGCTTCCGTTCTATTTCGAAGACGTTCTACATCGCAGCCAGATCGAGACGGGCTTTCTCATCACGCCGTGGCCCGTTGTCGTGGCGATCGCGGCGCCGATAGCGGGACGGCTGTCGGACCGCTATCCGCCAGGCGTGCTGGGCGCGACGGGGCTGGCCTGTCTGTGCGTGGGACTGGTGTCGCTGGCGCTGATGCCGGCTGATCCGTCCGTGTATGCCATCGAAGCGCGAATGGCGCTCTGCGGAGTCGGCTTTGGCTTGTTCCAGTCGCCGAACATCAAGGCGCTGATGGCAAGCGCGCCGCATGCGCGAAGCGGCGGGGCAAGCGGTGTCGTCGCGACCTCGCGTCTGATCGGACAGGCTACGGGCGCCGCACTGGTCGCGTTGTGTTTCGGCGTGGCCGGCCGGCACGGATCGACCCTCGCGCTGGCAGGCGGCGCGATGTTTGCGGGTGTGGGCTGCATTGCTAGCGGACTGCGCCTGCTGGCTCGCTCGCATCGGTTGGGGCGTGCGTGCGAGTGAGCGGAGCATTCACCGCATGCCATTCATCGTTCATCAGCAGGGACACTGCGCGCCGATGGTCGAACAAAACCGGCTGCGCCGCTATTCGAAGCTGTCGTGCAGATAGTCGCGCACGGCCGTGAGTATTTCATCGGAGAGCGGATCGCCCCGTACCGCGCGCGCGAGCGTGGCCGCTCCCACCAGCATCGAAAGGCGGGCGATCGCGCGCTGACGTGCTTTCTTCGACGGACGCGGACCAGCAAACGACGCCAGTCTGCCGAGCATCGACTTGAGACCTTGTAGGTATGCGCCGCGCACCGGCTTGGTCGTGTCTTCGCGTGCCACGTCAGCGGCGAGACCTACGGCGGGGCACCCGCTGCCGGGCTCGTCGCGCTGCTTCGTGCTCAGATAATGCTTCGCGAGCGCGTCGACGAAAGCCTGTTCGCCCGCATCTTCCTTGACCAGCGCTCGCCAGCGCAAAGCGGATTCGCCGAACGCCCGCTCGCACGCCACGGCCGCGAGCTCGTCCTTCGATTCGAAATGGCCGTAGAACCCGCCATGCGTGAGCCCCGCGCTCGCCATGATGTCCGTCACCGACACACCGTTCAGCCCGCGTTCCTTGAACAGGCGCGCGGACGCCGCCTCGATCAGCCGGCGGTTCTCATCGGTTTGTTCCCTCGATACGCGAGGCATCCGCGCCCTCCGTGCTGAGTGCGACGCACGCTGCCTTTACGGCAGCGCGCATCGACCATGCGCTTATTGCGCTTATTGCGCGTATTGTGCTTCGCCGTTACCGAACGACCAGTTTTCTTTCGGCACTTCGACGAGACTAATAAACAGGTCTTCGCGGCGCAGTCCGACGCGCGCGTGTAGACCTTCGCTGAGCGCCTTGTAGAAGGCTTTTTTGATCGCGAGATCGCGGCCCGCATTCAACGTGAGCTGCACGATGACGCACTGAGGCGAGCGCTCGATGCCGAGATAGGTCGGATCGGCGATGAAGTCGCCGGGCTTATGCTCGTTGACCACCATGAACCGGTCATTGGCGGGCACGTTCATGGTGGTGGTCATCGCCTTGTAGACCTCGTCGGCGACGGCGCTGCGATATTCGGCGGATTGGCCTTCTGCGAGATCGATGCGTACAAGTGGCATGATAATTTCCCTGGTTGAAACGTCTGTGCCGGCGCGCGGCATCAGATTGAGCAAAAGAAACGCCCGAATAGCGGGCTCGGCTACAACACGATAATAAATGATGGTCATCATTTATACAATAGATGATGGATGTCATTTATAGGGCGGGAAAGACACGGTTGCGCCTGATCCTTTTTCGCGTCGAACGTGTTCGAACCTGGCAGCGTCAATGTCAGAGGATTGCCAGCTACCGACAATGCTTTCCAAAGTACCCCTTGCCTGCTTTACAACTGGTTGCTGCCTATACTTGTACGCTTATACACGCGGTGGAAAGTCGGTGGGCACAGTGGCGCACGCTATCGCTCGATGAGCCTCAGCGCGGACTACCTGCTCTCGAAGCAGGCCGATCTTCATGCGGCGGCGGTTCTGCAGAGGCCCGGTCCTTCCTCAAAATGGGCGATAACGCTGATCATTCAGCGGCCCCGCCAGGTAGCGGCGGCGTCGGGACCGCTATTGAGCCACAAAGCTTTTAGCGAAGGAGTTCAGTATATGGCTATGGACCGTCGCACCTTTTCGGCGGCTGTGCTGGTAGGCGCCGCAAGCGCCCTGGTGTCGGCACGCGCGCTGGCGATCCCCCCTGCGCAAGTGAAAGCGCGCAATGTCGTTCTCGCGCATGGCCTGTTTGCCGATGGCTCATGCTGGTTGGACGTCATTGCGCGGTTGCAGGCAGCGGGCATGAATTGCACAGCCGTACAGAACCCTCTGACGACCTTGTCCGAGGCGGCTGACTCCGTGACCCGCGTGCTGGATCGACAAGATGGTCCGACGGTGCTCGTTGCGCACTCCTTCGCGGGCATGATCATCACCGAGACGGGCGTGCATCAGAACGTTTCGGCGCTGGTCTACGTGGCGGCGCGCGCGCCGGATGCCGGCGAGGACTACCCCGCGCTTGCAAAAAACTACCCCACGCCTCCTGCGTCAGCCGGCATTGTCTTTGACGGCGACGAGGGACGCCTCAGCGAGTCCGCATTCCTGCACGACTTCGCAGGCGACCTTCCGGAAGCGAGGGCGCGGACGCTGTACGCGGTCCAGGAGCCGTTCCACAAGGCCTTGCTGGCGGGGAAGACGGCTCACGCCGCATGGCGATCGAAGCCCAGCTACTACGCTGTTTCCACGGAAGATCGCACGATCAATCCCGATCTTCAGCGCTTTATGGCCAAGCGCATGAGCGCGAAGACAATCGAGGTGAAGTCGAGCCACCTGTCGTTGATCTCCCATCCGGACGAGATCAGCCGACTGATTCTTGAAGCTGCTCGACCATCAGCCTGATCGGCAACGGCAACGTGGCGTCGTAATGGAGTGGCCGAACGTTGTGTGCCACGGTATCGCCTGGACGGGGACTGATGTCGATTCGTGACCCGCGAAGCAATGTCCCCGTGATGGCGCACCCGCTGGCACCGAACATGGCTGGAATCCTTTGAATGTCGGGCGGCTCGCGTCGCAGCTATCTTCGCGTCATCGAGTCCACGACATCCTGGGTTTTGACAACAGCGTGCGCAAGAAACGCATAGTTGATTAACGCCGCCTTATAGCCGTCGCCCCAGGTCGGATGACGCGGCCCCGCCGTGGCGTCGGCGACGACGTACACTTCGAAACCCTGCTCGATCAGATCGCGCAGGTGAGACTCGACACACATATTGGCGAGCATCCCGCCCAGCACGACTTTCTGCACGTTACGCTTTCGAAGTTGCAGCGTCAGGTCATTTGTCTGCGGTCCGAACACCTTGTGCGGGCTCACTACGATAGTCTCGCCGTCCTCGATAAACGGCTTGAACTCCTCCAGCCAGTCAGCACCTGATTTCTCGAAACCGCTCAGGTTCAGCGCACCCGTTCGTGCGAACGTGCCCGTTGCAAACTCGTCTGCCTCGAGTGGGCCGTTGAATGTCCATGCGCGGTCGGTCGGATAGAAGTAGTGGGGGGAGATGAACACGCTGAACTTCGCTGCTTTCGCTGCCTTGAAGATTTTCACCATGTTTTCAACCGTTCGGTTTTCCGTCACGCTGGCACCAACGGCGCCCCAGTTTTTGCCTGTGGGGCTCAACACGTCGTTCTGTGGATCGATAAACACTACTGCCGTATCGGCGGGGTTGCAGTTCATGATCGAACTCCAGTGAGTAAATGGCGGGACGCGGACATGCAGTACCAATGTAGGTGATGGGAGTCAACCTTGCCGATTGATTCGTGGCGGATCCTTTGTACATATCCGCTTTGGCATTTCGAGTGTCGCGCGCTTACGGACTTGTCATGAATGAAAGGCCACCGTCCGGCTATCGACATGTTTGCGGCGCTCTCGTTAATGTCTCGCGCGATGTAGCAAGCAGAGCTGGCACGGCTATGCTCGCCGCTGGATTTCCTTAGAAGACAGGTCTATAACTGGAGGACAAGATAAGGCGCGTCCCTAAACATGTGCCCTTGTCACCTCTTCAGAAGATGCCTTCAATAACAGAAACGCACGCTGTTATCCGCACCTGCCGCCATTGATCGCTTTTTTCGGCATTGTGCTTGAGGCGGTGTATTACTAGCCTCGCCGTAACAGGCTTCCTCTTCTGCGATCGGCAACCGAAAGTCTGTTGTTCTTTCAAATCAATGTATTTCGATTCGTCATCCTGATTGGATAGACTCGAATTGCATTCTCGATAAAGGTGCAGAAATGAGAGTTCCTTTTGCTTCATTATTGGTGGCTTCTGCATTGTCCGCCGTTACAGGCTTGGCGTATTCGCAGACATCGCAACAGCCAGCCGGAAGCGCCAACCCGCAAATGGCGCCCGCCGCGACGATGTCACAACCGCAAATGGCACAGCCTGCCAGTTCGATGAATCGCTATGAATACGATTCGGTCGGTCCTCAGCCTGGTGGATCGAGTGGAAGCGGGCGAGGGAGGAACGGCGGGCCGTGTGTCGTCGGATTGTCTTGTGATATTTACCAAGGGAGTTGAGTTCGCAACGATTGCGCAACCCCTTGGTAAAGTCGTGCCGGAAGTCCCACCAGATGGAGGCCAAGGAGTTGGATTCCTCGCGGCGCGCCGGATCTGCATGACAAAGCGGCGCGTCGCTCGACAAGCTTGTCATTCTTTCACCCATTCTGCCGCGCAACTCTTCGCAAAGTCCCGATAAGACCGTGGTTGTCGGCCCAGCAGCGACGCCAGGCGCGCGACCTGCGCGGGTGTCGCAACAGCGCCATCCTGTTGATACCGTTGCATCATCAAACGCATGTCGTAGGCGAGCCACGCTGGCGCGACCGACTTCAAACGTGCTTCGAGCGCAACGAGATCGTCGCCGCCATAAGAAATGGGACGTTGTAACGCTTCGCTCCAGGTCGCGCTCACCCAATCAGCGTTCACCGCGTCCGGCCCGACGAGGTCGTATGCTTCGCCTGGCAGCGGTTCGCCAGCCCGCTCGCGGCGCAGCAGTTCGCGCGCCGCCGCGTCGCCGATATCGCGTACATCCACCATCGAAATGCCCTTCGCGCCGATCGGCATGCCATAGACACCGTGCTTCAGCAGCGCTTCCTTTTGCCGGGCGTCGTTCTGGATGAAATAGGCAGGTCGCAGAACGGTGGCGGGCAAGTTGACCTGGTCGATCATTCTTTCCGCAGCAAACTTGCTCGTAAAGTGCGGCACATCTGTGTAGTGCTCGCCCTTGAACACTGAGAGATAAACGATACCCTTCACCCCCGCCTCGCGTGCGACGCTCAGCGCCTGTAACGCCTGAGTCTGCTCGTCTGCCGCGTTGGGCGCGAGCAGGAACAGGGTAGTGACGTCCTTCATCGCCTCGCGCAAACCGTCGATGTCGGAGAGGTCGCCTTTGACGGCCGCCACGCCTGCCGGCAGTTGTGCGCTGTCCGGTTTGCGAGTCAACGCGCGAATTTCCGCGCCGCTGTCTTTGAGATGGTCGAGCACCTGTGTCCCGACCACGCCGGTGCTGCCTGTTACGAGAATAGCCATATTCGATCTCCGTAAAGTGAAGTGGGTTGGGCATCGAGCGCCCATGCAGTTACGATAGACGTTCAGTTATCGAGCCGAAAGACCGATCGACGAGACGCCTCGTCTCATTCATGGAACGATCATGGATCTCACTGCACTTGCCGATTTCAACGCAGTTGCGCAATATGGCGGCTTTGCCGCTGCAGCCAGGAAGCTCGACCGGCCGAAAGCGACGCTGTCGCGTCGGGTGGCCGAACTCGAGCAGAGCCTGGGTGTGCGGCTCGTCGAGCGGGGTGCGCGAACGCTGCGCCTGACCGACGAGGGCCGCATGCTGAACGAGCAAACACGCGGCCTGCTCGCGGAAATAGCCGAGGCGGGTGAGACCATCGCTTCGCGCGCGTCCGTGCCGCGCGGGCGTCTGCGCGTCAGCGCGCCGATCGTCTACGCGCATGTCGCGCTGCCGCGCGTCGCCGCGCGTTTTGCTCGCGCGTATCCGCAGGTGGAACTCGAAATCGTGGCCGAGGATCGGATGACGGATCCTGTAGAGGATGGCTATGACCTCATCATTCGCGTGAATCCCAATGCGGACGAACTGCTTGTGGGGCGCCGCGTCGCTACGGATCAACGCGTGCTGTGCGCGGCACCGGATTCAGCCGTCGCTCGCGAGTGTCTCGACGACGCGCGTCGCGGGTTGACATCGCCGTTACCCGCTGTCGTGCTTTCGTCTTCAGCCGATCAGACCTGGCAGATTCAGGCAAAGGACAAAAAGCTGTATCCGGTAACGCCGAAGCCCGTGGTGAGGCTCTCCTCGCTGCTGATGGTGCGCGAGGCGACGCTGGAAGGCACAGGCGCTGCGCTCTTGCCGGGACTGCTCGTGCAATCCGACATCGAGGATGGGAAACTGGTGCCGTTGGGTCTCGACGCGGGGCCACCCGTCGAAATCTGGGCGCTGTATAGCTCACGGCGCTTCCTGAGTGCGAAGGTGCGCGCATTCATCGATATGCTTGACCAGGCTGATGTCACGGGCGCCTAGTCTGGAGCCTCATTCCGGCAACCCGGAATATGGGATCGATGCGCCAACGCCGCGCCACGCTATCAAGGAATGGAATATCAACGCAGAGAACTTTCATTATCACGTCATCGCGGCGCCACCCTAAACTGGCTTGAACCCGATGCTGAAGTGCCATGGAGCAGCGCGGTGAACTCAATGCAGGAGACAGGAACAGCGAATGAACGAGACCTCTCAAAGCCAGCTCGTGCCCGGCAAGGCAACACCGCGCGGACGATTTCCTCACGTAGTGCGTGCCGGCGACTTTCTCTTCGTGTCGGGCACGAGTTCGAGGCGGCCCGACAACAGTTTCGTCGGGGCTTCAGCGGATGGATTGGGAACCGCCTCAGTCGATATTCGCGCCCAGACGCGCGCGGTGATTGAAAATATCCGCGACATCCTGCGCGCGGAGGGCGCCGATCTGTCGAACCTCGTCGAGGTGACGACGTTTCTGGTCAACATGAACGACTTCGGAGGCTATAACGAAGTCTATGGCGAGTATTTCGACGAAACGGGTCCGACGCGCACCACGGTCGCCGTGCATCAGCTGCCGCACCCGCTGCTCGCCATCGAGATCAAGGCAATTGCCTGGGTACCGCGCGCTGTCGCGGCGAATGGCCGTCACGGCTAAAGAGGAGAACGCGCATGTTGACGTACGGCAAGCCGTTTAACTTCGCACGCTGGATCGAAGAACACGCGCATCTGTTGAAGCCGCCCGTCGGCAACCAGCAGGTCTGGCAGGACAGCGATCTGATCGTCACGGTGGTCGGCGGTCCCAATCATCGCACCGATTACCATGACGATCCGCACGAAGAGTTCTTCTATCAGATCGCTGGCAACGCGTATCTGAACCTGATCGTCGATGGCAAGCGCGAACGCGTCGATCTGCGCGAAGGCGACGTGTTCCTGTTGCCGCCGCATCTGCGTCATTCGCCACAACGTCCGGAGGCGGGCAGCGCGTGCCTTGTGATCGAACGACAGCGCGCGCCAGGTGCGATCGATGGATTCGAATGGTATTGCGGCCATTGCGACCAGCTCGTGCATCGCGTCGAAGTGCAACTCAAGAGCATTGTCGATGATCTGCCGCCGCTGTTCTCGGCGTTCTATGAATCGGTAGACAAGCGCCGTTGCCCGCATTGCGGCACGGTTCACCCTGGCCGCGACGCGGCTGTCGGCGCTCGCTGACGACCAGTTACCTGCCGTTGCCGCCGCGTAACTGCGAACGCCACACCCGCGCTCCGACGGCGCCGGTGTGGTGTCGGCGTTGGTGCGTGCCATTCATCGCGTCAAGCGGCTTCGCTCGTCGGGAAGGAGCCGATATTCCCACTGCGAATACTCAGCCGCCAATCTTTGATTACCGCCGCTTTTTTGCTCTCCCTAGACTCGGTTCATCACTCATGCAGGGTGTGTTCACGTTTGCTCATGACAGGATGGAGACATATGAATGCGGAACTGGTGGCCGGCGCGGGAGCCCGCACGACGCGGCGCGACGAAATCAAGGTGGTGGTGGGTGCGTCTGTCGGGACGGTCCTGGAGTGGTACGACTTCTTTCTGTACGGCAGTCTCGCCGTGTTCTTCAGCTCGCATTTCTTCCCGGTGGGCAGCGCGACGTCCGGTTATCTCGCTTCGCTGGCGACGTTCGGCATCGGCTTCGTGATCCGGCCGCTCGGCGCCGTGCTGTTCGGCCGCTTCGGCGATAAGGTCGGGCGCAAGGCGACGTTTCTCGCCACGATCGCCGTGATGGGGCTCGCGACCGTCGGCATCGGCCTGTTACCGTCGTATCAAAGCATCGGCTGGGCGTCGCCCGCTATTCTGATCGTGCTGCGGCTGTTGCAGGGGCTCGCGCTAGGCGGCGAATACGGCGGCGCGGCGACCTACATCGCGGAGCACACGCAGCCCGGCCGACGTGGCCTGGCCACGGGCTGGCTGCAGACTACGGCGACCGTCGGCTTTCTGCTGTCGCTTGCCGTCACGCTCGTGTGCCGCACGTGGGTGTCGGCCGATGACTTCGCGTCATGGGGCTGGCGTCTGCCCTTCATTGCGTCGCTGATCCTGCTCGCGATCTCCGTCTACATTCGTACGACGCTTTCGGAGTCGCCCGTGTTCGCGAAGATGAAAAGCGAGCACCGTCTGTCGAGCGACCCGTTGCGCGACAGCTTCCTGGTGTGGCGCAACGTGCGCTCGATGCTCATCGTGCTGTTCGGCGCGCAGGCCGCCGTCGGTGTCGTCTGGTACACGTGCAACTTCTATGCGCTGTACTTTCTGACCACCACGCTCAAGGTGCCGACGGGCGACGCGTACGCGTTCGTTGCCGCCATGCTGGTATTCAGCCTGCCGCTTTACGTGTTGTTCGGCTGGCTGTCGGACAAAGTGGGCCGCAAGTGGATCGTGCTGTCGGGCTGCGCGCTCGCCGTCGCGACTTTCCTGCCCATCTACACGCAGCTGTCTCATGCCGTAAATCCGCGCCTCGTGCAATTTGCGCAAAGCGTGCCGATCCGCCTTGCCGCCAGCGATTGCAGCACGAGCCTGTTCGGTACGCCGATATCGGACTGCGACAAGGCGCGCGACTTCCTGACGACGGCAGGCCTGTCGTATCAGGTCGAGCAGCAGGATTCCGCAGGCGGCCTTGTCACGCACATCGGCACGCGGCGGCTCGAAGGGTTCGATGCGCAACACTATGGCGACGCGCTGAAGGACGCCGGTTATCCGTCCGCCGCCGACGTGACGCAGATCAACCGTCCGCTGATGTACGTCATGCTCGCGCTGCTGATGATCTGGGGCGCCATGGCCTATGGGCCGATGTCCGCGTACTACGTCGAACTGTTTCCGGCGAAGGTGCGCTATACGTCGATCTCCGTGCCCTACAACATCGGCGCGGGATACTTCGGCGGACTCGCCCCTTTCATGTCGACGGCGCTCGCGGTGAAAACGGGCAATGTCTATAGTGGGCTGTGGTACGCAATCATCGTGGGCGGTGTGTCCGTCCTGATCGGCGCGATTTTCATGCGCGAAACGAAGGACATCGACGTCAGTCAGTGATTGTCCCGGGTCGGCATTTCCGCTAAAAAGACAACGGAGTTTCGAATGACTCACATTGCACTGGCCAGTCTATCCACGATGCAAAAGTACTGGTTGATCACGGGCAGCGTCGGACCTCGGCCCATCGCGCTGGTGACGAGCTTGAGCCGCGACGGGTTGTGCAACGCAGCGCCGTATAGCGCATTCAACTATATGGGCGAGGACCCGCCGCTCTTCGCCATCGCCGTCGATCACTACGGCAGCGAAAGCCATCGTCCCGGCGAGATGAAAGACACCTTGAAGAACATCGTCGAGCGCGAGGAGTTCGTCGTCAACATGGTGGATGAAACGATCGTCGAGCGGGCCGTGCTGTGCGGCAGCGATTTTCCTGCCCATGTGTCCGAGCCGGAGGCAGTGGGTCTTGCTCTTGCGCCATCGACTGCCATCAGCGTGCCGCGCGTGTCGGAGGCGCCCATTGCATGGGAATGCCGGCTCTACAAGGTGCTCGAATTTTCGAAGCAGCGCTCCATCGTGTTCGGTGAAATCGTCGGCATGTATATCCACGAAGATCTGCTCGACGCTGAGAAACTGCGCATACGAATCGATCGCTTCGAGCCCGTTGGACGTCTGGGCGGGCCGAACTATTGTCGCTCGACCGATCGCATGCAACTGCGTGTGCCGACGTATATGCCCGCCGTCGGCGTTGCGCGCGAGTGATCGACGCGGGCGGCAACGACGCTTTCGCGCTGTTAAGATCAAGCTTCACTTCTCTTACGGTCCGACGCCGCCATGCATCGGTTTCCCCTTAGCCAGATAGGGCTGAGCCGCAATCTGAAGCTCAGCCAGTTGCTCACCTTTGACCGCGTGATCGAGACAGGCTCGATTCTGCGTGCCGCCAACGACCTGGGCCTCACACAGCCCGCCGTTACGAAGGTCATTCAGGAACTGGAGTCGTCGCTTGGCGGCGTGCTGTTCGAACGTTCGAATCGCGGCGTCATCCCAACCGACCTGGGGCGCGTGGTCGGGCGCCGCGTGAAATCGTTGCTGGCCGAGTTTCGTCACATGACGGACGAACTCGATCATTTTCGCTTCGGCACTGCCGGTCATGTGATGGTCGGCACGCTGATCTCGGCGTCGGCGCATCTGCTGCCGATGGCCATCACGCGCCTGAAAGCGCGCTCGCCCGACGTACTCGTCACCGTACGCGAAGGTCCCACCGCACAGCTTTTTCCGTCGCTCGCAACGGGCGAACTGGATATCGTCGTGGGCCGCTTGCCCGAAGTCGAACTGCCTATCGCCGATGCCTTTCCGTTGACGCATCACCCCCTCTTCGACGACGCGATGACGATCGTGGTCGGCAGCTCGCATGCACTCGCGCGTGAGCCGATCGGATCGTTGCGCGAGCTCGCCGACCGGCCGTGGATTCTGCCGACCATGGAGTCGCCGCTGCGTCTGTCCGTCGAACGCATGTTCCGCGAAGCCGGTCTTGCGCTGCCCACCGATCTGGTGGAGTCGCTGTCCGTGCTCACGAACCTGGGGTTGTTGATCGAAAGTCCGCGCGTCGCCGTGATGCCGCGCGTGGCCGCGACGCAGTTCGTGCGGGCGGGGCTGCTGCGCGTGCTCGATATACCCGAGAGCGGATCGTTCGGCACGGTTGGGTATTCCGTTCGATCGAACAAGGAATTGAGCCCGGCGTGCGAGGCGTTCGTTGCCTGCCTGCGCGAAGTCGCCGGGGCTTCGGCCGAAGGCTGAGCGCTGAGTACTGAGCGCGGCAAAGCTGGTATTCCAGTCGCTTATATTCGCCTCGCAATGTTTGATTATTCAGCGTGGTTGGCCGCTCCTACACTGGCTGTAACGCATCCAGTCAGCAGGAGTATTCATGAAGTCCAACGCGCAAGCAGACTTGCCGCCGCGCCTGCGGCATTTCATCGACGGTGAGTTTGTCGACTCGACGCTTACTTTCGCGAACGTGAGCCCGATCGACGGCCGCGAAGTGTCGCGTGTCGCCGAGGCCGACGAGGCGGCCGTCGATGCCGCCGTGAAGGCCGCGCGACGCGCGCAGCAAGGCGAGTGGCGCAGCCTGAGTCCGTCCGCGCGCGCCGACTGGCTGCATCGGATCGCCGACGGCATCGAAGCGCGCTTCGACGATTTCGTCGCCGCAGAGGTTGCCGACACGGGCCGGCCCGTTGCCCAGGCGCGCAGTCTGGACATCGCGCGTGGCATCGCCAATTTCCGTACCTTCGCCGATCTCGTGCGCACGGCGCACGGCGAGTTCTTCGAAACGCCCACGGCCGACGGTCACATGCTCAACTACGTGACCCGCAAGCCGCTCGGCGTGGTCGGCGTGATTTCGCCGTGGAATCTTCCGCTGCTGCTGTTCACGTGGAAAGTCGCGCCGGCGCTGGCGATGGGCAACTGCGTCGTCGCCAAGCCTTCGGAAGAAACGCCGACTTCCGCGACGCTGCTGGCCGAGGTCATGCGCGACATCGGCTTGCCGCGCGGCGTATTCAATCTGATCCACGGTCACGGCGCAAACGCGGCGGGCGAATGGCTCACGCGTCACCCGGATATCGATGCGATCACGTTCACGGGCGAATCGAAGACGGGCAGCGCGATCATGAAAGCCGTCGCCGATGGCGTGAAGAACGTGTCGTTCGAACTCGGCGGCAAGAATGCGGCCGTCGTCTTCGCGGATGCCGATTTCGATGCGGCCGTCGAAGGCGTGCTGCGTTCCAGCTTCACGAATGCGGGCCAGGTGTGCCTGTGTTCGGAGCGCGTGTATGTCGAGCGGCCCATCTTCGAGCGCTTCGTTGCCGCGCTGAAGGAGAAGACGGAGACGCTGAAGGTCGGCTCGCCCTATGAAGCGGGCACGACGACGGGACCGATGATCTCGAAGGGCCATCGCGACAAGGTGCTCGGCTATTACGCACTCGCGGTTGCGGAGGGCGCGACGGTCGTCACGGGCGGCGGCGTGCCGCAGTTCGGCAATGCGTGCGACGACGGCGCATTCGTGCAGCCGACGATCTGGACCGGCTTGCCCGACGACGCGCGCTGCGTCACGGAAGAAATCTTCGGCCCAGTCTGCCACATCGCGCCGTTCGACAGCGAAGACGAAGTCGTCCGGCGGGTCAACGACAGCGCCTACGGACTCGCGGCGAGCATCTGGACGACGAATCTCTCTCGCGCGCACCGTGTTGCGCCGCAGATCGAAACGGGCATCGTCTGGGTCAACGCATGGTTTGCGCGCGATCTGCGCACGCCGTTCGGCGGCGCGAAGCTGTCGGGCTTCGGGCGCGAAGGCGGCCGTCATTCGATGGACTTCTACTCGGAACTGACCAACGTGTGTGTGAGGGTTGCATGAACATGGCGCATGTACAGACCCTTCAGGCGATTGCCGACACGCTCTGGCAAGCGCAGCAAAAGCATCCGTTCGAAGGCGTGCCGCCTGTGCGCGAAGCGATCGGCGCACTCGGCGGCGACCCGCTCGATAACGCGTATCGCGTGCAGCAGATCAACACGCAGCGGCAGATCGAGGCGGGCGCGCGGCTCGTCGGGCGCAAGATCGGCCTGACCTCGCGTGCCGTGCAGGACCAGTTCGGCGTCGATCAGCCTGACTTCGGCATGCTGTTCGACCACATGGCGTACGGCGACGGCGAGGAGATTCCGTTTTTGCGCACGCAGCAACCCAAGGTCGAGGCGGAAATTGCGCTCGTGCTCGAACACGATCTGCTGCATGAGCGGCACACGGTCGCCGACATTCTGCGCGCGACGGCGTATGCGTTGCCGTCCATCGAGATCGTGGGCAGCCGCATTGCAAACTGGGACATCCGGCTTGCGGACACGGTGGCGGACAACGCATCGAGCGGCCTGTTCGTGCTCGGCAGCCGGCCAGTCACGCTCGACGCATTCGATATCGTCGGCTGCGGCATGGTGATGGAGCGCGGCGGCGACCAGGTCAGTGTCGGCGCGGGCGCGGCCTGCCTCGGCAATCCGCTCAATGCCGCCATCTGGCTCGCGAACACGATGGTCCGCGTCGGTGCGCCGCTGCGCGCCGGGGACATCGTGATGACGGGCGCGCTCGGACCGATGGTGGCCGTGCGACCTGGCGACGCGTTCGTCGCGCATATCGAAGGTCTCGGCGCCGTGCGGGCACTGTTTCCCCATCAAACGGAATCAACATCGTGAAAGACAACATTCGACTTTCCGTCGCAGTGATCGGTTCGGGCAACATCGGCACGGACCTGATGATCAAGATCCTGCGACACGCGAAGCACCTCAAGATGGCCGCGATGGTAGGCATCGACGCAGCCTCCGATGGCCTTGCACGCGCTGCGCGCCTCGGCGTGGCGACGACGGCGGGCGGTATCGACGGCCTGCTTGCGATGCCTGAGTTCGACGACGTGGGTATCGTGTTCGACGCGACATCGGCGGGCGCGCATCGGCGCCATGCAGCGCTGCTTGCACAGCGGGGCGTCACGGCAATCGACCTCACGCCCGCTGCGATTGGCCCTTTCGTGATTCCCGTGGTGAATCTCCACGAGCATCTCGACGCGCCGAACATCAACATGGTGACATGCGGCGGACAGGCGACGATTCCTATCGTGCGCGCCGTGTCGCGCGTGACACCCGTCCACTATGCGGAGATCGTCGCATCGATTTCGAGCCGTTCTGCGGGCCCCGGTACGCGGGCCAATATCGACGAATTCACCGAGACCACCTCGCGCGCCATCGAAAGTGTGGGCGGCGCGGCTGTGGGCAAGGCGATCATCGTGCTGAACCCCGCCGAGCCACCGCTGATGATGCGCGATACCGTCTATTGCCTCGTCGACGAGCACGCGGACCGCGAACGCATCGAGGCATCCGTCGATGCGATGGTGCGCGACGTAGCCGCTTACGTACGCGGTTACCGGCTCAAGCAGGCCGTGCAGTTCGACCGTATTCCATTTCCGCCGCAATTTGCAGGCCGTTTCGGCAATCCGGAACACGCATTGAAAGTGAGCGTGTTTCTCGAAGTGGAAGGCGCCGCGCATTATCTGCCTTCGTATGCGGGCAATCTCGACATCATGACTTCAGCCGCGTTGCGAGCGGCCGAGCAAATCGCGGCCAACCGCATCGCAGCGTGACCGGAGCGACGACATGACGAATCTCGACACGAAAAAAATCTACGTCTCCGACGTGACGTTGCGCGACGGCATGCATGCCATTCGCCATCGCTATTCGATCGACCAGGCGGTCGTGATTGCGCGAGCGCTCGACGATGCCGGCGTCGACAGCATCGAAGTGGCGCACGGTGATGGCCTCTCGGGCTCCAGTTTCAACTATGGTTTTGGCGCGCATACCGATATCGAATGGATCGAGGCTGTGGCGCAGACAGTCGAGCGTGCGAAAGTCGCGACGCTGCTGTTGCCCGGCATCGGCACCGTGCATGATCTGCGCGCGGCCTACGATGCGGGCGCGCGCGTGGTGCGCATCGCGACGCATTGCACTGAGGCGGACATCGCGAAGCAGCATATCGAATACGCACGCGAACTCGGCATGGATACCGTCGGCTTTCTGATGATGAGCCATATGACGTCGCCGGAGAACCTCGCCGCCGAAGCGAAGAAGATGGAGCGTTACGGCGTGACGTGCATCTACGTCGTCGACTCGGGCGGCGCGATGAACATGCATGACATTCGTGCGCGCTTCCGTGCGTTCAAGGATGTGCTGGACGACACGACGCAAACGGGCATGCACGCGCACCACAATCTGAGCTTGGGCGTGGCGAATTCGATCGTCGCGCTGGAAGAAGGCTGCGACCGCATCGACGCGAGCCTCACCGGCATGGGCGCGGGCGCGGGTAACGCGCCGCTCGAAGTGTTCATCGCCGCCGTCGACCGGATGCAGTGGAATCACGGGTGCGACGTGAAGAAGCTGATCGATGCAGCGGATGACATCGTGCGCCCGCTGCAGGAGCGGCCCGTGCGCGTGGATCGCGAAACGCTGGCGCTGGGCTATGCGGGCGTCTACTCGAGCTTTCTGCGCCATACGGAAGCGGCTGCGCAGAAGTATGGTCTATCCGCGTTCGACATCATGGTGGAGCTGGGGCGGCGGCGCATGGTGGGCGGACAGGAGGACATGATCGTCGACGTCGCGCTCGATCTGCGGAAGCGCACGGAGCGTGAAGTGGAGGCGGCGCGATGAATCTCGACGCAGCGGCACGACGTCTCGACGACGCAGCCCGGCATGGCAGCGCGATTGAACAGATCAGCGCGAACGAACCGTTTTCAGTCGATGACGCGTATCGCATCCAGCGCGCGTCGATCGAACTGCGCAAGTCGCGCGGCGAGCGGATCATCGGCATCAAGCTGGGCTTCACGAGCCGGGCGAAGATGATCCAGATGGGCGTCGATAGTCTGATCTGGGGCTGGTTGACGGATGCGATGCTCGAAGAAGAGGGCGCACCTGTCGATCTGCGGCGCTTCATTCATCCGCGCGTCGAACCTGAGGTGTGTTTCCTGACGAAGCGCGACATCGACCGGCCGCTTACCGCGCTGGAGGCGCAGTCGTATCTGGAAGCCGTCGCGCCCGCCATGGAAATCATCGACTCGCGCTACGAGGCGTTCCGCTTCACGCTCGAAGACGTGATTGCGGACAACTGCTCCAGCGCGGGCCTCGTCACAGGGCGCTGGTCGAATCGATTCGACAGTCTGCGCAATGCGGGCGTCATCATGCGCTTCGATGGCCGGGACGTGAAGGTGGGAACGACGGCCGCGATACTCGGCGACCCGATGCGCTCGATCGTGCAGGCATCGCGCGTCGCGGCAAGTGCCGAAGTCGTGTTGGCCGCCGGCTCGCTGATCATGGCGGGTGCCGCAACGGCGGCCCAACCGTTGACGCCGGGTCTGCACGTGCAATGCGCGGTGAGCGGAATCGGCCAGGCTGAATTCACGACGCGCCGCGTCGCGTCGCATAACGAAACAGGGCAATCGCTATGACATTGCGAATCGACATGCATACACACTTCTTCCCGCGCATCTCGCGTGAAGAGGCCGCACGTGTCGGCGAAGCGGATGCGCCGTGGCTCGCCGTCGATGCAGACGGCGAGACGGGCATCATCATGACGGGCGAGCGCGCGTTCCGGCCGGTGACGCGCGCGTTGTGGGACCCCGCGCGGCGCATCGATGAAATGGACGCGCTGGGTATCGACGTACAGCTGATGTGCGCGACGCCCGTGATGTTCGGCTACCGCTACGACGCGAAGGTCGCGCTGCAACGGGCACAACGGATGAACGATCACGCGCTCGAGATGTGCGCCGTTGCACCGCAGCGGCTCGCGGCGCTGGCACAGGTGCCGCTGCAGGATATCGATCTGGCTTGTGCGGAGGCGTCGCGGGCCGTCGCCGCTGGACATCGCGGCGTGCAGATCGGCAATCACGTGGGCCCGAAGGATCTCGACGACGAAGGCCTCGTTCGGTTCCTGACGCATTGCGCGAATGAAGGCATTCCCGTGCTCGTGCATCCGTGGGACATGATGACGGACGGCCGCATGAAGAAATGGATGCTGCCGTGGCTGGTCGCGATGCCGGCGGAAACACAGTTGAGCATTCTCTCGCTGATTTTGTCGGGCGCGTTCGAGCATATCCCGCGTTCGTTGAAGCTGTGCTTCGCACATGGCGGCGGCAGCTTCGCGTTCCTGCTGGGCCGCGTCGACAACGCGTGGCGCGAACGGGATATCGTGCGTGAGGACTGTCCGCAGCTGCCTTCTTCGTATGTCGACCGGTTTTCGGTGGATTGCGCCGTGTTCGATCCACGCGCGTTGCAACTGCTGGTGGATGTGATGGGCGAAGAGCGCGTGCTGCTTGGTTCGGATTATCCTTACCCGCTTGGCGAAAAGCGCATTGGCCGTCTCATCGAAAGCCATCCTGGGCTGAGCGAGCGGGCGAAGCATCGCATGCTCGGCGAAAATGCCGCGCGGTTTTTCGGTCTGACTGCGGCGCAGACAGTCGCGTGATTATTTCAAACAACGGAGAGAGACATGTTGCCTTCGGGACCTCACAAGGCGGAACTGATTGAATTGCTGCGCGGCTTGTGCGATGACATTCGCGTCATGCCGCTAGATGCAGCGCTCGAAGCGCACCTGAACAGCAAGTATGGCGATGGCACTGAAGCTTACGGGCGGCTGGTGAAGTTGTTGAAGCTCGGTGTCGAGGAAGGCTGGGTCGCTTACGTGGAAATCGAGGGCGGCGACTATCGCCGCGGCCGCATCGCGGAACCGTCGCAGGAAACCTCGAATATGAGCGTCGAGAGCGGCTTGCTGCGCGATGTGAAAGGCCAGTACCACTGCCATACGACCGGTGAAATCAACATGATCATCCCGCTCGAAGAAGGTGCGCAGTTTTGCGGACACGGCGCAGGCTGGCGCGTTTTTCCACCGTTGAGCGAGCATTTTCCGACCGTCACTGGCCGGGCGCTGATGATGTATTTCCTGCCGGGCGGGGACATTGAATATCGCATGCCGCCTGCTCGCTGAATCGAAGTGCTCTTTTCACGCATCTGGAGTGTTCATGGTTGTCAAAGTCCTTGCGATCAACGGCAGTTCGCGCCGCGATTCGCTGAATCAGAAACTGCTCGACATCGCCGCGCAAGGCGCGCGCGATGCGGGCGCCGAAGTGACACAGGCCCGGCTCGCCGATTTCGACTTGCCGATCTATGACGGCGATTTCGAAGTCGAACGTGGTTTGCCCAATGGCGCGCGAAAGCTCCAGGCGCTGGTTGAAGCGCACCAGGCGCTCCTGATCGCGACGCCGGAGTACAACGGCGGCTATACGGCGCTATTGAAGAACGCGGTCGACTGGATCAGCCGGCCACGCGGCGACGGGTCGAGTGGTGTCTCGCTACTGGCGGGCAAAGCGGCGGCGCTCGTGTCGGCGTCGCCGGGACAGCTTGGCGGGTTGCGTTCGCAGTCGGGCATGCGTGCCGTTCTCGACAAGCTCGGCATGCTCGTCATTCCTCAATCGTTCGCGTTGGGCATGGCGCACGAAGCGTTCGCAACGGATGGACAGTTGAAGGACAGCAATGTTACGCGGCTCGTATCGGGGGTTGGCGAGGGGTTGTATCGGTTGGCTTTGCGGCTTGCGTGAAGCAGGGCTGAGTGAGACGCGGTGACGCGCAATGCGTGTGCTGCGCTTCGCGCGTGTTCGATGATGCCAGGCGCTCCGAGCGAGTGCCTGGCGGTGCATCACTTTTGTATTGACGTGGCGTCGTTGTGCGTTGGTTCGGCGGCTGGGCTTGCGTGACAACCCGTCCAGCGTCGAGCGCGATGATTGCCGTCGCAATAGGGCTTGCTTTCCGAATGACCGCACCGGCAGAGACTGAAGATGCCGCTATGAGGAAAGCGATTGCCCGCTGCATCGACGATTTCAAAATCGCCGACCAGATGAAGCGGACCGCCTTCCATGATGTGACCTTTGACGATTGACATGGCGTGCTCGATGGATGAGTGAATGTTATGCCGACCGCGTCGACGCGTCGTCGGCACTCGCCGTGCCTTGCGGTGCCCTCGGACAACTTGAGAACCCCGCGGCCTCATGCGATGCATCGCAGAACGGCAGACGCGCAGACAGTCCGCAACGGCACAGCGTATAGACTTTACGTGCCCGCACGACTTCACCTGTGTCATCGCGCAGTTCGAACTCGCCCGTCAATTTCATCGGACCGTCGTCAACGATTTCTATCCTGTTTTTCATGAATCAAACCTCTTCCTCAATCGGATGACGTTGCGTTTTCCGCATGCAGATGGCGCGACGAACGGGTGCTTTGCGGCTCGGGTTTGCCAGGTTCGACGGGCTCCCCGAGCGAGTAGAACATGCCGCGATTGCAGACGAGAGGGCGATCGTCCGTCCGATGGATCTTCAACGCCTCTCCAACCAGAATCGTATGGTCGCCGCCTTCGTATGCAGCCCAGCGGCGGCACAGGAACCAGCCCATCGTGCCCGTCAGGATCGGTGTGCCGTCAATCCATTCGTGCGGCGGGTCCCAGCGCTCTTCCATCCGGTTGGCAAAATAGTGACCGTGAAAGCCTTGATGCTCGCCCAGGATGTTGATCGCGTAGCAGCTATCGCCGGAAAGGAGCGCGTGGGATTTTGCCGTCTTCGCGATGCTGACGGCCACCAGTTGCGGACTCACTGATACCGCGGCGAACGAGCTTGCCGTCATCCCATGCATGCCGCCTTTGCCGTCCGGCATCGACACCACCGTGACGCCCGTCGTAAACGCTCGCAGTCCTTTGCGGAACTCTTCGGGATCGATCTTCAACGCTCACCTCTGCGATATGAAATGGGGAACGCGTATCGACGTACGCGGATTGGCAACCATCGTTACATCGGAGCGGAAGGAGTTCAAGATGCGCGATTGAAACGCGATGTTCCGCGGCGGGAACGCGAGATTCGACTGTCCGCCCGCATGTCAGCGGAAGTGCCGCGCGCCGGCATGCAGGAAATCCCCGTTTGACAGGCCCGGATTCTGCCGTTACAAGTCGATGACAACAAAGTGGGAGGCCGTTTGCCGACGTGTACATGGGTGGGTATGCGCGGCGGGATCGGCTTCGATGGACTGGCATCTGCAGACCTATGATCGAACTGCTCGATATCCGCGTGTTTTCCAAGCTCTCCGAGTTGACGAGCTTCAGTGCTGTGTCGCGTGTGCTGGATATGCCGAAATCGTCGGTAAGCCGCTCGCTTGCGCGACTCGAAGAGCATCTGGGCGTCGCGCTCGTCATCCGATCGAATCGCAAGCTAGAGCTGACGGAGACGGGACTGTCGTTCGCGGAGTCGGCCAGAAAGATATTGAGCGAGGTCGAGGACGCGGAGGAGAAAGTCGGACAGATCAGGCTCACGCCACGCGGCCTGCTGCGAGTCAGCTCGCCCGTTACGCCGGGCCAGTTCATGATCGCGCCGCTCATTCCTGATTACCTTGCCGCTTATCCCGAGGTGCAGGTCTCTCTCGCACTGACCAGCAATCGAATCGCGCCACTGGCCGACGAGGTCGACGTCGTGATCCGCACGGGAGTGCTCGAAGATTCGCGCCTGATTGCAAGAAAATTGGGGTGCGCGCGGCTGATGCTGGTGTCGACGCCCGCCTATCTGCGCAAGCACGGAACGCCACAGTCTCCCGCCGATCTGTCATCGCATGTTCTGCTCGATATCGCTGACGGCCCGTCCGAATGGCCGCTGCGGCGCGGCGATGAACTCGTCAGCATTCCCGTCTGTCCGCGCTTTTTCGCCAACGACACCAGCACGATTCGCACGGTCCTGCTCGCGGGATCGGGTCTCGCATGGCTGCCGGACTATCTGTGCCGCGAAGACCTCGCCGAGGGCAGATTCATGCACGTGATGCCCGATTGGGAGAGAGGGCAGCGTGACATCCACGCCGTGTTTCCACGGCACCGGACGCTGACACCCAAGGTCCGCTCGTTCATCGACTTCCTTGCGGAACGTTTCAATCGCTTCAACCACTAGCGTTTCAACCTGGCGGGACACACATTTCGCCACTCTTCATGTCCGGCTTTCTTTTCGGCGCGTTCGGGCATTTCGTCTGAGGACCTGCGTTTGATGCGCCGCTATCCTGCGAGCACGATAACGGCGCTGCGCCGCGCGCATCGTGAAAACCCGGATGACCAGTTTGAGGAAACCGTGTTCCGCCCCTGCGCCTTGTGCGTCAATTAATGGCCATGCACTTTTTAGCCGTTCCGCGGAGTTCCCGTCGGTCGACGCCCATCTAGACTTGCCAACGGCCGGCCAGATGTTCCGCGATTCTCACGACCATGAACACAGGGGGAAGGATGAGGAGGACGGTTTATTCCGCCATAGCAGTTGCTGCTGCGACGATCGCGACAGGGGCACAGGCGCAGAGCTCGGTGACGCTCTACGGCATTATCGACATCGGCATCCAGTACACGTCGAATCAGGGCGGACATCACAGCGTGCAGGAGGCCAGCAGCATGATGCGTGGCAACCGGTGGGGTGTTCAGGGACGTGAAGATCTGGGCGGCGGACTCAAGGCGATATTCAGGCTCGAAGGCGGCTTTTCACCGAACAACGGCGCGCTGGGCCAGAGCTCGGCGAACGCACAGCGTATCTTCGGCCGATACGCGTATGTCGGCATGACCAACGACGTCGTGCAGGTCCTGGCTGGCCGGCAAACCGACTTCATGCTCGACTATCTGCAGACCACCGCGAACTCGTGGTACGGCACGTCACTCGAGTTTCACCCCGCCATCAATGCGAACTTCTTCGGCAATAACGGCAGCAATCCGTCGCTGGACAGAATCGGCGGCGGGGAAGTCGACAATTCCGTCAAGGCGACGTGGGCACCTGTCGAATCGCTTCACTTCGGCGCGATGTATGGATTCGGCGACGCGCCCGGAATCGGCTCGCCGAACAGCACGCAGAGCTATGGCGCGACATGGACGACGAAGTCGTCGCTGATGGGTGCGGTCTATACGACGCGCAAGGACAATCTGACGCCGGGCACGTTGAGGACGCTTGGCGTGGGCGGGACGGTGACGCTCGGTGGGTTCATCCTGAACGCGCTCTACACGAATTCGCGCTGGACGCTAACGGGTGATGTCGCCAACATCTATGACGTGGGCGTTCGATACAACATTACGCCGTTTCAGGTTGTCGGCGTGGAATACACGTTTCTGGACAAGAACAACGGACCGAAGAACGTCTTCTATGCGAGCACCCGCAGCACGTATGGCGTGATTTACGATTACCGGTTCAGCAAGGCGACGGACATCTACGCGACTTACGTCTTCCAGCACGCGAGCGGGCACTATCCTGCGCAACTGTTTGGCATGTCCTTCAGTTCGAGCAGCGCGCAAGGCGTCGCCGCAATCGGCATACGTCACTACTTCTAGAAGCGCCAGGGCCGCGCACGCCGGCTCGATCAGCGTGCGCTCACGCGCACGCGATCGCTTCTCTCTCAGGCTGCGTCCGCGATCTTCTGCTGACGGATACGCGGCGGGTCGTAAATGCTGAGCAGCATCAACCAGCCGTCACCGGCATTGCGGATTGCGTGTACCACGCCGCGCGGAATCCGTACAACTGAGCCCGCCTTTACTGCATAGCGCTTGTCGGCTATGTCGATCTCGCCTTCTCCGTCGAGGATATAGAACGCGTGATTGTCCTGATCGATATGCAATGGGGAATATCCTCCCGGTGCTACCTTTGCGATATCGATGTTGTAGGCATCGGTGTACTCCGTCCCGAGTATGTTGAAGATGAATTCATAGCCGCGCGATCCTTCGATCTGATGCGAGCGCCACGGTGTGTCGAAAGTGTGGGTCACGTGTTGCATTGCTTTTCTCCTCTAATACATGATTGCGAGCGCTTAAACGTTGGCTTGTTCTTTCACGAACAACATGCAGACTGTGCCGAGCAGCGGGCCGAATGCCAGGGTAGCGAATGCCATCGGAAAGGAGTGGCTGGCCTGAAACACGATGCCCACGAGCGCAGGCGACATGGCCGAGCCAGACTGCCAGATCGCGTTGGCGATACCCGCAGCAGACCCCGACTGCTCGATCCCGCTCTGCTCGGCCACCAGCGTGACGAGCAAGGGGCTATAGACGAACGCGCCGACGCCGATGAAGGGGGCGGCGAGCGTGAATGCATCGACACGCGAAAGCTGTCCGAACACGAGCAACGCGACGGAGAAAAACAGAAGCGAGGCGACGGTCAGCGTTTTGCGCCGTCCACCCAGCCGGTCGGAAAGCCAGCCGACGGAAGGTTTGCTGACGAGGCCCGCCGCACCTGCAATGGCGACGATGAACCCTGCCTGCACAGCGGACACATGATGTCCTTTCACCATCAGCGCGATTGCCCACGACGCAAAACCGAGCGTGCCCCAGAACGCGCCGCATCCGGCAAGCGCGAGCAGCAGAAAATTGCGTGTGAACAGCGTTCGTATGCGCGGCTTGCGCGAGATGTCCTGCGGTGCTTGCCCGGCCCGATTCCGCACGAACACGACAGTCACGGCTGCAAGGACCAACGCGCATACGCCGAGCGCGTGATAGGTGTCGCGCCAGCCCAGTTTCGCGACGAGTCCGGGCAGGACGGAGTTCATGACGATAACCGCGATCGATGAAGCGCTCATCAGCAGTCCAATGGAGCGCCCACGTTCGCTTCTCGGGAACCAGGTCGATACGAGTTTGACGCCCGCTGCGTAATCGGCCCCTGCGGTGAGCCCCATCAGGCATTGCAAGGCGAGTCCGACGCCTAGCGAAGGCGTGAATCCAAAGCAGAAGGTTGCGACGGCGAGACCGAGCAACGACATCGATAACGTCGCGCGGCCGCCAATGCGGTCGGTCGCGAGGCCGCCAAAGATATTCGACAGCACATATCCTGCATAGAACGCCGTGACGAACACACCGAGCGCTGCAATCGGTAGTCCGAGCGATTCGCCGGCGGAAAGGGCCAGGGTTCCCCATGCGAGACGGCAGACCGTGCTCAACATGAGGCCCGCCCAGGCGAAGAACAACACGGCCCAACGCATTCTGCTCACACCTGTTTCACTCTCTCGCGCTGTTGTCGTTGGGGCGACTGCTTGCATGGATGTCTCCTCGTTTTGTGTGTCGGACCCGCGTTCGCGGGAAACGGTAACGACATCTATGATCGTGCGAAAAGATGATTAACGAAGGCCGCTTTGAGCAACACGATGTTCCGCGTGGGGAACTCGCAGGCCTGAAAGGGGTATGCCGACGCACCGCGAAAGACGCAAAGCATCGCGTCGGTTTTCGGTCAGACGAATCTCGCCGACGGATGCGTCGCGGAACAGGGGCGATGCGGGCTGTCCACCCGTCAACGCAGCAATTCGCGCCGCGCTGTTTCCGATGGAAGTTCGCCAAACCGCTCACGGTATGCCTGAGCGAACCGGCCGAAATGGGTGAAGCCGGAATCCAGCGCGATAGTCGCGACCCGCACATCAGGCGTGCTTTCCCGAATGGCCTGACGCGCGCGGTCGAGCCGCATCTGCCGCATCAGGCTGATCGGGCTGACGTTGCGAAACCGCAAGAACCCCTCGGTCAGCGTTCTCACGGGCACGCCCGCGGCGCGGGCGATGTCCGGCAACTGCATCGGCGCGGCGAGGTTGGCGGCCATGAACTCTTCGGCGCGGCGAACGAACAACGGCGCGATGGTCGATGGCGGGGATGTCCCGTGGCCCGTATCGTGACTGCACAACAGGCCGACCAGCAGCGATTCGACATGCGCGCCCACAGCGGGATTCTGAGCGGCCACGTTCAGCAGATCAGGCGAACTGGCGACCAGTTTCAACTGTTCTTTCCATGCACGCATCGGGCCGCTTTCGAGTGATACGGCAGCGCCCGCGTCGAAGAGGGAAGCACTGTCGCCATTCAGCGCCGCCGCGTCGATCCGCATCACCAGCTGTTCGCAATCGGGCGACAGCAGCGCACTGAACGGCTCGCCGGGTGCGCGAATCACGGCGTGCTGGTCGTCCACGACGATCTTCCTGCCAGCCGTGTGGACCTCCGCACTGCCGGTGACGCAAAACATCATCAGGAAGTATCCGTCGACGGCTTCGACATCCACCTGGATCGCACCGCCGAATTGAATCGTGCCGATGCCGAGCCGTCCCACCCGCACGAAGTCCATGTGAGAACGGCCGTGCGTGTGGCCGCGCGGAAACAGCGAATGCGGCTGCATGACGCGTGAAATCAGTTCGCGCGTCTCGTCGAGGTCGACCGATTCGAAGAGCCGGTGGCGTCGCAATGCGGGGAGTCGAAGAGCGGATCTCATGATTATTCCAGCGCGCTCGCGCGGGGATTGAACACTGCCCGGTTCATAAAACGGCCTGAAACGGATATCCGGGCTGTGTTCGGCCAGAAACGGATAGACCCTGCATTTTCCGCCTCCAAAAATGTTCTCACCATGCAGCAGCGATTTTTCGTTGCTGCAACGGGCCCCCACAATGCGGAGAAAATAGCATGGAAATGGTCGAGACGCCTGTCAGCTTCAGAAACACGCAGGACACGGACATGGTGCAGTTCCCGCGCGACGACGGCTCGCGCGTGCCCTACAAGGTGTTCAGCTCGCAAGCGGTGTACGAGCGCGAGCAGGAGCGTATCTTTCGCGGCCCGACGTGGAATTTCGTTGCGCTCGAAGCGGAGATTCCGAACCCGGGCGATTTCAAGAGCACGTTTGTCGGCGATACGCCCGTGGTCGTCACGCGCACCGAGGATGGTTCGCTGTCGGCATGGGTCAACCGCTGCGCGCATCGAGGCGCATCCGTGTGCCGCAAGGCGCGCGGCAACGCGACGTCGCACACGTGCGTATATCACCAGTGGAGCTTCGACAACAGCGGCAATCTTCTGGGCGTGCCGTTCCGCCGCGGACAGAAGGGCATGACGGGCATGCCGCCCGACTTCGACCCCAAGCAGCACAGCCTGCGCAAGCTGCGCGTGGACAGCTATCGCGGCCTCGTCTTCGCGAGTTTCAGCGACGCAGTCGCACCGCTGCCCGACTATCTCGGCGCGGAAATGCGGCCCTGGATCGATCGCATCTTTCACAAGCCGATCGAGTATCTCGGCTGCACACGGCAATACTCGAAGTCCAACTGGAAGCTGTATCTCGAGAACGTGAAGGACCCGTATCACGCGAGCATGCTGCATCTGTTCCATACGACCTTCAACATTTTCCGTGTCGGCATGAAGGCGCGATCGATTCCCGATGCGACGCACGGCCTGCACAGCATCATTACGGTGACGAAGACGGGCGAGGACACATCGGCGGCCTACAAGCAGCAACAGATCCGCTCGTTCGATGAAGGCTTCGCGCTGGAAGACGATTCGATCCTCGGGCTCGTTTCCGAATATGAGGAAGACACCACCAACCATATCCAGCCGATCTTTCCTCAACTGGTGATCCAGCAGATCCACAACACGCTGGTCGCGCGCCAGCTGCTGGCAAAAGGTCCGAACAACTTCGAGCTGATCTTCCATTTCTTCGGCTATGCCGACGACACGCCGGAACTTCGCGCGCTTCGCATCAAGCAGGCGAACCTCGTCGGACCAGCGGGCTATATCTCGATGGAAGACACGGAAGCGACCGAACTCGTGCAGCGAGGCACGGTGCGCGACGCGGACGCGACGTCGGTGATCGAGATGTCGCGCAGCAATCCGGACCAGCAGGACACGGTGATCACGGAAAGCCTGATTCGACGGTTCTGGGTCGGATATCAGAAGCTGATGGGCTATTGAGAAAAAGGACATGCAAATGGATCAGATGAAGCTTTGGTTCGAGTTGAACATGCTGCAAAACCAGTACATCAGCAATCTCGACAACGACAGGCTCGAAGCGTGGCCGACGCTCTTTACGGAAGACTGCCTGTACGAGATCGTGCCGAAAGAAAACGCGGATATGGGCTTGCCCGTCGGCATCATTCATTGCACGAACCAGAAGATGCTGCGCGATCGCGTCGTGTCGCTGCGTCACGCCAATATTTTCGAAGAACACACCTACCGGCACATGACATCGGGCCTGACGATCACGAGTGACCAGGACGACGTGATCGAAACGGAAAGCAGCTATGTCGTGGTGCAGACGCTGGCGAACGGCGAGTCGAACGTGTATCAGGCGGGCAAGTACTACGACCGCGTCGTGCGGACGGCAGACGGGCTGCGCTACCGAAGCAAGCGGGTGGTATACGACACGTCGCGCGTGCAGACGCTGCTCGCAACGCCGATCTGAGGAGCGGACATGGAAGCGAAGATTGACAACTGGCAGGCGATTGGCACGCTCGACGACTTTGCCGAAGGCGAGCCCGCGGCCGTGATCGCAGGCGATCGGCAGATTGCGGTGTTTCGTATCGGCGACGAAGTGTTTGCGTTGAACGATCTCTGCACGCACGGACACGCGCGGCTCTCGGAAGGGTACGTGGAAGACGGCTGCGTCGAATGTCCGCTGCATCAGGGGCTGATCGACATCCGCACGGGTGCGCCGCGTTGCGCGCCCATCACGGAGGCGGTGCGCGCATTCCCGATCCGTATCGTCGAGGCGAGGGTGGAAGTCAATGTCGAATGAACGGCACGTGATCGTGGGTGCGGGGCATGCGGCGCGGCGCGCGGCGGAGACGCTGCGCGCACTGAACGCGGACGTGGACATCGTCATGTTCGGCGACGAGCCGCATGCGCCGTATGACCGCCCGGTATTGTCGAAAGACGCGCTGACCTCCGAAGCAGGCGAGCGGAAGGCTTTCATCCGGCAGCACGACTGGTATGCGGCGCAGCGGATCGATTTGCGCCTGTCGTCGGCCGTCGTCGAAATCGACCGGACGCGGGCATGTGTGCGGCTGCGCGATGGCAGCACTGTCGGCTATGACAGGCTGCTGCTCGCAACGGGCTCGCGTGTGCGCCGCTTCAGCGGCCCAGTGGATGAACGCGTGCAACTGCACTATGTCCGCACGCTCGCCGATGCGCGGGCGTTGCGCGCCGTTCTGTCGCCGGGCAAGCGTGTTGCTATCTTGGGCGGTGGCTTTATCGGGCTCGAAGTGGCCGCCGCCGCGACCCAGGCGGGCTGCAGGGCGACGGTGATCGAGCCTGCGCCGGCGCTGCTGCAACGCGCGCTGCCGCAGAGCGTGGCGCAACACATTGCAGCTTTGCACGAGCGAAACGGCGTCGAATTGCGTCTCGGCACGATGCCGGCTGCAATCGCCTACGAGAACGGATGTGCATCCATCCAGAGCGATGCGGGCGCCGTCAGTGCGGATGTCGTCGTAGTCGGAATCGGCGTCATGCCGAACGTCGAACTCGCGCAAGCCTGCGGGCTTGAGGTCCGCAACGGCGTTGTGGTCGATGAACAGTGCCGTACCAGCGACCCTGCGGTCTTCGCGGCAGGCGAAGTGACGATGCACGCCAATCCGCTGCTTGGCCGCAGTGTCAGGATCGAGTCCTGGCAGGTGGCGGAGAACCAACCCGTCGTCGCGGCGGAAAACATGCTAGGCGGTCGCGCGGTATACGCGGAGTTGCCGTGGCTCTGGTCAGATCAGTTCGACTGCAATGTGCAGACGCTGGGCATCGTTGAGCCGCAGCATCGTCTCGTCACCCGTGGGGACGCTGTCACCGGTTCGTTCTGTGTCATGGCGCTGGACGACACGGCGCGTATGAGGGCGGCGATTGCCGTCAATGCGGGACGCGAGATCGGCGCATGCAGGCGTTTGATTTCGGCAGGTGCAATCATGGACGAAGCGCGGCTCGCGGATTCATCCGTTTCACTGCGGTCGCTGCTGTGACCTGGGCCGGGACCGGGATCGTCCATCGGTGTATCGAGAGTCGATGGCGTGTGCCGTAGCATCCAGGCAGTCCGACGTCGCTTTGGTTCATACTCGCTCCTGCGATTGACGACTGCCACTCTTTCATGCGTCCATTCAACGGCTTTCTCGTTCTCGCCGGTACCCTGCTCACGGCGGCAGGATACGGCGGGACGTTTCTTCTTTCGATGCGCTTCAGGTACATCGGCGGCAATGACGTCGACACCGGGCTTACGCTCGTGGGTGCGATGGTGGGCACCTTTGTCGGTGTTCCGCTGGTCGGCTGGCTTTCGCATCACCGCATCGGCGCGGCGCGGATGGCCGCGCTTGCGGCCTTATGCGTGGGCATGGGCGTCGCGGGTTTCGCAGTGATCGAGCGTGTCAGCGTGCTCGATGCGATTCCCGCGTTTCTCGTGGGTTTGGGCTGGGGCGCGTTCTATCTCGCGGCGCCGATGTCGCTTGCCGAGCGAACCAATGATTCGGATCGCGGTTACTGGTTTCTGCGCTTTGGCACTTTCCAGATGGCGGGAATCGGCGGCTGCCCTGCGCTGGCAGGCGTCGCCATACATTCGTTGCACTGGTCGCTTAGCGGTGTGCTCTATACGGTCAGCGGGCTTTGTGTGGTCGCGTCGGTGATACTGGAAATGTTCGCCCGGCTGTCGCCCGTTTCGTTCGTGCCGCCGGTCCAGGACAGATGGTGGCGTGGCATCGGCGCCATTGCGCGCACGCGTGCGATGTATCCGATCATCATGGTCGCGCTGGGCGCCTGCGTCTTCTCAGGCTTGATGACGTTTCAGATGTCGCTGGTGCAGGGAACGCATGCGCAGGCAACTACCTTCTTCAGCCTGTACGCGATAACCGTCGTGACCGTACGTTGGGCCTTCTCCCGGCTGGTCATCAATCTGCGCCGCGAAACTGCAACGAAGGTGCTGCTCGTCATGATGGTGCTGGGCATCGCAGCGATGTTCGCGGTGCCGTACCATGTATCCGCTCATGCTGCCGCCGCCGTTCTGCTTGGCACAGGATACGGGCTTGCCTATCCCGTCATCCAGACCCAGGCGGTCAACGATTCCGCCGCCGTGCATCGTCGCGCCGCACTGACGTGGTTCGTTGCGGCGTACTTCATCGGGGTCTTCGGCTTTCCGTCTGTGGGCGGGTGGGTATTGGTACACGCGGGCAAGGACGCGCTACTGACACTGATCGCGATATGCGGCCTGACGGCTCTCACGCTCGCATTCCTGGGCGACCGGGGGCGTGTTGACGCGCGTTCGGCAAAAGCGTAGCAACCGCCGGGCTCAAGCGGGGCGCAACTGGCTTCGCCCGCTGCCGTCTTTGCGCTTCTTCGCCTCGGCTTTCTTGCACATGTCGAGCAATACCCAACGCGCAACGGTCTCCGGACGATCCATTCCGCACTGGGCAGACCGGATATCCGTACCTGAATAGACGATGACGGTTCCTTCGAGCACCCGATATGAACCCGTGTGCGTAATGCCGGCGAGCGTGACGGAAACGGGTCGCCTTTCATCGTATTGAGTTGAAGCCACTTTGTAGATTTTTTTAATTGCAAAGCAGAAACTTAAACGTACGATTATCCGTCGTCAACAACATATACCTTTTGAAGCACATTCCGATTGGAATTGGGTTGGTGCGTCGGGCATTATTTGGAAACTGACTAGCTCAGTGTCAAGGCCTTTCTTTGCAACGTTATCCGCGTATGTGAAAAGATCAGCACGATAGCGACGATCGTCAGTGGAACGCAGCTGAGCAACACGATGCGTTGCGCACTCATGCCAAGGGAAATCAGGAATCCACCAAGGGAAGGCCCAATAATCGCGCCGAACCGTCCTACGGCCGCCGCATATCCGACACCTGTCGTCCTCAACGCTTTCGGATACAGCACGGTTGCGAGCGTCGCCTGGCCGACACAGGCGCTCGTTGTTCCGATGCCGACGCCGAAGATAAGCAGCAGTACCGCCCATTGGCTGAGCCCGTCCATCTGGAAGCCGGCGATGCACACCATCGTGATCGAGATCGTGATGATCAGCGAACGCTGCACGCCGAGCCGTCTTTCCAGCAGAAACAACAGCACATTGCCGGTAATGCCGCCGAATGCGCTCGCCGCTGCGCCCAATGCGGCGCTCGAAGCCGTGAAGCCGTACGAGAGCAGTAGCATCGGCGTCCAGAAGATAAACAGGTACGTGACGAGGAAACCAAGAAATGCGACCAGCCAGACGGTGGTTGTATCGGTGACGAGGCCCGGGGCCAGGAGACCGCGAGTCTTCCCGGACACTGGGTCGTCGATGGTTCGATGCATGTCGATTGGAGCGCTGGTCTGTGTTTGTTCGCGCGGTATGGCATACCGGATTGCAGGTAGCAGCAGCACGGGCACCAGACCGCCGGCGATGAACACCGCCTCCCAGCCGAACTCCGCGATCAGCTTCGCCGACAGCAGGCCGCCAAACGCGCTGCCCGCCGAAAGACCCGTCGCTGCCGCGATGGTCGCCGATGCGCGCGCATGGTCGGGCGCACTGTCCGCTGCAAGTGAGATCGAGGCCGGGACGACCAGACCGAGGCAGACCGCCGTGAAGAACCGGATGACGGAAAGCATCAGGATGCCGGACGAAACCACCGTGAGCAGCGAAAACGCAGCGAAGGCCAGCGTTGCTAGCGCGATCTCGGATCGACGGGACATCCGCTTCGCAATGGCTCCGCTGAGCAGATAACCCAGCACGGCGCCCACGCTAGTCGCGATGAACGCGGGCGTCATGGCCGCGTGGGGTAGATGCCAGATATGGGTGAGAGCAGGTGCCACGTAGGCGATTGCCGAGGTGTCGAAGCCATCGACGGCGATCACCAGAAAGCACGCGGCGCAGATCAGCCACGGATTGAGCGAAGCGCGAGATCGGGCGGGGAGATGATGTTCCATTTCAAGGTGCCATGAAAGAGAGGGATATCAGGGAAGATCGAAAGTCGTCAGGCCTGGATGCGCTTCCGAAAATGGATTCCACCCAGGCAATGTCGGATCGCCGTGGCGAACGAAGTTGACGATGCAACGACTGAACCGTGTCGCGAGCGACTGCAGGCCGCTTTCAGAGAGCCCTTGAAGCATGGGCGCGTCGTTCCAATCGGCGAGGTTATCGAAGAAGAACGGCAATTCCATGCAGTGCGGCGCCATCAGGAACGACTGAGCCGTGTGAACATCGAAGCGATACAGCCAGGCGGTTCCAGCCCTTCCATACGTTTTTGCAATTTCAACCGCGGGCCGCGCGAACATCAGATCGGACATGCCATCGACGAGTTGGCTGTAGGGCGTCGCCCCCGGCCGCTTCGACGCAAGAAGGTCATAAGCCGCGGCTGCATGCGACCCGTACGCGCTCTTGAACCATTCCACCACGGTGGCGGGAGAATCGTTGATCTTCTCCGCGCGCTCCCAGACGAACGCTGCAATTTCGTCTTTGGTGAAGCCTGCGATAACGTCGGTGCAGTGCGCGTGGGAAACGGATTGATCGATATCGTCCACCCAGTCGAACAGCAGATCGTCATCGACATATGGCCGGAACACGGGCGCACCCGGTCCGATGGGACCCTTGCGTCTCTGCGCGACTGTCGCGGTCGCAGCGAGAATGTCGTGAGCCGGTCGTCGAGCCAGTTCGGCGACGGAGGTGAGCTGAAGCGATGCCATCACCTCGCCGGTGACCTCGCGCATTTCGCTCGCAGCAGCCGTGATCCGGCCGGGGTAGCTGATCATGATCGCGCGTTGGAAAAGACCTTTGGTCGAAGGCGTGAGAGTGAGAAGCCGCGTGATGGCGGCGCCCGCGGACTGTCCGGACAGGGTGACGTTCGCAGCATCGCCGCCAAATGCCGAAATGTTCTCGTTGAGCCACTTCAGTGCCGCGACGACGTCTCTCAGTGCATTGTTGGTGGGCGCGTCGGGATGAGCGATATTTCCCCACATCCCGAGCCGATAGTTGATCGTGACGACCACGAGGTTGCCGCGCACGGCGAGGTGTTCCGCGTTGTACCAATGCGTCCCGCCTCCGGAACCGAATGCGCCGCCGTGAATGAACACGAGCACGGGCAACCCGTGTGCGTCCTGCGGCGCGAAGACATTGACGGTAAACGCGTCATCGGATTGACGGTACTCGTCGATTGAATCGCCCATGATGGACGCGAGTCGACTGCGAGACTGAAAAAACACAGCGGGTTTGTCAGCGCAATCCCGGTAGCCATCCCATGGTTCAACCGCTTCGACGGGTGAAAATGCGCCGGCGTGACCTTGCGCGCGGCCGTATGGGATGCCCAACCAGATGGCTGCTCCATTACGCGCGACACCGCGAACCTGGCCTGAAGCTGTTTTGGAAACGGGACGTTCGATTTGAGACTGGAGTTTCATGGCGAATGGATACGAGAAATGGAGATGTCTGACTTAGAAAAGGTTCTGGATGCCGAATGTGACGACCGTCTGATTGCGTGAACTGGACGCACTAGGCGTTCCGTTGATTTGCGCAAGTGCGCCGACGCCGGCAGCGTTTTGCGCCAGTACTTCGGCATATACCGAGGTACGACGCGAGAGGTTATAGATGACGACACCCGCCAGCTGATTCGCATGGCGGTCTTTCAGCACCGCGTTTGCGTTCATGTACGTGTATGTCAGCGTCGCCGTGAGGGTCGGCGTGAAGTTGTAGCCGACTGTGGTGTCGTAAGCGCGCACCTGTGCGCCGTTCTGTGTGTTTTGTGACCACGTCGCCGTGAATGCGAATTTCCACGGACCCGGACGGATGTTTCCGCCAATGCCGGCATTTCGTATGCCGTCGCGTCCCGCGTTCATCGACGCATATTTGGCACTCGTATAGGCTGCACCGATGCCGAAGAGCGCGTTGGAAAAGTTGGCGCCGAAGCTCTCTGAGGCGTTCGCACCGAAGCTGCCAGCAACTCCGCCGAACCCGTACATGGCCCCGAAGGTGAATCCGCCATAGTTCGCGGAGTTGAACTTGATGCTGTTGTTCAGCGGCTCGCCATTGAGGCGATCGAGGTCGAAGTTGCCGCCGGGTCCCAGCGGTCCGCCGAAGCCCGCGAAGGGGCCCTGGTGTGCGCCTACGATGCCCGCGTAGTAGGCGCCTGTGTACCCGTTCCACGACAGATCGAACAGGAAATCACGGCTCGAACCGGCCTGGATGGAACCCCATCCATCCTTCGACATACCGACGTACGATTCCCTCGAAAACAGCGACCCTGGTCCGCCTGTATTCGTGCCGTTCGCGATGTTGAACATCGACGAGAGCAGGAAGTAGGCTTTGAGATCCCCGCCCAGATCTTCCGTACCGCGAAAGACAAGGCTATTCGGACGCTGGACGCCTGCGGGGCCCATATATGTCGAACTCTTGCCGTTCACGTTGCTGGCGTAGTTAAGTCCCGCGCTGATCAGGCCAGCCAGTTCAACCGAGCTTTGTGCGTGTGCGGATTGTGCGCTGGCTGCCAGGGTGGCAGTTGCGGCGAGAAGCGTGGAGGCGATTCGTGTTCTGACCATGGGATGCCGTATTGGATGGATATTTGGCCCGGTTTAGGGACCCGGTATACTCATTCGTGATGCTCGACGTAGAACTGACCGCATGGCCGCAGTGTCACGGCACTGAAAAATCCATAAAAGCGAAAAAAGCGGCAGTCGGGATGAAGAAACTTCATATGCGGAGAAACCCTTGGCTGACGATGCAGGCGGGCGTGTTCGCCGTCTCAAGATGCGGCATCTCGCGGTGATTCATGAGATCGGACGAACGGGAAGCCTTCAGAAGGCGAGTGAACGCTTGAGCCTGTCGCAATCGGCGGTATCGAAAGCGCTCGCGGAAGCAGAGACGCTGCTGGATGCGCAGCTTTTCGAAAGGACCGCGTTCGGATCGCGCCCGACGCTTCAGGGCAGTGTGATTCTTCGTTACAGCTCGAACGTGATGGCGGAACTCGACCGCGCCGAGGAAGAGCGAGAGGCGTTGCTGAAAGGCGAGACGGGCAAGTTGACGGTGGGCATATTCACACCCGTAGCGCTATGGGAGGCGCTGGCTCAAACGGTAAATGCTTTTATTGAGGCCGCACCGCGGGTAAAGCTCTCCTTGCGCCAGGCATCGATGGAGAAGCTCTTGAGCGAGCTCGATGCCGACGATCTCGATCTCGTGATAGGCCGCTGGTCTCACTGGCCCGTGCCGGGTGCTATCGCGACGGAAACACTGTTCAGCGATGGCGGTCCGGTATTCGTTGCCCGTGCGGCGCATCCATTGATGGGGAAAAGCGTTACGTTCGCCGAGTTGGTGAAGTTTCCGTGGTGTCTGCCGGAAATGCCGAGTGTCCTTTACTCTGCGCTTCAGGACGAACTGGTATCGGCGGGGCTGAAATTCCCCGAGAGGGTGGTGCATTCGCACGTGTACACCGTGAACATGGCGATGTGCGCGCGCTCGGACACGATTGCGCTGTTGCCCGCCTTCGCGGTCAAGCAGATGCACGAGCTTCACGGTGTGTGCCGTATCGATTGTCCGTTGTCTTTGACTACGGCTCCGTTGTCGGCGATGTGGAAGCCCGAGTCGCCCGGACGGGAGATCGCGGCCCGCTTCATCGCGCAATTGCGACGCGCGATCGAGGGTTGATTGATTGTTCTGGTTTTGGCGGCTGCGGTGCCGGCGGTGAATGGGAGGTGAGCGTGTCCGAAGAAGTCAAGTACAGTCACTCAGCCGACATTCCCGGATTGATCCTCAGCACAGCCCGGTTCGCCGAATTTCGCTTTGAGCCGCACTATCATCTCGACTGCCATATCGCGCTCGTTGCGAGCGGGGTGCAACGCCAGTCGTTCCGCGGTGAATCGCTGTTGCTCACGCGCGGCGCAATCCAGCTTATGCCTGCGGGCGAGGTTCATGACGGGGTGGCCAATGCGGACGAGTCGTACACGCTTCAGACGTTTCGACTGTCGCCCGCGCTGCTGAATGGCATTGGCGAGGAAATCACGGGCAAGCATTACTTCCCTTCGCAGGCGGCAGTGGTGCTTCAGGATAGACGCCTCGCGGACCGGTTGCTCAACATGCACGCGAGCCTTCAGCAAGGGAAGAACGACCCAATCACGAGCGAAACGCACGTCCTGGAATTGCTGGAGTCGCTGTTCGCCCGCCTGAAGCAACCAGTCCCCCAAACTATTGCCGGAGCGTTATCGTCTCAGCAACTACGACTCGTCCGGGAATATGTCGACGCGCATCTTGCCGACAAGATCGTGCTGGAAGACCTGTCGGGTCTTGTCGGGCTGGACCGGTTCCGGTTCCTGAAACTGTTCAAACGCACTATCGGCATGACGCCCCACGCCTGGTTGCTGCGCATGCGGCTGGAAAAGGCACTGGAGCTGATCAATTCGAACAGGAACATGCCGATCACCGAAATCGCGCACGCCGTTGGCTTCTTCGATCAAAGCCACTTCACGCGGGCGTTTCGCGACGCGTACGGCGTGACGCCCGCCCGCTTCTGACGACGGCCCTGCAATTTTTTACAAGGCGTTCCGGTAACGGACCGGTAGTCTTCGGCTTTAGGCCTCACGCCCATCCCGGGCGGCCTCCATCCAGGCAGAAGCACCGAATGACTACTTTCAGCTTTCTCGACGACTATAGCGAAGGCGCGCATCCTGACATTCTCCGCGCCCTGACGGAATCCAACTATATCCAGCAGGCACCCTACGGCGAAGACTCGTATTCTGCCGAGGCAACGGCCCGGATCAAGGCCCGCCTGGGCGACACGTTCAACGGTGCGATCCACTACGTCGCCAGCGGGACAATGGCCAACATCGTTTCGATATCCAGTTGCCTGCGCCCGCACGAAGCCGTCATTGCAGTTGAGTCGGGACATATCGTAGTGAGGGAGGCCGGTGCTATCGAGGCAACGGGCCACAAGCTCATCGTCGTTCCCGCGGTGGACGGGAAGCTAACGCCCGCCAATATCGAGGCTGCGCTTGCGAGCAATGCACACTTTCCGCACATGGCAAAGCCTCGACTGATCTATCTGTCGAATGCAACGGAAACAGGCACTGTCTATTCGCTTGAGGAATTGCGGAAGATATCGGCGCTCGCAAGGCAACGGGGCTTGATTCTGTTTCTCGATGGCGCCCGGTTGGGCGCGGCATTGGCGTCGAGCAAGAGCGACGCGACATTGGCCGATATCGCTTCGCTCGTTGACATCTTCTGGATCGGCGGAACCAAGGTAGGTGCGCTGCTGGGTGAAGCGATCGTGGTCTGCAATCCGATGTTGGCAGAAGATTTCGCTTTTCATGTCAAGCAACGGGGCGCCATGTTAGCCAAGGGCCGGCTACTGGGCATCCAGTTTCAGGCTTTATTCGGCGACAAGAATCTGTTCGTCGAAAATGCAAAGCACGCCAATGCGATGGCGGCAAAGCTTTCGTCCGGGATCGTGTCCAGCGGTTATGCTCTCGACGCGGAAACGGCTACGAACCAGGTATTTCCACTGTTACCCGATGCTGTCATTTCCGCCTTGAAGCAACATTTTGCGTTCTACGTTTGGAGAAAGGCGGATAACGATCATTCTGTGATCCGCCTGGTAACGTCGTGGGCCACACAAGAACAGCAGGTCGACGATTTTCTGGCTCGACTCGCACAGCTTTGAAACCGCAGCGGGCACGAAACCGACCGTACTCGCTGCGACGCTCCGATTTACTTCGCTGTTGGCATCGTGAATTCGGCACCTGTGGCGATGCTATCCGGCCAGCGCTGCATCACGCTCTTGTAGTGCGTGTAAAAGCGCACAGCTTCTTCGCCGTAGGCGTGATGATCACCGAATAGCGAGCGCTTCCAGCCTCCGAACGAATGCCACGCCGGCGGCACCGGGCTCGGGATGTTGATGCCCACCATGCCAATCTGAATCTGCCGGGAGAACGCGCGTGCCGCGGCACCGTCAGATGTGAAGAGCGATACGCAGTTCCCCAGTTCGTGCGCGTTGACGAGCGCGATCGCACTGGCCAGATCGGGCACGCGGACAACCGACAGAACCGGGCCGAAGATCTCTTCGCGATAGATGCTCATACCGGGCTTCACGTCGTCGAAGAGCGAGCCGCCGAGAAAGAAGCCTTCTTCATGGCCTGGCACGGTATGGCCGCGACCATCGACGACGAGCCTGGCGCCTGCCGCGACGCCTGCCTCGATATAGCCCGTGACCTTGTTGCGATGCGCGGCGCTGATAAGCGGCCCCATGTCGAGATCCGGCTCCATGCCGCCGCCTATCTTGAGCGAACGCACGCGCGGCGCGAGCCGCTCGATCAGTTCATCGCCGATACTGCCCACTGCCACCGCGACGGACGTTGCCATGCAGCGCTCGCCCGCCGAACCATATGCCGACGAGATCAGTGCATCGACCGCTTGATCGAGATTGGCATCGGGCATCACGACCAGATGGTTTTTCGCACTGCCCAGCGCCTGCACGCGCTTGCCGCGCTTTGCGCTTTCGCTGTAGATGTATTCAGCGACGGGTGTCGAGCCAACGACGGACATCGCGACCACATCGGGATGTGCGATCAGCGCATCGACGACGGTCTTGTCGCCATGCACGACATTGAACACGCCTTTGGGAAAGCCCGCCTCGATGAACAACTCGGCAAGCCGGATCGACGCTGACGGCGTGCGCTCCGAAGGTTTAAGAATGAACGTGTTGCCGCACGCGGCCGCCATCACAAACATCCAGCAGGGCACCACCATCGGAAAATTGAACGGCGTGACGCCAGCGGCCACGCCGATGGGCTGACGCAGATTCCAGTTGTCGATGCCGCCGCTGACGGAATCAGTGAAGTCTGTCTTGAGCAACTGCGGAATGCCACACGCGAATTCGACGATTTCGATGCCGCGCACCACTTCGCCCTTTGCGTCCTCAAACAGTTTGCCGTGGTCGCGCGTGATGAGTTCGGCGAGTTCGTCCGCGTGTGCCTCAAGCAGTTCCTTGAACTTGAACATCAAACGGGCGCGTTTGAGCGGCGCGGTTTCGCTCCATGCCGGAAACGCGGCTTTCGCGGCGGCGACGGCGGCTTCGACTTCAGCGGATGTTGCGACCGGCACACGGGCCGTCACCCGGCCTTGCGCCGGATCGAATACCTCGCCAAACCGCTGGCCCGCACCAGCGGCGCGCCGACCGTCGATGAAATGACTCAACTCACGCACAGCGCTTTTATCTGCTTCGCTCATTACATGCTCCTATCGAGGGCTGCGGGCATTGTCCGTGCCGCGCCGCCCTATGTTGTCGAAGGTTGGTTGCCCGGCCTTTACGCCTTGTGCCGACCAATCCAATAGACACAATGTAGGCGTACGAACTCGGAGGTCGGATATCCACGTCGGACAAACAGTCTTGCGCGGAAGGAACAAATGACAGCCAGCAGCAAGGCTTGGGCGACTGCACTGGACAGTGAATTTATGCGTGTTGCAGCCGCTAAAAGGAGAGGGCAGGTTCGATGCCCCGGACGTGCTTTAACGTCGACTTCGCCTTGTCGGACAAGGCGCGCCGGAGTGGCGTGAAGTTTTTTACGCCTCGGGAAATTGAAGCCGCTACGACCCGATGTACTTGAACATCTGATCGAATTGATGGCCGTTGCGGCAGCAGGAAGCGTGAGTCAGAGCCTTTTTTGCTGGCTCAAAATCCGCCTAATTTGGCCGGAAACCCGCCGCGCCACGGCCTGTGTATATCTGACGGTTCTTCCGCGCGTTAGCGCCAACCGAGACCGGGAGCGACATGCGTGAGAATCGAGTCGATAACGTGCGCGCAGTACTCGACGCCCAACTGGTTGGGCACGGTGAGTAGCAACGTATCAGCTGCTGCAATGGCTTCGTCTTTTGCCAGTTCCTTGATGAGGACATCAGGCTCCGCAGCGTAATTCCGGCCAAAGATCTTCTGGATGTCGTCGTCGAGAAAGCCGATCGTGTCGTTGCTCTGCGTGCCCCGTCCGAAATACATGCGGTCCTGCTGATTCACGAGCGCGAAGATACTCCGGCTGACTGACACGCGCGGCGCTCGCGTATGCCCGGCCTCTTTCCATGCATCACGGTAAGCCTGGATCTGCTCGGCTTGCTGGATATGAAGCGGTCGGCCCGTTTCGTCGTTTTTCAACGTGGAGGTCTGCAGGTTCATGCCCATCTTCGCTGCCCAGACGGCAGTCGCGTTGGAGCCCGAACCCCACCAGATGCGCTCGCGAAGGCCTTCAGAATGCGGCTCGACGCGTAGAAGTCCCGGCGGGTTGGCAAACATGGGGCGGGGATTCGGCTGTGCAAAACCCTTGCCTCGCAGCACTTCGTAAAACACTTCTGTGTGACGGCGTGCCAGATCGGCGTGGGTCTCGCCTTCGTTTGGCGCGTACCCGAAGTGGCGCCATCCATCGACAACCTGTTCGCCCGAGCCTCGGCTAATGCCGAGTTGCAGCCGTCCGCCGGCAATCAGATCGGCTGCGCCGGCGTCTTCCGCCATGTAGAGCGGATTCTCGTAGCGCATGTCGATGACACCCGTTCCAATCTCGATCGTGCGCGTCCTGGCGCCGATTGCGGCGAGAAGGGGAAAGGGCGACGCAAGCTGTTGAGCGAAATGATGGACGCGAAAGAAGGCACCATCCGCGCCGAGTGCTTCGGCGGCGACGGCGAGGTCGATGGATTGCAGAAGAACATCGGCTGCCGACCGTGCCTTTGAACCTGGAGAATTAGCCCAGTGACCAAACGAGAGAAAACCAATCTTTTTCATAGCTGTAGATTCGGTTAGCCGGCATCTGCGATGTCGGCCGCGAGAACAGGGAACAGGAAAGCTGTAACACTACAGCATCGATCTGCAACGCGCCCGCGCTCGCCATTTCGGGCGGCAAGCGCGCGGCGGTTCTCGCGGCTTGTTTAGACCGCGAGCGAGGCGTTCTGCGGGAACAGCGCGCGGCGGGTCTCTTCATCGAACTCGGCCTTGAACGTGAGCCGGTCTTTCAGCGCCAGCGCGCGGACAGCCGCCGGGCGCGCCGAGATCTCATCGACCAGACGCTTGACGTGCGGATAGTCGGTGAGTCCCTTCTCGCCGAAGATATAGCCAGCAAAATTCGCCCAGCCCCACAGCGCGATGTCGGCGATCGAGTAAGTGTCGCCAGCCAGATACTTCGAGGTCGCGAGATGCTCATCGAGAACGCGATAGTGACGCTCGACTTCCTTCAGATAGCGGTTGCGCGCATACGGCAGCGGTTCCGGTGCATGGTGCAGGAAGTGTACGGCCTGACCGGAAAACGGCGACAACCCGGTCGCGACGAACTGGAGCCACGAGAGCATCGCGGCACGCTCGGACGCTGCGGACGGCACGAACTTGTCATGTTTTGCGCTGAGGTGCAGAAGAATCGCGTGCGAATCGAACACGGTCACACCGTCATCGACGATGGCGGGCACCTTGCCGTTCGGATTGATCTTCCGGTACGCCGGCGCGTGTTGTTCTCCCTTGAAGGTATCGACAGAGGAAAGCTCGAATGGCGTTTCAAGCTCTTCGAGTAAAAGCGCTACCTTGATGGGATTGGGAGAAGGGTGAAAGTAAAACTGAAGCATGGTGTTTCCTTGATGAGGGCATCGGTGACATCGCAGCGAACGCGTAGCCTGTTCGCGTAGTCACATGCTGAACTCAAAGTCCCCGCCTGCCGTACGGTCTGTGCGTTGAACACATTCGATGAAGTCGAACATGTTGACGAAGACGAATTGGCCCTGCTCAAAGCAATTCGTGAAACGTGCGGCCTGTCACGCGTGGCGATACGACGCAGCAGGGCAATGGCGACCGTTGCGCACGCCGTGCGGCAACTGGACACACGCTTTGTAAGTCCATGTTTTCCCGACAATCCTGCGGTTATCTGCCGAAGCCCGCGTCTATCGCGATGCCGCACCAGCGCGTATCCCATTCCCGAATTCTGACAAATACCTTACAATGCCGTCAGGACTTCCCGACAGCATTGGCGCAATCCAGGCCGCCGCGGAGTCTCCATATAAGGGTCTGAGGAGGCGATATGCACTTCTATCACCACGGTGTAGCGATTCAGCCGTCGGTCGCGCGAAGCGGCAATACCTTTGTCGCCCGGGTCGCTATTCTCGAAGAGGATGGCGAGGCGACGTCGCTTGGCGATCTGGGCCATTTCGCGAACCGGCAATCTGCGTTCGCGTTTGCCGTGCGGTGCGGCACGGCATTCGCGGACAACGAACCGATGCCGTTGCCGCCCTGCGATATCCGGTCAAAGAAAGAAGGTTGCGGACACGAATCCGCGACCGATCTTCTTTGACACGCAACGGTTTTGTCTTCAACGATTGGCACGCTTTGAAGTCGGGAAAATACGCTCCCCTGCACGAAGCGTCACCCCAGAATCGGACAACAGGAGGTGGTATCCATGATTCACTCGGAAGTCCACAAGTTTCCCTACACGCGAGCGAGCGGCATGCAGCGTACCTACGACGTCACGATCAACCTCGTCCGGCGCGATTCAGGCGTGTTCGCCTATCGGTCATGGGTACACTACGCGGGGAGATTCAAGGGCAACGGTCTCGACTTTCCGCTTGTTTCCCGGACCACGGATCACGCGATCACCGAGGCGCGTGCCCGTGTTGAAGAACACATCGAACATCTGCTTGGGGTAACGGAATGATCCAGCACTGAAGGCAGTGCTGCACAGACACGTTCGAGGATCGACATAACGCGTCAAGCGTCGATCTTCGAAGAAGGGGCGCTGAAGTTCATGCGCCCCTCTTTCTCTTCAGAACGTACCGCGAGATACGCTGCGCAACGGCTCGCCGCAAGCCGCATCAAAGCTGCCCGAATCCACCACCGCCGGGCGTCTCGACCACGAACACGTCACCCGCAGCCATCTCGACACTGGCGATATGGCCCAGCGCGACGATCTCGCCATCCGCTCGTTCGACGCGATTGCTGCCTTGTCTTCCCGCACCTCCGCCCGCCGCGCCGAATGGCGCGTGAATGCGGTTGTTCGACAGAATCGAGGCCGTCATCGGCGCGAGAAAGCGGATGCGCCGGATCGCGCCGTTGCCGCCTTTCCACTGTCCCGCGCCGCCCGACCCGTTGCGGATCAGATGCGATTCGAGCCGCACGGGATAACGCCATTCGAGCACTTCAGGATCGGTCAGGCGCGAGTTGGTCATATGCGTCTGCACGGCGTCGACGCCATTGAAGCCGTCTCCCGCGCCGCTGCCGCCCGCGATCGTCTCGTAGTACTGGTAGCGCGCATCGCCGAACGTGAAGTTGTTCATCGTGCCCTGGCTCGACGCCACGACGCCGAGCGCGCCATACAGCGCGTTCGTGATCGCAGATGAAGTCTCGACGTTGCCCGACACGACAGCAGCGGGATAGACGGGATTGAGCATCGAACCTTCCGGCACGATCACGGAAAGCGGCTTCAGGCAACCGGCGTTGAGCGGGATATCGTCGCCCACCAGCGTGCGGAAAACATAGAGCACGGCCGCCATGCAGACTGCCTTCGGTGCGTTGAAGTTGTTCGGCAGTTGCGCGGACGTGCCCGTGAAATCGACCGTTGCGCTGCGCGTCGAAGTCTCGACATGGATCTTGACGTCGATCACCGCGCCGTTATCGAGCGCGTAGCGATACGCGCCGTCCTTGAGTGCGCCGATCACGCGACGCACCGCCTCTTCCGCGTTGTCCTGCACGTGCTGCATGAATGCGAGCACCACGTCGCGACCGAATTGCGCGACCATGCGGCGCAGTTCGTCCACGCCTTTCTGGTTGGCAGCGACCTGCGCGCGCAGGTCGGCCATGTTTTGCACAATGTTGCGCGCGGGATAGCGGCCGGACGCCAGCAGCGCGCGCGTTTCGGCATCGCGCAACACACCAGCTGAAACAAGCTGCCAGTTGTCGATCAGCACGCCTTCTTCTTCGATATGCGTCGAAGCGGCAGGCATCGAGCCTGGCGTAATACCGCCGATATCCGCGTGATGACCGCGCGAGCCGACATAAAAGAGCGGCGCTTCGCTGCCGTCGGCAAACACGGGCGTGATGACGGTGACATCGGGAAGATGCGTGCCGCCGTGATACGGATCGTTGAGCATGAACACATCGCCGTCGCGCATCGTGCCGCGATTGCGTTCGATGACGGTTCGGATGCTTTCGCCCATCGAGCCCAGATGCACGGGCATGTGCGGCGCGTTCGCAATCAGGTTGCCGGCCGCGTCGAAGATCGCGCACGAGAAGTCGAGCCGTTCCTTGATGTTGACCGAGTAGGCGGTGTTCTGCAGGCGCAGCCCCATCTGCTCGGCCACCGACATGAACAGGTTGTTGAAGATTTCGAGCCGCACCGGGTCGGCTTGCGTGCCGATCGAGCGGCGCGTCGGCAGCGCGAGCACGCGCGTCATCACGATGTTGCCGTCGCCCGTAAGCGTCGCCTGCCAGCCAGGTTCGACCACGGTCGTGCCGTTCTTCTCCGCGATGATGGCGGGGCCGTCCAGTTTGTCGCCCGCCATCAGCGTGTCGCGCGAATAGAGCGACGCGTCATGCCAGCGGCCGCCCGAATACATGCGTACCACTGCAGCGGCTGTGGGCGTGTCGCCGGCAGGGCGAACGGCGATGCTGCCTGTCACCGGTTGGGCATCCGAATGACCGATCGCTTCAACGGATGCGAGTTCGACCACGAGCGGCGTATCCGCCATCAGAAACGCGTAGCGCTGCCGATAGGCGGCTTCGAACGCCTCGCGCATCGACTGCACGCTGCCTGCGTTGACCGCGAGTGCCGAATCGGTGCCCTGATAGCGCAGGTGAACGCGCCGCACCGTCGAAATGCGCGCAGCGTCGACGCCTTGATCGAGCAGCACGCCCGTTGCTTCATCGGCGAGGGCATCAAGTGCTGCGTCGACGGTTGCAAGCGACGAGTCGTCGAGCACGATTTCGAGCGCGCACTCGCGCATCGCAGTCTGATCGGCGAGTCCCATTCCAAACGCCGACAGCACGCCCGCGAGCGGATGTGCGAACACGCTCGTCATCGCGAGCGCATCGGCCACGCCGCATGCGTGCTGGCCGCCTGCGCCGCCGAACGTCGTGAGCACGTATTGCGACACGTCGTGGCCGCGTTGCACGGAAATTTTCTTGATCGCGTTCGCCATGCTGCCGATCGCAATCTCCAGATAGCCTTCGGCGATCTCTTCCGGCGTGCGGCGCTGGCCCGTTGCCGCACAGATTTCGTCGGCGAGTGCGTGAAAGCGCGTGGCCACCGCTTCGCGGTCGAGCGGCTCATTGGCGTGCGGGCCGAACACACGCGGAAAATAGTCGGGCTGAATCTTGCCAAGCATGACGTTGCAGTCGGTCACCGTCAGCGGGCCGCCGCGCCGGTACGCGGCAGGTCCGGGATTCGCGCCCGCCGAAGCGGGACCGACACGCAGACGCGCGCCGTCGAAGCCGAGTATCGAGCCGCCGCCTGCCGCTACCGTGTGAATGCTCATCATCGGCGCACGCATGCGCACGCCCGCCACTTGCGTTTCGAACACGCGCTCGAACTCGCCGTTGAAGTGCGACACGTCCGTGGACGTGCCGCCCATATCGAAGCCGATGACGTGCTCGAAGCCCGCCGCCTGCGCGGCGCGCACCATGCCGACGATACCGCCTGCCGGGCCCGAAAGAATCGCGTCCTTGCCCTGGAACAGGTCCGCACGCGTGAGGCCGCCGCTGCTCTGCATGAACTGCAGATTCACGCCGGGCATTTCGCTCGCGACCTGATCGACGTAACGGCGCAGGATAGGCGACAGGTAAGCGTCGACGACGGTGGTATCGCCGCGCGACACCATCTTCATCAGCGGCGATACCTCATGCGAAACCGACACCTGCGTAAAGCCGATGCGACGCGCCAGTGCCGCAACTTCGCGCTCATGCGTAGTATGCCGATAGCCGTGAACGAGCACGATGGCGAGCGCGCGAATGCCTGCATCGAAGACCTCGCGCAAGCTTGCCTCCGTGGCAGAAAGATCGAGCGGCACGACAAGGTCGCCTTGTGCGCTCACACGTTCGTCGATTTCAATCACGCGCTGATAGAGCGCTTCGGGCAGCGCGATGTCGAGGTCGAACAGACGCGGACGGTTCTGGTACGCGATCCGCAGCACGTCGCGAAAGCCGCGCGTGGTCACGAGCGCGACGGGTTCGCCCTTGCGTTCGAGCAAGGCATTGGTCGCGACGGTCGTGCCCATCTTGACCATCTCGACATCGCTCGGCGTGATCGCTTCACCGGCGCGCAAACCGAGCAGATGACGGATGCCCGCAACGGCTGCGTCGCGGTAGTGCTCGGGGTTTTCGGAGAGCAGCTTGTGCGTGGTCAGCGAGCCATCCGGGCGACGCGCAACGATATCGGTGAAGGTGCCGCCGCGGTCGATCCAGAATTGCCAGCGGGACGGCGTGCATGCTTCGGGTACGTGATGTTGGTTCATGGTGCGATGAGAGATAAGGTCGGAATGCAGTGTCGGTTGATCGAATTCGCGCGCAATCGTGCGCGCCGAGTTCATGCGGATTCGAGTTCGCGTCCGCGTGTTTCGGGCAGGGTGAGGGCGGCGATAATCAACACGCCGTAGGCGGCCACCGCAAAAATCCCGATGCTGGTACCAAGGCCGAACTCTTTCGACAGTGAGCCGATCAGCACGGGAAACAGCGCGCCGATCGCGCGGCCGACGTTGTAGCAGAAGCCCTGTCCTGAGCCGCGCACGCGGGTGGGGAAGAGTTCGGTGAGAAATGCGCCCATGCCCGAGAAGATGCCGGAGGCGAAGAAGCCAAGTGGAAAGCCGAGCCAGAGCATCGACGTATTCGTGAGCGGCAGCGACGTGTAAGCGAACGCGATGGCCATCGAGCCGACTGCGAACAGAATGAAATTGGGTTTGCGGCCAATGCGGTCCGTCAGCCACGCGCTCGACAGGTAGCCGATATACGAGCCAACGATGATCATCGCCAGATAGCCGCCCGTGCCCATCACCGTGAGATGGCGTTCCGTCTTTAGGAACGTAGGCAGCCACGTGGTGATCGCGTAGTAGCCGCCTTGCGCGCCCGTCGTGAGCAGCGCGGCGCGTAGCGTCGTGGACAGCAGCTTCGGCGCGAAAATCTCAGTGAAGCGCGGTGTGTCGTTGGTGTCGCGCCGGATCGCCTTCGCCTGCTCGAACACTTCGGGTTCCTTCACATAGCGGCGGATCACCAGCACGAGAGCGGCCGGTACGAGGCCGATCAGGAACAGCGCGCGCCACGCGATTTCCGGCGCCATCGCCGAGAAGAGCACGGCGTAGAGCAGGGCGGCCATGCCCCAGCCGAGCGCCCAGCCCGACTGCACGAGGCCCACGGCCTTGCCGCGGTCGCGTGCGCGAATCACCTCGCCGATCAGCACGGCGCCCGCAGTCCATTCACCGCCGAAGCCGAACCCCATCAGCGCGCGCGCGGCGAGCAACTGGCCGTAGTTCTGCGCGAGTCCGCATAGACCGGTGAAGACGGCGAACCACAACACGGTGAGTTGCAGCGTGCGCACGCGGCCGATGCGGTCCGACAATATGCCCGCGATCCAGCCGCCCAACGCCGACGAAAGCAGCGTCAGCGTGCCGATGAATCCCGCATCCGCGAGCGTGATGCCCCACGTCGCGACGAGCGTCGGGATGACGAACGAGAGCATCTGCGTGTCCATGCCGTCGAGCATGTAGCCGACCTTGCAGCTCCAGAACGCGCGACGCGCGCGCGGACCGGCTTCTGCATACCATGAAATCCGGCTGGCGCCGGCCGCTTCGCTGGGCTCGTCAGCGATTGCCGTGAGTGTCTTGCTGTCCATCTGTTGCTCCTGTTGATCGACGCGTGTGGGACGCTGGGGGCACGTGCGGCGCCGCACGCACGCCTGAAAATGATTCAAAGGAATGAGTCAGCCCCTCTGGTCGGCGCGGCCAGATCTCGTTCAACGAATGGGATGCCCAGCGATGCGGCGCAACGCGCCGCGTTTGTCAGAACACGGCTAGCGACGCGTTCGTGATATCTGTCATCAGCATGTGGCCCGGTGCATGGGCGATGGCGACGGGCAGCTTCGCCGCCATCAGCGCGGTTTGCGGAGTCACGCCGCACGCCCAGTAGACGGGCAGTTCGCCCGCGCGGATCGTCACCGCGTCGCCGAAGTCGGGGCGCGCGAGATCGGCGATGCCAAGCTCCGCAGGGTCGCCGATATGGACGGGCGCGCCATGCACGCCAGGAAAGCGGCTCGTGATCTGCACGGCGCGAATCGCGTCGGCGCCGCGCATCGGGCGCATCGACACCACGAGTTCGCCGCCGAACACGCCCGCGCGCCGGTTGGCGATATGCGTGCGGTACATCGGCACGTTGCGTCCCTCTTCGACGTGGCGCAGCCCGATGCCTTCGAGCGCGAGCATGTGCTCGAACGAAAACGAGCAGCCGATCGCGAACACGACGAAATCGTCCTGCCAGAGCGCTTCGATCGAGTCGACGCGCTCGCTCAGCACGCCGTCGCGATAGACGTTGTAGGCGGGCACATCGGTGCGGATGTCGATATCGCGCCCAAGCACAGGTACGCGGAAGTCGCCCGGTTCGCCGACGCCCAGCAGCGGGCACGGTTTCGGATTCGCATGGCAAAAGCGCAGGAAATCATGCGCGTGTACGGCGGGCAGTATCGCGAGATTGGCTTGCGCGTATTCGCCGCAATGTCCGGCTGTCGGGCCGCGAAAGTCGCCGTGACGAACGGCCTGGCGGAATTCGGATGGAGTCATGGTCGGGCGGGCTTCTGAATGTTTTCGGTTGGCGGCGCGCATCACATCTCGAATTGCGTACCGTCAGGCAAAGCATAGAAAAGAAGAAAATTTGACGCCAACTAGTTTTCTTTGCTGTCCACGAATAGAATTTCTTAACGAATCCGCGGGTTTTCCCGAGTCACGTCGCTTTTTTTGAAGCGCTTCGCGCCATGAACACTCGCTTTCTCGAAACATTCGTCACGCTCGCGAAATTGCGCAGCTTTCGCACGACGGCAGCGGCGCTGCACGCCACGCCCGCTGCGATTTCCCAGCGTCTGAAGGCGCTCGAAGATGAATTGCAGACCGTGCTGGTCGATCGCGACAGCCGCGAGTTTCGCCTTACGCCAAACGGCGACTATCTGCTCGGCTACGCGAAAGCCGTGGTCGAGGCGACGCGCCAGTTGCAGGCGGCCGCGTCCAACGAAGGCGCGATGCGCGGCAAGCTGCGGCTGGGCGTGATCGAAACGGTCGTACACAGCTGGCTTGCCGACTACATGCGCATGCTAGCCACCGACTACCCGCAACTCGAAGTGGATCTCGCGGTGGACGTGAGCGTGGTGCTGCAGCGCCGCCTGATGGCGGGCGAACTCGATCTGATCATTCGCGTGGAGGGCAGCGATGAGGAATCGGTGGTGTGCGACGCGCTTGCCAACTATCCCGTTCACTGGATCGCGCGCGCGGGTCTGTTGCCGTTGTCTCGCAGCGGGCTTGCAAAGCGCGTGTTGCGGCATCCCATCCTGACGTTCGGCCGTGGAACGGCGCCGCATCGGGCGCTCGAAGACATCGTCAGCAAGCTCGCGCTCGCGAATGGCGTGCCGCTCGCCGACACGCGCATCACCGGCTCGCCATCGATTTCGGTGATCGTGCAACTGGTGCGCGACGGCTTTGGTGTCGCGGCCATTCCGCGACTTTTCGTCGACGAGCTGATCGCGCGCGGCGAAGTGGTCGAGTTGCCTTTGCAACCGTCGCCGCCTTCGATCGTGGTGTCGATGTCGCGCCGCTCGGACGCGCCGTTGTTCGTACACGGCGCGGCGAATGCTGCACGTACCGCATGTCACGCGTACTGCGAGCATGGCGACGCGCGGCTGATCGAGCGGCTGTAATGCGGCGTTTCCGCGAGCGCGCGGATGGCAGAAGGATTTTTGATCAGCGTTGACAACGCAAAATTCGGCGCTTTAGACTGCATCCATTCCTCGCGGCCCGACAAAGATGTCCGCCCGAGGATCCGGCACAGAAGCCCCCTGACGAACCGTGTGTTCGTCAGGGGGCTTTTTTTTGTTCGCATTTTCGGGAGTTAGAGCCCATTTCTGGAGAATCCGCATGTTGCTTAAGCCGTCCGGCTGGATGCGTCTGGCCTTCATTGCAGGACTTGCAGTCACTTCGCTTGTCGCGAATATCACGGATGCCGCCGAACCCGTGAAAATCGGCCTGCTCGAAGACGCGTCGGGCAACTTCGCGCTCGCGACCATCCCGAAGATTCACGCCACGCAGCTTGCCGTCGACGAAATCAACGCGAAGGGCGGCATCCTGGGCCGCCCGATCCAGCTCATCGCGTACGACACGCAATCGGACAACACGAAGTTCCAGGAACTCGCGCGGCGCCTGGTGCAGACAGACAAGCCGGACGTGATCTTCGGCGCGTTCTCCAGCGCCTCGCGCGAAGCGATTCGTCCCATCATGGATCGCGCGCATCAACTCTACTGGTACGACAACCAATACGAGGGTGGTGTGTGCGACACCAATACCTTCGTGACGGGCGCCGTGCCGGAGCAGCAGTTCTCGACGCTGATCCCGTGGATGATGCAGAAGTTCGGCAAGAAGGTGTATACGATCGCCGCCGACTACAACTTCGGGCAGATTTCCGCCGAATGGGTGCGCAACATCGTGAAGGAGAACGGCGGCACGATGGTGGGCGAGGAATTCATCCCGCTGTCGGTATCGCAATTCGGCCAGACGATCCAGAACATCCAGAAGGCCAAGCCCGATTTTGTCGTGACCTTGCTGGTCGGCGCGAATCAGGCGTCGTACTACGAGCAGCAGGCTTCTGCACATCTGAATCTGCCGATGGCGAGTTCGGTGAACGTCGGTCAGGCCTATGAGCACAAGCGCTTCAAACCGCCTGCATTGAAGGACATGTACGTGACCGCGAACTACGTCGAGGAAGTCGACACGCCCGCCAGCAACGACTTCAAGAAGCGCTTTCACGCGAAGTTCCCGAACGAGCCGTACATCAATCAGGAAGCCGCCAACGCCTACGACGCCATCTACCTCTACAAGGCGGCCGCCGAGAAAGCGAAATCGACGAATCAGGATGCCGTGCGCAAGGCGCTGGAGAGCGGCGGCATCTGCACGGAAGGCGCACAGGGCAAGGTCTGCATCGACCCGAAGAGCCATCACGCGAGTCACACGATCTTTCTCGTGCATGTGAAGGACGACCATTCCGTCGATATCCCGAAGGTCTGGGATGACGTGCAGCCATACTGGCTCGGCAAGGTGGGATGCGATCTGCCGAACAAGCCGGATCATCGTCAGTACACGCCGTCGAATCTGCCGAAGAAGTCGTGACCCGAACGGGCGCGCCCGGATAGTTTGAAGGGCGCGCCCGTTCTCTGAAAGTGGAGCAATCATGGCCACCTTGTCGGTGCTCTATTCGCTGATCTATCAGTTCGGCGACAGCTTTGCATATCTGGTGCTGGCCGCGCTCGGGCTTGCGGTGATCTTCGGCATGATGGGCGTCATCAATCTCGCGCATGGCGAGTTCATCATGTGCGGCGCGTATGTCACGATCATCACGGCCAAGCACGGCGTACCGCTGCCGCTCGCGATGCTGCTCGGCGCGCTGGCCGCTGCCGTTGCCGGCGTCGTGATCGAGCGGCTCGTGATTCGTCATCTTTATGACCGCCTGTTCGATTCCGTCGTGGCGACGTGGGCCATCAGCCTGATCGTGCAGCAGACCATGCTGCTCGTCGCCGGTCCTTCGCTCGAAGGCATCGGCACGCCGTTCGGCGCGTTCTCGCTCGGCGAGTATTCGTTCTCGACGTATCGCGCGGTGCTGCCGTTGATCGCGCTTTGCATTCTGTTCGCGCTTTATCTACTGTTCTTCAAGACCAACTACGGTGTCTGTGCGCGCGCGACGATCCAGAATGCCAACATCGCGCAATGCCTCGGTTTGCGCACGGATCGTCTCTACACGCTGACCTTCGCGCTGGGCGCAGGGCTCGCCGGACTCACGGGTGCGCTCTATGCGCCGACCATGACGGCAGTGCCGACGATGGGCAGCAACTTCATCGTGCAGGCGTTTGTGTCCGTGGTCGTCGGGGGCGCGAACGTGATTGCTGGAACGACGCCGGCGGCGGGCGTGCTGGCGATCATCCAGACGGCGCTCACCGCGTCCTACGGTCAGCTGTTCGGGCAGATCGGCCTGCTCGTGACGGTGATCGTCGTGATCCGGTTGATGCCGCAAGGGCTCGGCAATCTGTTCATGCGCTTGCGCCGGGAGGAGACGTGAAGCAATCGGTGAAGCAATCGCAACTGGCTTCGTCAGGTCCGGCACCGCGCGCGCTGCGCTACGTGCCGTGGATCGTGGCGCTGTGTCTGCCGCTCGTCGTGGACGCGACCACGAGCGGCAATCTCGCCTACTGTCTGCTGTGGGCATTCAGCGCGGTCGGGCTCGCCGCGATGTGGGGCTATGGCGGCATCCTGTCGTTCGGGCAGACTGCGTTCTTCGGCCTGGCCGGCTACAGCTACGGCATCTTTACGCTGAACTTCGGCGACACGTGGTTCGATTCGTGGCTCGGCCTCGGCGCGGGCATCGCGGTGAGCGTCGTCGTGGCGGCGTTGATCGGCTACATGATTTTCTTCGGGCGCATCAAGGGCGTGTTCATCGGCATCGTGACGTTATCGGTGACGCTCGTGCTCGAAACCTTCATGGCACAGACGGCTGGGCCGCAATGGGCAATCGGCGAGGCGCGCCTGAACGGCTACAACGGCATGGGCGGCATGCCGCCGCTGACGATACCGTGGCCCGGAGGCCCGCTCACGCTGGAGAACACCAGCTTCTACTACCTGGTGCTGATCCTGCTGATCGCCGTCTACGCATTCATGCGCAAGCTGCTCGACGGGCCCTTCGGTCTCACGCTGATCGCGATCCGCGAGAATCCGCAGCGCGCGGAAATGCTGGGCGTCGATATCCGCCTTCATCAGTTGCTGGTCTTCGTGCTCGGCGGCACACTGGGCGGAGTGTCGGGTGCGCTGTACACGATCTGGGGCTCGTACATCACGCCGTCGACGATGGGCTTGACGGCTGCAGCGATGCCCGTGATCTGGGTCGCCACGTCAGGCAGGAAGAGCATCGGCGGCGCGATCGTCGGCACCGCGCTGCTCGTGTGGCTTTCGCAGAATCTCGCGGTATACGGCAGCCAGTACGCGCTGATCCTGATGGGCGCGATCCTGCTCGTGGTCGTGCTGGCCGCGCCCGAAGGCTTGCTGCCGTTCGTGGCAAGGCAGTTGCGGCGCTTCGAGCGTGAGCGCAGCGTTGGCAACGGTCGCAACCGCCCGTGTTTCGACGAACCGCTCAAGCAAGAGGAGGGCAAATCGTGACCGTGCTGCTCGAAACACGCGCGCTCAAGAAGCACTTCGGCGGCGTGCAGGTGATCAACGGTATCGACTTTCAGATCGACGCGGGCGAGATCCGCTGCGTGATCGGACCAAACGGCGCAGGCAAGAGCACGTTCTTCAAGCTCATCACGGGCGAGCATCGGCCGTCCGAAGGCAGCGTGCATTTTCTCGGGCAGGACATGAGCCACGTGCTGCCGCATGAGCGCATCCGCATGGGGATGAGCATCAAGTTTCAGATACCCGGCGTCTTTCCGGATCTGAGCGTGCGGCAGCATCTGCAACTCTCGCTGCATCGCGCGAAGGACGACCGGCCTGGAAGTATCGAAGAACTCTTGCAGCGCTTCTTGCTGGAAAGCGAAGAGCATGTGCTCGCGCGCAATCTGTCGCATGGCAAGAAGCAGTGGCTCGAAATCGCGATGGCCGTGTCGCTGCGGCCGAAACTGCTGTTTCTCGACGAGCCCGTCGCGGGCATGTCGATCGAGGAAACGCATGCAACGGGTGAACTCATCAAACGCCTTTCCGCATCCGGCCTGACGATGATGGTGGTCGAGCACGACATGACCTTCGTCAAACAGATCGCGACGCGCGTGACGGTGCTGCACGGCGGAAGACTGCTCGCCGATGGCCCGCTCGAAGAGATCCTCGCGCGCGACGATGTCGCGGAGGTGTATCTGGGGAAGAAATCATGAGCGCGCTTCTCGAAGTCGCGGACGTGGCAGCGGGCTATGGCGGCGGGCGCGTGCTCAACGGCGTGTCGTTCGGCATCGGGCGCGGCGAAGTGCTGGCGTTGATCGGACGCAACGGCGTCGGCAAGACCACGCTGATGCGCACGCTCATCGGTCTCGTCAAGCTCGATGCGGGCCACATCGTTCTGGACGGTGCGCCGATCGGTCACGAAAAGCCCTATGTGCGTGCGCGCAAAGGCATCGGCTACGTGCCGCAGGGCCGCGAAATCTTCGGCGCGCTGACGGTCGCGGAGAACCTTCAGGTCGGCGCGCAGGCGAACCCGGACAAGGCGGCGTTGATGCGGGAGAAAGTGGTCGGCTATTTCCCCATTCTCAAGACACGCTATCGGCAGAAGGCGGGCACGATGAGCGGCGGGGAACAGCAGCAGCTCGCCATCGCGCGGGCGCTCGTCAGCTCGCCGCAGGTGCTGCTGCTCGACGAGCCATCCGAAGGCATCCAGCCTTCCATTGTCGATCTGATCGGCGAGACGCTGCTGACGATCGCGCGTGAGACGGGCATCGGCGTGGTGCTGGTCGAGCAGGACATGGGCATGGTCGAACGCATCGCGACACGTTGCTGCGTGATGGACAAAGGGCGCATCGTCGACACGTTGAGCCCGGCGCAACTCGGGGATGAGCAATTGATACGCCAGTATCTGGCACTGTGACGGAGAGCAGAACATGAAATGGCTAGAAGAATCGATCATGATGAAGCGCGGCGTCGGCGCCGATCGCGAACCGGTGGAACATCATTTGACCGAAGAGTTGCAGAAGACTTTCCACTACACCATTGGGCCGTATTCGGAGCCCGTGCTGCACGTGAAACCCGGCGATCGGGTGGTCGTGGACACGCGCGACGCGTTCGAAGGCAAGATCAAGAACGAAACGGATAAGCCTTCGGAGGTGCTGAAGGTGCCGTTCCTCAATCCGCAAAACGGCCCCATCATGATCGAGGGCGCGGAGAAGGGCGATGTGGTCGCGGTGTACATCGAAAAGATGTCGCCGCGTGGCGATGACCCGCACGGCTTTTGCTGCATGATCCCGAACTTCGGTGGACTGACGGGCACCGACTACACGGCGCTACTCAACGAGCCTCTGCCGGAGGTGGTGCGCAAGATCAAGATCGATGAAGAGAACGTGTACTGGAGCAAGCGCAACACACTGCCGTACAAGCCGCATATCGGAACCCTCAGCCTGTCGCCCGAACTCGATTCGATCAATTCGCTCACACCCGATTCGCACGGCGGTAATATGGACGTGCCCGACATGGGGCCGGGCAGCATCACCTATCTGCCCGTGCGTTCTCCCGGCGGGCGGCTCTTTATCGGCGACGCGCACGCTTGTCAGGGTGATGGCGAAGTATGCGGCACAGCCGTCGAGTATCAGAGCACGACCACGGTACGGGTCGATCTCATCAAGAAATGGAAGATCGACTGGCCCCGGCTCGAAAACGAGGACGCGCTGATGAGCATCGGCAGCGCGCGGCCGCTCGAAGACGCGACACGTATTGCGTATCGCGAACTCGTGCTGTGGATGGGGGCGGAGTACGGCTTCGACAAGTGGGACGCGTATATGATGCTGAGCCAGGTCGGCAAAGTGCGGCTCGGCAATTTTGTCGATCCAAAATATACGGTCGGCGCGATGGTCGCCAAGCACTACCTCAAGTAAAACGATCTGCCGTGCGGGCATGGTCCCGCACGAAATCATATGGAGAGCGTGTCACGAAATGGCATTGTCCGATCCCATCAGAGTTGGTCTGCTTTGCTCCACGAGCGGCTCGACGGCGCTTCTGGAGCAGTCGCAATGGCGCGGCGCGTGCCTCGCGATGGACGAGATCAACGCGCGCGGCGGCATCGAAGGACGCGAACTCGTTGCGATTCACTACGATCCGGGCTCGGACCCCGCCGTGTTTCGCGAGCTTGCCGAGCGCCTGATCGTGCAGGACGGGGTCAACGTGATCTTCGGCGGATACACGTCCACGAGCCGCAAGGCGATGCTGCCCGTCGTCGAGAAGCACAACCGGCTGCTGATCTATTCACAGCAGTACGAGGGCTTCGAATACTCGGACAACATCATCTACAGCGGCGCGTCGCCGAACCAGAACGGCGTGCAGCTCGCCGACTTCATGACGCAGACGTTCGGCGCGCGTGTCTACTTCGTCGGCTCTCGCTACGTCTATCCGTACGAATGCAACCGGACCATGCAGGAGCTGCTGCTTCAGCATCCCGAAGGCGCGATACTCGGCGAGCGCTACCTGCCCCTCGAAGCGGACCGCGAACAGTTCGCGCAGGTCGTCGCGGATATCGCGCGCAAGTCGCCCGACTGGATCTTCTGCACGGTGATCGGCGCGACTGTGCCGTATCTTTACGAGGCCTACGCGCACGCGGGTTTCGATCCCGCTCGGATGCCGATCGGCAGCCTCAACACGTCCGAGACCGAAATTCATGCGATGGAACGCGGCATTGCTGCGGGACATTTCACGGCGGCGCCTTATTTTCAGAGCATCGACACAGCCGAGAATCATCGCGCGGTGCGGCAGCACCAGGCGCGCTTCGGCGTCGATACGCCGACTGACATGAACTGGGAAGCCGCTTACTATCAGATGCATATGTTCGCCGAAGCCTGCACACGCGCCGGTACGGACGAAATCGGCAAGATCATGCCGCATCTGCTCGGCTCCGAATTCGCGGCGCCGCAAGGCAGGGTGCGCATCGATCCCGTCAATCATCACATGGCGCTGTATCCGCGCATTGGCCGCGCGAATGCGGACGGCCAGTTCACCGTGCTGCGCGAATCGAAGTTCGCCGTCGGACCCGACCCGTACATGACGCGCCAGACGCTCGGGGACTGGGTCACGAAGTTGAGCACGCGGGACTACTGACGTGAGCGCGCGCATGGGCCGAGACCAACGCAGCCTCACCAGTTCGATTCTGGAGCGTCATCCGCGCGTGGTCGTGTTCCATCCCGATGATGACGACGGCCAGACCCTCACGAACCATCTCCGGCGCATGGGCTTTCAGGTCGAGCGATGCTGGCCGCCGCTGGAGACGCTGCCCGACAGGACGGATCTGGTGTTCCGTGCGCTGCTGCCCGAGGAGCGCGCGCCGAAAGACGAATGGTCCGGGCCGGATGCGCCGCCCGTCATCTGCGTAGTCGCGTATGAGAACCCGACCTTTATCGATCAGGCCATCAAGATGGGATCGGACGGCATCGTCACGACGCCGATTCGCGCGTCGGGCCTGCTGTCGACGGTGGTCATGGCGCTCTATCACGCGCGGCGTTCGCGGCAGCATTTGCAACGCATCGCCAGGCTCGAGCAGAAGCTGCTCGATAGCCGGCATCTGCAGGAAGCAAAGGGCATTCTCATGACGATGCATAGCGTCAGCGAGAACGAAGCGTACGACATGCTGCGCGCCCAGGCGATGGAGAAACGTGTGTCGATCGACGACATCTGTCACTCGGTGATCCAGGCGGGCGAGGTGCTGCAGATCAAGCGCGGCATGATGCCCGAGGATGGGCGCGGCGAAGACTGAATTCAACCGTAGGTTCAAAAAGGGGCAACCAGCATGGACTTGCAACTGAAGGGACTGAAGGCAATCGTGACGGGCGGGACCAAGGGCATCGGCCTTGCCATTGCGCGCACGCTCGCGCAGGAAGGCGCCGACGTGGCCATCTGCTCGCGCGACGCGGCAGCCGCGACGGCGACGGCGGGCGCGCTCGCGGAACTGGGCGGCGCGCGCGCGTCGGGCGCGGCCGTGGATGTCGCGGACGGCAGCGCGCTGAAGGCGTGGGTCGAACATGTCGCGAAGGACTGGGGCGGGCTGGATATCGTGGTGGCCAACGTGAGCGCGCTCGCCATCGGCAACGATATCGAATCGTGGCGCAAGGAGTTCGAGACCGACCTGCTCGGCACCGTCAATCTCGTCGACGCGGCCATGCCTTGGCTCGAAGCGAGCAAGGCGGCTTCGATCGTCGCGATATCGAGCGTATCGGGACGCGAGATCGATTTCGCCGCCGGCCCTTACGGCGTGTTCAAGGCAGCACTCGTTCACTACATGCAGGGGCTCGCGAATCAGCTCGCGTCCAAAGGCATTCGCGCGAACACGGTATCGCCCGGCAACGTCTATTTCGAAGGCGGTGTGTGGGACTGGATCGAGCATAACGACGCGGCGCTATTCGAGCGCGCGCTCGCGTTGAATCCGACCGGGCGCATGGCCAAGCCGCAGGAGATCGCGAATGCCGTAGCGTTCATCGCGAGCCCGGCGGCGAGCTTTGTGAGCGGCACCAACTTCGTGGTCGATGGCGCACTCACGCGCGGCGTACAGCTCTGAAGCGGGCGGGACGACGTGTCACCGTGGTCCCGACTCCTCGATAAACCGTTCGAGCAAACGCTTCAACTGCTTCGCGTTGCGAGGGCCAAGCGCTTCTTCGATGGCGGCATGATGCGCGTCCACGCCCGGTTGCAGACGGGCTAGCAGCTTGATGCCCCGGTCCGTGATGAAAATCAGCACCTTGCGGCTGTCGTAGTCGTCCGCCGACCGCTGCACCAGGCCGCGGCTCACGAGCTTGTCGACGTTCTTGGTCAGCGCGGGAAGGTTGAGGAGGACCTGAGCGGCGAGTTCGCTCATCGAGTGGCCCGTCTCGTCGGATACGGCATGCAGGATGCGCCAGTGCTCTTCGTTCACGCCTTCTTCGGCGGTCAGCTGGGCGAGACTGAGCTTCATCTGCCGATGCGCGGATGCGATGAGCCAGGCGAGGTATGAGGAGAGGTCTGTGTCCGGCATGGTAGATGCTTTGTGAAAGACGAATAGCTGAATCTTACGCAAAGAAACTTTCTGCGGAAAGTATCGGTGCAAGTGTCCTCTGGCGCGTGCGCGCGATGGTGCGCGCACGCCATTCGTTGGTGCATCCCGAATCGTTCGAACCCGCCGCGTCGACCGTTTGATGAAGCCGCGTTCCCGTGCTTGCCGCTCAGGGCAGGAGATGACCATCGCGTTGTGCGTGCCGCTAGGCGGCGCGGCCGGGCTTTGGGGGCCTTGCGCGCTTGCCTCGGCTCAACTCGCCGTGGACGAACTGAATGCGTCGTCGGGCATCACGGGCCGCCCCTGCCGGCTGTTGACGATCAATGCGGGCGACGACGCGCGCGAACTCGACGCCGCCTTGACCGACCTCGTCGGCGACGGTGCAATCGATGCACTCGTCGGCATGCACACGAGCGCAGTGCGCCTCGATCTGCTCAAAGCCGTGGGCGGACAGATACCTTTCGTCTATACGCCGCTCTATGAAGGCGGCGAGCGCACGCCCGGCGTATTCGCAATTGGCGAAACCACGCGGCGGCAACTCCAGCCGGCCATTCACTGGATCAGCACGCAGCGCCGCCCGAAGCGCTGGTTCTTCGTCGGCAACGACTATGTATGGCCTCACGCGACGCATCGCCTCGCTCGACGTTACGTGCTCGATGCGGGCGCCGAGGTGGTCGGCGACATGTATCTGCCATTCGGCGGAGGCGACTATGGTGAAGTGCTCGATGCGATCCGCAAGCGGCGTGCGGATGCCGTTCTGCTGTCTCTGATCGGCCAGGACACCATCGACTTCAATCGTGCGTTCGGCGAGGCCGGGCTCGCAACGCATATCGTGCGGCTGTCGTGCGCGCTCGGCGAAAACGAACTGCTCGGCATCGGCGCGCGCAACACGGCTGAGCTGTATGTCGCCTCGGGTTATTTCGCTTCATTGCGCACGGATGCGAATCTCGCATTCAAAGAGCGGTATCGCGGGCGATACGGCGCGCGTGCGCCGACGCTCGACACCTTCGGTCAATCCACTTACGAAGGCATTCATTTTCTCGCGGCGCTGTTCGACGACGCGCGGCGCAGACGTTTGTCCGAGCAGGCGGGGCTCGCGCAACTCGGCATCGCGCCGCTTTCCTATCGAAGCGCCCGCGATTCAGCCTATGCGGGTGGACGAGTGAACCACGTGCCCATCTATCTGGCGCGAGCCGAGGGCCATCATTTCGAGGTGCTTTCGCCGCTATAGGCGATGCGTGCTCCGTGCCACATCAGGCTTCGTCCAATTTAGTTTCCATGGAAAATAAATTGTTGACGCGGAAAATATGTGTCCATACCATGGCTCGCAGATCGGGACACATACAGGTCGATTCGTCCCGTTCATTACGACACGCCTGCATGAAGGCACAACAGCAGGCGGCAGTCCGTCACGAATCCGTTCGAGTGAGGAAGCCATGGCAGTGAAACGTCCCACGCCCGCCCAGCTTGACGAAGTCGCCATCAGTCTCGGCATCCATCTGTCCGAGGCACAGCTCGCTTCGTATCACACGTTGTTGCAGCCGAATTTCGACGCATACGATGTCATCGACGCGATGCCCGATTACGTCCCGCGCGTCACTTACCCACGTACGCCGGGCTATCGTCCTTCAGGCGAAGAGAACCGCTATGGCGCCTGGTACGTCAAGAGCGAAGTGAAGGGCGCGCCCACGGGCAAGCTTGCCGGCAAGACCGTCGCGCTGAAGGACAACGTATGCCTCGCGGGCGTGCCGATGATGAACGGCGCCTCGACACTCGAAGGCTATGTGCCCGATGTCGATGCAACCATCGTGACGCGTCTGCTCGATGCAGGCGCGACCATTGTCGGCAAGGCCACCTGTGAGTACTTCTGCTTCTCGGGCGGCTCGCATACGAGCGCGCCGGCGCCCGTGCATAACCCGCGAAAGATGGGCTATTCGGCGGGCGGCTCGTCGTCGGGAAGCGCGGCGCTGGTGGCTGCGGGCGAAGTCGATCTCGCTATCGGCGGCGATCAGGGCGGCTCTATCCGCATGCCTGCGTCGTATTGCGGGATCTACGGCATGAAGCCCACACATGGGCTGGTTCCTTATACGGGCGTCATGCCGATCGAATTGACGATCGACCACACGGGACCGATGACAGCCAACGTGACGGATAACGCGTTGATGCTCGAAGTGCTGGCCGGCCCCGATGGTCTCGATCCGCGCCAGTACGCGGGGCAGACCGCGAAACCCTATTCGGACCTGATGAAGGAAGGTGTGCGTGGACTGAGAATCGGAGTCGTGAAAGAGGGTTTCGGATGGCCGCAATCGCTCGCGGAGTCGGATGCCAAGGTGCGCGCCGCCGCCGATCATTTTGCGGAGCTCGGCGCGAAGGTTAGCGAGGTCTCGATTCCGATGCATCGCGTGGGCCCGTCGATATGGCTGCCGATCGCCGCCGAGGGCGCCACGCAGCAGATGATGAAGGACAACGGTCACGGCTTCAACTGGAAGGGCCTTTACGTCACGAGCATGGTGGACTATCACGCCGGCTGGCACGAGCGCGCGGACGAACTGTCGGAAACGCTGAAGATCACGATGGTGCTTGGCGAGTACTTTATTCGCCACTATCGCGGGCATTTCTATGCGAAGGCGCAGAACCTTTCACGCCAGCTCACGGCCGCATATGACGCCGCGTTCGCCGACTACGATCTGCTCCTGATGCCGACGCTCCCGCTCACGGCGACGCCGTTGCCCGAACCGGGCGCGAGCGTCGAGGAAGTCGTCACGCGTGCTTTCGAAATGTTGCCGAATACATGCCCGTTCGATTGCACGGGGCATCCCGCGATAAGCGTGCCGTGCGGCACGGTCGACGGCCTGCCGGTGGGCATGATGCTGATCGGCAAGCATTGGGACGAAGCGACCATTTATCGCGGCGCATACGCATTCGAACAGTCGATCGACTGGATGAAAGTTTGATCTTTGTGATCCTTCTCGCGTCTCTTTCCGGAACCCCTCTATGGACCGACGTGCGTTTCTGAAATCGTCTGCGGCATCGGTAGCCGCTGGAATGGCGGGCTCGTTTCCCTTCATCGCCGAAGCGGCCGACGAGATTCTCGTCGGCGGCATCACGGACCTGTCGGGCGGCCTCGATATCTACGGCAAGCCGATGGCGGACTGCCTCACCATTGCCGTCGAGGAGTGGAATGCGCAGGGCGGCCTGCTCGGCAAGCAGATCAAGCTGCTGAATTACGATCCGCAGTCGAGCATGCAGCTCTACACGCAGTTCGCGCAGCAATCGGCGTTGAAGGACAAGGTCGCGGTGGTGCATGGCGGCATCACGTCCGCTTCGCGCGAAGTCATGCGGCCCGTGCTGGACCGTTATCGCACGCTCTATTTTTACAACACGCAGTACGAAGGAGGCGTGTGCGACCGCAACACGTTCTGCACGGGCGTGACACCGGGCCAGACCGTTGCCAAGCTGATTCCGTACGCGATGAAGCAGTGGGGCAAGAAAGTGTATGTCGTTGCAGCCGACTACAACTATGGCCAGATCACCTCGCAATGGGTGAAGAAGTTCGTCCAGGACAACGGTGGATCGGTACAGTCAATCGACTTCTTCCCGCTCGACGTAACCAACTTCGGCTCGACCATATCGAAGATCGAAGCGGCGAAGCCCGACATGCTCGTGTCGGCGCTCGTCGGTGGCTCGCATATGTCGTTCTACCGGCAATGGGCCGCGGCGGGCTTGCACAAGAAGATTCCGCTGGCGTCGACGACCTTCGCGGGCGGCAACGAGCAGATCGTCCTCTCGCCTGAGGAGTGCGATGGCTTCCTCGTCTCGTACAACTACTTCGAGAACCTCGACAACCCGGTGAACAAGGCGTTCAAGGACCGCTTTCACAAACGTTTCGGCGCGAACTACCCGAACATCACCGAGCTGGCGATGGGCACGTATCAGGGCTTCAACCTCTGGGCGCAGGGCGTGAAGAAGGCAGGCACGCTCGATCGCGTGAAGGTGATCGAGGCGCTGGAATCGGGGATCAGCATCGACGCACCCAGCGGCAAGGTGTCGATCGATCCGGCGACGCATCACTGCGTGCTCAACGTGAGCATCGCGCAGGTGAAGAGTCACAAGCTCGACATCGTTCAGACGTTCCAGAACCAGCCTCCTGTCGATACCAGCGCGGTGTGCAATCTCATCAAGAATCCGCGCGACAACCAGCAATACGTGATCAAGCTTTGAGGCGCACGCCGCGCCTTCATGGAGAGGAGCTACGATGGATCTTGCCGCGATCGTTGTGATTCAGGTGCTCTATGCCATTGCGAGTCTCGTCGTGATCTCGTCGGGGCTTGCGGTCATCTTCGGCATGATGAAGGTGATCAATCTCGCGCACGGCGAATTCATGATGCTGGGCGCGTATGCGGCTATCGAGGCGATCCGCTTCGGCGTGAATCTGTGGCTTGCGATTCTCGTCGTTGCGCCGCTCGTGGTCGCGCTGATCGGCGTCGTGCTGGAACGGGTCTTCATCCGGCGCCTGTACGGCCGCATGATCGACACGATGCTGGCGACCTGGGGGCTGTCGCTGCTGCTGATCGGCATCGTCACCTCGATTGCGGGCAATACGACGGCGGGCATTTCCGCGCCGCTGGGCAACTTCGCTATCGGCGAATATTCGGTGAGCAGTTATACGCTCGTGATCATCGCAGTTGCCGTGGTGCTCGGCGTCGCGCTGCGGTGGGTGTTGCTGCATACGTCGCTAGGTCTGATTGCGCGCGGCACGATGCAGAATCCGCAGATGGCCGACGCGCTGGGCATCGCGCCCGGCCGCGTGTATTCGGCGACCTTCGCCATCGGCGCAGCGCTGTCGGGACTCGCGGGCGCGTTGCTCGCGCCGATGACGGGCGTCGTGCCGACCATGGGCGGCGCGTTTATCGCCAAGGCGTTCATCACGGTGATCGGGGGCGGGCCGGCGATCGTTGCGGGACTGGTCAGCTCGTCGATGCTGTTCGGCGCGATCAATCAGGTCGCCACGTTCGCGTCGACGCCCGTGCTCGGCGAGGTCGCGCTGCTCGTTGGCGCGATCGTGATGCTGCGGCTTCTGCCGCGCGGCATCACCGGCCGCTTTTTCAAGGGGGCATTGTGATGACGCCAGTCAACGCGAACTGCACGATTCCCGTTGCCGATGCACTCTCGCGTTTCTCCCGGTCGTGGAAGAGCGCGGCACTCGCGCTCGCGGTCGGCGCGATCATGCTGATCGTGCTTCCGCGCGTACTCGATGACTTCGCGCTCGTGCAGGCAACCGTCTACGCCGTCATGGCGATACTCGCGCTGAGTCTCGGCTTCGTGTGGGGCTTTGGCGGCATACTTTGCTTTGGCCAGTCGGCGTTCTTCGGTCTCGGCGCTTACACGTATGCGATCGCCGTCACCAATATGGGCGACAGCACGGTGCCGTTCATCCTGGCCATCGTGTTGCCTGCGGCCTTTGCGGCGGTACTCGGCTATCTGATCTTCTATGGGCGGCTCTCGGACGTGTACATGGGCGTGATCACGCTCACCGTCACGCTGATTCTCTTCAACCTCGTCAACTCGACGGCCGGACCGGAGTGGAAGATCGGCAATGCGGCGCTCGGTGGTTTCAACGGTATTCCCAACATCGCGCCGCTCAATACGCCTGGCAATATCGACGATGTGATCAGTCCGCGCGGACTGTTCGAGCTGTCGCTGGCGGCGCTGCTCGGCGTCTATTTTTTGCTGCGAGTGCTGCTCGCGTTCAAGATGGGGCGGGTAATCGTCGCGAGCAAGGAGAACGAACAGCGTCTGCTGCTGCTCGGCTACGACTCGCGCGTCTACAAGCTGTTGACCTTCGTGCTGGGCGCGGCCATCGCAGGGCTGTCGGGCTGCCTCTTCGCGAACTGGGGCGCGTTCACGAGTCCCACGGTGTTCGGCCTTGCGCAATCGGCGCAGATCATCATCTGGGTCATCGTGGGCGGGGTGGGCACGCTCGTCGGACCCGTGATCGGATGCGTGGCGATCCAGTGGCTCACGACGCAGATCGGCACGCAGCAAACTATCAATTCCAACCTCGTGCTCGGCGCCATTCTCGTCGTGTTCGTGCTGATGGTACCGAAGGGCATCGTGCCGAGTCTTGGCGAGCTTGGCATGAAGCTCTTCGCCGCCGCCCGGCGCACACGCCGTTCATCGGACGACGCACGCAACGTCGCACAGGACGACACACATAGCGCATCGCGCAAGGAAGCCGCATGACGCAGCCGCTGCTGGAAACACGCAAGCTCAATGTCCGTTTCGGTGGCGTTCATGCGACGCGCGACATCGACTTCACGCTCGCCGAGGCGGAGTTGCGCTGTGTGATCGGGCCGAACGGCGCGGGCAAGAGCACTTTCTTCAAGCTGCTCACGGGGCAGGTCAAACCGACGTCGGGCGAGATCCTGTTTCGCGGCAAGGACATCACCGGGATGCAACCGCATGAACCGGCGCGTCTGGGCATCGGCATCAAGACGCAGGTGCCGAGCCTCTTCAACGGCCTGTCGGTGTGGGACAACGTGTGGCTGGCGGCACGGCGGGTGAACACGCCCATGCAGACCGAGCGTGTGACGCGGGACGTGCTGGAGCGCGTTGGCCTGCTGTCGCATCGCGACGCGATCACCGGCTTGCTGGCCCATGGCGAGCGCCAGTGGGTCGAACTGGCTGTCGTGATCGCCGCCGACCCGCCGCTGATTCTGCTGGACGAACCCGCGGCGGGCATGAGCGATGCGGAAGTGGCGCGCACCGCGGACCTGATACTCGAGATCAACCGGCGCCATGCCCTCGTCGTGGTGGAGCACGACATGAGCTTCATCCGACGCATTGCAAAGAAGGTCACGGTGTTGCATCAAGGCGCGATCATTCGCGAGGACACGCCCGAGCGCATCATGAGCGATCCGTTCATCCAGCAAATCTATCTCGGCAAAAAGCCGCATTGACGGGAGGCGCGATGCTTGAGGCAAACGGCTTGTGTGCGGGCTATGGCGCCATTCCCGTGCTGTACGGCGTGACGCTGTCCGTCAAGAGCGGCGAAGCCGTCGGCATTCTCGGGCACAATGGCATGGGCAAGACGACCTTGCTGCGCACGCTGATTGGCGCGCTGCCCGCGACGGCGGGCACCATCCGCTTCAATCACGACGATGTGACCGCGCTTGCGCCGCACGCGCGCGCGAAGCGAGGCATGGCGTATGTCCCTCAGGGGCGCGAGATTTTCCCGACGCTGTCTGCCTACGACAACTTGCGGCTCGGCCTCGTGAAGACAGGACGTAAGCCCGAAGCGGCGATCGACGCGCTACTCGAAGATTTTCCGCGTCTTCGGCCTCTGCTGGACCGGGCCGGCGGGGCGCTCTCGGGTGGCGAACAGCAACTGCTCGCACTGGCGCGCGCGCTGGCGGGCGAGCCGTCGATGCTGCTGCTCGATGAACCCACGGAAGGCATCCAGCCTTCGATCATCGAGGAAATCGCCGAGACGCTCGTGTCGTTGCGGGAAAAGCGCGGCCTGACGATCGTGCTCGTCGAACAGAATCTCGACTTCATCGCCGCCGTATCGCAGCGGGTGCTGGTGATCCGGCGCGGACGTATCGGCGATGAAATTCCGCGCGAGCATCTGACCGACCTCGACAAGGTCAGCGAGTACACAGGGGTGCATGCCTAGGCGCTCTTCAGTACATCGAGCGCGGCTGCACACGCGCCTTGCAATTGCTCGCGCATCAGATCCTGAACGTCCGCCGTGCGGTTGACTATCGCATCGCGAATCCGCACCGCCTGCTCATACGATGCGCGCATCCGTCCGCCACGTGACATCGCGATACGCCGCAAGCGGCGCACAGGGCCGATCAGTGCGGCATGGTTCTGTTGCAGCGTGCGGTTGTCGGCGATCGTCATCACGATCGTATAGAAGCGATCCAGTGCATCGACATAGCTTGCGGGGTCGTCTGACTCGACGCTCGCCTGCATCGCGCTGATCACGTCATCCAGTTGCGCCGCGCCGAGCGCCGTGATGCGCTCCGACGCAAGCTGCACCGCGAGACATTCGAGCGCGGCGCGCACCGTATAAATCTCTTCGACGTCGCGCAGCGACACCGCGCGCACATACGCCCCCACACGCGGCAGGATCGTCACCAGCCCTTCGCGCTCCAGTTGCGCGAACGCTTCGCGCATCGGCGTGCGGCTGACATTCAGCTGTTTCGCGACCTGCACTTCCGATAGCCGGCTGCCCGGCGCAAGCACTCCCTCGACGATCGCCTCGCGCAACGCGGGCACGACTACGCCGTCGCTCAACGAATCGCCCGTGGTATCCAGCGTGCGCAACCGCGCGTGATAGCGCGTGGCGATCGACTCCAGAGTAGGCGCATGACGCACGGGCGCTTTTTTAGATGCTGTTTTTGCGGTAGGCATTGACACCTCGAAATTCTGTGAATACGCTGTATACAGATTATACATCAGGAGACGACATGGATCGTAGTCCATTGCAGGCCCCCGTTCTGATCGAACAGACGGGTGACACGCTCACCTTCACATTGAACCGGCCGGACGCCGGCAATGAAGTATCAGGCGCGATGTTTGACGCGATGTCGGCCGCGTTGCGTAGCGAGGCCGTCGAGCCCACGGCGCGCGTGTTGCGCCTCCGGGCGAATGGCGACGTGTTCTGCACGGGCCGCGAGCGGGCGGGGCGGGACGCCGTGTCGATACGCGCCGAAGTCGCGCGGCTGATCGAACTGAAGCGGCTGTTGCGCAACACGTCGTTGATTTCGATTGCGCAGGTGCAGGGCGATGCGCTCGGCTTCGGTTTCGGGCTCGCCATTCTGTGCGACTTCACGCTCGTCGCGTCGTCGGCGCGGCTCGGCTTTCCGGAGATGCGCTCTGGCCTGCCGCCCGCCGCGATCATGGCCTATCTCGGCCGCTATGCGTTGCCCAAGGCGGTGTTTCCGATGGTGCTGTTTGGCGACGCCATCACACCCGAACTTGCCGTGCAGGCGGGCCTCGTCACGCGCGTGTGCGAGCCAGCGAATCTGCATGCCGAAGCGGATGCGCTAGCCGAACGCATTCTCTCGCTCGACGAAGCGGGTGCTAGGCAGTGCAAGGCGTTTTTCCTCGCGGCACAGGAAAGCAGCGTCGAACACAACTTCCGCAGCGCAACCGATATGTTGACCGTCAATGCGTTGCGGCTGATGCAGAGCCGCTGAACACGGTAATGCATCTCTCACGCGATACAACACGACGTGCTACGGCGCGTGCGTCACTGAACGGGGACGTCACGCGACTTTGACACGTCGACAGGAGACAGACATGTACGTCAACGCAGGGCCAAGGCTCGACCGCTTGCCGATGTCGGGATTTCACCGGCGCATCATGTGGCTGATCGGCATTGGCATGTTTTTCGATGGTTTCGATATCTACGTGGCGTCGACGGTGCTCGGTGCGACGCTCAAGAGCGGCTTCTCCACGCTCGGACAGAATGCGCTGTTCGTGTCGCTGACTTTTCTCGGCATGATGCTCGGTTCGCTGGGAACCGGCTTTCTCGGCGACCGCTTCGGGCGCAGGTTCACCTATCAGGCGAACCTTGCGGTATTCGGACTGGCGTCGCTCGGTGCGGCGCTCGCGCCGAACATGGGTGTGCTGATCGCGTGCCGCTTCGTCATGGGACTCGGCCTCGGCGCGGAAAACGTGGTCGGTTACTCGACGCTGACCGAATTCGTGCCACCGCAAAAGCGCGGCAGGCTGCAGGGCCTGATGGCTGTCTTCGTGGTGTCGGGATTGCCTGTCGCGGGGCTGATCGGCTTGCTGCTGATTCCATCGTTCGGCTGGCGCGCGATGTTCGTGCTCGGTGGACTTGGCGCGCTCGGCGTCTGGTATGCGCGCAAGGCCTTGCCCGAGTCGCCGCGCTGGCTCGATTCCGTCGGACGGCACGACGAAGCCGACGCGATCCTGCGTCGCATTGAAGCCGAAGTGACGGCGGCGCGAGGTGGCGAGCCGCTGCCGGCTCCCGTTTCGATGAAAGCAGGCTCAACCGCGCCGCAAGTGCTCACGTTCGGTTCGCTTTTCAGCGGCGCGATGCTGCAGCGGATGATCGTCGGTTGCGTGACGCTGGTGGTCATCAACACGCTGCTGTACGGCTTCGTGACCTGGCTGCCGACGTTCTTCGTGCATCAGGGCTTCAGTATCGCGAAGTCGTTCGGCTTTGCGCTCGTGATGTCGCTCGGTGCGCCAATCGGCTCCGCAATCGGCGCGCTCACGGCGGATGCATGGGGCCGCAAGCCGACCATCATCGGCTCGTCGTTCGCGGCGATTCTGTTCGGCGCGATGTACCCGTTCATCACGAGCCCTGTGATTCTGCCTATCGTCGGGCTGCTGTTGACCATTCCCATCTACGTGCTGGTCGCGCTGCTGTTCGCCGTGTATGTGCCCGAACTTTTTCCGACCGAAGTGCGGCTGCGCGCGTCTGGCGTCTGCAACACGCTTGGGCGTGGCGCAACCATCGTGACGCCGTTCATCGTGGTGGCGCTGTTCGCGCAGCACGGTGTCGTCGGCGTGCTTGCCTTGATGATCGGCCTGCTCGCCGTGCAGATCGTGGTGGTCGCATGGCTCGGCGTCGAGCCGACGGGACAACGCCTCGAAGATCTTCAGCCGGAAGACACACTCGCGCGCGACGCGCTTCATGCCGACGCGCACGCTTCGCCTCTCAAGTGAACAAACAGGAATGACGCAATGGATACGACGAACACCCAGCACTACGACGCACAATTGTTGATCGACGGCGAATGGACGGATGCCGAGAAGAACCATACGCTTGATATTGTCAATCCCGCGACGGGCGAAGTGATCGGCGCACTGGCGGCTGCGTCGGCGAACGACGTCGACCGCGCGGTGCAGGCGGGGCACCGTGCCTTCGAAGGCGGCGCGTGGCGCGACATGCCGATCCAGCAACGCGCGCGCGTGCTGAACCGCTTTGCCGATCTGTTCGAAGCGGATCTCGAACAGTTCTACAAGCTGGAGACACTGAACAACGGTCGCCCGATCTCCGAAACGCGCGCGCAGATTTCGCGGTTGCCGCAGTTCTACCGGTACTTCGCCGCGCTCGCCCTCACGCGCCGCAGCGACGTGATTCCCATTGAAGGACCGTACCTGTGCTACACGCAGCGTGTGCCGCTCGGCGTGGTCGCGCTGATGACGTCGTTCAATCATCCGTTGATGATTCTTTCGAAGAGCCTTGCGCCCGCGCTTGCGACGGGCAATAGCGTGGTCATCAAGGCATCGGAGCAGACGCCGCTGACAACCGTCCGGCTCGTGAAGCTGTTGCAGGAAGCGGGCGTGCCCAGGGGCGTCGTCAACGTGGTGAACGGCGAAGGGCGCGAAGCGGGCGCGGCGCTGGCACGGCATCCGCTCATCCGCAAGGTCGTGTTCACGGGCGGCACGGAAGTGGGCCGCACGATCGGCGAGGCGGCGGCGCGCAATTTCGCGCTGACCACGCTGGAACTGGGTGGCAAGGGCGCGGTGATTCTGTTCGATGATTTCGACATCGAGCGCGCGGTGAACGGCGCGGCGTTCGCGGCCTTCATCGGTGCCGGGCAAACCTGCGTGTGCGGCGCGCGCATCCTCGTGCAGAAGTCGATGTACGCGGAGTTTCTCGAACGTTTCCGCCTGAAGGCGGTGGGCATTCGAGTCGGCGATCCTGCCGATGCCAAGACCCAGCTTGGGCCTGTAATTTCGGATCGTTCGAGGCAACGCATTCTGGCGATGCTCGAGCGCGCGAAGGAGGCGGGCGCGAAAGTGCTGACGGGTGGACGCGTGCCGCAAGGATTGACGTCGGGCTACTTTCTCGAGCCGACGGTGATCCATGACGCCAGCCCGCAATCGGAGATTGGCCAGGACGAGGTGTTTGGGCCCGTCACCGTCGTCATGCCGTTTGAAGACGAAGCCGATGCGATCCGTATCGCCAACGGCACGCAGTTCGGTCTTGCTGCTTCCATCTGGACGCAGGACGTAGCACGTGCGCATCGGGTTGCGGGCAAGCTCGAGTTCGGCATGGTGTGGGTGAACGATCATCACCGGCTTGATCCTGCATCGCCGTGGGGCGGGTTTAAGAACAGTGGCGTCGGACGCGAGACGGGCATTGAATCGTTCGATCAGTTCAGTGAGCCGCGCGCGGTGACGATCAACACCACTGGCAAGACTGTCGACTGGTATGCGGACGATGGTCAGTTGAAGCGGCTGAACTAGCGGGGAAGTGGGCGGCGTCCGTCCGCGCATCTTCACACGCTTGCGGAGCCGCTGTATGTCGAACCCCAACACGCCCGATACGGGCGTGTTGGGGTTTTGCGCCTGGCGCGCTGCTTTTTCGAGTATCTCCAGTGTTCTGGCGAAACACTCCTGGATTCCTGTCTACCGGTCACCTGCATGCCTCGCGACGCAAGCGCTTTCGCGATTCCCCGTCCCTTCTCTGACTGTAAGTCCGTGTGGAAACCCGGTTTCATCGATGCGAGCCGAGACCAAGGCACTCAACGCAAGAACGAGCGACCTTCCCACTGGCTGCGAAAGAGATTCCCTTTTCCGCTCTGTTTTGCAGAGTTCGGCAAATATACACTCGCTCCAACCTTGCACGAACTGAACCGCTAAGTTCCTGGTTCTGTCGTCACATCCAGATCGTTTCGGGAAGTCGCCATCTCCCTGTGGACTGTGTCGCGTCACGGTGACGCTTATACGGCCCATCTGTCGCAGGCATTTATCCGGGCCAGGCATCGGGCACGCCTTGAGGCTTGAGCGCGGACATGTTCTGCGTGCCCTCTTGCCAAGGAAAAGAGTGAGGACTCGTCGGCCGAGTCGAACGAACTACAAAATCAAAGATGTAAGGTAGGACTACTACTAATGGAGGAGAGATGAGAAAGATATTCTGTGGACTTGTCGCGCTAACAGCGACCGCATCGGTAAGCGCGCAGAGTAGCAACGTCACGCTGTACGGTATCGTTGACAACGGCCTTCAATACGAGACCGGACTCCCCAAAGGCCATGTGTTTGGTGCGCAGAGTGGAGGTTGGGCCCAGTCCCGCTTCGGCCTTAAGGGAGCGGAAGACCTTGGCGGCGGTACTCAGGCGATTTTCCAGCTCGAGTCGCGCCTGAATACGCAAAACGGCACATTTGCAAACGGCAGCTTCTTCGAGGGTCAAGCGACAGTAGGGCTGCGTAATGAGACCTGGGGCCAGGTGAAGGCCGGCAACATGGGCTCAGCTGAAATCAGCCAGTATTCGGGGGATGTCGACCCGCAGGAGACAAAGAAGTACGCGATCGGGACGCTGGTGCGGGGCCGGATTTTTTCTCAGGCGGCCAACGGCATCGAATATCTGTCGCCGAAAATTGCTGGCTTTACGCTGCAAGGTCAGTATGACCTGACAAACTCTACGAAGTGGAACGCCGGCAACCCAGGTAGTGCGCCGGGTCAACTGGGCACGTCGAGCGGTCTAGGCAGCGCGCAGGGGCGTTCTGATGGCATCAAATTGTCGTATCAGGCGGCCGGTCTTTACTGGCAGGCGACGTATGACGAGGTTCGCGATCCGAATGGACAGTTCAGCAATGTCTATCTTGCCTCCCGGTCGATTCTCACAGGTGCCACCTATGCAATCGGTCCTGTTCTGCTCGTACTCGGTTACCAGCATCTGAGTGCGCCCGACGCATCCAATGCAGGGTATTTCGGCACGGCGGCCGCCCCCGGACTTCCTGCCGGTACAACGTTGCCGACCAGCGTGAATCATGAATGGCTTGGCGCAATCTGGCAGACGACATCAGCACTCGCGGTGACAGGTGCCGTGTATCACGCGAACGCCAATCATGGCAACGGTAACGGGACGCTGTACACCTTAGGTGCAAACTATTCGCTGTCCAAGCGAACGCTCCTTTACAGCGAACTAGCCTACCTCCATAACAGTTCGACCTCGAATCTCGGTTTGGACAGTGGGCTCTATGGCCCGAACAGCAATAACGACCCGATCAATGGCAGTCCGACCAGTACCAATCCGAACTACGGGAAAAGCCAGTTCGGCGTAATTACCGGCATTGCAACGCGGTTCTGACAGCGCAGAAAGGGTTCGGGCGGCACTCGTCGCTCAAACCCATTTGCTGGGCATCAACGAAATCGGCTCGCAATGTGTTCTGGAATATTCTCAGGCGTTACGACGACCACTGATGATGATGGCGATACAGCCGACGCCGGCAAGAGTTTATGAAAATGCATGACGTGCTGGCATGCCGAGCGCATGTCCTGTCGAAGCTCGTGATGCAAGATCGCCTGGATCTTGCCTTCTCGGAGAAGTCGAACGTTATCCCTGTCGAGGTCATGTCCGATAAAGCGAACGGGCGACTGCTGTCTCGCTTCGATAGCTCTGAGAATGGCGACGTTGCCGCCTCCCATGGAATAGACCGCGTCGATTTTCTTGTGTGTGGCGATGACATTGAGAACCCGCTCTTCAGTGAGCGAGTCGAGGCCATGACCACCGCTGGCATCGATCAACGTGAGCTGCGGTTGACGCGCCCTCAACGCGCGCCGGAAGCTTATTTCACGTTCTTCTTCGCCGCGGAAGCGCTCGTCGCTCATCGTTATCAAAACGTTCCCCGGCTGGGGAGCCAGCCATTGGGTAATGAGGTATGCAGCGGTGGCCCCGGCGACACGATTGTCCAGTCCGGCATAGGCAATGCGCCCTGACAATGGGACGTCCGTGAAGGTCGTGATGACAGGAATACCGCTCCGTTGCAACTCGCCTATCGCTTCTGCGATTTCGGGAACGTCGCGTGCCTTCAAAAACACGCCATGGCTGCCTCGTCGTCCAATCGACTGAAGCGTCTCCAGGACTTCATCTGTTGTCATCGTCTCGCGCAAGTGGAATCGCGGTCGAAAGACGGCAGGGTGTAGCACCGGCAGTTCGGCTTCGAGCGCGCTTCTTATCTCGTCGGCAAATCGCGCAGGCGCTTCTACGACTACATCAACAATCAGCTTTCGCCCGGTGGTCGCGAGTTGCAGTTCCTGCTTCTCGAGTTCCCTGATGGCCTGCTCAACGCGCTTGCGGGTGTGTTCACGAACGTGGGCACGATCATTTAGCACCCGGTCGACAGTGGCAACACCGAGCCCCGCCTGAAGTGCGATCTCCTTGATAAGGAAGCGATGAGCCATATGGCACCTCAGAATTGATGGATTATTGATGGATAAATGATACTCCAGACTCGTCCTCAACGACTATGCTTGAGGCGCAATGGAGAGAGACGCGAACACTGGGACAGGAAAGCCCTTTACACGGATGTTACAGGCGCATTCGCCCGTCCATCATGGGTTATCGGCCAGCATATGTGCAGTGGTCGAAAAATTTCTAAGCCTCGCACACGATCGTCCATCCAGGGTAATCCCTCTTATTGATGGATTGTTGATAGATGTCTCTTCTCGCATTGCTGAAAAGACGGTCTTCTATTCGCCGGTGGCGAGGACGTTCTGAAATGTGCTGATCGACAAGACCCGCCTTGCCGATATCGAGCAAATGACCTGGATGGTGTACCCGGATGGACCAGTTCAAGGAATTACAGCTGTTCGTTGAAGTTGCTGAAACGGGAAGTATCAGCCGGGCTGCGGAAGTCACGGACCTATCTATCTCCGCGGCGAGCCGCTACCTGATCTCGCTGGAGAGTCGACTCGGCGTGCAGTTGGTGCGCAGGACAACACGAAACCTCTATCTCACCGACGCTGGCGCTGAGTTTCATCGGCGTTGCAAATCCATACTGGCGGACCTCGGTGAAGCTGAGTCGGTAATCAAGGAAGCAACCGTACGGCCAAGTGGCGTACTTCGCGTGACAGCATCGCTTTCGTTTTGCATGTTGCACATTGCTCCGATGCTTCCGGAATTCACTGCGCGCTACCCGGAAATCACAGTCGATGTAATCGCAGCCAATCGCTACTACGACATCATCGAGAATGGCATTGACGTTGCCGTTCGCACGAAGGTCTTCGAAGCCGACAGCAACATCACAATACGGCGGCTTGCTTCGACGCGGCGAATATTGGCTGCAGCTCCCTCATACATCGAAGCTAATGGCTTACCACGGTTTCCGGCAGAGTTGGGAAGGCACAGATTGTTGAACTATGGGCTCGCCGACAATCCGCGAGAGCTTACCTTTCAGCGATGTGGCGAGTCGGTCGTCGTCAAGGTCAAGCCGCTACTTGAATCCAATGACGGCCAGATACTTAGAGTTGCCGCGTTGGACGGCATGGGCATTCTCGTGCAGCCCAAGTACATCGTATTTGACGACCTGAAAGCCGGCCGCCTCATACCCGTGTTGAACGACTGGGACCTCCCCAGACTCACGATGAACATTGCTTTCCAGACCCGCACGCATATGCCCGTGAAGGTCCGTCTGTTCATCGACGCGCTCGTGGAGCGTTTCCAGCAGAACGAATATGAGCGGCATTGGACGGCGTAATCCGGTGAGCGACCACAATGGAACTCCGCCTAGGTTCAGTTTCCCACCAACCGCGAAAGAGATTCCCTTTTCAGCTCTGTTTTGCCGGGTTCGACGAATATAGACTCGGTTCCAGGTTGTACGAAAACATTGACGGAGACACCCCATGCAGCAGCCAGCCTCATCGATCTTGCAGTCGGACTCGCCTTATTTCGACGAAGCTCACTCAGCAGACGTGGTGAATGCCCGTATGAGTGAGCATATCGATGCGCGACTGCGGCAGGTCATGACAGTTCTGGTCAGGCATCTGCATGCCGCGGTCAAGGAAATTGAGCCGACGCACGAAGAGTGGTTGGCTGCTATCCGCTTCCTGACGGAGACAGGTCACATGTGTACCGACTGGCGGCAAGAATACATCTTGCTCTCGGACGTTCTCGGCGTCTCGATGCTGGTCGATGCTATCAATCATCGTCGTCCCAGCGGTGCTACGCCGAATACGATTCTGGGTCCGTTCTACATTGCCAACGCACCCGAATATCCGAACGGCGCGAACATCTGTCTGGATGGTAAGGGCGAACCCATGATTGTCGAAGGTCGGGTAACCGATATCGAGGGAAACCCGATTCCGAACGCGAAGCTCGAAGTGTGGCAGACGAACGACGACGGCTTCTATGATGTGCAGCAGAAAGGCATTCAGCCGGATTCGAATCTGCGCGGCGTTTTTGCGTCGGATGCTGAAGGGCGTTACTGGTTCAAGTCCGTCAAGCCCCGTCATTATCCGATTCCCTCGGACGGTCCTGTTGGGAAACTCCTCGGCGCAATGGGTCGGCACCCGAATCGTGCCGCTCACCTTCACTTCATCGTGACCGCGTCAGGCTTTGACCCGGTCATCACTCACATCTTCACGCCCGACTGCCCATATCTTTCCGAAGACGCAGTGTTCGGTGTCAAGCGTGAACTCATCGCCGAATTCAAGAAGATCGACGACCCGGAAGCGGGTGAACGCGTCGGGTTCTCATCGCCGTTCTGGACTGTGTCGTGGGATTTCACGCTTGCGACGTCCGGCAAGCACACGCGGGCAATTCCTTAGTCGTTTGGCATGCAGTGTGTGCCTTCGAAAAACCGATGACATAGAGAGACACAGGAGTACTACATATGAACGCGAAGAAAGAATTGCTGGCTGCGTACTGGACCCTCGCCGGCGACGTTTATCCGTGTGCATCGAGCGAAATTAGCCCGTTCCCGCTTCGTGAGCGCTGCGAAGCGGCAATGCGTGCGGGCTGGAGCGGCATCGGTCTCATCCTCGATGACCTCGAGTACAGCATCGAGAAATACGGGCTGTCGGGCGTCAAGAACATTCTCGACGACACAGGCATGAAGTACTTCGAGCTCGAAATTCTCATGGACTGGTACTTCGACGGCGAGGCGCGTGCCAAGTCGGACGATTGCCGTCGCCGTTTCATCGAACTCGGTGGAGAACTGGGCATGCGCAATCTGAAAGTCGGCGCGAGCCCATTCGACAAAAATCCTGCCGACTTCGCCCGCATGACCGACGAATTCGCAAAACTTTGCCAGGACGTGGCGACCGTTGATGCCACGGTAGCAATCGAATTCATGCCTTTCTCTCCGATCCGGAACATCGCGGAAGCGCTGATCGTTGCGGAAGGCGCCAACCAGCCCAATGGTGGCCTGATGGTCGACCACTGGCACGTAGCTCGCGGTGGCAGCCCTTATAGCGAGGTCGCTCGAATCCCGGCGCGCTTCATCAAGGGCGTGGAGATGGACGACGTTGGCGCGCAGGTCAAGGGTTCGCTGTTCGACGACTCGACGTTTAACCGCCAGCTTTGCGGCGAAGGCGCAGGCGACTGTCCCGCCTTTGTCGATGCGCTGGAGCAGGCAGGCTGCACGCTCCCGTACTACGGCGTGGAACTCATCTCCGAGGTACACCGGAAATTCCCGCTCGACGAGATGGCAAAGCGCGCTTTTGATTCCACCATCGCGCAGTTCTCGGCAAAAAGTACGACTGCCGCCTGAAGCGCTTGACCTTAACCGACAAAGTATCTTTGGAGACTCACATGATTCGAATCGCCGTACTCGGTGCCGGCCGCATTGGTCGCATTCACGCTGGCAACGTCGCCGCTAGTCCGAATGCACAACTGGTCGTGGTGGCAGACCCGGTTGAAAGTGCAGCAAAATCGTTGGCTACCCGTCTGGGCTGCGAAGCCTCGACGGACCCCGCGGGCGTGCTCGAACGCAAAGATATCGATGCGGTCGTCGTCGGCACGCCGACGGACACGCACATCACGTTCATGCTTGAAGCCGTCAGGCGCGGCAAGGCTGTTCTGTGTGAGAAGCCCATCGACCTCGACATGGAAAAGTCGCTTGCCGCGGCAAATGAGGTCGAGCGCCAGGGTGGCCGCGTCATGCTCGCTTTCAATCGACGTTTCGACCCGACGTCGCAAGCATTCCGCAACGCGATTGACGCGGGTGATGTTGGCGAAGTGCGCCAGGTCATCATTTCGAGCCGCGACCCGGGCATGCCTCCGCGTGACTATGTCGAGCACTCGGGCGGCATCTTCCGCGACATGGTGATCCACGACCTGGATATGGCGCGCTGGTTGCTCGGCGAAGAGCCCGTCGAGGTAATGGCGATGGCCAGCCGCCTCATCGACGAGTCGCTCGAAAAGCTGACCGACTTCGATACGGTGATGGTGCAGCTACGGACCGCGTCGGGCAAGCAATGCCATATCAACTGCTGTCGCGAAGCCGTGTACGGCTACGACCAGCGCATGGAAGTCTCGGGTTCGAAGGGAATGCTCCTTCAAGAGAATCTTCGACCGTCGACGATTCGGCGCTGGTCCAAGGAAGCGACCGACGTTCGCGAGCCGCTGCTCAACTTCTTCCTCGAGCGCTACGAGGCTGCGTACAAGGCGGAGCTCGAAGCCTTCGTCGATGCGCTGAACACGAATTCGCCGCTGCCGACATCCGTGCAGGACGGTCTGAAGGCGTTGCGCCTGGCGGATGCGGCACTCGAGTCCGCGCTGTCGGGCAAAGCCGTCAAGGTGTAACCAGGAATCCGGAGGAGATAAGTCATGACCCGAAAGATTGGTCCCAACGAAACGCTCGGCGTGGCATGTCTTGGCATCACTCACCCGCACACGTCCGGGCGAGTCAAGGCTATCCAGCGTCGTACCGACGCGAAGATGCTCGGTGCGTGGGATACGAGCCCGCTGCTGACGCCGTTCGTCGACGCGCTCGGTCTCGAAGCTCGTTCGAAGGAAGACATCCTGGCAGACGAGAACGTTCATGTCGTGCTCGTCCACTCCAAGAGCGAGAAGATGGCCGACCTGACCATCGAGGCGCTCGAAGCCGGCAAGGCTGTATTGTGTGAAAAGCCGGCAGGCCGCAGTTCGGCCGACGCAAAACGTATCGTTGACTCTGTGGAGCGCACGGGCGGCCTCGTCCAGGTCGGCTACTGCTGGCGCTTCGCGCCTTCCGTCGACGCCATGCAGACCGCGCTCAAAAGTGGCCGTCTCGGCAAAGTCGTGCAGGTGCGCGCACACGGTGGGTGCTCGCATGATGAGGCGGGTACCCCGCACATGACTCAACCCGGCGATATCGGTGGTGCGGTTTTCGTTATTGGCTGTCACCTGATCGACCGCATTCTTTTGCACTTCGGTGTACCGCGTTCGGTGAATGCCCGCATCACGAAGTTCCCTAACTTCCACGGCGACGAATCTCGCGAAGACGCGGCGGGCGCGGTGCTGAACTACGAAGACAAGATTGTCAGCGTCGACTTCATGTCCTGGGACGTTTTGCCGTGGACCGAAAGCTGGGACATCACCGCCTACGGGACGGAAGGCATCATGTCTTCCCGCTCGCTGCCCGCGAGCTACAAGATTTATGACGCGGGCAAGGGCGACCATCCGGAGGGCTGGACCGAGTGGCAAGAGACCAGCTTCCCGGAAATCTGGGCGACTAAAAAGACGGAATATTCACCCGATATCGCTGAAATCGGCAATCCGGTGTACTTCGACCGCGAGTCGATTGCGTTCTTCGATGCATTGCGCAACGGCACGCCGTCGGTTGTGCCCGCCACGCAGGCATACAACATCAGTCGTGTCATCGAGGCCATGTTCGCTTCTTCGAAAGAGGCGGGTGCCGAGGTCTTGATCGGCTAACAGGTAAACAGGCTGATGCCCGCGCGGCATCAGCCAGGTATTATCCCGCGCTTCATAAGCCGGAAATGTAAATACGGATTCCTAAATAGGAGACAGCATCATGAAGATTTTGAAGAGTGTCGCGGTCATTCTGGCTGCATCGGCAGCTTTTGCAGCAACCTCCGGTACTGCTTTCGCTCAAGCGAAAGGCGTGGTTGGAATCTCGCTGCCGGACAAAACCGAATCCCGCTGGATTACCGACGGGAAAAGCATGGTCGACGCACTGAAGGCGAAAGGCTACTCGGCCGACCTGCAGTATGCAAACTACGACGTTCCGACCCAGGTCAACCAGGTCGAGAACATGCTCGCGAAGGGTGTCAAGGCGCTCGTCATTGCGCCTATCGACGGCAAGACCTTTTCGGACGCGCTGGCGCTTGCCCAGAAGAAGGGTATCAAGGTCATCTCATACGACCGCCTGATTAGCCAGACCAAGGACGTCGACTACTACGCCACTTTCGACAACTACGGCGTCGGCGTTCTGCAAGCGCAGAGCATCGTCAGCGCCTGGCAGAAGGCCGGCAGCAAGACCCCGTTCAACATCGAAGTGTTCGGCGGGTCCAGCGACGACAACAATGCCCATATGGTCTACGCGGGCGGCATGTCGGTCCTGAAGCCGTATATCGACAGCGGCAAGTTTGTGATTCGGAGCAAACAGATGGCCTTCGAAAAAGTCGCCACACGTAACTGGGATGGCGCGACCGCTCAGGCCCGGATGGACAATTTGCTGAGCGCATTTTATGGCAAGGACCATCTCGATGCGGTCTGGGCGCCGAATGACGCGCTGGCCATTGGCATTATCTCGTCGCTCAAAGGCGTGGGATACGGTTCGGGGCAACAGGCAATGCCCATCATCACGGGACAGGACGCGGACGTTCAGAACGTCAAGAACATCGTTCGCGGTGAGCAGACGTCGACGGTGTTCAAGGACACGCGCAAGCTGGCCGGCGTCGCAGCGGACATGGTCGACAACGCATTGAGCGGCAAGCAGGTGCCCATCAACGACACGAAGAGCTACAACAACGGTGCGAAGGTTGTTCCGACCTACCTCGTGAAGCCGATCCTGGTCGATAAGGCTAACTACCAGTCGGAATTGGTCACCAGCGGCTACTACACGCAGGCCCAACTCAAGTAATGCATCGGAACGTCAGCGTGGCGGGATTCTCTAGCGGGACCCGCTTCACGCAGGCGCGCCCCCGAGCGTGACCAATCAGAGGAATTTGACCATGGATACCATTCTGGAGATGCGCGGAATTCAGAAGAGCTTTGGCGCTGTCAAAGCCCTGAATAACGTCAATCTGAGGGTCCGTCAGGGCGAGATTCACGCCATTTGTGGAGAAAATGGCGCCGGAAAATCGACCCTGATGAAGATCCTCAGTGGTGTGTACCCGCACGGCTCTTATTCTGGCGACGTCCTTTACGACGGTCAGGAACGGGCGTTCGCCGATATTTCCGATAGCGAGGCGGTTGGCATCATCATCATCCATCAAGAGCTCGCGCTCGTACCGATGCTCTCGATTACCGAGAACATCTTTCTCGGTAACGAGCAGTCGAAGCGCGGCATCATCGATTGGCAGGTATCGCGTGCAAAGGCCAAGGGACTGTTGGCGAAGGTAGGGCTCACGGACTCGCCGGACGCACCCGTCGGCACGCTCGGGATTGGCAAGCAGCAGCTCATCGAGATTGCGAAGGCATTGTCGAAAGAGGTTCGTTTGCTCATTCTCGACGAGCCTACGGCAAGCTTGAATGAGAAAGACAGCGACACGCTTCTCACTCTGCTGCTCGAGTTGAAAGCGCGTGGCGTCACGTCAATCATCATCTCGCACAAGCTCAACGAAATTTCGCGCGTCGCGGACGGTATCACAGTCATTCGCGACGGCTCGACGGTCGACGCACTCGATTGCAGTGTGGAGAGTGTGAGCGAAGACCGCATCATCAAGGCGATGGTCGGCCGGGAAATGTCCGACCGCTATCCGCCGCGCACGCCGAATATCGGCGAGGTGATTTTCGAAGTCAAGGACTGGCGTGTCCAGCATCCCACGCAGCGAGACCGCGCGGTGATCAAAGGCGTGAACCTGACGGCGCGCAAGGGTGAAATCGTCGGTATCGCCGGGCTGATGGGTTCCGGGCGTACAGAACTTGCGATGAGCGTCTTTGGTGGCACCTACGGGCAAGACATCACGGGCCAGGTGCTGATGCATGGAAAGCAGGTCGATGTTTCCTCGGTACAGAAGGCCATCAAGGCGGGCATCGCATACGTGACGGAGGACCGGAAAGGCAACGGTCTGCTTCTCGACGACAACATCAAGCGAAACATCACGCTCGCGAACCTGTCTGGCGTCTCCAGGATGGGTGTCGTCGATGAGCACGAGGAGATAACGGTTGCGACTGAATTTCTGAAGAAGCTTCGAATCCGCGCACAAGGCGTCACCCACGTCGTTGGCAACCTCTCGGGCGGTAACCAGCAGAAAGTCGTGCTGAGCAAATGGCTGTTCTCCGAACCTGAGGTGCTCATCCTTGACGAGCCCACGCGAGGAATCGATGTAGGGGCGAAGTACGAGATCTACAACATCATCAATCAGGCAGTTGCGGCAGGTAAGTGTGTGGTCATGATTTCCTCGGAAATGCCCGAACTTCTCGGCATGTGTGACCGCGTCTATGTCATGAACGAAGGCCGGTTTGTCGGCGAATTCACCGCAGAAGAAGTCTCGCAGGAAAAGATCATGCGAGCGATCATGCGAAATGGAGGCATCGAAAATGCGTAAGGCACTCTCTCCGGTGGCCGTCGAAGGCGGCGAGGTCAAGAACAGCGAAGTCTTCGGAATGGTCAAGCGTCTGGGCAGCGAATATGGCCTGCTCCTGTCGCTCGTCATCATCATGGTGTTCTTCCAGATTGCGACCAATGGCGTGCTGATGCAGCCTCTCAACCTGACCAATCTGGTGCTTCAGAACAGCTACATCGTCATCATGGCGCTCGGCATGCTCATGGTGATTGTCTCGGGGCACATCGATCTTTCTGTCGGCTCGACGGCGGGCCTGGTGGGCGCCCTGGCAGCGGTGTTGATGGTCCAGTACGAGGTCAACTATGTTTGGGCGACCATCATCTGTATTGCAGCCGGCGCGCTGATCGGCGCTATGCAAGGTTACTGGATTGCATTCTGGCGGATGCCTTCGTTCATCGTGACGCTGGCCGGCATGCTGGTGTTCCGTGGCTTGACAAACCTCGTGCTGCAGGGCCAGTCCATTGGCCCGTTCCCGGAAGCATTCGGCGCGATGAGTTCGGGTTTCATCCCTGACCTCTTTCACGGACAGGCGCTTCATATCACGTCGATTCTCCTCGGTGTGTTTGTCGGTGCGCTTTTCTTTGTGATTGAACTTCGGCATCGCGCTGGGGCGGCAAAACATGGCGTCGAGAGCAGTTCTTTCTCCATGTTCGTGACGAAGAATGTCGTCCTTACGGCGCTGATTGTGTTCTTCTGCTACCTGCTCGCGTCCTATCGCGGCTTGCCCACAGTGCTCGTCATCATGGGTGTGTTGATTGGGGTCTACACGTTCATCATGAATCGCACCACCATCGGCCGCCGCATCTACGCAGTTGGCGGCAATGCGAAGGCCGCGCGACTCTCAGGCGTCAGCGTGCCGGCAGTGAGCTTCCTGACTTTCGTGAACATGGGCGTGCTTGCCGCATTGGCAGGGCTGATCTTCGCCGCTCGTCTGAATAGCGGCACGCCGAAGGCTGGCACCGGGTTCGAACTCGATGTCATTGCAGCATGCTTCATTGGTGGAGCGTCTGCATCCGGTGGCGTCGGGAAGGTCGTCGGCGCGGTGGTGGGCGCGTTCATCATGGGCGTGATGAACAACGGAATGTCCATCATGGGCATCGGTGTGGATTATCAGCAGGTTATCAAAGGCATCGTTCTGCTCGCGGCAGTGTTCGTCGACGTGTACAACAAGAACAAGGCGTAACTGCTTTCTACGTTAGACCAGCTTTAGAGCCTGGCAGGGGCCGTATAAGCAACGTGCCCCTTGCTTGAACGCGTACTGGGTCATGAGATTGCATCTCGAGAATTTGACCTGTTCAACAGCAACATTAACGGAAGCAAATATGGTCAAGCATATCGTGATGTGGAATGTTCGCGGTGACACGCCCGAGCTAAAGAAGGAATCCGCGATGCTCGTGAAGTCGGCTTTCGAGAGTCTGAGTGGGAAGATTCCCGGGCTTACCAGGCTCGAGGTGGGGCTGGACGTAAGTGCCGTCGACTATGCATGCGATGTCGTGCTGTACACGGAGTTCGAAACCCAGGAATCGCTCGACGCATACGCCTCGCACCCTGAGCATCTGCGGGTGAAGCAGGTCGTCGGTGACATTCGTATCGCTCGCCACCAGGTCGACTACGTTTAGGCGAACTGCACCGTATGACGACACAGGGAGCTAATCTCATGTATGAGTTCACCTATACCACGCAGGCGTCGAGAGTTGTGTTCGGCGCCGGAAGCATGAAGTTGATTCAACAGGAAGTCGAGACGTTGGGCGCACGGCGGGCGTTGGTTCTTTGTACCCCGGAACAGAAGGCTCAGGCGGAGGTAGTCTCGGCTCTTCTCGGTCCTTCCAGTGCGGGAGTCTTCGACGGCGCCCAGATGCATGTTCCCATCGAGAACGCCCGCCGCGCGCGCGAGCATGCGAAGTCTGTTGACGCGGACTGTGCCGTCGCGATTGGCGGCGGTTCGACGATTGGTCTCGGCAAGGCCATTGCGCTTGAATCATCGTTACCGATCATCGCGATACCGACGACGTATGCGGGGTCGGAGATGACGCCCATCTACGGCATTACCGAAAATGGCCTGAAGAAAACGGGCCGCGATGCGAAGGTCGTCCCGAAGACAGTCCTGTACGACCCGGAATTGACAATGGGGCTCCCGGTTCGTCTTTCGATAGTCAGCGGCCTCAACGCGATCGCCCATGCCGCCGAAGGGCTGTACGCCAAGGACGGAAATCCCGTCATGTCGCTGATGGCGGAAGAGGGCATTCGCTCTCTTGCCATCGGCCTGCGTGGAGTGAACAAGAACGGCAAGGACAAAGCGGCGCGCAGCGAATGTCTCTACGGTGCGTGGCTGTGCGGGATGGTGCTCGGCAATGTTGGCATGGCGCTTCATCACAAGCTGTGCCACACCTTGGGTGGAACATTTAACCTGCCTCATGCGGAGACGCACGCAATCGTGCTGCCTCATGCTCTCGCTTACAACAGTCCCGTTGCGGATGAGGCTATGGAGCGGATTGCCAGGGCATTGAACGTAGCGTCGGCGGCCGACGGCCTTTACCAGCTCAACGAAGAGCTTGGGGTTCCGCGAGGCCTTCGCGAGATTGGGTTGAGGGAAACGGACCTCGATCATGCGTGCGAGGTGGCATTGTCAAACCCATACTGGAACCCGCGACCGATTGATGAGAAACCGCTCAGGGCACTGCTGCAACGTGCCTGGGAAGGCGCACGCCCGTCCGCGTAATTTTTGGAAGGCGGGCGTCTGGCAGGCACACGGCAGCGTTAGTGACACGAATCGAATACGCGGGCAATGAATTTATGTCATACCATTGCGGACACGCTGGGTAACAGAAGCGTTTTCAAAGAATGCACCAGGCCGATGACGCGAGTCGATCTACCCCTACAGCACCAAATCTGGCGCCGCCATTACATAAACATGTCATGCTGCCTGCACTTCCGGGCGCCGATCCCGGCGGTATAATTTTTTTCCGGCACGGCCGCGTGAGCGTCGCATCCAGCGACATCATCGTGGGCCGGCTGTCCGAGGTCAGGGGAGGCGCCTCCTGACGACAGAGGGGTTCGATGGAATCCGCAGGTGAACTGGTGTATCTGGTCGACGACGACGAACGGGTGCGAGAGGCACTCGCTGCGTTGCTGCGTGCAAACGGAAGAACTGTCCACGCGTTCAACTCCGGCAGAGCATTTCTCGACACACCGCGTCAAAAAGCCGTTGCATGTCTGATCCTCGATATGAGAATGCCCGGCTTGAGTGGCCTGGACGTCCAGAAGCTGGTCAGCGCGGACGCTCATATCCCCGTCATTTTCATCACGGGAAGAGGCGATGTGCCATCCACGGTGCTGGCCATGAAGGGCGGCGCGGTTGACTTCCTCACCAAGCCCATCGACGAAGACGCGTTGCTCAACGCAGTCGATGCGGCACTCGCCAAAGCCCATGTGCTTCGCGCGGAGGCGGCTGATACAGCGGCCCTCCACGCGCTCTATCAATCGCTGACACCTCGTGAGCAGGAACTCTTGCCATTACTCGTTAGCGGCTTGCTCAACAAGCAGGCGGCGGCCGTCCTTGGTATCACCGAATACACCGTCCAGGTACATCGAGGCCACATCATGAGAAAAATGCGCGCAGATTCATTCGCCACGCTGGTCAGGCAGGCAAGCAAACTGCAGCTTGAAGCATCGCCGACACGATAGTCCAGAGCCTGGCGCCAGTGCCAGTTCCTTGTTGGACCCATGAGCCGGAAAAACAATGTGCGCGTCCTCGGTTCGAACCGTTGCCGTGATTGATGACGACCGTCGCGTCCTGGCGGCTCTGGCCAACCTGCTGGCTTCTGGCGGGTATGGAACGCGGGTTTATGAATCCGCAGTGGATTTCTTTTCCGAGGGTTACTCGGGCCTGTTATGTGTTGTCACCGACCTGGGAATGCGGCCCATCGACGGCATTCAGGTGCTCGATAGAACGGTTCAGTCGGGCGCGGCCACGCCCGTCATCATTATCACGGGCAAACCGACCGGGCATACGGAAGACTACTATCTGCAGAGAGGCGCATTCGGTTTCTTCCGGAAGCCTGTCGATGGCGACGCGCTGCTAGACATGCTGGATAGCATTTAAGTAAGCCTTGGGGAAACACAAATCGCCGCGCGATTTACATCATTCTTTACTAAGGCGACACTACATATTCATGTAATGCGCGGGGCTTCATTGCCGCGTTATTGTTGCGAACTCGACGCTTTGCCCGGGGGCTGCACGCCTTGAAACGACACGTTCCATTCGCCAAAGACTCACATGCAAAGCGTGCGCGCGGGACGGCGGCGATCGCCGCGGTTCTCGTCTCGGGGTGCGCGAATTCGCCATCCCTCAGCGTACTCGGCGCGTACTTTCCGGACTGGCTGTTCTGTCTCGTCACGGGCGTGGTGCTCACGGTCGTCGTCCATCTGATCGTCAAACGCATGCGGGCCGAGCTTGTCTTGTGGCCTGCGGCGGTGGTGTATCCCACGCTTGTCACTTTCCTTTCACTCGCTGTCTGGTTGATGCTGTTCCAACATTGATCTTCAGGTAATGCAATGGCGACAACTGCCAACCGGACAAAGAAGCGCGCATGGCCGGCCATCATCCTGGTCTTGCTGACGCTGCTATTGGTGGTCTTCGTGATCCGCCAGCTGGAACGCGCGCCGCGCACCGACGACGCCTATGTCTATGCGGATACCATCGACGTCGTACCCGAGGTGAACGGCCGTATCGTCGAGTTGCCCGTGCATGACAACCAGGCGGTGAAGCAGGGCGACCTGCTGTTTCGCATCGATCCGCGTCCGTATCAGGATGCGCTGACGCGGGGCAAGGCGTCGCTCGTTGCGCTCGACAGGCAGATCGAGTTGACCCAGCGCACGGTCAACGCGCAGCAGTACAACGCGGAGTCGGTGCGCGCGGCTGTCGAGCGCGCACGCGCCGCAGCCGCTCAGGCTTCCGATACGCTACACCGCATGGAGCCGCTGTTGTCACACGGTTATGTGTCGGCGGAGGACGTCGACCGTGCGCGCACCGCGCAACGCGCCACGCAGGCCGAACTCAGCGCCGCGCAACTGCAGGCGCAGCAGGCGGCAGCGGCTGTGAGCGGCGTCGATGCGCTGGTCGCGCAACGCGCCGTTGTCACGGCGGAGATCTCGCTTGCGGAATTGAACCTCGAGTATGCGACGGTGCGAGCGCCTTTCGACGGACGCATTGTGTCGTTGAAGACGGCAACGGGCCAGTTTGCAACGGCGCTCAAACCTGTCTTCACCTTGATCGATACGCGCCACTGGTACGTGGTCGCGAACTTTCGTGAGACGGAACTCAAGGGCATCAGGACGGGGACGCCCGCGACGGTCTATCTGATGAGCGATACGGACCAGCGCTTTCGGGGCACCGTCGATTCGATCAGTTACGGCATCGCGTCCGACGAAGCCGGTCTCGCCTTGCCCGGCGGATTGCCGCGCATTCAACGCACGCTTAACTGGGTTCATGTGTCGCAGCGGTTTCCGGTCAAGATCCGTGTGGACGATCCGAACCCCGAGCTGTTCCGCGTCGGCACGTCGGCGGTCGCGGTGCTGCACCCGGGCAACGACGGCGCAAGCCATTGAGGAGCGCCCATGGCCGCCGCCGACTACTTGCCCCCGATGCCCGTTATGCTGCGCAATGCAGGCGATTTCCTGACACGCGAGCTTGCGCCTTTTCCTGGTCGGCTCAACGTGATGTTGCGTTGCATGCTGACCAGCGCAATCGTGATCGTCGCATCGATGGCGCTCGAAGTGCCGGAGCTTCCGCTGTCGCTGCTGGTGGTGTTCTACGTCACGCAGGCGAACGTGGTGGTGACGCGGTTGGTCGGCATCATGTTCATGGTCGGATCGACGCTCGCCATTGGCCTGTCGATCCTGCTGCTGAAATTCACATTCGATTATCCGTTGCTGCGCATCGTCGTCGCGAGTGTGGTGTTTTTCGGCAGCGTGTATTTGCTGCGCGTTCTGAAGATCGGCGTGGTGTTTTTCATCGTCGCGATTGTCGTGATCTATGTGCAGAGTTTCGTCGATCAGACCGATCAGGCCGACCTGCTGATTCGCGCGGTGTTGTGGGTATGGGTCGCCGTCAACTATCCGATCGCGCTTGCGCTCGTGGTCAATACGCTGCTGTTGCCCGCCGAACCGCAATTGCAGCTCAAGGCGGAAATACATCGGCAGCTTGCGGCGCTGGACACACGTCTGACGCAACTGATCGACAACACGCCGAACGTCACGCCGATCACACTAGCGGCTGTCCAGCAAGGCGCGCTGACCTTGCAAAAGCTGTTGCGGTTCACGATGATGCGAGACGCGCATTTTCGCGAGCATCAGGCGGCGCAGCTTGCATGCATCGCGACCGCGTCGCGTCTCTATCGCGGCGCGAGCGAGTTGCCCGATACATGGCCGGCGCCGTCGCCGGCGCGGCGTGCGATGTTGTCCGAGTTGCGGGCGAACGTCCGGGCACTCGACGAAGCGGTGATGTCGGGTGAACCGTATCGTCACGTGAGCACCGCGACACCAGAAGAGCACAATGCAGCCGACACGATTCCCGCCGCAGGCGAGTTGCAGCGCGCGCTGCATGCGTACGCGGATCTCGCCGCGCGCGGTGCGGAGACGGGCAAACCGGCCGCCGCCGAACCGATGGTGGCGCCCGACGCATGGACCAATCCCGCGTATCTGCGCTTTTCGTTGAAGACGCTGCTCGCCGTGCTGGCCTGCTACGTGTTCTACAACGCGGTCGACTGGCAGGGCATACACACGATCATGCTGACCTGCGTGATCGTCGCGCTGCCGAGCCTCGGCGCATCGACGCAGCGTGCGCTGCTGCGTCTGACGGGGGCCGCCATTGGCAGTGCGCTGGCGCTCTTCATGGTGGTGTTCGTCATTCCCCATCTCGACGATATCGCCGGCCTGCTGTTGATCACGCTGCCCGTCGCCGCGCTCGGGGCGTGGATATCGGCGGGCTCGGAGCGGATCGGCTACGCGGGCATCCAGGTGATATTCACGTTCTCGCTCGCCGTGCTCGGGCAGTTCGGCCCAACCACGAACCTGACTGAAATCCGCGACCGGATGGTGGGCATTCTGCTGGGCGTCGGCGTGGCGACCTTCGTGCAGATGTCGTTCTGGCGGGAAGGCGAGGGCGACGCGTTGCGGCAGAGACTCGCAACCATGTTGCGCGCGATCGCCGCACAACTGCGCACGCCCAGCGACGAAGCGGGGGACGAGTTGCCGTACGCGCAGCGCCAGTTGCAGGCATGGGCGGTATTGGCCGATTGCGAGGCGACGCTCGCGCGTGTCGCACTCGAGCCCGGCTGGCAGGAAGCCGAGCATGCGCAATGGACGCTACGCGCGCAAACCGTGCTCGCGCAGGGACGCGAGATCATGCTGGCGGGCGATGCGCTTCGCAGTACGCTGGTCGCGCAAGCGGGAGCGTCGAACGCGCAAACGGTCGATGCCGTGCGCTCGACGCAAGAACAGGCGCGCGCCGAACTCAACCGGTATGCGGAAGAGCTTGCGGCCAGCCCGCCCGACGCCCGCGCGCCGAGACGCAGCGAGATCGCTGCACAAGCTGTCGAACCAGCCGATCGAGCGCTCATCGCCGCAGCGGACGAACTGTCGCGGCAAGTCGCGGGGTTGCCGGACTGGCGCGCCGAGGTGCAGGACGGGGCGTCCGTTGCGGCGCCCTCATCACAGCCCATATGAACATGAATCAGCGATCGGTTTTGCGTGATGGGCGGTGGCGTCGACGCGTGTTATGTGTGGCGTGGCTATCGTCCGCGCTGTCGGGATGCGCGCTGATCCATCACGACACCACCCCTTATACGGAGATTGCCCCTGAACAGATCAATCTCGCGGACGACATCCATCTCGCGCGCGATGGCTGGCCCGCCGCGCGCTGGTGGACACGTTATGGCGATGAGCAACTCGACGCGCTGATCGATCAGGCGCTCGCCAACGCCCCGACGATGGTGATCGCGCGCACGCGCGTCGCACAGGCCAGGTCGGATGTCGAACTGGTCAGCGCGGGAACGGGCTTGCAGGTGGTGGCGCTGGCGTTACTGGATCGCGAGCATGTTTCCGCAAACGGCTTTCTTGGCCCGTTCGCACAGAATGAACCGGCTTTGGGGCTGACGGGGCCGTGGTACACCGAGGGCGTTGTCGGGCTGGGCGCGAGCCTGAATGTCGATCTTTGGGGCAAGCAGCGCGCACAGGTCGCCGCATCGCTCGGTGTGAGCAATGCGCGGCTCGCCGAGACGTCCGCGGTCGAACTCGAAATCTCGGCGGATGTGGCGCAGCTTTACTACGGCATTCAAACGACTTATCAGCTCATCGATCTGCTAAACGAACTGCACGAAACAGCAGAGTTCGCAGTGCAGGCACACGAGGCGCGTGCCGCGCGCGGCCTCGAAGCACGCACCTTGCTCGAAGAAGCGCGAGCGCAGCAACTGGCCGTCGAACGGCAGATCGTGTCGGCGCAGACGCAGATCAAGCAGTTTCGCGAATCGATGCGGGCGCTGGTCGGCGCGGGCCCCGATGGCCTGCCCGCCATCGAGCCCGTCGCGCTGCCGCGCTCGCAGGCGGCGTTGCCGCCGGCGCTTTCGTATGAACTGCTGGCCCGGCGTCCCGATCTGCAGGCGATGCGCTGGTATGTCGAGTCGTCGTTCGACCGGATCGATGCGGCCAAGGCGGCGTTCTATCCGAGCTTCGACATCAAGGCGTTCTTCGGCGTCAATGCCTTGCACCTCGCCGACCTTTTCACGCATGCGAGCCAGCAGATCAATCTGATCCCGGGCCTGTATCTGCCGATCTTCGACGGCGGTCGGCTCAACGCGAACCTTGGCGGCGCACGCGAGGGGAGCAACCTGTTGATCGAGCAGTACAACCAGGCCGTCCTCAACGCGGTGCGCGACGTCGCGCAGACGGGCAGCCGCCTGCAGGCGCTCGATGCCCAGACGGAGCTGCAGAAGCAGCGGATCGAATCGATTGCGTTCACGAGGGACAGCGTCGAAGCGCATTATCAACGCGGACTGACGAGCCGGCTCGCGGCGCTTCAGGCACGCCAGCCGGTGATCGCCGAACAGGTTGCGCTGCTGGAGCTACGGGGGCAGATGCTCAGTCAGGAGATCGCATTGACCAAGGCACTCGGCGGCGGCTATCGCGCTGCAGCGCCCGTCGAACTGAAGCCGCGTTGAGCGCGCGCCGCGCGCCGATGCACTTCAAAACACAAAACGGCTATCTTGCAGACCGCATCAACTGGGCATGCACGACAAGCATTGGAATCAGATAAGCCGGTTGTGCCGGTCGCAACAGCCGGTAGCCGCGCCCAGGCACAGATACAAGCAACCTGCGATGTTCGCCCATCATTTTGCGGATCATGCAGATGTGGACACGAAGATTGTTTTCAGCGACCACCGTGTGCGGCCAGACCTGGTCTGTGAGCTTTTCTTTTGTCACCAGCGCGCCATTGGCTTCGATAAGCACGAGCAAGACATCCATCGCTCTGCAACCAAGTTCGACAGGAAGACCGTCGACGAACACTTCTCTACGGTCCGGGAACACAGTCAGATTTTCGATGCGAATCATGGTGTTGCATATCCGATTGGTTGAGACTTGCGCGGCCCGTTGACGGCAAGTAGGTGCCCAGGAGATCAGGTTGATGCGTATACGCGCGGTTCTCGGTTGTCCCTGTATCGCTTCCAGACTCGCAAAGGGTTCACCCTGCTCCAAGCGTAAGGCTAGAGATGATAGGCGGCAGTCCGAAGGACGGCTATTACATGAATCTGGAATCAGCCGGGCATGGCGAGAAAAGGAACAGAAGCGGATCGTGTAGGGTTTAGCGTGGCCGCAGGCCAGCTCGTTGAGCCGCTACCTGAATGCCGTAGACAGTGGAGCCCGTTGTCACTCCCGTCATCAACACGCCGAGCAAACCCAGTAAAACCGCGATGATCCGGCCAAGCGTGGTGGTTGGTACGACGTCGCCGTAACCGATGGTCAGCGCAGTGACCGCGCAAAAATACAGTGTCTCGCCCAGCGATGAGTGGACGCGCGTGGCCATATTGACGGCCCCGCCACCGTAGTACATTGCAATCGACAAAACGAAGAAAAGCATGACCATGATGGCCAGAATACTGCGCAGGTGCCAGAGAACCTTTGCGACTTCGACAACTGCATCGTGCGGCGAGAGGCGGACGTGAAGATCGTCCTTGATGTCAGTGTTCATGTTTCTTGAAGCTATCAGGTTAATTTGAACGCTCTTCGAGAGCGCGCCGTAAAAAGCAAGGCTCTTCGCGCGAAATAGATTGGAGTTCGTGAAAGAGCAGATGCTGGAAAGCCATCATCCACTATTTAACCGGTGGCAGCGTAACAATAAAGATTGCGCCGTAGTCGGGGTTGTTGCCGACTGAAATTTCGCTCGCTGTGAAGCTTCACAAGGCCATCACGCGATCTCCTGCCGGCGCACATCACTGTCAACAACTGTGTCAACTCGCAGCGCCTGGAATCGATGTTAGTTCGCAGGAAGTTGGCGTTCCATTACATGAAACTGGAGTCGCTTCGAATCTTCGGACGAGACTTGGCGCTGGCGTAGAACCGACAGTGGAAGATCAGATCTGGCGGCAGACGCGGCGGGACGACTTTCGTCGAGAGGAAAATTCGCTGCACGTTCGCGGGCGCTTCAACAGTCACACGCATTTTGCAATCACACGCGTGGTTATCGGGGCACGCTTGCCGCCATCCCCCGTCGAATGCGCGCGTCTCCCCAATAAGGGGGATGGCGGGCCGCGTTGCGCCGCGAGACCATGGATCTACCGGATGCAGATCGAAGCGCTCCCTGCGCGGGCAGCGCGCCTTTCGATCCCCACCGGGCGGCTGACTGATACTTTGCCGGGAACGGCTCGTTTCGCGCCACGTGATACGCCGCATTGAATCTCATCGCAGGGTATCAGGCGGGAACCGTTCGGTGCGCAGCCGTGGACGCCGCTGCTTGTTAGTCGACATCGTGCGCCCGTTACCGATAGATAAATTGCCGTGCTAGCCAAAGTACCCAAAATCAGCAACCCGTTGCGAGAAAAGACCGCCTCCCTCGCTGCCGATCTGACCGATGTCGTCGAGCGCACGCTCGCGACACTGACGCCGCTCGACGGATACCGGTTGCTGCCGCCGGCCGCCAAAGAGGATGTTCACGAATCCGTCGCGCTGTCGGCCAAAGTATGGTTCGAGACGCTGTTGTCGGGCGAACCTCCGTCCGCGCAGCACATGAACGTGTTTCGGGAAATCAGCCAGAAACGTGAGCCTCAACGCGTACCGCTGCAAAGCCTGCTTCAGGCGCTGCGCCTCGGCTTGCGGGAAATCTGGAGCACCTACGTCGCGCTGGGAGAACTGGACGAGCGCATTGGCAAAGAGCTTCTGGTCGACGTCTCGCTGTATCTCTTCGATTACTTCGATCTCGTCGCGCAGATCATCGTCCACGCTTATCTGGCCGAGCAATATCGTCAACCGGGTTGGACGGAACTGGCCGTCGCGATCGAGGAGGGCGCGCGCCAATCCGAAAACGTGCGACACCATCTCGTCGCGTTGCTCGGGAAGTTGTCGGACGAGCCGCAACTGTTGTCGACGCTGGAGCCTGGTCACGCGCAAGAGCAACGCAGCGCTGAGGCGGCCGGTGCGCAAGTGATGAAGTTCTTTGGTATCGATGTCGATATCGACGACAGCGCAGACGTCGCGAAGGCGTTGCGCGACGCGCAGGAGAAGCTGTCACAGGCGTCACGGCTCGCGGCTGTCGCCGAACTGTCCGCCTCCATTGCTCACGAACTCAACCAGCCCCTTCAGGCCGTCGTCGCGCATGGGCAGGCATGCTTGCGGTGGCTCGCCGCCACACCGCCCAGGATCGAGGAAGCCAGACTCTCGGCCGAGCACGTTGTTCGCGACGCAAATGCCGCCGCCGATGTGGTAAGCCGCATCCGGGCGCTCTTCAGGCATGCAGCCCCACAAAAGGCGGATCTCGACATCAACAAGCTGATCCTTCAGGTATGCACGCTGATGGCCGACGATATCCAGCGCAACGCGATTTCGCTGGAGACGATACTGTACGAAGACGTGCCGAAGATCAGAGCCGACGCGGTTCAGGTTCAGCAGGTGCTCGTGAACCTCGTGCGCAACGCAATCGAAGCGTTAGCGGCAACGGAGGAACGGCCGAAACTGCTGGTAGTCCGCTCGCGTCGCGATGCGGATAGTGTGGTGATCGACGTGGAGGATCGCGGCGCGGGACAGGTGGACTTCGAGAGGATCTTCGAGCCGTTCTTCACTACCAAGAAAACAGGGATGGGCATGGGTCTGGCGATCTGCAGGTCTATTGTCGAAGCACACGCTGGCCGGATCTGGGCTGTGCGCAATGTGTCCCGCGGCGTAACATTCAGCTTCACCCTCCCGATCGAGCGTTCGAACGCAACAGCGCGTTGACAGTGGCTGTTGGTATCGCGGGACTTCGCATCGGACGAGCAAGGTGAACCGCACGGCCGCGTCCTTTGCGGCTTCGACGCGTGCGCGTCCTATGCGATCGTCCGGGCAGACTTCGAAGAAACGCGGGACACTGTGGGTCGTTTGACTGCGAGCCTGGACAATCTGCCGGGCAGAGAGACTGATCCCCCACGCGATTTGTTCCGATGAATCTCCCTTCGCTGCGCGACTGGATTTTTTCACTAAAGACCTTTCTTGCAGGGATGCTCGCGCTTTACATCGCGTTCTGGTTCGACCTTCCGAGGCCGTACTGGGCGCTGGCATCCGTCTATATCGTGTCGAACCCGTTCGTCGGTGCCACAAGGTCGAAGGCTTTGTATCGCGTGATCGGCACCGTGCTCGGCGCGCTCGCTTCCGTCGCCCTCGTGCCGCCTTTCGCCGAGACGCCTTATCTGTTGAGCGCAGTGATAGCGTTGTGGACGGGCGTGTTTGTCTACATTTCGATCTCGACGCGTGCGGCACGCAGCTACGTTTTCCTGCTCGCCAGTTATTCGCTGTCTGTCATCGCGCTACCGGCGCTATCGAACCCGCTGAGCATCTTCGACGTGGCCGTGGCGCGAACGGAAGAAATCACGCTTGGCATCGTCTGCGCGAGCATCGTCGGCAGCGTTTTGTTTCCGAGCCGGCTCGCGCCGACGCTGATCGAGCGAACCGACTCATGGTTCCGTGACGCGACGCTTTACGCGAAAGAGTCGCTGGCGGGCCGGGCCGTGGGCGCGCTCGTTTCAGGAAGCCGCCAGAAGATGGCGACGAGTGTGCGCGGCTTCGAATTCCTGTTGAGCCAGTTGGCCTACGATCACGTCAGCCCGGCGATTCTCGCTCGCAGCGAGGAACTGCAAGGCCGGATGCAACTGATACTGCCTATCACCTCGGCACTTGCAGATATCCTCGCGGCCGCACAGAAATCGGAGCCCGGCGTTCCCGTTAGCCTGAACGAACTGCTGCGCGATACCTGCCGCTGGATGGACGCGTCGCTAGGCGAAGACCCCGAGCACGGGGCGTCGCTGTTGCGGATGCGTATCGCGCAACTGGACCCGGCCCGCAACGAATTGACGACCTGGCAGGCGGCACTGTTATCCAGCGCGCTGTCGCGCTTGCGGCAAGTGGTGGATCTGTGGGCCGATTGCCGGAGCTTGCGCGACATGATCGTGTACGAAAAAGCGAGCTGGCGACCGCGTTTTCGTCATTGGCGGGTCGGCACGCGTCACGCGTTTCTCGACCGGGGTCTTGCCTTGTTCTCCGCCAGTTCGGCTGCGCTGGTCATCTTCGTTTCGTCGAGCATCTGGATTGCTTCGGGCTGGCAGGACGGTGCGGCGGCCGTGTCGTTGGGCGCTATCGGTGTCTGCTTTTTCGCCGCGCTCGACGAACCCGTGCCCATGATGATTACTTTTCTGAAGTGCGCGACGATGGGCGTCGTCATTTCAGCGTTCTATCTGTTTGTCGTGTTGCCGAGTGGCCAGGACTTCGGCGTGCTGGTCATCTTCTTCTCATTCCTGTTTGTGCCGCTCGGTTTGTTGATGCCACGTCCGAAATGGGCGTTGATATCGACGCTCGTAGCGTTGACGACGGCCACTTTTCTTGGCATCGACAGCGCCTATGACGCCAACATCCTGAGCTTCCTGAATGCCAACCTCGCGGGGCTGGCCGGTGTGATGTTCGCTTCGGTGATGACGGGCGTGATCCGCCCGTTCGGAACGGATGCGGCGACGGCACGTCTCACCCGGTCCAGCTGGCGGGACGTCGTTCTCAGCGCGTCTACGTTATCGATCGATCAGCAGCGCGATCTGAACGCCCGCATGCTCGACCGGCTCGTGCAGCTCATTCCGCGTGTGGCGCCGAGCGACGACGACAAGCACCCTTCGACGGAAAGCCTGCGCGACATGCGCGTTGCGCTCAACACACTCGACCTGCGCAGACTCTCGGGCAAGTTTTCCGGGGAGTTGCCGGTCGTGTTGAATCGCGTGCTCGACGATGTGCGGTCGTACTATGAACGATGCGTCGAATCGGGCAATCGTCAAGGCGTACCGTCCGCGCTTGCGGCCGACGTCGATGCCACCATCGAGCGGATCCTGGCGGACTTCGCGGCCGATCCCGGTGCGCCTGGCTACAAGCTGCGCAAAGGTGCGCTGCACGCGCTCGTCGGGCTCAGGCTGTCGCTGTTTCCAGCGACGAAACCTGGCGACGCGTCCTGACCCGAGTGCCCGATAGCGGCAACGGGTTGCGATCAACCCGCCGCAAACAGGTCGTTGAACTCGTTGACCCACGCGTGCTCGCTGGGGCCCGGATTGGCGCGCATCGACACGGCGGGACCCACGAGGATTTCGTTGGCATCGGTGCCCAGTTGCCCGATTGCGCCTTCGATGAACGTATCGAGCGGCATCGCGCGTTCTTCTTCGGTGCTGTTCAGCAACTCCGTGCGAACCCACGGCGGCGCGATTTCAATGAACGAGACCTTGCTGTCCCGAAGCAGATAGCGCTGCGACAACGTGTACGAATGCAAGGCGGCCTTGGTCGCGCTGTACACCGCCGCGATAGCAAGCGGCACGAAGCCCAATACGGACGTCACGTTCGCGACGACCGCGTCGTCGCGCGTCTTCAGATGTTCGATCAGTGCGGACGTCATGCGGATCGGCCCAAGCAGATTCGTATCCACTGTCGTGCGCATCAGGTCGTCGTCGACGGGACCTTGCGCGCCATCGGGATACATGACGCCGGCGTTGTTGATCAACACGTTGAGGTCGGGATACTCGGCAATCAACCTGGCGGCAACGGCCTGAACGTCGGCGGGATTGTTGATGTCGAGCGACACCGCGCGCATGCCGGGATTCGCATCGATGGTTGCCTGCAGACGCTCGGCGCGCCTGCCTGAAATGATGACCTGGTTGCCGCGCTTGTGCAGCGCCTCGGCAAGTCCGCGGCCGATGCCCGAGCCGCCGCCCGTGATGAAGATAGTGTTGCCTGTGAGTTTCATGTTCGACTCGCTGTGAAATGAAGGTTGCTGTTAGCGCGGAAAGCTGTTGCCGAACATCGGCAGGCCGCTCTTGGATTCGGATTGGCTGGCTTCGTCCTGCAACACGTCCCAGTGCTCGGCCAGCACGCCGTTTTCTATGCGCAGGATGTCGGCAGCAATCCATGCGACGGGGCGTCCGTTACCGGAAAAGCGGCCATGAACGATCACGTAGTCGCCGTCCGCGACGATCACGCCGGGTTCGTATCGCAACGTCGGCGGCAGTGTCCGGATCAGGTTGAACAGACCATCGCGGCCCGGCTCGATATGCGCGCTGTGCTGGATGTAATCCGGCGACCAGAACCGTTCGGCGGCGGCATAGTCGCGCTGGTTGAAAAGCGTGTCGAATGCTTCGAGCACGAGGGCCTTGTTGGCTGCTTCGGTGGTGTGGGTCATGAATATTTCCTGTCCAGTGTGAAGAATTCACCGAAAACACAATGGTGATTGACATTGAGTTTGGGTGATTTGCCGGTCGAAGTCAATGGTGGTCACCATTGTATTTTTCGAAGGGCGCTATAATTGGGTCGACAACGGCGTGGAGCATCGAACGATGGGAGTCTCGAAACAGAAGGCGGTGGAGAACCGCAAGGCCATCATTGCGGCCTCGGAGAAACTGTTCCGTGAGCATGGGATCGACGGCGTGGGCCTGAGCGCGTTGATGAAGGCCGCGGGTTTTACGCAGGGCGGGTTCTACAACCACTTCGAATCGAAAGAGGCGCTCGCGGCCGAAGTCGTGGCGAGCGCGATGGACAAGGCCAACCGCGACCTGAAAGAAGCGATCGCGGCGCCCATTACGCGTGGCGGCAACCGGTTGAAGCGGCAGGTGGATTTCTACCTGTCCGGCACGCATTGCGGCGATATTGAACAGGGCTGCGCGGTCGCCGGGCTGACTGCCGACGTTCGGCGGCTCGGCACTGAGGCGCAATCGAATTTTGCAAACGGCCTCGAAACGATGATCGAAACGTTGACGGCGCTCGTCGCCGAACAGCGCGACGGAAGCGTGGACGCGGACGAAGCACGCCGGGAGGCGATTGCGTTCTACAGCGAGATGGTGGGCGCGCTTATTCTGTCGCGGGCGGTCGGCGGGGCGGACCCCCGGCTCGGCGAGGAAATACTGAAGGCGAGCCGGCAGACCTTGCTCAGGAACTTTGCGCTGGAAGGCAGCCAGGGCAAGCGCTGACGCATGCGGTGCAGGCGCGGTAATAGTGCTGAAAGGCCTTCCGGCGTACTATCGCTGCATGCGACACGTCCAGGCGGGAGCCGCGATGAACGAGAGTTCGGTGAGAAGATTCCGTCAGGACGAATGGAGCGAACGGCTTCTGCTCGCGATGAAGACGAGTCTGTCGGTGGCCCACGAACTCGGGTTGTCACCTGACGCCGTCCTCGACTGTGCCGCCAGGCATCTGCAGTTCGATGATTTCATGTCTTTCGCCTCCGCGATTCAGGGCGCCTCCCGGTTGCACAATTGCTGTGGGCGGCGCGACAACATCCCCGCAACCGAGGTCGCCTACATCAAGCGTCTCGCGTCGCGGGTCGGGAGCGACAGGAACGTGCTCGCGGGCACGCCGACGATGTACCCATCCGATCTCCAGACCCATGTCGAAGCGCCCGCCCAGGCATACGATAAGGTCGCTGCCGCCGTTCAGGCGTTGAAGGATGATGTGCAGCGCGCGTTTTCGCAGTGCGACGCATTGACGGGCGCGGACATGGAAGACGCGTCGGAATTTGCAAGGGCGCTCGCGGCGCTCATGCCCGTCGACGACAATGAGAAGGCATACGAGCGCGCGTTGTCGACCGTGTTGCATGTGCGGTTCGCGGTGCAGTACCAGCCCGTCCATCGCAACGTGGATGACGCGGCGCGTCATCAAGGCACGGGCGGACGAGGAGAGCCTGCAAGCTTGTCACCTCCGCCTGGCGGATGGATGCAGCGCGTCAAGGATGTCGTTCACTATCCAGGCAGGCTGTACAAATAGGCAACCAGGCGTCCGCTGAAGCCGCACAGTCAAGCCGTCCGACAGGCCGCACCAAACCGGTCGCTCCCGCACGTATAGCGAGATTTCTCCATGGACTACGTTGAAAGCCTGCGTGTTTTCCGGTCAGTGGTCGAATTGAAAAGCTTCGCGCGGGCAGCCGACATGCATGGCATGGCCCGGCCGGCAGTGTCGCGGGCCGTCTCGGCGCTGGAGGAGCGCGTAGGGTGCCGGCTGCTGCACCGGACAACGCGCCAGGTATCGCTCACCGAGGCAGCCGAGCGATTCTACGAAGGCTGCGTGCGCATTCTCGATGATCTGGACGCACTCGAAGCGGACGTCGGCAATCAGACAAAAGAGGCGGGCGGCGTGCTGCGCCTCGTCGCCCACACCACTGCGACGATGGAGCGCCTCGTTCCGCTGATTGCCGAATTCAAACGCGCACACCCGAAAGTCACGCTGGACCTCACGCTAACCGAACGCCCCGTCGACCTCGTGGCCGACGGCTACGATCTCGGCATCGTCGTGCCTTATATGTTGACGAGCGAGACGGCCGTGGTGCGGTTGCTCGAACGCATTCCCTTCATCATCGTCGCGACACCGCAGTATCTGCAGCGGGCGTCCACGCCGAAGCACCCGTCGGAACTGGCCAATCATCTCTTCGTGGCCATGTCGCCGTCGCTTCGGCGACCGAGCGTCGGCTTTCGGATCGAAAACGAGGAACTGACGATTCCCCTTCGTTTCGACGTGTCATCGAACAGTCCCGCGTTCAACCGGGAAATGGTGCTGCAGGGTTTCGGCATTGGAATCGTGCCCGTCTCGCTCATCGAGAACGAACTGGCGTCCGGCACGCTCGTTCGTCTGCTCGCCGATTTTGAGCTCACCGACATTGGCATCGAGATCCGCCTGGCTTACAGCAACAGGACACTGCTGCCCGCCAAGGTGCGCGCGTTCATCGATCACGCGACGGATTTTTTCGAGCGTACGGCGCCGCGCTGACGGAACTCGATTGATGCATCTGGAAACAACAGTTTGATGGCGTGCCAGGCATCGATTCCCACGCGTCGTTTGGCTATTCTGTGCGCATGCACTTTCAAGTGCTCTTTCTTGAAGTCGAGCGTTATCAGAACAGGTGCCAGATGCACGTATTTATGTCTTACATATTGATCGCAATCGGTGTGGGCGTTTATTTCACACCCTCGATGATCGCCAGTCGCAGGCTGAAGCAGGAAGCGGCCCGTGTCCTGCTCCTCAATCTTGTTCTTGGATGGACCATAGCCGGATGGATCGGCGCACTCAGCTGGGCGACGAAATCATTCGGCACCGATTCACGCAGCGCTGAAAACGCCGCACGGTTGAAACGCCGCTCGCTTGAGGCGGAGCGCGACTGAAGAAAGCCTGTCAGTGAGCCGGAAGATGTATTTTCAATGCTAAGGATGCCGAATATAAATAGAACACGGTATCAAATAATATCCCGTAGAAATGAACCCGATCTCATCCGAAACCGATGACTGCTTTGCCGTACGGCAGGCAGCGCGGCATATCTCGAAGCTGTACGAACGCCATCTTTCCAAGGTCGGCATTACGCCGACGCAGTTCAGCATCCTGAGCATGCTGAATCGCCATCCGAAATCAACAATGATTCAACTGGCCGACGCGCTCGTGACGGACCGGACGACGCTGGTACGCATCCTCAAGCCGCTGCTGCGCGATGGCCTCGTGATGGCGCCCGCCGAGGAGCGCGTCAAGCGACGTTTGCGCCTCACGCTCACCGAAAAGGGCCATGAAAGATTCGAACAGGCGACCGTTCATTGGCGTGCTGCTCAGGCGAATTTCGAAGTCGTGTTTGGCCAGCAGCAGGCCGTGCATCTGAGGAACGAACTGTTCCGCGTCACGCGCGACGTGCCCAACGGCTGATAACGACACGGCAACAAACTGATGCATTCCCGAGCATTGATGAGCGCCTCAACGAATCCTAGCATGTGCATATACACTTTTTAACGGATGCCGAAGCATGATCACGCAATTGAACATGAGGACATTGGAAAGCAGATCGAACGGAGGGCGACGCGGGTTGTTCGCCGGCAAACCGGCTGCGTTGCTCGCTGCGGCAGTCGCAGCATTCAGCCTGGCGGGATGCGTCAACTACGCCGGTATCAAGAGTGACAAGAAAATCGAGTCTCCTTCGACCTATGAAACGAAGCAGAGCTTGCCGGACCAGGGCGGTCAATGGCCCGCACTCGATTGGGCGCAGCAGTTCGGCGATCCACAACTGCCGAAACTGATTGACGAAGCGCTGAAGGACAACCCGACCATCGATCAGGCGCGCGCCCGCATCGAGAAAGCGACGTCCTATGTCGGCAGCGCGAAATCCTTGCTCTATCCCAACGTAAGCGGTAGTTACTCGTGGACCCGCGAACACTTCTCGGCCAACGCGATCGTGCCGCCACCCTATGCGGGCTCGACGCAAAGCGAAAACAATCTGCTCGTCAGCGCGTCGTGGGACCTCGACCTGTGGGGCAAGAATCGCGAGCGGCTTCGTCAGGCCGTCTCGAAGGAAAGGGTTACCCAGGCGGAAGCCGAAGAGGTCCGCGTGACGCTTGCTGCGTCGGTCGCAAGCACCTACAACCGCCTCGCGCTCCTTTACGCATTGCGCGACGTCGAGAGTCGCGAAGTGCGCAATCGCGAGGACATCGGGCGGATCACGGATGGACGCGTCGGCGCAGGCCTCGATACGAACGTCGAAAAGCAGACTGCGTACGGCGAAACAGCAACCAGCCGCTCGAGCGTTAGCGATCTCGACGGGCAGATCACAACGGTGCGTTACCAGTTGGGCGCGTTGCTGGGGCAGGGGCCGGACCGTGGACTGAAGGTCGCCAATCCTTCATTCGGCGCGAGCCGTGTGGTCGCGTTGCCGGACAACCTTCCGGCCGACCTCATCTCGCGACGGCCCGATATCGTGGCTGCTTACTGGCAGGTCGCTGCGGCCATGCATGACGTGAAGGAGGCGAAGGCCGAGTTCTACCCGGACGTCAATCTTTCGCTGTCGGCGGGTCTCGACGCATTTGGGTGGGGACGTTTCCTCACGGCATCGAGTCGTCAGATGCAGGCGGGACCGGCAATCCATTTGCCGATTTTCGATGCCGAGGCGCTGCGATCGCAACTGAAGGAGCGCTATGCGGACTTCGACTACGACGTGGCGAATTACAACCACACGTTGATCAACGCGCTGTCGGATGTTGCTACGCAGGTTTCGCAGATCCAGTCGACCGATCGGCAACTGGTCGACTCGCAGCAGGCGCTGGACGCGCAGACCAAGGCGTATCAACTGGCGCTGGTTCGCTACCGATCTGGACTGAGCGAGCAACTTCAGGTGTTGAACGCCGACGACAACCGTCTAGCAGCCGAAAAGTCCGTCATCAACCTGCAGATGGCGCGCCGCGATCAGCAAATCGGCCTGATCAAGGCGATGGGCGGCGGCTTCGACGCAACGCAAGCCGGCCTCGCGTCGAGCACCGACACGCCGATTCCAACCCCTTCGAACGTCAAGACAACCGACTAACCCATTCGAGCCGCCGCCATCAAACGATGGACGGCGTCGATCAAGCCTTGCTGGAGTTCAACGATGAATGCACCTCAATCCCAACCCCAACCCCGACACCTAATCGAGCCGCCGAAGAAAGCCGGAAAGCGCAAACTGCTGCTGGCGTTGCTCGCCGCTACGCTGGCTGCATCCGGCGCAGCGTACGGAGCCTACTACTACACGGTCGCGCGCTTTCACGTCGAAACGGACGATGCGTATGTGAACGGCAACGTCGTTCAGATCACCCCTCAGGTCGGAGGAACGGTGATCGGCGTCAACGCGGACAACACGCAGGTCGTGAAGGAGGGCGAGCCTGTCGTGCAGATTGACCCTGCCGATGCGCGCATTGCCCTGCAACAGGCCGAAGCGAACCTTGGCCAGACCGTTCGACACGTACACGGCCTCTACGTCAACGACGACAAATACCGCGCGGATATCGCGCAGCGTCAATCGGATCTGTCGAAGGCACAGGACGATCTGCGTCGCCGGCTTTCTCCGGGTATGACGGGCGCCGTGTCGGACGAAGACATTTCGCACGCACGCGATGCCGTCAAGTCGGCGCAGGCCGCGCTCGACGCCGCGAAGCAGCAACTCGGCGCCAACCGCGCGCTGACGGCCAACACGTCGATCGAAGCACACCCCGACGTGCAGGCCAGCGCCGCCCATGTGCGGGATGCGTACCTCGCCTATGCACGCACCACGTTGCCGGCGCCCGTCACGGGCTACGTCGCGCAGCGCAGCGTCCAGGTCGGGCAGCGCGTTTCCACCGGGACGCCGCTGATGTCGGTGGTTCCGCTCAATCAGGTATGGGTCGATGCGAACTTCAAGGAATGGCAGCTTCGGCACATTCGTGTTGGCCAGCCCGTCGAGCTGACGGCCGACGTCTATGGCTCGTCGGTCGTCTATCACGGCAAGGTCGCCGGCTTCACGCCGGGTACGGGGTCGGCGCTGGCGCTGTTGCCCGCGCAGAACGCGACGGGCAACTGGATCAAGGTCGTCCAACGGCTGCCCGTGCGGATCGAAATTCCTCCGCAGGAACTGGAGAAGAATCCGCTGCGCGTGGGCCTGTCGATGAACGTCAACGTCGACGTGAAGGATACCAACGCGGCTTCGCTGACGGCCGTCGATCCCCGTTCGACCTACAAGACCGACGTATTCGCGAAGTACGGCGACGAGGCGAACGACGCGATCGCACACATCATCGCCGCGAACGAGTGACGCGCTTGCATCTGGACCGGGCATGCGATGCACGCGCTGCCCCTTTTTCCGTATTCACGAAGGCCAGCATCACCATGTCTGGATCACTATGACGACCAAACAAACGAATCATCCTCCGCTGACGGGAGCCAAGCTTGCCTTAGGCTCGTTCGTCGTCGGCCTGGCAGGTTTCATGACCGTGCTCGACTCGTCGATCGCGAATGTCGCGATACCCACCATTTCCGGCAATCTCGGCGTTTCCGTCGATGAAGGCACGTGGGTCATCACCGTTTTTGCCGCAGCGAACTCGGTAGCGATACCGTTGACCGGCTGGCTGACGCAACGCCTTGGACAGGTGCGGCTCTTCGTGGGATCGATCCTGCTGTTCGTGCTTGCGTCGTGGCTGTGCGGCATTGCGCCTTCGTTGCCCATTCTGCTCTTTGCCCGGATACTGCAAGGCGCTGTGGCGGGGCCGCTGATTCCGATGTCGCAGGCGCTGCTGCTGAGTTCGTGGCCCAAGAACAAGTCATCGCTGGCGCTGTCGCTGTTCTCGATGATCGTCGTGACGGGACCCATCGTCGGACCGGCGCTCGGCGGCTGGGTCACTGATAGCTATAGCTGGTCATGGATCTTCTACATCAATATCCCTGTCGGATTGTTCGCGGCGGGCATGGTATGGACGCTGTACCGGCATCGCGATACGCCGTCAAAGAAAATCCCGGTGGACAAGGTTGGATTGCTGCTGCTGGTCGTCTGGGTGGCGGCATTGCAGGTGATGCTCGATAAAGGCAAGGATCTCGACTGGTTCTCGTCGAATACGATCATCATCCTGACGATCGTCGCGGCCGTCGGTCTTGCGCTTTTTATCGTGTGGGAATTGACGGACAAGAATCCGATTGTCGACCTCACGCTCTTCAAGCAGCGCAACTTTCTTGGCGGCACGGTTTCTATTGCCGTCGCCTACGGGATCTTCTTCGGGACGCTTGTTTTGCTGCCGCAGTGGATGCAGGAGTACCTCGGCTACCGCGCAGTCGATGCGGGACTCGCGACCGCGCCGCTGGGCATTTTCGCTGTGATCGGCGCGCCGATCATGGGCAAGATCCTGCCGCGTTCCGACGCGCGCATTATCGGCACGTTTGCGTTCATCGGCTTCGCGATCGTCTACTACATGCGCTCGTTCTTCTACACGGATCTGAGCGAGGGATACATCATCCTGCCTACGCTGCTGCAAGGCATTCCGATGGCGCTGTTCTTTGCGCCGCTGACGGTCATCATCCTCTCTGGCCAGCCGCCCGAGAAGGTTCCCGCCGCAGCCGGTCTGTCCACTTTCGGGCGTATGTTCTTCGGCGGGATCGGCACGTCGGTGGCGAACGTCATCTGGAATAACCGCACGATCTTTCACCATGAAATCCTGACGCAGCAATCGAGTCCGACCAACCCGATCTTCAACCAGCAACTCGATACCTACCATTCGCTGTTCGGACTCGGCAAGCAGGCCTCCTTCGCGCTGTTCGACCATACCGTGCAAACGCAGGCGGCAATGATGGGATTGAACGACGTGTTCTACGGGGCCGCCATCGTCATGATCATCATCATTCCGCTGATCTGGATCACGAAACCAGGCAAGTCCGGAGGCGCCAGCGATGCAGCAGCAGGGGCGCACTGAAGCACGCGCGTCGCGCGTATTGATTGCGTCGTGCAGGCTCTCCGTCAATTGTAAATTTTCTGGCAGTTGCCACGATATTTTCCGGGCAACGTATAGGTATGGCGCCGGGCGCTGAGCGCAGCGGGTCAGATCGTACGTAGTCGTCGTCTGATCCGTTGCTATGTTTTGCTGTACGACATAATCATAATGGTTGGAGACGAGGCATGATGAAGGTCAGGAGAATGCTGTCCAAAACCGCTCGGAGAAGCGGAATAGTGGCGGGAGTGATATCGACAGCGACACTGTATTCAGTTCCATCGAATGCACAATCTTTGGTGACGTTTTACGGCGTCGTCGATACGGGCATTCGCTACACGACTCACGCGGACCCGCAGGGCAATTCAGCTGTTCGACTCGCTAACGGCGGCGCGACAGAGAGTGTGTTTGGATTCAAAGGAACGGAAGATCTCGGCGGCGGCAACAAGGCGGTGTTCGAACTCGAAGATCGCTTTTTTCCGAACAGCGGGGTGATCGATCCCGCTTATCCATTCTTCAATACGGCGTTCGTCGGCTTGCAATCCAGCACCTATGGCAAGCTGACGATGGGGCGGCAGATCAATCCCCTTTCCGACGCGGTGTTAAGCGCCTTCATCACCAATCCGTGGTTGCCGACCTTCTATCAGTTTCGTCCGGAAGTCATGATGGCGCAGGGCGTCTGGACCAGCAACATGGTCAAGTACGCGGCGCGCTGGCAATACCTGACGGCCGAAGTATCGTATGCGTTCGGCGGCAATGCGGGCGCGTTCGGCTCGGGCAGTCAGATCGGTGCATCGCTGATTTTTCTGCCAGGCGCGCCGTTACGCCTGGCTGCCGGATACCTCGATTCGCGTGATGCCGTGAACACATCGGCGCACCTGAAGTCGTGGACGGCGGGCGGTTCCTATGCGTTCGGCGGCACCACGGTGATGGCCGGCTGGGCCGTGAACCGGCAGGACGCGAACTTTGTCGGCAACTTCCCGAATGGTCCGTTCAGCGTGCCGGAATTGACCGCGCTCAAGTTCAACACGTTCGCCGCGCGCAAGATGTTCTTCGGCGGCATCACGCAACTGGTAGGCGATTCCACGCATCTTTCGGCCAACGTGTGGCGCACGATCCAGACGGGGAAGACCCAGTCCGCCGACGGCAACACGACGCAGTTTCAGCTGGTCGCGGATTACAACTTGTCCAAACGCACGGATACGTATGTGGAGGCTGATTACTCGCTTTATCGCGGCGGCATGGTTGGCGCGCAATTCCAGGGCATCAGTGCGTTGAGTTCGGCATACGGTACGACGCAACTGGGCATCATGGTCGGATTGCGGCATACGTTCTAGGCCGCCTGAAGCCGGGCGGGAGCGATCAATGGGATTCCTGAAAGGAGCACAGCATCTCCTTCGAACAGATCTCGATCCGGCCATACCGGAGAACGATCGCGCCTTGCTCCGCCATCGCCTTGAGTTCGAGCGAGAGCGTCTGGCGCGTGATGCCGAGCATCATCGCAAGCGTGTCGTGGGAGACGGCAACCTCCGGGCGGCTCTGCGACAGCATCGTCACGTCGCCTGCAGCGAGCAGCAGCAGCCGGCGGGCAATACGGGCACGCGTCGAATGCAAGGTCGCGTCTTCGACCATGCGATAAAGCCAGTTCATGTGGATGAGTTGCAACTCAGCAACCGCGCGGAAGAAGGCCTGGTTCTGCATCAACTCGTCGAACGCCTGGGCCCTGACGACGAACAGGCTCGATCGCTCGAGCGCGACGACGTCGCGCAGGCGCGGCTGCCGGCTGGTCATCGAAGTCTGTCCAAACCAGTTGCCCGCCTCGATTACGGCGAGGATCGCTTCCTTGCCGTCTTCGCGCAGCGTGCAGGCCTTCAGCTTGCCGCATTTGAGCCCGAAGAAACCATTGGGCGCGTCCCCGCGCCGGAACAGGTATTCACCGGCGTGCAACGTAACCGGCTCGCAATGGCGCATGAGCGCCTCTTGCCCTGCGGAGGGCAATCCACTGAACCACAGGTTCGTCCTCATTGCTTCGGACGTGTCGGTGACGAGCGCCATGTGAATCGATCAACGCAATGCCTGCTACGCAGGCAAGCGTTGGCTCCTCACAGTTGCACCGCGCGAAGCAGCGCGCAGTTCGGCCAATAGTGCGTCGCCCGTCCATGAGGGACGTACCTCGCTTTGCTCGGCTTCGTGTACGAGCTGGCAGAGACGCGCGTTCACGGGTGCATCGAGCCCGAGACGATGGGCGAGCTTCACGACTTCACCGTTGATCCAGTCGACTTCCGTCGCGCGTCCCGCCGCGAGATCGTCGGACATGGACGAGCGCGCGAGCGGGTCGATGGTCAGCATCGCGCGTGCAAGACGTGCGAACCAGGTGTCGGGCAAGCCGAGGAAGCGCGGCATCCATGCGGGTGGAATGGCCGTCAAACGGGCCGGGCGAATCCCGGCGCGCGCGAGCAGCGCGAGTGTTTCTTCTTGCGCCATGCCGAGGCAGCGCCGATACGCGCGCTGCGACAGCTCTTCTTTCAGCGGCCGGTTCGACAGCGCGTTGATGGCGTTGTTCAGGTTGAGCAGCAGCTTGGCCCACTGCACTGGCAGCATGTCGGCGTGCTGTTGCAGCGGCAATCCCGCCTTCGCGAAGTCGCCGGTGAACGGCTGCAATGCGGGCGCGCGCCGGACCTCCAGCTCGCCGCCCGATCCCTGATGGTAGGCACCCGGCCCGCGTTCGATGACGTTGAACGGCACCATCCCTTCGAGCACCGTCTGGTTTGGCAAGGCAGCACGCAGGATGTCGGCGTTGCCGACGCCGTTCTGGAAGCTGACCACCACCGTCCCGGGGCGCAATACGCCTGCCAGTTCGGCCGCAACCGTCGGCGTGGCCGCGGACTTGACGGTGACGAGCACCAGATCCGCGGCGGCGGCCGCCGTGAGGTCCGTCGATACATCGATGCGCTCGGGCGGCACCGACCAGCGGCGATCGCCGAACTGCGACAGCGTCAGCCCGTGCTCGCGCAACTGGCGGCCGATGCGTTCGCGCGCGATGAAAGTGACGTCGCTGCCACCGGCGAGCAGCCGTCCGCCAACGTAGCAGCCAATGGAACCTGCGCCATAGATACAGATCTTCGCCATGCCTAGTCTCGATCGAGCCGCTTTCCGATTCTGCCGATGCGCTGGGCGGCAAGCACGGCCCATAACGTCGTGCCGCCCGGTTCCCGCATCGGTGCTTTCAATCGCTATGCGTCAGTCCGCATAGCCGGGGTTCTTCCGGTCGAGCCGTCGCAGCAGTCCCGGCCACACTAGCTGTCCGGCGCTCACGCCGCGCGTGGCTGCCGTCACCTGATTGCGGATGCCGTCGAGGATCGGCTGAGCGATCGGCAGGAGCTTGTCGCCGCCTGCCTGCGCGCGGACCTGGATCATGCACGACGCCTCGAAGAAGTACATCGCGACGAACGCATCGGCAGGCGTCGCGCCGACCGTCAGCAGACCGTGGTTGCGCAGCATCAGATACGCGTTGCTGCCGAGGTCGCGCACGAGCCGGGGCTTTTCCTCTTCGTTGAGCGCGATGCCCTCGTAGTTGTGATAGCCGAGCGACGCGAGCACCACCAGCGATTGCTGCGACAGCGGCAGCAAGCCCGCTTCCTGCGCCGACACAGCGACGCCGTTGACCGAGTGCGTGTGCATCACGCACAGCGCGTCTTCGCGCGCCGCATGCACTGCGCTGTGGATGTTGAAGCCGGCGGGATTCACCTCGTATGGCGAATCGGACACCTTGCGGCCGTCCAGATCGATCTTGACGAGCGACGACGCGGTGATCTCGTCGAACATCATCCCGTATGGGTTGATGAGGAAATGGTGCTCGGGACCGGGCACACGCGCCGAGATATGCGTGAACACGAGGTCATCCCAGCCGAACTGCGCGACAAGGCGGTAGGCCGCCGCGAGATTGACTCGTGCTTCCCATTCGGCGGGGGACACTGCGTGCTTCAGGCTGACATCAGATGAGCTCACGGCGAGACTCCTTGTTCAATGGTTGGTGCGTTGAAAACAGCGCTTCTGACTGCGCGGGCGGCCAAAGCCGTGAACGCATGATGTCGGCAATCCCGCGTAAAATCTGTCGCATAGCCGACACGTCGAGAAGTGCATGGATTCCAGGCTGCTTCACTATCGTCCTCAACTCGAATCGACGCCCTGGTTTCGCGGCCTGCCCGTCGAACTGCAGGACTATCTAATGAGCCACGCCACGCTGCTGCGGCTCGAAAAAGGCCAACTGCTGTACCGGTGCGGCGATCCCTCGTATGGCCTGTATGCCGTGCTCGAAGGCGCGCTGTCCGTCGGCACGGTCGGCATCGACGGCAAGGAATCCCTGCTCGCGGTGCTCGGCCCGACTGCATGGGTCGGCGAAATCTCGATGTTCGACGGCTTGCCGCGCCCGCACGACGCGATCGCCGTCAGCCGCGCACTGTTCATGCACGTGCCCGAAGCCGCGCTGCAAAACCTGCTCGACGCCACGCCGCGCTACTGGCGCGAATTCGCGCTATTGATGGCGCAACGCCTGAGGCTGTCGTTCAAGAGCACCGAATCGCTGGCGCTGCAGCCCGCCGCGCAACGCATCGCCAGCCGCCTGCTGCTGATCGCCGAAGGCTATGACGGCCTCAACGCGGTGCAGAGCAAGATCCGGCTCTCGCAGGACAGCCTTGCATCGATGGTGTCGCTGTCGCGGCAGACCACGAACCAGCTGCTCAAGAGCCTCGAAAGCCAGCAGATCATCAGCCTGAAGTTCGGCGAAATCCAGATTCTCGACATCGAACGGCTACGCGCGGCCAGCGTCGGCGCTTCCAGACTGTAGGCTCGACGTAAGCCGACAGCCCGCTTTTGACAGCGGTTGACCGCGCCGCCTCCCTCCATTCCCTCCAGACGCAGTGTGCCCATCCGGCCGCCGCTTGGGACTCCCCTGTTCAGGGGATGTTGCATCCCTCCGAACAAACCGATCATGGTCTCACTCGCGATGCACTGGGCGCGACAGGCCTCGACGGACCTGTGTGTGCCCGAGCCATCGCCCGACTTGTGAGGAGACAACGATGCAGGACGCCGGGCACGATTCGACGCCAACACCCTACGCTTATCCGCTGCTGATCAAACAGTTGCTGCACACGACGTTCATTCAGGCGCCGGACCAGGAAATCGTCTACCGCGGCCAGTTGCGGATGACCTACACGACGATGCGCGAGCGCATCGCGCGGCTCGCGAACGGCCTGCACGATCTGGGCGTGCGCCACGGCACCACGGTTGCCGTGATGGACTGGGACAGCCATCGCTATCTGGAGTCGTACTTCGCGGTGCCGATGATGGGCGCCGTGCTGCAGACGGTAAATGTGCGGCTCTCGCAGGCGGAGATCGCGTACACGATCAACCATTCGGGCGCGGAAGTCCTGTTCGTACATACCGACTTCCTGCCTGTAGTGGAAGCGATCAAGGATCAGCTCGAAACGGTGCGCGTTTTTGTCTGGATCGACGAACCGGGCAGCGACGCGTGCGAACACACCATCCCGTTCGCGACGGAGTACGAGGCGATGCTCGCCGCGAGCGCGACGCACTACGACTTTCCCGACTTCGACGAGAACACCCGCGCCACCACGTTCTACACGACGGGCACGACGGGCTTGCCGAAGGGCGTGTACTTCTCGCATCGCCAGCTGGTGTTGCACACCATCACGCTGATGGCCGCGCTGGCGAGCCCGGTAGCGGGCCAGCGCTTTCATCGCGGCGACGTCTATATGCCGCTCACGCCGATGTTCCATGTCCACGCGTGGGGCATGCCTTATATCGCGACGGTGCTCGGCGTGAAGCAGGTTTATCCGGGCCGTTATGTGCCCGAGCGTCTGGTGCAGCTGGTGCGCGACGAAGGTGTCACGTTCTCGCACTGCGTCAGCACGATCCTGCACATGTTGCTCTCGTGCGATGAAGCGAAGCATGTGGATCTCGGCAAATGGAAGATCGTGATCGGCGGCGGCGCGCTGCCGCACGGACTCGCGCGCGCCGCGCTCGATCGCGGTATCGACGTGTTCGTCGGCTATGGCATGTCGGAGACGTGCCCGGTTCTGAGTCTTGCGCAGCTCCCGCTGCACACGGAACCACTCGATCTCGACGAAGAAGTGCGGCTGCGCTGCAAGACCGGCTTTCCCGTGCCGCTCGTCGATTTGCGCATCGTCAACGAACAGATGGAAGACGTGCCGCGCGACGGCAAGGCCTACGGCGAGATCGTGGTTCGCACGCCGTGGCTCACGCAGGGCTATCTGAACAATCCGGAAGCGTCCGCGCAGTTGTGGGCGGGCGGCTATCTGCATACGCAGGACATCGCGAACATCGACACCACGGGCAACGTCCAGATTACCGATCGCATCAAGGATGTCATCAAGTCGGGCGGCGAGTGGATTTCTTCGCTCGAAATCGAAAGCCTGATTTCGCTGCATCCGGGCGTCGCGGAAGTCGCGGTGATCGGCATCAAGGATGAGAAGTGGGGCGAGCGTCCCGTCGCGCTCGTGGTGCTCCGGCAGGACGCGCAGGTCAGCGAAGACGACGTCAAACAACACGTGCTGGGTTTCAGCAAGACGGGGCAGATCTCGAAGTACGCCGTGCCGCAGATCGTCAGGTTCGTCGACGCGCTGCAGAAGACGAGCGTCGGCAAGACGAACAAGAAGTGGTTGCGCGAGCAGTTCGCCTGACCCGATCCCTCTCAAGGAGCAAGCACGATGAGCATCAAGGATTACAGCATCGCGACGATCGATAGTTGCGTGGGCCGCGAACTGGGCGTGTCGGATTGGGTCACCGTCGATCAGCCTCGCATCGACGCCTTCGCCGCCTGCACGGGCGACCGGCAATGGATTCACGTCGATGTAGAACGCGCGAAACGCGAGAGCCCGTTCGGCGGCACGATCGCGCACGGCTATCTGACGCTTTCGCTGCTGGCGGCGCTGGCGATCGAGATCGGGTTGATTCCTCCCGACGCATCGGCGGGCCTGAACTATGGGCTCGACAAGGTGCGCTTCATGACGCCCGTCAAGGCAGGCGCGCGCGTGCGAAGCCGCGTGACGCTGATGTCGGTGGAAAAGAAAGAGGGCGGACGGATCATCATCAAGACGATGAACGAACTGCAGATCGAAGGCGAGGAGAAACCGGCGCTGATCGCCGAGTCGCTGGCGATGCTGGTGGCGTGAGCGAAGCGACATGGATGGAGACTGGAGAAGAAGATGGCGGAGACTGAAATGAGCATCACAACAAGTACAACACAACGCACAGCGCAAAGCGCCCCGCCGGACGACCTCGCAGCATCGGCTGCGGAGGGCATGCTGGGACCGAACCCGTTCGTCGGGCTGCGCCCGCGCGACATTCTGGCAACGGTGCAGCAGATCGGCGCGCAGGCGCTGCGTCAGCCTTCGCTGGTCGTCGAACAGGAAGCGGCGCTGGTTCGCGATCTGATAGCGGTGCTCGGCGGCAGCGCGGACAGCAAGCCGCCGCAGGGCGACAAGCGGTTCACCGACCCCGCGTGGCAGGACAACGCAATGTACCGGATGACGATGCAGGGCTACGTCGCATGGCGCAACGCGCTGACGGGATTCGTCGACCGTTCCGCGCTCGACGCCAGAACGAAGGAGCGCGCGCAGTTCGTGTTGTCGCTCTTCACCGATGCCGTGTCGCCGACCAACACGCTGCTCGGCAATCCGGCGGCGCTGAAGAAGGTAATCGATTCGGGTGGCGCGAGCCTGCTTGGCGGCGTGCGCAATCTCGTGACGGATATGCTGCAAAACCAGGGCATGCCCGCGCAGGTGGACAAGACGGCGTTCAAGGTGGGCGAGAATCTCGGCACGTCGCCGGGTGCGGTGGTGTTTCGCAATGAAGTGCTGGAGCTGATCCAGTATGCGCCCGCAACGGAGCATGTCTATGCACGTCCGCAACTCATCGTGCCGCCGCAGATCAACAAGTTCTACGTGTTCGATCTGTCGGAAGGCAAGAGCATCGTCGATTATCTGGTGAAGAACGAATTCCAGACATTCGTCGTGAGCTGGCGCAACCCGACTGCGGAGCAAAGCCACTGGGATCTCGATACCTACGTTGCCGCGCTGCTCGAAGCGATCGCGGCGATCCGCGAGATCACCGGCAGCGACGACGTCAATCTGCACGGCGCGTGCTCGGGTGCGATGACGATTTCGGCGCTGCTCGGCCACCTCGCGAGCCGCGGCGACAAGAGCGTGCATGCCGCGACGTTGATGGTCGCGGTGCTCGACAACACGGCGGACTCGCAACTGGGTCTGTTCGCCACGCCGGAAGCGATTGCGGCCGCGAAGCAGAACAGCGTATCGAAAGGCGTGCTGGCCGGTGAGGAAATGGGCCGCGTGTTTGCATGGATGCGACCCAACGATCTCGTCTGGAACTACTGGGTCAACAACTATCTGCTCGGCAAGGCGCCGCCCGCGTTCGACATCCTCTACTGGAACAACGACGCGACCCGCTTGCCCGCGCGCATGCATGGGCAACTGCTCGATATTTTCACGGGCAACCTGTTCAGCAAACCGCGTGCGTTGACCGTGCTGGGCACGCCGATCGACCTGTCCGAGGTGAAGTGCGACACCTACGTGGTGGCGGGCATGACCGATCACATCACGCCGTGGAAGGGCGTCTACAACACGGCGCGCATTTTCGGCGGCGAGACGCGCTTCGTGCTGAGTTCGGCCGGGCATATCCAGAGCCTGATCAATCCGCCGGGCAATCCGAAGGCGAAGTTCTTCCTCAATCCGACGCTGCCCGCCGACGCCGATGCGTGGCTTGCCAATGCCCAGCCCGAGAAAGACTCGTGGTGGGGCAACTGGAGCAAATGGCTCGCGGAGCGTTCCGGCGAGCGGCGTTCCGCACCCGCCTCGGTCGGCAGCGTGCGGCATCCCGCAGGCGTGAAGGCGCCGGGAACCTACGTCCTCGAAGCATGACATTCACACATTTCTTTAACGCAGTCCCTATGGAGTATTGACGATGGAATCGACCAGCAAGAACAGCATTTTCACCGAGTACACGAAGCTCTTCGGACAGTTCAAGCTGCCCGGCATCGATATCAGCGCGATGGTCGAATCGCGCCGCAAGGATATCGAGGCAGTCGCCGAAGCCAACACGACCGCGCTGGCAGGCGTGCAGTCGCTGGCGCAGAAGCAGTCGGAGATTCTTCGTACGTCGCTGGGAGAACTGCAGGCGTTCGTCGCGCGGTGTACGCAGCCGGGCGGACAGTCCATCGCCAACGCGGGCGACACGGTCAAGCAAACGCTGCACAAAGCGCTCGTCGATGTGCAGGACCTCGCGGACACGGCTTACCGCGCGCAGTCGGACAGCGTCGCGGTCGTGACGAAGCGTGTCGCCGAGCGTGTCGAAGAGCTGAAGGCGCTGCTTCAACCGAAGAAGAAGTAATACTGCACAGCGCGTGCGGTACACCGGCGCATCGAATGCAACACTCGCATCCAGAAGAACATTTGGGAGATAACAATGCACATAAACCCTGAATCTGCCTGCAGCATGCAAATCCGAACGATCGACCTCGATGGCCAGACATTGCGTGTCGCAACGTGGCAGGGCAGCGACGCATCGCCGCCGCTGCTCATCTTCAACGGCATCGGCGCGAATCTCGAACTGGTGGAACCGTTCGTCGCCGCGCTCGACGATGTGAGCGTGATCATCTTCGACGTGCCGGGCGTCGGCGGTTCGCCAGCGCCCGTCGTGCCGTACCGCTTTTCGACCTTGTCGGTGCTGGCCGACAAGCTGCTGACGCGCCTCGGTCACGACGGCGAAGTGGATGTGCTCGGCGTTTCGTGGGGCGGCGCGCTCGCGCAGCAGTTCGCGCGTCTGTATCCGCGACGCTGCCGTCGGTTGGTCCTTGCAGCGACTTCGCCGGGCGTGCTGATGGTGCCGGGCAAGCTGTCGGTGCTGTCGAAGATGATCGGGCCGCGCCGCTATACCGATCCGGCGTACCTGCAGGAAGTCGGAGCGGACATTTACGGCGGCGCATACCGGCGCGATCCGTCGCTGCTCAAGGCGCACAGCCGGCACATACAGCCGCCGCGCGGACGCGGCTACCTGTATCAACTGCTCGCGGCATCGGGCTGGACCAGCCTGCCGTGGCTCGGCTCGTTGCGCCAGCCGACGCTCGTGATGCACGGCAGCGACGACCCCATCGTGCCGCTGACCAACGCCAGAATTCTCGCAGCGCGGATTCGCGATGCGACGCTTTACGTGATCGACGACGGTCACCTCTTTCTCATCTCGCGCGCGAATGAAGTCGCGCCTGTCGTGCGCCGGTTTCTGCGGCAGGAGGAGAGTTGAGTTTCTTCGTGGGCGGCGACAACGGCGCGCGGCCGGCAGCGCCCAACGCACGCGAAGACGACAAGGTTCACGGCCTGGATCGCATGCGGCGAACAGCGACGGCGCTGCTCTTGCTGATGTGCGTCCTGTTGCTGGCGTGTGTCGTGTGGCAGGCCGATCACGCGTGGCTCGCATGGCCGCGTGCGTTCGCCGAGGCGGGGATGGCGGGCGCGATCGCGGACTGGTATGCCGTCGTCGCGCTGTTTCGCCATCCGTTGGGTCTGCGGCTGCCGCATACAGCGATCATTCCGCGCAACCAGCCGCGCATTGCGGTGAGCCTCGGCAGTTTCGTCGAGGAGCATTTTCTGCAGCCGGAATTGATCATCGGCAGATTGAGCGGCCACAATGCGGCGCAGGCGCTCGCGCTCTGGCTCGCGCAGCCGGAAAACAGCCGCGGCGTCACCAACGTGATCGCGGACTCGCTCGCGGGACTGCTCGACGATATGGATGAAGCCGACGTCGCGTGGTTGTTCGACCGCGTCGTGGTGCCGCAGTTACGCACGCTCGATATCTCCCGCGTGGCAGGCGACGCGCTCGATGTGCTCACGCAAGGCGACCGGCATCGGCCGCTGCTGGATCATGGACTCGTTGCGCTCGAAAAGTGGTTGACGTCGAACGCAGACCTGATCAAGGCCAAGTTCAGCGAAGCATCGCGGTACACGCCCGCGCCGCTCGATGCGTACATTGTGCGCAAGTTCATCGAGGGCATTCTCGCGCTGCTGCATGAAGTCGCGGCGAGCCCGGACCACCCGCTGCGCCTTCAGTTCGACGAGGCCTTGCAGACGCTGATCGTGCAGTTGCGGACGTCGGCGGCGCATCGCCGCTTTGGCAAGTCGCTGCTGCGCGACTGCGTTCGTCATTTTCGGCGTCCCGGCCGCTATCGCGCACTGCTCGACTGGCTGCGTACACGCGTTATCGCCGATCTCGGACGTGAGCAGTCGGCCGTGCGCGACACGCTGGCGCGTGGGCTGATGTCGCTTGGCAGGCGCATCGGCCGCAAGCCTTCGATCCAGCGCAAGCTCAACGCGTGGTGGATCGCGCTGGCGCGTGAACTCGTGGTGCGCTATCGGCATCTGTTTTCCGCATTGATTACCGAGGTCGTCAAAAGCTGGAACGCGGATGAAGTCAGCCGCAAGATCGAAGTGCAGATTGGCCGTGATCTGCAATATGTGCGGATCAACGGCACGTTCGTGGGTGGGATGGTTGGTGTGCTGATTCACGCTGTCACGTTGGCCGCGTGACGAGATGCGGGCATCAGCATCAGCCCGCGGCAACCAGTCCCAATGCCTGCGCGCGTGCAACGGCCTGGGCCCGCTTGTCGACGTTCAGCTTCACGAAGATATTCTTCACGTAGGTCTTGACTGTCTCGGGCGAGATGCCGAGGGTGCGTGCGATTTCCTTGTTCGACTGCCCCTGGGCAATCAGCTCGACGATGCTGCGTTCCCTTGCGCTCAACGCTTCGCGCACCGTGTCGCTAGCGGGTTTCGCGCCGGGCTCGTGCAGCGCGCGCCAGCCATCCAGCAGACGGTCGAGATACGCGAGCGTCTCCTTCGTCGTCGAAGTGGAGCGCGTGTCGTCGCGCACTGCTTGCAGCAGCGGGCCGATTGTCGCGCCCTGGTCGATGATCGAGCGATAGATGTCGTGACTGGTATTGAGCACGTCGCGAAAGATCTCGACGGCGCGGGCCTGATCGTTTGCGCGCATCCACACGAGCGCGAGCACCGTGCGCAAGCGCAGCGCGAGATAGTCGTTATGCCGGCTTTCGACGCTGCGCAATGCGGCCGTGATCGACTCGACGGCTTCGTTGGTGCGGCGCTGTTCCATCGCCAGCGAACCCACGGCGATAGCGCGGAAGGTGTCGATCTCCGGCGACGCCGGCTTCGAAGCAGCGGCGCGCGCGTCCGCCAGCTGATCCAGATGCACGACACATGCGGCGGCTTCCGTGATCCTGCCTTCCCTCAGATAAAGCCGCGCGCGCTCGACGTGAACGCCGGCGATCATCCTGTCCCAGCCGCGCATATAGCCGAGTGATTGCGCATGATCGAGCAGCGCGTAGGCGTGCTCGAAGTTCGCACGCGAAATGGCGATCCGCACCAGCACCCGATAGGCGAAAAACGTGCTGTCGAGCAGAACGGCCAAGTCGATCAGCGGCATCAGATCGACGAGCAGCGCTTCGGCTTCGTCGAGCCGCCCCTGCTCGTACCAGATTTGCGCGATCATCGGCGCGCACAGCACGGCCGCAATCGACTTCGGGCCCGAATGACGCTCGGCGAGCCGGATCGACTCGGTGAAGTAGCGTTCGGCGAGCACGAAGTGCATCTGCTGCATCTCGGCGTGACCGAGCAGGCAGAGCCGGTAGACGGACGCGAACACGTTGCGCTGGTCTTCTTCGATCGAATAGGGAATCCACGGCGTCGCGTACAGCGCGCCGAGGTTGCCTGCTTTCCAGTGCCCGAAGCGCACCACGTTGGAGGCGACGTTGGTGGTCCAGCTGTCGGTTGACGGATGTTCGAGACACGTTTGCGCGATCGCGAGCGCGCGCGGCGCATCGTCCTGCAAGCCGGCAATCACCGAGCGGATCGCCTGGCATTCCCAGCGGATGTTACGGGCGCCTTCGTCATTGCCTGCGCCAGCGTCATGCTCGATGTCGTCGAGCATCGCCAGCGCTTCGTCGAAACGCAACGCGAGCGCCATGCCCCATGCGATGGCGAGCGTGATCCCGACTTGCCCGCGCATCAGATGGGCCGGGAACTGGCGTTGCCAGCCAAGCAGCGTGAGCAGATCGCCTTTCGTGACGAGCGTCATTGCGCAATGGCCCATCAGCGAGACGGCGTGTTCCGGATCGCCCGCGGCGATCGCATGCCTGACAGCGTCCGTCCATTGCTCCTGTTCGGCATACCACCGGCATGCGCGCCGGTGCAGGCCGGCGACTTCAGTGGGATGCTGGACTTCGAGCCGTCGCCGCAGATATTCGCCCATCAGATGGTGATAGCGAAACCAGTGTCCTTCGATGTCGAGCGGTTCGAGCAGTAGCTGGCGCGTGGAGATCGATTCCAGCATGTCCTGCCCGGCGGCCTTGCCCGTGACGGCCTCGCATAGCGGCGCGCACAGGCGATCGAGTATCGAGGTGCGGAGCATGAACCCAACCATCTCTGCGGGCAGCCGCCTGAGCATGTCTTCGAGATACGCGGCGAACGGCCGTGATGCGCCGGATGGCGGGCTCATGTCCTGAAGGGTTTTGCCTTCGTCACGCGAGAGTACCGACGCGGAAATGCGCAGCGCGGCCGCCCAGCCTTCCGTGTGGGCGAATAGCGACTTGATGGCGGCCGCGTGCCGGCCGCCTGGGCATTCGTGTTCGACGAAGCTGCGGGTTTCGTCGATGTTGAAGCGCAGCGCGGCGGCATCGATTTCCATCAATTCGTTCTTCGCGCTCAGCTGCGCGAGCGGCAGCGGCGGATCGGTGCGGGTGCAGAGTACGACATGCGTATTCGACGGGATGTTCGCGATGAAGTACGCCATCGCATCGTGAATGGCAGGCTGGCCGATCAGGTGATAGTCGTCGATGAACAGATAGATTTCATCGTCGACCTCGAACAGTTCGTTGATCAGCGTCGACCCGATCGACTGGGCGGGCATGAGCGACGCTTCGGTTGTCAGGCTGATTGCGGACGCGCCGACATTCGAACAGGCGTTGTGCAAGGCCTGCGCTAGGTGATGGAAGAAGCGCGCGGGTTCGTCGTCATCGCCATCCAGCGAAAGCCACGCGACGACGGCGCCGCTCGCAGTGAGCCGATTGAGCCACGCGAGCGCCAGCGATGTCTTGCCGAACCCCGCGGGCGCCTTGATGACGGTGAGCCGCCTGGATTCGGCCTTGTCGGCGAGTGCGACGAGCCGTGGCCGGTCGATCAGGCCGGCGGGCAGGCGCGGTGGATAAACCTTCGTGGCGAGGAAGAGGGGCGGGCTCGTGGGCGACACCGCTTCTGCTACGTGCATCGGCTGCTCCTGGCGTTCGGATTGACCCTGGGTGCCATTCCCTGTTCATGCGAGCGCGCTTACTGCACAGGATTATTGCGCTGCGTCACGACAGGGACACGATGAGTTCCAGCGTGTCGATCGATGTCACTCACCGATGTCACTCACAATAGTACGCCCAAAGTCTCGGCCAGCTATTTGACGCGTTGGTTCTTCGTGCGGTTCACTCCAGAGAGAATGTCCGCACGGCCAGCGCCTTTAGCAGTCAGATCACGCGCCGATCGCGTGCCGAATGGTCTCTGCCAGTTCTGCAGCCTGGAACTTGGCCACATAGCCGTTGGCGCCCGCGTTTCGCACGTGCGCTTCATTTGCCGCGCCTGTAAGCGACGAATGGATCACGACGGGAATATCCCGTGTGCGTTCGTCCGCCCTGATACGCCGCGTCAGCGTGAAGCCATCCACTTCGGGCATCTCCAGGTCGGTGAGCACCATCGATACGGCATCGCGCAAGCGTGTTTTGTTCCGCTTTGCTTCATCGGCGAGCTTGACGAGGATCTGCCACGCTTCCTCGCCCGTCTTGGCCATGATGCATTCGGCGCCGATGTCGCCGAGCGCCTGCTGAATCATTGTGCGCGCGAGTCCCGAGTCGTCCGCTGCGAGGATTCGGGTGCCCGGCGGCACCTGAAACGCGGCCGTTTCCGGGGCCGCCGGTTCATGCTGATGGGCGGGAAGCACGTCACGCAAGACCTGCTCGACGTCAACCACCTGAGCCAGGCGCGAATCCCCCGTGTTGCCGTCGATCCTGGCAATGCTGGTGACGAGCCCCGACCCGGCCGCCGCCTCAGCCGGAAGCACCTGATTCCAGTCCAGTCGCACGATGTCGTCCACTTCCTGCACAGCGAACCCCTGCGTCGTGCGGGCGAACTCGGTAACGAGCAGGATGTTCAGGCCACGCGTGGGTTCGCAGCCCATAAGCTTCGGCAGGTCCACCACCGGGATGATCTGCCCGCGAATGTTGACCGCGCCCATCACACAGCGGGACGCGCCAACGATGGGCGTGATGACCGGCATCGTGAGAATTTCGCGGACCTTGAACACGTTGATACCGTACAGCTCGTGCGCGCTGTCGCCCGGCACGGTGCCGAGCCTGAAAAGGAGCAGTTCGAACTGGTTTGAACTGGTCAGGGTCGTGCGGGCTTCATTCGATTGGTGGTCCATCACTTGGCTCTGTGGGTTTCACGGGCGTAAAGCATGCGTTTCCCGGTCACTTGTATATCGGCGGGGCCGCGGAAAACATGAACGTCCGCGATATGTCGCGGTAACGCTTTTATCACTGCCCCTTACCCGTCACACAACTAATTTGCAAATACCCGCCATACGCGTAAAATACATTTACCTGCCAAACAGGTAACCTGTATAGGCGCCCCGCGATGAAACGCACGTTGATCAATCCGCACCAGCTTGGCCAGATCCTGCGCACTGCAAGGCGCGCGAAAGGGCTTTCGCAGGCCCAGGCTGCGTCGCGCGTGGGCTTGAGCCAAAGCCGGCTCTCCGCGATCGAACTCAATCCCGACTCGATCACCTCGGAGCAGCTTTTCGCGTTGCTGGCCATGTACGGCCTCGAACTGAGCGTGCAGACACGGCCCGCCAGCGCGGCGCCGACCCAGGAGAACTGGTAGCCATGGGCCGCCCGTCTCATGCACGCGCGCTGTCGGTGTGGACCAATGGTCTGCGGGTCGGCACATGGCGCATTCCATCGCGCGGCGACATGGAGTTTCAGTACGACCGCGACTGGATGGCATCGCCTGCCGGGAGGCCGCTGTCGCTCTCGCTGCCGTTCGGCATCGACGATGCGCCGTTGCGCGGCGAGCGCGTACGCAACTACTTCGACAATCTGCTGCCCGACAGCGAGCCGATCCGCCGGCGTCTTGCCACCCGCTTCAGGACGGCCACGGCCGACGCCTTCGACCTGCTCGAAGCCATCGGCCGGGATTGCGTGGGCGCGGCGCAACTGCTTGCCGAGGATGCGCAGCCGGAAGGATTCGACCGTATCGAAGGCACGCCGATGTCGGACGACGAGATCGCCGAGATGCTCGCGCGCACGGTTACGTCGGGCGGTCCGGGGGCGGGGCGCGACGACGAATACGACGACTTTCGCATCTCGCTCGCGGGCGCGCAGGAAAAGACCGCATTTCTATGGCACAAGAAAAAGTGGATGCGCCCACACGGCGCAACGCCCACGACGCACATCTTCAAGTTGCCGCTCGGACTCGTTGGCAACAAGAAGGCGGACTGGACGACGTCCGTTGAAAACGAGTGGCTATGTCTCGCGCTGTTCAGGGCGTTCGGCTTGCCCGCACCGAATGCGGACATCCTGAACTTTGGCGACCAGAAAGTGCTGGCCGTCGAGCGCTTCGACCGGCGGCTTCATCCTTCGAAGAAATGGATCTTGCGGCTACCGCAGGAGGACTTTTGCCAGGTGCTGGGCAAGCCCTCGCATCAGCGATATGAAGCGGATGGCGGTCCCGGCATGATCGACATTGCGGGTGTGCTGCGTCAATCGGAGCGACCCGACGCCGACCTCGAGACCTTCCTCAGCGCGCAGATTCTGTTCTGGATGCTGGCGGCACCGGACGGCCACGCGAAGAACTTCAGCGTGCATCTGATGCCGGGCGGGCGTTATGCGCTGACGCCGCTGTACGACATCATGTCGATCTGGCCGGTTGAAGGGGACGGCGGCAATCAATGGTCGTGGCACAAGGCGAAGCTCGCGATGGCGGTGGCCGGTAAGAACCGGCACTATCTGATGAAGGATATCCAGCGCCGTAACTTCAACGCGATGGCGGCGCGTTGTTTCTACGGGTCTGACGCCGAGCCGTTGATAGGCCGATTGATCGATGCAACGCCCACGGCCATAGATGCGGTCGCCGCCGCGATGCCAGCCGGTTTCCCCGAGCGTGTGGCCGAGCGTATCTTCGACGGGCTGCGGATATCAGTGGAACGGCTCGCGGCGATGCCACCGGGCGTTTGAACGCGACGCCCTCGCGCTTTTCGATTCGAAGTGGCGCTTGTGCGGCGCGACGGCCTATACATGGTTTGCCGCTAAAGGATCGCGTGCGGCGACGCGGGGTGTTGGGTTTGGTTTGCTTGTTCTTGCGCGGGCATCCGCGTATTGCCTTCGTGCTGCATGCGTCGCCCCTGTGGGTTTGCCTTTGCGCTGGCATCCGCGATTTGTTAGCGTGGTTCAAGCGTCGCCCCTGTGCGGGGCGGCACCTACTTTTCTTTGCCGCCGCAAAGAAAAGTAGGCAAAAGAAAGCGGCTCACACCGCCAGTTCTAGTGTTTGCCTGAGGGCCCCCAAAGGTTCCTACGCTTCACACGGCAGCATTTCTGTTCGCGTTGGTTGCCAACGCTTCGAATGAGCGCCTCACCCGCTTCGAATACCCGTACTCGGGCAAACGGCAGCGAATGGTATGTGCCGCCCAGGTGGCAAACTGTGTGTAGGTTGTCGCGGCGTATAGCTCCGCGCTCTTACATCGAGGCGTGCGCTATCGGTCCGAAGTGAGGCGTGTGGAGCACAAGGGGCCGACACACAGTTTGCCACCTGGGCGGCCGTGGCATAACTGGCACGGCGTGCTGTAGTGCGAGAGCGTGAAGCGGGTGAGGCGCACCGCAAGAGCGCTGGCAACGAACGTGGGTCACGTGGTTGCCGTGTGAAGCGTAAGAACCTTTGGGGGCCCTCAGGCAGCAACTAGAACTGGCGGTGTGAGCCGCTTTCTTTTGCCTACTTTTCTTTGCGGCGGCAAAGAAAAGTAGGTGCCGCCCCGCACAGGGGCGACGCCTGAAGCACGCTAACAAATCGCGGATGCCAGCGCAAAGGCAAATCGCGGATGCCAGCGAAAAGACATGCCGCCCCGCACAGGGGCGACGCGTGAAGCTAGATAACAAAACGCGGATGCCAGCGCAAAGGCAAAAAACCAAACCGCTTGCACAGCAAACACCCCCTCACGGATGCCTGCAAAAGCACCGAGGCGCACAACTAGAACCGATCTACAGCGCGTAGCGCAAAACCCTTAAACATCCAAAGCTTCCTCGACCAACTCAATCCAGTGACGCACCTGCGTCTTCCCAGCTCCATCCAGATGCATCTGGCAACCGACATTCGCGGTCGCGATGACATCCGGCTTACCACTTTCAAGCGCAGCCATCTTGTTATCGCGCAACTTCTGCGCAAGTTCAGGCTGCGTAATCGAGTACGTTCCCGCTGAGCCGCAGCAAAGATGCGCATCGGGCACAGCGGAAAGATCGAAGCCCAGCCGAGTCAGCACACTCTCCACCGCGCCACCAAGCTTCTGCGCATGCTGCAACGTACAAGGACAGTGAAACGCGACACGCATCGCGACAGCATCATCAGCAGGCTGCAATACATCGAGCGGCTCCTTAGCCAGCACCTCGACGAGATCAAGCGCCATCGCACTCACGCGCGCGGCCTTCGCCGCATAAAGCGCATCATTACGCAACAGATGCCCATATTCCTTCACGAACGCGCCGCAGCCGCTCGCCGTCTGCACGACGGCTTCGGCACCGGCTTCGATCGCAGGCCACCACGCATCGATATTACGCCGCGCCCGATCAAGCCCAGCGTCCTGCGCATTCAGATGATAGTCAGTCGCGCCACAGCAGCCCGCTTCGCGAACAGACATCACGCTAATCCCAAGCCGATCGAGCACCCGCGCCGCAGCCGCATTCGTATTCGGCGACAACGAACTCTGCACACAACCTTCGAGCATCAGCACGCGACGTGCATGACGCAACGCGGGACGCGCCTTCGCCGGCACGGCGGCACGCGCCGGAATCTTCACCTGCACGCTGGCAGGCAACAACGGCCGCAAAGCGCGCCCCGTCTTGAGCAGTGCATCGAACACAGCAGGCCGCGGAATCACCGTCCGCAAACCCTTGCGCGTCAGCCGCTCGCCGACAGGCCGCTCCACGCGACGCTCGAGTTCGGCGCGCCCAATATCGAGTAGCCGGTGATACGTAACGCCCGACGGACACGTCGTTTCGCAATTGCGGCAAGTCAGACATCGGTCCAGATGCAATTGCGTCTTGTCGCTGACAGCTTCGCCTTCGAGCAGTTGCTTGATCAGATAGATGCGCCCGCGCGGTCCGTCGAGTTCATTGCCAAGCAGTTGATACGTCGGGCACGTCGCATTGCAGAAGCCGCAATGGACACACGAGCGCAGGATGCTTTCCGCTTCCGCTGCATCGGGCAGGGCTTTCGCGTGAGAGTCGAGATTCGTTTGCATGATCGCGCTCGCTTCAGAGATCGGCGTACAGTCGGCCAGGGTTCAGCACGCCACTCGGATCGAGGCGGCGTTTCAATTGATGCTGATAGCGCAGCAGCGGCGCGGCGAGCGGCTGGAACGGCTCGCGATCAGGCGACGGCGTGAAGCAGGTAGCATGACCGCCTGCCGCATGCGCGAGCTGACGGATTTCAGCGGCGGCCGCATCGCTCTTGAGCCAGCGCTGTGCGCCCGCCCAGTCGAGCAGCGCGTCGCCGGGCAAGGGCATCAACGGCGTCGCGTTCGGCAGCGACAAACGCCACAACGCACGCGTGTCCGCGAAGAACGGCAGGCGATGATCGCGCAGCGCATCCCAGAACGCACAGTCGATTTCTTCTCCGCCGATCCGATCCACGGCCGACTTCACCGATCCGCTTCCGCCTTCGAGCCGCACATGCAACTTGCCATCGACATAACATGCGCCGCTCACAGGCAGCGCGGCCTTGCGCCATGCCGACAGTTCGCGCATCGCTTCAACGGCACCGAGTGTGAGCGCGAAGCTGCGGCGCTCGCGTGGTTTCGGCAGCACTTTCAGCGACACTTCCGTCAACACGCCGAGCGAGCCGAAGCTGCCCGCGAGCAGACGCGACATGTCATAGCCCGCGACGTTCTTCATCACCTGACCGCCAAAGCGCAGATGATCGCCGTCGCCCGTAATCACGCGGCAGCCGAGCACGAAGTCCCGCATCGATCCCGCCCACGGACGGCGCGGACCTGAAAGGCCAGTCGCGACCGCGCCGCCAAGCGTGCCTTTGCCATCGAAAAGCGGCGGCTCGCACGGCAGCATCTGATCAGCGTCATCAAGCGCGGCATTCAGTTCGACGAGCGGTGTCCCGGCGCGTGCGGTGATCACCAACTCGGTCGGGTCATACGCGACGATGCCGCGATGCGAGCGCGTGTCGAGTTCTTCGCCTTGCACGTCGCGGCCGAGAAAACGCTTGCTGTCGCTGCCGCGAATGCGCAAAGGCGTGTGCTGCGCGATCGCTCGCTGCACTTGCGCGACGAGACGCGCGCTGTCGTCCATCGAATCGAATTCGCGTCGCATCAGAAGCGCTCCAGCTCGGGAAACGGCAGCTTGCCGTGATGAATATGCATTGCGCCGTGTTCGGCGCAGCGATGCAGCGTGGGAATGTTCTTGCCGGGATTGAGCAGACCATCGGGATCGAAAGCGGCCTTCAGCGAATGGAACAGCGTGAGTTCCTCGCTGCTGAATTGCACGCACATCTGATTGATCTTCTCCCGTCCCACGCCGTGCTCGCCCGTGATGCTGCCGCCCACTTCGACACACAGTTCGAGAATCTTCGCGCCAAGCGTTTCGGCGCGCTCCATTTCGCCGGGCGCGTTGGCGTCGAACAAAATGAGCGGATGCATGTTGCCGTCGCCCGCATGGAAAACGTTCGCGACGCGCAGGCCATATTCGTTCGACAGATCCGCGATGCCGCGCAGCACGCGCGCAAGTTCGCGGCGTGGAATCGTGCCGTCCATGCAGTAGTAGTCCGGCGAGATGCGACCCACGGCGGGAAACGCATTCTTGCGACCGGCCCAGAAGCGCTGGCGTTCGGCTTCATCCTTCGCGATGCGGATGCCCGTCGCGCCCGCTTCGCGCAGTATTGCGCCGACGCGATCGCAGTCTTCCTGTACGTCCGCTTCCGCGCCGTCGAGTTCGCACAGCAGGATCGCTTCGGCATCGATGGGATAGCCCGCATGGATGAAGTCTTCGGCGGCGCGGATCGCGAGGTTGTCCATCATTTCGAGGCCGCCCGGAATCACGCCCGCGCCGATGATCTGCGCGACGGCCGCGCCCGCTTTCTCGACATCGTCGAAGCTCGCGAGCAGAACCTTCGCGCTTTGCGGTTTGGTCAGCAGCTTGACGGTGACTTCCGTGACGATGCCGAGCATCCCTTCGGAACCCGTCAGCAGCGCGAGCAGATCGAAGCCGGGCGAGTCGAGCGCTTCGGACCCGATCGTCAGATGCTCGCCATCGATGGTCAGCACTTCGAGCTTCAGGATGTTGTGTACGGTCAGGCCGTATTTCAGGCAATGCACGCCGCCCGCGTTCTCGGCGACATTGCCGCCAATCGAGCAGGCGATCTGCGACGACGGATCGGGCGCATAGTAAAGACCGTGAATCGCCGCCGCCTGCGAGATCGCGAGATTGCGCACACCGGGCTGCACGCGCGCAATCGACGCCTCGGGGTCGATGTGCAAGATGCGGTTGAAGCGCGCCATCACGAGCAGGATGCCCTGTTCGAGCGGCAGCGCGCCGCCCGACAGACCCGTGCCCGCGCCGCGCGCGATGACAGGCACCTTGCGCGCAGCCGCGAATCTCAGCAGCGCCTGCACCTGCTCGATCGAATCGGGCAGCGCGACCATCATCGGCGTCGTGCGATACGCGGCGAGGCCGTCGCATTCGAATGGGCGCAGATCTTCGTTGTCGTGCAGCAGTTGCATCGAGGGCACGAGACGCTGAAGCTCGGCGACCAGCGCGGCCTTGTCATGCGAGGGTAGTGGGCCGTCGATCCGTTCGTCGTAGGCGTAGCTCATGGGGTGTCTCCGTGGGCGCGGTTGCTGTGTCATGCGCCGCATATCCGTGTTGCCGCCGATTGTTCCCGTTTCGTGTATCGCTGTCGATGGACGCGGCGAGTGGTCGTACCAGTTTTTTGATTTCCACGAAACCATGCAGGATGTGCTGAAGCAGGCGTGCAATGGGAATTGGCGTTATCATCGACCGCATCCAGAACCTGTCCGACAAGTGGTCATACCAGTGATTTCCGAACCGGAAAACCCCACCAAACAGTCCGATCGCAAGATTGCCGATGTGGTCGCGGAGCGCATCGAAAGGCTGATCGTCGACGGCGTGCTGAGGTCGGGGCAGGCGCTGCCATCGGAGCGTCGCCTGACGGACAAGCTCGGCGTATCGAGAACGGCTTTGCGCGAAGGGCTGAAGCTGCTGCGCGCGCGGGGCATCATCGAAACGGCGCATGGCAAGGGGTCGTTCGTCGCGAACCTGACCGCGCAGCCGCCGCAATCGCCATTGATGCATCTGCTCGCTTCGCAGCCGCGCACGCTCTACGACCTGTTCGAAGTGCGCGGCATGCTCGAAGCCGAGTCGGCGCGTCTGGCCGCGTTGCGCGGCACGCCCGCCGACTACATGATGATCACGCGCCGCTACGAGGAAATGCTCGCCGCGCACAATGCCGAAACCGATCCGGCGACGCATGCGCGTCTCGATCATGCGTTTCATCTCGCGATCTGCGAGGCGTCGCACAACCCGGTGCTCGTGCATACCTTGCGCTCGCTGACGGAGCTGCTGCTGAGTTCGGTGTTCGCGTCCGTGAACAATCTTTATCACCGGCAGCCGCATCGCAAGCGGATCGACCGGCAGCATGCGCGGCTCTATAACGCGGTGACGGGCAAGCTGCCCGAGCAGGCCTATCGGGCCGCTGCGGATCATATCGACGGCGTGCGCGAAAGCCTGCAGGAAATCGAACAGGAAGAGCAGCGGCTGGTGCGGGCGACGCTCCGGCTCGAAGGGTGGAAGTAAGGGTGCATTGCTTCGGCGTTTTTTTGCCTGCGCAAAAACGCAACTACCAGTCTGCCGCGTCCCAACCTCCGCCAACGCCTTCGGCGGCAACTTCGGCTTCGCAAAAGGAGGGCGGAGCGTACCGCGGGAAAGCGCTACTGCGCCTTTTTCTTCCGCGACGAGGACTTCATCTCGACGACATCGGGCGACCGCTTGCGCTTGCCGGGCAGCACGCCCATGCGCGGGTCGCGCTCGCGTGCAAGCGCAACCATTTCGTGCGCGACCGTTTCGAACTCGGGGTGCGTCTGCGACACATACAGCCACTTGCCGAGCACGGGATGCGGCGCGAGCACAGGGAAGTCCTCCAGCAAGCCCGCTTGCCGGTCGTGCGACGTACACACCACTAGCCCGTTCCACGGTTCATTGCCGCTTGCCACTGCGAGATACAGCAGGCCGTCGAGATACGCCGCTTGAAAGTTGAAGAATCTTTCCCGCGAATACTCGGGGTCTCGTTCGAGAGGTTCGAAAATCCACACGAGCGGGTTCTCGCGCTTGCGTTTCGGGTTCAGTTCGACCGGCTGCATGGCGGGGCCTTCAATGAAATTTTTCCGATGATATATCCAGCGGCTTTGTCCGGCAGGCGGGCCGTGCGACAGGTTGCCACCCGTTTTTCACACGTCATTGCGCCAGAAACAGGTATCGTATCGTCCATGGTGCAGTGCAACGCACCGATATGACTCAGCGCAAATCAGGAGAAAGGAGCAGCAATGGCAAACAAGATCGAAACAATCGGCATCGTCGGCGCGGGCACGATGGGCAACGGCATCGCGCAGGTATCGGCGGTGGCAGGGCTGAAGGTCGTGCTGATCGACGTGACGGACGCCGCGCTCGAAAAGGGCATCGGGGCGCTCACGTCGAGTCTCGCGAAACTCGTCGAGAAGGGCAAGATCGAAGCGGCGGCGCGCGATGCGGCGCTCACGCGCATCGAGACCTCGACCGACTATCAACGGTTGTCAGGCGTCGACCTCGTCGTCGAAGCGGCAACCGAAAACACCGAACTGAAAATTCGCATTCTGCGGCAGATCGAATCGGTCGTGAGCGGCGAGACGCTTATCGCTTCGAACACGTCGTCCATTTCGATCACCGCGCTGGCCGCGACGCTCGGCAAGCCGGAACGTTTCGTCGGCATGCACTTCTTCAACCCGGTGCCGTTGCTGCAACTCGTCGAAGTGATTCGCGGCGTGCAGACCAGCGACGATACGGCGGCCACGGTGCGCGAGTTGACCGAGCGCCTCGGCAAGACGCCCGTCAGCGTGAAGAATGCGCCGGGCTTCGTGGTGAACCGCATTCTCGTGCCGATGATCAATGAGGCGTTCTTCGTGCTGGCGGACGGCATTGCGACCGCGGAAGAGATCGACGCGGGCATGCGTCTCGGCGCGAATCATCCGATCGGGCCGCTCGCGCTCGCGGATCTGATTGGGTTGGACGTGTGCCTGTCGGTGATGGATGTGTTCCTGAAGGATTTTGGCGACTCGAAATATCGCGCGTGTCCGCTGTTGCGCGAACTCGTGGCGGCCGGGCGTCTGGGCCGCAAGACGGGACACGGCGTGTATCGCTACGATCCGAAGCATTGAAGCGTCAACCTAGTTCGAAAGACGTGACGCCATAAAGCCGCGCAAGCGGTATGTCCGGCGCGCGCTTCGTGTACATGCGCGCCGTTTCGAACACGCTCGTCAAACGATGCCGTTCGGCGAGCGCGACGGCGGCTGTGTTGAGTTCGGGCACGTCGAGCGCAACGGTCTCGCCGGGGCAATGCGAGATGAGCGCAGTGAACAGCGCTTCAGCTGTTTGCGCGTCGTCGGCGAATAGCGGTCCGATCTTGCGTCCCTCGCGGCATCTACGCAGCACGCCATAGCCGCTGATATGGCCTTCGCTGACGCTTGCGAGCGCGACGGCATCTGGTTGATCGATCCACGCGCGCAGAAAGGCTTCGCGCGGCGCGGGAAAGAACCGCTGGTCATACGATGCCAGCTTGTCGAAAGGCAACTGGCGCACATCGACGAGTGAAGGGTGGTTCGTCACGTCGGTCTCGGCCACACCCTGAAAGCGTATGTTCCGGTACGCGAGCTGAAATCCCGACTTCCTGTAATTCGGTTGCTGCGCGACCACGCCATCGAGTCCAACGTTGCGCTTGCCGAGATACGCGATGCCATGCTGCCAGATGCGCATGCCGAGTCCCTTGCCGCGAAGCTCCGGCCTGACGATATACAGGCCAATGAAGCCGAAATGCGCGTCATAGGCGACAGCTGAAATCGAGCCGACCGGTTCGCCTTGCAACTCGCCGATCAAGAACCCGTCCGGGTCGGCGGCGCGAAAGACGTGCGCATCGTGCAAGCCTGGATTCCATCCTTCATGCGCGGCCCATTCGATGGCGAGATTCACTTCATCGGCGTTCATCGTGCGAACGATGAAGTCGCGCGTCGTGTCCGTCGCTTCGTTCATGACGTCTCCTTGTCGCAGCCGGGTGCATCTGCTCACATGCGAACACATATCATGCAGCCAAAACCGTTTTCACGTTCGCGCGAAAGTCGTTGCGCCGACATGAACTAGCGAACGCAATAGTCGAATATGAACGGCTGATGCATATCTATCCCGCGTTGCGCCTGGCGGTTCATGTGTTGGCGAAGACCTCTGCCGTTGAGTGTACGGACCACCTCTTGCATAGGCTCGACGCGGCTCAAGCAATACGCGCGGCGCGTGACATACCTTGGTGCGAACCGACTAAAAACCCCTTGTTTTCTGCACCTGCGCGCAGCATTCGCGCACCGTCGAAGGGATTATTCAGCAAACGCTAAAGTCGCGATACGATGCGCCGATATGCCGTAGTGGCGAGCGGCCTTATCGAGGCGTGCGGGCCCGTTTTTCACCTTCCACTGACCGGGAGTGATGTGTGACTCGTTCGATGTCGTACGCGATGGCGCGCATGCCATGAAGCGCAATCCATTCTTCCGTCTGCTTGCGCGTCTGCGCGTGGGCCGCAAGCTGCTGCTGATCTATCTGCTCGATTTAACCGCTGTGGTGTACATCAGCGGCATCCTGATTCACGAGAAATACATTTCAATCGACTTCTCGAACAAGGAGATCGTCGGCAACGCGTATATCGGCACGGTGCGCGATGCCTTGATCGACGTGGCGATGGCGGGCGCGGGACAGCGTCCGCCCGCTGCCCGCCTGAAGAGTGCGCAAACGGATCTCGCCAGCACGGAAGCGCGCTACGGCGCGCATCTGGAAAGCGCCGGGCTGAACGCGCGCGTGCGCGCCGCGCTGGACGTGCTGGCGCGCGAAGCGCAGCCCACTGCCGCACAAATCAACGAAGCGCTCGAAGCATGCCGCGAACTGGTGACTCGCGTCGGCAATCAGTCGAACCTGATCCTCGATCCCGACCTCGACAGCTACTACGCGATGTCGCTGTCGATCCTGCGTTATCCAGCGCTGCTCGAATCCGTGAACCGGATTGGCCGGCAGTTACACGAAGGGCACGAAGGCGTGCATGCCGTGCGCTCGCACGACGAACTGCGCACGCGCTATCTCGTGCTCGAAGGGCAACTCGATGCCGTGCTACAAGGTCTGCGCTCCGACTTCTCCGAAGCGGGCGCGGCCAATCACGCGCTCGATTCGACGCTCGGGCCGTCGATGGCGCGCATGCTCACGGCCGTCGAATCGTACCGGCACGCGGCGCGCATCATCGTCGACAGCAACGGCGAGGTCGACCCCACGCTGCTGTCGATCGTCGACGTGCAGCAGCAGACGCTCGTAGCCAGCGTGCAGGATACGTGGCGCAGCACGGCGGATCAGCTCGACGACCTGTTGCACGCGCGCGTGCGCGGTCTCTTCTCGCGCATGTGGCTGCATCTGGGCACGGCGCTCTTTCTGTTATGCAGCATTCTCGGCATGGTGTATTTCGTCGCGCAGCAGATTTCGCGGCCACTGCGCCAGCTTGCGCGCGTGATGGACACGGTGCGCAGAACGGGCGATCACACCGTGCGCGCGAGTTGGCACAGTCAGGATGAAATCGGTCAACTGGTGCGCGGCTTCAACGAAATGCTCGAACAACTCGACCGCGAGCGCGACGTGCAGAAGGAGCTCGCGGCGACGGCGCGCGCATCGGCTGCGCAGCATGCACTTGTCGAATCGACGCCCGTGCCGATGATGGTGACGGCCGTGCCCGGTCATGAAGTGCTGCACGCAAACCAGCCCGCACTGTACTGGCTCAATGGCGTGACGACCGACCCCTGGGCGTACGGCCTCGATTCATCGGTGCGCGCGCGCTTTTTCCAGCAGTTGTCCGATCGCGATGCCGTCGACGAATTCGAAGTGCGCTGGAAAGCGAGCACCGAACCGACGTGGGCTATGCTGTCTGCGCGGCGTCTGAACTTCCAGGGCCGCGACGCCGTGCTGACGGCGTTCACGCCGATCAACCAGATCAAGCTGATGGAGCAGCGGCTCGAACTGTGGGCGAAGGTGTTCGAGGCTTCATCCGAAGCGATCCTGATTCTCGATCAAGAACGGCGTCTGCTGACGGCCAATGCGTCGTTCTATCGCGCGACGGGCTACCGTGCGGAAGATATCGCCGGCCAGCCGCCCGCGTTCATCGTCGCGAGCGCGAATGGCGGCGCGGTGATCACGGCGCTCGCGGCGCTCGTCGACCGCTCCAGTTCATGGAACGGCGAAGCGCAGATCCGGCGGCGACAAGGCGGCGATTATCCTGCCTGGCTGATGATCAGCGCGGTGCGCGACAAACGCGGCAGCGTGTCGCACTACATCTGCACACTGATCGACATCACCGACCGCAAGAAGAGCGAGGCGCGCATCGAGTTTCTCGCCGAGCACGACGTGCTGACCGAATTGCCGAACCGCGCGCTCTTCACGAAACGGCTGGGCGTGGCGCTCGAACACGCGAAGCAGGCTCAACAACGCGTGGCCGTGCTCTTCATCGACCTCGACCGCTTCAAGGACATCAACGATTCGCTTGGCCATCATATCGGCGATGGCTTGCTGCGTTCCGTTTCGCGGCGTCTCGTGCAGGCCGTGCGCAGCAGCGACACCGTGAGCCGCCTGGGCGGCGACGAGTTCACGATGATTCTCGCCGACGCGGGCAGCGCGGCCGATGTCGCGCGCACCATCGACGAACGTCTGCTACCGCTCGTGCGCGAGCCGCATGCGATCGGCGGCGTCACGCTGCAGGTTGCGTGCAGCGCGGGCGTGGCGCTCTATCCCGACGACGGCACGGACATCGAAACACTGATGCAGAACGCCGATGCCGCGATGTATCAGGCGAAGGCAGCGGGGCGCAACCTCGTGAAGTTCTTCTCGCCGGATATGGCGGAGCGCGCGCGTCAGCGGCTCGCGCTCGAAGCCTGCATGCGCACAGCTATCGAACGGCACGAACTGCGGCTCGCTTTTCAGCCGTGTCTCGATGCGCAAACGGGCGCGCTCGTGAGTGTCGAAGGCTTGCTGCGCTGGACGCATCCGCAACTCGGCGCGGTGACGCCGGCACAGTTCATTCCCATCGCCGAAGAGACGCGGCTGATCATTCCGATCGGCGCATGGGTGATCGAAGAAGCGTGCCGGCAACTCGCGCGCTGGCGCGACGACGAGATGCGCGAGTTGCGCATGTCGATCAATCTGTCGGCGATCCAGTTGCGCGACGCGGATATCGTCGACACGTTGCGGCGCAGTCTCGCGATGCATGGCGTCGCGCCGCAGCGGCTGGAACTCGAAATCACCGAAACGGTATTGATGGATAGCGCGGAGAACTATCTCGACGCGATTCGCGCGATACGCGCGCTCGGCGTGAAGCTGTCGCTCGACGATTTCGGCACGGGCTATTCGAGCCTTAGTTATCTGAACCGCTTTCCGCTGGACCGGTTGAAGATCGACCGGGCGTTCGTTCGCGACATGCTCGATGCGCCCGCGGATCTCGCTGTCATCAAGGCGATCATCGAGCTTGGGCATGAGCTGGGTCTGCGTGTGGTCGCGGAGGGCGTCGAAAACGAGGACGAAGCGAATACGCTGCGTAGCATCGGTTGTGATGAATTGCAGGGATTCCTGTATTCGCCGGCGATATCGGCTGAAGAACTGGAGACGTGGGCGGCGCAGCGGGTCGCGGCGGATGTCGAATGATGGGTTGGTATAAGTTACCGGCGCGTTGTCATGAAGACGCTTCGTGCCGGGCTTGAAACGCGCTACACGGCTACAGCAAGCGTTGGCGCGTGAATTGCATGTCACTAACTCCGATGGCGCCTGTGCGCCAATCGACAGGGAGAGCGACATGAACCGCGATCAGATCAAAGGCGTTACGCAGCAGGTGAAGGGCAAGGTCAACGAGGTGGTCGGCAAGGTAACGGGCAATCGCACGCAGCAACTGAAGGGCGATTTGCAGCAGGCTACGGGGACGGCCCGCAAGGCGTTCGGCGACGGGAAGGAGAAGATCAGAAGGTTGGGCCGGTGACGTTTCCGTCGGACCAGCCCGTGTTCATTTAATACCGATCAGTGATCGTGACGCATGCAGGCCGTCGCGGGTTGCTGCGCGGCCTTGCGGCTCAGCATCAGCGTGACGGCCGCCGACACGGCCAGCGTCGCGCCGACCACGTACAGACCCGCTGCGTATCCACCCGTCACGTTCTTCAGCCAGCCGATCGCGAACGGACCGACGAAGCCGCCCAGATTGCCGACCGAATTGATCATCGCGATGCCCGCTGCGGCGCCTGCGCCTGAGAGGAACATGCTCGGCATCGCCCACAGCGGCGCCTTCGCCGCGCTGATGCCGACATTGACGACCACCAGTGCAAGCACGATCAACAGCGCAGTACCTGCCTGACCCGCGAAGATGAAGCCGACACACGCCAGCGCGCAAGGAATGACGACGTGCCACGTGCGTTCTTCAGTCCGGTCGGAGTGCCGCGCCCACAACACCATCGCGATCACGGCCAGCACGCTCGGAATGCCCGTCAGTAGGCCCGTTTGCAGCGCGCTGAACCCGTATTGCCGGATGATGAGCGGCGCCCACAGACCCAGCGTATACAAGCCCGCCGACGTGCCGAAGTAGATCAGCGCAAGCGCCAGCACACGCGGATCGCGCAACGCACTCAGCGCGCCCGCCGTATGTCCAGCGTGACCTTTACGCTCGTCGGCTTCGGCCTTGAGCTTCGCGATCAACCATTCGCGCTCGTCGTCCTTCAGCCAGTGCGCTTTCGACGGCGTGTCGGTCAGAAACTTCAACACGACGAAGCCGAGCACGACGGCGGGTACGGCCTCGATGATGTAAAGCAATTGCCAGTCGGCGAGCCCGAACATCGGCGGCAACTGCATGATCGCGCCGGAGATCGGCGAGCCGATGGCCGTCGAGATCGGCGCAGCAGCCATGAACCACGCCGCTGCTGCCGCGCGCTGCTTGCCCGGAAACCACAGGCTCAGATACAGGATGATGCCGGGAAAGAAGCCCGCTTCCGCGACGCCCAGCACGAAGCGCAACACGTAGAAGCTGGTCGGTCCCGTGACGAACGCCGAAGCCGCCGACACGATGCCCCACGTCACCATCACGCGCGCGATCCAGATTCTTGCGCCGACGCGATGCAAGATCAGATTCGACGGCACTTCGAACAGAAAGTAGCCGATGAAGAACAGCCCGCCGCCGAAGCCGAATGCCGTCGGCGAAAGACCGATTGCCTTGTTCATCGTCATGGCGGCGAAGCCAACGTTGACGCGATCGAGAAAGCTGACGAAGTAGAGCAGCATCACGAACGGAATGATCCGTAACATGAGCTTGCGCGCTACTCGCGATTCGAGTTCGGGTTGCATGTGTCTCCTCCTTGGAGGTTGAGCCGGACTGTGCCGGACAATTCAGGCTTCACGCGTTGTCTGCCGTTTGCGGGGCAGTTGTTGTTGTGTGCGTGAAGCCTTTGGGCGCGCTTTTCGCTGCGCCCGGTGTCGCGGCGGCGACAGCCGCGCGACAACGGATTTGCATGCGCGTTATGCGGCGACGGGCACCTTTTCGACGAGCGCGCACACGGCTGCCGTCACTTGCGCCGTCGTCGCCTTGCCGCCAAGATCGCCCGTATGCAGCGACGGGTCCGCGGTGACGGTTTCGACCGCGCTCATCACGCGCTTCGCGGCTTCGAATTCGCCGAGATGCTCGAGCAGCATCACGACCGACCAGAACGTGCCGATCGGATTCGCGAGGCCCTTGCCCATGATGTCGAACGCCGAGCCGTGGATTGGTTCGAACATCGACGGATAACGGCGCTCCGGGTCGATGTTGCCCGTCGGCGCAATGCCGAGGCTGCCCGCCAGCGCGGCGGCGAGGTCGCTCAGGATGTCGGCGTGCAGGTTGGTGGCGACGATGGTGTCGAGCGATGCCGGGCGGTTGATCATGCGGGCCGTCGACGCATCGACGAGTTCCTTGTCCCATTTGACGTCCGGGAACTCCTTCGAAATCTGCAACGCGATTTCATCCCACATCACCATCGCGTGGCGTTGCGCGTTGCTCTTCGTGATGACGGTGAGCAGCTTGCGGGGGCGCGACTGCGCGAGACGGAACGCGAAGCGCATGATCCGTTCGACGCCGGCGCGCGTCATGATGGAGACGTCGGTGGCGGCTTCGATCGGATGGCCCTGATGCACGCGGCCACCCACACCTGAATATTCGCCCTCGGAGTTTTCGCGGACGATCACCCAGTTCAGGTCTTCGGGCGTGCAGCGCTTCAGCGGTGCGTCGATGCCGGGGAGAATGCGCGTCGGACGCACGTTCGCGTATTGATCGAAGCCCTGGCAGATTTTCAGGCGCAGGCCCCACAGCGTCACGTGATCGGGCACGTCAGGGTCGCCTGCCGAGCCGAACAGGATCGCGTCCTTGTTGCGGATTGCGTCGAGGCCGTCGGTGGGCATCATCACGCCGTGCTCGCGGTAGTAGTCGGCACCCCAGTCGAAGTTCTCGAACTCGAATTTGAAGCTGTTGCTGGTGCGCGCCAGCGCTTCCAGCACTTCCTTGCTCGCCGGCACGACTTCCTTGCCGATGCCGTCGCCGGGGATCGTCGCAATGCGATAGGTGTTCATGTCTCGCTCCTTCAATTGATTTGGAATGGAACTGACTGTACCTAACTGGAAGCGTTGTAACCGGTGCTAAACTCAAAGCATCTTTAACTTGAATTCACAAATCGAGCCGTGACTGGGACCGTTCAACCGACTGATCTGAGCTTCTTCTCGACGCTCGCCGCGTCAGGCAGCCTGAGCGCGGCGGCGCGCGAACTGGGGCTGACGCCCGCCGCCGTGAGCAAGCGTCTGATGCAGATGGAGCAGCGCGCGGGCGTGCCGCTCATCAACCGGACGACGCGCCGGATGATGCTGACGCCCGAAGGCGAGGTCTACCTGGAGCACGCGCGGCGGATACTCGATGAGATCGACGCGCTGTCGGAGTTGCTGGGTAGCGCGAAGAAGAGCCCGAAGGGTTTGCTGCGGGTGAATGCGACGCTCGGGTTCGGGCGCAGTCATGTCGCGCCGGCTATCTCACGTTTCGTGAACCGTTATCCGCAGGTTGCCGTGCAGTTGCAGTTGTCCGTCACGCCGCCGCCGCTTACGGATGACGCGTTCGACGTCTGCATCCGCTTCGGCGAACCGCCCGATACGCGCGTCGTCGCGCGACGGCTTGCGCCGAATCGCAGGTTGTTATGCGCGGCACCGTCGTACATCGCCGAGTATGGGATGCCGGTCACGCCGCATGAACTGGTGAGGCACAACTGCATCGGCATACGGCAGGGCGACGAAGCGTACGGCGTGTGGCGGCTCGCGACAGGGCGTGGCGCTGCCCGCAAGACGGAGTCGGTGCGGATCAACGGCAATCTGACGACGAATGACGGCGAGATCGCGGTGAAGTGGGCTTTGGAAGGGCACGGTGTCTTGATGCGCGCCGAGTGGGATATCAACGAGTATCTGGCGGATGGCAGGCTCGTGCAGGTGCTGCCTGGGTATGAGACGCCGGGTGCCGATATCTTTGCCGTGTATTCGCAACGGCATCAGATGTCGGCGCGGATTCGGACGTTTGTCGATTTCATTGCGGCGGAGTTGAGGGAGGCGCGGGAGGGGTAGTAAGCGGCGGTGCCCCCGTTGCGCCTTTACGTTGTTTTACAGAGCGACTTGGGATTCATGCTAGGTATACCGTCTCTTTTTGCAGAGATTGATTCGGATATCTATGCAATGGAATACGCTCGATGTACCGCTAGAGAATGGGTGGCAATGTACGCTGCATGCGGCGTGGCAGTATCGGCGGCTCTTGCGGGAACTGCGAACGTCGCCGTCATTAGGCGGACGGGATAGCTGGATGCACGATGGGTCGTCCTCATTCCGGATCGACGCCGGAGGCGAAGCGGAAGAAGAGGCACGCAAACAGCGCGAACGGGATAAGCGTGACTTCGATCTTTACTTTCGGCCGCGCTCGGACCTGCGGACGGCGACGGGTAACCGTGAACTTGATGTCGTACGTTCGTTTCTGCGCGATCTGCTGAATGTCGCGCATTGGAACCTGCCGATCGATAACAATGGTATCGAGAGAGCGCTGCGGGAAGCAGTTGTCTCGGGACGACTCGTGCCCGTTATCAATCGGGAATGGCGTGCTCTGCCGAGAGTGACGCGTCCGGATTATGCGCCGGAGCGATGGCCATCGAGTGGTAGTGGATTCAGCAACGGTGGTGGATTCGGCCAGGGAAAATGGGCGGCTTTCGAGAACGCCGGTCCGGGACCGCTGGTGTTGAACGGCGAGCCAGTGTTGAGAGGCCCATACGATCCTGCTACGCGGGAAGCGCAGCTGAAGGCGGCGTGGGCGGAGATGGCGGCGCTCACAGCCGGCATTTGCTCGAAGAATAGTGACGCCGAGGGCATGCCAGTACTTGCCAACAACGCGGCAGACCATTTCGCCGTTGACGAAGAAGGCTCGGACGGTTCGACTCGATTCAGCGAAGCGCAGTCCTTCAAACTCGATGTTTTGCCTGAGAGTGATAACGTATTGACGATGGCCGGGCGTGGTGTAAGCGAAGTACAGGAGGCGGAATGTTTTGCCGAATACGAAGCGCGTCTGGAGCAGTGCAAACTTTATGCGGCAATGACGGGTGATCCATACACCTATATATCTTGCAAGGCGAACGCATTCGTGATCTATAACCAGTGTCGAGGGCATTGATGCAACATCCACTCCCTAAAAGTTCTTTCGTTGTGTCTTATGACGATGCGGAAAAAAAACTATCAGTCTTCGTCGTCAAGGATTCCGACATTCAGTCGTTTAAAGAGTCGACAGTCGTTGCAGACTGGCCACTATCCGCCATCGGAGACGAGTTGGGCGAAGAGGTAGCCCGTCGGTTAGGGGTCACAGCGCTCAACGTTCTCGCGATTTATCATCCAGCGTTAAAGTCACTGGTAACGGTGAAGCTGGAGCAGCCGACGCTCCCAGATCAAGATGTCGGTCCTTGAATTCGGCCAGGCAGCCGTCTCAATGACTAGCGATATCAAGACTTGGGGTTGGGAACTTGCAACAAATAGCGACCTTCTAGTCCGCTCCGTCCAACCCGCTGCGCGTGATAAATCATAAAGCGCGTCGCGACATGGCAAGCGCACGATGCATCGGCTTTCTACCTGAATTGCACTCACCTGCTGAGCGTAAGCAACCCTACGCTCCCTGTCCCGCAACCGACGAAATCCGCACCACATCCGCGCTATACCCACGCACGCCCACAGTGCTGCGCTGCACCAGCAAAGTGCCGGCGAGCCTCACCATGAATCAGCGGACAAGCTCGCGATAAAACCCGTAAACCACCCGCAAACCCAATCCAGCAAAGCCTCCGCGCCACCAATAGCCCGCATGGCACACACCTTGCAATAAACCCCACATCGCGGCTCAACGACGAGCCGCAAAGCAGCATCCCCCAAGTACCGACGAATTTTGGACAACGGCGTCCCCTGAATCTGGTCTCGCACCCGATTCGCGGGACGCCGTAGTCGTTTACAGGCCTGGAACATGACCGACAAAGCCACATCGATCGATCTGCTGAACTGGCGCACGCCCGCCATGCGCGCCTTCCACTTCGCGTGGATGGCGTTCTTCGTCTGCTTCTTCGCCTGGTTCGCCTGCGCGCCGCTGATGCCGCTCATCAAGCAGGAGTTCCACCTCACGGCGGATCAGGTCGCGAACATCAACATCGCCGCCGTCGCGATCACGATTCTCGTGCGTCTGATCGTCGGTCCGATGTGTGACCGCTTCGGCCCGCGCAAGGTCTACGTCGCGTTGATGATGGTCGGCGCGCTGCCCGTGCTCGGCGCGGCGCTCGCGCACAGCTACACAACGTTCCTGCTGTGCCGGCTGGGCATCGGCGCAGTCGGCGCGAGTTTCGTGATCACGCAATATCACACGTCGGTGATGTTCGCGCCCAACGTGGTCGGCACGGCGAACGCGACGAGCGCCGGCTGGGGCAACGCAGGTGCAGGCGCCGCGCAAATGCTCGTGCCGCTGCTGCTCGCCGGCGCCGTCGCGCTGGGCGCGAGCAACTCCGACGCCTGGCGTCTGACGCTCGTGCTGCCGGGCATCGCGATGCCCATCATGGCAGCGCTCTACTGGCGCTTCACGCAGGACTGCCCGCAAGGCAATTTCACGGAACTGCGCGCACGCGGCATCGTCATCGATAGCGGCAAGAAAGGCGGCTGGGCGAGCCTGCTCACGGCCTCGCGCAACTATCGCGTGTGGATGCTGTTCGTCACCTACGCCGCGTGCTTCGGCGTCGAGGTGTTCATCCACAACGTTGCGGCTATCTACTACGTCGATCACTTCCAGCTGTCGCTGCGCGACGCCGGTCTCGCGGCTGGCAGCTTCGGCCTGCTCGCCATCTTCGCGCGTCCGCTCGGCGGCCTGTTGTCGGACTGGGGCGCGAAGCGCCGTGGACTGTCCGCGCGCTCGATGCTGCTGTTCGCGCTGATCGCCGGCGAAGGCGTCGGCCTGCTGCTGTTCTCGCAGGCAAACCACGCGGCGCTCGCCGTAATCGCGATGTTGCTGTTCGGTCTCTTCACGCACATGGCGTGCGGCGCGACCTACGCGCTCGTGCCGTTCATCGATCGCAAGGCGCTCGGCGGCGTGGCAGGAATCGTCGGCGCGGGCGGCAATGTCGGCGCAGTGGCAGCGGGCTTTCTGGCTAAGGGCATGGGCGACCTGCATCAAACGCTGTTGACGCTCGGCGGCTTCGTCAGCGCGTCCGCGATCTGCGCGATCGCCGTGCGCTTCTCCGCCGAACACACCACACGCGATGCCGCACTCGGCGCAACGAATTAAATCAATGAATCCCCTCTCTGACAGGATCGGCGACATGAAAGTCATCGTTATCGGCCACGGCATGGTCGGCCACAAACTGCTCGAATGCCTCGCGGAACAAGCCACGACGCGCCTCGACATTACCGTGCTGTGCGAAGAGCCGCGTCCCGCCTACGATCGCGTGCATCTGTCGGAGTTTTTCTCGGGCAAGTCCGCCGACGACCTGTCGCTGGTCGCGCCCGGCTTCTTCGATCGCGACGACATGGTGCTGCGCCTGAATGCGAAGGCCGTATCGATCGATCGTGACGCGCACACGGTGACGACCTCGACGGGCGAAACGCTTTCGTACGACAAGCTCGTGATCGCCAGCGGCTCGTATGCGTTCGTGCCGCCCGTGCCGGGTAAGGACCGCAAGGACTGCTTCGTCTATCGCACGATCGAAGACCTCGAAGCGATGCAGGAATGCGGCGCGCGCTCGAAGACGGGTGTCGTGATCGGCGGCGGTCTGCTCGGTCTGGAATGCGCGAAAGCATTGCGCGACCTGGGCCTCGAAACCCATGTCGTCGAATTCGCACCGCGTTTGATGGCGGTTCAGGTCGACGACGGCGGCGGCAAAGTGTTGCGTGGCAAGATCGAAGAACTCGGCGTGACCGTGCATACGCAGAAGAACACGCTGGAAATCGTCGACGGCGAAGACGGCACGCACCGCATGCAGTTCGCCGACGGCAGCCACCTCGACACCGACATGATCGTGTTCTCCGCCGGCATCCGTCCGCGCGACGAGATCGCGCGCGTCAGCGGCCTCGCGGTCGGCCCGCGCGGCGGCATCGTGATCGACAACCACTGTCGCACGAGCGATGCCGACATCTATGCGATCGGCGAATGCGCACTGTGGAACGGCCAGATTTTTGGCCTCGTTGCGCCGGGCTATGAGATGGCACGCGTGACGGCAAAGCAGTTGCTCGGCGAACAGGAGGCCGCGTTTGCAGGCGCCGACATGAGCACGAAGCTCAAGCTGATGGGCGTCGATGTGGCAAGCCTTGGCGACGCGCACGCGGCGACGGCGGGCAGCCGCACGTACCAGTTCAGCGATGAGCGCAAGCAGGTCTACAAGAAGCTCGTCGTGTCCGACTGCGGCAAGTTTCTGCTCGGCGGCGTGATGGTCGGTGACGCGAGCGAATACGGCACGCTGCTGCAGATGATGCTGAACCGCATTCAGTTGCCGGAGTCGCCGGAATTCCTGATCCTGCCGCAAGCGGACGGCAACGCGAAGCCCGCACTCGGCGTCGATGCGTTGCCCGAGAGCGCGCAGATCTGTTCGTGCAACAACATCTCGAAGGGCGCGATCTGCGCGGCCGTTTGCGCGGGCGCGACGACCATCGGCGACGTCAAGAGCGCGACGAAGGCGGGCACGGCATGCGGCGGCTGCGTGCCGCTCGTCACGCAAGTCATGAAGGCCGAGATGAAGAAGCAAGGTCTCGCCGTCAACAATCATCTGTGCGAGCACTTTCCGTTTTCGCGCCAGGAGCTGTATCACATCGTTCGCGTCGAGCGCATCGAGACTTTCACCGCACTGCTAGACAAGCATGGCCACGGCCTTGGCTGCGATATCTGCAAGCCCGCCGTCGCCGGCATTCTCGCGTCGTGCTGGAACGAGTTCGTGCTGAAGAAAGAGCACGCCAGCCTGCAGGACACGAACGACTACTACCTCGCGAACATCCAGCGCGACGGCACGTATTCCGTTGTGCCGCGCATGCCGGGCGGCGAAGTGACGCCGGACGGTTTGATCGCTGTCGGCCAGGTGGCGAAGAAATACGGTCTTTATACGAAGGTCACGGGCGGACAGCGCGTCGATCTGTTCGGCGCGCGCGTCGAGCAGTTGCCGTTGATCTGGGAAGAGCTGATCGCCGCCGGTTTCGAATCGGGTCATGCGTACGGCAAGTCGCTGCGCACGGTGAAATCGTGCGTGGGCTCGACATGGTGCCGTTATGGCGTGGACGACTCCGTTGGCCTCGCGATCGATATCGAGAACCGCTACAAGGGTCTGCGCTCGCCGCACAAGATCAAGTTCGCGGTGTCGGGCTGCACGCGCGAGTGCGCGGAGGCGCAAAGCAAGGACGTCGGCATCATCGCGACGGAAAAGGGCTGGAATCTCTACGTGTGCGGCAACGGCGGGATGAAGCCGCGCCATGCCGAACTGATCGCTTCGGATCTGGACCGCGAAACGCTGGTCCGCTATATCGACCGCTTCCTGATGTTTTACGTGCGCACGGCGGACCGGCTGCAACGCACCAGCGTGTGGCGCGAGAACCTCGAAGGCGGACTGGATTATCTGCGCGATGTTGTCATCAACGACAAGCTCGGCATCGCGGCGGAACTCGAAGAGGAAATGCAGCACGTGGTCGACACGTACGAATGCGAGTGGAAGAAGGCGGTCACGGACCCCGAAACGCGCAAGCGCTTCCGTCACTTCGTCAACAGCGACAGCGCCGACGACAACGTCAGCTTCGTCCCGACGCGCGGCCAGATCCGGCCCGCCATGCCCGAAGAGCGCCAGCGGCCCGTGCGCATTCCTGTCGTCGTCGAGCAGTCGACGCAATCGACAGAAACCGCGGAAACGGTTTGACCAGCAGCACCCACGCCATTCACTCAACGATAGAACGGAGATCGACATGAACAACGACCGTTTGCCGACCACCTGGACGTCCATCTGCACGCTCGACGACATCGTGCCGAACACGGGCGTCTGCGCGCTCGTCAATGGCGAGCAGGTCGCCGTGTTCCGCGTCGAAGGCGAGCGCGGCGGCGTGTACGCCATCGACAACTTCGACCCGGCATCGCAGGCGGCCGTGCTGTCGCGCGGACTGATCGGCAGCCTCGGCGATCGCATCGTGGTCGCGTCGCCGATCTACAAGCATCACTTCGATCTGCGCACGGGCGAATGCCTCGAAGCGCCCGACAAGTCGGTCAGCGCGTTCGCGGCGCGCGTCGAAGACGGACACGTGTGGGTGTCGGCGTAATCTACTGAACGGGCTCTGACGATGGCGTGCGAGAACATCAAGACGGTTTGCCCTTACTGCGGCGTCGGTTGCGGCATGGTGCTGCACGTCGAGGAAGGGCAGGTCGTCAAGATTTCCGGCGACAAGGATCACCCGACCAACTACGGGCGTCTCTGCACGAAAGGTCAGTCGGCGCACGTCGCGCTGCGCAAGTCGGGCCGCCTCGAAAGCGCGTTCGAGCGGCGCACGCGTGACGCCGATCCGATCCCCGTTCCCGCCGATCTCGCGATTCCCGACACCGCCCGCCGTCTGCGCGCGATTCTCGATGAGCACGGTCCCGATGCGCTGTCGTTCTATGTGTCGGGGCAGATGTCGATCGAGGCGCAGTACCTGGTGAACAAGCTCGCGAAGGGCTTCATCGGCACCAACAACATCGAGTCGAACTCGCGGCTGTGCATGGCAAGCGCGGGTAGCGGCTACAAGCTGTCGCTGGGCGCGGACGGCCCGCCCGGCTCGTATCAGGATTTCGACAAGGCCAATCTGTTCTTCGTGATCGGCGCGAACATGGCCGACTGCCACCCGATCCTCTTTCTGCGCATGATGGATCGCGTGAAGGCGGGCGCGAAGCTGATCGTCGTCGATCCGCGCCGTAACACCACGGCGGACAAGGCGAATCTGTTCATGCAGATCAAGCCGAGCACCGATCTCGCGCTGCTCAATGGCCTGCTGCATCTGCTGCATAAAAATGGGCGCACCGACGCGCGATTCATCGGCGAGTTCACGGAAGGCTGGGACACGATGCCCGCGTTCCTCGACGACTACACGCCGGAGAAAGTCGCTGCGCTCACAGGCATTCCCGAAGCCGACATCCGCCAGGCCGCGCAATGGATCGGTGACGCGCCCGAGTGGATCAGCTGCTGGACGATGGGCCTGAACCAGAGCACGCACGGCACCTGGAACACGAACGCGATCTGCAATCTGCATCTGGCGACGGGCAAGATCTGCCGCCCCGGCAGCGGCCCGTTCTCGCTGACGGGTCAGCCAAATGCGATGGGCGGGCGTGAGATGGGTTACATGGGTCCGGGCCTGCCGGGCCAGCGCTCGGTGCTGGTCGAAGAAGACCGCGCGTTCATCGAAGACCTGTGGCAAGTGCCGCGTGGCACGCTCAAGACCAAGCTCGGCAACGGCACCGTCGACATGTTCTCGCGCATGGCGGCAGGCGACATCAAGGCGTGCTGGATCATCTGCACGAATCCGGTGGCGAGCGTCGCGAACCGGCAGAACGTGATTGCCGGATTGCAGGCCGCTGAATTGGTGATCGCGCAGGACGCGTTCCTCGACACGGAGACCAACCGCTACGCCGACGTCTTGCTGCCCGGCGCGCTGTGGGCCGAGGCGGAAGGCGTGATGATCAATTCCGAGCGCAACCTGACGCTGATGCAGAAGGCCATCGATCCGCCCGGCTCCGCACTCGCCGACTGGCAGATCATTGCGCGCGTCGCGTGCGAGATGGGCTTCGCGGATGCGTTCACGTATGCGTCGGCGGCCGAGGTGTTCGATGAAATCGCGCGCGTGTCGAATCCGAAAACGGGCTACGACCTGCGCGGCGCGAGCCATGCGCGCCTGCGCGAGACGTCGCTGCAATGGCCGTGCGCGCCCGATGCCGCATCCGACCGCAACCCACTGCGCTATCTCAACGACGGCGTGAGCCAGACGCTGAAAGTGCTGCCCGACGGCACGCGCCCCGCGCTCGTGTTTCCGACCGCGAGCGGCAAGGCGATGTTCTTCGCGCGCCCACATGTCGATCCCGCCGAGATGCCTGGAGTGGAATTTCCCATCGTGCTGAACACGGGCCGCCTGCAACATCAATGGCACACGATGACGAAGACGGGCAAGGTGCCGATGCTCAACCGGCTGAACCCTGCGCCCTTCGTCGAACTGCATCCGGAAGATGCCGCGTCGCTTGGCGTGCGCGACAAGGACCGCGTCGAAGTGCGCTCGAGCCGGGGACGCGCTGTACTGCCCGCCGTGGTCACCGAGCGCGTGCGTCCCGGCAACTGCTTCGCTCCGATGCACTGGAACGATGTGTACGGCGACGACCTGTGCATCAACGCGGTAACGAGCGACGCGATCGATGCGATCTCACAGCAGCCCGAGCTGAAATTCTGCGCGGTAGCGCTGGCGCGCGTCGAAGCCGATGTCGTCGAAGCCCTGCCACACGATACTGAAGCAGCACCCGCCGTCGCGAAAGAAATGCCCATCGCGATGAGCAGTCAGCCACAGGAACTGGATATGTCCCGTATCGACGCTCTCGCCGCCATGCTCGGCATCACCGACACGCCCGCGCCGACGCTGGACGACACGGCGCGGCTCTACATGGCGGGTTTTATCAGCGGCTTGCGTTCGTCGCAGGGCGAGGCACGGGGCGTGCCCGCGTTGCCTGCAAATGCGCCGCTGTCGGCGAATGCGCGGCTCTGGTTCGACGGCATGCTCGCGGGTCTTTTCAGCCGTGCGCCGGAATCCGGCATGGCGCTGACGTCCGTTACGCAACCCGCAGCGGTCGGCGGGCCTGCCGTGCGCATCGCGCACGCACGGCCCAAGGTCGCGCTGTTGTGGGCATCGCAGACGGGCAACATCGAATCGCTGACCGAGCAATACGCAACGCAACTGATGGAATCCGGCTTCGAAATCCGCATGTCGTGCATGGCGGACATGCCCGTCGCCGCGCTCGCGCAGAGCAAGTACGTGCTGCTGATGACGAGCACGTTCGGCGACGGTGACGCGCCTGACAATGGCCAGAGCTTCTGGAACGCATTGCAGGCCGACAGCGCGCCGCGCCTCGTCGATCAGCAATACGCGGTGCTCGGATTCGGCGACCCCAGCTACGACCAGTTCTGCGGCCACGGCCGCAAGCTCGACGATCGCTTCGCCGAACTGGGCGCCAAACGCCTGCATGCGCGCGTCGATTGCGACACGGATTTTCAGCCGGCCGCCGACAAGTGGCTCGAAGCCGTGATCGCGAAGATCAAGGCCGACGACGCGTTGCTATACGAAGTGCCCGCGCAAGGCGTGATTCCCGCCGTGCTGCCTGGCGCGACGCCGTCGAAGACGAGTCCCGCCCAGTCGCGGCTCGTCGACAATCTGCGCCTCAATCGCAATGGTCTGAAGGACACGCGCTACTTCTCGCTGGCAATCGGCGATTCGAACCTCGAATACGAAGCGGGCGATGCGCTCGGCGTGTGGCCGAAAAACTGCCCTGAACTCGTCGACGAACTGATCGATCTGTCGGGCGTGAAGGCGGATGCGTCGGTGCATGTGACGGGTGTCGGCGACATGCGGATCGCCGAGGCATTGGCACGGCACTATGAAATCGCGCGGCCGAGCGTGGAAGCGCTGCAACTGATCGCATCGCGCAGCCGCAACGATGCGCTGGCAAAACTGCTCGCCGACGAGCGCAAAGCCGATCTGAAGCAATGGCTGTGGGGCCAGCAGCTTGCCGACGTGCTGCACGAGTTTCCCGCCGATCTGTCGGCTAGCGAGTTGCTCGGTGTCCTCAAGCGTCTGCAGCCGCGGCTTTATTCGATCGCATCGAGCCCGAAGGCGCATGCGGGCGAGGTTCATCTGACGGTGGCCGCCGTGCGCTACAACAACGGCAGGCGCAACCGCAAAGGCGTGTCGTCGACGTTTCTCGCGGATCGCGCGCACGACGTCAGCGTGCCTGTTTTCGTGCAAAAGTCCGCGCATTTCCGTCCGCCGCGCAGCGGCGACACGCCGATGATCATGGTCGGGCCGGGCACGGGCGTCGCGCCGTTTCGCGGCTTCCTGCATGAGCGCAGCGCACGCGGCGCGACAGGGCGCAACTGGCTGTTCTTCGGCGAACAGCATGCGGCAACGGACTTCTACTATCGCGACGAACTCGAAGGCATGCAGCAAAGCGGTCTGCTGACGCGCCTCGATCTGGCGTTCTCGCGCGATCAGGCCGACAAGGTCTATGTGCAGGACCGGATGCGCGAGCAGGGCGCGCAACTGTGGGCGTGGCTCGAAGAGGGCGCGCACTTCTACGTGTGCGGCGACGCGAGCCGCATGGCGAAGGATGTCGATGCCGCCTTGAAGGAAGTGGTCGCGCGACACGGCGGGCTGAGCGCGGAGCGCGCGGAAGAATACGTCGGCGCGATGACCAAGGACCGGCGCTACGTGCGGGACGTGTATTGAAGCGGGCGGGCGCCAGCCCGCAACCTTTGTGTCATGTCAAGCATTTCCGATTAAATCGCACACGATGTATAATGCGTTCTTGTAGAGACATCCGTCTCGTGCCAACGAGGACGCAAATGAAGACCACCGCCAAGGCAGAAGACACGAACCCGAAGCTCGCCGACTTCCTGTGCTTTGCCGTTTACTCGGCAAACCTGGCATTCGGCAAGGCTTACAAGCCGATTCTCGAAGAACTGGGGCTCACGTACACGCAATACATCACCGTGATTGCGCTGTGGGAAGAGGACCATCAGACCGTCAGCAGTCTCGGTGAAAAACTGTTTCTCGAATCGAACACGCTCACGCCGATTCTCAAGAAGCTTGAAGGGATGGGCTATCTGGAGCGCCAGCGCGATCCGGAAGACGAGCGCCAGGTACGCGTCAGCCTGACCAAGGCCGGCCGGAAGCTGCGTGAAAAGGCGTTCGGCATGGATCTGGTGGAGGCTTGCGGCCTCGCCCCCGACGAGTTCTCGAAGATGCAAAAGTCCATCGTCACGCTGCGCAACAACCTGATCAAGGCGGTGAGCGAGCAGGACTGAGCAACGCCTGACGGGGCGCGGCGGCGCTTGCCGCGCCCGTTGACGCTCCGTGCCAGGCGCGTCGTCAAGCCGGATTCCCGGCTTTTTTCTCGATAAATACATCGCACACGATTAAATCGCGCTTGACAGAAAAAATTTTGAGCCTAGAATGTGTCGTACGCGATGCAATCGCGTGCGGTTAAAAGAGATGGGTGACGTCGGAGAGACGTGATCCACGGAATTTTTAAAGTTATGGCGCCCTCAGGCGGGTGCCTCCACCTAGCGGAGTTCAACATGAACAAGTTCTTCAAAGTCGCAGTCTGGTTTGCCCTTGGCGTAGCAGCGTCCACTTCGGCCTTCGCGAGCGGCTACGGCCCGGCGCCGCATTACAACCCGCTGCAAGGCGCGCCCGTCTCCCAGCAAGGCCCGAGCGCCATCGTCGCCGACGCAGGCCGCAATGCAGCCGTCAACGACGACATGGGCGGCGTAGCGACCCAGACCGTTCAGTCGGGTCACCGCACCATTTCGAGCGAGTTCGGCGTGTCCACCTTCAAGCATCACTAATCGGCGAGCAGAGGAGAGAGAACGTCATGGCAAGAATCGACAACGTCCTGTACACGGGCAAGACGCAAACTACGGGCGGCCGCGAAGGCGCGGCGCGCAGCTCGGACGGCCGGCTGGATATCCAGCTTTCGCCGCCGGGATCGAGCGGCAAGGGCACGAACCCCGAGCAACTGTTCGCGGCGGGCTGGTCGGCGTGTTTCATCGGCGCAATGGGACTGGCGGCGCGCGATCTGAAAGTGACGCTGCCCGCTGATACCAATGTCAACGCTGAAGTTGACCTCGGCACGGGCGAGGGCGGCTACTTCTTGCAGGCGCGTCTGAACGTGAGCCTGCCGGGCGTGAGCGCTGATGTCGCGCGGAAAATCGTCGATGCGGCACACCAGACGTGCCCGTATTCGAAGGCAACGCGCGGCAATATCGACGTCGAAATCGCGCTGGTTTGATGTGCGGGCCGCGGTGGCCGGTTCGCTGGCGTCCTTCAGACGATGGACGCGGCGGACCGGCTATTGCGCCTTGCCGCCCGATTGTGGCGGCTGTGGGTTATGGGCGGGATTCGTGTCGTATCTGAAGACGCGCTCGATGCCCGACGCGCTGTCCAGCGCCAGCGATGAGAGCGCCGCCTCGAGCGAGTCGGCTGTCTCCCTTGCATAAACCTGCTCGCCCTCCACGTACACGGTGAAGGAGCGCAGGTATTTCGCTTTCTTTTCCGGGTTCTCGATGGTCTGCCGCGTCCAGTCATAGAGCGGGTACGCAGCCGTCCCGGCCTCTTCAGCTTCCTTGACGTAGTCGGCGAATGCGTCGAACTGGCATTTCAATTCCGCGCGATGCCGTTTCAACACGTCCTGCAGCGGCGCGTAAGACTGCGCAGCCGGATCGGCGCGTAGCGCGCCAGCCCGTTCTTCGGAAACGGTGATCCTGATCTGGAACTGGTACGCTGGTTGTAAGTCATTGATCATATGAGACCCATCCACGTATTGGCATTGTTGCATTGCAGGATTGCTTCGATGGACGCGACGAACGACCGCGTTATCGAGTTCTTCGAGTGTTCCGCGACTGGCCGATGATTGAAAACGCGTTCCGCGAGGCATGTTGCTTTTCAAATAGCTAGCTCGTATCACATCGATACGAATTAGGGAATTCAAATATCAGCCGTGTCGAGCGATGATGCATATGCCAACCCAGTCCGGTGGCAATTGTAGAACTCGAGAATCAGCTCTCGCAGCTTCTGGAGCATCCATGGTCGACACAAAGAGAGAGACGCTTGAACTACGCGTTCGAGGCGCAAATTTGAGCATCTCGACGATTTTCCGAAGTGGCACAAGAGAGCCAATTCTCTTCTTGCACGGATTTGGCTCTACCAAAGAAGACTATGCGGACATCGCGCGTCTGAAGGTGTTTTCAGGGCGCCCGTTCATCGCCTTCGATGCGCCGGGTTGTGGAGAGAGCGTGTGCAGCGACCTCTCAGCCGTGGATATCCCGTTTCTGGTCGAGACCGCGCGTGCCGTACTCGAACACATGCAGGTGCAACGCTTCCACGTCGTGGGCCACTCGACGGGCGGACTGACGTCCTTAATGCTTGCTCACGAAGAGCACGAGCGCGTTATCAGCTTTGTCGACATCGAAGGAAACGTGGCCCCGGAAGACTGCTTTCTAAGCCGGCAAATCTTCACGCACCGCGTGGTTCATGTCGACTCCGGAAGACCCGTCGAGATTGCGGGTGTGACCGTGCATGAAGATGACTACGTGATTGCCGACCGTTGCGGCACTGTCTTTGTGCCCGCTGCCCGCATCGACAGTTCTCGACCTTGGCGAGCGCATTGCGCGTCGCCAGGATGGCATGGTTGCAGCAGTGCGCACCGGCCGTTCCGTCGCGGAGGTCATGCACGACAAAGAGTTCGAAGCCATTCGGGTTCGCTAGTCCTTCACCTTGAGGACATTTACTTACCACACCGACGGGTTTCCGGATGCCAATGAAGTGTCTGCGCACGCAGGCTATGCCGGGTCGCACCAGGCCCGGAGATTGAACGGACGTTTCATACCGGATGTGTTTCCTATTGACGGATGGGGCGGTGCTGTTCGAATGCCGTCTGGCATGAAACGCAGCGGGCCGTGTAGGGCGCGGCGACAAGGCGCTCATAACCGATCGGGTCGCCGCAATCGACGCATGCCCCGTAGCGGCCGTCGGCGACGCGAGCCAGCGCCGCGTCGATCTGCTGCAGTTCGTCGAATTCGTGCCGCGCGAGCGCAGTGCGCAACTGATCGCTCGCTTTGCGCGATGCGGTCTCGTCGGGATGCGACTCGGGGCCCAGTTCTTCGGGCGGCCGTGCTCCAGCGAGATCACCGTATTCGCCGCGCAGCGTCGCCAGCAGCTCACGACGGCGCTCGCAGAGCCTTTGTTGTAACAGCCCGAGTTCGGAACAGGTGAGGGTGATCATGGACAAGGCTCGATGTGTTCTGTAACGCCACGCCAACAGGTGGCATCGCGAAGGCGTTCCGTCATGTGCGTACTACCACACTGGCCAAACCAAGCATGCACCCGCCGGGCGGTTAGCACAATGCGACAGTAACGATCCCGTCTGACGATCCTGAGGTTCGTCGCTAAAGCCCTGCCGATGAAACCGTGACGCTGCGTGGCGAATGAGTGGGACCCACACAATGAAATGTTTAACTCACGCGAGAGTTGAGGCAGAAGCGACGCGTCACAGCGGTACGTTGAACGCCTCAAGCGCCTGTGAAACAATGGTTAGAGATCACATATAGCAGGACATAACGTGCATCATGGCCCATGACCAACAGCGCCGCCGGACCGTTCTGCATTTCGCGCTCTATGGCGCGGAAGCCGACCAGTCCTGGGTCGACATGGTGCATTACGAACGCATTCCCCTGCGTGCCGGCCGTTTCGACTTCGACATCAAGCCGCACGTCCACGATGCGCTGATCCAGGTGCTCTACGTCACCGCCGGGGGCGGCGAAACCTTTATCGATGGCAAGACCTGGGCGGTCGAACCGCCATGTCTGATCGTCGTGCCAGCGCGCTCGGTCCACGGCTTTCACTTCCGGAGCGACATCGACGGTCACGTCATCACCGCCGCGCAGTCTGCGCTGGAATCGCTGGCGATGACGGCCGCGCCCGAGTTGCTGGAATTCATCCGCACGCCGACGGTGCTGTCGGTCGATCGCGACGTCGAGCGCGGCACGCCTCTGGACACCCTGTTTCAGTCGATCGGGCACGAGGCCGAGAGCCACGAGCGCTGGCAGTTCACCGCAGGCGCAGCACTGACGATCGCGCTGTTCGTCAAGATCGGGCGCCTCAGCGAGAGCGCCCGGCTTTCGGCCAGTTCCGAGCATCGGACAATGGCCGCGCGGATCGAGCGGTTCCGCGCGCTTCTTGACCGCCATTGCCGTGAGCGGCGGCCGGTCGCCAGCTATGCCGACGAGATGGGCGTGTCGACCGGCCAGCTCTCCCGCATCTGCCGCGCCACCTTCGGGGTCTCGGCAATCGAGGCAATCGATGCACGCTCGATCCATGAGGCCAAGCGGCTGCTCGGTTATTCGACGCTCAGCGTGAAACAGATCGCGAGTGAACTGGGGTTTCAGGACGAGGCCTATTTCGGTCGTTTCTTTCGCAAGCAGACGGGACTCCGGCCAACGGAATACCGCTCTGCGGCTCACGATCGATCCTTGCCGCCCGACAAGGGGAGAGCGGGCTGACTCGACCCCGCCCCCGTCATCCGATTCAGGCCGATAAGCCACCGATCTTCACGAACATATGCTCGGGCCCGGAGTTGGTCAGATTGTTGCCGCGCACATACTGGATCGGCCTTGCCGGATCGAACGCTATGTCGCCGACCTTGCGGGCCAGAACCTTCGTCGCGATCAGTGTCTCCAGCTTGGCGAGCGGCGCGCCAAGGCATTTGTGCATGCCGTTGCCGAAACCCAGGTGGCCGCTGGAGTCGCGGTCGATGTCGAACGTCTCACCCCCGGCAAACTTGCGGCTGTCGCGATTCGCAGCCGACAGCAGCAATCGCACCACCGCGCCCTTGGGCAGATCAACGCCAGCGACGGTGGTCGGCTCGGTGGTGATGCGGCTCACGCGCTGGACCGTTCCACGATAGCGCGCCACCTCTTCGACAAAACGGTCAGCATCGGCGGGGTTTTCGCGGATACGTCCCAGCAGATCCGGCTGTTCGGCGAACATGCGAAAAGCGTTGGCGACAAGGATAGTCGTCGTGTCGTGCCCGGCGATGAAGACGAAGGCGCACAGCTCCTTCGCTTCCTTTTCCGAAAGCAGCCCGTCCTTCCACATGCGCGCGATATGCCCGCCGATCGACGGGCTGTCGGTGAGAGCAAGCCGCTCCAGCGCCTGCTTCAGGTAAGCGAAGAAAGCCTGCGCGCTCTGCTCGTCGGTGCCCGTCCCCGGCGCATTGCGGGCGAGGCGCCCGAAGTAGCTAAAGGTCTCGTCCGACCAGAACTTCATCTTCTCCTCATCCTCGTTCGGCACCTCGATCATCGTGGAGATGGTCGAGATGCTGAGCGGGATGGCGAAATCGTTGACGACATCACCGCCGCCTTTGGCAATCATCGCATCGAGCAGATCCTCCGCCCTTTGCGCGATCTGCCCGATAAAAGGATCGAGCGCCAGCGGCAGGAAGGACGGCTGGACGACCTTGCGCAACCGCGAATGGTCGGGCGCATCGAACAGCGTCAGGAACGTCAGCGGTGGCGGGCTGACGACCTCGGAGGAAAACAGCTTCGGGTTGCGGATTGCCTGGTAGACGTCGTCATAGCGGGAGAGGAACCACACATCCGAAGTCGCCGACTGGCAACGCAGCACCGGCGCATGCTCCCGCATCCAGCGGTAGTGCTCGTAGGGGTCGCCTTGCGAGCCGTCGTCGACCACCTTGAATGGCTCCAGCCCATCGGGCCAGTCCAGTTCGTGTGAATAGGACGGAAGGGTCCTGGACGTGAACGGGCAGACCTGCGGCGCGCTCTCCGGCACAGCAGACGGGAGAGAGGGGGGCGCTGCGACCACGGGTGCCGTCTTGCCCATCGCCATATGCTCCAGCGCCCGGCTCATCGTGGCCCTGGAATGGAGCGCATGCAGCGCGATCACGTCTCGCGCCGCGTTCAGGTCGCCCAGTTCGAAGGCAGCGACGATGTCCCGGTGCTGCTGGACGATATCGCCGACGATCTCGATCTGGTCGGTCAGCGCGCGAGCGATGTAGTCCTGCACGGTCAGTTGCCGGTAGAGCGCGATCAGTTGGGCGTTTCCGGAAGCTTCGATCGTGAACATGTGGAAAGCGTGGTTTGCCTCGATGTAGCGAGGAACATCGGTAAAGCGCCGCCCGGACACGAACTGCGCCGTCGCCTCGGCGAGCTGGCGGAAGATGATCAATTGCTCGCTCGACAGCCGGCCCATGGTCAACTGGGCTGCCCCCAGTTCGAGAACCATGCGCAGGTCGAAGGCTTCATCGACATCGACAGGAGCGATGCGCTCCTCGCCGGTCTGGACCACCAGGCCGGTGCCGGCGAACTTCTCGTAGTAGAAATTGCGCGGCGTCAGCCCTTCGGACGAGAGAAAGCTGCGTACCGCATCGACCATCGGCGGCGGGCCGCAGAGGTAGACGTCCGCATCGCCGCCATTGAGCTGGGAGGCGCTGATGTGGTGGGTCACATAGCCCTTGTTGGGATAGGCGCTGTCGGGGCTGGCGACGGTGCAGGCATAGGTGAAGTTCGGCAGCCGCTGCGCATAGATATCGAGCCGGTCGATGCCAACCAGATCAGCATCGCTGTTCACACCCAGGATCATGTGGATCGGATACGGGCTGCCGCCGTCTTCGACGATCTTGTCCAGCATCGAGAGGAACGGCGCGAGACCCGTGCCACCCGCCAGAAACAGCACCGGCCGTTCAATGGGGCGCAGGTAGAAGCTTCCCATCGGGCCGCGAAACTCGATTGGGTCGCCTGCCTCGGCGGTTTCGCACAGCCAGGTCGACATCATCCCTTGACGGACATTGCGCACAAGGAAGGACAGGTGCGGCTCGGATGGTCCGGAGCTAAAGGAGTAGGACCGTGTCTGATCGGTGCCGGGCACCCGGATGTTGACATACTGCCCAGGAAGGAAGCTGAGATCTGCGCGGTTCTCGAGTTCGACCGAGAAGGCGATCGTGGTGTCCGACGCTCGTTGGCAGGCGACGATCCGTCCACTGTGGGAGGACGGGCCCGTACCCGAGACATCGGAGTTCGTGGCGAGCTGGATCACGCAGTCGGAACGTGGGCTCATCTGGCAGGTGAGGACCTTGCGGGCGCTCGCCTCCTCCGGGCTAAGCGCGTCTTCGACGCAGTCGCCCAGAACGTACTCGCCGGACTCGCAGATCGCCTTGCAGGTGCCGCACACACCATCACGGCAATCGAGTGGAATATTGATCCTGGCGCGAATGGCGGCATCGGTGACGCGCTCGCTCTCCTCGCATTCGATGAAGCGGGTCACTCCGTCCTCAAAACGGAGGGTTATCTGATGGGCCATGGCGGTGTCTCCTCTAGAGCCGCCCGAACATGCCGCTCCGCTGGCGGTATGTTCGGGGGCGGGCGCGCGAGGTAGCCTTGTTTCTCGCAAGCGCCCGGTGGGTTTGGTGACACCAATTTAGAGCCTGAGGGGCGTTCCCCTCAATGGACAGAGACGACGTTCACCCGGACAAAACGTGCATCTGATTTTCAGCGACGCACTGCGGCTGAACAACGCGGCGGAGAGTGATGACGCACGCACTATTCAAGTTCGGTGATATCACGAAGCGGCCATTGCCGTCGGCGCCCCGATCCTACGCAAACGGCCAGGGCAAAGCCGGCGAACACACAGGCGAACGTCGTCCACTCGAAACAAATGTAATCGTCTGTTAATGGCGCGGGCGGCAGCCCTGTTTTGACGGCAGAAGCGTCCATGCGTTTTGGTACGATCCCGCCTTTTCCGCCTGCGTGCCGTCACCGTGAATCGCCGATATTTGTCCTTGTTTCGTGAACATTGCACAAGGTGGCTCGCCCGCATAGAACCGCTGGCCGCTACCAGCAGAACGAAAGCCAGGCTCGTCTTCATTGCCGCGCTGCGAGGCCTGCGTCACCCGACGCGACGGGGTGTCGCGCTGGCACTCGGGGCAGTGCCAGCGCTGTTCCTGCTGTACGTGCTCGCGCTCGTGCCTTTCACACCAGGCATCGGCGACATCCGCAAAGTCCGTATCGACCGCCCAGCGTTGATCGTGTCCGCCGACGGCAAACTGCTCGCGGACTTCAAGCCGGTCAATCGCGAATGGGTGTCGCTCAAGCAGATTTCGCCGTACATGGTGGATGCCTTGATCGCGACCGAAGACCGTCGCTTCTACGAGCATCACGGCATCGACTTGAAGCGCACCGCGTCGGCCGCGCTGCATACGTTCTCCGGTGACCGGCAAGGCGGCTCGACGATCACGCAGCAACTCGCGCGCAATCTGTATCCCGACGAAATCGGCCGTGCGCCGACGCTCGCGCGCAAGGTTAAGGAAGCCATCACGGCGTTCAAGATCGAAGCCGTCTACAGCAAGGACCAGATCCTCGAGACGTACCTGAACACGGTGCCGTTCCTGTATAACGCATACGGCGTGGAAATGGCCGCGCGCACCTATTTCAGCAAATCGGCGGCCCAGCTCGACATCCTTGAAAGTGCGACGCTGGTCGGCATGCTGAAGGCCAACAGCACCTACAACCCCGTGCTCAATCCCGAGCGTGCATTGCAGCGGCGCAACACCGTGCTCGGGCAGATGAGCAGGTACGGGAGGCTCAAGCCCGGCGAGTATGAATGGTTGAAGCGTCAACCGCTGAACGTCGATTTCGAACTCCAGACCGTATCGCCGGGACCCGCACCGCATTTTGCGGTGCAATTGCGCAAGTGGCTGATCGGATGGGCCGATCGCAACGGCTACAACATCTATGCCGACGGGCTCGTCGTGCGCACGACCATCGATTCCCGTCTGCAGGCAATGGCGACGCAGGCGATGAACTGGCAGACGAACCAGTTGCAATCTATCGCGAACGACACATGGAACGAGCGCACGGGCTGTTGGCCGGGCAACGATCTGTTCCAGACGTTCATCCGGCAGACACCCGACTACCGCGCCGCGCGCGACGCGGGTCAATCGGATCAGGCCGCGCTCAGGAAGCTCGCCACGGACCCCACGTTCGTCCGTGCGCTGTGCCGGAGCAAGGCGCAGATCCAGGCAGGCTTTGTCGCCATCGATCCACGCAACGGAGACATCAAAGCATGGGTCGGCAGTCGCGATTTCGCTGACGAGCCGTTCGATCACGTGCAGCAGGCGCGGCGCCAGCCGGGCTCGACGTTCAAGCCGTTCGTCTACGGCGCGGCCTTTGCGGACGGCGCGCGGCCGGGCGATACGATCGTCGACCGGAACGTCGCCATTCCGCTAAGCGGACATGCGATCTGGCGGCCGACCGACGCGGAACCGCCCACTGGCGGACCCATGACGCTGCGCGACGCACTCGCGTATTCGCGCAACCGCGTCACCGCTCAGCTTATGCAAAGGGAAGGCCCCGAGAAGGTCGTGCGGCTCGCGCGCGCGATGGGTGTGCGCGAAAGTCCGCTCGAAGCGGTGCCGTCGCTCGCGCTGGGCACGAGCCCGGTCACACTGAAAGAAATGGTCTCGGCGTATTGCACGATCGCAAATCGCGGCGCCTATATCGAACCGCGCATGGTCACGCGTATCGAGGATCACAACGGCAAGGTGCTGGCAGAATTCCCGAGTGCATCGCCAGAAGCGGCGCTACCGGCGAGCGCAGCGCAAACGCTCGTCGACGTGATGCGCGACGTCGTCAGCCGGGGCACCGGCTCGGACATCCGAACCCGCTTCGGGATTCGCGCCGACGTGGCCGGCAAGACGGGCACGACGCAGGGCAACACCGATAGCTGGTTCATCCTGATGCATCCGCAACTGGTCGCTGGCGCGTGGGTTGGTTTCGACGATGCGCGTGTGACGCTCGGCAACGACTATTGGGGTGAGGGGGCCCACAGCGCGTTGCCGATGGTGGGCGCATTTTACGACATGGCGCTGCGCGCGCGAGTCATCGATTCCCGGGCTCAGCTCGGCCCGGAAACGCGCCCGCCTCGCACGGTCCGCGCGCGACATCACCGCCGCTTCCTGTTCTGGCCATTCTGATGTGCATTGGATAATGCCCTCGCTATCAGTAGAGCAAACCGTTACAAGTTCGCGTTGAAGCGGACATGACAACGCTGCACACTGCGTGAGATTGAACTATGACGGCTACGTGTGAGTGGGCCGACCAGCAACTTGTTGCTACTTTTTCGGGGGATAAGATGAAACATCTCTTCATTGCCGCTGCGCTAGCGGGTATTGGAATCGGGGCGTCAGGACTTGCGAATGCCGCCGACGTTGGGGTTGGCATCAATATTGGCGTACCGCCGCCCGTCGTGGTTGCGCCGGCGCCGGTGGTCGTCGTGTCGCCCGGATGGCACGGGGAGCGTTACTGGGATGGACACCGCTATTGGGACCGCGACGAATGGGAGGAGCATCACCACCATCACGGGCACGGTCACTGTCCGCCGGGCCACGCGAAAAAAGGCGAATGCTGATCAACCCGCACCGCGAGCCGCCGCCGGGAGGAATGACGCAAGTCCCGTCAGCGGCCGGTTCCTGAATGCCCGCGTATGAAAGCGTGCGGTTCGAATGGACTAGTGGCGAATGGTTAGCGGGCGCCAATCGGTCTGATCCGTCGGCGGAGTCCATTTATCGTCTGCGATGTCCGGGATCGGTTGATACGTGCCTTTTTTGGACGTTGACTCCAGAAAGCGGCACCAGTTTTCAGGCTTGTCTTCCCAATCGATCTGGAGGCAAAAGCGGCCATCATTGGTTACGCTCCACTTGCCGCTTGCGCTGTGCGACTGGGCAAAACCACCGCCCCCCCAGTAGACAGTCAGTGTCCCGTTGGGGACGTTGACCCATTCTCGCAGGGCGCCTGCCGTATTCGTTCTCAGCATGGTGGCGCCCGGCATCAACGCAATCAGCTGGTCTCTGGTCAGTGGCAGAGGGCGGCCGCTGCCCGGGTGCGGTGCGTTGCCCAGGGCGATGGGGTTGGCCATTGCTGCGGCGCTTGCGTTCGCGGATTCACCCGGTTTTCCCTGCTGCTGCCCTGCGGGTGCTGGCGCGGCCCCAACAGCGGAAGACGCAGGCGCAAGTGGGGCAGCAGACGGTGCTGACGCGACGGCCCCTGATGGCTTTGGTTCGGACGCGGCAGGTACGGAAGCCGCCTTTGCATTCGGCTTCGTCGCGGGTGCTACGGCGTGGTGTTGGTCAGCTTTGCGCTTCTTTTTCGCATCTGCTTCAGCCTGGGCCGCCTGGTCGAGAACAAAATCCACACGCTGGACCAGGACGGGGACATCGGGTGGCGTAACGTGGACGTACCTTGGTGACTGTTGCAAGGGAGGCGACCACTGCGCGCGATCCCGCTTCGCCACGACTGTCGAGTCGGCGCAAAGCAGTGCGAGCAGCCCTGAGAGCACGCCCGCGCAAATCGGGCAACTCATCGTCATTCGCAGTTGCATCCTCCCCTCCTGAGCGGGGCTGGACAGCCAAAATACCCACCAACAACCTTGTCGGAAAAGTACCGCAGTAGCCTGGGGAGTTGCAATCGGCAGTTATCCAGTCCATATCCGAACCGTATTCGCGAGTTTACACGCGTCTTGCTGATACTCCACTTGAACGAGTCCGTGGCGCCCGCCACCGTGCATGGCAGCATGCAAGACTGTGCCGCGATAAGGGGGCCGGGCTTTCACCTTAAAATACGGATTCCTTATGTAATCAGCAGGTGAGGTATCTGAAGCAGGACAGGGCGCTGCGATTGCGCCGCGCCTCGATTCATCCTCGTCGCTTGCGCACGCCCGGAAATTCTCTCTGGTCACTTTTTATTCTGCGGACGCCCGTTGTCCAGCGATTCTAGAAGTGGCCGAAGAGCATCGAGTTCCAGGCCGAAGCCGCTCCAGTCTCCTGCTTTTAGCCGTTCGAGCGCGCGGTTATAGTGCGCGAGCGCCTCGCGGGCACGCGCGTCAGCTGTGCCTGACGACTTCGATATGGCAGGGGACGTTTCCTCGAAGAGGGCTGCAAGGGCTTGCGCCAGGGTCTCCTGCATCACGACACGCTCACCATACGCGGCGATAACCCGCTTCAACTCCGGCAACTGCCCGGACGCTGCGCGCAGGTAGAGCGGCGAAACGTAGAGAATCGAATTCTCGATCGGCACCACCACGAGATGGCCGCGGATGACACGCGAGCCCATCTGGTTCCATAGTGAAATCTGTTGTGAGATCTCGGTATTTTGCTGGATGCGCGCCTCGATCTGGAATGGTCCGTAGACCAGCTTGTCCTTCGGGAACGTGTAGACGATGAGCTTGCCGTACTCGGACGGATCGCAACGTGCCGCGAGCCACGCAATCATGTTTTCACGCTGACTGGGCACCATCGGCAGCAGGAGCACGAACTCGGCGCGCTGCTCGCCGGGCAATCGCATGATCATGTAGTACGGCGTCATTTGCGCGCCGGGCGTGTTGCCGGCATCGATGCCGGCGAGTTCCCGTGGGAACTGCCAGAGGTCCTCGCGGTTGTAGAAGACTTCCGGCGCCTCCATATGGTAGGTGCGATAGAGTTGCGCCTGGATCAGAAAGAGATCTTCGGGATAGCGGATATGCTGACGCAGGTCTTGTGGCATTGCATCGAGAGGCCTGAACAGGCCTGGGAAAATGCGCTGGTAAGTCCGTAAGATTGGATCGACAGGATCACTGACAAAGAACTCGACCGTGCCGTTATACGCATCCACTACTACCTTTACCGCATTCCGGATGTAGTTCGTGCCGTCACCAGTGGCAGGCTGGGAGTACGGGAACCAGCGGCTCGTGGTATAGGCATCCAGTATCCAGAACAGGCGGCCGCCGCTCACGACAAGATACGGGTCGTGATCGAACTCGAGGAACGGCGCGACCGTTCGGACCCGTTCCTCGATATTACGGTGAAGCAAGATCCGGCTTTTGTCCGTGATATAGCTGGTTAGCAGAATGTTGGGGTCACCGAGTTGCCACGCGAAGAGGATGCGTCGTGCGGTACTGCCGATGCCGATTCCGTCGCGCCCGCTATAAGCCGCGTAGACGTTTTCCTTTCCTTGAGGGTAGTCGAATTCCGGTACGCTGCCCATTACGATGACGTAGCCTTGAACGCCTTGACCGAAATAGAGGCGCGGCTCGCGAATGGCCGGGCCGCCGTTGGAGACAGGTGGAATGTCCTGCAGGTAGAGCGACGGCAAACCCTCCGCGGATTTCTCGGTGACGGGCGACATGACGACACCATTGCCGTGCGTGAACAGGAGGTGCAGGTTCACCCAGGTCTGCGCATTAGCCGGAAGCATTGCCGTGTCGAGTTCGCGCGCAGAGAGCATCACCTGCCTGTAACCGGCGTCGAGCCAGTAGCGGTCGATATCCACGGAGAGAAATCGGTAGTAGGTCCTGATTTCCTGCAACTGTGCATAGGTATCCATCAACGGCTGCAGATCCCATAGGCGAATGTTTTCGATGGTCGCGCGATTGGACTGCAGCGAGGCCAGATTCAGTCCCTGCTGGGCAGCGAATGGCCTGACCGCAATTTGCGCGAGGCCATAGGCCTTTCGGGTCAGCGCGATATTGTGTTCGATGTAAGGCGTCTCCAGCCTCAGCTCGCTCGGCTTGACATAGAACCGCTGGAACATCGCCGGGTAGATGACGGCGAACACAACCGAACTGCCGAACACCAGTAGCACTGTGACAGCGGGAATACGATAGCTCCGCCAGCGCATGTTGGCCCACGAAACGACGGATGCGCCGATGGCAAGACCGATGAGCAGCCACAATACCGGCAACTCGACGTGGACGTCGGTATAGCTGGCACCGACCACGACACCGTTGTCGCCGTAGAGCAGCAGAAAACGGTCGAGCCAGTAGGACCCGGCCTTAACCAGGAAGAACAGCCCGAGCAGTGCAGAACCATGCGTGGCGGCGGCTCGTGAGAGAACGTGCGGCGGCTTCCCGGTCGCCAGGTCGCCACGCAGCCCATAGACGGCTCCCGCAACGACTGCGCTGCCAAAAAGCACTTGCAGCAGCCAATTCTTGAGCGCCACGTAGACGGGCAGTGAGAAAAGATAGAAGCCGATGTCCTTGCCAAAGACAGGATCGCATTCCCCAAACGGCACTTGATAAAGGAAGCGAAGCACGATGTCCCAGTTCGAGACTTCGCCGGCTGCGATCAACAGCGCGAGCAGGACGGCGACGCCGGCGATGGCGTAGCGCCATGGAATACGAGGTGCGACTTCATTGGCCAGTTCGTCGATGACTTCAAGCGCGGCCGTCGAAGAAACCGGTCCTGCATGGATGGGACCGAAGCGTCTCGCATAACGATGCGCAAGAAACCCGGATACCCCGATGGTGACTGCCGAGGCGGCGAACACGGCGACGAACAGGAGGACCCTGGCGTCAAGAATTGTCCAGAAAACGCCGACATGTCCAACCGAAGAGAACCACAGCCAGTCGACCAGGACACGCGTGACGCGCCCGATAACAACCAGGCAGACGATGCCCGTTGCAACGGTGATCGCGGTGCGTCTGACGCGCGCGCGAGATATCACTTGCGGCGGCATCGTCCCTCCCTTGCCGGCTCGTCACTCGCGATTCTGCTCAGGTGCGACGCGGGTATCGAAAGTCGGCAGGTCGACGGCTCAATCCCACAACGCCATCGTTTAGTGCCGGTTTTCGACCAGCGTTCGCAATGGTCAAATGCGAAATAACGCACTGAAGCTCATTCGCCGTCGCTTGAACGTTCAGCGCAATCCCATAGACCGGTCGGCCCATTTTGTGTCGACCACGTCGAGCATTCCGATATCCGGCACGCTGCCCAGCAATGACAGCGAGTGCTTGGCGAGTTCCCGGGGAACATGACCCGTCAAGTGCGCAAACCGCGCTCCGTTGTCGGGGAAGACGTCAAAGATGCCGAAGTGGCCATCGTCGAGGCGGATGGCAAACCAGGCAATGGTCTTGGGTTCCTGCTCCACGAGCGCTTGCGCGTCGCGAAGGAACTGCGCGACCTGTGTCTCATGGCCAGCCTTTGGCTTGAACGTGAGGAGCAGCGCCTTCGTGACGGACTCGGCCGATGTTGTTGCAGGCAACTTGCCGGCCAGGACGTCGAACTCCTGAATCAGCGGCGCCGCGGCAAAAACGCTGCCGTCGGCATCCAGCAGTGCTTGTGTAACCGGCCCCGACAGATGCGCCTCGCGGGCGACATCGTCTGGGAACACGTCGAAGATGCCGTACTCCGATCGCCCGAATCTGATCGCGAACCACGTGGTTGTTGCGGCTTCCGCGCGGCCCATCGCGAGGGCCGAGCGCAGGACGTCTTCCGCCATGGCGTCGTCCTTGCCGGTTTTGACTTCCAACCTGACGAGCAGCCCTTTAGTGTCCATGAGACACCTCCATTCGTGATCGACCGACCGTACACGCATCGAGCGTGCAGTCCGTCGACGCTAACAAGCCAGCAGCGCCGCACAGCCCGTGCCCTCCTCCAGAGGACACCTTCGGTCTTGCGATCGTCGCCGGCGGAATCGGGCGAGACATCTCGCACGGCGATCACGCGCGTGTGCATTACACCTCAACTGAAACGATAGTGGATTTAGCCTCGCTGTTCCAGGCGGGGGAGAGATCCCGTTGCAGCGATCATCACGCGCGGCTTCGACGGATGACACGCCGGGGCGACGACTGTTGACGCCGTGAACGCGGCATATAAACGTATTGTGCCGCGCTCGTCGACGCGTTTATTGCATCGCGACAACGCGGCCGCACGTTGCGTGATTATCCCGTGTAAACGTCAACGCCGAAAGCCAGCACCATCTGCGTGTTTCCCATGTCCAAGCATAGAGTTTGCTGATCAGGCATGAGCGTGAGCACTTGCGCGTCGCGCGCGAACGCCTGCACGTATTCGACATCTGAAAGAACAAGGAGGCGGTCATGACCACGGCTGCCAGTTTCCACATCGGGTACACGCAATACCTCGGCCCCGACGGCGTCCCCGTCCAGTCGTTGCCCGCCTTCGCGCGGGAGACGGCGGCGCTGATTCCCCTCTATCGCGCGATGGTCCTCACCCGCGCGTTCGACACCAAAGCGGTTGCACTGCAACGTACAGGTAAGCTCGGTACGTTTGCTTCGTCGGTGGGACAGGAGGCGATCGGCGTGGGCGTCGCCAGTGCGATGCGGGCCGACGACGTCCTGTTTCCTTCGTATCGCGATCACGCGGCGCAATTGCTGCGCGGCGTCACGATGACGGAAAGCCTGCTGTATTGGGGAGGCGACGAGCGCGGCAGCGACTTCGCCGTGCCGCGCCACGACTTTCCGAACTGTGTGCCGATCGGCACACAGGTGTGTCATGCCGCCGGCGCGGCCTACGCGTTCAGACTGCGCGGCGAGCCGCGCGTCGCCGTTGCGATCTTCGGCGACGGCAGCACATCGAAGGGCGATTTCTACGAGGCTATGAACATGGCGGGTGTCTGGCAGGCACCGCTCGTACTCGTCATCAATAACAACCAGTGGGCGATCTCGGTGCCGCGCAGCTCGCAGAGCGCGGCGCAGACGCTTGCGCAGAAAGCGATCGCTGCGGGCATCGACGGGCTGCAGGTCGACGGCAATGACGTGATCGCCGTGCATCAGGTGATGCATGCGGCGCTGGCGAAAGCGCGGCGCGGCGACGGCCCGACGCTTGTCGAGGCGCTCAGCTATCGCCTGGGCGACCACACGACAGCCGACGACGCAACGCGCTATCGCGATTCCGAACTGATCCGCAAGCAGTGGGAACACGAACCGCTGCTGCGTCTGCGCACGTATCTGATGCGCATGAACGTCTGGGACAAGGCGCAGGACGAGCAACTCGGCAAGACATGTCATGAACAGGTCGAACAGGCGGTCGAAGCCTATCTCGCCGTTGCGTCGCCCGAGACTGCCGCGATGTTCGATCACCTGTACGAAACGCTGCCGCACGCGCTGCGCGAGCAACGGGAGAACGCGCAGCGCTTCGCGCCCGCTGCGGCGAGCCGTCAGGAGAACGGCCATGGCTGATCTCAACATGGTGGACGCGCTCAATCAGGCGATGGCCTACGAACTCGAGCACGATTCCGCCGTCGTGCTGCTCGGCGAAGACATCGGCGTGAACGGCGGCGTGTTTCGCGCGACGGCCGGATTGCAGGCGCGCTTCGGCGCGCAGCGCGTAATCGATACGCCGCTTGCCGAAACGGCGATTGCGGGCACGGCAATCGGCATGGCGGCAATGGGCCTGAAACCCGTCGCCGAGATCCAGTTCAGCGGGTTCCTGTATCCGACGATCGATCACGTGCTCAACCACGCGTCGCGTCTGAGGCACCGGACGCGCGGACGCCTCTCATGCCCGCTCGTGATCCGCGCGCCGTGCGGCGCAGGCATACACGCACCTGAGCATCATTCCGAAAGTCCCGAGGCGCTGTTCGCACACATTCCCGGCTTGCGCGTCGTCACGCCATCGTCGCCCGCGCGCGCCTACGGTCTGCTGCTTGCCGCGATTCGCGACCCCGATCCAGTGATCTTCTTCGAGCCGACGCGCCTGTATCGTCTGTTCCGGCAGACGGTGGATGACAACGGCGAAGCGTTGCCGCTCGACACCTGCTTCACGTTGCGCGACGGTTCCGATGTCACGCTGGTGAGCTGGGGCGGCGCGGTGCAGGATGCGCAGGCGGCCGCCGATCTGCTGGCGCAGGACGGCGTGATGGCCGAAGTGATTGACGTGACGACGCTCAAGCCGATCGACATGAACACGATACTGGCGTCGGTGGCGAAGACGGGCCGCTGTGTGATCGTCCACGAGGGCTCGCGCACGGGCGGCGTAGGCGCGGAGATCGCCGCCAACATCGCCGAGCGCGGGCTTTACTCGCTGCTGGCGCCCGTGCAGCGCGTGACGGGCTACGACGTCGTCGTGCCGCTGTACCGGCTCGAGAATCAATACATGCCCAGCGCCGCGCGCATCGTCGCCGCGGTCAGGCAAGCTCTGGAGGCGTCGTGAAGCCATGAAAATCTTCAAACTGCCCGACCTCGGCGAGGGCTTGCAGGAAGCGGAGATCGTCGAGTGGCACGTCAAGAGCGGCGACGAGGTGAGCGCGGATCAACCGCTGCTGTCGGTCGAAACGGCGAAGGCGATCGTCGATATTCCGTCGCCGCAATCGGGCCGCATCGCGAAGCTGTTCGGTCAGACGGGCGACATCGTGCATCTGGGCGCACCGCTCGTCGCGTTCGAAGGCGAGGGCGGCGATGCCGATGCGGGCACCGTGGTCGGCCATATGGAAGTCGGCCAGCACGTCGTGCATGAAACGCCCGCAGCGCTCGGCACGGGCATGGGCGCGGGTGGTGTGATCAAGGCGATTCCCGCGGCGCGGGCGCTTGCGCGCAAGCTGGACGTCGATCTGTCGATGGTGACGCCATCGGGACCGGAAGGCGTCATCACGGCGGCGGACGTGCAGCGCGTCGCGAAGATACTCGGCGAACTCGGGCCGCCTGAAGTGCTGCGCGGCGTGCGGCGTGCGATGGCACAGAACATGGCGCGCGCGCAGAGCGAAGTCGCCGCGGCCACCGTGATCGACGATGCCGACATCCACGCATGGCCGCCGCACACCGACGTCACGATCCGGCTGATACGCGCGCTGGTCGCGGGCTGCCGCGCGGAGCCGGGGCTGAACGCGTGGTTCGACGGGCATACGGGGCGGCGCCACGTGCTGGAGAAGATCGATCTCGGCATCGCCGTCGATCTGCCTGACGGGCTCTTCGTCCCGGTGTTGCGCAACGTCGCGCATCGCGATGCAGCGGATCTGCGCGGCGGTCTCGACCGGATGCGCGCCGACATCCGCGCGCGCAAGATTCCACCGGAGGAAATGCGCGGCAACACGATCACGCTGTCGAACTTCGGGATGATCGCGGGGAAATACGCGGCCCCCATTGTCGTGCCGCCGACGGTTGCGATACTCGGCGCGGGGCGCATCCATGAGCAGGTCGTGGCGGCAGACGGCGTACCTGCTGTTCACAGGATCTTGCCGCTCAGCCTGACTTTCGATCACCGCGTCGTCACTGGCGGCGAGGCGGCGCGCTTCCTGGCCGCGACGATTGCTGATTTGCAGAGTGTGCAGTAGCGGTTCGTCAAAGCCGAAGCGCCTGCAAGCGGGGCTTGCCAGCGCCTTTTGCTTCCGTATGGTCGCACTGTTCTGCCACTCGGTACGGGACAGGTCGTCAGCAGCGGCGACGCCGGCGGAGCAAGCTCCCCGAATCTCCCAGGCAAAAGGGATCTGGAACTGCCATGTGTCCTGCATGGTTTTCCCCGATCGAGCGAGGCCGCGATTCTGGCGAATGGCTGAACTCTCAGCCTGCGCATCCGTACCGATTCTGAGGTCTCAGAACGGCACCGTCTGCGGCCATTTTGTGAGCCAAAAAATCTTATAAAAATCAATGGATTACAGATTCTCTCCTTGGCGAAAAACTGGCATAGCCCTTGCGATATAGGCGTCCACTGGCCACGGCCATAGACAAGCGATGCCACCCGCGCATCCAGATCAAGGAGACATGCTTTGCAAACCACTTCTCACGCCCACGGCCCTTCGCAGCCGGCGCCCGCGCAGCAACCCGTCGCCAAAACACGCTTCTGGCCGGAAGGCTGGTGGAAGCTGATGGAATACCGGATCGGCATCATTCCGTTGCCCGTCTACTTCATCCTGCTGGCGCTGATCACGGGCTTCGCCGTAACCGGCAAGGTGCCCGGCGAAATTTCGATGGCGATCGCCGTGCTGGCGTTCTTCGGCTTCACCTGCGCCGAGCTGGGCAAGCGTCTGCCCATCCTGCGCAACATCGGTGCTGCCGCGATCTGCGCGACCTTCGTGCCGTCGGCGCTCACGTACTACCACCTGCTGCCGAAGCCCGTCCTCAACCTGACGACGGAGTTCACCAAGCAGACGAACTTCCTGTACCTGTTCATCGCGTCGATCATCGTCGGCAGCATTTTGAGCATGGATCGGCGCGTGCTGATTCAGGGGTTCATCAAGATCTTCGTGCCGCTGGCGATCGGTTCGATTGCGGCCGCCATCGTCGGCACGGCGGTCGGCGCGATGTTCGGACTCGGCGTGCGCCATACGCTGCTGTATATCGTCGTGCCCATCATGGCGGGCGGCGTCGGCGAGGGAGCGATTCCGCTGTCCATCGGCTATTCGGAAATCATGCATCTGCCGCAGGGCGAGCTGTTCGCGCAGGTGCTGCCGCCCGTGATGCTCGGCAGCCTGACGGCGATCGTGCTGGCCGGCGCACTCGACATGCTCGGCAAGCGCCTTCCGCATCTGACGGGCAACGGGCGTCTGCAGGTCGGCGAGAAGGATGAAATGGACCCCGTGAAGGAAGAAATCACCGGTCATATCGACGTCACGCACATTGCCGCCGCCGGCATCACCGCGATCACGCTCTACCTGCTCGGCTTGATGTGCCGCAATCTGTTCGGTCTGCCTGCGCCCGTCGCGATGCTGTTCCTCGCGGTGCTCGTGAAGCTCGCGCGCGCGGTGTCGCCGCAGTTGCAGGAAGGCGCGTTCGTCGTCTACAAGTTCTTCTCGACGGCCGTCACGTATCCGCTGCTGTTCGCGATCGGCGTTGCGATGACGCCGTGGGACAAGCTGATCGCCGCGTTCACGATCGCCAACATCGTGACCATCGTCGTGACGGTTGCGACGCTGATGGGCACGGGCTTTGTGGTTGGGCGCTTCCTGAAGATGTACCCTATCGACACCGCGATCGTGAACGCCTGCCACAGCGGCCAGGGCGGCACGGGCGACGTCGCGATCCTGACGGCGGCGAACCGCATGACGCTGATGCCGTTCGCGCAGATCGCCACGCGCATCGGCGGCGCGATCGTGGTGACGCTGACGCTGATCCTGCTCGCGCATTTCGGCTGACGCGTCCGCGCCCGATGCGGCGCGGCGGCGGGCGGCGCGATCAGCTTGCGCCGCCCGTTTTCGTATAAGGTGCCGTGCGCGAGTCCAGCGCAAGCCGGCATCCGGCGTCGGGCATCGATGAGGTTGAATGTGCGCGTGAGAATAAGAGGCATACCGTTGTGGGCATGGGCCGCTGCTGGCGCGCTGTATCTCGGCGCGGCGGCCGCGGCCGTCGAATTTGCGTGGGACCGCGCAATCGATGCGCTCGCGCAAGTCGGCGCGCATCGGCTGGACCTATACGCCGCCAGCCTGAAAAGCGAGCTGGGCCGCTTCGAGATGATGCCCGCCATCGTCGCGCGGCAAGATAGCGTGCGCGCGCTGCTGGGCGCGGGCTCGCGCGCTTCGCCGGAACTGCTGCACGAAGTCAACACGTATCTCGAAGCCGTCAGCAACGACGCAGGCAGTCTCGCCGTCGACGTGATCGACCTGCAAGGCGAGGTGATCGCCGCGAGCAACTGGAACCAGTCGTTCAGCTTCGTCGGCACCAATGTTTCCTATCGGCCGTACTTCAAGGACGCGCTCGCGCACGGCGCGGGGCGCTTCTTCGGCATCGGCACGAACACGGGCATGCCGGGCCTGTACTTTTCGAGCGCCGTGCGCGACGCAGGCAAGCCGATCGGCGCGGCGGCCGTGAAGCTGAGCGTCGATGCGCTCGAGGCGGCATGGCGCACGCCTGGCGAAGCGGCGATGGTGATCGACAGCAATGGTGTGATCGTCATCTCGACGGTGCCCGCGTGGAAGTTCACCGCGTTCCGCCCGATCACCGCGCAGCAGCAGCGCGATATCCAGGCTTCGCGGCAATACGCGGGCCGCAACGTCGACGCGTTGCTGTATCGCCGGGTCACCGATTGGGACGGCACGGCGTGGCTCGGGCGCTTTCCCGACTGGCGGCGCGCGGGTCACACCACGCAGTTTCTCGTGATGTCGCGGAGCGCGCCGCAAGCGGGCGACTCGATCATGGTGCTGCTCGACGTTGCCGCCGCGCGGCGTCAGCAGCAGATTGCGCTCGCGTTTGTGACGGGCGCGTTTCTGATCGCCGGGCTGTATGCGTTGTACGCGACCCAGCGGCGCCGCACGATTGCCGAAAAGCTAAAGGCGCAGGACGCGTTGCGCCTGGCGAACGACAGGCTGGAGATGACTGTCGCGCAACGCACGGCGGCGCTCGTCGAAACCAATGAGCGGATGAAGCAGGAGATCGTCGAGCGCAAGCGGACCGAGCAGCGTCTGCGCGACTCGCAGCAGGAAGTCGTGCATGCGGGCAAGCTCGCCGTGCTCGGGCAGATGGCCGCGGGCCTCACGCATGAGTTGAACCAGCCGCTCGTCGCGATCCGCACGCTGTGCGACAACGCGCGCACGTTCTTCGAGCGCAATCAGCCCGCGCAGGCGGTGGCGAATCTGGAGCGCGTGGCGAAACTCGTCGACAGCATGGCCGTGTTGACGGGCGAGTTGAAGACCTTCGCGCGCAAGCCGGATGTCGAGCGGGTTGCGGTGTCGCTGAGTGAAGCCGTCGCGCACGCGCGGCTGATCTACGAGGCGCGCATCCGCGACGAAGGCGTGCGGCTCGACGTGAAGATCCCGGCGGGCACGACGGTCTGGGCGGAATCGAGTCAGTTGCAGCAGGTGATCGTCAATCTGCTGGGCAATGCGCTCGACGCCGTGCGCAACGAATCGAAGCGCGTGATCACGATTGCCGCCGCCGATCCCGACGCGCGCGAGCGCGTGCTGTTCACGATCGCCGACAGCGGTCCCGGCATCGCGCCCGACGTGCTCGCGCATCTGTTCGAGCCGTTCGTGACGACCAAGCCGCGCGGGCAAGGCTTAGGCCTGGGGCTCGCCATCTCGTCGCGCATCGTCGAAGGTTTCGGCGCGAAGATCTCCGCTGCGAATCTTGCAGACAGCGGCGCGGACGGCGGCGCACAATTCACTATCGAATTCGCGGCGGCCACGTCGCAGAGGGTGGTTCATGGGAGATGACATTCGCGTGCTCGTCGTCGAGGACGATGAGAACGTCCGCTTCGGCGTCGAGCAAGCCGTGGCGTTGGCGGGCTTTCCCGTCAGCGCGTTCGAATCGGCGGCGCAGGCGCTGGCTGAAGTCGCGCCGGGTGCGCCGCTTGTGATCGTGTCGGATGTGCGGATGCCGGGCATCGACGGATTGCAACTGCTCGACAAGGTGATGGCGATTGATTCGCAGATCCCCGTCGTGCTGATCAGCGGGCATGCCGACATCTCGACGGCCGTGGGCGCGATGCAGGTGGGCGCGTACGACTTCATCGAGAAGCCTTTTTCGTCCGACCATATCGCGGGGCGCGTCGCGCGCGCGGTCGAGAAGCGGCGCCTCACGCTCGAAGTGCAGGGTTTGCGGGCGGCGCTCGACAACTGGCAAGGCATCGAGGCGCTGGTGCTCGGCAAGTCGCCGGCGATAGCCGAAGTGCGCAAGAAGATTTTGCGGCTCGCCGACACGTCGGTGTCGGTGCTGATCACGGGCGAGACGGGCACAGGCAAGGAACTGATCGCGCGCAGCCTGCACGACTTTGGCGGACGGCGTGACAAGCACTTCGTCGCACTCAACTGCGGCGGCCTGCCGGAACAGATTTTCGAAAGCGAGTTGTTCGGACACGAAGCGGGTGCGTTCACGGGCGCGATCAAGAAGCGTGTCGGCAAGATCGAATGGGCGCACGGCGGCACGCTCTTTCTCGACGAAATCGAAACCATGCCCGTCGCGCTGCAGATCAAGATGCTGCGCGTGCTGCAGGAACGCACGCTGGAGCGGCTCGGGGCGAACGAGTCGATCTCCGTCGATTGCCGGGTGATCGCCGCTTCCAAGGCCGATCTGACGGCGCTTTCCGCCGATGGGCGCTTTCGCTCGGACCTGCTGTACCGGCTCAACGTCGCGCAGATCGAACTGCCGCCGTTGCGCGAGCGTCGCGAAGACGTGCCGTTGCTGTTCGAGCATTTCGTGCTGGCGGCCGCGCGCCGCTTTGGACAACCGGCGCCCGTTGTTTCGGCGTCGCAGGTTTCGGAACTGATGACGCACGCGTGGCCCGGCAACGTGCGCGAATTGCAGAACGTCGCTGACCGCTTCGTGCTCGGTCTCACGGGCGATAGCCTGCTGGCCGAAGGCGGTAGCACAACAGTCAAGGGCGGCACGCTCGCCGATCAGCTTGCGTACTTCGAGCGCAGGCTGATCGAGGACATGCTGCGGCGTCATCACGGCAACGTGGCGGAAGCGAGCGAGGCACTCGGCATGCCAAAGAAGACGCTGTATCACAAGCTTCGCCAGTTAAAGATCGCTGCGCGCGATGCGCAGGGCGAAGAGATCGACACGTAGCGTTTTATCAGGCGCTCTCAGCGCTTCAGACTCTCCATCAACACCTGCACGAACGCCTTGCTCGCCGCCGTGCGATACGCGTCCTTACGCTGCAGCAGCGCAGCCGTGCGCGCGGGCAGCGGCGGATCGAGCGGCACCGGCCGCAGTTCGGCATGCTCGCGCGCGATGCCGTCGGGCAGCACGGTCGCAAGCTGGCCGTGTCGCACGATCTCGACGATCGCGCTGATCGAATTCACCTCGATGGCAACCTGCGGGCGAACGCGATGCCGCGCGCAATACTCGTCGATATAGCGGCGCGTCGCGAATGCCTTGTTCAGCAGCACCAGCGGCTCTTTCGCGAAGTCCTGCGCGGAAAGCGCCTTGCGACGCGACGCGCGCGCATGGCCGCCGCCGACCACGAGGCTCAGCGTCTCCTGAAACAGCGGCTGGCTTTCGATTTCCGCTGCGTACACCGGCTCGAACGCGATGCCGGCATCGAGCTTGCCATCGGCGAGTTGCGCTTCGATCTGGTCCTGCGTCATTTCCTGAATCTCGATCGCGATGCCCGGATGCGACGCATAGAAGCGATCGATGACAGGCCCCACCAGATACGCCGTGAACGTCGGCGTGACAGCAAGACGCAGATTGCCGCTGCTCAGCTCGCCGACATCGTGAATGGCTCTCACGCCCGCATCGAGATCCTGTAGCGCGAGCTTTGCATAGCGCATCCATGCCACGCCCGCATCCGTCAGTTGCACGGTTCGGCCCGAGCGGTCGAGCAACTGCGTGCGCAGCGTGTCTTCCAGTTGCCTGATCTGTTGCGACAGCGTGGGCTGCGACACGTGCAGCGCCTCAGCGGCGCGCGTGAAATTGCGGTGTTCTGCAACGGCCAGAAAATAACGGATATGGCGTAGCAGCATGCCTGCCTCTGTCGAGTAACTATTGGTTATGCCTATAGCCACAATCATAAACCGGTCTTGGACACTATGGCTGATCGCGTCCATTCTTTGTTCAACGCAGCGCAACGCAACCCAACGCACTGAGCGACTGAATGGAGCGAATCATGCAAGAGATCATCGACGGTTTTCTGAAATTTCAGCGCGACGTCTTTCCGGCGCGCAAAGAGTTGTTCCGCAAGCTGGCTACCAGCCAGACACCGCGGACCCTGTTCATTTCGTGTTCGGACAGCCGGATGGTGCCCGAACTGGTCACGCAACGCGAACCGGGCGACCTGTTCGTGATCCGCAATGCCGGCAACATCGTGCCTTCGTTCGGGCCGGAGCCGGGCGGCGTGTCGGCCACGGTCGAATATGCGGTGGCCGCGCTAGGCGTCACCGACGTCGTGATCTGCGGCCATTCGGATTGCGGTGCGATGACGGCGGTTGCAACGTGCAAGTGCCTCGATCACATGCCCGCCGTCGCAAACTGGCTGCGCTACGCCGATTCGGCGAAGCTCGTCAACGAATCGCGTGATCATGCAAGCGAGCGCGAACGCATCGACTCGATGGTGCGTGAGAACGTGATCGCGCAACTCAACAATCTCAAGACTCATCCGTCCGTGGCGCTGGCGCTCGCGCAAGGCCGCCTGAAGCTGCATGGCTGGGTCTATGACATCGAATCCGGTTCTATCGATGCACTCGACAGCACGACACGTCAGTTCGTTTCGCTGGCCGCGCATCCGGATGTCAACGCGACGCGTGAGGAATGTGTCGCAGCGTTTTGATTTTCGCCTCGTCGTTATTCCCAGCTTCACTCATCCAAGGAGCAACACCATGACCCAATCGCAAACCACCCAGTACGCACGCGAAGCCCTGACCGAAACCATCATCGATGCCAAGACGCGCAAGAACCTGACGTTCGAAGCGATCAACGAAGGCACGGGCCTGAGCGTCGCGTACACGACGGCCGCGCTGCTCGGCCAGCACGCACTGCCTGAGAAGGCGGCGAAACTGGTTGCCGAGCGTCTCGGACTCGACGACGACGCGGTCCGTCTGCTGCAGACCATTCCCGTGCGTGGCAGCATTCCCGGAGGCGTGCCGACCGATCCGACCATCTACCGCTTCTACGAAATGGTGCAGGTGTACGGCACGACGTTGAAGGCGCTGGTTCACGAGCAGTTCGGCGACGGCATCATCAGCGCGATCAACTTCAAGCTCGATATTCAGAAGGTGCCGGACCCCGAAGGCGGCGAGCGCGCAATCATCACGCTCAACGGCAAGTATCTGCCGACCAAGCCGTTCTGATTTCCTCAGTCCTGCACGAACCAAAGCACGGCAACTGACCTCGTAAAAGGAGAGTCGACATGTCTACGCAACAACAGGAAATTCGTCCGCCGCTTCCTCCGTTCACGCTGGAAACGGCCAAAGAGAAAGTGCGCCTCGCGGAAGACGGCTGGAACTCGCGCGATGCGGCGAAAGTCGCGCTTGCCTATTCGCTCGATACGAAGTGGCGCAACCGCGCGGAGTTCGCAAACAATCGCGCCGAGGCGCAGGCGTTTCTGGAGCGCAAATGGCGCAAGGAATTCGAGTATCGGCTGATCAAGGAGTTGTGGGCGTTCGGCGGCAATCGCATCGCGGTGCGCTACGCGTATGAATGGCGTGATGACGCGGGCAATTGGTTCCGTTCGTACGGCAACGAGAACTGGGAATTCGGCGAAGACGGTCTGATGCAACGCCGCTTTGCGTGCATCAACGACATGCCGATCAAGGAGTCGGAGCGCAAGTTCCATTGGCCCCTGGGCCGTCGTCCCGACGATCACCCCAGCTTGAGCGACCTCGGCCTTTGAACGTGAAGCGCACGCGTTACGCCTGACATGCTCACGGCGTGACGCGTGTTTTCGTCGTGAGCGGGTTGCGGCTGGTATCGACGAAGAGTTGAGAAATGGGCACAGGGCGCTGGTAGAAATAGCCTTGACCGAACGGGATGCCCAGGCTGCGCAGCGCTTCGTGCTGCGATTCCGTTTCGACGCCTTCGGCAACGACTTCCATCCCATAGTGCTTCGACACGGCGGCAATCGCGCGTATCAGTTCGCGGCCTTGCCGGTCGACTTGCCGCACGAACTGGCCATCGATTTTCACGTAGTCGAACGGGAAGCGGCCGAGCAGATCGAGGTTGCTGTGCTGCGTGCCGAAATCGTCGATCGCGAATTGAACGCCGTGCGCCTTCAGGCTGTTGAAGATCGCCTCGATGCGTGGATGCTTCTGCAGCAGAAAGCGTTCGGTGACTTCGAGCACGAGCGTGATGTCGTCGGGAAGCTTGTCGTTTGCGGCTAGTACGTCTGCGACGAATTCCTTGCGCTCCAGATCCATTGGCGCAATGTTGACGGCGACGCGCAATGGGCGGATGTCTGTCTTTTGCGCGATGTCCTGTGTCGCGCGTTGCAGCGCAAAGCGGGTGACGCTCGCCAGCAGACTGCTGTTTTCCACTTCCGTCATGAACGCACCGGGGCTCACGGGGCCCCATTTCGGATGCGTCCAGCGTATCAGCGCCTCGACGCCCGTCACGCGGCGCGTAGCGATCTCGACCACGGGTTGATACGCGATATGCAATTGCCCATGCCTGAGCGCGCGGCGTACGGCTGAAAGCAGCAGGCGGCGCGGCGCAAAGACGATCAGGTATCCAGCGCCGATAAGCAGATTCATGAGGATGGCCCCGGCACCTGCGAGCAAGCCGTATTTCCAGTGTGTTTGCGTGACGAACGTCGGCGCGGCTGCCACGACGATCGAGAACGACCAGCGTGCCGACGACGCGCGCGTGCCGTGCAATGCGGCGGCGCTGTCGGCGGAAATCATCTCGCCACGGTCGTTCAATGCTTGCGCGTTCGATACGACGAGCACCACCTGGCCCGCTTCGTAGCGTACGCCGTGCGCGAGCGTATCGGCCAGATACGTGGCCTCGACGACGTAGAGCAGGCCGGTGTTCTTGCCCGTTGGAACATACAGCGGCATCACGGGTGATTGCGGTTGATACGGCGTGCCTGCAATCAGTTCTAGCGTGCTGCCGGCAGGCGCGGGCGTCAGATAGGCGGAAAGCGGAACGTCGACACGTCCGATCACCGAAGAGCAATAAAGCCGCTGGTTCTCGACGAGGTTCACGCTGCGCACGTACTGAACGTAGGTCTCCAGTTCGGAGAGGCGAAGCTCGACGTCGGAGCAGGGCTGTCCTGGCAGTGTCGACAGTTCTTGCTGCCGGCGTGACGTGACGTTGTCGAGAATGCGGTCGATGGATTCGACCATGTCGCTGGCGATCAGGCTTTCGCGTTCACGAATGGCGGCCTGATCTTCGTGACGTGCCCACAAGGCAGCGGTGGCGAGCACACACGCCCCGCAAAGCACCGCGACGACGAGCGCGAGCATCGGGGTGAAGCCGCGCCCCACGACAGCAGATTGGCGGATGGATGAAAACCTGTTCACATCGTGGTCCGATGTAATCGTCGGATAAATATAGCATGCGAGCCATTCGCGAACGGCGCTCCGAAACGTCAGCGGGCATTGCCGTTTGAATGGCGTTACTGATCAATTGATTTGCATGCCCTTCGTTGGAATGCATTTCTTTAATGGCTATTTCGACGAATTAGTGGATTCAGGAAATAAGACGAGAATCGCTTATGTCTTTTATGGAAAACCCGTATGTCCACCTATGCGAAATAAATTCAAAGATGAGAGTTCGTTCCGAATCGATTTTATTCATCATGCATAGTAGAAATATTCGAGAAATATTTTGTAATGGAAGTTGACACGCTGACGTTTGCCCAACTAATCTACCGTCCATCGTAAGCTGACAGTCATTCAAGCGGGCGCATCAAATTACTATCGCGCGCGTGGTCAGCCCTGCGAGTCTGTGCGCGTGGCGTCCGCCACGCGGCGTTGTCATGCCGTAATTTTTTCTCTAGTTCACGTTCTAAAAATGTAAATATCAGCGAATTGGGCTGAGGCCTGTTTTCGTCTGTTTATTGCAATTCTTTCATTCGCCTTAAAGCGCGTGGGGGAGACCTTTTTTCGCGATTTTTAATAATAAAAAGAGACGCATAACCACACATTTCCAGAGCTGCTTTATCCGATAGGACGAACCATGCGACCATATTTTCGGTTAAAGGCGCAGTGCCTGTTGCTGGCTGCGACACTGGCGTTGAGTGCATGTGGTGGTGGAGACGATGGAGGTCTGGCTTCGAGCAAGTCCGCCCAGGTGGGCGCGACGGCGCCGGCGTCGCAACCTGCGCTCGCGGCGCCGGAGTCGCCTATAGTCGCCGATACGTCGATCAACAAATCGGTGCCGCCCGTCGAGTTGCCCGACACCGTGAAGCCGATCAACTACAAGTTGTGGTTCCGGCCTAACCCGGCTCTGAACGCGTTCGACGGCCGCGCCGATGTCGAAATCCAGGTCACGAAGAACATCAATCAGATCGTCATCGCCGGGCATCGCATCAAGTTCGTCAACGGCAAGACAACGCTGCAGCCTGGCAACATCCAGCTGATCGCGACGCCACAGGACGACGGTGACTTCTACCAGCTGCGTCCCGTCAGCGGCCAGATTCATCCCGGCAATTACTCGCTGCATATGGAGTGGTCGGGCATCATCAACTTCAAGACCTACGACGATCCCGCCACGAAAACAGGCGGCAGTTGCGGCGACGATCCGTATCCGGGCTGCTCTGCGGCGGAAGGCGTGTTCCGCGTCGATCTGAAGTCGACGGACGGCACGACGAGCGGCGCGATTCTCACGCAAGGCGAAACCAACCTCGCGCGCCAATGGTTCCCGGGCTGGGACGAGCCGGCTTTCCGGATGACGTATGAGGTGTCGGCGGAAGTGCCGCAGAACTGGCGCGTCGTGTCGAATGCCGCGGAGAAGCCGTCCGTCAATGTGGACAGCGGCTACAAGCGCGTCACGTTCGACAAGACGCCGCCGATGCCGCAATACCTGCTGTTCTTCGGCGGCGGTATGTTCGACACGCTCGAAGACGACTTCACGAGCCCGCTGAAGGACGGCAAGAATCTGCATCTGCGGATCTTCACGCCGCCCGGCATGCGCGACTGGGCCGTGCCGGCGATGCAGCAGACCAAGCAGGCGCTCGACTATTACTACCGCTATACGGGCATCCCGCTGCCGCTGACGAAGTTCGACACGATCGCCGCGAACGATGCGTTCAAGGAGCAGAAGGACCTGAACTTCGGCGGGATGGAGAACTGGGGCGCCATTCTCGAATTCGCCGACGACATTCTTCCGCCGCCCGGCACGCCGATGTCCGACTATGGCGTGGTGGTGCTGACGCACGAGGCCGCGCACCAGTGGTTCGGCGATCTCGTGACGCTCGACTGGTGGGACGACGTGTGGATGAACGAATCGTTCGCGACGTACTTCGAGAACAAGACGAAGATTCTGTTCTTCCCCGATCGTTTCAGCTGGGTCGACGAGGTGAAGACCAAGTACGCGGTGATGTCGCGCGACCTGCGCAACACGTCGTTCCCGGTGCAGCCGAACTTCAACGACTGGGCATCGAACGATTTCGTGTTGAGCGCCAGCCCGTTCACGTACGACAAGGGCGGCATCGTGCTGAAGATGCTCGAGAACTATCTCGGCGATGGCGTGATGCGCCGCGGCCTGCAGTCGTATCTGGCCGACTACTCGCTTGGCAACTCGACGCCGAAGCGTCTGTGGGACGAGCTTGCGAAGGTGAGCGGCGAGCCGATGGTCGCGATCGGCGACAGCTTCGTACGGCAAACGGGCGTGCCGCTGGTATCGCTCGATACGCAATGCGATCTGACGAGCAATCAGACGGTCGTCACGCTCAAGCAGTCGCCGTATCCGAACCAGAATCTGTATCCGGGCATTCAATGGACGGTTCCATTGACGCTCGCTTATGGTGAGGGTCTCGCGCGGCGCAAGACGGTTGCGCTGAAGGACACGCAGATGCAGGTGCGGGTCAACGGTTGCTCGGCTGTCGTCGCCGACCCGAGCGGGCTCGATTACTACGTGACGAACTACGGCGACAACGCGTGGAGCCAGTTGCTCGCGCAGAGCAGTGCGTTGACTGATCCCGTGTTGCTGACCAACCTGCAGATGGAAGCGAAGATGCTCGTGAATTCGGGCCTCGCCGACCCTTCACGCGCCACGACGATCGGCTCGATCACGCCGCCGGTCAGCGCGATGGCGCGCCGTCAGGTGCTGGTGACGCCGCAGGCAGAAACGGCTCGTCCGACGCTGCGTTATCAGGGCAAGCTGAAGCCGCGTAACAAGACGGAGTAACGTCATTCCCGTTTGACGGCGCGCGCCCGTCCGCATCATGCGGACGGGCGCGCAATTTTTTTGCGCTCGATTGTCACGCGCAGTCCACGCGTCACCCACGCAATTCCGCAGGCTCGAGAAAGAAAGCCTTGTTATCCGCGAGCCGCTCGATCATGAAGTCGATGAAAGTCCGCACGCGCAGCGGCTGTTCGGTGCGATGACGGTAGTAGATGTAGATCGATTCACGCTGCGTCATGTGCTGCGTCAACAAGGGCACGAGCCGTTCGCCACGAATATGCGAGACGGCCGAGAAGCTGCCCAACTGGCCAATTGCGAGACCTGCCAGCACCGCGTCCGTCTCTGCGTCGATATCGTTCGCGCACAGTGTCGCGGCGACGTCGCGATAGACGATTTCATCGCCGATCAGAAATTCCCACGGCGCCTGCTTGCCGGTGTTCGCGCGCCGGTATCCCGTGCAGCGATGCGCGTCGAGTTCATCGACCGTCGACGGTTTGCCGTGACGCTCGATATACGCCGGCGACGCGCACACGATCAACTGAATAGGCAGCAGCCGCCGCGCAATCGTGCCGCCCGATGGCGGCGATCCGCCGCGAAAACCGACGTCGGCGCGATCGCTGACGAGATCGGTGAAGTGATCGTCGAAGCGCACGTCCAGTTGCACCTCGGGGTAGAGCGCAGCGAATTCGAGGACGGACGGCCACAGCACCGCGCGGCCCAGCGCCATCGGCGCGCTCACACGCAGCGGGCCCGCGACTTCGTCTTTCGCGCGGCGCGCGTCGTCGATTGCCGACGACAGCGTGGCGAGCGCCGGCTCGACGCTTTGCAGCAGCCGCTGTCCTTCCTCCGTCAGGCTCAGCTTGCGCGTGGTCCGATGAAACAGCCGCACGCCGAGCGACTTTTCCAGCTGCATCACGGCGTGGCTGGCCGCCTGAGGCGAGATGCCCTGATCGACGGCGGCCTTGCGCAGGCTGCCGACGGCAGCGGCGCGGACAAAGATCGAGATGGCGCGGACCTCGTTCATCGGCTGTTCCCGATTGGCAAATAAAAATTGATTATCAGTCTAGCAATTGACGGCTAGTTTATGCGAATCGGACGTCCTATTCTTCGTTTCACTCTCACCACGAACGTAGGAACACGATCATGAGCAACGTCACGAAACAACAGTTCAAGCGCGTCTGGTTCATCACGGGCGCTTCGCGCGGTCTGGGCGCGCTGATGGCCGAAGCGGCGCTGGCCGATGGCAATGCCGTCGTCGCCGCGGGCCGCAATGCCGCCGCGATCGTCGAGCGGCTCGGCGAGTCGCCGGCCTTGCTGCCCGTCGCGCTCGACGTAACCAGCGAAGCGCAGGCGCAAGCCGCCGTCGAGGCCGCCGTCGAGAAGTTCGGCCGGATCGACGTGCTGATCAACAACGCCGGCTTCGGCCTGCTGGCGGCTGTCGAGGAATCGAGCGACGCCGACGTGCGCCGCATGTACGACACCAACGTCTTTGGTCTGCTGAATGTGACGCGCGCCGTGCTGCCCGTCATGCGCAAGCAGCGCTCGGGGCACGTGATCAACATGTCGTCGATCGGCGGTTATCGCTCGGGGGCGGGTTTTGGCGTGTATTGCTCGACGAAGTTCGCTGTCGAAGGCATCACGGAAGCGCTGCATGCGGAGTTGAAGCCGCTCGGCATTCACGCAACTGTGGTCGAGCCGGGCTATTTCCGCACGGACTTTCTGGATGGGTCGTCGCTGCTGGTCGGAAAGGACATCATCGACGACTACGATGAGACGTCGGGCAACGTGCGCCGCTTCGCGGTCGGCATGAACCACAACCAGCCCGGCGACCCGCAGAAACTGGCGACCGCGCTCGTCACGCTCGTCGATGCGCAAACGCCGCCGCTGCGTCTTCCGCTCGGCACCGATACGCTGAAGGCGATCGCGGACAAGAACGAATACGTGACGACGGAAACGGAAGCCTGGAAGACGCTGTCGGCATCCACGGACTTCCCCGTCTAAGCAGGTATTGATCGGACAAAAGCAAAAGCAACGGCGCCGCTGCGAGTGCAGCGGCGCCGTTGTGCTTTGCGTAAATAACCCGCGTTATTTCGGCGGCGGCAGCGAGGGGTCGAGCTTGGCGGAATCGCGGACCAGTTGATCCGTCGCCGCTGCGGCGATAGGGTTCGAACCGGCGCCGGGTTTCATCGCCCGTTGCTGCTGTTCGGTCGCAGCGTGAACGGCCGACATGTTCGGCGGCGGCAGCGAAGGATCCAGCTTCGCCGAATCGCGCACCAACTGGTCTGTTTGCGCGGAGCCGGATGGATACGAACCGCGAGATGCGCTGCGCGAGTCCGTGCTCGCCGTGGAAGGCGTTTGAGTCGGCATCGACGTGGGAGGCGGCAACGAAGGATCGAGTTTCGCCGATTGCCGGACGAGTTCATCCGTTTCCGGCGTCGCGCCCTGATTCGCTGCTGCGCGTCGGTCCAGATTTTCGCGTCCGCGTTGCGCGCGGGCTGCCGGTGCTGGCACCACTTTCGGTGCGCCCGCGTCCTGCACGTTCACCGATGCGACGGCCGTCGACGGCGCCGGTTTCGCCTGCTCGGTGCTCTGCGTGACGACAGCGCTGGGCGCGGGCTTCGTCGGCGCAGGTGCTGCCGGAACTGGAGCGGGGACGGGAGCCGGAACAATCGGTTGCTGCGCGACGGCGGCGCTCTTCGTGATCGCGCGCGGCGGCGTCGACTGGCCGATACTGCCTTCCGTCATATGACTTTCGCTGACGCGCGAATCGACGGCGGCAGGGCGCACGGCTTCATCCATGCCGGCCTTGGCTTCGGCCGTTGCACGGCGGTCCGCCTGAAGCAGCATCAGGTACGTGGTCAAGGCGGCGCCGAGCACGAGCCCGGCGATAATCATCAAAATCTTTCGGGTGGTCATCATACTGACGGTCGTTCGATCGACGCGAGCGTCGATCACGACGGCTCGCGGGTTTACATCAGACAAATGCCAGCAATTGGCACGCCTGACGAGTGGAGACAGGCGAGCAATAAGCAGAGAATCGTGCTCCCCAAAAGGGGACGATGACCGCCAGGCGCATGAAACGCGGCGAGTCGAAGCTTCTCCGATTATCGAACGCTTCGGTTTAGTTTGCGTGTCGAGAACGCGCGCTACTGACGGCGCGTTGATTGCACAACTAACGTCTGATCATTCCCAGGGATTGGGTGCGAACAGTCCCTGTGGGCGGCGCATGCCATGACGCAGAAACCAGTGCCTGACAGCGCTGAGCTTGCGTGGCAGACCCGGCATCCGATTGCCTTCGATGCGGGCTTTTGCGCACGACGTCGCGTACTCGATCGCCTCTTCCTCGGAAGAAAAGTAGCCGAGGATGCCAAAGGCTTTACGCCGTCCGTTCGGGCCGGTGACGAACACGCTGGCCGCGTATCCGCGAGTGCCCACGGACGCAAGTGGGATGATGACGTGGCGCCGGTAATGTACTGCATGCCTGTCCATGATCATCTCCAAGGGTTTTGCCCTAGGTCACATGGTACACGTTGCGAAACTGTGCCGGCAATTCATTGCGGCTGCGAAAAAAAATTCGCCAGCGGATGCGCTGGCGTCACGCGCGATGCAGGCAATGGGGCTGCATCGCGCGTGATGTGGAGCGTTTTTGCTGCTCCTGCCGCGCTATGCGGCGTGAAGCGCCTGCTTAAGCGCTGCGCTCCATCGGTTCGCCGAGTACGAACATGCCGCCCTGGAAGCGTTGCGCCGGGTCGTCGTATTCGGCTGTCGGCGACGTCACGGGGAAGCGGTCCGAGAACTGCGTGGAGCTGTCGCGCGGACGGAAGCCGAGAAAATTCGCCTTTGTGTTGTCCCACCACTTGATGGGGTTGTCCGACGCGCCATACACGACGGCATGGCCGACACGGTTCGTAAACAGCGAGCAGCGCACCAGTTCGATGAAGTCGCGATAGCTCAGGTACGTGACGAGCATGCGCGGATTCTTCGGTTCTTCGAACGACGAGCCGATGCGCAGGCACACGGTCTCGATGCCGAAGCGGTCGAAGTAGTAGCGCGACAGCGATTCGCCGAAGCACTTCGTCACGCCGTACAGACTGTCGGGACGTTGCGGCGCGTCGGCGTCGAGCACTTCGGTGACGGGGTGAAAACCGATTGCATGATTCGAGCTGGCGAACACGACGCGCTTCACGCCATGTTTGCGCGCGGCTTCGTACAGGTTGTACGTGCCGCGGATGTTCGCTTCGATCAGATCGTCGAACGGTGCGTCGATCGAAATGCCGCCCAGATGCACGATCGCATCGACGCCGTCGACCATGTGCATCACGGCCTCGCGGTCCGCCAGATCGACGACGCTCGCTTCCTCGTGCGCAGCAGCGGCGCTCATGGGGGCGATGTCGCTCACGCGCACGATGTCGGCCCAGGCGGCCAGCGCATCGCGCAGCTGGCGGCCCAGATTGCCGCCCGCGCCGGTCAGCAGCAGGCGGCGGAATGGCTTGCGCGACCCAGCAGATGTCTCGTTCATTGCTAATCCTTCGAAATAACCTGAAATAAGGAAAACGTTTTCCAACTATAAAGGCGACGCCGGCTGTGCGTCAATCGCCAGATTTATCAAGCCGCGAGAGGTCGGCGAACAGGTTTCACTGCAGGCGTTTTCTGCGACAATTCGGTTACGGCAAACGAAAACGTTACCTTCCGGATGAAAAAAGTTTCCCCAACCATTCGCGATGTTGCTGGCGACGCGGGCGTGTCGGTCGCGACCGTTTCCAAGTACATGAACGGCGCGCAGCGTTTCTCTCCCGCCGTCGAAGCACGGCTCAAGGAAGCGATCGAGCGGCTCGGCTATCGCTCGAACCCGCTTGCGCGCTCGATGATCACCGGCCGCACGCGCACCATCGGGCTCGCGATCCTCGACATCAGCAATCCGCACTTCACGAACGTCGTGAAGGGCGCGAACCGCGTCGCGCTGCAGCACGATTACACGCTGCTGCTGGTCGATACCGAAGAGAACCAGGCGCGCGAGCGTTCGCTGATCGAGGCGCTGGCGCAACGTGTCGACGGTTTGATCGTCAACTCGCGGATGCCCGACGAAGAATCGCAGTGGATGCTCGAACTCAACAAGCCGCTCGTGCTGCTGCGGCGCAGTCCGGGTCTGCCGATACCGAGCGTCGGTATCGACAACCGGCTTGCCACTTACATGCTCGCGCGTCATCTGCTGAACCTCGGGCATCGGCATATCGCGTATCTCGGCTTTGGCCAGGCCCGCATCAACGACGAGCGGATTCGCGGCGCGCGCGAATGTCTCGACGAAGCCGGCCTCACGCTCGCCGTACACGACGCGCATGCGCCCACTGCGCAAGCTGGCGAGCAGGCCTGCTCGCGCGTGATGCTCGGGCCGCAGCGGCCGCAGGCGGTGATCTGCTACAACGATCTGATCGCGCTCGGCTTCATGAAAGAGGCCGCGTCGCTCGGTTTCAAGCTGCCGCGCGACGTCTCCGTGACGGGCATCGACAACGTGCCCTATGGCGAGTACGCCGCGCCCGCGCTGACTACCGTTGATATTCAAAGCGAGAAAATGGGCGAACTGGCGATGCAGAAGCTGATCGACGGTCTCGCGGGCCACGCGGAGGCCGAGCATTCGATGTTCGAGCCGCGCTTGATCGTGCGCGAGTCGACGGCCGCTTGCGGCTGAGGATCGACCCGCGCCACCAGCGATGGCACGCGCGCCGCGCGTCGCAGCGCGGCATGCCTGATTACGCATCGAGCTTCGCGGGCGTCATGCGCGGCGTCAGCAGGTGCATGACGACGAGCGCGATGAGGTAAGCGAGCGCGCCGATTGCGAACAGCACCCAGTAGTGACCGGTGCGTTGCAGCACCTGGCCGATCACTTCAGAGAACAGCACGCCGCCGATCGAACCCGCCATCCCGCCGATACCAACCACGGCGCCGAGCGCGCGGCGCGGGAACAGGTCGGAAGCCGTCGTGAACAGATTCGCCGACCAGCCCTGGTGCGCGGCCGCTGCAAGGCCGACGATGCCGACTGCGACCCACAGGTTGTCCACTTGCGACACGAACGCGATGGGCAGCACGCAGCACGCGCAGATCAGCATCGCCGTCTTGCGCGCCGCGTTCACGGTCCAACCCTTGCGCAGCAGCGTCGACGAAATCCAGCCGCCGCCGATGCTGCCGACCGTCGTGATCGCGTAGATGACCACGAGCGGCAAGCCGATGTGCTGCATGTCCATGCCGCGCGACTCGTTGAGCCACTTCGGCAGCCAGAACAGGTAGAACCACCAGACGGGATCGGTCAGGAACTTGCCGATCAGGAACGCCCACGTTTCGCGCTTGCGGATCAACTGGCCCCAGCCCGGCGCGGGGGCGTTCGCGTTGCGGGCGTCGAGCGCGTCGGCGTCGTCGCGCGTATCGTCGAACGCTTCCTCCTGGTCGCTACGGTCGGCGGGACGGTAGACGACGAGCCACACGGCCAGCCACACGATGCCGATCGCGCCGATGATGATGAACGCCGCGCGCCAGCCGTACAGCACGGCAAGGGGCGGAATGATCGCAGGCGCGAACACTGCGCCGATATTCGCGCCCGAGTTGAAGATGCCCGTGGCGAGCGCGCGCTCGCGGCGCGGAAACCATTCAGCCGTGGTCTTGATCGCGGACGGGAAGTTGCCGCCTTCGCCGATGCCGAGCAGCGCGCGCACCATCGCGAAGCCCATTACCGAGCCGACGGCCGCGTGGAGCATCGCGGCGATGCTCCACACCAGCATCGCGGCCGCATAGGAAATGCGCGTGCCAAGCCAGTCGACGATGCGCCCGAAGCCCAGCAGGCCGATTGCATAGAACGCGGAGAAGGCGATCACGATGCGGCCGTACTGCACCTGCGTCCAGCCGATTTCGTGCTGGAGCACGGGGGCGAGCAGACCGAGAATCTGCCGGTCCATGTAGTTGATGACGGTCGCGAAGAAGAGCAGCGCGCAGACGGTCCAGCGGAAGCGGCTGGCAGATCGCACGACGCCGACGACGGCAGATTGCATGTATGTCTCCGTTCGCGGCATCGCTCGTCGCGCCGCGTCTTTATTCATGGCCGGCGACGAGCGCCGGTGCGGGATGCGTCGCGCGCTGGGCGGCGGCGCGGGCATTTTTCCGTCACGTTGGGAAAACGTTTTTCCAAGAATAGGCGGTTTGTTGCTGCTTGGCTAGTACGTGTTTTCCGGGATGTACGGCGGGATGGCGTTTTCTGTGGGGGGCAGATTGATGTTCCGGTAGTTAATCGTTTTCTACAAGGTGGGTAGAAAGTGAGAGTCCAGCGTGCTGGCCGAGGGTGTCCCGCGTATGCATGCATCAGAAAAGCGCACCTCGATGGGGCGTTTGCTGCCTCAGTAGACTCGATTCAGGCGCTCAGAGGCGGATGCCGGTATCTTTCGCATCACTGCGTGGACTGTGCAGGGGAGAACGAGGGCTGTATGCTGTAAAGCGCAACCACGCTAAAGCAATGGGGCAAAAAATGACTACGAACTCCGCCAAACTCCCGCCAGACGTGGAAGCACTATCGACGTTGTCCGAATATCTCGAGCGTGCGCTCGATAAGGCGCTCAGCCTGATCATGCTGCGCACGGGCGTCGAAGACGCAAGGCTGTATCTCGGTGACGTGAGCGCGCCGAAAGAGGAATGGGCGAGCTGTGGGACCATTCACCGTGAACTGTCGGACGCGATACTGGTGGCGACGCAGTCAGGCCTCAATAATCTCAGTATCGACGGGCAGACGTACCGTTTCACGAGAGTGTTTGCCCAAGCGGAAAACCGGGGTGCAATCGTATTCACCCCTGCGTAACCAGGCATCCGCCAGGAGCACCGGTAGCCAGCCGCCACTAAGACTCGGATGAAGGCGGTGGCACGCCGTCGTGCGCGGTTTATGACGCGACGGCGTATCGATCGGCGGACAGCGTCCGCCGAGCGCCGCTCAGTTCGGCAGCAAAACAGGTAACTGCGACACGCGTCCCGTCTGCACGTCGAGCCACATCTGCCGGCCGCTTGCCGAATGACTGTAGACGAGCGCGCGCATATCGCGATGCGTGCCGAGAAAGCCCATCAGCGCGCGCACGTTGCGCTTGCCGTGATAACGCAGCGAGCGCGACGTCTCGCCATTGACGATGACGACAGGATTGATCCGCACGAGCCGCGCAATGAGTTCAGGGTTGACTGTATCCACGTACGATCCTCGAATGAAGTTACTGTCTTCGCTAACGTCCCCAGGATTTGCTTCTTGAGTTTTCGGAAGGATCGGTAAGCGTGCGCCTGGTCGTCTACATCAGTCGCGCACATCAGGCGCGCACATGCGTGACCGCAATCTGCAACACGCTCTCCAGTTCCGGCAGATCGACGGGCTTGGTCAGGTGCAGATCGAAGCCCGCCGCTTCCGTCTTCGCGCGGTCTTCACTGGTGCCGAGCCCTGTCATCGCGGCGATGACGGCGCCCGGCGCCGCAAGCGCCTTGCGGATATGCGGCAACGCCTCGAAGCCCGTCATCTTCGGCATCGACAGATCGAGTAGCACGAGATGCGGCTGCAGCGTCTGCGCCAGCTCGATGGCGGCCGCGCCGTCATACACCGCGTGCGCTTCGTGGCCGAGCACCTGCACGAGCGTCGCCATGCTGTCGGCGGAATCGACGTTGTCGTCGACCACCATCACCTTCAGATCGACGGGCTGCGAGGGCACAGGCGCTTCTTCGCGCACGGCTTCGGCGGCGATCGCATGACTGAACTCGGGCAGCCACACGGTGAACACGCTGCCTTTGCCGCGACCTTCGCTGTGCGCTTCGATATGCCCGCCATGCAGATCGACGATGGCGCGCGCAAGCGTCAACCCGATGCCGAGACCGCTCTTGTCAGCCTGTTCTTCCGTCGGCGTTTCCTGCACGAACAGATTGAAGATCGCGTCGATCGCATCGGGATCGATGCCGCGCCCGGAATCGTGAATGCGGATCGCGAGCAGACGGCCCGAGCGGAACACCTGCAAGCTGATCGACGCACCCGCCGGACTGAATTTCGACGCATTGTTCAGCAGGTTCTGCACCACCTGCACCATCCGCGTGAGATCGCCTTTGATCGTCATCGGCGTGTCGGGCAGCACCACATCGAGCGTCTGTTCGCGTGCCGCGAGCAAGGGCGCGCTGCCTTCGATGCTCAGTTGCGCGATGGCCTGCATCGACACCGGCTTCGGCTCGATCTGCACGCGTCCCAGCGTCACGCGGCCGGCGTCGAGCAGGTCGTCGACGAGGCGTGTGAGATGTGACAACTGCCGGTCGATCAGTTCATGCTCGGGTACGAACGCGTGATGATCGGCCGTCTTCAGTTGCAGCATGCTGACGGCGTTGCGCAGTGGCGCGAGCGGATTGCGCAGTTCGTGTCCGAGCAGCGCGAGGAACTGGCTCATGCGCTGGCTCGACGCCTCGAGTTCTTCGAGACGTCGCCGCCGCGACATGTCGCGTGTGATCTTCGCGAAGCCTTGCAGCGCGCCGTTCGGATCGCGCAAGGCCGTCGTGATGATGTTCGCCCAGAATATCGTGCCGTTCTTGCGCACGCGCCACTCTTCCATTTCGACGCGGCCTTCGCGCGCGGCGAGTTCGAGATCGCGTTGCGGCCGGCCTGCCGCGATGTCTTCGGGCGTGTAGAAGAGGGAGGCCGGCTGGCCGATCACTTCATGCGGCATGTAGCCCATCACCTGCGTGGAACCCGCGCTCCACGTCATGATGTGACCGTGCGAGTCGAGCATCGTGATCGCATAGTCCTTGATCGCATCGACCAGCACACGAAAGCGCTTGTCGAGTTCCCGCGCGTTGAAACGCTCGGTGACGTCGCGAATGAAATACGCGAGCTCGGTATGTCCGTCGAACTGCACGGGACACACGGAGAGTTCAGCAGGAAACTCGTTGCCGTCGATGCGCCGCGCGATCAGTTCCGTGCGGCTGCGATGCAAGGGCGTGTCCGCGCTCTGTTCCGGTGCGCTTTTGAACACGTCCAGTTCGGCATAGCGGGCCTTGCAGCGCGCCGGAAACAGCGCGTCGAGTATTGGGCGTCCCATCACCGCGTCACGCGCATAGCCGAAGGTGCGCGTCGCGGCATCGTTCCATTCGATGATGACGCCGTCGGCGTCAGTACACACGAACGCATCGTGCGTCGTGTCGAGCACGAGACGGCGGCGGCGCAGCGATGCTTCGAGCTTGCTGTCGGCGGCTTCGCGCAGGCTGATCTCGGTGCGCAGCCGGGCGATCGTGATGGTGTTCTGCTCGATCAGCGCGCGGTTCTCCGCGAACACGCGCTGATGCGCCATGCCTGACGCGACGAGCGACGTGATGCGTTCGAGCGTCTCGATGTCGTCGGCGGAGAATGCGTCGGTGCGGCTCGCCATCAGCTTCACGACGCCCGCTACTTCGGACTGATAGAGCAGCGGCGCGACGACCATCGACGTCGCGCCCACGCGCTTGCACGCGGCGGCATCCACGCGTGGATCGTCCGATGTGTCGCTGCTGTACAGCAAGTGCTTTTCGAGCGAGCACAGTCCCGACAGACTGCCGACGCGCTTGAGGCGCAAGCCGATGTGATGCGCGATGGTGCCGCTGCACGCGCGATACACCATCTCGTCGCCATCGACCCATTCGACCACGGAGGCATGCGCGGCAGGCACGAGTTCGAGCAGCGAGTCGGTGACGAGCGACAGAAAGCGGTCGAGGTCGAGTTTTGCAGCGGCGATTCTGGAGTGCGCGTCGATCAGTTTTCTTAAGCGTGCGTTTGCGAGGCGCTCGAGTTGGGTGGCGGTGTCGCTGGTGTCGATTTGTCGGTCCTGGCTGGCGTTCATCGTGAGCAGCTCCGTTCGATGCCGGTGACGTGTGCAGGCGCGATTTGCTGATTTGCTTGTGCTGCGTAGGTGGTGTGCCTATGCATGCTGCATGGATGCGCGAATCGCTGTTTCAAGGGTTATACACGTATGCGGGGGGCTCGCTCAAGGGCGCGATTTTCTGGTTTTTGCCTTTGCTTTTTTCTTTTTGCCTTTGCACTGGTATCCGCGTTTTGCCTTCGTGGTGCGGGCGGGTTGGTTGTTTTGTCTTTGCGCTGGCATCCGCGATTCGTTAGCGTGCTTCACGCGTCGCCCCTGTGCGGGGCGGCACCTACTTTTCTTTGCCGCCGCAAAGAAAAGTAGGCAAAAGAAAGCGGCTAACACCGCCAGTTCTAGTGTTTGCCTGAGGGCCCCCAAAGGGTCTTACGCTCCACACGGCAACGCGCCAGTCCGCGCTCGTTGCCAACGCTCTCCCTGTACGCCTCACCCGCTTCATGCACCCGCGTCACAGCACACCTTGCCAGATAGTCCACGGCCGCCCAGGTGGCAAACTGTGTGTCGGCCCCTTGTGCTCCACACGCATCACTTCGGACCGATAGCGCACGCCTCGATGTAAGAGCGCCGAGCTATACGCCGCGACAACCTACACACAGTTTGCCACCTGGGCGGCACATACCATTCGCTGCCGCTTGCCCGTGCATGGGTATTCGAAGCGGGTGAGGCGCTCATTCGGAGCGTTGGCAACATGCGCTGAACGGAGACGCCGCCGTATGAAGAGTAAGACCCGTTGGGGGCCCTCAGGCAGGAACAAGAACTGGCGGTGTTAGCCGCTTTCTTTTGCCTACTTTTCTTTGCGGCGGCAAAGAAAAGTAGGTGCCGCCCCGCACAGGGGCGACGCGTGAAGCACGCTAACGAATCGCGGATGCCAGCGAAAAGGCAAACCAAACCAAACCAAACCCAACCGCAAACGCCAACCAAAACCCAAATCAAAAGCCGTTGCAAACAAAAGAAACACCCCCAGATCGAGTCAATTATAAAAAATGCACTCTGTTCAGAATATGCGCGGCCGTTCCGTAATAGGCGATTGATCGATCAATTCATTCGCACAGGGAACCCCGCATGGGCATGCGCTCCATCGCAGTCAAACTGAGCCTCATATTCGGCGCGGCGCTCGCGGCCACGATACTGGCCATCACGCTATACGCGACGCTCAACGTGCGCCGCCAGGCCATCGAAAACTTCAATGACGCGGGCCTGGGCCAGATCCGCCAGATCGACAGCAGCCTGCGCGAGACCTTCAAGCGCATCCACGACAACGTCGTGTTCCTGTCGGACCTGCCGCTCGTGCAATCCGCGGACACGTCGGTCACCAACTACCTGACGCACGGCGGGCAGATGACGCCCGACACGAACGGCGGCGTCGAGACGGATATCTTTCATCTGCTGCAACGCTTCGGCGACAGCCATCCCGATCTCCGCTACGTCTACGTCGGCACGCAATGGGGCGGCTACGTGCAATGGCCGAAAGGCAAGTTCACAAGCGATCACTACGATCCGCGCGAGCGTCCGTGGTACGTGCAGGGCATGCAGGCAGCGGGCGCCGTGCGGCGCACGGCCGCCTACGCGAATTCGGGCGGCGACAACAACGTGATCATCAGCTTCGTGCGCTCGATCCAGAACGCCCAGGGCAAGCCGGTCGGCGTGCTCGGCATGGATATCTCACTGGATGGCTTCGCGAAGATGATCGGCCAGGTGCGTTTCGGCGAAACGGGCTACCTGATGGTCGTCGAAGACAGCGGCACCGTTCTGGTGGACCCGCACGACGCCGCACACAACTTCAAGGCGTTGAAGGATCTCGGCGACGGTTATCGCGATCTCGCGGCGATGGGGAACGGCACGCTGTCCGTCGATATCGGCGGCGCGCGGTATGACACTGTCGTCTATACGTCGCCGGAACTGGGCTGGAAATACATCGGCCTGATTCCGCACGCGGAGATGATGGCGTCGGCCAATCGCCTGAGCGCGATGCTGATTGTCGTGGGCCTCGTCGTGCTGCTGGTCGCGCTCGCGCTGACGACGGCGCTCGGCAGTCGTCTGACGGCGCCGCTGCGCCAGCTGTCGAACAGCATGCAGGACATCGCATCGGGCGACGGCGACCTCACGCGGCGTCTGCCCGTCGGCAGTAACGACGAAGTCGGCGTGCTCGCCGAGCAGTTCAACGCGTTCGTCGAGAAACTCAACGGCGTGCTGCTCGACATCCGCGACAGCAGCGCACTGCTGCGCACGGCGACGGGCGAGATATCGACGGGCAACGCCGATCTGTCCGCGCGCACCGAGCAGCAGGCGGCCGCGCTCGAAGAAACGGCGGCGAGCATGGAAGAGCTGACGGCCGCCGTCAAGCAGAACGCCGAAAGCGCGCGCCAGGCGAGCACGCTCGCCAGCGACGCCTCCGACGTAGCGCGCCGCAGCCACGAGGCCGTCGAGCGCGTCGTGTCGACGATGACCGACATCAGCCAGAGCTCGAACCGGATCGCCGATATCACGGGCATCATCGAAGGCATCGCGTTCCAGACGAATATTCTCGCGCTCAACGCCGCGGTCGAATCGGCGCGCGCCGGTGAGCATGGGCGCGGTTTCGCAGTTGTCGCGAGTGAAGTGCGCAGCCTCGCGCAGCGCTCGTCGAGTGCCGCGAAGGAGATCAAGGAACTGATCGGCGCGTCGGTCGATCGCATCAGAGATGGCTCGTCGCTGGCGGGCGAGGCAGGCGAGACGATGACGGAAGTGACGCGGGCCGTCGGCCAGGTGACGGCGATCATGAGCGAGATCGCGGCGGCTTCGGAAGAGCAGAGCCGCGGCATCGCGCAAGTGAACCTCGCGATCACGCAGATGGACGACGTCACCCAACAGAACGCCGCGCTGGTCGAGCAGGCGGCCGCCGCGTCGCGCTCGCTCGAAGATCAGGGGCGGCAACTCGATGAATCGGTGGCGGCGTTCCGGTTGAAGTCGGCGACAGCGTCTTGATGACGGTCACGCGGGAAGCAGCGGGCAATCGTGCATCGATTGCCCGTTGATGCGCTTCCGACTCAATGCACGGACACGCCGAGCACAGGCGCCGTGCTGGGTTCTGCGGCGGGCTCATTCGCACGACGATTCGACGCCTCGCGTGCAAGACTCTCCCGGAACTGCTTGCAGCCGATCCACAACAGAACAGCCGCGAGCCCGGACGCGACGAGGTTCACGATTGCCATCGAATGGCCAACCGCGAGCGGCGAGGCGAACACCTTGTCGGTGATCAGCGCGACGATGGTCGTGCCCGCACCGAGCGCAATCAGATTCGACACCAGCAGAAACACCGCGGAGATCTGCGCGCGCATCTGATTCGGCGCGAGCGTCTGCATCGCGGCCGTCGAGGTCGGCATCGGGAAAGACGCGAAGAACATCGCCAGCACCAGCAACGCAAGCGATGCGCCGAGGCTGCCAACCTGCGTGAACGCGACGGACGGAATCAGCATGCACACTGCGCCGATGCAGCCCGCGCGCATCGGCGCGTCGCTGCGGCCTTTGCGCAGCAGCCAGTCGTTGAACCAGCCGCCGCAGAACACACCCGTCGTGTTCGCAATCAGCAGCACGGTGCCGAGCGTGTAGCCCGCTTCGACAGGCGTGAGGCCAAAGCGGCGGATATAGAACGCGGGCGTCCAGCTCATCAGACAGAACAGCGTCATCGCGTAGAACGAGAAGCCGATGTAGTGGCAAAAGAACGTCTTGCCATGCGCGGTGATAAAGCGCAGCGCGTCGGGCATCGACACGCGCTTCACTTCACCCGAGCTGTCCTGCACGAGCCCCTTGCGCTGCGGATCGCGCACCGTCAACGCGAAGATCAGCGCAACGAGCAAACCGGGCAGGCCGACGATGAAGAACGTCAGCTGCCACGCGTGCATGTCGCCCAGCACGGGCAGCGTGAGCGTCGGCGTGTGCTTGAGCAGCGCGATCACATAGCCGCCAATCAGAAACGCAATGCCACCGCCGATAAACGACCCGAGCGAATAGATGGCGACGGCGCGGCCGAGCTTCTCCTTCGGGAAGTAGTCGGCGAGCATCGAATACGTCCCGGGCGAAAGCGCCGCTTCGCCGACGCCCACGCTCATGCGCGCAAAGAACATGTGCAGGAAGTTCTGGCTGAGTCCGCAGGCGGCCGTCGCGACGCTCCATAGCGCGACGCCGATCGAAATGATGCGCGGGCGCGCAAAGCGGTCGGCGAGATACGCGAGCGGCATGCCCATCACCGCATAGAAGAGCGAAAACGCAAAGCCGTGCAACAGGCTGAATTGCGTGTCGGTGAGATGCAGATCGCGCTTGATCGGCTCGATCATCAGCGCGAGCACCTGACGGTCGACGAATGAAAAGACATACGCCAGCATGCAGATCACGACAACGTACCACTCGTATGTGTAGCGTTTGCGGGTCAGATTGTTTCCCGCGAGATTGTTTCCCGATGAGGCAGTCATCCCGGTTCTCCAGTGTTCCAGTGTATCGATGAGGAGCAGGCGTCTCTTCGCGATGGGACGCACTGGTCGGAAAGCAGGGTACGTAAACAAATTTCGCCGACAAAGGTGCAAATGGCGCGTCCATATCGGCGCGTTCACCCATGCGTCTAAAGGAATTCCCAGGTCACGTGCAGCAAACCCGTGCGCAACAAGCCGCGCGGTGCTGCAAACGCGCTTGTGACAGCGCTCATGCATCGAATCTATAAGTGTTATACGGCGCGTTTGATCGACGCTCGAATTTGCGCTTTCTAGACTCGGCCCGGTTCAAATGACCAATGCCGGGAAAACAAGACATGACGAACTGGAAGTGGTGTGCATCGCTGCTGGGGTTGGCGGCACTGCCTGCATTTGCGCAATCGAGCGTGACGCTCTACGGACGAATCGACACCGCGATCGAGGTCGCGAACTTCGGACCCAATCACGTGACCCGCATGGGCAGCGGCAATATCTTCGCGACGAGTTGGGGTTTCAAGGGCGTCGAAGACCTGGGCGGCGGCTACGCGGCGATTTTCAAGCTGGAAAACGGCTTCAACTCGGCAAACGGCACGATCAACAACAATGGCGCGTTGTTCGGCCGTGAGGCATGGGTCGGCCTGACCGGGCCGTTTGGGGGACTGCAGGCAGGCAACACGTACACGATTCTGCACACGTCGTTCGTCACGTACAGCTTGCCTGGCTATGGCGCGGGTCTCGCGTGGGGCAACGCGTCGAACAATTTCGTCGGTCCGTCGTATCTGCGCGTGAGCAATTCGTTGCGTTATACGTCACCGCGCTTCGCAGGCTTTCTGTTGCGCGCGATGGCAGCACGCGGCGCGAATGGCACGGCCAACCAGCCGTCGACGCTCGGCGACACCTACGGCGCAGGGCTGAACTACGGGAACGGGCTCCTTTCGGTTGACGTCGATTACATGCAGCAGAAGTTCAGCACATCGAGCGCGGGCGCGCTGACCGCGAGCAGTCCGACCGCAGCGGGCAACTATCTGCTCGGTGCGATCTCGTACGACTTCGGCGTGATCAAGCCGTCATTCATCTATCTGCGTCATCGCGGGGGGCCCGACGTCGCGTCGATGGTGCCCGCCACCAGCGCGAACCCGCACAACGACCTGTACGAGCTGAACGCCACGGTGCCCATGGGGCGCGCTTCGCTGTTACTGAGCTACGGTCACTATCGCAAGATTGCGGACAGCGACGGCAACGCCGACTCGTATGGCGTGCGGCTCGATTACCCTTTGTCGAAGCGCACCGTGCTTTACACGGGCGCGGCGATGGTCCGCAACAACGCGCACGCGAGCTTTACGATCAACGGCGCAGCGGGCGGCGGCGTGCCGGTGGCGAAACCGGGCGCGACCGCGAGTTCGATTGTCGCTGGCGTGATGACGGCGTTTTGACAGGTCACGCTTGGGCGTCGGGCGGCACCGCGAGCCAACTGTCGAATGGCTCGCGCGAGCCGATGCGGAACAATTCCATCAACAGCGCGCGCAGCCAGCGGTGGCCGGGGTCGGCGTCGAAGCGCCGATGCCAGTAGGCGTTGACTGACCACGTGGCCGCATCAGCGATTTCGAAAGACGCCGTTTCGCCCGGCGCCGAGAATGCCTGCGCGACGGTGCGCGGCAGGATCAGCGCATAGTCGCAGCGCTGCAGGATGGCGGGTACGACCATGAAGTCCGGCACGGCCGCGCGAATCCGCGAGGTCAGGCCGTGTCGTTCGAGCAGCGCTATCGCCTGCGGATGCGACGTGACGGCGATAAAACGCAGCGCGGGCGGCACGTTGCGTTCGAGCACGAAGGCATCGTCGAGTCCGAGCCTGTCCGCGACGCGGCGCGGCATCAGCAGCATGTAGCGCTCTTGCAGCAGTTCGCTGCGATGAAAATGCGGCGACGCATGCGGAAAATGACCGAGCGCGAAATCGATGCGGCCGGATTCGAGCGCGACGTTGAACTGGGCTTCGTCGACGTGCTGGGTTTCGATGACGACACCTGGCGCACGCTCGTCGAGTTCACGCAGCAACGTGGGCAGAAACGCGCTTTCGGCAAAGTCGCTCATGTGCAGCCGGAAGATGCGGCGCGCGCTCGCGGGCGAGAATTGCGCACCTTCGTCCAGCACGTCCTGCAGGATGGTGAGCGCCCTGTCGACGGACGCGGCGAGGCGCTGCGCGCGTGGCGTCGGCTCGACTCCGCCGCCCGTGCGCACGAACAGCGCGTCGCGGAACATCAGGCGCAAGCGGCCCAATGCATGGCTCACCGACGGCTGTGTGACGCCGAGCCGCAACGCCGCGCGCCCGACGTGTTTCTCGATGAAGACGGCGTGAAAGGTCTTGAGCAGATTGAGGTCGCGGTCCTGCACGCGCAGCGCGTCGCCTTGGCCGGGCTCGCCATTCGACGCAGGAAAATCGTCCGGTTCGGGCAATGCGGAGGCGGGACGGCTCATGCGCCGCGCCTTGCCGTCGCCGAAGGCAGGCAGCCGTAGCGCCGCGCATACGCCTTCGCGAAATGTCCAAAGCTGTTCACGCCGTATTCGATCAGCACGTCCGTCACCGCACGCGACGGATCGCGCCGCAACGCGGCATGCACGGCTTCCAGACGCCGTTCGCGGATATACGCGGCAGGCGTCGTGTCGAGAAAGTCGCGAAAGCCGTTTTGCAACGTGCGCGGCGATACGCCGGCTTCGTGCGCGAGCGTCGTCATCGGCAACGGATCGCCGAGATGCGCGTCGATATAGTCGCGCGCCCGGCGCACATGGGTGGGCAGCGGCGACTGTGCGCCACGCACGAGCGCGTCCGAATAGCTATGCGGCAATTGCGTGAGCAGCACGGTCATCAGCCATTGGGTCAGATCGGGGCCGAGCACGTTCGCTCGCGCGCTTGCGTCGATCTGGCCGGACAGCGTACACAGATAGCGCAACGTGCCCTGGAACACGCCTGCGCCCGTGTGCGAAGGATCGACTGCCAGATCGAATACGAGCGGCTCGCGCAGCGTGGTTTGCAGCATCTCGGCGAGCTTCACTTCAAGCGCGGCGCGGTCGATGCGCAACAGCAGGTTGCGGCACTCACGGTCGGTGCGAATGCGTACCGCGCGCGTCGGCGACGATACGCTCATGCCGCCCGCGCTCACCGACGCGCGCTCGCTGCCCGAATGCAGCTCACAGCGGCCCGCGAGCGTTGAGCGAAACAGGTATTGACCGGCGAGATCGCCCGCTTCGATCGACGTCTCGCGCCCGTAGCACAGTTCCAGCAGGCTCGCGCGATGCAGCGCGACGCCGTACAGTTCGGCGCGCAGCGGACCGCGCCCGGCCACTTCCATGCGGTGCGGACACAGCAGTTGCGCCACTTCGCGTTCGATGTCTTCACACGCATGCGAAGCATCGAGCCGGTTGCGATGAGTGCGGGAGATCGCGATTTCCATGAGGTTTGCCTGACGGCTAGTACATTGCGCCGCCGCCGATGATGGATGAGACAAATTGTCCGCGCAAGGACGGAATGACCCGTATTGCATGTGAAGTATTGTGTGCGCCGGTGACGACGTTGCCGGTTTTGAATGTCCGTTGCGCGTATTGACGCGCCGCGCTGCTGCATGCCGCGTAGTCTCGATGTCATTGCACAAGGAGGCTCACGATGAAAGTCAGCGTATTGGGCGGCGGGCACGGTTGTTATGCAGCCGTGATCGACATGATCGAGAAAGGCCATGAAGTGACATGGTGGCGCCGCGATGGCGCGGCGTCGGCGCGGCTGCGCGAACTGGGCGCGTTACATGTGACGGACTTTCACGGACAACGGCGCGCTCCCATTGGCGACGGCGCGGGGATGATTCGCATCGTCGACGAACTGGGCGATGCGACGCGCGCGGCGCAGCTCATTGTGATTCCGCTGCCCGCGATCACGCACGAAGCGCTGGCCGCGCAGCTTGCGCCGCTGCTGACTGACGGGCAGGTCGTCTATCTTCCGCCGGGCACGTTCGGCAGCTATGTGTTCGCGAAGGCGATGGCCGATGCGAACAACACGAGCCGCGTCGCGTTCGCCGAAACAGGCACGCTGCCCTATCTGGTGCGCAAGCATGGCGAGAACGATGTCGTCATCAGCGCCTACGCCACGCGTCTGCCGACGGGCGTGTTTCCCGCGTCTGCGGCGCGGTGGGCGATGCCGCTGCTGAAGGACGCGTATCCGTCCATCGAGCCGATCGAAGACGCGTTGTCGGGTGCGCTGATGAACGCCGGCCCCGTGATTCATCCGCCGCTCATCATGATGAACGCGGGACCGCTCGAACACTTCGCGTCGTGGGACATCCACAACGAAGGCACGCAGCCGTCCATCCGCAGCGTGACCAATGCGCTCGACGCGGAACGCATGGCGGTGCGCGAGGCGCTCGGTTATCGCGCGCCACATTTTCCGCTTGCCGATCACTATGCGAGCGAGGGTGACGAATGGATGTACGGTCGCGGCGCGCACGGCAAGCTGACCGACAGCGGCGACTGGCGCGAGCATATCGATCTGCGCACGCATCGGTACATGCTCGAAGACACGCGGCTGGGGCTGTCGTTCATCGTATCGTGTGGACGCTGGGCCGGCGTGCCGGCGCCCGTCGCGCAGGGGCTGCTGAGCATCGCGAGCGCGGCTGTCGGACGCGATCTGTACGGCGAGGGGCGCACGCTGGAGCGGCTCGGACTTGCGGCGTTGTCGCGCGCGGAGATGTCCGCGTTGCTGGCGAACGGGATCGCGTCATGACAGACACGATGCTGACGCCGGTGCGGCATGTGCATATCGTCGGCGCGGGGCGCATGGGGCAGGGCATTGCGCTCGCGTTCGCATTCGCCGGTTTGCGCGCGACGCTGATCGATTTCAAGGTTCGCGATCCGGCCGCGCGTGAAGCGTTCGCCCGAACGGCGCTCGCTGACATCGCGAGACAGTTGCAGGTGCAAGCGGCGCTTGGGCGTATCACGCAGCAGCAGGCGGATGAGGCGATGCAACGCGTTGATATCGTCGATCGCGAAGAAGCACAACAGGTGCTGGCCACATCGCGGATCATATTCGAAGCGGTGCCCGAAGTGCTCGATGCGAAGAAAGAAGTGTTCGCATGGCTCGGTGAACATGCCGATGCGCGCACCGTGATCGCATCGACGACGTCGACTTTTCTCGTCACCGAGTTGCAGCGGATCGTCACGCATCCGCAGCGGCTGTTGAACGCGCACTGGCTGAATCCGGCGCATCTGATGCCGCTGGTCGAAGTCAGCCGCAGCGAGACCACGGATGCCGCTGTCGTCGCACAAGTGGTCGAGCTGCTCGCGCGCATCGGCAAGAAACCGGTTGTGTGCGCGCCGTCGGCGGGCTATATCGTGCCGCGCATTCAGGCACTGGCGATGAACGAGGCGGCGCGCATGGTCGAAGAAGGCGTCGCGAGCGCCGAAGATATCGACACGGCGATACGCACGGGCTTCGGCCTGCGCTTTGCTGTGCTCGGCTTGCTGGAGTTCATCGATTGGGGCGGCTGCGACATTCTCTACTACGCGTCGCATTACCTCGCGAAGGAGAAGGGCGATCGGTTCCTGCCCGCGGAGATCGTCAGCGGCAACATGGCGGCATCACGCAAGGGCTTGCGCGATGAGACGGGCTTCTATGATTACCGGAATGTCGATGTCGACCTGTATGTGAAAGAGCGGCTCGAAACGTTTGGACGCATGCTCGAGCACCTCGGTCTCGCGCCTGCATTCAATACAGCGAATAGCGCGAGTACGTCTCGATCGGAATGATGGCCTGTGAAGGCACGGCCGCGCCTTCGCGCGCGGTCTTCAGATGATCGACGGTGGTGCGCAGCATGAGGCGCATATCCTGCGTCAGCAGATAGTCGATCGCGTCGGAACGCAGTAGCGGCTCCGTGATGCGGTTGACCTCGTGCGTCACATAGAGCGTGCGGCCCGTCAGATTGTGCTCGCGCAGCGCGGCAGCAAGCCCCTCGTTGCCACCCGCGACGTTGTAGATACCGTCGAGCTTGCCGTGCGCCTTCAGGAAGCGGGTGGTTGCTTCGTAGGTCGCCGCCCCCGAATCGGCGCCCTTGATCACCTCGACCAGATTCACGTGCGGGAACCGTTGACGCAATAGCGAACGGAAGCCGATCTCGCGATCCTCGTGGCAGGTGTACGAAAACGTCGCGACGATCACGGCGACATCGGGCGACGCATGCGCCTGCAGATGCCGTCCGAGCAGAAAAGCTGCGGACTGTCCGGCCGCGCGGTTGTTGACGCCGACGTATGTGTGACGCGCGTCGGCGTCAACATCCGTGATCAGCGTGACGACGGGTTTGCCCGCCGCCATGCATTCGCGCAACGCCGACGACGTCGTCGCGGTGTTCGTGCAGATGATGCCGATGCCGTCCACCTCCGCCGTCGCCTGCCGGATACGGGCCGCGACTTCTTCGTCGGATGCGCCTACGCATTTCTCTACTTCGAGCCGCACACCGTTGGCCTCGAACTCCGCTTCGAGCGCAGTTGCCGTTCGAATCAACTCGTCCGTGAACGCGTCACCTGCTTGCGCGAGCAGCCGGAAATCATAGGCGGCCTGCTTTGCGCGAACGGCTGACCTCGCAGATGAACCTGTGCCGAGTTGCTTCAACGCCGCCTCGACTGCATGGCGCGTACGCGGGTGTACGCCGGGCCTGTCGTTCAGCGCGCGATCGATCGTCGCGCGGCTGAGCTGCGTGATCTCCATGAGTTGCTTGAGCGTCGGTTTGCTTTTCATCGTGGGTCCCCGCGCGGCGGCTCGAGTGATTGCATTGGCTCGATTTTGACTCATTTTGAGGCGTTTGTGTGAGGTATCAGCTTGCTACGCCGCAGCGTCACACTCTTCACGTCATGGATTACCCTCGATAACTCAAAATGAGGCATAAACGGCTTTGACTGATGCTCATAACGAGTCTTTAATGCACTCAGCGATGATCACTGCCTCAGCATCAGGAGCCATGCATGTCCGCACAGCAAGACAACTCGAAACCAATCACGATGGACGACTGGTACAAATGCCCGCTCGACCGCAAGGTGCTCAAAGAACTCACGCGCCGCAACGACCGCGACGCGCTCCTTTACCTCGGCGGCTTTCTCGCGATGGTCGCAGGCAGCGGCGTGCTCGCGTGGCTGTCGCTCGGCACGTGGTGGTGCGTGCCTGCGTTCCTGCTCTACGGGACGATCTACGCATTCGCCGAAGCGATGGAACACGAGTTGCGCCATCGCACGCCGTTTCGCAGCGAATGGCTGAATGCGTCGGTGCATTGGCTGATCTGCTTCATGACGTGGCGCGAGCAGATCTACAGCCGCTGGTCGCATGCGCAACATCACACATACACGCATCTGACGGCAACCGTGCCCGCCGATGTCGAAATCGCCGTAAAGCGGCCGCCGAACTATCTGAAGCTCGCAACCGATTTTCTGCGCGTCTCACACGGCATTCATCATCTCGGCAACATCGTGTTGCACAGCCTCGGCATCGTGTCGCGCAGCGCGAAAGCCGTCGTGCCGCCAATCGAATATCGCGCGATGTGCCGGAATTCGCGGATCGTTCTCGCGCTTTATGTCGGCGTGATTGCGTGGGCGATCGTCGCGCATAGCTGGCTGCCCGTCGTGTTTCTTCTGCTGCCGCGTGCGTATGGCGCATGGCTGCATGAACTGCTGGCCATCACGCAGCACACGGGGCTGCGCGAGAACGAACTCGACCATCGTTTCTCGACGCGAACCATCCGGCTCAATCCCGTTCTCCAGTTGCTGTACTGGAACATGAACTATCACGTCGAGCATCACATGTTTCCGAACGTGCCGTTCCACGCGCTGCCGGAACTGCGTAAAGCGATCGAGGCGGACCTGCCACCTGCTTACGACGGACTGTTCGGCGCCTGGAGCGAGATTCTGCACTTCCTGCGCATGCAGCGGCACGACCCGGAATACATGATCACGCCGCAAGTGCCGGGCAAGACGCCCGCTGCGCAAGCGCAACCCTCCGACGACGAAGCACTCGTCGCCCAGCCACGCTGAACACGAACGGTGTACGCAATGAACATTCTGCAATGGCATCAGGTCTGCGCCTGCGACGACATCGACGAAGAAGACGTGATGGAGTTCGAACACGAAGGCAAGCTGTACGCGGTCTATCACACGGCCACGGGGTTCTACGCCACGGCGGGACTCTGCACGCATGAAACGGCGCGCCTCGCCGATGGCTTTGTGTTCGGCGAGGTGATCGAGTGCCCGATGCACATGGGGCGCTTTCACATCCCGACGGGCGCCGCGAAGGGCGCGCCCGTGTGCGTGAACCTCGTTACGCATCCCGTCAAAACGGAAGAAGGCAACGTATTCATCGGCCTCGCCGCCGACTGATCGAGCAAGGCAACGCAGCAAACTGCCGGCGCGAGACGCCGGCAGCCACAAACATGGAGACAGCGATGAGATTACCCGTCATGAAGGCGCTTTGCGTCGCCGCAGCCGTCCTGAGCATGGGCCTGTATGTCGATGCGAATGCGGGGCCTGTAGCGCATTTCGATTTCATCACGCATGCGCCGGATTCGGATGCATGGTGGAATACCGTCAAGAATGGCATCAAGCAGGCCGATGAAGATTTCAACGTGCAGACCGACTATCGCAACCCGCCGAATGGCGATATCGCCGATATGGTCCAGCTCGTGAATCAGGCTGCGGCGCGCAACTACGACGGCGTGGTGACGACCATCGCCGACTTCGATCTGCTCAAGGGCTCCGTCTCGCGTCTGAAGGCAAAGAACATTCCGTTCGTCACGGCCAACACGGGCACGGAGAAGCAGAGCGCCGATCTCGGCGCATTGCTGCATGTGGGACAGCCCGAGTATCTGGCGGGCAAGGAGGCGGGACAGCGCGCCAAGGCCGACGGCATCAAGACGTTTCTGTGCGTGAACCACTATGCGACGAATCCGCTGTCGTTCGAGCGCTGCCGTGGGTTCGCCGAAGCGATCGGCGCAGATATGAAAACATCGGTTCTGGACGCGGGCACGGACCCGACGGATATCGAATCGAAAGTCAGCGCTTATCTGCGCGCGCATCCGAACACGCAGGCCGTGCTGACGCTGGGGCCCACTTCCGCCGACCCGACCATTCGCGCCGTCACGAAGATGGGGCTCGCGGGCAAGATCTGGTTCGCAACCTTCGATATCGACTCTGACGTCGCCAAGGGAATCAAGGACGGCACGATCAAGTTCTGCACCGATCAGCAGCCTTATTTGCAGGGCTATATTCCCGTCGCGATGCTCGCGATCATGCACAAGAATCACAACACGGACGTCGCGCAGGCTCGCAATGAACTGGAGAAAGACCCGAAGTTCATCAAGCGGCTGCAGGACTATGGACTGAAGCCTGTCTACGAGGCGCGCAACATCAGTTCGGGACCGGGCTTCATCACGCCGCAGAACATCGAGAAGGTGTCGGCGCTCGCAGGAAAGTACCGATAAGCGGGTTTCGTTTTGCAGGCGTCTCCACCGCCAGCACTTTTCCCATTATGTTTTGAGTGGGCGATATGGGCCAAAGAATGGCCCATATCGTTTATTTGCGGATCAATGCTGATTCAAACGGGAAATCCGTTTGCAAAGCGCTCGCGCAAATAGCCGACGAACAGCCCGACCGCGCGCGGCACATGCGACGCATAAGGCCGCACGATATAAAGCTGCTCGGCGAACGCGCCCGTCACGCGCCAGTCCGGCAGCACGACGACCAGCTTGCCCGCCTGCACGGCGGCCTGCGCGGTGAAGTCTGGCAGCAGCGCAATGCCCAGGCTTTCGAGCGCCGCGTCGCGCAGCGTCTCACTGTTGTTCGCAGAGAACTGTCCGTTGACGGGCAAGGTGACCGGCCGCGTGCCGGCCTTTCGCGCCGCCTTGCGCTCGAACGACCACATCGGTTCGCCCGACGAGCGCGGATAAAAAAGGCAATCGTGAGAAGAAAGTTCTTCCGGTGACTTCGGCGTGCCGCGCTTTCGCAGATAGGCGCGCGTCGCGACGATCACGGAATGCGTGTCGCAAAGTTTCCACGCGACGTGCGTATCGGGCGGTTCGGCGCTGTGACGGATCGCGAGATCGAAGCCTTCTGTGGCAAGCGATACGATCCTGTCCGACACCTCCAGCTGCACCCGAACCTCGGGATTGGCCACCAGAAACTCGGGCACCTTCGGCACCAGTTGCTGCCGCGCGAACGCCACAGGCGCCGTCACGCGCACGAGCCCGCGCGGCACGCCCGACAGCTCGCGGACTTGCGCAAAGCTGGCGGCGATCTGCGCATACTGCCCGCGCGTGCTGTCGACGAGCTGCTGGCCGGCTTCCGTCAGCCGGACGCTGCGCGTCGTGCGCTGCACCAGCGAAATCCCCGCGGCGCGCTCCAGTTCGGAGATGCGCTGGCTCATTGCCGCTTTGCTGACGCCGAGGCGCGCGGCGGCCGCCGTGTACGTTCCCTGTTCGGCGAGCATGGTGAGCCAGTGCAGATGCGTCCAGAGTTCTTCGATATTTTGCGTATCCATACACTCATTGTTCACGGTGGCAAACATTGATTTCAATGTTAGCCTCTTTCCAGCGCGTCCGCACCTTTCTACACTGCGTCTCAAGCCAATCACGAAGGAGCCGAGACATGCAAGCCTATACCGACAGCGCAGACGTGGGACATTTCATTCACGGGGAGCGCGTCAGCGGAACGGGAAGCCGTAGCCAGGCCGTCTTCAATCCGGCCACGGGTGCCCGCGCCCGCAAGCTGCTGCTCGGCGAGGCTGCCGATGTCGACGCCGCCGTCGCGAGCGCGAAGGCGGCGTTTCCGAAGTGGGCCGATACGCCGCCCATCAAGCGCGCACGCGTCATGCTGCGTTTTCTCGAACTGATGAATCGCCACCACGACGAACTCGCGGCGATCATCACGGCAGAGCACGGCAAAGTGTTTTCCGATGCCCAAGGCGAAGTTGCACGCGGCATCGACGTGATCGAATTTGCGTGCGGCATTCCGCAACTGCTCAAGGGCGACTACACGGAACAGGTTTCGACGGGTATCGACAATTGGACGATGCGTCAACCGCTGGGCGTCGTCGCGGGCATCACGCCGTTCAACTTCCCGTGCATGGTGCCGTGCTGGATGTTCCCCGTCGCGATCGCGGCCGGCAATACGTTCATTCTTAAGCCGAGCGAGCGTGATCCGTCGGCGGCGCTGTTCATGGCCGGACTGCTGAAAGAGGCAGGCTTGCCCGACGGCGTCTTCAATGTCGTACAGGGCGACAAGGTCGTCGTCGATGCATTGCTCACGCATCGGGACGTGAAGGCTGTGAGCTTCGTCGGCTCGACGCCGATTGCGAACTACATCTACGAAACGGGCGCGAAGCACGGCAAGCGCGTGCAGGCACTGGGCGGCGCGAAGAACCATATGGTGGTGATGCCCGACGCCGATCTCGACAAGGCAGTCGATGCGCTGATCGGCGCTGGCTACGGTTCGGCAGGCGAGCGTTGCATGGCGATCTCGGTTGCGCTGCTGGTTGGCGACGTGGCCGACAAGATCGTGGCGCGACTCGCCGAGCGCGCCCGCAGCCTGATCGTGAAGAACGGCATGGAGCCGGACGCGGAAATGGGCCCGATCGTCACGCGGCAGGCGCTGGAGCGTATCGAAGGGTATATCGCCGAGGGCGTGAAGGAAGGCGCGACGCTGGTCGTCGATGGCCGCGGTCTGAAGGTTGCCGGTCATGAAGACGGCTTCTTCACGGGCGGTACGCTGTTCGACAACGTGACGCCGGAAATGCGCATCTACAAGGAAGAGATTTTCGGGCCGGTGCTTGCTTGCGTGCGCGTGAAGGACTTCACGGAAGCCGTCGAGTTGATCAACGCGCACGAATTCGGTAACGGCGTGGCGTGCTTCACGAGCGATGGCCATGTTGCGCGCGAATTCGGCCGCCGTATCGAAGTCGGCATGGTCGGTATCAACGTGCCGATTCCGGTGCCGATGGCGTGGCATGGCTTCGGCGGCTGGAAGCGCAGCCTGTTCGGCGACACGCATGCATACGGTGAAGAAGGCGTGCGTTTCTATACGAAGCAGAAGTCGATCATGCAGCGCTGGTCGGAGAGCATCGAGAAGGGCGCCGAATTCGCGATGCCGACTGCGAAGTAACACGCTATAACCCAAGCCAGACAGCCCTTTTTAAAAGGGCTGTTTTCATTTTTGCGCTTTGATCTGATGTTTGACGATGCAGTCAATCGACGCGATAGCACGCATTGTTCCCGATTTGAAAACTGTGAATTCTGCGCAGCCCGGTTGATGATTGCGTCAGGAGGTTTACCCTACGTTCATAGGCCGACGTTTCACATTCGACGTCGCGACAGGCTCTACCGAGGATCAGACAATGAAGCGCGAATCTTTGAACTTCCGGAATATCGACGACCATAGCGGCGCAGGCGTACGCACGCGCATCGAAGCAGTGTCGAGCGAGAATGCACAAGCCGCCGCTGTGCCGCGCAATTGGGCATGGGCGCATTTCAGCGATTCATACGACTGGATGGACTCGCATAGCCCGTCTGTAGTGACGGAGTTGCTGGACTGAATGCGTATTGCGAATTGCCGTTGAAATTCGCAATAGCGTATTGCTGGCCGCGCGATTAAACGGCGGCCAGCAATGTAAAGAACGAATCGATGCGTCAGACGAGCGTGAGTTTCACGTCGATGTTATTACGCGTCGCATTCGAATACGGGCACACGATGTGAGCCTTGTTGACCAGATCTTGAGCGGCACCGCGCTCCATACCCGGCAATGATATTTTCATCTCGACTTCGATGCCGAACCCATTCGGAATCGGCCCGATCCCGACGCTGCTGTCGATCGACGCATCTGCGGGGATCGCGATCTTATCGCGTGCGGCAACGAATTTCATCGCACCGATAAAGCATGCGCTGTAACCGGCGGCGAACAGTTGTTCCGGATTCGCGCCGTCACCGCCTTTTCCGCCCAGTTCCTTCGGCGTGGTGAGCTTGAATTCAAGGTTGGCTTCGGGCACCGTCGCGCGGCCGTCGCGGCCTCCCGTTGCGGTTGCGTGAGCAGTGTAAAGCGCCTTTTCGAGCGACATGGCAAACTCCTTCGTTGAAGAGCTACGCGTTGTTGGAAGACTGCAGGTCAGGCTGATTTCGCTGCTTTGAGCTTTCGATACTCGAGGGCAGGCAGACCGCCCCAGCCCCAATTGTCCGTCGGCACTTCCTCGATCACAACGAAGGTGGACTCGAGCGGCTTGTTCAGCACGTCAAGCAACACCTGGCTCACGCCCTTGATGAGTCGCGCCTTTTCTTCGGCCGTCACGCAATCCGCGCCGGGTTTCGTCCCTTCTCGCGTAACCTGAATTGTGACAATCGGCATCTTGCTCCCCTCGATCGTAGTTGAGGAATGGGCGGAGGGCTAGCCACTGTCAGACGCTCTCCACACCCACGATGAGTTCGCTGCCCAGCCATCCCGCCAGCAGCGCACCCGCTTTCGCCACGCCGTCCGCGTCACCCAGACGCTCGACGAGCAGATCGCATAGTGTTGCAAAGCTTTCATTTTCCTGCAGATGAAGGAGCGCTTCGTACTCGGCGGCATCGACGCGCTTGAGGCACGACACGAACTGCCGACGCCAGACGATCAGGCCGCCCGGCTCGTCGAGCATTTCACTTTCGGGCGCCTCGGTGTTGGCGGACAGGGCGGACCAGATGCTGCCGGCATTCGTCGTGGCGGGGCGATGCCTGAGCGACGGCGTAAAGCGTAGCCGCGCTGCGTCCCAGTCGACGGAAGCGAGCGCGTCGAGCGGCAGCGGCTGCGCGTCATGCGCAACGAAGGCTTCAGCCAGCGCATTTTCGATCCATGCGAGTTCATGCACGTCGGGGTTGTGCGGGAACAGCACGCTGAGCGTGTCGCCGAAACCGTATGCGTACGCGTCGAGTGTCCATGCGTGCGGCGGATGGTGGTTGATATGCGTCACGGCTGCATGCAGAAACGCATCCTCGCCAAGCAACGTCCGTACCTGTGGAAACGAATGCTCGAGGCATTCGATCAGTTGCCCGCGATAGTTGTTCTGATAGACAGATAAACCGCGTGATGCGTCGCCGCCGACGCGTCGGGCGGCTTCTTCAGATGCATCCGTGAGCCACGAGCGGAAGTCCTGTTGCCAGGCAGCGAGTGTCATGCGGCCTCCGCAATGCGTGTGTCGTGTCTGACCTGTGCGTCCTGTTGCGCATGAGCGCCGAGCTTGCGCGCGATCCACAGTTCCCTCAGCAGCTCTTTCAACGGCGGCACGTTGCCGTCGCGCTCGATCATCGTCGCGACGGGACCGAGCCGCGCCATCGCGTTCTCATAGAGTGCCCAGACCTCATCGCACACGGGGCTATCGTGCGTGTCGATCAGCAGATCGCGGCCTTGCGAGTGTCCCGCGAGATGGATCTGATGCACGCGATCGACGGGCAACCCGTCGAGATAGGCGAGCGCATCGAAACCGTGGTTCGTCGCGCTCACGAAAATATTGTTCACGTCGAGCAGCAGGCCGCAGCCGGTGCGCGTCGACATGGCGGAAATGAATTCCCACTCGGTCATCGTCGCGCCGTCGAACGCGAGATAACTGGACGGATTCTCGAACAGCATCTGGCGGCCGAGCGCATTCTGCGCGATGTCGATATTCGCGCAGACGGTATGGAGCGCTTCGTCGGTATAGGGGACGGGCAACAGGTCGTGTGAATTGAAGCCGCCGATACGCGACCAGCTTAGATGATCGGACACGAACAGCGGTTCGATCTCGTCGACGAGCGACTTCAGCCGGCGCAGATAGTCACGGTCGATGCCATCCGCCGAGCCGATCGACATCGACACGCCATGCAGCACCACGGGATGCTTCTCGCGCACGCGCCGCAGAATGTCGCGCGGCTGGCCGCCTTCGACCATGAAGTTCTCGGAAATGACTTCGACGAAATCGACGGAAACATTCGTTTCCAGGAAGTCGCGATAGTGTTCCTTGCGCAGGCCAAGGCCATAGCCTGCAAAGCGGGGATTGGGAGAGAGCATGAGGCGTACCCGGCTGCGGAGTGTCGGTGGATGGACTGGCCCGGCGACGCATAGCCGGGCCAGCGCTAGCATGACTTACTTCGGCTCGGTCAGCGTGCCGCCCAGCGACAGGCATTCGCTCGGCGTCTTCACGACTACACCCTTGCCCTTGCAGCTGTTGAGGCCCTTGCAGTCGTTGTGAGCCGTCGCGCACAGCGCCTGGCCCTTGCATGCGTTGACGCCGTAGCAGCGGCCGGGTTGCTCGCCCGTGGCGGCGCTCGCGGAGGTCGCGACGGTGGCCGATGCGATGGCGAGGAGGGCTGCGGCTGCAGCGAAGCTGACGCGGGATTTGACGTTGCTGTTCATGGTTGCTCCATGGTGGGTTGAGTGAAATGCGATTGGAAAATGGCTTTGCGTTTATTTCGCGTGCAGCGCGGCTTCTTCGATGACCTTCGCGACCGCTTCAGGCTGCGAAATCTCGATGGCATGGCTTGCCTTTACTTCCGTGACCTTCGAGCCCGCACGCTTGTACATCCAGCGTTGCAGGTCGGGGTTGATCACGCGGTCGTCGGTCGCGACGATGCCGTAGGTCGGCTTGTTGTGCCATGCGACCGTGAATGGCGCGGAGGCAAAGTCGGCGACGGTGGCGGGCACTTGCGAAACGGCCATGAAGTCGGTGCGGTTCGACACGAGATCGCCGGCGTAGTCCGTGCCGTATTTGGCGGGGTCGAAGTAGTAGTGACCGTCGATGGTCTTCTGCACGCCGTCGGTGAGCTTCGGCATCGAGCCCGCCAGCTGATTCACGCTTTCGCCGACATCGGGCTGAAACGCGGCGACGTAGACCAGCGCCTTCACCTTGGGACGCGCGCCCGCTTCTGTGATGACCGAGCCGCCGTAGCCATGGCCGACGAGCACCACGGGGCCTGTTTGTCCGATGACGGCGTTGTTGGTCGCGGCGACGTCTTCTTCGAGCGTCGTCATCGGCTGCTGGACGATGCGGACGTTGTAGCCCTTATGGATCAGGATGTCGTGTACCGCGCGCCAGCCGGAGCCGTCGGTGAACGCACCGTGAACGATCACGATGTTCTTCACGCCCGCCGGTCCGTCCGGCGTTGCGGCGAATGCTGCGCCTGAAACGGCGAACGCTGCCGCGGCGAGGGTCAAAGTCGAAAGAATGCGCATAGTGTTTTCGAATGGAGGCCACGCGGGCCGTGTTGTGGATATCGGGTGACGAGGGTTCGGTTAGTCCGCGGTGCGCGAGCGGCCCAGCAGATGATCGACCGACCATCTGCCTGCGCCATGCGCGATCAGCGGAAGAAGCAGACCTGCCCACGTCAGATGCGTCGGCCATGCATCGGGATAGACGAAGATCTCGATCACGGCCGTCATGCCCAGCAGCACCAACGCGGCGGAGCGCGTACACAAGCCGAGCACGAGCAGGATCGGGCACAGGTGTTCCGCATACGTGGCGAGATGCGCGGCCAGCTCCGGCGGAATCAGCGGCAGTGCGTATTCCGAGCTGAACAGGGCGTACGTCGACGGCTTGATCGTCAGCAGGCCCGTGACTTTCGTGCGTCCCGACAGAAAGAAGGTCGCAGCGATACCGAAGCGCGCCACCAGCAACAATAGCGAGGGCGAAAGCGCGCGCGACAGGCGTTCGATGACGGCTGCGCGGAGTGCCCCCACGCCCCCTTGATTCGCGAGGGACGAGCGGGAAACGCGCGCGTCGCGGGTTTGGGAGTGCAGCATCATGACTTCGCCTTCAGCGCGCCGTAGCCCTTCGGCGTCTTGATCGTCGTGCAGGTGCCCTTGTCGACCATGACGAACGCGTCGCCCTGATAGTCGACCTTCGACGTGCCTGCGCAGCTCGTGCCGGGGCCGGCTGCGCAATCGTTCTTGCCGGCGAGCGACACGCCGAAGCATTTCTCTTGAGGCTTGGCCTGTTCGGAGCCGGCATGTGCGCTGGTGGCGAGGACAGTGAGCGAAAGGGCGAACGTGGCGGCGAGTGCTGCGCGAGTGCTTTTCATATTCATCTCCGGTGGTGTGACGGTCAGGTGGTCAGAAATAACTAAATCGCATGCGATGTAATCAGATGCGAGATGATACTGGGCTCTCTGAATTTGTCAATCGGTTGCGAGTAAATCGCGTGCGATATATATGTAAAAACGGAATGGCGTGATACTCAAGAATCTTGCTGGATTGGGAGAGCGAGAGCGGAAAGCCGGGCCATGAGCCCGCAAAAGCGCGTGCAAACGCGAATAATGTGGTCATCGATTGTTTCCTGATGTTCAATATTTTCGGGGATTGATGGCTGTTGAACGGCGCATGCGAAGCGCGCGACGATGCGTTAACATCTGCGCGACAAAGTACGCCGAACACCTGGAGATTTCCGCATGTCGAACGCACCCGCTCTCGATCTCACCGCCTTTCCTCGTTACGCATTGATCGAAGGGCCCACGCCGATCCAGCATCTCAGCCGCTTGAGCAAGCTGCTCGGTGACGTGGACATCTACGTCAAGCGCGACGACGTCACGGGCCTCGGCGGTGGCGGCAGCAAGCTCAGGAAGCTCGAGTTCCTGTTGGGCGAAGCGCTCGCGCAGGGCGCGGACACGGTCATCACGGTGGGCGCGCGCCAGTCGAATCACGCGCGGCTCACGGCCGCGGCGGCGGCGCGTGCGGGCCTTGCGTGCGAGGTCGTGCTGACGCGCATGGTGCCGCGCGAAGACGACGATTACGTCCACAATGGCAACGTGCTGCTCGACTCGCTGCTCGGCGCGCGCATTCACGATTTGCCCGGCAGTGCCGACGCGATGGCGTTCGCGCAGAGTCGCGCGGACGAATTGCGCAAGGCCGGACACAAGGTGTATCTCGCGCCGCTGGGCGGATCGTCGGCTGTCGGCAATCTTGGTTATGCGGCGTGCGCGGCGGAAATTCTCGAACAGTCGCGCGCGCTGGGTGTTTCGTTCGACCGCATTGCCGTGCCGAACGGCAGCGGCGGCACGCAGGCGGGTCTTGTCGCCGGCTTGCTGGCGATGGGCGAGGACCCGACCCGTGTCGTCTCGCATAATGTTCTGGCGACGCATGAGAACACCTTGTCCAATACGCGGTTGAAGGCGAAGGAGACGCTTGCGCTGCTGCGGCCCGATGCGGTGCTTTCCGACGCTAGCGTGATCGTTCAGGACGGACAGCGCGGCGAAGGCTACGGCATCCCCACCGACGCGATGCGTGAAGCCGTGCGGCTTCTGGCGAGCGTCGAGGGCCTGTTTCTGGACCCCGTATATAGCGGGAAAGCGTTCGCCGGCCTGCTGCACGACATCAGAAGCAAAACGTTCGCGCCAGGCTCGAAGGTCGTGTTCCTGATGACGGGCGGACTGCCGGGACTGTACGCGTATCGCAGCGCATTTTGATCGGATGGCGCGGCGCACCCGCCGCGCTTTAGCGACATCAGCCAAGATCAACCCGCGCGCGCCAGTTGCTCGCGGACGGCTGCTTCCGTCTTGTCGTAATCGCCTTCGCCGAAATGGCTATAGACGATGTGCCCCTGCTTGTCGATCAGATAGACGGCCGGCCAGTATTGGTTGCCATAAGCGTTCCACGTCGCGTACTGGTTGTCCTGCGCGACGGGGTAATGCAGCCCGTATTCGGCAATCGCCGCCTTGACCTTTTTCGTCTCGCGCTCGAACGCGTATTCAGGCGTATGCACGCCGACCACGACAAGGCCTTGATCCTTGTACTTCTGATACAGCTTCTCGACATGCGGCAGCGTATTGACGCAGTTGACGCACGTGTACGTCCAGAAATCGACGAGCACGACTTTCCCGCGCAGTTGCTGCATGGTCAGAGGCGGTGAATTCAGCCATTGATCGATTCCAGCGAATTCCGGTGCTACGCGATTGGCTTCGGCAGGAACGGCCGTCGCGGCGCCGCTGTTGGCGACCAGTGCGCCGAGACCGGCAACGGCGGCAATGGCAACGACGGTAGTCAGGGTTTTGATTCGGGAGAGCATGTCAGCGTCCTTTGATTGGAAGACATGGCTGTATTTGAACGTCCGCGCGTATCTCTGCTGTGTCGCCGTGTCGCGTGTTTGAATCGACTTGTATCAGTGGGGTGCTTCGATACATTGGGACACAAATGGGCGCATGTTCTGCGCTATAACAAAGGCGTGACTCAATGTTGGAGGCAATCATGAAACGGCTTTTGGCAATCTTCTTCTTTCTCGCGGGCGGGCTCGCAACGGAAATCACTCACCCCGTTCAGTGCGACCTGATGACGGCAAGCGGTGTGCAACAAAAGCGCCGGAAAACATCGGCGCGGATTGCACGATAAAACTCAGGTTCTCCATTTGCCGGTGCGTGCGAGTTCCGCGCAAGCATCGGCAAACGCTTTGGGCGCTTCCTGCGGCAGGTTGTGGCCCGCATTCGGAATCTGTCGGTGAATGCGCGGGCCGGTGAACTTCGCTGCAGATGCGTGGCCATCGGTGGCGGGGATCACGCCGTCCGCGAGGCCATCCAGTGTGATAGCCGGCACAGTAATAGGTGGAATCGATGCGAGCTTCTTCTCGATCTCGTCGTACTGCGGATAGCCCTCTGCAAGGCCACGTCGATGCCGGTATGAATGGATGACGATATCCACGAAGTCCGGATTGTCGAATGCTTTCGCCGAGCGCTCGAAGGTCGCTTCGTCGAAATGCCACGTCGGCGAATTGTTCTTCCACAGAATGTGCGCAAGCTCGCGTCGATTGGCTTCTAGCCCTGCGCGGCCGCGTTCGGTCTGAAAATAGTACTGATACCAGAGACCGCGTTCGATGCCAGGTGGCAGCGGTGCGCCCGCTTTGGCGATATCCTGGATCAGATAGCTGTTCACTGAAACAAGGCCGACGCAGCGCGAAGGCTTGATTGCAGCGACGACGCAAGCCGCACGTCCACCCCAATCGTATCCGGCAAGCACGGCCTCGGGAATATCCAGTGCATTCATCAGTTCGATCACGTCCTGGCCGACAGCCGCCTGTTGACCGGCGCGCGGCGTATCCACGGACAGCAGGCGCGTCGTTCCGAAGCCGCGCAGATACGGCACGATCACGCGAAAGCCTTGCGTTGCGAGCATGGGCGCGACATCCGCGTAGCTGTGAATGTCGTACGGAAAGCCGTGGAGAAGAATGATGGGACGGCCTTCGGCGGGTCCCGCTTCGTGATAGCCGATGTCGAGCAGGTCCGTGTGAACCTGGCGTACAGGAAGTGTTGTTAGCGGCGTTGCAGTCGTTGATGCAGCGAGCACTTGCGACACGTTGCCGAGCGTCGTCAACGTTGCGACGCTTGCCGCTGCCGCGAACATAAAGCGGCGGCGATTAGATAATTCTTCTGACACGATAATCAATCTCTTCGAGGATGAGCGACGAAAGATTGAAACGTGCGCATGTATCTGATTTGTGTCTGCCGTACATCGCCTGTGTAGTGTTTTGTAGGCGAAAAGTAATGCCTGAAAACGTGTCGCCACTATCAGCGCAACAGATAGCGGTATCCAAACCCTTCGCTTGATCTCCGCAGTGAGCGGTGCGACATTGAGTCACCCGTTCTTCACGCGAGACCTTCAAGCCATGAGCACTCTTACCGCTGTCGAACGTATCGGCCGGTTTGCCGACGTCGCGCACGTCAGTCATCTCACGCCGCAGACCCGGCACTTGCTGAAGCGGAACATCCTGGACAGCCTGGGGTGCGCAATCGCCGCATTGCCAGGCTCGCCTTTCAAGGCGCTCCGGGAGCAGTTCGACGAATATCGCAGCGGCGGCACCTGTACGCTGATTGGCGGCGGCTCGACTTCTCCGGATCAGGCGGCGTTGTACAACTCGGCTCTTGTGCGTTACGTGGATCTGCTCGACAGCTATATGTCGCCAGGTGGTCTTTGTCACCCGAGCGACAACTTCGGCGCAGTACTGGCCGCCGCCGAACACGCATCGGCGGACGGCGAATCGTTCATGCTGGCGCTCGCGGTTGCGTATGAGATTGGTTGCCGCATTACGGCAGTCGTTCCTGTCATGGCAAAGGGTTTCAACCACGCAATTCAACTCGCAATTTCGTCAGCCGCCGCTTCGGGCAAACTGCTTGGCCTCGACGCAGATCAGATCGCGCATGCGATCGCCATCGCAACCGTCGACAACATCTCGCTCTCCTGCGTTCACTCCGAGCCCGTGTCGTACTGGAAGGGCTTCTCCCCGGGTATTACCTGCATGCGGGCCATCTATTCGGCGTCGCTTGCAAAGCGTGACTTCACAGGCCCGTTACGTCTATTCGAAGGACCGAACGGACTCGTGCGCATGTTCGATCAGCCGGTCGAAGTGGATTGGGAGGATTCGAGGCTGGAGGTCGTCCATCAGACCGTGATGAAGAAGTACTGCTCGCTGATTCACGGCCAACCGGTGCTAGAAGCCACGCTGGAACTCAAGCGCATGCACGGCATAACGGGCGGCGACGTCGAAGACGTGGTTTGCGACATCTTCCAGATGGGCTACGACATCGCGGGCGGCGGCGGCTTCGGTGCAAAAGACGATCCGCAAACGAAAGAGCAGGCCGACTACAACCTCAAGTATCTGATTGCCGCGGCCTTGCTCGACGATCAGGTTGGTCCCGCTCAACTGGAACCGGCGCGTGTCCAGGCAGCCGACGCGCAAGCGCTGCTGAAGAAAGTCACGATACGTCCCGACGCCGCCTTCTCGGCCCAATACCCGAAGGCATTGAATACGCGAGTCACGATCCGCTGCCGCGATGGCCGTGTGGTGTCGAAGGAACATGTGGGCTTTGAAGGTGGCCTGGACAATCCGTTCACGTGGGAGCGGACAGTCGAAAAATTCAACTGGCTAAGCGAGCCTTATGCGGACGAAACGCTGCGTGGCCAGATCGTCGATCTCGTTTCCAGACTCGAAGAACACAAGATCTCGGAGTTGATGCAACTCCTCACGAAAGTCAATCGAGAAGCGGTGTACCCGGCAAAACATCCGGGAATTCAATAATTGATTCAGGCATACAGGAGATTCGAATGGCCCTGATTTCATGTGACATGCGATACGGCAGAACGGACGAACAGAAACGTCAGCTTGCAGCGGGTCTGCTGCGTGTGGTCAGCGAGGCGACAGGCGAAACGAAGAACGATATCTTCATTGTGTTTCGCGAGGGCAGGGGTATCAACTTCGTCGAGCATGGCGAACATCTTCCCGAATACGTGGAAGGCGCAGCCAACGACAAAGAACTGATCAGCCGCCTCAAATAATCATCGCAGGAGTAGCAGCATGCCTTTTATCGAATGCCATATTGCGGCTGGATTGACGCCGGCGCGTCGCGAGCAACTGATGCGGGACATCATTCAGGTCACGCACGACGCGATCGGTTCCGACCCGAAGATCATCAATGTGATCCTGCATGAGCATCCGCGCGAGAACATCAGCATATCGAGCCGTATCAATGGCGAGGAATTCAAAGCCCAAAAGACGGGTTGAGGCCTTGCCAGAAGCAATGGCCGTGATCAGCGCGCCGATGCGCAACGCGGCTTTGGTGTAGGATGACGATCGACCTGTGCCGCAGCGCAGTGCGGGCCTGTGATGACAGTATCCAGGCCTTGTCGATCTCATCGAGGTACACAGCATGGATGTCGCCGACCTCAAGGTGTTCGAGGCAGTGGCCCGTCACGGCAGCATGAACCGGGCGGCTGCCGAACTTCATACCGTTCAGTCCAACGTGACAGCGCGAATCCGGTCTCTTGAACGGGAAATCGGTGTCGCGCTGTTTCAGCGCCATGTGCGCGGCGTCAGCCTGACGCCCGCTGGGCAACGCATGCTGCCGTACGCGGCGCGCATTGCGAAACTGCTTGCGGACGCGCGCCTCGCGGCGCTCGACGACGGCCCGCCCGCCGGAGCACTTGCTTTAGGCACGCTCGAAACGACGGCCGCATTGCGCCTTTCGCCGATACTGAGCAACTTCGCCAGAATCTATCCGCAAGTGCGCCTCTCTCTGACTACGGGCACGAGTTGCAGCCTGACGGAAGAAGTCGCAGCGTGCCGGCTCGATGGCGCGTTTGTCGCGGGCCCCGTCGAACATCCCGAACTGCATGCCGAGATGATCTTTCAGGAAGAACTGGTGCTGGTGACGCCGCGCAACCTGCGTTCGATGGATGCGCTGCGCGCCGTGCCCGACCTCAAGACCATCGTGTTCCGATTGGGTTGTTCGTATCGTCAGCGGCTTGAAGCGTTGCTGGCGGAAATGGGTATCGTGACGGCCACGCCGCTCGAATTCGGTTCGCTCGATGCGATCATCGCGTGCGTCGCGGCGGGTATCGGCGTGACGCTGTTGCCGCGCGGTGTGGTGTCGAGCGCGGCCGAGCAGGATATCGTCGCGCTTCATTCGTTGCCGCCGGAGAAAGCACAGGTCGCCACGCTGTTTATCCGCCGGCATGACGCCTACGTGTCTAGCGCGATGCAGGCATTCGTCGAAGTGACGCGCTCGCGTCTCGGCCCCGTGATGGCGGCAGCCTAACCAAGTAGCTTAAGCCGCCTGCGGTTGGGCATCCAGCAAGGGCGCCCGCCGACGTGCGCTGTTGAGACGAAAGAACTCGGTGCAAAAGTCGACAAAAGTTCTGAAGCGCGCGGGCAGCAATTCCCGGTGCGAATAGAACAGGCAGATTTCGACTTCGCTGTCGGATATAGAGCAGCCGGGCAACACGGGCACCAGCTTGCCCATCGCCACATCTTCCCGTGCCATCGCTTCCGGTAACTCCGCAATGCCAGCGCCCGCCAGCGCCGCAGCGCGCAGCAGCACGTCGTTGCCGTCCATCGACGACATCGGAATGACCTGCACGGGCGCGCCGTTTTCGATCACCTGCACGTAGTTCGTGCTTCGCTGGCGCGATTGGGACGGCAACAGCAGAAAGTGCTCGGTGAGATCCGCCGCGCAACGCGGCGTGCCGCGTTGCGCAAGATAATCGGCGGATGCGACCAGCGAGCGCGACGACTTGAACAAGGTTCTGCGAATGACCGCCGACTGCTCGACCTGATGCGGCGGAAGCATCGCCATGTCGAACTGTCCGTCATAGAGGTTGACGGCGCCTTCATCGACGGAAACCACGAGGTTGACGTTCGGCGCGACGGCGCGATAACTGGACAGAAACTGCGAGAACGTCTCGCTGACCAGCATCGGATGAATCACCAGACGCAGCTTGCCGCTGTCGACTTCGCGCTCGCGCATGATGCGGCGATTCGCTTCGTCGAGTTCTTCGAGCAGGCGGCAGCAACTGAGGTAATAGGACTGCGCCTCTTCCGTCAGCGTGACGGAGCGCGTCGTGCGATGGAGCACGCGTGTCTGTATAGACGCTTCCAGCTTCGCAATGGCCTTCGAAATAGAGCCAGTCGTCACGCCCAGCGAGGTCGCCGCCTTGCTGAAACTCTGATGCTGCGCCGCCGAGACGAACGCCCTCAACATGTAAAGCTGGTCCATGCTCAACCTCTGCTCTGTCGCTGCCCAACTGCACTGGCATCACTCTAGCAACAGATCACGAGGAGATCGCGCGGTTTGTTTTGATAGGGGTATCACCCGCGGTGATAGCTCATCGCCGTGGCCTTTTCTGCCCGACATGGATCAGGGGTGGGCGAGCGCCAGGCGCTGCTCAGCCAGCCGCCTTCAGACGCGAATCGAAGTCGAACTCGAGACGGATGCCGCCGGGTTCATAGATCATCGTGTGGCGCTTCGGGCCAGCGCCGAGGTTCTCCGGCGCGAACTCGACCTTGACGCCGGGCCACTGCGAGACGCGCGCGTAAATCTCGTTGAGCGCCTCTTCGCTGCCTACACGCAACGCAAGATGATGCAGGCCGACGTTGGTCTTGCGGTCGAACTCGACGAGGTTCGCCTGATTGGTGACTTGCCACAGCGTCAGCATCACGTGTCCATCCGAGACAAACGCGGCGGGGTAGTCCGGCTTTTCGCCGACCTGCTTCCACTGCAGGCATTCGACGAAGAAATCGCGCGTCAGGTTCAGATCGCGCACGGCGAGACCAACGTGATCGATGCCGGAGGTGAGTGCCTGGGTAGTCATGTCGAATTGTCCTGTGCAGTGGGCGGGCGGCTTGTCCCGTGATAGCACGCGAAACACAGTAACGCAAACGCCGGTGATGGCGGCCATTATAGGGACGCGCCGCTGCGAAGATTCTTGAGCCGCGGGAAACCAACCTTTGCGGGTTCGGCATTGCGCGCGATGGCGTTTTGGATACGTCTGTCTAAACAATCGAGTCAGACAAACGTTTGCCAGGTTGGTCCGCGCGGCCGCGTCGTGCATACTTGCTGCCTGCGCGCACTGCACGAATGCGATGCGGTAAAAAATTCGAGAGGAGAAAACGAGTCATGCCGTTGGTGCCGCTGTCGCAACGGGAAGTCACGATCGGCGTTCCACTGCCGTTTTCCGTCTACACGGCGGACGGCAGGCTGCTGATGGCGCGCGGGCACATCGTTCATAGCGCGGTGCAATGCGAGCGGCTATTTGCGCAAGGGCCGTTCAGGCATCCGTTCTCCGGCGAGCGCCGCGACGACGCCACACCTGAGGACGCGGACACCGCGCCCGCGTCCTCCGGGCGCGCGCGGCGCGGCCATGAAGACCAGACGCTCGTTGGCCCATTTCCCTTGTCGGGCTGCATCCCCGAAGATTTTGTGATCACGCTGGCAAACGGCCCGGCTATTTCCTCGCGCACCCGCTTTGTCGGCGCGCTGGACGACGTCAGCCTGCTGCTCGCGGGCGCGGGCGTCGATCCCGCGTTCGCGCCGGGCGAGGCTGTCGAAGGACAGTTCATCGCGGGGCGTTATCGCCATGCGTTCGAATCGGAAGTCATCGGCAGGCATACGTCGCCGTTCGACGTGCTTTATCTGCGTTACCCGACGGAAGTCCGCTCACGTGCGCTGCGGCGGCATGTGCGTGTCGGCATCGACGTGACGGCGCGCCTCTCGCAAAACGACCGGCCCATGGCGGGGACGGAAGTCCGCGCAGTCGATCTGAGCGCTGCGGGCGTCGGCCTGCTGGTGAACTCGAACTCGAATTCGCTCGCGCCCGGCGAGCACTTCAAGCTCTCATTGCCGCTCGCGCGTGCCGGCCGCGTGCGCACGGCGCCGCTGAACTGCATCGCGCGTAACCGCCGCACGAAGGACGGGGAAACCCTGGTGGGCGCCGAGTTCGGCAATACGTCGGGCGACGTGCGCGAGCTGGTCAAGGAGTATGTGCTGGACGTGCTGACGGGGGCGGTGCCGCCCGAGCGCCACGCATAGCGCGACGGAAGCCGCGCGCCTCTATCGGCGCGCGAAAAAAAGCCGACGTCGTCGTCGGCTGAATCGGTTCCCATGGCTACGAGGGGATGCACGGGAACCGTCGTCATGATACGGACGGCAAGATGAAGAGACGCTTAAGGACCCGCGAAATGTCGCATTCGCGTCGTTCGCGTGATGCTGGCCAGCCGCGTCACTCGCACAGAAAGTGATCGATGCTTTGCCCCGCCGCCACCGCGCGGCGCAGCCATTCCGGGTGCTCGCCGTCGCCCGTCCACGTATTGCCCCACGCATCGCGGTAGCGGATCCGTTTCGCTTCGTCGATATCCTGCTGCAGCGCATGTTGCAGCGCTTCCAACGTGATATTGCACTCCTGCATGCGGCGTTTGAGCCAGACAATCAGGCGCTCGCGCGCTTCGCCTTCGAGATGTTCAATGACGGCGGACACGTTGTGTTTCCTCGTTTGCAAAAAGACGGTTGATTCCGTCGCGATGGGTTGGGCCGGGCGTTTGCCCGCGACGTCGACAATGTAGGGAGGCCGCGCGCAGGCGGGTTTCCCCAAGGCACGCGCGGGTTCCGAAACGCACGGCAGCAGGCTGGAATCTGCCGTAAGGCAGGCCGGCCGGGCTTGACGGGCGGGGCCCGAGGCCGCGCGGAGGGTCAGAACTATACCTACATATGATTCTCGCCGCGGGGCGATTCCCATAAGATGGAATCATCTTGAACGGCATTACGCAGAACTGTGCCGTCGTAAACCAACGGCCGAGGGAAAGTCGCTTGCACAACCATCCGATCGCTTCAGTCATCGACGACGACGAATCCGTCCGCACCGCGATGTCTAGCCTTGTTCGTTCGCTGGATTGGGACGTCCGGCTGTACGCATCGGCCGAGGCGTTCCTTGCATCCGACGTAGACCAGGTCGCGTGCATCATCTCCGATGTGCAAATGCCCGGCATGAGCGGGCTCGACATGTATCGTCATCTGCTCGACAAGGGCGTGACGCAGCCCATCATTTTCATCTCCGCTTTCGCTTCCGACGCGGTGCGCCGCCAGGCACTCGACCTGGGCGCGCTGTGCGTGCTGACCAAACCTGTCGACGGCGCCGAAGTGTCGCGCTGCCTCGCGGGGCTCGAACCGGACGACTCGCAGGGCGAATGAGGCCGGCGCGGATTGCCGCGCCGCGGCCCTATGACAAGGGTTGTCGAGCTATTCGGATAGAATCCTTACCGGATTGAAATGGGCCGGCTTGCGGGATATCCGACTGTCGAGCGACGCATGTGGCGGCGCGAATCAGGGTTGCGCCGCCCGATGACAAATGCGGCTGAAAAGTGCCGCTAATAAATGCCGCAGACAAGCGCTCGCGAGGAACGCCTATGCCGAAGATGTGCCGTCCATTCCACCCCACAGCAATATCGCGCATTCACGGGGCGTCATGATGTTCCGTCAGAGCGCAGGCATGACGTCGGCTCGCGACGCGCGCGTTCTCTTTTCTCTTGCGGGCATCGTCGGCGTGATCGTGTTCGTGATCGACGCGCTGACGCCGCTCGACATCGCCATTGCCGTGCTTTATGTGGTCGTCGTGCTGCTCGTCGCGTCGACGGGCTTGCGGCATGCCACGGTCGCAACGGCATGCGCGTGCGCGGCGCTGACGGTGATCGCCTTCCTGATGTCGCACGACGAGAACTATTCGGGCGGCTCGATTGCGCGCGGTATCGTGAGCCTGCTTGCGATCGGTACGACTTCGTTTCTCGCGTTGCGCAACCAGGCGAACACGGTGCGGCTGCAGGAGCAGATCCAGTTGCTGAACCTCACGCACGACGCGATCGTCGCGTACGACATGAGCGACCGCATCACCTTCTGGAATCAGGGCGCCGAGGAACTGTACGGCTGGACGACCGAGCAGGCGATCGGCCAGCGCATCCACGAACTGACGCGCACCAGCTCATCCATTCCCCTCGACGCGCTGCGCGACGAGGTCGTGCGCAAGGGCCGCTGGGAAGGTGAACTGGAGCGCGTGCGCAGCGACGGCAGCACGGTCATCGTGTCGAGTCGCTTCGCGCTGTGGCGCGACGACAAGGGCAAGCCGCGCGCGATACTCGCGACCAACAACGACATCACGATGCGCAAGCGCATGGAAGCCGAGTTGCAGCGGCAGCAGGAAGACCTGCGCGCGACCATCGACGCGATTCCCGGCATGGTCTGGAGTTCGTCGCGCGATGGCGAACTGAGCTACATCAACCGCCGCTGGAACGAGCTTGGCATCACGCTGACGGGCGGCAGCGGCGACGTCTGGACGTCGATCGTACACCCTGATGACTGGCCGGCGATGCACGCGGCGTGGCGCGGCGCGATTGCCACGGGCAAGCCGTTCGAGAACGTTGCACGCATCCGCCAGAGCAACGGCTCGTACCGGTGGATGCATATCGGCGCGGACCCGCTGCGCGATCAGAACGGCCAGATTCTGCGCTGGTATGGCGTCAATACGGATATCGAGGAGCGCAAGCAGGCCGAACAGGCGCTGGAGCGCAGCGAAGCCTTCCTGTCCGACGCGCAGCGCCTGAGCCGCACGGGCAGCATCGCGACGCGCCTGCCCGCAGGCGAGATGTGGTGGTCCGACGAGGTGTACCGGATCTTCGAATATGCGCCCGACTACACACCGGGCATTGAGCTGGTTCTCGCGCGGACGCATCCCGACGATATCGCGCTGGTGCGCGAAGCGTACGAATCGGCGTTGTCGGGCGCGCCGTACATCGACAACGAACACCGGCTGCAGATGCCCGACGGGCGGATCAAGTACGTACATTACGTCGCGCATCTGGCCGTGCCGCGGTCGGACAGCATCGAATACGTGGGCGCGCTGATGGACGTGACGGAACGCCAGCTCGCGCAGGACGCGCTCGACCGCTCGACGGCGGAACTCGCGCATGTCACGCGCGTGACGATGCTTGGCGAACTCGCTGCGTCGATCGCGCATGAAGTCACGCAGCCGCTCGCCGCGATCGTCACGGCGGGCGACGCCGCGACGCGCTGGCTGAACCGCGCGAAGCCCGATCTCGGCGAAGTCGGCCAGTCGATCAACCAGATGGTGCGCGACGCGAAGCGCGCCAGCGACGTGATCCGCCAGATACGCTCGATGGCGCAGAAGCGCGATCCGAGCCAGGCGGTGCTCGATCTGAACGGTATCGTGAGAGAATCAATCGAGCTTGTGCGGCGCGAGCTGGACGCCGCGCGGGTCGATCTGGAAGCCTGCTACGCGGAGCCGCCGCCGTTCGTGTGCGGTGACCGCGTGCAGCTTCAGCAGGTGGTCATCAATCTCGTGATGAATGGCGTGCAGGCGATGACGGGCATGACGGGACGGGCGCGGCGCATGCGCATCGCAACGAGCGTCGTGGACGGACATCATGGGCAGGTCTCCATAGAAGATTCGGGAACGGGCATCAGCGAGGAGAACGTGGGGCGGCTCTTCAACGCGTTCTTCACGACCAAGGCGGACGGCATGGGCATGGGGCTGTCGATCTGCCGGTCCATCGTCGAGGCGCACGGCGGACGTATCTGGGCCGAGTCTGAGGAAGGACAGGGCGCGACGATGCAATTCGTATTGCCGATCGATAAAGGAACGTGCGATGAGCAGTGATGAAATGAACGACCCGAATCAGTCGATCGTTTATGTCGTCGACGACGACGATTCGATGCGCGCGGCCGTCACGATGCTGCTGCGGTCGGTGGGTTTGCGGGTTGAGGCTTTTGCGTCTGCGCAGGAGTTTTTGTCGTTGGACAAGCCTGATATTCCCAGTTGCCTGATTCTCGATGTTCGGCTGAAGGGGCAGAGCGGGCTCGCTGTGCAGGAGCAGATTGCTGCTGGCAATGTGCATGTGCCGATTATCTTTATGACTGCGCATGGCGATATTGCGATGTCTGTGAAGGCGATGAAGGCCGGCGCGATGGATTTTCTGGCTAAGCCGTTTCGGGATCAGGACATGCTGGATGCGGTTGCGACTGCGCTCGCTAAAGATGAGGAGCGGAGAAAGTCCGAACGTTCGGTTTCTGATTTGCGGAAAAGGTATGAGTCGCTGACGCCGCGAGAGCGTGAAGTTATGGCTTTTGTTGCTAGCGGGCTTATGAATAAGCAGATCGCTGCTGAGATGAATCTTAGTGAGATCACTGTGAAGATTCATCGCGGGCAGGCTATGAAGAAAATGGAGTCCCGGTCGTTGGCTGATTTTGTTCTTAAGGCGGAAGCGTTGGGGGTTAAGTCGTTGGAGGCCGGGGCGTCGACGCGGACGCAGCGCGGGTCTTGAGGTTTTGGTTTGTCTTCGACGTTGGGTTGGGGGTGCTTGTGGGGCTTTGATGGCATTCGCCGTTATGGTGGTTTGCCTGAGTTTCGCTGGCATCCGCGATTCGTTAGCGTGCTTCACGCGTCGCCCCTGTGCGGGGCGGCACCTACTTTTCTTTGCCGCCGCAAAGAAAAGTAGGCAAAAGAAAGCGGCTAACACCGCCAGTGCTAGTTTTTGCCTGAGGGCCCCCACAGGGTCTTACGCTTCACACGGCAATCACGTGACCCATGTTCGTTGCCAGCGCTCTTGCGCTGCGCCTCACCCGCTTCACGCACCCGCGCTTTACCATGCCGTGCCAGATAGTCCACCGCCGCCCAGGTGGCAAACTGTGTGTAGGCCGTAGTGCCTCGCACGCCTCACTTCGAACCGATAGCGCACACGTCCCACCCTGTAAGAGCGCCAGGCTCTACGCCGCGACAACCTACACACAGTTTGCCACCTGGGCGGCACATACCATTCGCTACCGCTGGCCCTTGTACGGGCGTCTGAAGTGGGTGAGGCGCTCATTCAAAGCGTTGGCAACGCACGCAAACAGAAAGGCTGCCGTGTGAAGCATAAGACCGGTTGGGGTCCCTCAGGCAAACACAAGGGCTGGCGGTGTTAGCCGCTTTCTTTTGCCTACTTTTCTTTGCGGCGGCAAAGAAAAGTAGGTGCCGCCCCGCACAGGGGCGACGCGTGAAGCACGAAAGCAAATCGCGGATGCCAGCGAAACCCCAGGCAAACCGCCACAACGCGGATGCCAGCGAAACCCCAGGCAAACCGCCACAACGCGTATGCCATCGAAACCCCAGGCAAACCGCCACAACGCGAATGCCATCGCAAACCCCAGGCAAGCCGCCACAACGCGAACACCATCGAAAACCCCCAAAAACCACCCCGGCGCCGCCAAACCAACAAAACAACAACCCCCGCGCCCCCGCGCGCCCCACCCGGTATTAAACCTTCATATAGGTTGACGCAACCATTCGACTGCACCGGCAACCCTATGTACGGCTAGTCGCGCCAGGCCCATCCGTTTAACTTTGATTCCATCGCGGCAGCGTTATTTGCGCCGCAATCAAATCACTGAAACCGGAAGAACCTGCCATGACCACCACACTGATCGACCTGCCCGCTCCGCTTGCCGATGTCGTGTCGCGCCGCCAGGCATCCCCCATCGTCGCCGAGCAGCAATGGCGCCGCATGAACGCGTCCACGCACGACGCCGCGACACAGCGCGACAACGTCGTCGTCATGCGCTGGACCCACTGCGGCGACGCGCCGCTCGAAGTGTCGAATGAAGGCAGTGTCGCCGATCACTGCATCGGCCTGAACCTGAAGTGCGCGGCGCTCACCTTCGATCACGCCGGTCGCCGGCTCGTACACGGCCGTCTGACGGCAGGCGCCGTTCAGGTCACCGCGCCGGGCGTGCCGACCCGCGCCGTGTTCTCGTCGTCCGCTGATGTGCTTCATCTGTTCGTGTCGCAGCAGGTGCTCGCCGAGTGCTATCAGGACCTGTTCCAGCACTCGCGCGACGCCGACATCGTGCTCGACGATCCCGATCTGATCCGCGACCCCGTGCTCGAGCGTCTGGGCCAGGCGCTGGCCGTCTCGCAGAGCAACGACGCCGCGCTCGGCAAGATGTTCACCGACAGCGTCAGCCTCGCGATCGTGTCGCATGTCGTCGGGCGTCATTTCGCCGGTGCTACGCGCCGTTCGCGCGAGGCCGCGCCGCTGCCGCAGTGGCGCATGAACCGCGTGATCGAATTCGTCGAGGCCCATCTCGCCGAACCCATCGGCCTTGCCGACATCGCGGCGAGCGCCGGCCTCACGCGCATGCATTTCGCTGCGCAATTCCGCCGCGCAACGGGCGTGCGCCCGCATGAGTATCTGCTGCGCCGGCGCGTCGAGCATGCGCAGCATCTGCTCGTGACATCGAAACACAACGTGATGGACGTCGCGCTGAGCTGCGGATTCCGCTCCCAGGCCCACTTCACGACCGTGTTCAAGAAGTTCGTCGGCGAAACGCCGCATCGCTGGAAAGAAAAGACCAGCGACGCGCGCTAAAGCGTCGTCCCGTACTTCAGACAGTCCCCAAGCCTCGCCCGAACCGATCGCTTTCCACAGGAGTTTCGACATGCTGGCAAACGCAAACGTGATGGACCCATGGACCCAGACCATCGGTCTGCTAGGGACGACTTCGCGCCTGATGGCAGTCGCGGAAGCCGCAGCGCAGCCGCGTCACAAGACGCGCAGCACGGATGAGCCCGTGGGCGCGCAGGTGACGCTGATCGATCGCCCCACGCCTTCGACGGCCACCATCGCGTGGCGCGATTCGACACGCGGCTGTTTCGGCGATCAGGTCTGGCGCATGGCGCGCGCCCGCATGCCGGGCTTCTGCGCGATGAGCGGCCAGGCCATCCGCCCCGGCGACGCCGTGTACAAGCCGAATCCGCGGCCCACGCCCGTCAATGGCGATGCGATGATTCTGGCTTCCGTCCTGCGCGACGCCGACACGCTCTGAACGGCGCGCGTCGCGCGATGACGGCGACGCGCGATGTCCCCTGCAATGCGAATGACGCGGCGCGTATGGCATAGTCCCCGCCTTGGGGCGCGATGCGGCCGTGAACGGGCGTGTCGTGCGGGATGGGATAGTCACTTTGCCTGGTGGGTCAGCGAATGGCAGATATCGTCGGCAGCATGCGCGTATTCGCGCGGGTGGTCGAGACGGGTTCGTTCACCGCGGTTGCGAAAGAGAACGACGTAACGGCCGCGCAGATTTCGCGCGCGGTCACGACGCTCGAAGAGCAGTTGCAGACGGCGCTGCTGCATCGCACGACACGCCACCTTTCGCTGACGGAAGCGGGCACCCGCTTCTACGAACGCGCGAAGGCGATCCTCGCGGACCTCGATGCGGCAACAGACGAGGCACGCAACGCGAGCATGTCGCCAGCAGGCAAGGTGCGGCTGCATTGCGCGCCTGGCCTTGCGCAAAGCACGGTGGCGGCGGCGCTGGTCAGCTACCAGCGCGCGTACCCTCATGTATCCGTCGAGCTGAAGATCGAACAGAGCATGCCGAATCTTGTCGAGGACGGCTATGACGTCTCATTGATCTCGGCGACGCAGCTTCCCGATTCCGCCTATGTCGCGCAGTCGCTCGGTTCCGCGTGGTCGTTGATGGTCGCTTCGCCCGGCTACGTGAAGCAGCACGGCATGCCGCTCACGCCCGACGACCTCGCCGCGCATACGCTGCTCAAGCTCGAAACACCCGTTTCGCCGGCCGACGAATGGCACCTCGAAAGCGCGCATGACACTCAGGTGATCACCCTCGCGCACGCGCCGCTGCAGGTCAACGCGCCCGACGTGATGCGCGCAATGCTGCTCGACGGTGCGGGTATCGGTACGCTCGCAACGTATTCCGCTGTCGACGATCTCATCTCCGGCAATCTGGTACGTGTGTTGCCGCAGTACAGGCTCAAGCCGTTCACGGTGTACGCCGTGTATCCTTCGCGGCGCTATCTGGAGGCGAAAGTCCGCACGTTGCTAGATCACTTGCGTTCGACGTTGACGCCCGCGCTCGAAAGCGCCCGCGAACGTATCGACGCCGTGAGCCGCACAGTGGAGCCCGCTGCAAAACGGGCCTGAATCGACGCGATTACCCGCAGCGCCATCAAGACTCTTTATCCCCGTCCCAGGCTTAATCACAGGCCGCCTGCTCAATAGACTGATTCTCAACCGGCATCGACCGGATCACCATTGGAGAATCAGTCATGACGAACACGATCGATCTCACGCGTCACACGGTCACTGCAAACGGCATTCGCCAGCACTATGTCGAAGCCGGCGAAGGCGCGCCCGTCGTGCTGCTGCACGGTTTTCCCGAAACGAATCATGCGTGGCGGCATCAGATTCCCGTGCTCGCGCAGCACCATCGCGTGATTGCGCCGGATCTGCGCGGCTACGGCGAAACTGACAAGCCCGCGAGCGGCTACGACAAGCGGACCATGGCGAACGACTTGCGCGCGTTATTGAGCGAACTGTCGATCGAACGCGTGGCGCTCGTCGGGCACGATCGCGGTGCGCGCGTGGCGACGCGCTTTGCGAAGGATCATCCCGAAGCGCTGGACCGTCTCGTCGTGATGGACAACGTGCCGACGCGCATCGTCGCGCAAGCGATCGACGCGAAGATCGCGCGCGCGTACTGGTTCTTCCTGTTCCACCAGGTGCCCGACCTGCCGGAGACGTTGATCGCAGGCAAGGAGCGCGCGTGGCTGCGGCATTTCTTCTCGGACTGGTGCTATGACCCGAACGCGATTTCGGGCGAGGCATTCGAGACCTATGTGCGCGCGTACGAAGCGCCCGGCGCGGTGCGTGGCGCGATGGCGGACTATCGCGCGAACGCCGTCGACGTTGCGCAGGACAAGGAAGATGCCGACGTGCTGATCGAAGCGCCGACGCTTGCGCTGTGGGGCGAGGCGTTCTATGCGGTGGGCCAGATGTTCGACATGGAGAACGTCTGGAAGGGCATGGCGCGCGATGTCGTGACGCACGCGATTCCGCGCGCCGGACATCTGCCGCATGAAGAGCAGCCGGAGATCGTCAACCGGATTCTGGTCGACTTTCTCGAAGGCTGGAAAGGTTGATGCTCGCGCGACCAGCGATCGATTAACGCATCGCTTCGAGGAGAATCCACGCGCGCCGCTGCGCGTCGGCGATCCAGTTCTCCAGCAGGCTCGCCGTCGCGACGTCGTGATGCTTTTCGCAGGCCGCGTGCGCGCTCAGCATGAAAGCCGCGAGCCGCAGGTTGTCCGCGCGCAACTCGGCGAGCATCTGTTGCGGCGGCAGGGCGGGCACATCACTTTCGGCGAGCCGTTGCAGGCGCGAGATATCGCTGATCGAATGCAGCGTCGTGCCGCCGATCATGCGCACGCGTTCGGCAATCGCATCGGTGATTTCGAAGATCCGCTCGCCTTGTTCCTCAAGCAGCAGATGACAGTCGCGGAACTGCGGACCGAACATGCGCCAATGAAAGTTCTTCGTCTTGAGATACAGCGCGAACACATCGGCGAGCAACGGGTTCAGGTGCGACGAAATATCCTCGACAGCGTGTTCGCTGAAAGGCCTGAACTGCGCGGCGGGTGTTGCGTCGACGAAGACATAAGAATGGGACATGACGGTGTTCCAGGAATGTGAGGCCGACGCGGCCCAAAGCGTGGCCGCATCGTCGAACATAAGAAGCGTCACTCGCCCGCGTGCGCTTCGCCAATGACCTTGCCGCGGAAGATGTAGTACTGGTACAGGTTGTACCCGATCATCACAGGGAAGATCAGCCCGATACCGGCCAGCATGAACGCGAGCGTGTGCGAATCGGAAGCGGCCTGCACGATGCCCAGCTTGCCGGGCACGAAGTCCGGAAACAGGCTGACGGCAAGGCCGACGAACGACACGATGAACAGCGTCACGGCGCCACGAAACGGCCCGCGCGACGCGCCCATGTACAGCGACGCCACGATGAACGCGAAGGCGAGCGCCGCCGCGAGGCCGAGCGCGATCAGCACATGCATGACACCGGGCTGCGACCAGCGGTCGAGGCCGACATCGCTGAAGAACCATGTCGCGATGGTCAGCAGCAGCGCGGCTGCGACGGTCAGCGCCGCGCTCAGCAGCGCGAGACGCCGCGACCATTGCTCGATCATGCCCACCGTTTTCTTCACCAGATACGTCGCGCCAAGCAGGGCGTATCCCGCGACCACGCCGATCGCCGCCACGACGATGAACCCCTGGCTCATCTCGCCGGGCACAAGGCCCGTGATGATCTTGCCGAGCACGACGCCTTGCGCGAGCGCGGCGACGAGGCTGCCGATGCCGAACACCTTGTCCCACAGCGGACCATGCTCGACGCTGTGGCGGAACTCGATCGCCGCGCCGCGCATGATGAGCCCGGCGATCAGCCCCATGATGGGCAGATAGAGATCCTGCATCAGCTGCGCGTACGCAACCGGAAACGCGCCGAACAGTCCGCCGCCGAGCACGACGAGCCAGGTTTCGTTCGCGTCCCAGACGTGGCCGATCGACTCGACCATCACGTCGCGATCTTCGCGCCGCGTGCGCAGCAGGCTGAGAATGCCGACGCCGAGATCGAAGCCGTCCGTCACGACGTAGAAGACCAGCATCAGGCCGAGCAGGCCGAACCACACGTAGGCCAGCAACGAATGTGTAGAGCTATCCATGAAGCAACCTCTTGAGCTGAGTACGCGGCATCAATAGCCGGAAATGGATTTCGTCGTCGCGGCGCGCGCGGCGTTCGCTGTGACAATGGCGGGCGGCACGCTGGTCAGATCGGGGCCCGTGCGCAGCCAGCGGCGCGCGAGGACGAAGAACGTGACGAGCAGCACGACATAGAACGCGAAGAACATCGCCATGCTCAGCGAGATCGACGAGGGCGCGACTGTGGATGCCGCCTGGCTCGTGCGCAGCAGCCCATACACGACCCACGGCTGACGTCCCACTTCACGCACGATCCAGCCCGCTTCGACGGCCACATACGGCAGCGGAATGCACAACACCCACGCGAGCAGCAGCTTGCGGCGCGCAAGCAGCGCATCGAGGCTGCCGCGCGCCTTGCGCAGCGCGTAGACGGTCCAGAACGCCAGCAGCATGAAGCAGAATCCGATGCCCGCCATCACGCGGAACGCGTAGTAGAGCAGGGGAAGCATTGGCGGCTGGTCTTCGGGCTTGAAGTCGGTGAGGCCCTTCACCTGGCCGTGCAGCGAGTGCGTGCCGAGCACGCTCAGCATGCCGGGGACTTCCAGCGACCAGTCGTTGCGCTGCGCCGCCTTGTCGGGCCACGCGAGCAGCGACCAATTCGCGCCCGTGCCGGGCGCATTGGTGTGCCAATGGCCTTCGATCGCCGCGCCCTTCGCGGGCTGCGTTTCGAACACGCTCACGCCGCTCGAATCGCCGAGCCAGATTTGCAGCGGCGCGGCGATCACCAGCACGGCGAGCGCGATCTTGAACGAGCGCGCAAAGAACTCGGGGTGGCGCTTGCGGAACAGGTTGTACGCGGAGATGCCCGCGATCACGAACATGCCCGTTTCGATTGCCGCGACCCACATGTGCGACACGCCCCACACCATGTCGGGATTGAAGATCGCGGCCAGATAGTTGGTCACCTCGATCTTGCCGTCGACGACGGCGTAACCGGCCGGCGTCTGCATCCACGAGTTGGCGACCATGATCCAGAACGCGGAGATGCTGGAGCCGAGCGCGACCATGCCCGTTGCGAACAGGTGTACGCCGCGCGGCACGCGTCCCCAGCCGAGCAGCATCACGCCGACGAAACCCGCTTCGAGCATGAACGCCATCGCGCCTTCGAAGCCGAGAATGTTGCCGATGAACTGGCCGCTGTACTGCGAGAAGCCCGCCCAGTTGGTGCCGAACTGAAACTCCATCGGAATGCCGCTGACCACGCCGACCGCGAAGTTCAGCACCAGCAGCTTGCTCCAGAAGCGCGCCTGACGGTACAACATCGCGTCGCCCGTCTTGATCCACAGCGCTTCGACGAGGAACAGAAAGGCGGACAGGCTGATGGTCAGGATCGGCCACAAAATATGGAAGATGGCCGTCATCGCGAACTGCGCGCGCGACAGGTTGGCAACATGATCAAGCATGGCTGGCCTCCTCGGATTGCGGCGCGGCTTGCACGACGATGGCGCGCGTCGCGGACTCGGGACCGACAGCGGCGGCGCGCACGATCTTCACGGGCACCGATTTGTACGACGGCGTGCGGCTTTGCGGATCGAACGCGTAAAGCGGCACGAGCGGATTCACCTCGGGGTAATACGCGCCGCAGCATCCGTCGGGCAGCGAATACTCGACCACCTTGAAGCTGTGGACAACGCGTTCGATGCCATCCGTCGAGAGCGCGACGATATCGACGCGCTCGCCCGGATGCAGCCCGCGCTTTTGCAGTTCGTGCTGATTCATGAACACGACGTCGCGCTGGCCGAACACGCCGCGATAGCGGTCCGAATGCGAATAGAGCGTGGTGTTGTACTGATCGTGGCTGCGCATGGTGGTGAGCCACAGCGCGTCGGGATCGTCGTGCCACGGGTTTTCGTCGAGGCCTTTGAAGACGAGGAAATTCGCGCGGCCCGTCGGCGTGTCCCACACGCGTTCGCGCGCGTTCGACGTAAGATGGAAGCCGCCCGGCACACGGATGCGCTCGTTGTACGCCTGGAAAATCGGGAACACGATTTCGATCGCGTCGCGAATATGGTCGTAGTTCGCGACCATCTGCTCCCAGGGCACACGCGACTTCTCGCCGAGCGTCGCGCGCGCAATGCCCGCGACGATGGCCGGCTCGCTCATCAGATGCGGCGACGCAGGCTCGTTGCGGCCAGCGGACGCATGCACCATCGACATCGAATCTTCGACGGTGATCGACTGCGGACCTCCCGCCTGAATGTCGATCTCCGTGCGGCCGAGGCACGGCAGAATCAGCGCTGCCTTGCCATGTACGAGATGGCTGCGATTGAGCTTCGTCGCGATGTGTACGGTCAGGTCGAGCTTGCGGATCGCTTCCTGCATGCGGACCCAGTCGGGAATCGCAGCCGCAAAATTGCCGCCCAACCCGATGAACACTTTCGCGTCCCCGCGCATCATCGCTTCGAGCGTTGCGATTACGTCGTTGCCGTGGTTGCTCGGCGGGCGAAACCCAAAGGCGCGTTCGATGCCTTCAATCAAGCCCTTGTTCGGCTTCTCCGTAATGCCGACCGTGCGATTGCCTTGCACGTTCGAATGTCCGCGCACTGGGCAGATGCCCGCGCCCTCGCGGCCGACGTTGCCACGCAGCAGCGCAAGATTTGCTATCTGCTGGACGTTCTCCGTGCCGCGATGGTGTTGCGTAATGCCCATGCCGTACACGAGAATCGCATTCTCGGCCTGCATGTAGATGTTCGCCGCGTTCTCGATATCGGCGCGCGACAAACCCGAATGCCGTTCGATCGCATCCCACGATGTCGCGCGCAAATCGTCAAGCAGCGCATCGATGCCGTGCGTATGGCCTTCGATGAATTCAATGTCGAGGATGCGTGGCTTGTCGGCGGCGAGCGCGGCGTCGTCGGCTTCGACGATAGCCTTCATCATCCCCTTGAGCACGGCGACGTCGCCGCCTACCTTGACCTGATACAGGAACGTGCTGATCGGCGTGTAGCCGAGTGTCGCCATTTCGACGGGGTTTTGCGGCGACGCGAAGCGCTCCAGCGCGCGTTCGCGGAACGGATTGAACGACACGATCTTCGCGCCGCGGCGCGACGCCGAATGCAGGTCGCTCATCATGCGCGGGCTGTTGGTGCCGGGGTTCTGCCCGAAGATGAAGATCGCATCGGCGTGTTCGAAGTCTTCGAGCAGCACCGTGCCTTTACCGACGCCGATCGATTGCGGCAAGCCGAAGCTCGTCGCTTCGTGGCACATGTTCGAGCAGTCGGGAAAGTTGTTGCTGCCGAATTCGCGGACGAACAACTGGTAAAGAAACGCCGCTTCGTTCGACGCGCGGCCGGACGTATAAAAATCGGCCTGATCGGGATGGTCGAGCGCGTTCAGATGGCGGCCCACGAGCGCAAACGCACCGTCCCAGCTGATGGGCGCATAGCGGTCCGTGATGGCGTCATAGACCATCGGATGCGTGAGGCGGCCGACCATTTCGAGGTCATAGTCGTCCCATGCGGTGAGTTCGGAAACGCTGTGCGCGGCGAAGAACTCCGGCGTGCAGCGGTTCACGGTCGCTTCCCACGCGACGGCCTTCGCGCCGTTCTCGCAGAATTCGAACGACGACGTGTGTTTCGGGTCGGGCCATGCGCAACCCGGACAGTCGAAGCCTTGCGGCTGGTTCATGTGCAACAGCGTCTTCGCGCCGGAGACGGGGATGCCCTGAAGCGTCAGCGCTTCACCCGTTGCCTTGAGCGCGCCCCAACCGCCTGCGGGGTCGCTGTAAATGCGGATCACCTTCTTTTTTCCCATTTCCGTTTCCTGTCCATTCGAACCAGTGTCATTGAGCGAATGATCGGGGCACGGAAACAAAGCGTCTTGCCTGTTTGCCCGCTGGTTTTGTTTCCACACGGAGTTGCCTGACCGGTTGCGAGGTGATTGAGCCCGCGAACGATTCGTTTGATACCTTGTTTTAGCGGTCGGACAATGGGGAAACGCAAATCGCTTTTCATCACGAATGAAAAAAAGCGGGCGATTTGTCTGACACAAATCGCCCGCTTTTCCAAGCAAGAAAATGAACTGCGAGGTTACGTCCAGTGCCTGGAATCGGTCACGCGGCGCTGGTATCCAAACACGCCACGATGCGCGTGCCGGTCGCGCGCAGGCTCGCCGAAACTGTCGAGCTTTTGCATCGCGGGCCGCGCTCGCGCGGGCACATGTTCCTTCCACGGCGACGAAACATCCGTAGCCGATACGGGCGTTGGCTTACCGGCTTCGGCGGCCAGCCGTTCGAGCGGCAATTGCGCATTCGCGCCGACCACGAGAATCGCCTGCATGATGCCCGGCGCCTGATACGCGCAGGTCGCAGCCAACGCAACGCTACACGCGGCGATCGCATAGCTGGGCCGGAAAAAAGGAAAGGCGATGGTGCGCATCATGCATTCTCCATTACGCGCGCTACACGGCTGAAGGTTTGATGTTGGTGCTCGTTTAAAAGGCGGGTGTCGAGCGCCTCTCTCAGATGCGACGTCATAAAATCGATGAAGGTCTTGATCTTCGCGTCGATATGGTGCCGGCTTGAATAAACGGCGAAAACGCTCGTATTTTGAAGGCGCGATTCGGGGAATAACTGAAGCAGCCTTCCATTGCGAATGTCGTCGATCACGCAATGCACCGGCAATGCCGCGACGCCCGCGCCCGCCAGCGTCGCAATGCGGATCGCCTCGGTGTCGTTGATCGCGAACTGGCCGGCGCCTTCCTGACCTGTCGACTGTCCCGTCGGCTTCACGAGGCTGAGTTTCACCGGATGGCCGTTCGGCTCGACACGAAACGGCATCGGCGTCAGCGCGTGCTCGTCGAGATCGATCGCGGTTTCGATCCGATGCGTCTGAAGAAAGGCAGGGGACGCGACCAGCACGCGCTCGCAGTGGCCGATCAGCTTGCAGACGTTGCGCGAGTCGGGCAGCGTCGGCGCGGCGACGATCGACACATCCACTTCGTCTTCGAGCAGATTCGCCATGCGCGGCAGAAACTTCAACTGCACCGCAACGGTCGGAAAGCGCTTGCGATACTCGAGAATGGAGTGCGTCAGTTGCGCGAGGCCGAGATCCGTCACGCAGTGAATCCGCAGCGTGCCGCGCGCGCTGGTATGCGCGTCGCCCGCTTCGGCTTCGGCGTCTTCCAGATCGGCGAGGATCTTCTTGCACTTCTGGTAGTAGCGCTCGCCCGGTTCCGTCAGCGAAACCTTGCGCGTCGTACGTTGCAGGAGTCGCGCGTGCAGATGGTCTTCGAGCGACGACACGGCGCGCGACACACTGCCCGTGCTGCAGTTCATGTGGTCTGCCACCGCGCTGAAGCTGCCCGACTCGACGACGCGCGAGAAAATACGCATGCTCAAGATCTTGTCCATGGAACCGTTCACCTCGTGCTGTCTGATCCGTTTTGTCTTGTGCGGAATACGACTTTTTGCCGCTTGAGACAAAGATAGACCGAGGCGACGGAATGAACCATCGTACGTTGGGACGTCTGCTTAATCCAAGTAGTCAGGGCCTCATACGTTGGTATAGGGCGGCGGGCACGATTCGCTGTGGATACCTGATCCGTTGCGCTCAGCTTGATGAATCCGTCCGCGCTGCAATCCCGCATTGCGCTGGACGCAACCAAAAATGCGTGACGCGACGGGTAGACTTCGTCCGCCTCGCAAAGCGGCGCTTTCAGGAAAATTAAAGGCCGAAACCGCGCGCGACGCATCCGCCTACACGGCCAGCAGCAATGTGTTTAGTGGAAACGCAATGTGTTTCGCGCCACGCGTCGCGCGATGCCGTGGGCATGGCAGGCCCTAAAAAGCAGGGAAATCCTGCGTTGAAGCACGCAAATTTCATCGCGTGTATTCAGGTTTTTTAATGCTTCGACAAAGTATTCTTCACTCCGCATTGCTACGCTGCAAGGTGCATTGGAGCACATGGCCGGACATCATCCGGCGCGGAGGAGTCAACATGAACAAGAACGTTGCCGGCGTCGACATTCCCGACGGCGTGCTGGCTCGCGCGGCTTTCGAGCATGTTCGCGGTATCGAACCCGAGTTGTTGTTGCGTCACGCGCTGCGCGTGTTTCTGTTCGCTGCGTTGATAGGCTGCAAAGACGCGCTCGCATTCGATATGGAACTGCTGTACGTCAGCGCGCTTTTTCACAACGTCGGGCTGAACGAGCGGTATCGCCATTCGCCGAACCGCTTCGAGATCGACAGCGCAAACGCGGCGCGTGAGTTTCTGCGCAGTCATCGCACCGACGAATCCGCGACGGCGCAAGTGTGGACCGCGATCGCGCTGCATACCACGCCGGGCATTCCCGAACACATGTCGCCGCTCGTCGCGCTGCTCAGCGCCGGCGTCCACATGGACGTGCGCGGCGCGCGCTATCACGAGTTCATGGCGCAGCAGCGCGACGACATCGTGCAGGCGTTTCCGCGCGAACGCGGCTTCAAGACGAAGCTGATCGAAGCGTACGCGCGCGGCATGGAGCATCGCCCCGAAACGACGTTCGGCACGGTCAACGCGGACGTGCTCGACAGATGGGACCCGGACTACCGGCGCCTGAATTTTTGCGGGCTGGTGCTGGGATCGGAGTGGCCCCACTAGCGGCCGCTCGCGTCAACACATTCAGTCAAGGCAAAGCAAAGTCATGAATACCCCGGCGATCAACCCTCCAGATCTTCTGTCCACCCAGCCCGATGCGGGCGCGCCGGATCTGGCGATGCCGTATTCGTCGCTGGAGTTCCGCCAGCATCAGATGTTTCCGCGCTTGTCCGCCGCGCAGATCGCGAGCCTGCGCCGCTTCGCGCAGCCGATGTCGTTCAAGGCGGGCGAGCTGATCTTCGAAACGGGGCGCATCGCACTGGGGCTGTTCGTGCTGTTGCACGGGCGCGTGCGAATCTGTTCACGCGACAGCTTCGGCCGATCGACGCTCGTGACCGAGCACGACGACGGCCATTTCATGGCCGAGATGGCGCAGTTGTCGGGCAAGCCGGCGTTGATCGACGGCATCGCGCTGACCGATTGCGAAACGCTCGTGGTGTCGCCCGACAAACTGCGCGCGTTGATCGTCGCCGACGCGCAACTCGGCGAGCACATCATGCGCGCGCTGATTCTGCGCAGGCTGGGACTGATCGAGCAGGGGCTCGGGCCGATCATCGTCGGCAATGGCGACGATGCGCGCCTCGTCCGGTTGCAGGGCTTCCTGCGCCGCAATGCCTACCCCGCGATGGTGATCGACGCGCGTCACGACGCCGAGGCCGTCACGCTGCTCGCAGGCATCACGACAGGCCCCGACGATTTCCCGTTGGTGTTCTGCCCGAACGGCTCCGTGCTGCGCGCACCCGACGAAGCGCAACTCGCGTCGTGCCTCGGCCTCGTGCCGACCTTCGAGCGCTCGCATGTGTACGACGTCGCGATCGTCGGCGCAGGTCCGGCGGGACTGGCTGCCGCCGTGTATGCGGCCACGGAGGGTTTGTCCGTTGCCGTGTTCGACCAGCGCGCGCCGGGCGGGCAGGCGGGCGCGAGTTCGCGGATCGAGAACTACCTCGGCTTTCCGACGGGCATCTCGGGCCAGGCGCTCGCCGCGCGCGCGTTCCAGCAGGCGTTGAAGTTTGGCGCGCATCTGGCGATTCCCGGCAAGGTCACGTGCGTCGACAGCGAAGACGGCGTTCACGGGTTGACGCTGCTCGACGGCCAGCGCGTCAATGCGCGCACGGTTGTCGTCGCGAGCGGCGCGGCGTATCGCAAGCCGGGCGTCGCGGGCTTCGACCGGTTCGAAGGGAACGGTATTTACTACTGGGCGTCTCCCATCGAGGCCAAGCTGGTCAAGGGGCAGGACATCGTGCTGATCGGCGGCGGCAATTCTGCGGGCCAGGCCACCGTGTTTCTCGCCAACTTCGCGCGCAGCATTCGCGTGCTGATTCGCGGCGCGGATCTGAATGCGAGCATGTCGAAGTATCTGATCGATCGCATCGGCTCGTTGCCGAACGTCTCGGTGTGTACGCGCTGCACGCTGCAGACGCTCGAAGGCGACGAGGCGGGATTGACGCATGTCCATGTGCGGCGCGAAGAAGAGGGCGACGAGACGATTGAGACGCGTCACCTGTTCCTATTCATCGGCGCCGATCCGAAGACCGACTGGCTCATGTCGAGCGGCGTCGAACTGGATAGCCACGGTTTCGTCGTGACGGGCTTCGCGCGGCGCTCGCAAACGCAAGGCGGTACGGGCATTCACTACCCGCTCGAAACCAGCTTGCCCGGCATGTTCGCGGTCGGCGACGTGCGCTCCGAATCGACCAAGCGCGTGGCGTCCGCCGTGGGCGACGGCGCGGCCGTCGTGAGTCAGATTCACGCTTATCTCGCGCATTGCCTCGCGGCTGTACAGAACAGTTAACAACAATTAGCGGCCGCGATTCGACAGACTCGCTATGCTTCGACGCATGTCGCAGCGAGTGAGTGAACATCAATGATCCGTCTTCATGCGTTGCGCGCGGCGCGAACTCGTCGCGGCCGCGCACATCGTGTTTCCCGGTCTTGTGCATATCCGCAAGGACGGCGCGACGTACCGATGGGTGCCTGCCAACACGCCTTCGCTTTGATGAGGGCTTCATGCGGGACCCTCGCAATGAATGCCCTTGCAACGCCTTCAAAATTTTCGAACAGATCGTTCGGATTTTTCCACCCATGCATCAGCCGCGCCGTTCTAGACTGCCAAGCACATCATTCGGTATGCAGCATGCTACGCATTGTGTCTTGCTCTATCCGCGATTCCTTTCGACTACGACTCAACGGCGTATGCCGTGAAGCGTTGCACGCGCATGCGTGCGCGATCCACTCATGACCCGCGTCGGACCGCTCGACATCGATCTCGCGCGCCGTGAAGCACGCGTCGACGGCATGGCCGTGCGCATCGGGAATCGTGCGTTCGACATACTCGAACTGCTGATCGAGGCGCAGGGCGGACTGGTGTCGAAGGAAACGATTCTGGAGCGCGTGTGGCCGGACTCGGTGGTCGGCGACAACAACCTTCAGGTGCATATGTCGGCGCTGCGCAAGCTGCTCGGCGACAGCCGCGACCTGATCAAGACGATTGCGGGGCGCGGCTACCGGCTCGTCGGCTCTGCTGCCTGCGTGCAGCACGAAGATGAAGGCGCGCCTTTGCACGACACGCATCACACGCTCGTGCAAAGCGCCGTGCCGAACAATCTGCCTGCGTGCGGCTCCGTGCTCGTCGGCCGCGATGAAGCGACTGCGCATGTCAGTACCATGCTGCGCAGCGCGCGTCACGTGACGCTGGTCGGCTCGGGCGGCATCGGCAAGACGCGCGTCGCGATCGAGGTCGCGCGCCGCCTGCTGGAGCACGCGCCGGGCGGCGTCTATTTCGTGTCCTTGGGTTCGGCGTCCGACATGAGCAGCGTGCTGGCGATGATGGCATCCGTGCTCGGCGTGCCGCCTGAATGCGGTTGTTCGACGCGCGAGCGCATCGTCGAGGCGATCGGCGGTCGGCGCATGCTGATCGTGCTCGACGGCTGCGAGCATGTAATCGACGTGGCCGCGCAGCTTGCAAACCATCTGCTGAACGCATGCCCGCGCTTGCGCATGCTGTCGACGAGCCGCGAGCCGTTGCGCATTCCGTCTGAATCGTTGTACTGGGTATCCGCGCTCGACGTGCCCGAGCCGAACGACGATACCCCGCGCGTGCGCCGCTGCAGCGCCGTGAGCCTGTTCCTGATACGCGCCCGCGCGATCGACGCGCGCTTCGCCGCCGACGACGCGAGCCTCCACGTGACGGGCATGGTGTGCCGGCGGCTCGACGGCATTCCGCTGGCGATCGAGCTTGCCGCGGCCCGTGCGGCGCTGCTCGGCATCGACACGTTGGCCGCGCATCTTGACGACCGCTTCGGCATGTTGACGGGCGGCACGCGCACCGCGTTGCCGCGCCACCAAACGCTAAAGGCGACGCTCGACTGGAGCCACGCGCTGCTCGACGAAGCCGAACGCAAGACCTTGCGCCGGGTCGGCATTTTCGCGGACCGCTTTCCGCTCGAAGCCGCGATTGCGATCGCGGCCGATCATGAAACGCGCGAGCTGGACGTGGTCGCGGCAATGGCGGCGCTAGTCGAAAAGTCGCTGGTGGTCGCGAGTACCGGGCCGGGCACCGCATCGTTCCGGCTGCTCGAAACGACGCGCATGTACGCACGGCAGAAGCTCGACGATAACGGCGAGCGCCGCGTCGTCGCGTTGAATCATGCGCGCTATCTGTCCACGGTGATCGACGGCAACGCGCGCGCAGCGGGTCATTGCGCTGGCGAACGCTGGCGCAGCGGGATTCCCGCGCTGCTCGACGAGATTCGTGCGGCGCTGGGCTGGGTGTTGTCCGAAGAGGGCGACGAAGCATTACGCGAAACGCTGCCCGTCAATGCCGTCTTTCTGTTCTATGAGCTGTCGCTGATCGACGAGTGTTGCACGTGGGCGCGGCGCGCGCTTGCTGCCATTGCGCCTGCGGACGACTCCGCGCATGCGTTGCCACGCCAGCGCGCGCGGCTTCGGCTTCTCGCGGCGCTGGGTGCGGCGCTCGTGCGGGTTCACGGCCCCAACGCGGAGACGCATGCGATCTGGAAAGAAGTGCTCGCGTCGGCGATCGCATCGGGCGACCGACCACACGTGGATGTGGGAAGCGGATTGATCTGCGCCACGCCGTTGTGAGAATGCGCGTAGCGCCCTGCATCGAGCGGCGCGTCAACTCATCGCTACGAGCCGTTGCGCGACGTCGTCGATCAGGTCCGGCCGGTCGAGTTGATCGACCCACCAGCGCAGCGCCTTGCCCGCTTCGTCGTCTCGCCACGCCAGATAGAAATGCGTGACCGAGCGCATCCCCGACACTTCCTTGCGCACCAGTTGCCCGCGGCTCAACGGCCCCGCGGCAATACATTCGGGCACCGTGCCGACGCCAAGGCCGCGAATCTGCGCGGCAAGCTTGGTTTCGAGCGTCGGCACCGTCAGCACTTCCTGATTGGCGGCGAGCGCGATGGTGCGCGGCATGAGCTTGCGTGACGTGTCGCTGATCGCGACAGCGCGGTGACGCGCGACGGCATCCATCGTCAACGGCTCGGCAGCCGACGCTAGCGGATGACCGGGCGCGATCACGAACGCGTGCTGCAACGAGCCAATCGGCTTCGCAACGAGGTTCGCGATGGGCGGCGGCTCGCCCGCTGCGCCGACGACGAGGTCTGCGCGCCGCGTGATCAGCGCGTCCCATGTGCCGCCGAGCGTCTCTTTCGACAGCAGCAGCCGGGTGCCGAGATTGAGCTTGTAGAAGTCGGTGACGTGAGGCCAGATCAGGTCGAACGGAATGATTTCGTCGATGGCGACGCGCAGTTCCGACTCCCAGCCATGCTCGATCCGCTTTGCTTTCTGTTCGAGTTCGCGCGCGGCTTCGAGCAGACGCCGGCCTTCTTCGACGATCACGCGGCCCGCATGCGTGAGCTTCGCGCGGCGGCCCGTGCGCTCGAACAGCTTCACGCCGAGATCGACTTCCAGCTTCTGAACCAGATACGTCAACGACGACGGCACCTTGTGCAGTTCTTCCGCTGCGGCTGCGAACGTGCCGGTGCGATCGATTGCATCGAGCGCTTGCAGGACTTCAAAAGAGAGGTTCATGAATGGCGTCGCGAGGAATGTGTGAATGCGTTGTCGCTCATAGCATGAAGGCGGCGTCGCATTCGCGCAATACGTGAATCCGAATGTTGGTCCAATGCAAGCATGAACGTGCGATTCGACAATCGACACGACCCCGTTTCCCGCAAACTCAAAGCCTTCACCGTACGCGTATTGCGCGCCTTTTTGCGAAGCGCCGCCGATACCGTACCGACCCGGCAAGACACGGACACCCCTATGAATTTCGATGCAGACATCGCGGCATGGCCGCGATGGCGTGACGAACTCAGGCAATACTGGAGCGACGATTATCCGCGCTTCAGGCATGTCGCCAAGGTCGCGATTGCCGCGACGCTCGCGATGGGCTTGTGCATGCGTCTCGAACTGCGCGGGCCCGGGACGGCGATGGTGTCGTGCGTCGTCGTGATGATGTTCCAGCAAAGCGGCATGGTGATCGCGCGCGGTTTCTATCGCGGTCTCGGCATGGTGTGCGGCAGCGTTGCGGGGCTCGTGCTGGTGTCGCTGTTCTCGCAGGCGTCGTGGCTCTTTCTGTTCGTACTGGCCGCGTGGATCGGGCTGTGCGTGTTCGGCTCGTCGTACTTCCGCAACTTCCAGTCATACGGTTTTCTGCTGACGGGCTACGCAACCGCGATTACGTCGCTGCCCACGTTGTCGAATCCGTATGGCGTGTTCGACAACCTCGTCTATACGATCAGCGAGGTGGTGATCGGCGTGGCATGCGCGAGCCTCGTCAGCGCGCTGATTCTGCCGCGCCGCGTCGCGCCCGATCTGTACGCGGCGAGCAGGAACAATCTCGGTCATCTGTTCGCGGCCATTCATACGCTGCTCGGCGCTGAGTTGCCGAAGGACGGCTTCGGCACGATGCTCGATCTGCTGCGCGAGCGCGCGAACGTGCAAAGCCTGCGCGTCGGCGCGGTGTTCGAAGATCCGTCGATCCGCCTGCAGAATCATGCGTTCATCAAGCTCGATACGAGCTTTGTCGATACGCTCGCATCGGCGCACGCGCTGCATCAGGTGATCGCGCAGGCGTCCGTTGAAGCCAACTCGCGCACGATGCGTGCGGCCAATGAATTGATCGGCTCGCTTCTCGCTATCGTGCCGACGGGCATTGCGCCGGGGGCGTCGCCGGAGTTGCTGGTCGATGCACCCTCCGCCCCGCTTGCCGGGTTCGAGCGTTCGCTGAACGTACGCGTCGACGCCGCGCTAAAAGAACTGGAAGACGAACCCGCGTGCCAGCGCGTCTTCATCGAAATGACGGGCGCGGCGCTGCACGGCTTCGTCGGCAATCTGCGCGAACTGTGCCGCAGTTTCGTGGAAGCGCGCCGCGCCGATCAGCGGCCCTGGCGGCAATCGGTGCTGCATCTGATCACGCATATCGACAGCACGCGCGCCACCTCCAATCGCGCGGCAGCCATCCTGAACGGCGTGCGCGCGGCGGCGGCAGTGCTGTCGGTGGGCGCGATGTGGCTGGCGTCAGGCTGGGTCGGCGGATCGAGCGCGCTGGTTTCCGTCGCGATCGTCAGCGCGCTGTTCACGCTCGCGCCCGATCCCGTTGTTGCGAGCTGGCAGATGTTTTGCGGCTGCGTTGCGGGTGCGATCGTGGGCTTCTTCATCGCGTTCTTTGTGTTTCCGCTGTTCGACAGTTTTGCGTTGCTCGCGGCGTGCATGGCGTTCCCGATCGTCGTGAGCAGCTATCTGAATACGTTTCCGAAAACCGCAACGTTAGGTCTCGGCTTCGGCGTGTTCTTCTGCTACACGATCAACATCGCGAATCCTGTTACGTACCATCCCGCCGAGTTTCTCGATACGGCCTTCGGTTTGTCGCTCGGCATCGCCGCAGCCGCCGTCGCGTTCTCGACCATCGTGCCGCTGGCGGGCGACTGGATTTCGCGGCAGTACCTGAAGCAGATCCGATCACTCGTCACGAAGTCCGCGCGGGACGATGACCTCGAAGCGTTGTCGCATCGTTTCGAGTCAGGCATGCGCGGCTTCATCATGCGGATCGCGTCGGCGCCTGCCGGGGAGCGCGTGGACCAGACGCGTCTCGTCGCGTCGGCGTTCGCGGCGCTGGAAGTCGGACGCGCGATGATCGTGATACGCCAGGACACGGCACGTGTGGCCGCACGTTTGCCGAACGACTGGCGCGCACTTGAACACGAGTGGCTCGACGCAATGGCCGATGTGTTCTCAGCTGCGACCCCAGAGGCGCGAGACCGCGCGATGCGCGCGACACAGCAGGCAAAACGCGCGCTGCCGCACGTCGATCTCGACGACACGATAGCCGATGCGCTGATCGCGAAGCGGATGCGCCGGCTCATGCATTTCACAGAGCTGATGCTGAAGGACGACATGCTGCCGTTGTGGCAGACGTCGGCGGCTGCGAACGGAGCATCGGCATGAAGCAGCGCGTCTCCTTCCTGAACACTGCATGCCGCGCGCTCTCGACGGCGGCGCTGTGTGTGCTGCTCTGCTCGTGCATCAATAGCGGCGGCATTCGTCCGCACGAAACGGAGTTGACCACGGCCTCGCTCGATCCCGGCAACGCGATCCGCACGACACGCCAGGACGCCGCCTGGCCCACCGACGACTGGTGGAGTCAATGGAACGATCCGCAGCTCGATATGCTCGTCAAGGACGCGACGGCGGGCAATCCGGGCCTGAAGGAAGCGCAGGCGCGCATCGACAACGCCCGATTCCAGGCACAGGTCGCAGGCGCTGCCGAACTGCCGCAAGTCGGCGCGTCGGGCGACTTCGAGCGCCAGCGCTTCGCGCGTTATACGACGCCTGCGCCGCCGGGCGGCACGACCGTCTGGAACAACAGCGTAACGGCGGGTCTTTCGTACGACCTGGACCTGTGGGGTAAGAACCGCGCGATCCGCGAAGGCGCGCTCGATGCCGTGCAGGCCTCCGTAGCCGACGACCGCTTTGCCGTGGTCGAACTGCAGACGGCTGTCGTGCGCGCCTATGTGCAACTCGCGCTGCAATACGCGTTGCTCGACGCTGACCAGGCCGTGCAGCAAGAGGAACAGCACACGCTCGATATCGCGAAGGCCCGCTTCGAAGCGGGCATCGGCAGCCGTCTCGACGTGTCGCAGGCCACGACGCAAGCGGCCATGAGCGTGACCAAGGTTCAGGAAACGCAGCAGCAACTCGCGTTGAGCCGCATCGATATCGCCGCGCTGGCGGGCAAGGGTGCCGGTTACGGCGATACGCTGAAGCGCCCGGCGCTCGCGCTGAATGTGCCGATCGCGTTGCCCGCGTCGCTGCCTGTCGATCTGATCGGTCATCGGCCCGATATCGTCGCGCAGCGCTGGCGCGTACACGCCACCGAGAAAGGCATGGCGGCCGCGCATGCTGCTTTCTATCCGAACATCAATTTACTTGCTACAGCGTCGCTGGGATCGGCGGCGACCTTCGGCGGATTCTTCAACCTGTTGAGCAGCAACGGCGCGGGCCATAGCCTCGGTGCGGCCATTTCGCTGCCGATCTTCGACGGCGGCCGGCTGCGCGGCGAGTACGGCGTGGCCGTGTCGGACCGCGACGCCGCCGTCGATGCGTACAACGCGGCCATCGTCGATGCGATGCGCGGCGTCGCGGCGCAAGTCACGTCGCTGCACGCGCTGGATGAGCAACAGACGTCGACGCAAAGCACGCTCGATGCGGCGCGCGACGCCTACCGGCTCGCGGAGTCGGGCTATCGCAACGGCATCACGGAGTTTCTGAACGTGCTCGCGGCGCAGAACGCGCAGCAGGAGCAGGAAGAGCGGCTCGCCGACGTCGAGGCCAAACGGCTCGACGCGTGGGCGCTGCTGATGAAAGAACTGGGCGGCGGTTTCGCCGCGACGGCAGCCGACCGCGCTGCCATGGAGCCTGACAATGCCCGCTGAGATTGAATTCTGTTCGTTCCTCGTACCGTATCTGCTGCCTGTGCTGATCGGTTGCGTCGTCGTGTTCGTGATGCTCGATCTGTTGTTCGCGCGGCTTGGCGTCTATCGGTATGCATGGCATCCGGGGTTGTTCCGGGTGGCGCTCTTCGCCGCGATGTTCAGCGGCGTCTCGCTGCTGGTGCGTGGATGACGCGGCCATGAACCATGATGAACCACGCGCCTTGTCGACCTGAAACCGCTTGCATATAAAAATGACGATCAAACCGCAATCCTTCCTGCGCGCGCTCTTCACCGTGACGATCCTGCTGATCGCGCTGGTGCTGGTGCGCCTGCTGTGGGTCAACTACATGTACTCGCCATGGACGCGCGACGGCCGCGTGCGCGCCGACGTGATCGACGTGGCGACCGACGTGTCGGGGCTCGTCAGCGAAGTTCGCGTGAAGGACAACCAGTACGTGCATCGCGGCGACGTGCTGTTCGTGCTCGACCCGTATCGCTTCAACTACGCCGTCGCGCAGGCGGATGCCGACATCGCGCGGGCCCAGGCCGAGATGGCGCGTGCCAAGGCGCAGATGTCGGAAGGCGCGTCACGCGACCAGATGAAGCGCGAGCAGGCGGCGCGCCGCGCGAACCTCGCGGGCGACGTGATCTCCGACGAAACCCGCGAAGATGCCGCTTCGGCTGCGAACCAGTCGGATGCCGCTTACCGCGCCGACATCGCTGCCTATAGCGCGGCCGAGGCGCTATATAAAGCCGCCGTCGTCGAGCAGCAGACGGCGCAACTCAATCTGACGCGCAGCGTGGTGAGAGCGCCCGCCGACGGCTATATCACCAACCTGAACCTGTGGCCGGGCGACTACGCGACGGCGGGCTCGGCGCGCATGGCGCTGATCGACGCGCACTCGTTCTGGGTCTACGGCTATTTCGAGGAAACCAAGATTCCGCGCGTGCATGTCGGCGACCGCGCCGTGGTGCGTCTGCTGTCGGGCGGCGTCGACATTCAGGGGCATGTGGACAGCCTGTCGAGCGGCATCGCCGACCGCGACAATCCGACCAGCGGCAACGACTTGCTGGCCGATGTGAACCCGATCTTCACATGGGTGCGGCTTGCGCAGCGGGTGCCCGTGCGGGTGCATCTCGATAGCGTGCCAGCGGGGATGCACCTCGCGGCGGGCATGACATGCACCGTCACGTTGCTGCCCGGCAAGCGGGTGCCGTCCTGAGGGTCGTCCTGCGGGGCGGCGATCTAACGCCCGGCCGCACGCCGCCATGCACCCGGCGACGTGCCCGTCGCCTTCAGGAACAGGCGGTTCAGATGGCTCTGGTCCGCGAAGCCGCAAAAGCTCGCGATTTCCGTCAGCGTCAAGTTGGTCGCTTCGATCAGTTGCCGCGCTTCGCCGATACGTTGTTCAAGCAGCCATTGATGCGGGGTACGCCCCGTGGCACGGGAAAACGCCCGGATGAAATAGCCGCGCGACAGATTGCATTCGCTGGCGACATCGGCGATGGACGCGCCTTGCCGCGAACGCTCGATCAGCAGTTCTTTGGCACGCGCTTCATGCGCGTGAGACAGCGCGCCTTTCGCGCGCGGCCGGCGATCGCGCAGATTGCCGTAGCGCTGCGCGAGGTGCGTGCCGACGATCACGCCCATCTGCTCGGCAAAGAGCGAATCGATGGCGCCGTAGTGGGCGAGATTGCTGTCCAGCGCACGCGCGAGATGACCGAGCACAGGGTCTTTCTGTTCGACCGCGCAGGTCAACCCGTCGATGCCGGGGCCGCCGAGTTCGTCGCTGAGTCGTGTGAAGAATGCACGCGATAATTCGACCAGCACGAAGTCGAAATTCCCATATAGATCAGCGCGATAATCTTCTGAGAAATCGCGGATATAAATCGAATCCGCTTCAAACCGTTTGGCGATGAGTCGCGCGCCGTTAAAAATATTCCGCCGATGCCCGCTGTTCAGCGATATGCCGACCAGAAAACCCCGGTCGCATGCCGGCATGGCGACGCGATCCAGATGCGCTTCATCCATGCACTTGCGATAGAAGCGGATGTCGCCAATATCTAATTCAATGTCCTTGCGTAATTTGCTCGTCACGCATCCGAGCGCGTCCTTCGGCTTGGGTGGCGCGGCCGCTGCGGGTTGTGCGTGAGTCGACATGAGCAACGTCCTCAATTCATGCATTGCGTGCGAAACATAATCCGGCGAGTTTACACGGAAGCGACTGACGATAAATATTCAAAAATGGCTGGCCGCCTTTATGTTTTATCGCAGGTTGATTCATTTGATTCAGGAGGGGCGGTATTCTGGCGGATTTTGCCGCCGTTCGGGCCTTGACTTGCTGCCTATGCACCAGGATGTGATGTGATCCTCATAACGGTAAAAAAGACCGCACAAATTCATATCAGGTCACTATTATTCAAGACACGCCGTTACAGCCTGTTTACAATCCGGACGCATATCCTCTTTCAGCCAGCCCTTTGCGTGATCGACAAAGCCCAATCTTTGAGCAACGTCGCGGCACGATGCGCGCAAGCCAATAACTACGCAAGACCCACGCACACAGCGAAAACTTGACGCACCCGATCTTCGACCTTCAACCAGGTGTACCACATCGTTCAATCGAACTCGCGCACAGCGTTTCCTGGAGGCGGCCATGATTCAGATTGGCACATTGCTCGTCAACTTCGAACAGCGAGAGATTCGTCAGCATGGCCGCTCGGTGCGGATCGGCGCACGTGCCTTTGACATTCTCGAGGTGCTGTATCGCGCGGACGGCGGCATCGTGTCGAAGGACGCCATCATGGATGCCGTGTGGCCCGGCTCGATCGTCGAGGAGAACCGGCTGCAGGTGCATATCGCCGCGTTGCGCAAGCTGTTCGGCGCAGACCGCGAACTCATCAAGACCGTGCCGGGGCGCGGCTATCTGCTCGTGTCGGAGAACCGCCACGCGCGCGCGCCGGAACGGCAGGGCGGGCCGCTCGCGAACGGCGGCGGGCTGCCGGCCTGCGCCGCGACGCTGGTTGGCCGTCAGGGCGAAATCGCGCAGATCGTCGAACGGCTTGGCCATGCTTCCGTCGTCACGCTGGTCGGTGCGGGCGGCATCGGCAAGACATGTCTCGCCGTCCATGTCGCGCGGGCCATGCGCGAACCCACGGGCGACCATTTCAACGAGCCGGTGTGCTTTGTCGAACTGGCCAAAGCCTCGACGCGCGACACCGTGCTCAAGGCGCTGGCGGGCGCATTGCGGATCGATGCATCCGATGAATACCTGACGCAGGAAAGCCTCGCCGACGTGATTGCCGCCGCGCCGTGCGTGCTCGTGCTCGACAACGCCGAGCACGTGATCGACGTGGTCGCGAGTCTCGTCGAAGCGCTGGCCGCGCGCAATCCGGCGCTGCGCGTGCTCGTGACGAGCCGCGAGCCGCTGCATATCTGGGCCGAGTCCGTGTTTCGCGTCGAACCGCTGGCAGTGCCCGCGAGCGGCGCATCCACGGATGCGATCCTCGCGCATTCGGCCGTCGAACTGTTCCTGAACCGCGCGAAGTCGGTTGCGCCCGAATGCGGTGCCGATGAAAACGCGATCCGGCTGGTCGGCGAAATCTGCCGGCGGCTCGAAGGTTTGCCGCTTGCCATTGAACTGGCCGCCGCGCGCGTGGCGACGCTCGGCGTCGAAGGCGTGGCCTCGCGTCTGGACGACCGCCTGAACCTGCTGACGGGCGGGCTGCGTTCCGCGCTGCCGCGTCATCAGACCTTGCGCGCGACCTTCGAGTGGAGCTACGCGCTGCTCGATACGACGTCGCGTATGTTGTTCAGGCGGCTCGGTTTCTTCGCCGGCGCCTTCACGTTCGACGCCGTCTGCACGGTCGCGACTGAACCAGACATGCCGATTGCGTCCGTCATTTCGAGCTTGAGCGAACTGGCCGCCAAGTCGCTGTTGAGCGTCGAGTTCCGCGGAGCGATTGCGCAATACCGGCTGACGGAATCGACGCGCGCGTACGCGATGGAGAAGCTGCGCGACGAAGGCGAGCTGCAGCGCATCGCGACGCGTCACATGCACTCTCTGCAGGAGCGGATCGAGCACGGCAAGGTGCCGGTCGGCGGTGCCGCGCAGGGCCTCGCCGCCGCCGAGCCGCGCCTCGCGCTCGACGACGCGCGCGCCGCATTCGAATGGGCTTTCTCGCCGGGCGGCAATCCCGCGCTCGGCGTCGCGCTGGTGGGCTCGCTGGTGGGGACGCTGCTGCAAGGCCCGCTGCTGCACGAATGCTATGAACGTTCGGGCCGCGCGCTGGCCGCGCTCGATGCGCTGCCGCCCGATTCCGTCGATACCCTGTGTGAAATGCGCCTGTGTTCCGCGTATGCCTCGACGCTGCTGCACACGGGCGGCGCGGTGCGCGAGGCGGGCCCGTTGTGGAAGCGCGTGCTGGTGCTCGCGCGCCAGGCACGCGACGATGCGTTCGAGGCGCGCGCGCTATGGGGCGCATGGAACTCGATGCTCGCATCGTCCGACATTCACGCGTCGTTCCGCTTCGCGACGCGCTTTCAGGCTTTTGCCGAACGCTGCGGCACGCCGTGGCAGCAGATTCTCGCGGCAGAGATGATCGCCGTGTCGCTGCATTGCTTTGGTGAGCACGAACAGGCACGCGTGCGGCTGGAGCGGGCGATCGCCGCGCTGACCGAACTCGGGCCGATCGCGCCCGGCAGCCTTGGCGTCGCCGTCGATCCGTTCACGTTCGGCAACGGCACGCTTGCGCGGATCGTATGGATGCAGGGGCATCCCGAGCGGGCGATGCAACTGGTCGAGCACGTCGTCAACTCGATCCGGCCGGACATGCTGGAGCCTTCGCTGAGTCACGTGCTTGCCGTCGCTGCCGTGCCATTGGCGCTGCAATGCGGCGAGCTCGAAACGGCAGCGCGCTATCTTGCTGTGCTGCGATCGCAGGTCGCGTTGAACCGCTTCGAGATATGGCAGGCGTACGGCGAGTGCCATGCGGGACACCTCGACATTCTGCAGGGACACCCGCAAGCCGGCCTGGCGAAGCTTGAACCCGCGCTGCAACGGTTGTTGTCGTGCGGCTTCCGGCGAGTGCTGACGCCCGTGATCGCCGTTTGCGCGGAAGCGATGGCGAGAACGGGGCGCATCGCCGAAGCGCGCCTGAAGCTCGACGAGGCGCTCGAGTTCTGCAACGCACATGGCGAGCATTTCTTCGTCGCGGAACTGCAGCGCGTGATGGGCGTGACGGCGCTGGAGCAATCGCGCGTGATCCAGTCGAACGGGCGCGCGTCGATGGCCGACGAGTTCGAAACGGAAGCACGCCGCCATCTGCTCGACGCGATGCAGACGGCCAGAGAGCAACATGCGCCGATGCTCGAATTGCGCGCCGTGCTGAACTTCGCGGACCATCTGCTCGAACGCGGCGAGACGGTGCGGGCGGCTTCGCTGCTGGCCGACGTGTCGAAGCGCGTCGACCTGCAATCGAGCGCGCCCGATATCAGGCGGCTTGCCGTGCTGCTGCATCTGACGCACGAGTCTCGTCCGTCGCTCGATGCCGACAGCGGCCAGCCAGCGATGGCCAACGGGCTTTGACGCACGATCATCCTTGCTCGAATCCACCTGAAAATTTATTAACCTCCGCAGACGCGTGCTCGCCATGCGACGCGCGCCTGCCGAAGCATTCATTCCGTCAAGCGCGCGAGGTTCCGTTCAGGATGTTTAAGCCGCGCATAAGGACTTTGACTGCGCACCTCGCTAAGCTCCGTCCTTTCTGACACCAGACTCGCGCCGCGCCAGCGTGCGCGATGCGACGCAACGACGGAGAACAATGAATGAGCGCGCACAACCAGCGTGAGAACTTCGTGAAGGCGAAGGACGGCACGGACATCTTCTTCAAGGACTGGGGCACGGGCACGCCCGTCGTCTTCTCGCACGGCTGGCCGCTGTCCGCCGATGCGTGGGACCCGCAGATGCTGTTCCTCGTGAACCAGGGCTATCGCGTGATCGCGCACGACCGACGCGGACATGGCCGTTCAGGCCAGGCTTCGGGCGGCAACGACATGGACACCTACGCGGACGATCTCGCCGCCGTGCTCGATGCGCTCGACGTGACGAACGCGATGCTGGTCGGCCATTCGACGGGCGGCGGCGAAGTCGCGCATTACCTTGGCCGTCATGGCTCGAAGCGTGTCGCGAAGGCCGTGCTGATCGGCGCCGTGCCGCCGCTGATGCTGAAGACGGCCAACAATCCGGGCGGTCTGCCGATGTCCGTGTTCGACGGCATTCGCGCGGGCGTCGCCGCCAACCGCTCGCAGTTCTACCTCGATCTCGCGACGCCGTTCTACGGGTTCAACCGTCCCAACGCGCAGGTCTCGCAAGGGCTGATCGAGGACTTCTGGCGCCAGGGCATGGCAGGTTCGGTCAAAGGCCAGTACGAGTGCATCAGGCAGTTCTCCGAAGTCGACTATACGGATGACCTGAAGAAGATCGACGTGCCCACGCTCTTCCTGCACGGCGACGACGATCAGATCGTGCCCATCGACGCTTCGGCGAAGCTTGCGTCGAAGCTCGTGAAGAACGCGACGCTGAAGGTCTATGCAGGCGCGCCGCACGGCATGTGCAGCACGCATGTCGAGCAGGTGAATGCCGATCTGCTGTCGTTCCTGAAGCAGTAACCAGCCGGGCATTCGCGGGGCGCGCATCGGCGTGCTCATCGGCGTGCATGAAGTGAAGCATCGAGAACGCCGCCCGTCAGGCATGCCGGGCGGCTTTTGTTCGTTGTACACTGCTTTGCAGTCGGTCCCGTTTGTCGTTTCGTGCCGTCATGGCTGCAATCGTCACAGCTCATGTCGATATGGCGTCGTATAGTGTGAGCCTTTCAACGTTGCGCAACGGGCGTTGTGAGCTCCACAGTCCTCAACATCACCTCTTCAGATGATGACGATCAAGATCGGTCAACTCGAGATTTCACTTGATCATCGCGAAGTGCGTCTCGATGGGCAGAGAGTCCCGATCGGCAGCCGCGCGTTCGACATTCTCGCGTTGCTGATCGCCGCCGACGGCGAACTCGTATCGAAAGACGAGATCATGCGCGTCGTCTGGCCGACCACGGTCGTCGAAAAGAACAATCTGCAGGTCCATATCTCCGCGCTGCGCCGTGCATTCGGCGACGAGCGCGAGCGTCTGCGCACGGTGCCCGGCCGTGGCTACCGTCTGGTCATGCATGACGACATCGACGCGCGCGACGGCGCCAGCGTGCCGTCCGCCACGCAAGAAGATGTATCGGTCGGCGTCGACGCCGCGCGACCTTCACGTCGGCCGTTGCCCGCGCGCGTGCCGGAGCTGATCGGCAGGCAGGATGCGCTCGATGGCGTGTCAGCCGCGTTGCGCGCCCATCAGGCCGTGACGCTGGTAGGCACGGGCGGCATCGGCAAGACGCGCCTCGCGGTCGAAGTCGCGCATGCGATCCAGCACGCGTTCGCCGATGGTGTCGTGTTCGTGCCGCTCGCGGCCGTGAGCGATGCGCCGTCGGCGCTCGACGCGCTCGCCTTCGCGATGGGCAGTCGGCTCTCCGCGAGCCGCACCGCGCTCGCGCAGATTGCCGCCGAATGGCGCGACCGCGAGGCGCTGGTGGTGCTCGACAACTGCGAGCAGGTGCTGGAGATCGTGGCCGCGATTGCGGAGTCCCTGACGGGCGCGGGCAGCCGCATGCGCGTACTGGCGACGAGCCGCGAAGCCTTGCGCGTGCGCGACGAAATCGTCTATCAGGTGCCGCCGCTGTCCGTGCCGACCCCGGACGATCCTGGCACCGATGTATTGCGCACGCCCGCCGTGCGTTTCTTTCTGGCACGCGCACAAGCCGACGGCGCGCACTTTGCGCTCGACGAAGCCAGCATTCGTCTGATGGGAGAAGTGTGCCGCCGGCTCGACGGCATTCCGCTCGCGCTCGAACTGGCCGCGTCGCGCGCGGCCGTGCTGGGCATCGGCCTGCTGGCCGAGCATCTCGACGACCGCTTCCGCATCCTCACGGGCGGCCGGCGCACGGCCTTGCCGCGCCACCAGACGCTCAAGGCGACGCTCGACTGGAGCTACCGTCTGTTGAGCCGCGACGAACAGAAGTTGCTGCGCTGGCTCGGCATGTTCGTCAACGGCTTCACGCTCGATGCCGCCTGCGCGATGGCGGAGCACGCCGGGCTCACGCGCATGGAAGCGCTCGATGCCGTGAGCGGTCTCGTCTCGCGCTCATTGCTGACGACAGACTTCGAAGGCTCGTCGTATCGCTACCGTCTGCTCGAATCGACGCGCGCCTACGCGCTCCAGCAACTCGACGACAACGGCGAGCGCGTGTCCGCAGCGGGTGCGCATGCCGTGCTGTTTCTGCAGATGCTCGAAACGGCGCAGAAGCGCTGGGCCGAGCGGCCCGTCGTCGAGTGGCTTGGCGAGTTCACGCGCGAACTCGGCAACCTGCGCACCGCGCTCGACTGGACACTGGGCGAACGCGGCGATCACGCGACGGGCATTGCGCTCGCGGCCGTCACCGTGCCTTATCTATATGACCTGTCGTTGGTCGAAGAGTGTTGCAGCCGTGCGCGCGCCGCGCTGCGCATCGTTCCTTCTGAAGCGCGAGAAGACGGCAGTGTCGACGTCGAAGCGCACTTGCGGCTCATGTCGGCGCTCGCTGCCGCGCTCGTCTATACGGAAGGCCCGTTGACGGAGACGCACGAAGCCTGGACGCTCGTGCTGAACGAGGCGTTGCAGGCCGGTCACGCCAACTACGTCACGCGGGCGCGCTGGGGCGTGTGGAACTGGCATCAATACAGTGGACGCGCACGCGATGCGCTGATGTTCGCGCGTCGCTTCGGCGATCTCGCGCGCAGCAGCGGCGACGCAACGCTGGTTGTGTTGTCGGGACGCGTCGAAGGGATCGCGCTGCACTATGCGGGCGATCAGCCGCGCGCACGTGAATTGCTCGAACGGATGATCGAAGCATACGAAGAAAAGTCACTGAGCCGCTGGCACACAACAGGCTTTCGCATCGATCACGGCATCGTCGCGCGCGCGACGCTGGCGCGCGTGCGGTGGGTGCAAGGCGAGCGCGGCGGCGCGTACGATCTCGCCGCGCGCTGCTTCGATTCGGCCGCGCAGTACGACCATGAAATCGTCATCTGCTATGTGCTCGTCGAGGCGCTCGTGCCGATTGCGCTGCTGAACGGCGATCAGGCGGCGGCGCGTCATGGCATCGACGTGCTGCATGAACTGTCGACGCGGTTCGGCTTCACGATCTGGAGCGCATGCTGCGCGTGCTACGACGCATGGCTCGCGACACTCGAAACCCCGGGAGCCAGTTCGATCGAACGGTTGACCACCTCGATCTCCGCGCTGCGCGCAACCGGCTATCTTGCGCAGCTTTCGCCGTTGCAGGGACAACTCGCCGTCGCGCTGATGCAGGCGTCGCGCGACAAGCAAGCGCTCACCGTGATCGACGACGCGCTGCGCCACGCCGACGACAACGGCGAACGCTGGTACTACGCCGAGCTATGCAGGATCAAGGGCGACGTGCTGTGCAAGCTCGGCCGTCACGACGACGCGCAACGCTGGTTCGCGACATCGCTCGACTGGGAACAGCGCAATGGCGTCGAACGCGCCGTTGCGCGCGAGGCATCGGCCGCATGCGCACCGCTGCGTGTTGTCTCCGTTCAATCCCGTGCTTAATAACGCCGCTTAATAACGTTTAAGGCGCGCATCAGGACTTTAAGTCCGCCCGTCACTAACCTTCTCGCAAGTCGAAATGCCCGCACGGCATTGTGAAACTCGCGCATAAGCCGCGCGGGAAGCCGTTCGCATCCGCATAGCCGATGCAACGTCGACTGGATTCATCCACTAACCGGACGCTAGCGCGGTTGCCTTCAGGCAACCGTGCGGGTCTCTCGCATGCCTGCGAAATGGAGCTACTCATGGCACATGAACTGTTGACGCCCGACACGTGCGCGCTCGCGCTTATCGACCATCAGCCGCAGATGTTCTTCGGCACGCACTCGCACGAGCGCACAACCGTCCTGCACAACGTCCAGATCCTCGCGAAGGCCGCGAAGCTCTTCAACGTGCCGACCATCCTGACGACGATCGCCGCCGACTCGTTCAGCGGCCATCTGCTGCCTGAAGTGCAGGCGGTGTTTCCGGAGATCAAGCCGATCGACCGCACGTCGATGAACTCGTGGGAAGACAAGGGCTTCCGTGAAGCGATCAAGGCAACGGGCCGCAAGAAGATCGTGATCGCGGGCCTGTGGACGGAAGTGTGCGTGACCTTCCCGACCATCCAGATGTTGAACGAAGGCTTCGAGATCTACGTGCCGACGGACGCATGCGGCGACATCACGGAAGAAGCGCACGAGCGCGCGGTGCAACGCATCGTCCAGGCGGGCGCCGTGCCGATGAACTCGCTGCAGTTCATGTGCGAGCTGCAACGCGACTGGGCGCGCGGCGAAACGTACGAAGGCTGCATGGACATCTTCAAGGCGCACAGCGCATACGGCATCGGCGTGCGCTACGCGAAGCAGATTCTCGGCGAGCACGCGAGCGAAGCGGGCTGATCTGGGCTTCATTGACTCAAGCATTTTTCTGTTTTGATTTACGCGCGGCGTCGCTGACGTCGCGCGTGAATTGCGCCTGACCACGATTCACGGAGAGCGACGATGACCGCACCCATTCAGCCTGCCCGCATTGCGGACCTGGTGATCTACAACGGCAAGATAGCGACGCAGGACGACAAGCGCTCGTTCGTGACGGCGCTAGCCGTCGCGAAAGGCGAGATCGTCGCGAGCGGCAATGATCACGACATGATGCAATGGGCGAACGATTCGACGCGCCGCATCGACCTGAAGGGCCGCACGGTCATCCCGGGCCTCAACGATTCGCACCTTCACGTGATTCGCGGCGGCCTCAATTTCAATCTCGAGTTGCGCTGGGATGGCGTGCCGTCGCTGCGCGACGCGCTCGAGATGTTGCGCGCGCAGGTTGCGCGCACGCCGGCGCCGCAATGGGTGCGCGTGGTCGGCGGATGGAACGAATTTCAGTTTGCGGAGAAGCGCGGCCCGACGCTCGAAGAGATCAACGCGATCGCGCCGGATACGCCCGTTTTTATCCTGCACCTTTACGACAGCGCGCTGCTGAACGCTGCGGCGTTGCGCGCCGTTGGCTACGACCGCGACACGCCGAACCCGCCGGGCGGCGAAATCCAGCGCGACCGCCGTGGCAATCCGACGGGCATGCTGATCGCGCGCCCGAATGCGGGCCTGCTGTACGCGACGCTCGCAAAAGGTCCGAAGCTGCCGCTCGACGATCAGATGAACTCGTCGCGCCAGTTCATGCGCGAGCTGAACCGTCTCGGCGTGACGAGCGCGATCGATGCGGGCGGCGGCTATCAGGCGTATCCCGACGACTACGCCGTCATCATGGAACTCGCGAAGCGCAACGAGCTGACGGTGCGTATTGCGTACAACCTCTTCACGCAAAACGCGAAGAAGGAAATCGAAGACTTCGCGAAGTGGGTCAAGGTCACGAAGCCCGGCGACGGGGACGACTTCCTGAAGGTGAACGGCGCGGGCGAAATGCTGGTGTTCTCCGCCGCCGACTTCGAAGATTTCCTGGAACCGCGCCCCGATCTGCCGGACGTGATGGAAAGCGAACTCGAAGCCGTCGTGCGGCTGCTGGTGCAGAACCGCTGGCCGTTCCGGCTGCATGCGACTTACGACGAATCGATCGAACGCTTTCTCAACGTGTTCGAGCGCGTCAATCAGGACACGCCGTTCGCGGGCCTGCGCTGGTTCTTCGACCACTGCGAGACGATTTCACAGCGCAATATTGAACGCATTGCGGCGCTTGGCGGCGGTATCGCGGTTCAGCATCGGATGGCGTATCAGGGCGAGTACTTCATTGCCCGTTATGGCGCGGAAGCGGCTGCGCGCACGCCGCCCGTGCGGCAGATGCTGGCTGCGGGGCTGCCCGTCGGCGCAGGCACGGATGCGACGCGTGTCGCGAGTTTCAATCCTTTCGTGTCGCTGTTCTGGCTGGTGTCGGGACGCACGGTGGGCGGCACGGCGATGTACGCGGCACAAGACCGGCTCGACCGCATGGAAGCGCTGCGCCGCTATACGGTCGGCAGCGCGTGGTTCTCGAACGACGAGACGCGCAAGGGCGCTTTGGTTCCGGGCCAGCTTGCCGACTTCGCGGTGCTGTCCGACGACTACTTCACCGTCGATGAAGACGCGATCAAGCATCTGACCTCGGTGCTGACGGTGGTCAACGGCCGCGTCGTCTATGCCGCCGACGAGTTCGAGACCTTCGCTCCGCCTGCGTTGCCCGTCAGCCCGACGTGGTCGCCCGTCGCGGAGTATGGCGGCTACGCGCGCTACCGTCCCGCCGCTGCGCCGCTGCAGCAATCGTGCAACGACGCGTGTGTGAACCTGTGCGGTGTGCATCGTCATGCGCATGGATGGGCGTGGCGCAGCAACGTGCCCGCCAGCGACGCGAACTCGTTCTGGGGCGCGCTCGGTTGCAGCTGCTTTGCGTTCTGATGTGCAAGCACGCAATGAAGCGCTTTTCCGCACCCGACGCCGCGCTGCTGTTTCTGCGCGTCACCGCGAGCGTGCTCGTGCTGCTCGTGCATGGACTGCCGAAGGCGCTCCACTACGCGAGCCAGCTCGACGCGATCGAAGACCCGTTGCATTTCGGCAAGACGCTGACGCTGGCCTTTGCGATTTTCGCGGAGGTGGTGTGTCCGCTGCTGATGATCGCTGGCATCGCGACGCGGCTCGCCGCGCTGCCGATCATGCTGGTCAGCGTGATTGCGCTTGGCCTCGTGCATCGCGAGTGGACGCTGGATCAAGGGCAGTTCGCGTGGATGCTGCTGATCCTGTTCGGCACCATTGCGATCGGCGGCGCGGGTCGTTACCGGCTTACGCTGCGGCCGCATGCGTCCGGGCAACGACAGGCGTGAGCGCAGGCGATGGAATCGATCAAGTCGAATGAACGCGCGGCGCGGCTCGTAGAAGTCGCAGGCGTGTGCATTCCGCACACGCCGCTTGCGATTGCAGCCACTGAGGCCGCGCACGCGTCGCTGTCCGCGCTGATTCAGTGACGCAATGAAGGAGTAAGCCATGTCATACCTGATTTCTTTGGGCGCGGGCCTTGTGGTCGGCCTGCTGTATTACCTCGTGCGCGTGCAGTCGCCCGCGCCGCCGCTGATCGCGCTCGCAGGATTGCTCGGCATCGTGATCGGCGAGCATGCGATTCCGTTCGTGCAGGCGCAAATACGCACGCCCGATGCGCAAACGCAAAGCGCGCCCTCTGTCGCGAGCAACAAGCCGACTCCGTCATGCAGCAAGGACCAGTGAGCATGGGCGCGGAGGCGCAACTCGCGGCGCAACTCGATCACGTGCCTGGCGAGGACACCTGGCTTGCGACCATCGCGGGCTATGTCGACACGCTTGGCTTCGTCGCGCTGTTTGGCCTTTTCACCGCACACGTGACGGGCAATTTCATTCTGATCGGCTCGGGCCTGGCGGGCGCGGGAACGGGGCTGCTGATCAAGTGGCTCGCGTTTCCCGCGTTCGTCGCGGGCATCGTACTCGCGCGCGTGCTCGACAACCAGTTGCTTGCGCGCGGACATGGCGTGCGCGCCTGCGCACTGTACGTGCTGCAGGCGGCGCTGCTGACGGGCTTCATGGCAGCGGGCGTGCTGGCCGCGCCCATCACCGATTCCGACGCGCCGCTGACGATCGCCTGTGGCCTGCTCGGCGCAGCGGCGATGGGCGTGCAGAACGCGCATGGCCGCCTGACCGCGCGTTCCGTCGTCGCGAACACGGTGATGACGGGCAACGTCACGCAAGCCGTGATCGACGTGTTCGATCTGCTGTTTTCACCCGCTGACGCGAAAACGCGGCAGGCGGCGCGCAGTCGCTTGTGGCGCACGCTGCCGCCCGTCGCCGGTTTTGCGATTGGTGCAGGCGCGGGAGCGGCCGGGTATCTGCTCGGGTCGTTCTGGGCGCTCCTGTTGCCGCTCGCCGCGCTGTGCGTGCTCGCGGCGCTGTCGAGAAACACGGGCGCAGCGCCGGCGCAAACCTGATCGCGCCGCGCGTCAAGATGCGACGCGGCGGCAACCATTACCAGCAAGGAGTGTTTTCATGAGTACCGTCAAGATGTATCGATTGTTGCGCGCCGCTGTCGTCGCGATTGCGGCGCTCGGCGTGACGCTGGCCGGCTCGCCCGCTTTCGCGGAAGCCGACCATCTGAACGCGGGCAAGAGCGCGCCCGTCGTGTCCGTGGGACCGCAGTACGACACGACGCACGTCTATGTGTCGAATCAGGACATCGATGCGTTCGTCGACAGCTTCGTCGCGACGTTCGGCGGCAAGGCTTCGCCGCGCGCCGTGTTCACGGTCACGCCGACGCCGAGCAAGACGGCTTCGCAGTATGTGCAGACGCCCGTGGGCATGCTGTCGGTGTTCGCGTTCCAGACGCCCATTCCGTATCCGTTCGGCAGCGAGCGCACCGGCTATCTCGTCACCGATATCGACAAGGCCGTGCGCGCCGCGCGTGCAGCGGGGGCCGATGTGATCGTCGATACGTTCGACGACCCGATCGGCAAGGACGCGGTCATCCAGTGGCCGGGCGGTCTTTATATGCAGCTGTACTGGCACACGAAGGCGCCTTCGTATGGTCCGCTCGAAACGGTGCCGGACAATCGCGTCTATGTGTCCGCGCAGGCCGCCGACAATTTCATCAAGCGTTTCGTGCGCTTCTCGCATGGCAAGGTCGTCTCCGATAACCGTCGTGCAGATGGCAGCGAAATCGGCCGGCCGGGTGACACGATCCGGCGCGTGCGTATCGCGTCGGGCTTCGGCAACATGCTCGTGTTCGTGACGGACGGCAAGCTGCCGTATCCGTATGGCCGCGAGACGACGGGCTATCAGGTCGCCGATCTCGACGCGACGCTCACCAAGGCGCAAGGCGTCGGCGTGAAAGTGCTATCGCCCGCGAGCAGCACGGTCGAAGGGCGCAGCGCGATGGTCGAATTTCCCGGCGGCTACGTCGCCGAGATTCACGAAGCGAAGAAGTGACGGTGCGTCGTTCAATCAAAAGCGCGAAGCGAGCTGCCGCTTGCGCAGCGCTCGCCGTCTGCGGTCTGGCGGACGGCGCGAACGCGCTCGCCGCCGACACGACAGAGACAAGCACGACGAAAACAAGCGCGGCCGACGCATCGCAATGCAGCGCGAAGCGTCCGTCGTCGCTGTCGTTCAACCGCTGGCAGGAAGACTGGTCGGTGCTGGCGTTGCCGTGCGTGCCGCGCAAGCCGTTCGACGCGCTCAAGTACATTCCTCTAGGCGGCGATCCGTCGACGTATCTGTCGCTCGGCGCGACGCTGCGCGAGCGCTTCGAGTTGAACAACACGCCGCTGTTCGGTCTTGGCAGCGCGCGGCCCGACAGCTACGTGATCCAGCGCGCGCAGGTGCATGCCGACGCGCACATCGGCGAGCATGTGCAGGCGTTCTTTCAACTCGAAGACGCACGTCCCTTCGGCAAGGATTCCGTCACACCCGTCGACAAGAATCCGCTCGATATCGAGCAGGCGTTCGTCGCGTTCGTCTATGGCGTGGGCGGCGGCACGTTCAAGGCGCGCGTCGGTCGCCAGGAGATGGCGTTCGACTTGCAGCGCTTCGTGTCGGTGCGCGACGGGCCGAACGTGCGCCAGGCATATGACGCGCTGTGGGCCGACTATGAGATCGACAAATGGCGCTTCATCGGCTACCTGACACAGCCCGTGCAGTACCGCGACGTCACGGTCTTCGACGATGTATCGAACCGCCACCTGACCTTCAGCGGCGTGCGCGTCGAGCGCGCGAACACGGGGCCGGGCGATCTGTCCGCGTACTGGTCGCGCTACAACCGCGACAACGCGCACTTTATCGATGCGACGGGCACCGAGCATCGCGATGTGTTCGACGTGCGCTATGCGGGCAAAGTCGCGCCGTTCGACTGGGACGCTGAAACGATGATCCAGACGGGCCACGTCGGCAACGACACGATCGGCGCGTGGGCGTTCGGCGTGCTGAGCGGCTATACGTTCGCATCGGTGGCGGGCTCGCCGCGGCTCGGCTTGCAGGTGGACGGCGCATCGGGCGACCGGCATCCGGGCGACGGCCGCGTCGGAACCTTCAACCCGCTGTTCCCCAACGGCTACTACTTCACGCTGGCGGGGTACACGGGCTATAGCAACTTGATCCACGTGAAGCCGTCGATCACCTTCAAGGTGACGCCGAAGGTCACGTTGTTGACGGCGCTCGGCTTCCAGTGGCGCGCGACGACGGCGGACGCCATCTACGGCCAGGGTTCGGCCGTGGTGCCGGGCACGGCAGGCAAGGGCACGCGCTGGACGGGTATGTACGCACAGGTTCGCGCCGACTGGCTCGTCAGTTCGAATGTTGCGCTCGCGCTGGAAGCGGTGCACTTCGAAGTCGGCGATTCGATACGCGCGTTAGGGGCACGCAATGCGGACTATGTGGGTGTGGAGGCGAAGTTCGGCTGGTGATGGATGGCGGCGCTGCGCATGGACGTGCGCATGCCGCACCTTCTTGCGAAGGCGCGGCATGCAGACAACACACTCTGCTTCGTACTACCAGCCGTAACCGCGGTAGCCGTAATAGCCCTGGCGGTACACGGGCACCTGCGCCGCATACTGCATCGGCATGACCGGCTGGCTCACGTAGACAGGCTGGTGGTAAACAGGCACGTACTGCACGGGCGGCGGCTGATACGGCTGGAACACCACCGTTTGCATCTCTTCCGGCGAAGGGCCGTCGTACATCGGCGGCTGCGTATAGACGACAGGCGCGGGCCGGTAGCGCGGACGCGGCGGCGGCGCGGGTGCATATTGCACGGGCGCGGCATCGTCATCGTCGTAAGCTGCTTGCGCCTGCAACTGCCGCTGCGCGACGCGAGGCTGGTTCACGCGCCGCACCTGCGCGCCGTCGTCGGCGGGCATCTCGGACGGCAACGGCGGTGGTTGCTGCGCATTGGCCTTCGACGTGCGCTTCAACTGCTCGCGCAAGGAAGCGTAAGTATCGGCATCCTCCTTCGCGCGGGCGTTGTAGCCGCTGTGATAGGCGTCGCTCAGATCCTTCAGGCGTGCCTTGTTTTCCTCGTCGGCTGTCATCTGCTCTTCGCCCGGATCGAGCGAAGCTTCGTTCGTGCCGCCATTGTCATAGGCTGACCGCGGCCCGTCAGCCCACGCAGTGGCGGACACAAGGGCTGGCCCGAAGGCCACGGTCAACGCCGCAGACCCGAGCAATGTGCTGATTCTCATGGTTGTTACCTCGCTGGTGGTCATATACGGCAAACACAACTCCGTACGCCTGTCCGGTGCTGACCGCCTGCGAATCAGCATCCCGCCGGAACCTGACGTACACCCATGCTGCACGCCTTTACCAGGGCTACTAGGGACGACCCCGAGTAGCGGACGCGCATCGCGTCGTCCGCACGATCAACATGATGTGAATAAAGTTGCCAGCAATCGACCCGGCCGGATGCGATGTAACGCACATTGCGCAGTATTTGTGTGATGAGGAAAAACGCGAGGTTATGCTTTTTCGATATCGGTGTTCTGCGCTGGGGCCGTTGTCTCGAAGTGTGGGTCGGTTGAATCGTTTGCGCGGCGTCCGAGCGCAGCGGCAAGCGCGTCGCGATCCAGGCCGCCTTCCCATGCCGAGACGACGATCGACGCCACGCCGTTGCCGACGATATTCGTCAGCGCGCGGCACTCGGACATGAAGCGGTCGATGCCGAGTATCAGCACCATCGCCGCGACGGGTACAGTCGGCACGACGGAAAGACTCGCGGCCAGCGTGATGAAGCCCGCGCCCGTCACACCTGTCGATCCTTTCGATGTCAGCATCGTCACCAGCAGCAGCGTGATTTCCTGCGTGACGGTCAGATGCGTGTTGGTTGCCTGCGCGAGAAACAGCACGGCGAGCGTCATATAGATGTTCGTGCCGTCGAGATTGAACGAGTAACCCGTCGGCACGACGAGCCCCACGACGCCGCGCGGGCAACCGAGCCGTTCGAGCTTTTCCATCAGCTGAGGCAGCGCCGCCTCGGATGTCGAGGTGCCGAGCACGATCAGCAACTCGTCGCGGATATACACCAGGAAGCGCCACAGGCTGAAGCCGCACATCCGGGCGATCAGGCCCAGCACGATCGCGACGAACAGCGCCGCTGTCAGATAGAACGAGCCGATGAGCTTGAGCATCGGCAGCAGGGAGACGATGCCGTAACGGCCGATCGTGAACGCCATTGCGCCGAACGCGCCGATGGGCGCGAGGCTCGTGATCATATGCACGATGCGAAAGAACGCTTTCGACAGCGTCTCGACGAGGTTCGTCACGGGCGCCGCCTTGTCGCCCAGCACGGCCAGCGCCGAGCCGAACAGCATCGCGATCACCAGCACGGGCAGGATATCGCCTTGCGTCATCGCGCCGGCGAAGGTGTCGGGGATCGCGTGCATGACGAACGCGACGATGCCGTCGCCATGCGCGGCCTGTGCCGCGTAGCTCGATACGGCGCTGGCGTCGAGCGTCGCCGGATCGACGTTGAAGCCGCTGCCTGGTTTGAGCACGTGCGCGGCGACGAGGCCGATTGCGAGCGCGAGCGTCGAAGCGACTTCGAAATACAGCAGCGCCTTGCCGCCGACGCGTCCGACCTTCTTCATGTCCTGCATGCCGGCGATGCCCGTCACGACCGTGCAGAAGATCACCGGCCCGATGATCATCCTGACCAGTTTGATGAACATGTCGCCGAGCGGCTTCAGCGCGACGGCTTCATGCGGCGCGAAGTGTCCGAGCAGCACGCCCGCCGCGATGGCGAACAGCACCTGTACATAGAGAACCTTGTAGAACGGTTTGCGCTTCATGTCTCCTCCGTTTGTCGGGGCAAAGCGGGGCCGTTCCCTTCTGCAGTCGGAAGGGAATCGGCGTGTCTGAATGTGAAAGGGTGAAGCCGCTACGGCGAGTGCCGCGTGGCTGTCATAGCACCTGTGCCCATGCGCGCCGCGCGAAATGCGCGCGCTCGAACGCCTCGATATCGGGAAGGGACGCAAGCGTCAGGTCGATCGTGTCCATGCCTTCGATCACCATGCGCTTATGGCGCGCGCCGAGCGGGTACGTGTAGGTCTGTCCGTGTGCAGCTATCACGGTTTGCCGTTCGAGATCGATGCGAAGTTTCGATTCAGGCGTTTGGGTCGAAGCCTGCACGAGTGCATCAATTGCGTCGCGTTCGAGTTGCACGAGCAGCAGACGGTTGTTCATCGCGTTCGAATAGAAAATCTCCGCGAAACTCGGCGCGATTACCGCCTGAAAGCCGTATTGCTGCAAGCCCCACACGGCGTGCTCGCGGCTCGATCCGCAGCCGAAGTTCGCGCCGCCGATCAGGATGCGCGCGCCGTCATAGGCTTGCTGGTTGAGCACGCAGTCGGCACGCGGCACGCCTTGCGCATCGAAGCGCAGGTCGTACAGCAATCCATCTGCAAGACCGGCTTTGTCGACGATGCGCAGAAACTGCTTCGGCATGATCTGGTCGGTGTCGAGGTTGTCGATGGGCAACGGCGCCGCCGTGCCTTCGATGATGGTCAAGCGGTTCATTGCGCGTGTGCCTCCAGTGTGCGGACATCGGTGATGCAGCCGGTCAATGCGGCTGCCGCTGCCATCGCAGGACTCATCAGATGCGTGCGGCCGCCGCGTCCCTGGCGTCCTTCGAAATTGCGGTTCGTCGTCGATGCGCAGCGCTCGCCTTCGTCGAGCATGTCGTCGTTCATCGCGAGGCACATCGAGCAGCCCGGCTCGCGCCATTCGAAGCCCGCGTCGATGAGCGTCTGCGCGATGCCTTCCTGTTCGGCTGCGCGGCGCACGCTGCCCGAGCCGGGCACCACCATCGCGCGCACGCCTTGCGCGACGTGCTTGCCGCGCACGATCTGCGCGACGCTGCGCAGGTCTTCGATGCGCCCATTCGTACACGAGCCGATAAAGACGCGATCGATCCGCGTGCCGGCCAGCGGCTGTTGTGCTTGAAGTCCCATGTAGTCGAGCGCGCGGCGCAGCGACGCGGCGGCTTCCCGCGAAGGCTGTTCGGCTTCTCCGGGGATACGCGCATCGATTGCGATGGCCTGGTCGGGGCTCGTGCCCCACGTGACGAACGGCGCGATGTCGCGCGCGTCGAAACAGTGTTCGGCGTCGAAGTGCGCGTCGTCGTCGGAGCGAAGGGTGCGCCAGTCGTCGAGGGCGGCTTGCCACGCGGCTTCGTCGAGCGATTTGGCGTGTGCGCGCACATAGTCGAAGGTGGTCGCGTCGGGCGCGATCAGCGCGGCGCGCGCGCCCGCTTCGACGGTCATGTTGCACAAGGTCATGCGCGCTTCCGCCGACAGCGACGCGATGGTCGATCCCGCGAACTCGACGGCATAGCCACGCGCGCCCTGTGCGCCGATCTGGCTGAGCAGCCAGATCACGACGTCTTTCGACGACGTGCCATAAGGCAGCGCGCCGTCGATCACGATACGCATGGTCTGCGCGAGCCGATAGACGAGGGTTTGCGTCGCGAGCACATGCTCGACCTCGGACGTGCCGATGCCGAAGCCCAGCGCGCCCAATGCGCCATATGTGGTCGTGTGGCTGTCGCCGCACAGCACGACCATGCCGGGCCGCACGAGTCCCATTTCGGGCGCGACGATGTGCTCGATGCCCTGCATCGGATCGTTCGCGGCGAGCAGGCGGATGCCGGCACGCTCGCAGTTGTGGCCGAGATTCTGCGCGAGCACGAGCGATGCGGCGTCGCGGATCACGCGCGGCGTTTCGGCGTGAGTCGGAATGATGTGACTGACGACGGCGAGCTGCTGCCGTGGCCTGCGCACCGCGCGGCCACGCGCTTCGAGCGCGCTGAAGGCTTGCGGGCTGGTGTACTCGTTCATCAGATGCAGATCGACGTACAGCAGCACGTTCTGCTCGTCGATACGCGATACGAGATGCGACTCGACGAGCTTCTGGTAGAGGGTTCGTTTCGACATGGTGATGTGAGGTTTCTTTGTGTTGGAGTCACGCGCCAAGAAAAGGCAGCACGCGATCGAGCAAAAGTTGCGGCGCGTCTTCGGGGATGTAGTGGCCGCAGGGCAGTGCTTCGCCTTGGACTTGCGGTGCGTATGGCCGCCACTCCACAAGCGGCTCGAAGCATTGCTCGATCACGCCTTGCGCGCCCCATAGTGCGAGAAAGTCGCACTTGATCTGCTCGCGCGCGGCGAGCGTCGCGCGGTCGTGTTCGAGGTCGATCGTGACGCTTGCGCGGTAGTCCTCGCAGATGCCATGCGCGGTGGCGGGATCGGACAGACAGCGCAGATATTCGCCGTAGGCTTCGGCCGTGAACGGCGCGAGGCCTGCGCTGCGCGCGCCGATCGTCTGCTTCAGATAGAGGTCCGGGTCTGCGCGGATCAGCGTCTCCGGAAACGGCGCGGGACGCACCAGCATGAACCAGTGCCAGTAAGCGCGAGCGAAATCGAACGAGGTTTTCTCGTACATCGCGAGTGTCGGCGCGACGTCTAGCGTGACGAGGCGTTCGACGGCGTCGGGATGATCGAGCGCCATGCGCGCGGCCACGCGTCCGCCGCGGTCATGGCCGATCACGGCAAACGACGCGAAGCCATGCGCACGCATCAGTTCGACCTGATCGAGCGCCATGCGGCGCTTGGAGTAGTTGGCGTGATCCGCTGTGCCTTGCGGCTTGCTGGTGTCGCCGTAGCCGCGCAGGTCGGCGGCGATCACGGTGAAATGCTCGGCGAGTGCGGGCGCGACCTTGTGCCAGATTGCGTGCGTCTGCGGGTGGCCGTGCAACAGCAGGAGCGCGGGACCGCGTCCGCCCTTGATTGCGTGAATCGTGATGCCGTCGATGTGGGCCGACGCATCCGTGAATCCTTCGAACATCGTTGTCTCCCAAGGTTGAATCGAGTCTAATTGATGCCTTGGGAGATAGGGTTTCCGCAAATGCATTCCGGTCGTAACTTGAAGGAATGAATCGTGACGGACGTTGGGAGACAGTGAAATGGACGGCTTTTCGGATCTGAATCTGTTTGCGCTGGTCGCGCGGCATCGCAATCTGGCGGCGGCGGCGCGCGAGCTTGGCGTGACGCCGCCGGCTGTCAGCAAGCGCCTGGCGCAACTCGAACGGCGACTCGGCGTGCGCCTGATGAACCGCACGACGCGGCGTTTGAGCCTGACGCCGGAAGGCGAGCTATACCTCGCGAATGGCTCGCGGATACTTGATGAGTTGCAGGAACTCGAACAACTGGTGACGCGTAGCCGGGCTGAGCCGGCGGGGTTGCTGCGTGTGAATGCTTCGTTCGGTTTCGGTCGTGCGCGGATTGCGCCTGCGATTTCTGATTTCGTTGCGCGTTTTCCGTCGATGAAGATTCAGCTACATCTGACCGACAGGCCGATGAGTTTGCAGGAAGAGGGTTTTGATCTTGGCATCCGGTTTGGGGAGGTGCCTGATGCGCGTGTCAATGCACGTTTGTTGATGAAGAACCGGCGCATCGTGTGCGCGTCGCCCGAATATGTGAAGCGGCATGGGACGCCTTTGCTGCCGCATGATCTGACGCGGCATGCGTGTATTGTGCTGCGCGAGAATGAGTCGGCTTATGGGACGTGGCATTTTTCGCGCGGCAAGCGCGTGGAGACTGTGAAGGTGGATGGGCCGCTAGCGAGTAATGATGGCAGTGCAGTGCTGCACTGGGCGCTTGAAGGGCGTGGTGTTGTTGTGCGTTCGGAGTGGGAGATTGGGGAGTATCTGGAGCGGGGCGCGCTCGTGCCGCTTTTGGTTGATTGGGCGTTGCCCGGGGCGGATATTCATGCGATTTATCTTGAGCGGAATCAGCTTTCCGTGAAGCTGCGGACGTTTGTTGATTTTCTTGGGGAGTATTTGCGGGGTTCAACGCAGTGAGTTTTTTTGCGCCTGTGCGGCGTGGGCGGTTTGGTTTTTTTGCCTTTGCGCTGGCATCCGCGTTACGGTGTTTGCGCTTTCGCTGGCATCCGCGTTTTGTTAGCGTGCTTCAAGCGTCGCCCCTGTGCGGGGCGGCACCTACTTTTCTTTGCCGCCGCAAAGAAAAGTAGGCAAAAGAAAGCGGCTAACACCGCCAGTTCTTGTGTTTGCCTGAGGGCCCTCAAAGGTTCTTACGCTTCACACGGCAGTGCTCGGGTCAGTGCTCGTTGCCAACGCTTTGAACAATCGCATCACCTGTAATAGCCTAGACTAAATCTGACAGTAGTCGGTTTCTCGTGCCGTTGCGCGTGGGCGCGGAGGACGTAGTCCGAAGCGGCGACGCGCAACGGTGAACCGCAAGGAGTCCACCATGACTCAGGAACAGAAAGTCATCCGCGCCAAGGTCGGTATGCTCGAACTGGCGCGGCAACTGGGCAATGTCAGTCAGGCCTGCCGGGTAATGGGCTATTCCCGCGACAGCTTCTACCGCTTCAAGGAACTGTACGACAAGGGTGGTGAAGCGGCCCTGCAGGAAATCTCCCACCACCGCCCGCTGCTAAAGAACCGCGTGGATCCCCAGGTCGAGGCCGCGGTGATCGAACTGGCCCTGGAACTGCCCGCTTACGGCCAGATCCGTATTGCCAACGAGGTGCTCAAACGCCACGCCCTCAGCGTCTCGCCACAGGGAGTGCGTAGCATCTGGCTGCGCCATGATCTTGAGACCATGAACAAGCGCCTGAAGGCGCTGGAGGCGAAGTCCGCCCAGGAAGGGCTGGTGCTGACCGAATCGCAGCTCACCGCGCTGGAGCGGGCCAAGCTGGAAAAGGAAACGCATGGCGAATTCGAATCTGAATGTCCCGGCTACTGCGGCGCCCAGGATACCTTTTATGTCGGCACCCTCAAGGGCGTCGGCCGCGTCTATCAGCAAACCTTCGTCGACACTTACTCGAAGGTGGCGTTTGCCAAGCTCTACGACCGCAAGACCCCGCTGCCGGCGGCCGACCTGCTCAATGATCGCGTCGTACCGTTCTTCGACAGCTACGGTATTCCGCTTGCTCGCGTTCTGACTGACCGGGGTACCGAGTACTGCGGAAACCCCGAGCATCACGAATATGAGCTCTATCTGGCCGTGGAGAACATTGATCACACCCGCACCAAAGCTCGTTCTCCACAGACCAACGGCATCGTCGAACGACTTCACAAGACCATGCTCAACGAGTTCTATCGCATCGCGTTCCGCAGGAAAATCTACGATTCGATCGCAGCCCTGCAGACCGATCTCGACGCATGGCTTGACCAGTACAACAATGAGCGCGAACATCAAGGGCGATGGTGTTACGGCAAGACACCTATGCGTACCTTCCTCGACTCACTCGAACTTGCCAGGGAGAAACTGATTCCTCACTGAATCGCCTTCCTTCATTCGCTTCCCCGACTACCTGTCAGGTCCGGTCCAGGCTAATACACATCACCCGCTTCAAGCACCCCTACAACGGCAAGCGGCAGCGAATGGTATGCGCCGCCTAGGTGGCAAACTGTGTGTAGGTTGTCGCGTCGTACAGGGTAGCGCTCTTACAGGGTGGGACGCATGCGCTATCGGTCCGAAGTGTGGCGTGTGTAGCACTACGGCCTACACACAGTTTGCCACCTGGGCGGCGGTGAACTACCTGGCAAGGCGTGCTGTAACGCGGACATATGAAGCGGGTGAGGCGTATCGCAAGAGCGTTGGCAACGAACGCGAACAGGAAAGTTGCCGTGTGAAGCGTAAGAACCTTTGGGGGCCCTCAGGCAGGAAGAAATGTTGGCGGTGTTAGCCGCTTTCTTTTGCCTACTTTTCTTTGCGGCGGCAAAGAAAAGTAGGTGCCGCCCCGCACAGGGGCAACGCTTGAAGCACGAAGGCAAAGCGCGGATGCCAGCGCAAACACAAGCAAACCAAACCAGCCGCGCCGCGAAGCCAAACCACGGATGTCAGCGCAAAGGCAAAAAAACCAAACAGCGCGCGCAGCCCCCTCGCGAAGGCAAAAAAAACCAAACCGCCCGCGCATCCGCATAGAACAAAAAAATGCTGACCTTCAGTGTCAGCCCGGATGCGTGACCTTCAGTGTCAGCCCGGATGCGTGACCTCGGCTGCTTCCTGCGTCGGCTCGCGATACCCAAGCCTCGCCGACACAGCAGCCCCCGCAGTCTTGAGCAAAGCCACGTAATGCAACTTCGTATCAGCCCCACACCGCATCGTCGGAAACGAAACAGAAAGCCCCGCGATCACACGCCCAAACCGGTCAAACACTGGCACAGCCAGGCATCGCAAACCTTCTTCCTGCTCCTCGATATCCTCGCCATAACCCTGCGCCCGCACCTGCGGCAGAATGCTCATCACGGCATCGGCAGAGGCGAGCGTCTTCGCCGTCGACTTGCGAAACTCGATATGCGACAACACCTCGCGCGCTTCAGCAGGTTCCATCCACGCAAGCAACACCTTGCCAATCGCCGTGCTATGCAACGGATTACGCCGCCCAATACGCGACTGCATCCGCAACCCATAGTCAGCGTCGATCTTGTGAATATAGATAATCGCGTCTTCGTCAAACGTGCCGAGATGCACGGCCTCCCGCGTCGCGCCCGCAATGCGGCGCATTTCGATATCAGCCTCGCGCACGAGATCAACGCTTTCCAACGCCTTCGCACCGAGTTCGAACAGCCGGATGGTCAGGTGATAGCGCTCGGTTTCGACCTCTTGCGTCACATACCCAAGCGCCTTCAGCGTTTGCAGCACGCGATGCACAGTCGTCTTCGACAGCGAAAGCCGTTGCGATAGCTCGCTGATGCCAATCTGCCCGCTGTCGCCAATCGCGCCGAGAATCGCGAACACGCGTGCGATCGACGACAACGATTCGCCTTTATCGGCGGCGTCCACGTCGGACGTGAGCGGGGCGGCGGCGCGCTTGCGGGGCGCGGCGGCCGTGGTCTTGAGTTTGTCGATGGCTGCCATAGTGTCTGCGCAGCGGTTGCCCGCAGCGTCTTTCCACAACGATGTTGCTGATCGCCGAAATATACCGCGTGCGCCGCGCAATTCACATCAAATCACATCACCGCGCGAGCCAGCCACCGTCGACCGCGAGCGTGTGGCCATGCACATAGTCCGAAGCTGGCGACGCGAGAAACACGACCGGGCCCGCGAGATCGTCGGGCGTGCCCCAGCGTCCCGCCGGGATGCGCGCGACGATCTCGCTGTTGCGCTGCTCGTCGTCCCGCAGCGCCGCCGTGTTCGATGTCGCCATGTAGCCCGGCGCGATCGCGTTGACGTTGATGCCGCGCGCCGCCCACTCGTTGGCCAGCAGGCGCGTGAGTCCGAGCATCCCGCTTTTCGACGACGTGTACGACGCGACGCGGATGCCGCCCTGGAACGACAACATCGACGCGACGTTGATGATCTTGCCTCGCTTATCCTGTTCGACGAAATGCCGCGCGACGGCCTGCGCAAGAAAGAACGCGCTCTTCAGGTTCACGTTCATCACGGCATCCCAGTCGTCCTCGCTGAACGTGAGCGCGTCCGCGCGGCGGATGATGCCGGCGTTGTTCACCAGCACGTCGATGCGCCCGCAGGCTTCGAGTGCGGCGCGCACGATGTCGTCGATGGGCGCGATGTCCGACAGGTCGGCGCTCACGCCGACATAGCGGCGTCCCAGCGCCTTCACCTGTTGCGCGGTGTCGCTGTCGTCCGAGCGGCTCACGCCGACGATGTCGCAGCCCGCGGCCGCGAGCGCGCGCGCCATACCCGCGCCGAGTCCCGTGTTGCTGCCCGTGACGAGCGCGACCTTGCCGCCGAGATCGAAGGGATGCGGAGGGTGCGAAGGATGCGAAGGATGCGTAGTCATGCGCGATTCCTGTTCGATGAAAGCCTGCGTTGCATTAGCGCAGATCGCGCACGGCGAGATGGTCCATGTCGCTGAACACCTGGTTCTCGCCGACCATCCCCCAGATGAACGTATAGGCGCGCGTGCCGACGCCCGAGTGAATCGACCAGCTCGGCGAGATCACGGCCTGCTCGTTGTGAACGAGAATATGCCGCGTCTCGGTTGGCTCGCCGAGCATGTGGAAGACGGCGGCATCGTCGGCGACGTTGAAGTAGAAATACACCTCCATGCGCCGTTCGTGCGTGTGGCAAGGCATCGTGTTCCAGAGGTTGCCCGGTTCGAGCTTGGTCATGCCCATCGACAGCTGGCAGGTGGGCACCACTTCGGGAACGATGAACTTGTAGATCGTGCGGCGGTTGCTCGTTGCGGGATCGCCGAGCGTTTGCGGCGAGGCTTCGGCGAGCGTGATGGTGCGAGTCGGATACGTGGCCTGCGCGGGCGCGCAGTTCAGATAGAACTTGGCGGGATGCGCGGGATCGTCGCTGCCGAAGGTCAGCGACTGCGTGCCCTTGCCGACATAGATAGCTTCCTCGTTGCGCACGATAAACCGCTTGCCATCCGCCTCGACCCAACCGTCGCCGCCGATATTGATCGCGCCGAGTTCGCGCCGCTCCAGCAGATAGCTGACACCGATCGACTTGCCGAGCGAACTGGGTACTTCGACAGCACGCGTCTGCGGAAACGCGCCGCCGACGATGATCCGGTCGATATGGCTATACGTGAGCGCAAGCGCATCCGGCTCGAACACCTTCTCGACCAGAAACTCTTTTCTGAGGCCGGCTGTGTCGAGCGTTTTCGCGTATTCGCTGTTGATGCTCTGCCTGACTTCCATGTCTCCTCCGCTGCTGGGCGGCACGCTGGACGCCGCGTTCGGGTTGATTGTGGGCGCAGTCTAGCACGATCGGAACGTCGGTCCGAAATAGAGAAAACGTCAAATATCCATATTCCGGGAGAGGTATTGTGAAAGCAGGGTAAACGATTAATCTCGATGCCAACAAAAACGGAACATCGTTCCTTTGTCGATGCTATAGTCCGCGGACAGGTGGATGTAGCCGGACCATACCGGACCTTTCTGCCGTTCCCATCACCGCCCTGGCGTCGTATGGAGGAGACATGAAACTGAAGAAGGCAATCGACCGCGTACCAGGCGGTCTCATGCTAATACCGCTGTTGCTCGGCGCTTGCGTACATTCGTTCGCGCCTGGCGCCGGCAAGTACTTTGGGTCGTTCACGAATGGCCTGATCACGGGCACTGTGCCGATTCTCGCTGTCTGGTTCTTCTGCATGGGCGCAACCATCGATCTGCGCGCTACGGGCACCGTGTTGCGCAAGTCGGGTACGTTGCTCGTCACAAAGATGCTGGTCGCGTGGCTCGCGACGATCATCGCGTCTTCGCTGCTGCCTATCGACGGCATCAAGACAGGGTTGTTCGCCGGGCTGTCGGTGCTGGCCATCACGACCTCGATGGACATGACCAACGGCGGCCTCTATGCCGCCGTGATGCAGCAATACGGCACGAAGGAAGAAGCGGGGGCGTTCGTGCTGATGTCGATCGAATCGGGGCCGCTCGTCAGCATGATCATTCTCGGCGCGACGGGCGTCGCGTTCTTCGAGCCGCGGCTGTTCGTCGGCGCGGTGCTGCCGTTTGTCATCGGCTTCACGCTCGGCAATCTGGATAGCGCGCTGCGCGAACTGTTCGGCCGCTGCGTGGTGCCACTGATTCCGTTCTTCGGCTTTGCGCTCGGCAACGGTATCGACCTGAACGTGATCGTCAAGAGCGGTATTCCGGGCGTGCTGCTCGGGCTGGGCGTGATCGTCATCACGGGCATTCCGCTGATTCTCGCCGACCGCTATATCGCGGGTGGCAATGGCGCGGCAGGTCTCGCGGCATCGTCGACGGCGGGCGCGGCGGTGGCTAATCCGTCGATCATCGGCGAGATGATTCCGCGCTTCAAGCCGGTGGTGCCGGCAGCGACGGCGATGGTCGCGACCGCGTGCCTCGTTACCGCGATTCTCGTGCCGATTCTCACGGCGATGTGGTCGAAGCGCGCAAGGCTGAAAGCAGGCGAGAGCGCGCGGATGGAGGAGGACGACGCAGGGCCGTTGCCTCAGCCGCTCGGCGCGCACGAATAAGCGCATAGGCGACTCACAAGCAACGCACGCGCTGCAAGCAAAACGGCGCGAACCGGCAGATCAGTTGAGCCGGTTCGCGCCGTTTTTGTTTATCGCTGTCGAATGAGAGGCCGTTCAGATCTTCATGCGTGGCCCGCGGCATGCGGCCGATCGATCACCAGGTAATGCGCGAGCGCGATCATCGGGAACGCCGTCGCGACGGTTGCCACCAGCGTCCAGCCGCCGTGATCGTAGAGCGGGCTGGCAAGCGCCGAACCGATCGCGCCACCGACGAAGATGCTCGTCATATAGAGCGCGTTCAGCCGGTTGCGGCTCGCGGCGTGCAGCGCGTAGATCTCGCGCTGGCCGAGCACCATGTTCATCTGCACCGCGAAGTCGAGCACGACGCCCGTCACGACGAGACCGGCAACGCCCCACGCCGGGTGAATCAGGCCAGGCGTATAGGCGAGCGCACCGACCACCAGCGCGATCAGCGTCGCGCGCACTGTGTGTCCCGCGTCCGCGAGCCGGCCCGCGATGGGCGCCGACGTCGCGCCGATTGCGCCGACCAGCGCGAACACGGCGATTGCCGTCTGCGACAGCCCGTAATGGCGCGTCAACTCGACGGGTACGGCGGTCCAGAACAGGCTGAACGAGCCGAACATCAATGCCTGATACAGCGCGCGATGACGCAGCACGGGCATCGTGCGCAGCAGGTGGCCGAGTGACGCGATCAGTTGAGGATAGGTCGCCTGATGCGAGGGCTGACGCTTCGGAATGGTCAGCGCGAGCACGGTCGTGACGATCGCCATCAGCACGGCAGCCGAGCCGAATACGACACGCCATCCAAAGTGACCCGCGATGACGCTCGAAATGGGCCGCGACAGCAGGATACCGAGCAGCAGCCCGCCCATGATCGTGCCGACGACGCGTCCACGCGTTTCATCTGGCGCGAGATGCGCGGCTAGGGGAATCAAGATCTGCACCGCGACGGAGCTAAAGCCGATTAGCAGCGAGACTGCGAGGAACGCGCCCGGTGTTTGCGTGAATGTCGCGGCGGCGAGGCTTGCTATCGACACCAGCGCCGTCGCGATCATCAGTTTGCGGTTTTCGAGCAGATCGCCGAGCGGCACGAGAAAGAACAGGCCTAGCGCGTAGCCGATCTGGGTGAGCGAGACGATCAGGCTCGCCATGCCGCTCGACATGTGGATCGACGGCGCGATCAGTTCGGTGATCGGTTGCGCGTAGTACAGGTTGGCGACGATCGCGCCGCAACTGAATGCGAATAGCGCTATGAGGCCGCGTGTGAGCTCGGCCGCTGTGTCGCTGCGTGCGAGCGTCGGGGAACTGCTGGACATGCTGACTCCTTTCTCTTTAGCCTGTTGATGGCTATGACTTGAATGCTTGTGGTGCGTGTTGTGTTTCGGTGTTGCCTTGCAGCATAGCGAATTGCAGTGAACGCCGCGCATGGCGTGTATTCGGTGCGTGTGCAAGCTTTTCGTAATCGGATGACGCGCCGGTGGCATCTGGCTGTTGCGGTGGCATCCGCGTTGTGTCTTTGCTGCTTCCAGTGTTGTCTTTGCGTGGCGCACGCTGTGTGGTTTGCTTGTGGTTTCGCTGGCATCCGCGCTTTGTTAGCGTGCTTCACGCGTCGCCCCTGTGCGGGGCGGCACCTACTTTTCTTTGCCGCCGCAAAGAAAAGTAGGCAAAAGAAAGCGGCTCACACCGCCAACATCTCTCATTGCCTGAGGGCCCCCACAGGTTCTTACGCTTCACACGGCGACCACGTGACCCACGTTCGTTGCCAGCACTCTTGCAGTGCGCCTCACCCGCTTCACGCTCCCGCGCTGCATCATGCCGTGCCAGATATTCCACGGCCGCCCAGGTGGCAAACTGTGTGTAGGCCGTAGCACCTCACACGCCTCACTTCGAACCGATAGCGCACGCGTTCCACCCTGTAAGAGCGCCAGGCTATACGTCGCGACAACCTACACACAGTTTGCCACCTGGGCGGCGCAAACCATTCGCTGCCGCTTGCCGTTGTACGGGTGCCTGAAGCGGGTGATGCGATTGTTCAAAGCGTTGGCAACGAGCACCAATCAGGGCACTGCCGTGTGAAGCGTAAGACCCTATGGGGGCCCTCAGGCAGGAACAAGGATTGGCGGTGTTAGCCGCTTTCTTTTGCCTACTTTTCTTTGCGGCGGCAAAGAAAAGTAGGTGCCGCCCCGCACAGGGGCGACGCTTGAAGCTAGCTAACGAATCGCGGATGCCAGCGAAACCACAAGCAAACCACCCAGCGTGCGCCACGCAAAAGCGAATACACACCGCTGCTGCCACCAACACAGATTACCCGTTGCGCCGCACTGTTTGAATAGTCGCTGACTGCAAACGTCCGTTGCGTGGAGCGCAATCGTCTTCGTGGGCATAATCGCCCGCATGGACAAACTGCTCGCGTTGAACACACTGCTCGAAGTCGCCGATGCAGGCGGTTTCGCCAAGGCCGCCCAGCGCCTCGGCGTAGCGACGTCGTCGGTGACGCGTCTGATGGACGCGCTCGAAGCATCGCTCGGCACGGCCTTGCTCACACGCACGCCGCGCAAGGTCAGCCTGACAGACGCGGGTACCGCCTACGTCGAGCAAATCTCGAAAGTACTTGACGATCTCGCCGAGGCCGACGAGAGCATTCTCGACAGCGGCGCCGCGCCCGTCGGCGCGCTGCGTATCACCGTGCCGTCCGCCTACAACCGCGTGCAGCTCGCGCCGCATCTCGCCGCGTTTCTCGCCGAATATCCGCGCGTCGCGCTCGATGTCGTGGTCGCCGATCACTATGCAGACCTCGCGCTCGATCGCATCGATGTTGCCGTGCGTATCGGCATGCTGACGCGCGATCCGAATCTCGTCGTGAAGAAGCTCGCGGACAATCCGCGCTATATCGTTGCGAGCCACGACTATCTGCAACGCGCAAGCACGCCGCCGACGCCCGCCGCGCTCGCCGGACACGAATGTCTGCGCATCGCGTACGGCGGCAGTTATCGCGGGCGCCAGGTGTGGACGTTTAACCGGGGCGCCGAGCATGAGCGTATCGATGTGCGCGGACGGCTCATTTCGAACAGCCTGGAGATGCTGCTCGAAGCAGTGCTCGCCGGACAAGGGCTGGCATTGTTGCCGGACTGGCTCGTCAATCTCGAGATCAACGCAGGGCGTCTGATGCGCCTCTTCGCGGATTACGACGTGACGCCGCAGAGCGGAGAGGCCGTCGTCTATGCCGCGTATCTGCCCAATCGCCGTCATTCGAGCAAGGTGAAAGCGCTGCTGCGTTTTCTCGAAGCGCGCGTCGGCGGTGCGACGGAAAACGCGGTTTGAGCGCTTCGTTGACTAGCGGTTTTTTGTTTACTGCGCGCGTGCGCAATCCCGCATTCAACGCTTCGTGCATCAGCGTGAGCATTCCGCTATTCAGGCGCAACGACACGCCTTTGGAAACGTATGTCGAGCCGTTGCGCGCCGCGTGTGCGTCTGTTGCCGAAAGACTCGGGCCCGCGCCATGTTCGGCGGGTTGAGGCCGCAGAACGCCGCACCACACGTTTCTATCAAAACCCGGCCACGCCGCGCGTTTTCAACGCGTACGGTCCACGCGTCAACTGCTCCTTCAGAAACTCCACACACACGCGAATCTTCGCGGACGATGACGCGCGCGCCGACGTCACGGCCCAGACATCGGCGGGCTGCTGGTGTTGCGGCAGCACGCGCACGAGCGCGCCCGATTCGAGGCTCGATGCGACGTCCCAGATCGACGCCATGATCACGCCATAGCCTTCGAGCGCCCAGCGTTGCACGATGTCACTGTGATTCGACGCGATCGGGCCTGTGACCTTCACCGACTTCTCGCCGTCCGGCCCCGTCAGGCGCCACACGCCGAAGCGCTGGTCGCGATCGCGAAACAGCAGGCAATCGTGTTGCGCGAGATCGGCGAGCGTGCGCGGCGTGCCCGCACGCTTCAGATAGGCAGGCGACGCGCACAGGATGCGCGCGCTGTCGACGATCTTGTGCGCGATCAGATGCGGCTCCTGGATGTTGCCGACACGCACGTCGATATCGAAGTTTTCGCCGACGAGATCGACGCGCCGGTCGAGCAGTTCGAGCCAGATTTCGAGCGCGGCATAGCGCTTTCTCAACAGCATGAGAATCGGCGATACGTGGTCGCGGCCGAGGCGCAAACTCGTGCTGATGCGGATCACGCCGCGCGGGTCGCTCTTCAGCCCGGCGAAAGCGTCGGACATGCCTTGTACGTCGTCGAGGATTTTTTGCGCCCACTGGAACGCCGCTTCGCCGTCGCTCGTCACGCTGACGCGGCGGGTCGTGCGCAAGAACAGCTTCACGCCTAGACTCTTTTCGAGCAAGGCGATGCGCTTGCTCACGTGCGAAGGCGAGATGCCCATTTCGGTCGACGCGGTGATGAAGCTCGCGCGGCGGGCAACGGTGCAGAACAACTGAAGGTCGCGCAGGAAGCCGTCATTATTGGCTAATAGCGCATGATGATTTTCCATTCGGCTGCATTGTGTTGGTGATTGGCACGAGTAATCTAGTCTCAATTCACAAAGACGTCCAATCCCTGGGCGATAAACACGACGAAATCATGAGACAAATGCAGCTTGCCGTCGCCGGCGCCGGGCTTATCGGCCGACGTCACATCGAATTGATCCAGCAGAGTCCGCGTTGCCGCCTTGCCGCGATCGTCGATCCGGGTCCTGCCGCGCAGGAAGTGGCGAAACAGGCCGACGTGCCGCTCTTTCGCACGCTCCGCGAACTGTTCGCCGCTAGCCGTCCCGATGGCGTGGTGCTCGCCACGCCGAACCAGTTGCATGTCGAGCAGGCGCTCGAATGCATCGGCGCGCGTATTCCCGCGCTGATCGAGAAGCCCGTCGCGCATACACTCGATGAAGGGGAACGCCTGCGCGTCTCGGCTGATGACGCCGGCGTGCCGCTTCTGGTTGGCCATCATCGCGCGCACAGCCCGATTCTCGCGAAGGCGCGTGAGATCATCGGGGAAGGGCGGATCGGGAGGGTTGTCGGCGTGATGGGCAGCGCCGTGTTCTTCAAACCCGACGAATACTTCGACGCGGCGCCGTGGCGGCGCGAGGCGGGCGGCGGCCCGATTCTCATCAACATGATTCACGAGATCGGCAATCTGCGTTCGTTGTGCGGCGAGATCGTCGCGGTGCAGGCGTTCGCGTCGAATACGGCGCGCGGGTTTGCCGTCGAAGATACGGTGGCGATCAATCTGCGCTTCGAGAACGGCGCGCTCGGCACGTTTCTGTTGTCGGACACGGCGGCGTCACCGCGCAGCTGGGAACAGACCTCGCAGGAGAACAAAAGCTATGCGTCCTACGACGACGAAGACTGCTACGTGATTGCGGGCGACATGGGTTCGTTGTCGGTGCCCACGATGCGCCTGAAGACCTACGCTACTAAAGAAGACCGCTCGTGGTGGAAGCCGTTCGACGTATCCACTGCGAGCATCGAGCGCACGGACCCGCTCGAGCGGCAACTGGATCACTTCTGCGACGTGATTGAAGGCAGCGCGCAGCCGCTCGTCACCGTACGCGATGGCCTGCAAAACCTGCGCATCACGGAAGCCATCGCGGAATCGGCTCGAACCGGCGCGATCATCGATACGCGAGTCAGCGCGACGGTTTGACGTTCTGATCTCGAACCAACGGAGGAAACATGAAAAAAGTACTGATGCTGCATGGGATCAATCACAACATGTTCGGCAAGCGCGATCCGGTGCAATACGGCACGGTGACGCTCGCGGAAATCGACGGTGCGTTGCAGGCGCTGGGGCGCGAGTTGAATGTCGAGGTCGAAAGCTATCAGACCAATCATGAAGGCGACATGTGCGAACGCATTCACCAGGCATTCACTGACGGCGCGGACGCCGTGCTGATCAACGCCGGCGCATGGACGCACTACAGCTACGGGATTCGCGATGCGCTCGCGATTCTGACCGTCCCTGTCGTCGAGATTCATATGTCGAACATCCATGCGCGCGAGGCGTTTCGTCATCAATCGGTTTTCGCGGAGATCGTGAAGGGCCAGATTTGCGGGTTCGGCGTGGACAGCTATCTGCTCGGTTTGCGCGCGGCCGTTGCCGCCATTGCGTAGGTTTCCGGCTCGTAGGCTCCGTTGTTTGTCGTCAGGAACACGGCTTGCTCAAGTGGTTGGACGTCGCCGCGCAAGCAGCCCGGGACCATAACTCAAGCAACGGAGGTCGGAACATGCTTTATTACGCCTTGGTTTTCTTCGTCATTGCGCTGATCGCTGCTGTATTCGGCTTCGGCGGGATTGCAGCGGGAGCGGCAGGTATCGCGAAGATTCTGTTCGTCCTGTTCCTCGTCATCTTTATTGTCACGTTGCTCATGGGTGTCGTGAGACGCTGACGTTATCTCGGGCACAGGCGGACCGCTTACGGTTTGCCCGTGCCCGATCTTCGTATGACCGACCCTGTCGCGGATGCAACGTCCGCGTGATGTGTCTTCGCTGCCTTGCGAAGATAAAAGTGTTTTGCCATCCAAACATCAATTGGTACTTCTTCCCGCAATGCGCCTTCTATAAGGCCAATCGGTTCGATTGCGCGAATCAGCCCTTAAATACGCCCTTTTCTACCGTTTTGGAAATGGCATAAGCCTGGGCATAATGCGATAGACACACAGCGGTCGAAAGAGGGACGCATAAGCGTGTCTTTTTTACCGACGTCATTGCACGAAAGAACTGGTCCCTTCCTCGTTCGCGGCTGCGGCCACATTCCAATCCAGTCCCGTTACGCGCATCACGCGCGCGTGCTTCGTTTTATTTTGTCCGCGCGAATGCGCGTCGGCCACGATGTGGCCCGTTTTAGGAATCAACTGATGAAACCGGCAAAGAACACGTTCTGGTCGCGCTACGGCCGCTATGTAATGCTTGGCCTGACCGCGACGGCCTTCGCGGCGCTCGTGACGTTCCTGCATCTGCGTCACGATCAGCGTAACGTGCAAGGCTCGCCGGTATTGACGGGCGTCGCGAGCGAAATGCGCAAGGACACGACGGCGTGGACACATCAGGAGCGCGATGCGTCGGAGATGCTGCGCGACATTCGCGAGCACAACGTCACGGCGGTCGGCGTGAGTCCGAATGCGATTCTCGTGTCGACGGCAGATGGAGCGAAGTACTACGTCACCGATCACAACGGCGCCTTCTCGAATGCGCTGCTGCTGGGCGAAATGAAAGCGGACGCGCATTCGCCGTATCAAATGGTGTACCTGCCGGACGCCAATATTCACACGGGCGCTGCGCGCTGGATGGATGCTTTCGACAAAGCTCGTGACGCGATCAGCGTACTGCTGCCGCTGCTGTTGATCGGCGGACTCGTGTGGTTCATGCGCCGCGAAATGACGAGCGGTGCGCGTCTGCTCGAAAGAACGCCGGCGCTTTCATTCGAAGACGTGATCGGCGCAGGCGAAGCGAAGGCCGCGCTGTCCGACATTCAGGCCTATCTGACCAATCCGAAACAGTTCACGGGAATGGGCGTGCGCGCGCCGTGCGGCATCCTGATGACGGGTGGGCCGGGCGTCGGCAAGACGCGTCTCGCACAGGCGCTCGCGGGCGAGTGCGGCGCGAACTTCATTTCGATCACGGGCAGCTATTTCAGCGCAAAGTACTACGGCGTCGGCATTCAGAAGGTCAAGCATCTGTTCGAACTCGCGCGCAAAAATGCACCGACCGTCATCTTCATCGACGAGGCAGACGGTCTCGCGAAGCGTACCGATACGGGCGGCGGCCCCGTCGAGGCTGAGAGCAATCGCGTCATCAACCAGTTGCTCGCGGAGATGGACGGCTTCGAATCGAACGAGGGTGTGATTATCGTCGCGGCGACGAATCACCCGGACAACCTCGATGAAGCGTTGCGCCGTCCTGGCCGTTTCGATCGCACGGTGCAGGTGCGTCTGCCCGATCTCGAAGATCGCGCGGACATCATCCGTTTCTATGCGGAGCGGTTGACGTCGAAGGCGGACGATATCGATTTCAATCAGCTCGCGCGTCTGACCACGGGCCTGTCGCCCGCAACGCTCGCGATGGTCGTCAATCAGGCCGGGCTCGTAGCGCGCAAGGCGGGCGACAACACAGTGGCCGCGAAGCATTTCGTCGAAGCGATCAAGATTGCACGTATCGGCGATGTGAATGGCGCGGAGCGCGCGCTCACGGAAGAAGAGCGCACCCGTATCGCTGTTCATGAAGCCGGACACGGACTCGTTGCGGCCCTGCTAGGAACGGGCATCCTCGAAGAGGTGACGATTCTGCCGCGCGGCGGCGCGTTGGGTGTCGCGCTGATCACGAAGACGCAGGACAAGCACCTGTACCGCGAAACCGAAATGCGCAACGAGATTCAGGTTTTGCTCGGCGGGCGCAATGCCGAATTGCTGATGTTCTCGGAAGCGTCGAGCGGTGCCGCGTCGGACTTGCAGGAAGCCTCGCGCATCAGTCTCGACATGGTGTCGAAGTTCGGCTTCAACGCGGATGGCAATCTGTTCAGCCTGGCCGCGCTGCCTGCGCAATACGCGGGTTTGCAGATGAAGGGCGCCATCGAGCACGCGAACATCCTGCTCAAGGATCTGAGTGACGCATGCTATGCGCTGCTGCGCGACAACGAGCCCGTGCTGCGCGCGATTGCGGACAAGTTGCTCGAATCGGAGACGGTGCCGGGTGAAACGGTTTATCGGTTGATCGACGCGCACAAGACGAGCCGCGACGGCTTGCATCTGGCGGAGCAGCCGGAAGCGGCGTAAAGCGATTCACAAAGCTATTCACGTCTGTTTTTCCGCACTACACGACACAGGCGAAAAAAGCAGGAACCTCCGCAAAACACGATTTGTCCACGAACCTCGCGGCCTTGAAAGGCGCAGTCACCACGCGAGGAGGACGATCGAATGGCCTAAATCGACGCAGGTCGGGCGATCGCGATCGTCGGGGGCGTTGCAGTACACCTGTCGTTTCAGTTTCCTTATCTTCCATATGCCGTCACGCTCGTGGCGCGCATGGGTCAATACGGCCTGGAGCTATTCTTCGTGATCAGCGCGATCACGATCTTCGTGACGCTTGAATCGACCAGTCAAAGCATCTCGAAGCTTTTCGCATGCACGATGGCATTCAGGCTGCTGGGGGGAAGTTTCTTTCGCAGTTGCCTTCGCACGATCTGCGTCCGGGGCTCCCTTTCCGTCGAACACGTACAAGGTCATCCCGTGCTCGTCGACCAGCCTGCCATCGCTCACGTGCGGGGCGGCAGCCATGGCGAAGGTTGCTGCGAGCAGTACCGCCGGCATGGGGACCGCTTTCATGGCTAACCTCCTTTTGCCATCGTTTCCGGTGACACAAAAACTCACCATGGTGCCATCACACGGAGCACTGGACGACCGTCGACGTTCTTCAGCGGGAAAAAGACATGATGTGTCGATGGGTCGACACCAACCACGTGCGCGTTAGCGCCGATGCTCCCCTCGCCAGTTTTCGACACAGTCGACGACTCAACGGCGAACATCGACACGATGCCTGCTTCACCAGCAACATAAAGCGTGCTCCGACCGGGATCGAACGCGAGTACGTCAGGGTCCTCGCCGACGTTAAACGACTGGATGACGTTTCTCGTAAGCAGGTCCAACTCCAGTAGCCTGGCGTTGTCTTCGCAGGCGATAAACGCGAGGTGGAGTTGCGGAACGATGTACAGCCCGTGGTTGCCCTTAGCGCCCGGTAAATCGATCCGCGCAACGATCGCATCATTCGTCGGATCGATTTCGACAAGTTGTCGCTGTGACTGCGCGTTCACGAAGACGTGCCGAGAAACGGCGTCGAAAAATGTGTTGCCGACGGTGCCGCCCAGCTGGATCGTGTTGGTGCGACGATTGGATTGGGTGTCGATCACTGTTTCGGTCCCACCCGTCTCGTCCGACACGTAGAGTTTATGAGTGTCCGGCGCGTAGGCCATCCCGTCCGGATAGATGCCACCCGGCATGCGTGCGGTGATCTTCAGCGTACGCTCGTCAATGGCAACGACTTCATTCGAGCCAGTTGCTGACGCATAGACGCGCGACAACTCAGGCACAACGAGTACGCCATGCACTTTGGCAATGTTGCCGATGCGAGCAACCACGCGCGAGTTTTGTGTATCGACGACGACGACTTCGCTGTCGCCCAGATGCGCGATGAACAGCAGATGACCAACGGGATCGAAGCTCTCATAGTCGAGACGGGTCGAGCGCCCGGGTAAGGGCACGTCAGCGACATGCGTGAGCGGCAAGTCAGCGGTCCCCGATGAGTGGGCGGCCTGAGGAACGCGATACACGAAAACGCCTGCGCCAGCGGACAGCACGCAGAGAACGACATACAAAAGCACGGCTCTGCGGCGGGACATCGGTTTGTGCGTCATGAAGACCCTCCGTCTGGCCGAACGCGGCGGAATGAGACGAGCAACGCAAGGTCATAGGCAATCTTGAGCAGACCGCAAGCGACCAGCGGAGCGCCGAGCCATCCCAAGCCGAGAAGCATCCCGGATAGCGCGGGTGCGAGCGCTGCGGCTAGGCTTCGTGGCACTGCGGTAAAGCTGGCCGCAGCGGGCCGTTCAGCCGGCGTAACGATCGACATGACGTAAGCGCTGCGAGTCGGTACGTCCATTTGCGAGAGGGCGCTACGCAGAAGGAGAAGCGCCAGGGTCAGCGCGAGCGATGGCGAAAACGCTGCGGCAATGAGACATACGCTCGACGGGATGTGTGTGAACACCATCGTATTGAGCAAGCCAATCCGGCGCGATAGCGGTGCTGCGGCTAGCTGGGAACCCGCGCTGAGTATTCCCGCCCAGAAAAAGAACTGACCTGCCGCGCCGAGCGACAGTCCAAACCGCTGGATCAACCACAAGGTCAGCAGGGAGTTGACGAGGAGACCACCAGCAAAGGCATCGACGCTAAATAGCAGCGCAAGGTGCGTGACGATTCTGCGTGACGGCCCAAGCGGTACGTGCGATCTGTCAGCCGACACATGGGGCGCGGGTAGATGCCGGTAAAGTACCCAGACGATGAACCCTGTTGTCGAGTAGACGATGAACATCGCGCGTATCGCCATGAGCGGTGGGATCCCCACGTGTGCTGCGATCCAGTCGGGCAGTCCGGCCGCGAGAGCGCCGAGTGCGGCTGACAGCGCACCGACAAGGCTATAGCGCGCGAACAGGGCGGTACGCGCATCGCCTGTCGCCGACTCCGCGAGCCGCGCGTGTTCAAGCGGAAGAAACAGGCTGACATCGCCCGAACTCGGGTTCAGCGTGCCGACGAACGCAACGATGAGCAGTGGCCATAGCGATGACAGCCCCGCGAACGCCAGACCGGTGGCGATCATGAGCACTGCCGCGAAGCGCAGCAGACCTCGCGGCGCAAAGCGATTGCCGACGAGACCCACTAGCACAGTCGCTAAAGCCGAGCCGAACAGCGTGGTCGTGCTGATAAGTCCGACAGCCAGTTGTCCAAAGCCAAGCGCCAGCAGATAGCCGGGTAGCAGCACCGCGACAAAGCCGTCGCACATGCCGCGAAGCCCACGGGCAACTAGCAGGATCAAGGCACCGCGCTCGACTCCATCGGGAAGGAGCAAGGCCGGGCGAGTCAGGATACCCATGGCGGCCGCCGAATACGCTCGGGGTACATGTCAGGCTATTTTTTGAGCGGGCATCGCCGCCCGTAGCCTCGACGCGGCATTGTCCCAGTTGATGATGCTGAAAAGCTGGTTGACGTAGTCGTTGCGCCGGTTCTGGTATTTCAGGTAGTACGCATGCTCGAACACATCGAGGACGAGGACGGGCTGGATGCCCCACGCCGTGAGTTTCTGATGGTTCTCGCATTGCAGGATCATCAGCTTGCCGGTCGCAGGGTGATAGCCGACCACACCCCAGCCCGACGCCTCAACGGCGACCGTTGCAGCGATCAGCTGCCCCTTGAACTTCGCATAGGAACCGAAGTTCCTGTCGATTGCCTTTGCGAGTTCGCCCTTCGGTTCACCGCCTTTCCCCGAGATGCTCGTCCAGTAAACCGTATGCAGGATGTGGCTGGACAGCTGGAAGGCTAGCTCCTTCTCGTAGAACTTCACGAGCGCGAAGTCGTTCGAATCGCGGGCTTTCGCAAGTCCGTCTTCTGCCTTGTTGGCGGCGACCACTGCGGGCTTGTGATGAAAGTTGTAGTGCAGTTCGACGGTGCGGGCATCGATCGCGGGTTCAAGCGCGTCGTAGGCGAAGGGCAGCGGACCGGCCACATATTTGCCGTCCGGGTCGGTCAGCCTGTCGACAAAGCCGGGCTCGTCAGCCGCGTGTGCGTTTTGCGTCTTTGTGAGCAGAACTCCGGCGCCGACGGCAGCCGTGCTGTGGAGGAATGTACGACGTGTTGCCATGACTGCTGTCCTCGGAGGTGTACGCACGCGCAGGCAATCAGGCGGCGTGCGAGTGAATGAGCGGGTACACAACAAGACCGATGAGCGCAGCGGCGATAACGATGACCGGTTCCTGCAGCTTCTTGAAACGCCAGAGCAGCAGCGCAGTCGCGAACGCCAGCAGAATCGTCGGCCAGTCGACAATGGAGCGCCGCGCGATGACGATCACCGAGCCCGTGATCGCGCCAACAGCGGCGGCCGTGATGCCGTCGACGAATGCCTTGACGGCGGGCAGCTTGCCGTACTTCTTGAAGTACGGCGCGGGTAGCACGGTAAAGAGATAGCACGGCAGGAAGGTGCCGAGCGCCGCTACGCAGGCACCCGAAAGACCTGCGACCAGATAGCCAATGAAGCCTACTGTGATCACGACTGGCCCCGGCGTAATCATCGCAACGGCGACGGCATCGACGAACTGTTTGTCATTGAGCCAGTGATGTTCGGTGACGACACCGCCGTAAAGGAACGGCACGATCGCCAGCCCGGAGCCGAACACGAAGGCACCGGCCTTCGCGAAGAACAATCCGATCTGGCCGAGTAGCGGCCAGTCAATGCCGCCAAAAATTCCGCTCGCGACGGGCAATTGCGTTGCCGCAACGACGTTCAGGCCACCCTTCGCAAGCCATCTGGGCGGAGCCACAACGAACCAGTTGATGAGGCCACCCGCAATGAACAGCCACGCGATTTCGGATTCGGTGATGACGGTCACCGCAGCGAGCGTCAGGTAGATCGCCCACAGAAGCCAGTTTCTGCCCAAGGTCCTCGTCGTGAGCTTGTAGGCGCTCATTGCGATGATTCCGACAACGGCAGCACCCACGCCATAGAAGGCCGCCTGCATCCAGGAGAGGCCCCCGAAATGCGCGTAGGCCCAGCCGAGGCCGACGACCATCATGAACGACGGCAACACGAACGCGATGCCAGCGAGCGTCGCGCCGACGAGGTGATAGTGCACGTGGCCCATGTAGATGCCGAGCTGTGCAGCCAGCGGTCCGGGCATCATCTGCGCGAGCGCCAGGCCCTCGCGGTAATCCGACTCGCTGATCCAGCCACGCTGCTCAACGAGATCGCGGTGCATGTAGCCGACGAGCGCAACAGGTCCGCCAAAACCGAGCGTGCCCAGCCTTAGCATGTACAGCACTAGCTGCCTCAGTGTGTAGCCGGGTGCCGTTACCGTCGTCGTGCTCATGATCGACCTTCAGCGTCGCGAGTTTTCGCAGCCGACGCAAAGTGTGTGTACAGACAATCCAGTACACGGGACATTTCATCGAGCAGTTGATCGTCATCGGCCACGCGCTCCCTGGCTCCTGACATCACGGCTTCAAAGCCGATCGCTTCGGGAACGAGGGCGCCACCAACGTCGAGGGTATGGACCATCTCGCCAAGCCGAAGCAGTGCCGGGTCCTCGTCGAGACCAAAGCTTGCAATCAGTACCTCAAAGGTCACGCGCTCACCGACATGAGTGAACGCCGCACCGTCGAAGTCAAAACCAAGTGCGTGGGCCGGGCAGGTGCCAGGCGATGTGAGCCAGATGAACCGGGCATCGCGATCGATGAAGCGCCGGATCAGCCAGGCGCTCGCCACACGATCGACCCACATGTGCTGGCGCGTGGCCCAGGTGCGGCCCTGATAGTCACCGGCTGACAGCCTTCGGATGGGACGTTCGGCGGAATGGGGCTCGCCCGGCGACAGCACGGTGTCGATCAGACCGATGAAGTCCTGCCACGCAGCCTCGGTGCGGGTCGAAGCGTCGCCCGGAAAATAGTCGATCGCGACGATCGCTTCGTAGTCCTTGCGCAGCTTTCGAAGCAACTTTGTCAGATCTGTCGTCGACTGGCCGGAAACCGTCTTGCGTGCGTCCTTCAGTGAGCGCATGAACCCGGCGTGATCGTCACCGCGGTCGAAAAGCGCGCGGAACTCCTGGTCCTGCGCGGCATCGAGGCTCGGTGCGCGCAGCAGATGCGCGGTGCCACCACTATCCGCGATGGCGTTCGCCAGTTCGCGGAGCATCTGCTCGCGCTCTTCGGTGTAAGGCAGCAGGTAAATGCCGTCGCGCAGCACAGCACATCCCTTTGCTTTCAGTGTTCGCCAGAAGCGCATGCGCGCTGTGGCGTTCTCGGTTGGAAGCGTGAGAACCAGCAGGGACCAGATTGTCGATACGTTCATGTAGCGTAAACTACACTCGTGTAGTGAAATCTACAAACAGTATTTTCCGACGGAGTTGCGATCGGCGGCGCATTCCCTCAAGGGGACAGCGCGTGTTTTCGCCGGTTCGGATTCACTTTAGTGAGGCGATTCCCGTTGCGGTGTTCGGGTTGCTGGTGATTGTTGGTCTCCTGCTCGCGTGGCGGTTTGGCTGGGTCTGGATGGATCCCGCGGCCGGGATCGTTGGTGCCCTCGCGATTGCGAACTGGTCTTATGGGCTGCTGCGCGACACGGGCGCAATCCTGCTGGATATGAATCACGACCGACGCCTGTCTGATGACGTACGCCGAACCGTCGAGAACGCCGGTGACACAGTTCTCGATCTTCATGTCTGGCGCCTCGGTCCCGGTCACATGGGCGCGGTCTTGTCGGTTGCGACGGACAAGACGCAGCATGGGCCAGCGTTCTTTCATGCGGCATTGGCCCATTTCAAAGGTCTTTCTCATGTGACTGTTGAGGTCAATCCGTCCGGAGCGACGTGATACCTTTCTTGCCGCTGGATCGATTCGTAGTCGCAGCGCGAACCGACGCCAAAGCGACGTTGGGCTTTCAACTCCGTTCGACGATGATCTATAACTGAAAGCCAGCCGCGACGTGTACGACAGCGGCGTCGGCACGAGCCTTCGACCGTGGCAGCAGTCATCCGGAGATGTGGCATGACCTCAGGGCAAGGACGGCGGCGCTTTCTCGGCGCCGCGATGTGCGGGGCCGTCGCCGCGTGCGGCGGCTCCAGCGATTCGGCCAGCGGCAGCAATAGCGCAAACGCGGAAGCACCCGTACCCGGCGCGCAGATCGATGCCGCCATCGCGCAACTCGACACGCTCGCCAACAACCTGATGACGTCCACGGGCGTGCCCGGCATGTCGGTCGCCGTCGTGCGCAATCTTCAGACGGTCTACGCGAAGGGCTTCGGCACGCGGCTCCTCGGTTCGGGACTCGCCGTCGATCCCGACACGGTGTTTCAGCTCGCGTCGCTGTCGAAGCCGGTCGGCTCGATGGTGGTCGCGCATCAGATCGGCATCGGCACGGTGTCATGGGACACGCCCGTGCGCGCGCATTTGCCGTGGTTCACGCTGTCGGACGCGGATGTGAGCGCGCAAGTCTCCATCGGCGACGTGTACTCGCACCGCTCGGGCTTGCCGGATCACGCGGGCGATCTGCTGGAGGACATGGGCTACGACCAGACGACGATCTTGCAGCGCCTGCGCTATCTGCCGCTTACGCCGTTTCGCCGCTCTTACGCCTATACGAACTTCGGTCTGACAGCGGGCGCGATTTCAGTGGCGTCGGCGGCGGGCGTCGATTGGGCGACCCTGTCGGAGCAAGCGCTCTATCATCCGCTCGGCATGGCGAGCACGAGCTCGCGCTACGCCGATTTCATTGCGCGCGCGAACCGCGCCACCGGCCACGTGACGCGCAACGGCCAATGGGTGGTCGGCCTCGGTTCGATGCCCGACGCGCAATCGCCTGCAGGCGGCGTCAGCTCTTCTGCAAACGACATGGCGAAGTGGCTCGCCATGATGCTCGGCAACGGTGTCTTCAACGGCAATCGACTCGTCGATGCGACGGCGCTCAATGCAGCGATCAGCCCGCAATCGCAGACGGCCCCGGCGGGCAACGGGCAGAGCGCGAGCTACTATGGCTTCGGCTTCAACGTCGGTACGACGGCGGCGGGCCGTGCGAGCTATAGTCATTCGGGCGCATTCGGCGCGGGAGCAGCAACGAACTTCGTCGTGGTGCCTTCGACGGGCTGCGCAATCGTGGTGCTCACTAATGGCTGGCCGATCGGCGTTCCCGAAACGCTCACCGCGCAGTTCTTCGATCTCGTGCAGTTCGGCTCGATCCAGCGCGACTGGTTCAAGCTCTATAACGACGCGTTAGCCGGTATCGCCAGGCCAGCGGGCTCGCTCGTCGGCGTAGCGCCGCCCGTGTCGCCATTCCCGGCGCGCGCGCTTTCCACGTACACGGGCACCTACAACAACGACTACTACGGGCCAGCGCAGATCAGCGACGCGGGCGGATCACTGCTTCTGACGATCGGCGCAACGCCGTTGCGCTTGCCGCTGTCGCACTGGGACGGCGATACCTTCACGTTCACGCTCGTCAACGAAAACGCTGCGCCGGGGACGATTTCGAAGGTGTCGTTCCTGAGCAATCAGGTGACGCTCGAGTACTACAACGCGGAAGGGCTGGGCACGTTTGCGCGTTGATCGTCCCTTTTTCCCGATCGATGCCCGAACGGCAGCGAACAACCGACGGCCATCGTTCGCCACCATCGTTCGATAACCGCACTCCGTCTCTGGACTATCCAGCGACGACGACGCCTGCGTCTTCACAGGCGTAGCCCAGTGCTTCGGCGACTTCAGGACAGGTCACCGCGCCGAACGCCACATTCAGGCCGCGACGGAGATGCTCGTCGTCGGTGAGCGCCTTGCGCCAGCCTTTGTCCGCGATCTGCAGGACGAAAGGCAGTGTCGCGTTGTTCAGCGCGTAGGTGGACGTGCGCGGCACGCCGCCCGGCATGTTCGCCACGCAGTAATGCACGATCTCGCCCACCTTGTACGTCGGCTCAGCGTGCGTCGTGGCGTGTGCTGTTTCGCAGCATCCGCCCTGATCGATGGCGACATCGACGATCGCCGAACCCGGACGCATCGCTTCGACCATCTTGCGCGTCACCAGCTTCGGCGCGGCCGCGCCGGGCACCAGCACACCGCCAATCACGAGGTCGGCCTCGAGCACGTGTTGTTCGATGTTGTCCTGATTCGAATACACGGTGATCACGCGCGCGCCAAGCAGGCGGTCCATGCGCCGCAACACGTCGACGTTGCGGTCGATCACGACGACCTGCGCACCCGTGCCGACGGCGATCTGCGCCGCGTTCGAGCCGACCACGCCGCCGCCGAGAATGACGATTCTCGCGGACGGCACGCCCGCCACGCCGCCGAGCAAGATGCCCTTGCCGCCGTGAGCGCACTCCAGGCAAAACGCTCCCGCCTGAATCGACATGCGTCCCGCGACTTCGGACATCGGCGCAAGCAGTGGCAGCCCGCCAGCGGGCTGGGTGACGGTTTCGTACGCGATGCAGACTGCGTTGCTTTTCACGAGATCGGCGCACTGTTGCGGGTCGGGTGCGAGGTGCAGGTAGGTGAAGAGAATCTGTCCGTCGCGCAGCATCGCGCGTTCGACAGCTTGCGGTTCTTTGACCTTGACGATCATGTCGGCGGCCGCAAAGACCTCCTCGGCGCCAGGCAGCACGTCTGCGCCTGCTGTTCTGTACGCATCGTCGGATGCGCCGATGCCACTGCCCGCGCCCGTCTCCACGCTGACCTTGTGTCCGTGCGCAATGATCTCCCGCACGGATGACGGCGTGAGGCCCACGCGATATTCGTGGTTCTTGATCTCCTTCGGAACGCCTATGTGCATATAGCCTCCTGTGTGAACTGCATGTCTCACGCGAAATTATTTGATTTATGCGATTCGTCAGAGGCTCACCCAAACCCGTGAGCCGCCGGCGCGCGAGGGTTTAGCCGACGCTAACGCACGCAGGTTGCGACGGATGCATCGAAACGGATGCGTGCGGGAAGCGGGGGCGGGACGCATGAGACGCGCCGGTATGTCCGCCCGGTGTATAGGGCTGCAGGCAGCATTTCCAAGAATAATATCGATGGTCTGGCAGTGGTTGTTAATGTAATTTTGTTCGGTTTTGGTTGAAACGCCTGCGGTGACCTGTCAGCGTAGCCGAGGCGAGACGCGATTGAACGCGCGTCCGGGACAGACGCTGGACTGCGAACGCCAGCCACACGGTTCCAGCAAACTATTGCGTCCATCGGTTGAATCCGCCAGTTGCTCCGTCGGTACTTTGAACAGCTCACTTCGAAAAGAAACCACCATGCAGACTTTCCGGACCAGGATGCTCGTTGCGTCGTTGTCGTTCGTTGCGCTTACCGCTTGCCAGGTGAGCAGTCATCCCACGCAGATTGGCGCGGCTGCGAACGGACCTGGCGGCGACGTTGCGACCAGTGGTGCCCCAGCAGTTGTCGGCGCATCGGATGCAGCGGGTTCGGCACAATCGCTGTGCGGCAAGATCAATGGCACGAAGGAAATCGCCGCCGACCTGTTCTTCGGCCGCGACGTGAAGGGAGGACGTCCCGTTTCCGACGCGGAGATCAGGCAGTTTCTTGCGGACGTCGTGACACCAAGGTTTCCCGGCGGCTTCACCACGTGGCGCACACAGGGTCAATGGCTGGACCGGGACACGCGTCATGTCGTGCGCGAAGATGGCTTCGTCGTGAATATCGTCGCGACCGGCACGCAGGACACGCTAGATCGTCTCGGCGAGATTCGCCGCGAGTACATCAAGCGGTTCCGTCAACAGGCAGTCGGCCTCGTGCTGACCGATGCGTGCGCGTCTTTTTGATATGCATGGCGCCGCGCACGGTGAGTCCACGCGCCGTGTCGTCGATTTGTCGATGTCGGCACGATGCTCGAAGCGGGTGGCGGCTGAGGGCCGACTTCAGCCGACCGTATCGGGCGGCAGTCGGCCCAGAAGCGGTCAGTCGATCGCAACATCCTGATCGTCGAAATGACGCGTGTGCCCATCGACGCCTGGACACTGTGGCCAGAATCGGTCGCATATAATGGCTTTGAACTCGAACACGGCGTTTGCCCCGCCCGCAGGGGGCGGTCAGGCAGGCGCGAATGAGAAAAAACATAATCGGGAAAGCGGGTTGGAGATGGAAAACAATCAGCAGGAGACACCGCAGGCTGCTCAAGGTCGAGATCTCTTCGCGCCGCGGCTCCTCACCGGCATTTTTCAGGGATTAGTGCTGTATCTGCTCATGAACGCTGCGCATAATCGCAGCGGCATCACAACTATCCCGCTTCTATTCTTTCCGCTGCTTCTCGTTACCCTATTCATCCCAACGGCGTTTATCGTGGGCCTGCGACGAATGAGGGGAGCCAGGCTCGCGATGTGGGCCACCGTGTTCGCCGCAGTCGTGGCAGTGCTTGGCTGTCACGACGCGTGGCGATCGGCAGGTGCTGACATTGTCGGAATGCAATCATTCGGCCGCGTCGGGGTTTCGTTGCCTTCAATGGCAGTGACCTTCTATAGCGGCGTGATCGTGTTCATCGCTTATTGCCTCGTTCTCTCCGGCGAGGCGGCAAGGTCGTGGTTTGCCCCCTACGAGTCGTACTTCGAATTCAGCTGGAAACTTGGGCTCCAGGTCTGGCTGTCCGGGTTGTTCGTATGTGCGCTCTTTCTTGTGCTCTGGTTGGGGGCGGCGCTCTTCGCGTTGCTGAAGCTGACTTTCCTCCAGCAACTTCTGCGCGAATCGTGGTTCAACATTCCCGTGAGCGCGATGGCGTTTGCGTCGGCCCTGCACATCACCGATGTGAGGCCAGACATCATCCGGGGTTCGCGCACGCTTGTGCTGTCGCTACTCTCGTGGCTGCTGCTGGTCCTCGTTGTGATCGTTGGCGGATTCCTCGCATCGCTGCCGCTCACCGGACTCGGATTGCTATGGGCCACGCGGTCTGCTACGTGGATCCTGCTCGGCGTCGCGGCGCTGAAAATAGTCTTCGTGAACGCCGTCTTCAAGGGCGGCCCAGGGTCTGATCTGCCACCGCGAGTGCTGCGTCTCTGTATGAGGATTTCATGCCTGATGCTTCCCGTGCTGGTGATACTTGCGACTTACGCGCTCGCCCTGCGCATCAAGCAGTATGGGCTCACGCCGCACCGCATTTTGGCCTGTGCCGGAACATTCGTGGCTTATTTCTATGCCATCGGCTATGCATGGGCGGCGCTCGCTCGCACTGACACCCTCGCGAAGATCGCGCCTGTGAACGTGATCGCGGCGTGGGTATCAGTCGCTGTCCTCGTTGCTGTATTCACGCCGCTGGCTGACCCGGCACGTCTGTCAGTGGACAACCAGGTCGACCGTCTCCTGGCGGGAAAGGTTGAGCCCGAGAAATTCGATTACAACTTCTTGCGGTACAGATCCGCGAGATACGGGCTGCAGGCGCTCGCGCGCCTGCAGGGAGAGACTAAGGCACCTAATGCCGCGACCGTTCGCGAACTGAGCGCGCAGGCTGCACGTCAGCCTGGTCAAGGCATTTTGGGGGCAACCCGCCCGGATGCCGCGATGCTCGCGCTCAACATAGTGTCGCGCACTCCCGGGCAGCCAGTTCCGGCGTCATTTCTCTCGACGGACTGGAAGCGGGTCACGCAAAACTGGATGCTTCCAGCCTGCCTGAACGTTGCCTCGGTGAAATGCGACGCTTACCTCGTCGACCTAACCGGCGATCACAAGTCGAACGTTGTGCTCTTCCCGAACAGCGGAAGTATTGGATTCGTGTTTGATCAGGCCAGCGATGGAGCGTGGCAACTGGTGGGCAAGTTTTCGATCGCACCGAACTGTGTTGCGCTTCGTGATGCCTTGGCGAAGGGGACGTTTCAGCTCGTTGAGCCGCGCCTGCGAGACATTCAGGTCAATGGTGAACGCATCGAAGTAGAGACGACGCCGGCGCCCGACGCAGCGTGCTCGAGATAGCAGGGCAGTTGAGTGGCGGCTGCGACACTGTTAATTCTCATTTGACAACGTGTCAACCAGATCGGCCTCGACAACAAGCGACCGTTCGTTCGAAAATCAACCTCAAACCTTCGCCATCCATAGGTGTACCCAGCGTCTGGGGGATTGATCGTGAACTGCACGGGTGTCACGTTCGAGCATCTTGAGCCGATGGCTGGTGTTGGAACGCGTCACGCCAAGGTTTAGCGCCCGCGGCGCTCATGCTGCGCGAATCGGCGATTTTCACGAAAAGCCGGAACAGATCGAGGCCCATAGATTTGCACGAGCGTGACGCAGTAAAAGAGGTGCCCATATTGAGGGCGTTGCGAGCGTTCGCGGCCACAACGCCACGCGGTTATTGACACCCGTGATGACAGGAGAGAGACGATGTGGAAAAGAGGGAAAGCGATCTTGCTGGCGACCTGTACGGCGTCAGCGACGCTCTTGAGTGCATCGGCAATTGCTGCGCAGGCGAAGTTGTCGGATGGCGTGGTCAAGATCGGAGTCCTGACCGACATGTCGAGCATCTATTCGACGCTCGGCGGACGCGGGGCCGTGCAAGCCGTCAAAATGGCGGCGGACGACTTCATGAAGGAAAACCCCGACATCAAGGTGGAAGTCGTCTACGCGGACCATCAGAGCAAAGCCGACATCGCGGCGAGTAAAGCGCGCGAATGGTTCGACCGTGACAACGTTGACATGGTTACCGATCTGACGAACTCGAGTGTCGCCTTTGCTGTTATCGACCTGGCCCGTCAACGAAACAAGATTGCCATCGCGACGGGCCCGGCAAGTTCAGAGATCACCAATTCGAAATGCACGCCCGTCAGCGTTCAATATGTGTATGACACGTACGCCCTGGGCCGTACGACCGCACGCGAGATGATGCGGCAAGGCGGTAAGACCTGGTACTTTGTCGCGGCCGATTACGCGTTCGGCAAAGCATTGGTCGGCGATGCGTCGAATGCCATCAAGTCGGAGGGTGGCAGCGTTCTCGGGACTGCGTGGGCCCCGATGCATACCTCCGATTTCTCGACTTACCTGATGCAGGCGCAGTCCTCCGGTGCCAAGGTGATCGGATTGGCCAATGCGGGCGGCGATTTTGTCAATGCGATGAAAGCGGCGCAGCAATTCGGGCTCACGCGTACGGGTGGGCCCCAGATGGTGGGCTTGCTGGTCTTTCTTGCGGACGTGCATGCGATCGGGTTGCAAGCAGCGCAGGGCCTCGAATTCTCCACCGCGTTTTACTGGGATCGCGATGAGGAGACGCGCAAGTGGAGCAAACGGTTCTTTGAATCGGCGAAGCGTATGCCGGAGCAGACGGACGCGGGGGACTATTCGTCGACCTTGCATTACCTGCGGGCGGTAAAGGCCGCCGGAACCGACGAAACCGGCGTGGTCATGAAGAAAATGCGCGAGTTGCCGATCAACGACTTCTTTGCGAAGAACGGAAGAATTCGCGAGGATGGCCTGATGGTGCATGACATGTATCTCGTGGAGGCCAAGAAGCCTTCCGAGTCGAAATACCCATGGGATTACTACACCGTAAAGGCCGTCATACCGGGTGAGAAGGCATTCAGGCCATTGGCGGAAAGTGCATGTGCGCTTGTCAAGAAATAGTGTCGATTGATGTTCGGCGAACGGAAATCTCCCACGCCGCATAAACGCTTCCGTTCGCTGCAATGGACGATGTCGCCGAACTGGGCGGCAGCATCGTCGTCGGTCGCTCTGTTCGCTGCGTGCAATCAGCGAGCGGACAGCGGACAACGGCCATTGCTTTCCGCCATGCCCTCCGGGCAGGCGCTAAAATGCCGGGTTACGGCTGTTCGGCATGACGATATCGGTAGTCGTTCAGTCGCATTTCCTGGGGTGTCATCTCATAGGTGCGCCGAAAGGCCCGCGCAAAGTCGGATGCGCTTTTGAAGCCGACTGAATAGCCAATGTCCTTGATAGGGACCTTTGGAAACCGAACGAGATCGTCCGCGGCGGCGCGCAAACGAAGATGACGGATGTAAGCACCAAGCCCGCCTTCATGTTCGAACAGCCGATAAATTGTGCTGCGCGGAAGCCCCAACGATTCGATTACGCTCTCGGGCGATAGCCCCGACTCATGCAGGTTGGCGCGAACATGCCGTCGTGCAGATTCGAACATCAGCGCGCGGCTAATGGCTCGCTTGCTGCCGCTCAAACCAGCTTCTTCCCCGAATGCGGCCGCAATCAGTTGAACGAGGTCGGTGACCCCGCGACGAGCGTCCTCGAACTGCATGTACCGGAAGTTCTCGACAAGCATCCTGGCGCGCTGGACGATAAGCCGCGTGCCATGCCTGTTTGGTTCGAGCATGCGGCCGTGTATTGCTCCCGGGTCAGCGAATACGTGCTCCAGTTGGTTGCGGGGCACAACAAGCGTGATGTACCGGCACGCGTGGCGTGCCAGGCGTATGGGTTGATCGAGATCCGTGGCAAATACGCTGCCCCCCAACACGGTGTACTCACGCTTCGTGGCGTGCGTCATTGCCGAATGGTTTTCACCATCCAGGAAAATGGTAAAACCGATGCCGCGCGCGGCATCGCGCGAAATGCGGGCGATGGTGCGCTCGATCACGACATCATCCGTATAGGTGTCGCTCATGCGGAATTCGCCGATATCGTAACGGTCGTTAATGCAGATAAAGGGCTGTCGGAGCTGCTCATGCGACGGCACTACCTCGATAACATGGCCAAGCTGCTCCCAATAAGCCAGAAGTTGCTGCTGAAGTGGCAGCCCGGCAACATCGAATCGGTTGTAAGCGATGCCATTCGCGCGCATAAACAGTGATCCTTTGACAACGTAGGGCGACACGCATGCAGTCCGGTAACGAGAGACTGGCGGTGGCGATCTCGCGATTGATTGCCAGGCGAGCGATGAGGGGGTACCCCGGCGCCTCGCCATCCCGTCAACCCTGTCAGCGGTGCAAGATTACCTCAATATCGCCCATTTTCACCTGCGCCAATTGGCGACGTGAAGTGGCTTCCCATTGTCGCCGATTGAAGTTAGCGACGAGCGGTTGCGGTGATTCAGCGCGGTCGTCGACAATCGCGATTAAGGTTGACTCAAACTTTGCACTCCCGCGTCGGTACCCGATCTGTAAACAGGACCGACACGAATGGACAATCCTAACTGTCACGCAGGGCGAGGTATCGCGTGAATCGGCACATCTTCATCGTTTCAATTCGAAGATGCTGTCGATCTCAACCGGGATGCCCATCGGCAACGTATGCACGCCAAGCGCGCTTCGAGCCGGAAGCTTGTCTTGTCCAAACAATGTCAGCAAGAGGTCACTGGCGCCATTGGCTACTTGCGGATGCTGGGTGAACGACTGTTCAGCACGCACGTAGACTGTCAGTCGGCTGCATCTCTCGACGTTGTCGAGCCCGCATGCCTGATCGACGCAGGCCAGGATCATGAGCATCGTCAGACGTGCTGCGTGCTGAGCCCTTTCCAGAGACACGTCGCCGCCGACTATTCCGACGATTGGCTTGCCATCCTCGAAGGGCCCGAGACCGGAGACATAGAGCTGACTCCCCGAAACGGAGACCGTTCGATAGGAGCCGAGCGGGTCGATGGGCGGCGGCAATTTGAGGCCCGCTTGTGCAAGGCGTTCGGATACGTTCATGTTCGGCTCAGAGTGACGTGGTGAAACAATAGAGTAACTTAGTCTTAGTCAGTCCTGTTCGATGCAATGGGTTCGAAAGTCCACTATAAAGTACGTCAACTGGTAGTTAAGGGTCGACTGGTGCCCGACGCACCGATCCATGGCCGACCACGCCGGCCGTTCTACGTCAGCCCGGGTTCGGCCAGGACCGGTCAGTCGACATGGTCGCTCAGATCGTCGAGAATCCCGCCCAGCGCCTTCGCTGTTACCAACCGATCTTCCCGCTAAAAGTAGCGAGAACCTGACGGAGCCTTCTGTGGCATGTGATCAATGTGCGGATCTTTGCGTTCGTTACGCAATCAGACATCCTCGCGAGCTACGTAAAGCGATACAGATCGCTGCAGAGAACATCGCCGATAAAACAATCGTAGAGGTGATTCCCGAGAATCCTTGGGTCTCCGTCTCGTTCGTTGAACTCGCGAAAGGCGCAGCTTGGGACGACTTCGTTGAGTACCATTTTCGCTGCCGGCATTGCGATGAGGAGTTCTGGTTGCATGCGGAAACGTATCACGGCAGCGGTGGATACTGGGAACCGAAAGACCCGAAATCCATACGCGAAAACGTTGCCAACTAACCGCGAGCGGCCAGATTCAGACGTTCGACTTGAGCGCTCGAATCGTCGATAGTTCCTTTCACCCTTCAGCTTCAGCGGAGAGCACCGCTCGTATGTGAGGACGCAGCCGTCGCACTTGGAACTGAAACACAACGACGTAGCTTAGGATCACGACCATGACGCTAGCAATAGCGGGCAGCCAGCCCGGCAGTAGGGTGTCGTTGAGGCTGAAGAGTAAAGGGCACGGCACTGTGATGAATACAAGCCACCCGACCTGAAGTCTCAACTGACTACGCCCCTCTGCGCTTCCAGCGAGAACTGAGGCGGCCGTTTGAACCACGGCCCTGCGTCGAGTCCGTGGAACGGACACGAGTTCTGGAATCGAATCGTATGAAATGTGGATGCGCATCATTTTTGAATTATCTTCTGCTTACTTACGCGCGGTCCGCGAGATCCACGGCATACACTCAGTCACGGAAATTGGCGCCGGCACAGCTGAAGATTCGTCAACCGTAATATCGGTTTCGGTCAACTGAAAACGCTACGGCGAGAGCTTGATCGATCTCTGTTACTTTCATGGTCTTCTTCGACATAGCGATGCAATATCAGACCAATCGTTCGAACCCGACTGACGCTTCGCACGTGACAAATCTGTTTATCTTCTATTTCAACGGCCGTTTTCGGCAAATCTGAAGGGTTGCTCAGGGTCCGTCGTCAGGCACTGGACGGCGGGCGGCTTGCAAGACCGATGAGCGAATGTGCATCACCTGCGGAGAACGTGCCTCATTCACCGTGCCGTCACACTGCCGCTTAGCATGCCGTTTGGTCGCCAAGGGCAATTTTATGAACGTTCGCTGCATACACCCATTCGCGGGCCTGGCGCTCAATGAGATCCATGAACGCAGGGGGGCCGCTGCAGTAAACCTGTGTGTTGGCATGAGTCGGACTCATTGCGTGGGAACTCTTCTGCGCAAATAGATCATCGGACAGGCCGAAATGATGATAGACCTTACCGTGACTTCGAAGCGCGTCAAATTCTTCTCGAAGAACTGCGCGGTCGGCCGATCGGGCGAAGTTGTGTACCTCGAACCTTTGACCCGCCGATGCAAGCCGCTTCGCGATTCCCACGATCGATGCTGCGCCTATTCCGCCAGCAAACAGGATAGATCGCGCACGATCATCCAAAATTGTCGGCGGGCTTTGGGGAGAGCCGACAAACACTTCGTCTCGTTCATTCAACGGAAACCGGGATAGCAGACTACCCGTTCTGCCATCACCATCTTGTCTCGTGCCAACCACGTAACCATCTGACAGGGACGAAACACCGAGCAAGGGATAAATCCTTTCGTTGTCCCCAGTGCTATTCAGGCAGAGTGTGACACACGACCCATCGTTAAACGGCGGAAGCGCCGATTTTGACGTCGTTCGAAGTTCAACGGCATGGTACCCCTTGGCAATTTGCCATTTCCGGCTAACGATGACGGGAATCAGGTTGTCGCGCATGTCTTCTCCAATAGGACCTGCATCACAGATGGAACTCTAGCCGATACCGTGTCAGGGATGGAAACGCGAGGCGGGTGCTAGTGAGTCCGCAGTGGCAATCGGGCATCGAAACCCGCGCGGTTAAAGGCTTTGAGCGATTAGTGCAACGCTGGTATTTTCAGAGCGTACTTTCTGTATATGCTGCTGCTTTCATACCGATCCATGCACGATCGCCAATGATTAAATCTAGTCAATGCTCTTGTAACCTGGTGTGTTGCTTTGACTCTTCAATCTGCCCCTTGATTCAGCGAGCAAGGACTCTCCGACAGGAACGATATGCCGCCACGAACTGGCGGGCCTCGCATCACCTTCTAATTGTTCCAGACGCATTGCGTCGTCGCGGTCAGCAGGCGGAAGCAGGACGGGCTACTGCTTCACCAGAAGCCAAGCATCTTCCACCAGAGGCTGCCGACCACCGCGAAGATCAGCAACTCCACCACACACATCACAAAACCCACGCGCCACCAGGTTCCCATCGTGACATAGCCGCTACCGAAGATGATCGGCGAGGTGCCCGTCGCATAGTGGGTCAGCGTCATCATGATCGCCGAGCCGGCCGCCATCATCAGCATGAACGGCGCCACATACTCGGGTGGTATCAGATGGACCCCGACCGTCAGGAAGGCGAGCATCATCGCACTGATGTGCGCCGTCGTGCTGGCGAACAGGTAGTGTGACAAAACGAAGGCCAGCACCAGGATCGTGGCAGTGGCGCCCCAGCCGATACCGCTGGCAACGATCGCGCTCTTCATGGCTTCCGAGAACCAGGTGATCACGCCTTGCTTGTTCAGTTGCTCGGCCAGCATGATCAGCGCACCAAACCACACCAGCGTGTCCCAGGCGCTCTTCTCCGACAGCACATCGTCCCAGTCAATGGTGCCGGTGATGATCAGCAGGAACAGGCCGATGAAGGCGACCACTGTTGGATCCAGGATGAACGACGGACCGAACACCATCGCCGGCACGTCGGCCCACAGCAGCAGTAGCAGCGCGAAGGTCCCCAACATGACCATTTCCTTCGGCGACATGGGGCCCATCTTCGCCAGTTCGGCGCGGGCATACGCTACCGCATTGGGCGTGGCATGGAGTTGCGGCGGCGCCAGCACATAGATCACAAGTGGCATGACCAGCATGCATAGCAGGCCGGGCAGCATCATGCATAGAGCCCAGCTCGTCCAGGTCAGATGCAGGCTCTGATTGGTCGCCTTGGCGATGTAGTCCACCACCAGCGGATTGGGCGCGGTGGCGGTCAAAAACATCGCCGAGGTGATCGGGTTGGCGTGATAGTTGACCATCGCCAGGTAGGTGCCGACCTTGCCCTCCGTGCCCTTGGCGGGATCCGAGTCGAAAGCGTTGGCGATCGACTTCATGATCGGATGCACGATGCCGCCACCGCGCGCGGTATTGCTCGGTGTGAACGGCGCGAGCACCAGTTCACAGACGGCCAGACCATAGCCGATGCCTACCGTGCGCTTGCCGATCAGTGAGATGAATATCAGGCCGATGCGACTGCCCAGGCCGGTCTTCTTCAGCCCGCGGGAGATCAGGATGGCCACCACGATCAACCAGATCAGCGGACTGTCGAAGGCGGTCAGCGCATCGGCGATCGCCCCCTTGGACGAGGTCGAGGTCACCTGCGACAGCGAGAGGACGACGATTGCCATCACCGCCATGACCCCGATCGGCATGACCTTCAAAATAATCGCAACGATTGTTGTCAGAAATATGGCAACGAGGCCCCAAGCCTTGGGCTTCAGCCCCTCGGGCACAGGTAGCAGCAGCAGGGTTACCAGCACGGCCGTTGTGATCAGCGCGGGACCAAGTCGGAACGGGACAACGCTGTTGAAGTAGCGGAACGTCGCTTTTAGTCTTGTGAGCATTCTGCGATCCTTCCCGAAATAGTTGGCCGCGTCCGCTGGAACATAGTTCAGAGAGGTCCGTTTGGCAATGGGCAGCTTGCCTCTCTCCCGCACTTTCAGGAAGGCGCAGACGCTGATGTGTCGTGACGCACACGCAGCATGCATACTGTTCAACGGATGCCGGAAGGAAACGCGATGCGTGCAGCGATGGGTGGCCCCGGGTCGTTGGCGGCACAGCGCCGCGCTGCAATGCGACGCACAATTGCCGCGCGCTGAGTCAGAGAAGGTCCGTAGTGACTGCGGGGCTTCTCACCCGGGTTGAAGCTGCTTGCACTCGGTTTCGAACCAATGGTCGACCAGGCGCTGCGCGGCGTGTAGATTCTCTGGGAACTTTGGGTCGTCGTTCCACGGTGACGGGTTGTAGCCCGCTTTCCTCAGGGCCGAGAGCTCGCTTTGTTGTTGCGCCCTCGTCGGAGGCGCATTGGTTCTAAGCGCGGCAAGGTCACGGCACTCTGTTGGGCTCAGATGTGGGCCGCTTTGTGGCGCGCCGGCGGCGGCACATCCAGTCAGCAGGAGCGCCAACGCTGCAAGCGTCGAGCGGTTTCTCAGGAGGTTTTCCATAGCGTATCTCCACGCATCCGATTGGCGCAACGCAAGCGGCGCGATGCCGCCGGTCGCACGTGACTTCCGCGTTTATTTTGCCTTAGTCCAGTCACCGGAAGTCGCGCGCTATACAAAGAGAATAACGATCGCCGATCGCCCGCCGCACGAGTGGTTGACCCCCTGCACAGGTCGGTCGATCTTCTGATGGCGTTCGAACACTCCGCATTCAGCGCATCATCAACACCGCCGCCCCCGAGAGCCGCCCGCTGCGCAGATCGTCGAGCGCGCGGTTTGCGTCAGCGAGCGGATAGCGGGTCACTTCGATATCGAGTTGCGTGTCACCGGCGATCTTCATGAACGCTGCGCCGTCGGCGCGCGTCAGGTTCGCAACCGATACGACGCGGCGCTCGCCCCACAAGAACGCATACGGAAACGCGGGAATGTCGCTCATGTGAATGCCGCCGCACACGACGATACCGCCCTTGACGACCGCCTTCAGCGCGGCCGGCACGAGCGCGCCGACGGGCGCGAAGATCAGCGCGGCATCGAGCGGTTCGGGCGGCGCTTCATCGCTGCCGCCTGCCCATGTCGCGCCGAGCCTGCGCGCGAGTTGTTGTGCAGTATCGTCGCCTGGTCTCGTGAACGCGTACACCCCGCGGCCCTGATGACGCGCGACCTGCGCGACGATGTGCGCCGCCGCGCCGAAGCCATAAATGCCGATGCGCTTCGCGTCGCCCGCCATGCTGAGCGTCCGGTAGCCGATGAGACCGGCGCACAGCAGCGGGGCAGCTTGCGCGTCGTCGTAGCGCTGGGGCAACGGCAGGCAAAAACGATGATCGGCGATCACCTGCTCGGCGTAGCCGCCGTCGATCGTATAGCCGGTGAAACCGGGCGCGTCGCAGAGGTTCTCGCGGCTGCTCGCGCAATACGGACAGACGCCGCACGTGCTGCCGAGCCACGGTACGCCGACACGGTCGCCGATATCGAATGCCGTCACGTCCGTGCCGCGCGCCGCGACCCGGCCGACGATCTCATGCCCCGGAATCACGGGCCGTTTCGGCTCGCTCAATTCGCCATCCACGACATGCAGATCGGTCCGGCACACGCCGCATGCCAGCACGTCGATCAGCAACTCTCCCGCTGATGGCGCTCGCTGGGGCAACTCGCGTTCGGCCAGCGTGGGACTCGATCCGTCGAAAACCATTGCGCGCATGTTCGATCCTCCTCGCGTGGAATCCGCCAATGCCGCATCAGAGACGCGGCGACGCGCGACAGTTCAACCGCGCGGCGCGGATGCCGCGTCATCCGTGAGCCGCTTTTCAGCTTCCTCAGACGGCTGAGCGGGCAGCGCAATCGACGGGAGCCACGGCTGCCACGCGCGCATCCACATCGACCACATCGAGAACATCGACGCGAGGGAGAAAAGATCCGGTTGCAGAAACCACCGCGCGGCGGCTTCGACCGATGGTACGGCGGTAATGTGAATCGCGACGCTCTCTGCATTGCGGTCGGGCAGTTTGCGTCGCGTAATTTCTATATCGACGGTGGGCAGGCGGGCGGTCAGTTTCGTCTCCATGCTCGGCCTCGCAGTGACGGATCAGGTGCTGGGAGCGGGCGTGTCCGCGAAGAGACGCCCGACGGTGACGCGTTCAGCAAACTCTATCATGCAGCACTGCGTGAAGACTGCTGATGCAGCGGGCGAGGCGCGTTATGCGCGCGCCCACGCCCGAAGCACCGCAGTGCCGCCCGCGTACCGCTCAGCGCCGCCCGCCGTGGAATCCCCCGCCGCCGAAATGCGCGCCGCTGAATCCGTTGCCCCCGCCTCCGAAGTGCTGGCCGCCAAATCCGTCGCCCCCGCCAAATCCGCCGAAGTGCTGGCCGCCAAATCCGTCGCCTCCGCCGAATCCGCCGGCATGCTGGCTGAAGCGCTGCTCGCCCGTCGTGCGCGCGTCACGCTGCTGGTCGAGATCGCTGCCTGTCCTTTGGTCCGGTTGGGCCGATTGCCAGCCGTTAGACGTGTGCTGCTCCCACGACCCGCCGTCCGATCGACGATAGACATTGCCGTCGTGTCCCGCGTAGACGTCCCCGTTGTTCCACGCAACGGCATTGCCGCGCGACTGGTTGGTCACGATGCCTTTGCTGGCGGTCTGGTATTGCCCCGTCTGCGCGTTGCCGGAAACGCCGAATTCAGCAGCGCCAGCGCGGCCCGTGCGGGCGTTGTAACCGGCGACCTGACGGCCAGCCGCATAGTTGCCGTTGTACTGATTGCCGACGATACCGCCGCGACCCGCGCCTTCTCGCCCGGTGATGGGATTGGCGAACGAGCCTTGCCGGCCGGCGGCATAGTTGCCCGAGTACGGATTGAACGCGGCCCCGCGTGTACCCTGAAAGTGCGCGCCCGTGGCGGGGTTATAACCAGCGCCCGCCGTGCCCCGCCATTGCGTACCCGTCCATGCATTCCAGCCTGCCGTGTGCGTCACGGTGCCCTGGCCCCAGCGGCCGTAGAAATTCGCCTGGTTGATGTTCACGTTGTTCCAGCCGCCGCCCCAGTATCCGCCGCCCCAGTACGGTCCCCAGTAAGGCGACGCGCATCCCCAGATGGCTCCCGCTGCAAAGCCGAACGCAAAGCCCTCTGCCGCGCCCAGCGCGAAACTCGCGCCGTATCCATAGGTCTGCGGGTAGCCGTAGTAATACGCGCCGACATACGGCGGATACACATAACCCGTGCCATAGACGACCGTGCCTTGCGCATCGACGACGACCCCGAGATACCCCGGCGTATAGCCGACGACGACGGTATCGGGCGTCACCGAATAGATGTGGACGTACGTCACGTAGTGCAGCGGCGCGCTGATGGGAATCGTGTAGATCACGGGCGGGACCTCGGTTGCGACGGTCCAGCCGCCCATCGGCGAAATCGAGACGAACCAGACGCCGTTAGCTACGGCGTAGTAATGCGTCGAGTCGACTTCGATGACGGGCGTTGCCGTATTGACCGCATACCGCAGCGGCGTGCCCGCGATCGGCTCGAAGCGCGGCGCGCCATCGTACGAAACTTTGGTGGAGGCTTTCTGACGGGATATCGAGGCCGTCTGTGGAATGGAGGCAGCGATCGCTGCCTCTCGCGCTTGAGGCGTACCCGGAACGGACACCAGCACATTGGCCTTCGGATCGTTCGGAGAAATCTTCGCGAAGTCTGCGGGAAGCTGATTGCCCGGAACGTAAGTCCAGGGGCCGTTAGTCGTCGTCGCCTCGAACCAGCGCCCCGACACGAGCACGTAGTACTGGTTCGTCGTGGGATTCACGAACACGGCGTGATCGGTATTGGTGACGGTCAGCAGTCCCGTGCCGTCGACGGGCTTCAGCTGCGCGGGACCGTTCGTCACGATCAGTTCGGCCGGACGCGTCGCGACCAGCAGGGCGGGCGCCTGTGCAGCGGGCTTGCCGCTGGCGGGCAGCATCGGGTCGGCGGCGTTTTTTGCGGACGACTGCTTCGCGGCATCCGCGAGCGTATGCGACGGCGTTGCGAGGACGCTCCACGGTCCGTTCGTATCGCGCGCGTTGAACCAGTAGCCGGCCGCATGCAGATACAGCGTGCCGCCTGCATCACGCATCAGCAGCGCGCGGCTGTTCAGCGCGCGCTGGAAGCCCGTGCGCCCGACGTTTTGCCACGCAGGCGCGCCGTCGACCAGCACGAGCACGGTAGGCTGCGTCGCGAACACGATTTGTGGCGGGTCGTTTTTCACCGGCATGCGCATCGTTTGCGACAGCTCTTGCGATGCCGCGTAGCTCGTCTGCAGTTCGTCGAGCGGCACGCTCATGCCCGTTGCCGGCAGCCGCGCGAGCAACGATCGACGAACGCTGTCGGCGAGGCTCGCATCGGTTGGAACGGCGACGCTATTGATCTGGATCGCAGTGAGATTGACCAGCCCCGATGGCTTGTCGATATAGGCATTGGCGGAGAAATGCGCGACGCCAAAGGTCGGCGTTCCGTTTGCCTTGCCGACGGCAACTGCGGCGCGCCCCGAGATGCGATTGCCGTCCCACTTCTCGATTTGCGGCTGGTACATCTCAACATGCTCGCCACTCGCCTCAAAGTTGCGTGGCCAGTCAGCCTGCGTCGTGGGCACAGGGGCAGTCGCTGCGTACGACGGCGGGAGTTCCCAGGTGAATGCGGTGAGCGTCAACACCGACGCAACGATCTGAGTCAGCCTCAACTTCGCGCCGCGCGCTTTAAAGTTTGCGTTCATCTTCGAGATACCTCATCCAGTTATCGGTTGCTTGTCCAAAAGAAAAAAAAGCCGCCCCTGAAAGGGGCGGTTAAAACTGGCGGAGACCAGAGAAGACTCTTAAAGATTGGTGAATCGATCAGAAGCGGTGCCGGATGCCTGCCGAAACGACGTATTGGCTCTTGCTCGTGGAGGGTTCCGAAGTGCCGTTGACTTGCGTCACGTTCGCGCCGACCTGATTGTCTGCACCGATCTGCATGACGCTTTCAGCGTAGATGTCGGTGCGCTTCGACAGCGCGTAGTCGGCCTGCACGCCAAACTGGTTCCAGTGAGCCGAGCTGTTGCTCGTCGCAGACGTACGCGGCGTGCTGCGCAAGCCTTGCGTGTACGTGTACGCCGCGCCGAAGCTCAGCGCAGGTGTCATGCTGTAGCGGGCGTGGATTTCGTGGTTGTTGTAACGCACGGAAGAATCGCCGATGTTGTCCTGATAGCGGGTCTGTGTGAACAGCGCGCCGAGCGTAAACGGTCCAATTTCATAGTTCGAGCCAAGACCCCAGGTACGCTGATTCTGAAGACCCGGAAGGTTTGTCATTGCCAAGGTCGGAAGGTTCTGGATCGCGCCCGAACTGTTGTTGGAATTCAGCCCCTGAATCTGCAGATAGGCGGCCGCGAAATGCACGCCGGCATACTCATAGCCAGCACCGACGCTGTACGCGCGGTTGTTCGCAAAACCACTCGCCGAGTTTGAGAAACCGTACAGTGCGTTGAACGAAGCGCCAGCGTAGTTCAGGCTTTGATACTTGACCGAATTGCTGATGCTGAACGTGCTGTTCAGGTTGTCGTTATCGCCGCGGTGGGCGAAGTACGTGCCGCCCCAGGTGCCGGCCGCGGAGACCGGGCCGAGGTAATCGACGACCGAGTCGTACTGGCGGCCGAGGGTCAGCGTGCCGTAATCGATAGCAGACAGTCCGACGTACGCCTGGCGGTTGAACAGGCTGTTATTGGACGCATTGTTATTGGCCAGACTGCCATTGTTCACGTTGAAGCCGCTTTCGAGGTTGAAGACGGCTTTCAGGCCGCCGCCCAGATCTTCCACTCCGCGCATGCCCCAGCGGCTTTGCTGCACATTGCCGCTTGTCATGCCGAACACTGCCTTGCCGTCAGTCAAGCCATTCGGCGTGATGGGCGAGTTGCGCGTGGCTTCGTTGCTCACGTACGTCAGGCCCGCGTCGACGAGGCCATACAGCGTGACGCTGCTCTGCGCGTGCGCCGCACCCGCAAAGGCCGCCGAAGCAGCCGCGAAAATCAAGGTGGTTTTTTTCATGTTCGTATTCCGTACTAAGCCTGACGACTTGAATGAAATGTGCTGTCTTCCGTGTGCGAGATAGCCGCGGTGCGTAGCTTTGAAAAATTCACGGCACACATCGATCACGCAGGGCGAACTATAGAGGCCGAGTCGACGTTTCGTTACGTTTAATAAGTGAAAACTATTTTTTAGTAATTCGAAATAAATCGTATATTGAATGATAAAGCGATGTATATTCAAATGAAATTCATCCTGATATTTAAGTCGTACACGGTGCTTGATTGATAATATGTTGTGACGGCGCTACATGGGGGGTTTATGTGGGTGACAATTGTATTTTCGTTGGCTGAAACTGAAGCTTTAAATGGGTGGGTAATTTAATGTTGATATATATGTCTAATCTGTTTTATTTCTGTTGACCATGCTGAATAAGCTGCAGGCAATACGAATATTCCTAAGAGTTGCCGAGAACAACTCCTTCAGTCGCGCTGCGTCGAGTCTCAATCTGTCAAATGCTGTCGTGACGCGCTATGTGGCGCTGCTTGAGGCGCATCTCAATGCGCGCCTCGTCAATCGCACGACGCGTAGTGTTTCGCTGACGGAAGCAGGCCGCGCCTATGCAAGGGGATGCCAGCAACTGCTGGAGCTGCTGGATTCGATGGAATCGGCCGTGACGGAAGAAGCGGGCGAGCCCTCGGGCACGCTCAAGGTCGCGGCGGCGGCCTCGTTTTCACTGGCGGCGCTGGCGCCTTTGCTGCACCGCTACCGGATACGTCATCCGAAGGTGAAGCTGGACGTCACGCTGTTGCATCAGTCCGTGGATCTCGTCGAAGACGGGTTCGACGTCGGCATCGTCGCATCGTGGCAGGTGAACGGCAGTACGCTGGTGAAGCGTCCTGTGCTGTCGGTGCGGCCCATCGTGGTCGCGTCTACCGGCTATATCGAACGGCACGGCGCGCCGACCTCGCTCGAACAGCTTGCATCGCACAGTTTCCTTGCGCCTTCGCGAGATATGCATGGAACCGAGTGGTCATTCGCGAGCGCCGACGGTCGCGAGGAGACCTTGAATCTCGACTCCGTGTGCAGGGTCAATAGCATGATCATGTTGCGGCAAATGGTACTCGCCGACATGGGTCTCGCTATCCTGCCCGAGGACTACGTCGTCGGCGACATTGCGAGCGGCGCGTTGCTGCGTGTCCTTGCTGAGTATCGGGTGACCAACGGGCTCAAGGAACTGTCGCTCGTCTATCCAGGCCGGCGCCATGTGTCGGCGAAAGTGCGCACCTTCGTGGACTTCACGATCGAATACTTCCGAAGAGGTTTCTCCCCGGCTGCGCCGCGCGCCGACTTGACGGCGGACTGAACCCACGGCGGATCGTTGCCCGGAAGATGGGGGCTTGCCAGTTTCTTTCTGCTTCGGCAAGGTCGCACTGTTCCACCACGCAGCACGGGAGAGATCGTCCCCAGCGACGACGCCGACGGAGCAACCGCCCCGGAAACTCTCAGGCAGAAGGACCGTGCAGCAGGAACATCTGGAGAGCGGCGCCAGGCGCGCCCACCGTCGGCGTCGACACGATGGGCGCGCGTCGCTGACGAAACACGCAGGCGGGCGGTCTCGAGTTTCGAAGTCGAAACGCGAAGCAGCGGACATGAGTGTTTTCGAGCATGCGCTGCTGCGAGCGTTTGGCCGCCCGCTTCATCGACGCAAAACTGACACAAACGGATGACGCATTTTACGTGACTGTAATCGCGTCACGACGGCGTAGCGACTGACGCTTAGTGAGCTAACAGCGCGAACTATCCACGCGGACTATCAGCGTACGGCCAGAGCCGCCATCGACGCACGCCAGGATTTGTACTCGCTGCAATTTTGCTGCCCGCTTTCTATAAATGAATCAGGACGAACGGGTCAACCGTTCGCGTCCCTGATTGTCCATCGCGGGCAAACATGCAACTGAATCTCACGTCGACTTCGATCTACCCAGACAGATACCAAGGGTCGATCGCATCCGTCTGCGCTCGCGGTTGGATTGCCATGCAATATGGTTTGCGTCGGCCGGATGGGTTCGCTTTATTTTCGAACTATTCGGTGTGCTATGTCACAGTCGCCGGTCGCCACGCGTTAAATAATGTCTTCACAGTGCCAGGCATAACTAACGCCATGGAGGTGCGCTGTGTTTCACTCAACTCTATTCCGCACCTGGTTTTGCACCGCCGTGACAACGGCCTGCCTCACCGGATACCCCTACGCCAACGCCGAAGCGATCGCACCGCATGCTGCGGCTGCTTCCGCGCCGTCGCCTGCGTCCGCGCCAGTGAAAGAGAAGCGAATGGCGCCCGCGAATGCGAGCGCGCCGCTCGACTTTCCGGCGATCGTCGAGCGCTACGGGCCCGCCGTCGTGAACATCCGCGCGATCCTGCCGGAGAAGCCGCTGGCGGTGCCAACGCCGCCGGCGCCGGCTGCGCCAGCTGCGTCGCCTGCGCCCGCTTCGGGCGCGAACTCCGAAGCGATCGACGGTGACGACCCGCTGTTCGCATTCTTCCGGCAGGTCATGCCGCAGTCGCAGGACGGGCAGGGCAGTTCACCGCGTGCAATGTCGGGTGTGGGATCGGGTTTCATCGTCAGCGCTAACGGATTGATTCTGACGACGGCGCATGTCGTCGACGGCTCCGATGACGTGACGGTGCGTCTGACCGACCGGCGCGAGTTCAAGGCAAAAGTCGTCGCCGTCGATGGCCCAAGCGATGTCGCCGTGATCCAGATCGACGCGACGAAGCTGCCTGTCGTCAAGCTCGGCGATTCGACACGGGTGCGCGTCGGCGAACAGGTGCTGACGATCGGTTCACCGGATAGCTATCAGAACACGGTGACGGCGGGCATCGTCAGCGCGACATCGCGCACGCTGGCGGATGGCTCGACGTTTCCGTTCTTCCAGACCAACGGCGCATTGAATCCCGACAACTCGGGCGGCCCGGTGTTCAATCGCGCGGGAGAAGTGGTCGGCATACACGTGCAGGTTTACGCCGACGGCGATCGTTTTCAGAGTCTGACTTTTGCCATCCCGATCGCGATGGCGAACAAGGTGCGCGCGCAGTTGCAGGCGCAGTCAAAGTCTCAGGACGGCGGAGACGCCGCGCGCGGCGCGTTCGGCATGCAGGTGCAGGACGTCGATCCGGGGCTTGCCGGCGCGTTCGGTCTGCCGCGCGCGGCGGGCGCACTGGTGATTGCCATCGAGCCCGGCAGTCCCGCTGCCACCAGCAAGCTGAAGCCCGGCGACGTGATCGTGCAGATCGGCGACAAGCCCGTCGAGCACAGCGCGGATCTCACCGACCAGGATGCGGTGCCGCAGTCGGGCACGAAAGTCCCCGTGAAGCTGATTCGCAATCGCAAGCAGATGACGATCATGGTTAACCTGACGGCATCGGCGCAATACGCGAGCACGGGCGTGAGCGATGTCGGCCCGCTGGATCATCTCGGACTCAGCATGCATCCGCTGACGGACGACGAACGGCGCTCGACGGGCCTTGCCGAAGGGCTGATGGTCGAGGACGTGTCGGGCACGGCGGGTACGGCCGGCATCAAGCCGGGCGACGTGGTGTTGTCGCTGAACGGGACGCTGGTTGCATCGCAGGATGAACTGGCGGCGCTCGCGGCGAAGGCGGGCAAGAAGGCGGCGCTGCTGATCCAGCGTAACCACGCGCGCAGTTTCGTGACGGTCGATCTGAAGTGAAGCGCAAGCGGTGCGGCGGGACGATTGAAATGTCCGCCGCGTCCGCCGTTCTCGGTTAGAAGGACCGGGCCGTCTGGACCGGCCCGTCTGACGGGAGAACGAACATGTCTCGCTACCACGCACGCATCACAGGAAAAGATCAGGCAGCATTGGCCGATCTCGTGACGAAGCACAAGGTTACGGTCGCGCGCCATACGATCGAGAAGGTCCACGGCGGCTATCGCGTCGACGCGCACGCCACCAATGCGCAGATCAAGGCGCTCGAAGCGGACGGCTACCAGGTCGAGCGGCTGGAGGACGCCGAAGCGCAAGGCAAGGTGCGCCAGGCCGAGACGCGCGCACAACTGGCCGCGCCGCACGCGCTGGACGCGTTATCCGTCGCGGCAGGCACCGGCTATCTCGATGTTGCGCAAATCGAGGCGGCGCTTGCCGCCGCAAGCAATGCGCCCAACGATGCGTTCACGAAGCTGATCAAGCTGCCTCATCCAACCTGGGAGAAGCGCACCTGCCACGCGCTGAAAATCGGCAAAGGCAGCGCAGCGGGGCGCCCCGGCATCTATTTCCTCGGCGGCGTGCATGCGCGCGAATGGGGCAGCCCGGATATCCTGATCCATTTCGTGCAACTGCTCGCCAACGCGTACACCACGCACAAGCCGATCAAGATCGGCAGCCGCACGTTCAAGGCGGCGGACATCAAGCACGTGATCGAAAGCAAAGACCTGTACGTGTTTCCGCAAGCAAATCCTGACGGCCGCCACTACAGCATGTCGGCCGAATCGATGTGGCGCAAGAACCGCCGGCCCGCGCCTGCGGGGCATAGCAAGCCGCAATGCTGCGGCGTCGATATCAACCGCAACTACAATTTTCTGTGGAATTTCCCGCAGTACTTCGATCCGGAAAGTCCGATCGCCAATTCCACCGATCCCTGCGACTACGAGGTGTATATCGGTCCCGCCGCCGAATCGGAGCCCGAAACGAAGAACGCCGTGTGGATGTTCGACACCTACCCGAACATCCGCTATTTCGTCGATCTGCACAGCTATTCGGAAGACATCCTGTACAACTGGGGCGACGACGAGAACCAGAGCGGCCATCCCGACATGAACTTCCAGAATGCCGCCTACGACGGCAAGCGCGGCATTGCCAACGACAAGGCCTATCGCGAGTACATCGCGACGGCGGACAAGAAGATCGCCGTCGATCTCGCGCACGAAATGCGCGACGCGATCAAGGCGTCGCGCGGCCGCGTGTACAAGACCGAGCAATCGATGAGCCTGTATCCGACCGCGGGCACGTCCGACGACTATGCATTCAGCCGTCACATCGTCGATGCGAAGAAGGCGAAGGTGTTCTCCTATACGATCGAATGGGGCAGCCCCGACAACCCCACGCCGTTCCATCCGCCGTATCCGGAGATGAAGCAGATCATCGATGAGGTGACCTCGGGGCTGCTGGCTTTTTGCATTGCAGCGAAGTGACGGCGCTGCCGTTTCAAAGCCCTTCGATCAGCACGACACGGTGACGTGATCCTTTGAGCCTGTGTTGCGCGACCTGCTGATACGCATCGCTGTCGTACCAGGCGCGGGCCGCCGCGAGCGACGGAAATTCGAGCACGACGGTCGCTTCGGCGGGATCGCCTTCCAGCACCTGTTGCGTGCCATAGGCGGCGAGCACCTTGTGCGTGTATCCGTCGAAGGTGTCGCGCACCTTCGCGCGGTATGCGTCGAGCGCCGCCTGGTCCTGCGTGCTTTCGCGCGTGAAAATCATGTACGCCGTCAAGACGGTTCTCCTTCGTGTGACAAGGTTTCGAATTCACGCGACGCGGCCCGTCCGCGCGCAAACTGAATGGCCGCTTGCGCGACGCGTTGCCCAAGGTGTCGTGCCGTGTCCAGGTCGGCTTGCGGCGGCGCGGCGCCCGCGCCTTCGTCGGCATTCGACTGCGCGGCCGCGCCGAGAAAGAAGCCAAGCCGGTTCGCATCCTGTTCGCTGCCGCTCGTGCTGTTGTTGCCGGGCGGCAAGCCAAGGCTGATCCAGTGCATGCCGTGCTGCGCCGCGAAGATCGCGAACTGCATCAACGTCGCGAGCTTGTCGCCTGATCGCGATGCGGAGTTCGTGAAGCCAGCCGCCAGCTTGTCTTTCCACGCGCTTTTAAAGAACGCGCCGGAACTGGCGTCCATGAACGATTTGAACGCTGCCGACGCGCTGCCCATATACGTCGGCGCGCCGAAGATGATCGCGTCGGCGGATTCGAGTGCGGCCCATTCGTCTTGCGCCTGCTCGACGCTCAGCAGCAACGCCCTGGCGCCGGGCGTTTGCGCGACGCCGGCGCTGACGGCCTGCGCCTGACGCGCGGTGTGGCCATAGCCGCTATGAAATACGATTGCGATCGTGACTTCTTCCATGGTGGTTGTCGAATACATGTCGCCTGGTGGAGAGATGCCCGTCCGGGATTCGCGGTCGGGCAACGGGTGAACGTGCTGCCACGGTCGCGGCAGCACGGTTTGTCATGCCGCGAATCACGCGGCGACGGAATCGACGGCTTCGAGAAACTCGGCACCGGTCATTGCGTCGTGGCCGAAGGTCGGATACGAAATCGACAGCGCGGCCTCGTGCGCCGCTTCCGTGAAGTCGGCGACCGCGTCGGTGATGAACGTCACGTGAAAGCCGGCTTCGAGCGCATGACGGCCGGTGCCTTCGATGCAGGTCTGCGATGTCAGTCCGGCCAGCACGACCTTCTCGATGCCGTTTGCCCTGAGTTGCGCTTCCAGATCCGTGCCGATGAACGAGTCGAACATCCGGTGATGACTCACCACGATTTCGCCTTCACGCGGACGCAGCGGCGCGTAGAAGTCCGCGCCGTAAGTCCCTTTGCGCAGCACCTCATTGGCGAGCGCCCATTGCATGCGCGGATGGACATGCTTGATGTCGTCGAAACTGTGCTCGTCGGTGCCGTGCGGCGCGAAGATGATCTTCACACCCGCTGCGCGCGCGCCTTCGAGCAGTTGCGCGACGTGCGCCACGAAACCTGTCTTGTCGAGCATGGGTGCAATCGACGCGTGCAGCTTGCCGTCGTCGGCGAGAAAGTCGTTCAGCACGTCGATGAGCACGAGTGCCGTGGTTTGAGCCGGATAGATACGATCGTTCATTTTGCAGATCCTGAATGAGTGCGCCAGCAGCGGTGTGCGTCCGAACCGTCGAACTGAACCGCCAGGCCGTTGGTGGCATCATGTACGAGCCGCGCGTGCCGCACTACGGGCTCGCGGCAAACAACACCTATTCGTGAAGCAAATGAGTGATCGATTCCAGGAACTGCATGTGTTCGTGCGCGCTGCCGAAACGGGCAGCTTTTCCGCGACGGCGCGCGAACTCGGGCTGTCGCAGCCTTCCGTGTCGCGGATCGTTTCCGAACTCGAAGCGCGTCTCGGCACGACGCTGCTGTTGCGAAGCACGCGCAACATCGTGCCGACGGAGGCAGGCAAAGCGTTCCTGCTTAGAGCCCGCAAGCTGCTGCGCGAACTGGAAGAGGCCGACGACGAAGCGCGGCATGTCGGCGGCCTGAGCGGCGTGCTGCGCGTGGCGACGTCGGCCATCGTCGGCGTACGCACGGTGATTCCGAGCCTGTCGGTGTTCCTGAAGGCGCATCCGACGTTGCGCATCGAGCTTCTGACATCCGACAGCATTCAGGATCTGATCGCCGAAGGCGCCGATCTCGCCATCCGCTTCGGCGAGTTGGAGGATTCCGGCTTCGGCGCGCGCAAGATCGGCATGGTGCCGCGCATGCTGGTCGCTTCTCCCGCCTATCTGAAGGAGCGCGGCATCCCGGCCACGCTGGACGACCTCGCCGCGCACGACATCGTCACAGGCCCGTTGGGCCCGTCGCACGAAACGTGGACCTTCGAGCACGACGGCATTCCCGTCTCGATCAAGGTTCGCGCGCGCGTGTTTGTTGGCGCGGCGGAGGGCGTGATTGCCTGCGCCCGCGAAGGCCTCGGAATTGCGGTGGGGAAGCAATGGCTTTGCGAGCCAGAGCTTCGATCGGGACAACTGGTCACGGTACTGGACGACTACCGCCTGCCGCCCGCGCCGATTCATGCCGTCTTTCCAGAGGGCGCGCAGCCGTCGCAGAAGGTGCGGCTCTTCACCGATCATCTGATCGAAGTCTTCTCCGCACTGCATGGCGATACGCGCTTCGCGCCGTATAGAAAGTTCGCCGTCGAGCGGACTTCGTAGTTGGCGCAATCGTTTGCGACGTGCGTTTGCCTGCCTGCGTTGAAGGCAACCCCGCGCCAGATTTCTACCGCCCGCGCGCCCAACTGAGACGCACGGTAAAGCCTCGCCGCCAAGCGAGGTTATCGTTGTTTGAAAAGAACCGGACAGGTCGCGCGGCGGTGAGTCATGGAAATCGACGGCACCGTGCGCGCGATGACGCCGCTCCGCTGTCGCCCAGGACAGCCGGGCGCGGCCTGCCGGGCAGCTACAGGTGACGATCGGGGGCCAACATGGCGGTAACAAGAATGGAAGCGCCGACGGGTGTCGGGACGCTGCGCTCAGCGAGCCTGGCAGACGTGGAGCTGGAGCATCTGGAAAGGATGGTTCAGTACGTGGTTCGCCGGACCGAAACGGACGACGTGTCGAAGCTCGACTACGAATACTGGGCGAAGCGCCTGCGCAAGCTCGCGCAGACCTACGATCTGGTGGCGACGCAACGGCAGCGGGTCATCGCGCTGCTCGATCTGCTCGAACGGGAAATGCTGTATCAGGCGCGCCGCGCGGCTGCCGTCTGAACGCGGCTTGCTTCGATCCGCATTGCGTCAATTTCGTCGCGCCGCTGCGCGGATCGACTAGGCAAGCATGGCCAGCGCCGTCTCCAGCACCATGCGCTTGAACTTCTTTTCATGCTGCGGCAGCGACGAGAACGCCCGCATCAGGTGGCTGTACGCGACCGTCTTGCTGATCGCGTTCAGAAGCATGAAAAACAGCAGTTCCGCGTCCTTGACCTTCAGCTCGTCTTGCCGCGCTGCGTCGGCGAACAACGGCACCATCACGTCGTGATAAGGGCGCACCAGCCGCTCGATCAGCACGTTGAGCCGCTCGCCTTCTTCCGTCGCCGCCGTCGAAAAGAAAATGCCGACGTCGGGGTCGTCGAACACTTCGTCGATGAATCTGGCCACCGCCATTTCCACGCGCGCTCTCGCGCCCAGCGGCGCGCTCTGCAACGCTGACGTCGCGTCGATCATCGGCGCCATCTGTCCGGCGATCTGTTCGACGACGGCCAGCCACAACGTCTCTTTCGACCCGAAATGATGCGCGACGAGTGCCGCATCGACGCCTGAGTCGCGCGCGATCTCACGCACGCTCGTTGCCTCGAAGCCCCGTTTGCCGAAACTCCTGCGCGCATTGCGCAGGATCGCGTCCGGCCCAACCGACGCACTCGACGCCGGGCGTCCGCGCGCGCGTTTCTTGTCCTTTTGGGGTTCTGCTGTTGCCGTCACATCTTTCATTCGAATCAGCCTGCCGATCGTCAGATCAGGCGTGAGTTTAACCGAGCGTCCGGAAGGGGGCCGCAGTGGGCCTCGCGGCACATTCGTTTGACACGCGCGCCCGGCGACGCTACGATCTCGATATTCATCACGTGTTGAATTAATCATGTCAGAGCGCATTCGGATCGAAGAGCATGCGGATGTCTGGTGCCGGACTATTGTGGCGATCCGCAACTTCGACGTCACGCCGGAACCCGTCAAAACCCCGCGCCCACCGCGCCCGGCGCGACGCAGGCCGCGCACGGCCGCATGCTGGGACGGGCGAAGCCAGCCGACCGTGCGCGTGCTCGACAAGCCGACCGCGCAGACGCTGACGGTTTCATGGTGCGACGCGCGCACGGGACACTACGGTTATCAGACATGGCGCGTGATCATCGCGCGCCGGGCCGGACAATGCGTGCTGACGGGCCGCACGATCGCGGCGGGCGAAACGGTCTACTGCCCACGTGCGAACGGCACGCCGCCGGGCAACGCGGGCGCGATGATCGTCGCGTCAGGCGTCGATATCTGACGCTCATAGGCCGTCGCAAGCCGCCTGTGGCGGCCGGCCAGGGTGGAATGTCGCGCAATGGAGACACGGTAAGGATTCGAAATAATGCGCAATCGATGCGCAATCACGCAACAGGCCGACGGTTTGCAGGCTGTCCGAGACTTGCCGGCACGATGATGGACGACGGGTTGTGTTTTAATCACGGGTACTGTGGTTGTCTTTCAACGTATCTGCTCTCCATCACCAATAGATGTCCCCCGTCGTCAAGTCCGAACTGCTGGAAAAACTGTGGGCGCGCATGAGCGAGCGCGGGGATTTCCCGATGCTCTCGCAGGCGCTGCGCACCACCGTGTCGGCGATGAATAACGACGATCTGGACTTCACGTCGCTTGTGCAGGTCGTGCTTTCGGATGTCGGCCTCACGCAAAAGGTGCTGCGGCTCGCCAATTCGGCGATGTATGTCGCCTTCGGCGGCAACATCACCACCGTGACCCGCGCACTGATGGTGCTCGGCATGGATACCGTCGGCCATCTCGTGGTCGGGATGAAGATCGTCGATCACTTTCATCACAGCGCGCCGCACCGGATCGACGCGAAGCTCGAACTGAACCGCGCGCTGCTATGCGGAACGGTTGCGCGGCGCATCACGGAAGGCGTCGATCTGCGCGTCGCGGAAGAAGCCGTGGTGTGCGCGCTGATGCGTCAGGTGGGCAGGCTGCTGGTGGCGTTCTATCTGGAAAGCGAATGGGACCGGCTGCGCCGCACCGCGGCGACCGACCAGATCGACGACAGCGACGCCTGCGCGCAACTGCTCGGCGTGAGCTTCGAGGACATCGGCAGCGAGGCGGCGCGCCGCTGGCGTCTGCCGGAAACGATCTCGGCGGGGATGCAGGCCATCGGCGCGGCAACGGACGAGCCGCTCTCGGAGCACGTGCGCTGGCTGCGGGCCGTCAACAGCTATTCGACGGAAGTGGCCAACCTGCTGGTCACGCAGCCGCCGGGCGACGAACTGGAGCGCTGCCTCGCCGAACTCGCGAGCCTCTATAGCGACGCGCTGAGGATCGATGCGGCCCGGCTCGACGCGCTGAGCGCCGCGTTGATCGACGAAGAAAGCAACGAAGGGCTGATGCAGGAGATTTCCGAGCTGCGCGCGCATGCCGATGCGATCGTGCGTACCGGGAAGTCGGCGCAGGCGCGGCTTTCGGCGGGACTCGAAGACTTGCGCGCGCTGCCGTCGAGCAAGGCGCTCTTGCCCGTGCTGACGCTAGCTTCCGAAACCATTCTGGCGGGCCTGTCGATGTCGCGCACGCTCGTGTTCGTGCGCCAGGCCGACGCGCGCTATCACGCGCGCATCGGTTTCGGCCCCGACATGGAACGCATGCTGCCGACGCTCAATTTCGGCGCGGGCTTCCAGCCCGACGTGTTCCATCTGGCGATTGCGAACCCCGTCGGCATCTTCATCGAGAACGCGCGCGAGCCGCGCATGGAAGCGCGTCTGCCGGACTGGTTCAAGGCGCATCTCGCCGATGCGCAAGCGTTCGTGCTGCTGCCCGTGAAGGCCAACGACACCACCGTCGCGCTCGCTTACGGCGACTGGACCGACGTGCAGGCCGTACACAAGATCACGCAACCGGAAATGGCGATCCTCAACGAACTCACGCGTGAGCTGAGCCGTTTCTTTTTCGGTGCGAATCTCGAAGAAGCTGAAATGCTTTGAGCTTGCCGTGCGCGACGCGGACACGCGTCGACGCACAGGCGTTCAGCGTTGCCAGCTCGCCAGCAGCGCGGGCAAGCGCGCCATCTCTTCGAACACGTCGGCGACGCCGACGGCTCTCAACGCTTCTTTCGAGCTATGGCCTTTTTCACTGGGACTGTAGCCGAACACCGTCGCGCCCGCCGCGCGGCCCGCCGTGGCACCCGTCACGGTGTCTTCGATCACCGCGCAACGCGCAGGATCGACGCCGAGTCCCGCGGCTGCGGCGAGATAAACGTCCGGGTGGGGTTTGTTGCGCGGCGTCTCTTGCCCGCTGAAGATGCGTCCTTCGAAGTCGTCGAGCACGCCGGCTTTCGCGAGCTGCAAGCGTAGCTTGACGCGGTCCGCGCCGGATGCGACGGCGATCCGTCCATCGAGCCGCGCATGCAACGCAGCGACGGTCTCGACAATGCCTTCGATCGCCGTCACCTCGCGTTCGAGCGCAGCGTTGCGGCGCTCGCGAAACGTTTCGAGCCAGGCGGGCGTGATGCGAAAGCCTGTTTTCGCTTCGATCAGCGGCGCCTCGTCCATCACGGTTTTGCCGACGAAGATCGACATCGCTTCGTCGACGCTCAGATGCCAGCCCAGTTCGCCGAGCATCGCTGCCAGCACGGTGTTGGTGATCGTTTCCGAATCGACGAGCACGCCGTCGCAGTCGAATAACACGGCGTCGAAGGGAAAAGCAGACATCGCGGTCCTTTGTGGGTCGGTCAAAACCCGTAAGGGTACCGCGATTGGAGACGTGATGCGCTGATGTGGCCGCGCGCCTTCGGCGCAGCGGCCACCATCACACGATCAGAAGCGGTGACGCAGACCGACGCGCGTCACGAACTGCGTGTTCGCGCCCGCATTGCCGATGAACGACGAAGACGAGCCAATCTCAGCCTGCACGGGCACGTTGCGGCCCGCCACGACGTTGCTGCCCGACGCCTTCTGGTAGATCCCCAGCAGGTAGACATCGGTGCGCTTGGACAGCGCGTAGTCGACCGAGCTGTTGATCTGATGCCACTTGCCTTCGAAGCGGTCGTCGAGCTTCGAGAACGTGTAGCCCAGGCCCGCCGACAGCGCGGGCGTGAAACCCCAGCGGCCGCCGATTTCATAGTTGTTCAGCTTCGACGATTCGCCCGTGAGCGGTTCGAACTTCGTGTGCGTCCAGTTCGCGAACACGAGACCGGAAGCGATCGCGTAGCGCGCGCCGACGCCGAACGTCTCGAGGTCGCGCAGGCCGAGCGTGTTGACGTTCGCGATGCTCACGCTGAACGCCGGCGTCGCGCCGTTCGGGAAGCGGATGTTCGTGTACGCCGCGCCGATGCCGAACGGACCCGTCGCATAGTTCGCGCCGAAGCTGTACGTGCTCGACGAACCTTGCGTGGTCGTCGTGCCCGCCGTCGTGGTCGGCGTGCCGGCGAACTGCGTCGAGTTCGAGAAGCCGTACATCGCGCCGAACGTGAGGCCCGCGAAGTTCGCGCTGCTGAACTTCACTGCGTTGTTGATACGGCTCGACGTCAACTGGTCGAGATCGTTGATGTGATACGCGTAGTTGCCGGCGGGCGTCTGGCTGCCCATCGTGTAGTTTGCACCGATGTAGTCGGTCGAGAACGAGTACTGACGGCCGAAGGTCAGCGAGCCGATGCCGTCCTTCGCCAGACCCACGAACGCCTGACGGCCGAACAGCGCGCCGCCCTGGCCCGACGTGCCGTCGCCCGTGCTGAAGCCGCTTTCGAGCACGAAGATTGCCTTCAGTCCGCCGCCGAGGTCTTCCGTGCCGCGCAGGCCCCAACGGCTGCCCGATGCGACGCCGTCGCCGTATTTGACGAGACTGTCATGTCCCGTCGAAGTCGCCACCTTGTTTGCGTACGTGATACCGGCGTCGAGCAGGCCGTACAACGTGACGCTGCTTTGTGCCTGCGCAACGATGCTGAAACTCCCGAGAGCCGCTGCGGCCAGGATGGTCTTTTTCATTCTATTCCTTCTTGTAGTGAATGCCTGCGCGCCCGTTGGCGGCGAGCGCGCGGCATGGCGTGAAAACGTACTGCTAAAGGCGGCACGAAATGTCAAATCGAGCAGGGGCCTCATGCGTGGGCGCACGATTTCGCGTTTCGATGCCGGTGTAATCCTGCTGGCGCGGCGTGCTATGAGACAGCCGCGTGTGTTGCTGACGTCCTGTCTTCCAGTTTTTGTGGAGCGGACGGACTGCTTGAAGCACCGCTGGACCGGAGTCCAGCAGTACCGTTGTGATCCGGGGAATATAACGAGATGTCAGCGGACAGTAAACGTTTGTGAGGTGAGTTGTAGCCTTTTGTCCACAAAAACGTCATGGGCAGATCAGTGAACTAACTTGAATCGTCTGCTTGACGGATTGTATGACAGGAATATAATCCAACCCATCGACCGGCCGCCTGCGTTCCGAAGCGAAGCGCAACATGGAACGCAAAAGCGGGTACACAAAAAAACGCGAACGTCACGGAGACAGCCTCATGCAGATGGATGCCAGTATCGGAGCGCGCCTGGACAGACTTCCTCTGTCCGGCTTCCATTGGCGTCTACTGGGCCTGATCGCGGCCGGCATGTATTTCGATTCGTTCGACATCTATATCGCCGGCACGGTCCTCGCCGCGATGATCCACAGCGGCGAATCCACGCTCAGCCTCAACGCGACGTTCGTCTCCGTCACCTTCATCGGCATGATGACGGGCGCGTGGCTTTCCGGGCTGCTCGGCGACCGCTTCGGGCGCCGCTTCTGCTATCAGTTCAATCTCGGCATCTACGGCTTCGCATCGATTGCCGCGGCGCTCGCGCCGTCGATCTACTGGCTGATCTTCTTCCGTCTCGTGATGGGTGTCGGCATGGGCGCGGAGATCGTCGTCGGCTATGGCACGCTGAGCGAGTTCATTCCCGCCGACTGGCGCGGCCGCTTCGGCACGATCCTGAATCTCATCATCAACACGTCGCTGTTTCTGTCGACCTTTCTCGGCTGGCTGATCGTGCCGCAATACGGCTGGCGCTGGATGTTCGCAATCGCGGGATGCGGCGCGCTGTTCGTGTGGTTCCTGCGCAAGTCGATGCCGGAGTCGCCGCGCTGGCTCGCGTCGCGCGGACGCGGCGACGAAGCGCGGGAGATCGTCGAGCGAATCGAGACGGCGTGCGGTAACGCAGTCAGCTATCCGGTCAATGCGCCTGAACCCTCCGCGCGCGAGCTCTATTCGAACGACACAGGCCGTCTCGGCGATCTGTTCTCGCGCCGGCTGCTCACGCGCACGATCACGGCCATCACGGTTCTCGTCGCGCTGTTCACGGTCAACTATGCATTCGTCAGCTGGATACCGACGTTCCTGGTCAAACAGGGACACAGCGTTTCCAGTTCGCTCGGTCTGACAGCCGTGATGTTTGCGGGCGGCCCGATCGGTTCGTTGATCGCCTTTGCACTCGCCGAGCATCTGGGCCGGAAGTGGGGCATCGTATTGTTTTCGCTGGTGTGCGTGGGCTTCGGCGTCGCGTATCCGTTTGCACAGTCTGCGGTTGCGATCACGGCGCTTGGGTTTGCGATCACCTGCTGCATCTATGTGCTGTCGTCGTTCAGCGTCGCGACGTATGTGCCCGAACTGTTCCCGACGGAACTGCGCCTGCGCGGCTCGGGTCTCGCGAACACGGTGGGCCGCGCGGTCAGCATCGTCGTGCCGTATGCGGTGGCGAGCGCGTTCATGCGCTTCGGCATCGCGGGCGTGTTGACGCTGATCGTCTGCACGCTGCTGATCCAGGCGCTGATCGTCGGCGTGCTCGGCCCGGAAACGAAGCAGCGTTCGCTGGAATCGATTGCCGCCGATGCCGACGTCACGAGCGCGGAAGCCATCGAAGGCGGCGCGACGGCGGCCATGAAATAACCGCCGCGCTGCATACGCCGCGACGGATCACTGTACAAACAAAGGACACTCGAGACATGTCATCGCCCACTGAGAACTACCGTATCTACGCAGTCAAGTATGCGCATTTCGAGCGCCGTTCGCGCGACAACTTCATCGGCGGCGATTCGCATGACGTGCCGATGCCGCTCGATTACTTCGTGTGGGCCGTGGTGGGCGAATCGCGCACGTTCATCGTCGATACGGGCTTCAACCAGGCAATGGCCGACAAGCGCGGCCGCACGATCACGAACACGGTGGAGCGCGGGCTGAAGCAGATCGGCATTCGCGCGGATGACGTCGAAGACGTGATCATCACGCACATGCATTACGACCACGCAGGCAATAGCTCGCTGTTTCCACGCGCGCGTTATCACCTTCAGGATCGCGAGATGGCGTATTGCACGGGGCGCTGCATGTGTCATCACGCGCTGAGTCATCCGTTCGAGCCGGAAGACGTGAAGTCAATGGTGGGCCGTCTGTTCGACGGGCGCGTGCAGTTTCATGACGGCGCTTCGGAGATCACGCCTGGACTGAGCGTGCATTGGGTCGGCGGACATACGAACGGCTTGCAGGTCGTGCGTGTGCACACGGAGCGCGGTTGGGTTGTGCTCGCGTCGGATGCGTCCCATTTCTACGCGAACATGCAGGAGCATCGGCCGTTCCCTGTCGTCTACAACGTCGGCGACATGCTTGAAGGTTATGAGGCTGCGCATCGGTTGGCCAGTTCGCCGGAACATGTGATTCCGGGCCACGATCCTGCTGTGTTGACGCGTTATCCGTCGCATGATCGCGAGACGGAAGGCTGGATCGTGCGTCTCGACGCACAAGCGCGTTGAGCGGGGCGGCACTCATGATGCTGAAAGGCAAAGGCGCTTTGGTGACAGGCTCGTCGAACGGCTTGGGGCTCGCGATGGCACGAGCGCTCGCGGGCGCAGGCTGCGACATCGTATTGCACGGACTCGAAGCGCCGCAGCAGATGACGCAGACCACGGACGAACTCGCATCCGCGTTCGACGTAAGCGTCGCGTACGTGCAAGCGGATCTCGCGACGCCCGCAGGCGTCGATGCGCTGATTGGCGCCGCGCGGGAACGCGTGAAAACGCTCGACGTGCTGATCAACAACGCCGTCGTACGGCATTTCGCGGATATCGAATCGTTCCCGATCGAGCACTGGAACAACGCGCTCGCGGTGAACCTGACGGCTGCATTTCGCGCGATTCAACTGACCTTGCCTGGCATGCGCGAGCGCGGCTGGGGACGCATCTTCAACATGACTTCGGTGTACGGCGCGCGCGCCGTTGCGAATCGCGTCGATTACGTGACGACGAAGACCGCGCTGCTGGGGCTCACGCGCTCGGTGGCAATTGAGACGCTGAATCAGGGCATCACGTGCAACGCGATCTGCCCGGGCTCGGTGCTGACGCCGAATATCGACGGACGCATCAACGCATTGATGGACGAGAGCGGACTGAATCGCAGCGATGCAGTGCGCGAGTTCCTCAAGGGCAAGCAACCGACGGGCGAACTGGTCGAAGCCGCGCATGTCGGCGAGATGGTGGTGTTTCTGTGCGGACCGGCCGCGAGTCAGATCACGGGCGCGATGATGCCGATAGAAGGGGGCTGGCTTGCAGGCTGATTCCATCGACACCAACGCATTGCGATGCGGCGTATTGACTCGCTCTCTTGCACGCTTCGTCGCCGGCACGCGGTGGCGTGACTTGCCTGCCAACGTACGCAACGAAGCGAAGCGCTCGCTCGTCAATTACTTCGCGGTCGCGCTGGCAGGCTCGCATGACCCGACACTCGACAAAGCCGTCAACGTCTATCAGCGTTTTCGCGCCGATGAAAACGCGAGCATCGTTGGACGCGGCGAGCGCACGGACATGCTGAACGCCGCCGCGCTCAACGCGATGAGCGCGAACGTCTACGACTTCGACGACACGCATATCCCGACCATCATTCATCCGACTGCGCCCGTCGCGGCGGCGTTGTTCGCGCTTGCCGAGTCGCACGCGATGAGCGGCGAAGCGCTGCTGCTCGCGTTCGTGCTCGGCGTCGAAGTGGAATGCCGGATCGGCAACGCGGTGTCGCCGGAGCACTATCAACGCGGCTGGCACATCACGTCGACATGCGGCGTGTTCGGCGCGGCTGCCGCTGTGGCGAAGGCGCTTGAGCTTGATGAACAGCAGATCGTGTGGGCGCTGGGCAACGCATCGGTGCAAACGGGCGGACTGGTCGAAACGCTCGGCACGATGTCCAAGAGCATCAGTGTCGGCAATGCGGCGCGCAACGGGTTGCTGTCCGCGCTGCTTGCAGAAGACGGCTTTTCGGGCCCCGAAGCGCCGCTCGAAGGCGAGCGCGGCTTTCTGCGCGTGACAGCGTCGCAACCAGTTTGGAGCGCGCTTACGCATGAACTCGGGCATGAGTGGGAACTGCTGAAGAACACCTACAAGCCGTATCCCTGCGGCGTCGTGCTGAACCCGGTGATCGACGCATGCCTCGATCTGCGGCGCGACGCGCACTGGTCACTCGACGATATCGAACAGATCGAACTGACGGGCCATCCGCTGCTGCGCGAGCGCACCGACCGGGCGGGTGCTCGAACGGGCCGCGAATCGCAGGTCAGCGCGCAGCACGCGGTCGCCGTGGTGTTGTCGCGCGGCAAGGCTGGCCTCGACGAGTTCAGCGATGCTGCCGTCGCCGATCCTTCGCTACGTGCGCTTGGAAGCCGCCTGCGTTTCATCGATAACGCGTCGTGGCCCGTCGAATCCGCGCAGGTAACGATCATTCTGCGTTCGGGCGAACGCGTCGCGCATCGCGTGCATGCTGCGCGCGGCAGTCTCGCCGCGCCGCTCGCCAACGTCGAGTTGGCCGACAAGCTGCATCAACTGGCCGCGTATTCACGCTCGGGCGTCGATGCGCAAGCGTTGATCGACAGATTATGGAAGTTCGAGACCGAGACGGACGCGGCCGCAGTGATGCGTCTCGCGCGTGCTCGCGGTTCGAATTGAAACGGAATTTTTTCATTTACGAGGATTGTCATGTCGAGTAGTCAGGCATCAAGTCAGCAACGCGGGCCGTCGCTCGGTTTCGTCGGCGTCGGCACGATGGGCCGGCCGATGGCGCGGCGGCTGATCGAAGCGGGTCACACGGTGATCGTGTACGACCGCGATGAAGCTGCCGTTGCGGAACTCAAGGCGGCGGGCGCGCAAGTGGCCGCGTCGGTGCGCGACGTCGCCAACAGCGCGCGCATCGTGTTCACGAGCCTGCCCACGCCCGCGATCTTCAAACAGGTCGCGCTCGGCGACGGCGGCCTGATCGACGGCAGCGCAATCAAGGTGCTGGTCGATCTGTCGACGGTCGGCTCGCGCATCGAAAAGGAAGTTGCAGAAGGACTGCTCGCAAAGGGAATCGAAACCGTCGATGCCCCCGTGAGCGGCGGCGCAGCGGGCGCGACGAAGGGCACGCTCGCGATAATGGCGGCGGGCAACCCCGTCGCGCTCGAAGAAGTGCGCGGCCTGTTCGAAGTGCTCGGCAAGGTGTTCGTCGTCGGTGACAAGGCGGGGCAAGGGCAATTGCTGAAGCTGCTGAACAACATGTTGTCGTCGACGGCGTTCGCGATCACCTCCGAGGCGTTCGTTGCCGGCATGCGCGGCGGGCTCGACCCGGAAGTGATGATGTCGGTGATCAATGCGGGCAGCGGCAAGAACGGCGCGACGCTCGACAAGTTTCCGAAGCACGTGCTGCCTGGCACATTCGATTTCGGCTTTCCTGTCGGCAGCGTGTGCAAGGACATCGGTCTTGCCGTCGACGAATGCCAGGCGCTCGGCGTGCCGATGTGGGTGGGCAGCGTCGCACGCCAGATGTGGAACTACGCCGCGATGCAGGACGGCGCCGCGCGCGATATGACGGAGCTCGTCAAGTACGTCGAACGCTGGTCGTCGGTCGACGGCCTTGAAGATTGAAGCAGTATTGAATCGAACACACAACACGAAACACGGAGAACACCATGATCGTTGAAATGCGCATCTATCACTGCGCGCCGACGCGCCTGCCGGCCTTGCTCGACCGCTTCACGACGCACACGCTCGGTTTCTTCGAGAAGTACGGCATCCAGCAGATCGGCTTCTGGACCACGCTGATCGGCCCGAGCAATCACGCGCTCACCTACATGATCCAATGGGAGAGCCTCGCCGAGCGCGAGCAGAAGTGGAACGCGTTTCAGGCCGACGCCGACTGGATCGCGACGCGCGCCGCGACGGAAGCGCAGCGTCCTATCGTCGAGCGCATCGAAAATCATTTCCTGACGCCGACCTCGTTCTCCGCGCTGCGCTAGGAGACGGATGCCATGACACAGAAGAAGCGCATCGGTTTCATCGGGCTCGGCATGATGGGCGCGCCGATGGTGCAATGCCTCGTCAACGCGGGCTTCGACCTGTACATCGACGACGCGGATGCAGCGCGCGCCGACACGCTCGCCACGCAAGCGGGCGCGCAGCGTTTGACTCGCGACAACGCCGCGTCGCTCGAAGCATTGATCACGATGCTGCCGAACTCGGCCATCGTCGAAAGCGTGCTGCTCGGCGGCGGCGCAGAGGGTTGGGCGAGCCGGCTCGCGAAGGGCTCGGTCGTGATCGACATGAGTTCGTCGGAACCGGAACGTTCGCGCAAACTCGGCGCGACGCTCGAAGAACGCGGCCTCGCGTATCTGGACGCGCCCGTATCCGGTGGCGTGAAGAAAGCGAAGGAAGGCACGCTGGCGATTCTCGTCGGCGGCCGCGCGGAAGTGCTCACGCAGTGCATGCCTGTGCTCGAAGCGATGGGCAAGAGCATCTTGCATATCGACGGCGCGGGCTCGGGGCATGCGGCGAAGGCGCTGAACAACTACGTGTCGGCGGCGGGACTCGCGGCGACCGTCGAAGCGCTGCTCGTCGCACAACGCTTCGGCATCGAGCCGGATGTGATGACAGACGTGCTGAACGCTTCGTCGGGCCGCAGCAATACGTCGGAAAACAAGGTCAAGCAGTTCATGCTGAGCGGCACGTTCGGGTCCGGCTTCGCGCTGCAATTGATGAACAAGGATCTGAAGATCGCTCATGCGCTCGCGCAGTCGGTCGGTTATCCGATGACGCTCGGCGACACCGTCACCGCAGTGTGGGGCGAAGCCGCGCAACGTTCGACGCCCGCCACCGACCACACCGAAATGTATCGCCTGCTCGATCGCGATGCGCGTTGATTCTGCACAGGAACCTGCCATGTCACATGCAGCGCAGTTTTATATCGACGGACGCTGGGTCGAACCCGCATCCGCCCGCTGGTTCGATATCGTCGATCCAGCCACGGAAGCACCGTTCGAGCGGCTCGCGCTCGGCAATGCGGAAGATGTCGACCGCGCGGTCGCTGCCGCGCGTCGCGCGTTTCCCGCGTGGTCCACGACGAGCGTCGCGGAACGTGTCGCGTTGTTGCGGCGCGTGCTGCAGATCTACGAACGCCGCTACAACGAGTTCGCGGAAGCGATGCGCCGCGAGATGGGCGCGCCCGTCACGTTCGCACGCAACGGCCAGGCGGCGCGTGGTCCCGCGCATCTGAATGCGCTGATCGACGTGCTGGAGCGCTTCGAATTCGAAGAGCAGCGCGGCAGCACGCGCGTCGTACACGAGGCGATCGGCGTGTGCGGGTTGATTACGCCGTGGAACTGGCCCGTCAACCAGATCGTCGTGAAGATCGCGCCCGCGCTCGCAGCCGGTTGCACGATGGTGCTCAAGCCGAGCGAGTATTCGCCGCTGAGCGCGCTGCTTTTCGCGGAAGTGCTCGACGAAGCGCAAGTGCTTGCCGGCGTGTTCAATCTCGTCAATGGCGATGGTCCGGGTGTGGGCGAGGCAATCGCGAGCCATCCGGATATCGACATGGTGTCGTTCACGGGCTCGACGCGCGCGGGCGTGCTGGTCGCGCAGTCAGCCGCGCCGAGCGTCAAGCGCGTCGCACAGGAACTGGGCGGCAAGTCCGCGAACATTCTGCTCGACGATGTCGATCTCGAAGAGGCCGTCAAGCGCGGCGTGGCCGCGTGCTTCGTGAACTCGGGCCAGTCGTGCTCGATTCCGACGCGCATGCTGGTACCGCGTCATCTGATGAACGACGCCGCGCAGATTGCGAAGCGCGCGGCGGAAACGTATCGCGTCGGACCGACCGACGATGCTTCGACGCAACTTGGCCCGCTCGTCAACCGCAACCAGTTCGAGCGCGTGCAGGCGTTGATCCAGACGGGCATCGACGAAGGCGCGCGGCTGGTGGCAGGCGGCACGGGCTTGCCTGAAGGCATCGATAAAGGTTATTACGCAAAACCGACCGTCTTCGCCGACGTCACGCCCGACATGACGATCGCGCGTGAAGAAATCTTCGGGCCGGTGCTGTCGATGATCCCGTATGACAGCGAAGAGGACGCCATCGCGATTGCCAACGGCACGGACTATGGTCTTGCCGCCTACGTGCAATCGGCGGATATCGCGCGCGCCCGCAAGGTGGGTCGTGCGTTGCGCGCGGGCGGCGTGCATCTGAACTATCCGCCTGCCGATTTCCACGCGCCATTCGGCGGATACAAGCGTTCGGGCAATGGCCGCGAGTGGGGCGAAGCGGGTTTGCGCGAGTATCTGGAAACGAAGGCGATGGTTGGTTACGGCACGTAGTGAGCCAAGGCGGCCGAAGCGGCCAAAGCGCGGCCAAAAAATTTTGCACGTTTCGATTGTCCGACAATCATCGCGTCAGTCAGTCGTAACGCCCAAAGCAACTGAACGGGTTGAAGCAACAGAGAGGACCTCAAGATGGAAAGCAACGAACGTTTCGAAAAAGGCTTTGAAAACCGCAAGGAAGTACTTGGCGCGGGCCATGTCGAGAAGTCATGGGCCAATGCCGACGACTTCAACCGGCCGATGCAGAAGTTCGTCACCGAGAGCTGCTGGGGCGATATCTGGGGCGACAGGACGTTGTCGTTCAAGACGCGCAGCATGCTGAACCTCGGCATGCTCACTGCGATGAGCCAGCATCACGAACTGGCCGTCCACGTGAAGGGCGCGCTGCGCAACGGCGTGACGAAGGACGAGATCCGCGCGGTGCTGATGCAGGCGGCTGTGTACTGCGGCGCGCCGCTGGCGCTGGCTGCGTTCCGCGTCGCGACGGAAGCGATCAAGGCATACGAGGCGGAGACTTCGGTGGCTTGATGCTGTGACGACACTACACATGGCAGCGCGAAACCAACAAGCAATGCCGACAAAGACCTGGAGACAATCATGAAAACCCTAACTGCGACCGACATCGCACAGTCCGAAGGCGAGCAATCGATAGAAACGAAAAGACGCAATGCCATCAAAGGCGCGTTCTTCTCCGAGTACATTGACATGTTCGATATTTATCTGCCCGTCGTCGTACTGTCGCCGGTGCTGGCGTTCTTCCAGCCGCCGCATCTGTCTAGCGGCATGGAGACGATACTCGCGTCGCTGGTGTTCATTACGACGCTGCTCGGGCGTCCTATCGGCGCGCTGCTGTTCGGCATGATCGCGGACCGCATCGGGCGCCGCAAAGCGTCGATCTGGTCGGTGTCGGGCTTCGGCGTGGTCACGCTGCTGATCGCGCTGCTGCCGGGCTACGAGAGCATCGGCATCGCGTCGTACTGGGCGCTCGTGCTGCTGCGCTTCGTCGACGGGATCTTTCTGGGCGGCGGCTACACGGGCGCGATGCCGCTCGCCATCGAGTATTCGAAGAAAGCGCAGCGCGGGTTTGTCGGCGGCTTCATCATCGCGGGCTTTCCGGCTGCATACGTGTCGATCAATCTCGTCGCGATGCTGATGTTCACGCTCTTTCCGCTGAATGGCATGAACTCGCCGTACGCGCAGTGGGGCTGGCGCATTCCGTTTGTGTTGGGCGCCGTGCTCGCGGGCATTCTCGCGCTGTACTACGTACACAAGGTCGCCGAATCTGAAATCTGGAAAAGCGAAGCCGCCGACAAGGGCAATCAGCCGGAAAAGCTGCCGCTCTCCGATCTGCTGCGCGGCAAGAGCGGACGCAACCTGCTGCAGGTGCTGGTCATGATGACGGGCTTCTGGCTCACGCAGAACATCATCACGATCTACCTGCCGACGGGCCTGCTCGTGAAGACGCTGCATCTGACGGGCTTCCAGATGACGTCCACGCTGATGATCACGTACTTCGTGCTGTTCTTCAGCTACATCGGCTCCGGGCTGATCGCGCAGTCGATCGGACGGCGGCGCTTCTTCGTGATCGTTGGCCCGCTGATCGCGACGGTCGGCGCAGGGCTGCTGTATGTGCTCGCGAACAACGATGGATTGTCTCTGCCGACCATCATCGCGCTGGTCTGCGTGCTCGCCGTACTCGTCACGTCACCGTGGGGCGTGATCGTCACGTACATCAACGAACGCTTCGTCACGGACGTGCGCGCAACGGGCTTCGGCGTCGGCTTCAGCCTCTCGGTGATCATCCCGTCGTTCTACGCGTTCTATATGAACTGGCTCGGCGCGTTCATGCCGTTGCGGATGACATCCGTGGTGCTGTTGTGCATCGGCGGATTGATCGGCGCGGTCGGCGCGATGATGGGACCGGAAACGAAGGACGTCGACTTCTGACGAATCAACTGACTGCAAGGGAATAGCGCAAATGAACAAGGAACGGATCGGATTCATCGGTCTCGGCAACATGGGCGGCCGCATGGCGCGGCGTCTCGTCGATGCGGGCATTGCGGTGCTCGGTTATGACACCGCGCCTGAGCGTGTGAAGGCAGCGGGCGCGCAGGCCGCGGCTTCAATCGCGGACGTGATGAAGTTCGCCGACGTCGTGATGATGTCGTTGCCGGACAGCAAGGTCGTCGAGGCCGTGGTCGAAGGCGAGGGCGGTGTGCTCGCGCATTGCCGTGCCGGACAGATCGTCGTCGATCTGAGCACGGCCGCCGCGAGTTCGACGATACGGCTCGCGCGGCGCTTCACGCAATGCGGCGTGCAGTATGTCGATGCGGGCATTTCAGGCGGTGCGGCAGCAGCGGAGAAAGGCACGTTGACGCTGATGGTCGGCGGCGACGCGAGTGCCGTCGAAGCGCTCACCTGGGCATTCGCGCCGATCAGCTCGAAGGTCGCGCATATGGGCGAGAGTGGCGCGGGCCACACCACCAAGCTGCTGAACAACTTCCTTAACGCGGTGAGCCTTGCGGCGAGCGCGGAAGTCATGGTGGCGGGCAAGAAGGCCGGGCTCGACCTGCATCTGCTGCTCGACGTGCTCAACAGCAGCAGCGGCGTGAACTTCGCGACGCTAAACCGCTTTCCGAAGATCGTCGACGGCGATTATCTGGAAGGCGGGCTGACGGGCAAGCTGATGACGAAGGATGTCGTTCTGTATGTCGATCGCGCGCGCGAACTGGGCGTGGTGTCGCTGAATGCAGCGGGACCGCTCGCGAGCTTTGGTCTTGGCACGGCGCTCGGCTATGGCGACGTGATCAGCAATCGTGTCGTCGATGCGATCGGCGATGTGTCGGGCGGCGTGCGTCTGTACGACGGGAAGATTCGTAAAGAGGAGAAGCAGGCATGAAGGTATTTCACGGCAGGGCAGAAGGGAAGTTGTCGGAACTGCGCGGCGAGACGTTTTCGGGCACGGTATGGGCCGACCCCGTGATGCCGCCGACGGATGGCGTCACCATCAACACGGTGTTCTTCGCGCCGCGCGGCCGCACCTACTGGCATACACACGAGCAGGGCCAGGTGCTGCAGGTGACGGCGGGCAAGGGCTGGATTTGCAAGGAGGGCGAGGCGCCGCAGGAAATCCGCCAGGGTGACATCGTGTTCATCGGACCGAACGAGCGTCACTGGCACGGCGCGAGCGACGGCAGCTACATGGTGCATATCGCGACGTCGATCGGCAAGGCGACGTGGCAGGAAGAAGTGGCCGAAGCGGATTATCCGCAAGGGCTGGTCGCGGGCTGAGGCGGCACGCGGCGCGGGGAAAGCATCATCGTCATCGGAAGGAGCAAGCGAATGAAGCAGGGAGAGCAGCCGGCGCGCGCGCATCGCGAGCCACAGCAGATCAAGGACGACTTCGTGCGCGTACACGGCGTCTGGAATGCCGCGTGGGACAGCATGCTTCGTCTCGATGCGGGTTTTGTCGATGCGTACGTGCAGTTCTCCGCAGTGCCGCAGCGCAGAAACCATCTCGATGACAAGACGCGCGCGTTCATCGCGCTCGCCGCCGATGCGTGCGCGACGCAGTTATACGGGCCGGGCGTCGCGCATCATATCGAGCGCGCGCTCGGGTTCGGCGCGACGCGCGAAGAACTGATGGAAGTGCTGGAGCTGATCAGCACGATCGGCATTCACACGAGTAACGTCGGCGTGCCTGTGCTGCTCGAAGTGCTCGAAGAGGAAGGCTTGCGCGCGGGACCTGTGCCGCTCGACGAACGCCGCCGCGCATTGAAGGAAGCATTCGAGAAGAATCGCGGCTACTGGCATCCGACGTGGGAAGGGCTGCTCGAACTCGATCCCGACCTGTTCGAGGCGTATGTCGAGTTTTCTTCGGTGCCGTGGCGCACGGGCGTGTTGAGTCCGAAGATCAAGGAGTTCATGTATTGCGCGTTCGATGCTTCGTCGACACATCTGTACGTGCCCGGCCTCAAACTGCATATGCGCAACGCGCTGCGCTACGGCGCGACAGCGGACGAATTGATGGAATTGCTGGAGATCGTCAGCACGACGGGCATTCACGGCGCCGAACTCGGCGCGCCGCTGCTCGAAGCGGCACTGGCAAAGCACCGGGTGGCCGTCGATGCATGACCGCGCGATGCTGAATCCCAACGTATTGAACGAGCACGTCACCCGTTCTGCGCGGCCGCTTCAAAACGCGAGTGCGCGCGGCAGCGATCCTCATTCGACGTTCCGCGCATTGCAGGCGCTGCCGCTCGCGCGGCTCGCAGCGAATGGCACCGACCACGCGCATGTGCGGGCCGTGGCGATACTCGGCTACAACTGAAGTGCTACAGCGAGGCAACAATCAACGCGTTTTATGCGCAACGGAGGACGGAAAACGGCTGGCGGTGAAGTATCATAGCGACTGTAACTTTGTCGGACGGGAAGACAATAATGTCGACTGATATCGGGTTGGTCCGACCTGAGACGCTGCGTCATCAGGTCGAAAACGTGCTAAGGCAGGCCATCATGAGCGGGCGCTTTGCGCCGGGCGCGCGTCTGATCGAGCGCGAACTGTGCGAGTCGCTCGGCGTAAGCCGTACCTCGGTACGCGAAGCGCTGCGCAAGCTCGAAGCGGAAAAGCTCGTGCGCAGCGTGCCGCACAAAGGCCCGATCGTCGCCGTGATCTCGCAGCAGGAGGCGAGCGAACTGTACGCGTTGCGCGGGCTGCTGGAAGGCTTCGCGGCGCACGAGTTCGCCAGGCTCGCCAGCGACGCCGCGATTGCGCAGTTCGGCGAGGCCGCGAAGGAACTGCGCACGCAGGCGACGGCGCAGGACCAGGCAGGCGTGCTCAAGGCCAAGACCGCGCTCTACGAGGTGTTGCTCGACAACTGCGGCAATGCGCTCGTTAAGGAGGTTCTGAATAGCCTGTATTCGCGGGTGAATCTGCTGCGCGCCACGTCGCTGATGCATCCCGACCGGTTGCCGAGCAGCCTGCGCGAAATCGACAAGCTCTACAAGGCGCTCAAGGCACGCGATGCCGACGAAGCCCAGGCGCTCGCGCGCCTGCACGTGGCGAACGCGGAGAAAGCCGCGATGCGCATGCTCGGCGAGAGCGACGACGCGCAGGCGTGAGCCTTCCGGTGCGAAGCCGGAGGCCGGCTTCGCATCACTTCGATGCAGCGCACAAAGCGTGCGTCCACAAGCAGGTTATAAAGCCGGCACTACGCCCGTCCGTTCGTCAACGCGGCGCGAGCGGCCGTCAATCCTCATACGTGAACCAACCTTCATTTGCGCGGTAATGAGGCGCCAATGCGCTGCCGCGTGCCTGGAAAATCGGCATTGCTTCGCCTACGCTTAGTTGAGTCGGCCTTGAGGGCGAGAAGTTGTACTCGCCGAATCTGCGCAGCCGACCCGTCCCGAAGCAATCAAACGGTTCCAATTTCAAAGCTTTTGTTGTTTGAGAGGGGGGCGCGACTGTGCCCCGTCCACGCGTTGTCTACGCGCGGACAGCCGCCGCACTCCCGCGCTCGCAAGCTCAAACGATAAAAAGCCGAGAAGACGCTCATGACGCCATCCCCGCGGTACCTCGCCGTCTTCATTCCCATGTTGTTCGCCGCGCTCGCATCGCCCACCTCGCGGGCCGCTGACGAAGTGCAGAACACGTCCACCACCACCTCGGCGCCGATGCCGTCGACGTTTGCGCCCGTCAGTCAGGCGCAACTCGACAGCGCCGCCGGCAATACATCCGACTGGCTGCATTCGAACGGATCGTATGCGCAGACGCGCTTCTATCCGGGCACGCAGATCAACCAGACCAACGTGGCGAAGCTGCGGCTGGTGTTCATCTTTCAGGCGGCCGTCAACGAGTCGATGGTGTTCAACGGCGAAGGCAACGGGCTGTTCCGCGCGTTCGATGCAGCGACGGGCAAGAAGCTCTGGGAGTTCCAGTGCGGTGCGGGCGTCAATGCGCCGGCCGTGTCGTATAGCGTGCGCGGCAAGCAGTATGTGGCCGTCGCGGCGGGCGGCAACACGCAACTGGACTTCAAACGCGGCAACACGGTGCTGGTCTTCGCGTTGCCGTGATGACGCGAACCGGGACGTCATCGCTCACCGCGCAGCGCGCAGCGCGTATCGTCGCGCGCGCTTGCGCGGTGATTTTTTGTATGGGAGGTGTCACGTGGCCGCTCGCCGACGCACGCGCCGACGCGGAAGCGGGCAAGACGAAGGCGCAGACCTGCGTGGCCTGTCACGGTCCGATGGGCAATTCGACCGATCCGCAATACCCCGTGCTCGCCGGACAGACCCCGCGTTACATGTACCTTCAGTTGAAGGACTTCAAGGAAGGCCGCCGCAAGGACCCGCGCATGTCGCCGATGGCAGCCAAACTGTCGAAAGATGACATGCAGAATCTCGCAGACTACTTCGCCGCGCAGAAACCCGTGCCCGTCGATTTCAAGGCTGACGGCGTCGCCGTCGAAGCGGGGCGCAAGAAGTCGGCTGCGGAGCTTTGCACGACGTGCCACCTCGGCAACTTCTCAGGGCAGAACGAGATACCGCGCGTGGCCGGGCAGCACTATCAGTACATCGTCAAGCAACTGCAGGACTTCCGTTCCCGCACGCGCACCAACGATGGGGGCAACATGGGCAGCGTCGCGCGCAATCTGACTGACGACGATATCCGCAACCTCGCCAGTTACGTCGCGAATCTGCAGTAGCGTCGGGGAGACGATCATGTATCACGCCGTGCGGTATGGGGTGACTGCGCTGTTGATGGCCTGCGCGCTTTGGGTCGCGTCGGGCGCTGCGCTGCCTGCCGCAGCCGAAGAAGCGGGCGAGGTGAATCGCACGCTGCTCGCCGCCGCGAAAGACAGCGACCGCGCAAGCGTGATCGCGGCGCTCGATCGCGGCGCAGCCGTCGATGCGACGACGAGAACCGGCGACACCGCGCTGCTTACGGCATGCAAGAAGGGCGACGCCGAGATAGCGCGCACAATGATTGATCATGGCGCGAACGTGAAGCACGCGAACGCATCCGGCGTCACGCCGCTGATGGCGGCCGCGTATGGCGGCTACGACGGTATCGCCGCGTTGCTGCTCGCGCGCGGCGCTGACGAATCGCTGAAAGACAATCGCGGCATGAGGGCGAAGGATATCGCCGCACAGACGCAATCGAATCAGGTTGCGAATCTGTTGTCGTCGCATTAATTGCGGCGAAAGCGGTTCTTTATCTTGTTCGTCGAAATTCATTCCGATTTAAACGAAAAAAACGTAATTTTCCAATCCGGCTTATTGATTGCGTGATAAAGCATTAAGCGAATGATTTAGACGCGATTTTCTCGGTCAGAAACAATGGATGCGAACGCAAGTTTCGATCCTATTCATCGTGCATAGCCTGTAAAAACGGGCCTTGACAAAGCACCGCACGACCTCCTATTTTTCCTCTGCCACCATTCATTACCAAATCTTTCCTTAGCGGAAAGTAATAAAGAACCAGTACAACTTACCGGCATGGTTTCTCGTTGCGTAATTAGTGATCCGAATTATTAGAATATTCAGCAACCTGTATCAATGCTGTTAGAAACAAGAAAGTTTAATGTCAGCCGCTGTGAGTGCCGACGAGTTCTGCACCGCTGTCTGTTTCCTATGCGCCTCACCGGCGAAGGCGGCCTTTGTGTAGCGGTAACTTACCTATCACAGGGACAGAAATGAAACCAGACCGTAGCATTAGCGGCAGCCGCCCGCGTCTGGGGCGGCTAGCCGCTTCAGGCGCGATGATTCTCGGGTTGCTGGTTCTCGCGGGATGTGGGGGAGGCGACAGCAGTCCCGCTTCGTCGGCGACGAGCGCGTTGAGCCAGGCGGCGGCGGATCCACAAGCGCTCGCGCAACAGCAGGCGCAACCGCAGGCGGCCAACAAGCCGTACACCGATCCGATTCCCTATTCGCCGCATGCGAACGACGGCCTGGCTGCATCGCAGGTCGCGGAAAAAGCGGCCGTGATGCATTACCAGTGGAAGTCGGGCAAGACGACGGTCAACTACACGACGACGACAGGCCACCTGACAGCAGCCGACGCGAACGGCAATCCGGAAGCGACGATGTCGTACGTTGCCTATACGGCGCAGGGTTCGAAAGGCAAGGCGCGCCCCGTGACCTTCGTCTATAACGGCGGCCCGGGTTCGTCGTCGATATGGCTGCGGCTCGGTTCGTTCGCGCCCACGCGCGTCGCGACGCCCGACCCGCTTCTCACCAACTGGCCGAACTACCCGCTCGTCGACAATGCGGAGAGCCTGATCGACACCACTGACATGGTGTTCATCGATCCACCCGGCACGGGTCTATCGGAAGCGGTTCTGCCTTATACGAACAAGCAGTTCTGGGGCGTCGATTCCGACGTCAACATCATGCGCGATTTCATCATCCGCTATCTGGCGGCGAACAATCGCAGCGATTCGCCGATCTATCTTTACGGCGAATCGTACGGTACGCCGCGCACCGACATGCTTGCGCTGGCGCTCGAAACGGCAGGCGTGCCGCTGACGGGTATCGTGCTGCAGTCTGCGATTCTCAACTACTTCGCCGACGCAATCGAAGCCGTGGCGATCTTTGGCACCAAGGAAGGACTGCAACTCGACACCGACACGCTCGCCGGTTACTACCCCGGCTACGCGGAGGTCGCGGCGTACTTCCATCAGGTATCGCCGCCGTTGCTCGATCAGGGGCTGTTTGCGTTGCAATCGGAAATCTTCGCGACGGGCCAGTACAACCATTTCAGGCAGTACGCGGAGACATGGGTGCTGAGCCAGTTCGGACTTCCCGGTTACTTCGATCCGCCCGTGTATCCGGCGACGCGCACGCTGCAATCATGGGAGTGGCCGTCGAGCCTCACGCTGCATGCGTTGCAGGCTTATTTCGATCCCAACTCGTTTAACCTGGCGCTGGTGCCGGGCTCCACGATCGGCCGCTACGACGGACGCGTGTCGCTGCCCAATTCGGACCCGCGCCTGCAGACAGATGGCGACCCGTCCGACATCCTGATCTCGCAGCCGTTCACGACGGCGCTCGCGACGCAGATGCCGGACTATCTCGGCTACACGGCGCCGAACGCGACGTACATGCCGCTGAACGACGAGATCATCGAGGTATGGGACTTCTCGCACGACGGCCAGGCGCTGCCCGACACGCTGCCTGATCTGCTCGGTGCGATCACGCTCAATCCGAAGCTCAAGGTGCTCGCCGAGAACGGTTTCCACGATCTCGCCACGCCGTTCTTCAAGACGGAAAAGGACCTGGCGCGTCTGCAGACGGTGCGCGGCCTGAATCCGGATCTGCAGGTCAACTTCTTCCAGGGCGGGCATATGATTTATCTGGACGACGTGGCGCGTCCGAAGATGAAGAGCGATCTGGTGGACTACTACAGCGGCCAGCCGATTCCGCTCGCGCTGTCGCTGTGGACGTTGCCGGCGCCGTGGAGCGACGAAAGCCCGGCGGGGACGCCGACCTCCACCGCACAGGCTGCGGCGACGCAATAGGCTCAATGGAACAGGTCCCCGCCCGTCACTGTTCGATGCGGGGACTCCCAACTCATCTATTCAGGGCGAGTGATCATGTCTTCAATCGATAGGTTGTCGCGCGTTCTTTCCATCATCGTCGTTCTCGGCGCCGCGATGGGCAGCGCGCATGCAGCGACGCAGGCCGTTGCGCCCGTGACGCTGCCAAAGGGCGGTCATGGCGTCGACGGTCCGTTTTTCCCGGCCAACCGCGTAGCCGCTGTTACACCCTCCACAGGGACGCAACTGCAACAGCAGGCGCAACAGCGCATCGACGCGCGCATGGGCGCGAATTCAGTGCTGGGCAATGGCGCTTCGATCACGAAAGCGCAGGCGCAAAGCAACGGCCTTGGTTTTATCGCAAAGCACTTCGATCAGATCGACACCGCGCATTCGGGGCGGGTATCGTTGAATGACGTCAAGCAGTATTTGCAGCAGCAACAGGGGCAATAAAGAAAGCCCGCGCATCGGCTGACGTCGATGCGCGGGCTGTCCTTGCACATTCCAGACGCAGCGCTGCGGCTCAAGTCCCCAGCAACGCGCGCACATGCGCGCGCGTGCCGCCCGACAGCCCCTCCATGCTGTATCCGCCTTCGAGTATCGATACCACGCGCCCCTCGCAGGTCTCGTCGGCGATGCGCACCAGCTCGCGCGTGATCCAGTGGAAGTCGTCATCGTCGAGACGCAGCGCGGCGAGTGGATCGAGCCGATGCGCGTCGAAGCCCGCTGAAATAATGATCAGCTCAGGACGGAACTCGCGCACGGCGGGCAGCATATCGGCCTCGATGCGCGAACGGAACAGATCCGAATCGCAACCCGGCGGCAGCGGAACGTTGAGGATGTTGTGGCTCACGCCCGTTTCAGCCGACTTGCCCGTGCCGGGATAGAGCGGCGATTGATGACTCGACGCATAGAAGAGTTCGGGCCGGTCATAAAACGCGGCCTGCGTGCCGTTGCCGTGATGAACGTCGAAATCGACGACGGCCACGCGCTCCAGTTTGTGTACGTCGTACGCATACGCTGCCGCGATGGCTGCCTGATTGAAGATGCAAAAGCCCATTGCCTTGCCGGGCTCCGCATGGTGCCCGCACGGACGCGTCGCGCAGAAGACGTTGCGCGCGTCGTTGTTGAGCACGGCATCGACGCCCGCGCACGCCGCGCCGACGCAGCGCATGACGGCTTCCCACGAACCCGGCGACATGACGGTGTCGCCGCCGTCGAGCGGCATGTAGCCGTGCTTCGGCGCGATTTCCGCGACTTCGTCGATGAAGTCCTGGCTGTGAATGAGCTGCACCTGTTCGAGCGTGCCCATCGGTGCGTCGCGCCATTCGAGCGCGGCGAATTCCGGCGCACGCAAGGTTTGCAACACGGTCTTCAGCCGTTCCGGCGATTCGGGATGATGCGGGCCGGGCTGATGGTTCAGGCAGGCGGCGTGCGTGTAGACGAGGGTGGGCGGCATGGGGTGCTGATGCCCGGAAGGCCGGGCATCGTCTCCTTGGTGTAGATGTTTTCGAATGAGGAGAACGCACTGTGCAGCGTTAGCGGCTCCGGAGTATTCGTCAAGTGTAAGGTCGCGGCTTTCGCGCCGAACAATAAAACAAACTTTGGCACGCCATACACGTTCGTTTATGGAAGCGTCGCGCTACGATCGCGCCGGACGTCGTTCGGCGTCTTGCCCGTCCAGCGCTTGAACGCGTGACGAAAGCTCACGGCGTCGCTGAAACCCAGCGTCAACGCAATGTCTTCGATGCTGAGTGTTGTCGTACACAGATAGTCGACGGCGAGCGCCTTGCGCACACCCGTCAATAGCTCGCTATACGACGCGCCTTCCGCTTCGAGCTTGCGGCGAAGCGTGCGCGACGTCATGCACAGACTCTCCGCGATCTGTTCGATGTCCGGGAATTTGCCAGGCGTGCGCGTGAGTTCCTGATAGACGCGCCGCGTGACGCCTGCCTGCCAGCGGAACTGCTCCACCAGCCGCGCGCATTGCGTCGAGACTTGCGCGGCCGTGATCGGATTGGCGAGCTGCGGCGCGCGCGACAGCCACGCGGCAGGGTAGCTCAACAGGTTCTGCGGCTGGTCGAAGGCGAGCGGGCATTCCAGCACGTCGGACAGCAACGCGGCATGGGGCGGTTGTGCCTGCGTGAACATCGCGCGCGCCGGCACACACCATGCGCCCATCACGTCCTTGATGACCGTCACGTGTACCGCGAACTGCAGGTCGATCAAAAAGCGATACAGCGGCTCGCCGATGTCGGGCATGCGCACTTCGTCGCGATTCGGGAAGACCCACGATGCCGCGTCGTCATGCTCGAACCAGCGGATGTCGAGTATGCCGTTGGCGAGCTGATGGTATTTGACGGCGGTATCGAAGGTCTGCGCGAGCGCTTCCGAGCACAGCAACGCATAGCCGTACATACCGTAGCTCGATGCATGCAAACGGCAACCGACACGCACGCCAAGATCAGGTCGCTCACATAGACGGACAGCATTGCCGGCCGCAATCAGAAATTGCAGCGACGAAGTCAGCGTGAACGGGTTGGCGACAGCCCCGGCGTCGAGTTCCGTGCCCGCCAGAACGGCATTCGCGTCGATGCCGGCTTCCGAGGTCACGTCGAGCAGCGCGACGAGCTTGGACGGCGCAAAGCGCTTTTCACGCCATCCGATGACAGACGGCGCGTGCTGATGGGTTGCCGCCGCCTGCGCGGGCGCGCGTTGCTGCATACGTGAGTGAGTCCTGTGTCCGAAAAGATACCGGTTGCGTGCCCGGAATTCTGCGCCCGAACGCAGCGGCTCGCCATAGGGTTGACCCTTATTCATCCTGCTGATGCCACGCGCAAACACGCGTGAATGGCGGATAGCGTATCTGCCGACGGCGAAGCAGCTTGTCCGTTGCGATCACCATTTCGGCCTAGCCGATCATTTGCATCCGGCCGTCCGCGCGCGATAGTTCAACCTGCATGAAAGATCGATCAGGAGACAGCGTGGACGACAGCCACATCAGCACCCGTCATTGCATGAAACCGTCCGTGGAAAGCCACGCCAGCAACCGACACTGGATCGCGTCGTACGGCTCGATCCCTGCGGAGATCGACGCCGACCGCTATCCGTCGATCAACGCGCTGCTGGAAGGCGCGATGCGCCAGTTCGCGGACAGACCCGCGTTTCATGCGTTCGGCCACACGTTGACTTATGCGGACATCGACCGCTTGTCGTCGGCATTCGCCGCGTATTTGCAGAAGGTGGCGGGCGTCGGCAAGGGCGACCGCGTGGCCGTGATGCTGCCGAACGTGCTCGCGTTTCCCATCGCGTTCATCGCCATCGCGAAGATCGGCGCAGTGCAGGTCAACGTCAATCCGCTCTACACGGCGCGAGAACTGGAGCATCAACTGAACGACGCGGGCGTCGAAACGATCGTCGTGTTCGACGGCTCGACGCGCACGCTCGCCGAAGTCGTCAGCCGCACGAAGATCCGGACGGTGATCACGGCGGGCGCCGGCGACGGCAGCGGCGCCACGCTTCCCGGTCCCGCCGCCGACCCCGCGCTGCGCGGCGCGATCACGCTGCCGCAAGCACTCGCGCAAGGCGAGAGGCTCGCCGCCGATCCCGTCGATGTCAACGGCAGCGATCTGCTCTTTCTGCAATACACGGGCGGCACGACGGGGCTATCGAAGGGCGCCGCGCTGTCGCATCGCAATCTGGTTGCGAACATCGAGCAATTCAAAGCCTTCATGCCCGATTCGCTGCGGCCGGGCGTTGAGGTCGTCGTCACGGCGATTCCGCTTTATCACATCTTCGCGCTGACCGTGAACTTCCTCACGTACTTCTCCGTCGGCGCGGAGAACTGGCTCGTGGCGAATCCGCGCGAAGTCGAGCCGTTCATCGACTTGCTGAAGGCCGCGCGTCCGACCATCTTCGTCGGCGTCAACACGCTGTATGCCGGGCTCGCCGCGCATCCGCGCCTCGCGGAAGTGGACTGGTCGCGGCTCAGGCTGTCCGCGGGCGGCGGGGCGGCCGTGATCGATATCGTGTCCGAGCGCTGGAAGTCCGTGACGGGCAGTTTTATCCGCGAGGGCTATGGGTTGTCGGAGACGTCGCCGGTGGTGTCGTTCAACCCGCAGTTCATCGACGGCTTCACGGGCAACACGGGCCTGCCCGTGCCTTCCACCGACGTCAAGCTGCTCGACGACGACAACCGCGAAGCGGGCATCGGCGTGGCGGGCGAGATCTGCGTCAAAGGCCCGCAAGTGATGCGCGGCTACTGGCAGCAGCCCGAGGCCAACACGCGCGCTTTCACGGCGGATGGCTACTTCCGTACCGGCGACGTCGGCGTATTCGACGACAAGGGCTTTCTGAAGATCGTCGATCGCAAGAAGGACATGGTGATCGTCTCCGGCTTCAACGTTTACCCGAACGAAGTGGAAGCGGTAGCGACCGCGTTTCCCGGCGTCGCCGAATGCGCGTGCATCGGCGTGCCCGATGAAAAGACGGGCGAGGCAGTCAAATTGTTCGTCGTCGCCGCGCCGGGCGCCGACGTGACGCAGCAGGTGCTGATCGCGCATTGCCGCGCGAGCATGGCGGCGTACAAGGTGCCCAAGGCCATTCACTTCGTCGATTCGTTGCCGAAGTCGACGGTCGGCAAGATTCTTCGTCGCGAGTTGCGACGCGTCGAATGACGCGCGGATTGCACCGACCCCATCTACGGGCATAAGCTGGTTCATGTGACATGCGGCAGCCGCAGGGCGACAGGCGCCTCGCGGCCGCACATTCGACGTGAAGCGCTTCTTTACTCAAGAGGGCGGACCATGAGCCGAACGACCACCGATCCGGATCATGCCGCCGCCCGCAGCCCTCATCCGCTACTGCGCCGCGTGCCGGGCATCGCGACGCTACGCGCGTATCGGCCCGCGTGGTTCTCGCACGATCTGATTGCGGGCATCGTGCTCACCACGGTGCTCGTGCCCGCCGGGCTCGGCTACGCGGAAGCGGCGCGCCTACCGGCCATCACGGGGCTTTACGCCACCATCGCGGCGATCGTCGCGTATGCGGCGTTCGGGCCGAGCCGCATCCTCGTGCTCGGACCCGACTCGGCCCTGGCCGCGCTGATCGCGTCGATCGTGCTGCCGATGGCAGGCTCGCGTCCGGAACAGGTGCTGGCGCTGGCGGGCATGCTGGCGATCCTGTCGGGCGTGTTCTGCATCGCGGTCGGCGTGTGCCGTCTGGGCTTTCTCACCGACCTGCTGTCGAAGCCGATCCGCCAGGGCTATCTGAACGGCGTCGCGCTGACGGTCATCATCAGCCAGGCGCCGAAGCTGCTCGGCTTCGGTGTCAAGGGCAGCAACCTGTTACAGGAAGCGGCCGGTCTGGTGCGCGGCGTAATGGACGGCAAGCTGAACGAGGTGACGTGCGTGATCGGCGTCGCGTGTCTGCTGGTCATTCTCGGGTTCAAACGCTGGATGCCAGTGGTGCCGGGGATACTCGTCGCCGTGGTCGGGGCGACGCTTGCCGTCGCGCTGCTCGACCTGGACACGCGAGCGGGCGTGGCCGTGGTCGGCGACGTGCCGCAGGGTTTGCCCGTGCCGTCGTTCCCGTCCGTCTCATTCGATCAGATCGTCGCGCTGGTGCCCGGCGCCATCGCCATCGGGCTGATTTCGCTCGCGGACATCAGCGTGCTGTCGCGCGTGTTCGCGGAACGTAGCGGCGAACGCGTCGACCGCGATCAGGAACTGGTCGCGCTCGGCGCGGCCAACATCGCCGCGGGACTGTTTCAGGGCTTCCCCGTCACGAGCAGTTCGTCGCGCACGCCCGTCGCCGAATCGGCGGGCGCGAAAACGCAGCTTACGGGGATCGTCGCCGCGCTGTGCGTCGCCGCCTTGCTGATTTTCGCGCCGACGCTGCTGCGCTCGCTGCCGGCCGCCGCGCTCGGCGCCGTGGTCGTCGCGGCGGGCCTGGGGCTGTTCGAGGTGAGGGACGTGATCCGTACGTTGCGCCTGCGTCGCAGCGAGTTCACGCAGTCGATGGCGTGCTTTGCGGGCGTCGCGCTGATCGGTCCGATCCAGGGCATCTTCATTGCCGTCGGGCTGGCGTTGATGGCGTTCGTCTGGCGCGCGTGGCGGCCTTACGATGCCGTGCTCGGGCGCGTCGATGGACGCAAGGGCTACCACGATATTTCGCGGCATCCCGCAGCGCGGACCATTCCGGGGCTGGTGCTGTACCGCTGGGATGCTCCGCTCTTCTTCGCGAATGCCGAGATCTTTCGCGACCATGTGCAGCGCGCGATCGAAACAGCGGCCACGCCCGCCAACTGGGTCGTCGTCGCAGCGGAGCCGATCACGGACGTCGACGTCACGGCCAGCGAAATTCTGCGCGACTTTCATGCGAGTCTGCGCGAGCGGCATATCGAACTGTGTTTTGCCGAGATGAAGGGGCCCGTCAAGGACATGCTGCGGCGCTACGGTCTGTTCGACACAATGGGCGAGCAGCATTTCTTCCCGACGACGGGTGTGGCCGTGGATGCGTATCTCGAACAGCACGACGTGGAATGGCGCGACTGGGAAGACGATGCCGACGCGCAGCAAAAAGGCAAGCCGTGACGGGCGAAAGCAGCGCTCACTGCACGGCGGCAACAGGCACGCGAATCGAAATGTGAAAACCCGTGCCCGGCGAACTGGCGAACGACACCGTGCCCTGTAGCTGCCTGACGCGCTCGCGAATGCCAAGCAGCCCGAACGATGTGCTGACAGGCGACAGCGTGAGCGTCGCGCCCACACCGTTGTCCTCGATATCGAGCGAGACGTGATCGCCGATGCACGCCAATTCGATGCGCACGCGGCTCGCGTTCGCGTGACGCGCGACGTTGGTCAGCGCTTCCTGCACGATGCGAAAAAGATTGGTCGAAGCAAATTCGTTGAACTGCGGCTCATCAGCTTCGATGTGAACCGTCGCGGCGACGCCGTAGCGTTTGCTGAAGTCTTCGGCGAGCCATTCGAGCGCGGCGGTGAGGCCCAGATCGTCGAGCAGCGGCGGGCGAAGATCGGAGGCGATCCGGCGCAGCGACATCGCCATCGCGTCGATCTCCTTTTGCAGCGCGCGCGTTTGCGGCACGAGTGGCGCGGTCTCGGCCTTCGCGGCAAGCGTCGCTTCCATCAGCGCGACACTCATTTTCAGCGCGGTCAATTGCTGTCCGAGGTCGTCGTGCAGTTCGCGCGCGATGCGCTTCTGCTCGTTCTCGCGCGTGATCTGCACCTGCGCCGATACCTCGCTCGCCCGTTCGAGTTCCGCGAGACGCATGCGGTCGGTCATGTCGCGCGTGACCTTGGCGAAACCGAGCAGCGTGCCGCTGGCGTCACGCACGGCGGAAATGGTGACGTTGGCCCAGAACCGCGAGCCGTCGCGCCGCACGCGCCAGCCTTCGTCCTCGACGCGCCCTTCGGCGGCGGCGATTGCCAGTTCGTGCGCCGGCTTGCCCGCGGCGATGTCCTCGTCCGTGTAGAACGCCGAAAAATGACGGCCGATAATCTCGTCGTGTGAATAGCCTTTGATGCGCTGCGCGCCCGGATTCCAGCTGGAGACATTGCCTGCTGGATCGAGCATGAAGATCGCGTAGTCCTGAACCGCTTCGATCAACAGGAAATAACGGTCCTCGAGCGGAACGTCCGATGCGGACGCTGCTTTGTCGCTGCGGGACGGCTCGTTGCCCGGCGCGGTCATCGTGATTTCCGGCGGTTGGTGAAAGGACGGTTGAGTTATATCAGTTCGCGAACGGTTGTACCAGTTTGCCGGGCGATCGTGCATCGGGCGCGCCGGGCGTATCCGGCGGCCGAAGCTTTGCCGCGTTGATATGGGTCAATCGCGCCATCGCGCGGGGCCGGTACGCTGACGGCACGGATCTGCGCAAGACTTGCTCTACGCATCCAATGAAGCGGGCATCAATGGGAGGCGATGGTGGGCATCGGCATGCAGATTGTCTATCTGGGCTGCAGCGCGACGGCTGCGCTCGAAGCGGAGGCGGCGATGCAATTGATGCGCCTGCAACCGTTCGGCGCGTCGCTGTCGGACTGCCATCTGGCCATCGAAGCGCTGCGGCTGCGCTCGGGCAAGCCGCTCTACGATGTGCGCCTCGACCTCGTCACGGCGGCGCACGAACTGAAGCCGATTGGCCGCCATGCGGCGGAGAGCGCGGAAGAGGCCGTGCGCCGCGCGTTCGACGCTGCGGAGCGCACGTTGCGGACAGAGGCCTCTGCGTTGGCGCCACGCCGTTGAGCGCGCGCTGTTAGCGCGTCGCGCTTTCAGACTTCGTCGGCGAAAACGCCGTGCTCGGGCTCCGAATCGGTCCCGTCGATCCACTGAACATGCCATTGCCCGGCAACAGGCGCGCGACCTGCATCGCGAAGCCAGAGCGCCTGCCCGGATTCACCTTCGAACGGCCCATCGAGCGTGAGCAGATCGAGGCCCGGCAACTCGCAGCAGACGCGATCACCCGCCGCGTCCAGAACGCGCGTGCCAGCGTTCGTAAGCGCCAGTGTTCCCCATTCAGGCAGGTCGATCACAGCGTGTCCTTCGCGCGACCATTTGCGGGCGTCGCGGTCGAGCCAGAGAATGGCATAGACGGACGGCTCGATGCACTCGAACGTATCGAGGTGAAGGGTGATTCTCATCGACGGCTCCTTTTCCGGGTGGCGCACGCATTCAATCTAACGCGTATGCGTCGCTGGAAATTGAGGCACGTCAATGTCCGCCGACATGTGCATGCGGCAAAGTGCTGCTGCCGAGAAGTCAGGACACGAGGTCGGCGAGAGGGCGTCGCGGCGAGTGCGCAGCCTGCGGGCCGCGTCCGACGCGCAGCAGCAGTTGCGGCGTCGCGTCGAGGTGCAGCAGGCCGCTGATCTGCACGCGCAGCGTGGTCACTTCGATGGGCTGGTTGAGATAGGACGCCGTCAATCCTTCGGAGACGGCGACCAGCAGCATGCGTTCGAGCGCCTGGCCAGCGGCGACCCATGCTTCGCGGTCGTTGCGCAAAGTCGCAATGCCGACGATCAGCGGCGAACCGTCGACCAGATGCCGGTGCGTGGCAGGCGTTCCCGCGCCTGCGTCGAACACGCGGACCACGGCTGAGACGAGCGGCACCGCGAAATCGAGCAGCGCGCTCACGGCTGTCCCGTACGCCGGCATGCCGTCGTCGCGGCGGCGCGGATGGGTCCAGACGGCAAGCTCGCGCCGGAAGCGCGGATCGGCGAACTGGGTATGGTCGGCTTCGGCGACGAGGTACGCGATCGCCTGGCGATCGGCACGCTCATGCAGGCAGCCCGCCAGCGCGCCTTCCGCGTCGCAGGCGTCGACCAGCTTCTGTTGGATGTCGGCGGGAACGGGTTCGTCGGCAAAGGGTACGCGCGTCGTGACGCGCCGCGTGATCGCGTCGAAGAGCGACGCCACGGCGGTGTCGCCTTGACCGTCACGCGACACCCGCACCAGCGCGACGACGTCGGGGTCCGCGTCCGAAGGAAACAGCGTGATCGCATAGGCGAACCCGAAGTGGCTCAGCGCCACGCGCAGATTGAAGAGCGCGGCGCCGCAACTGATGATCAGCCCGCGATCGAACGGATCGACGACGGGCAGCGCCCGCAGCCTGTCCACGCAAACCTGCACGGTGCTGCCGTCGATCATGAAGTGCCACGGCTGCGTGTTGTGATTGGACGGCGCGAGCACCGCGTATTGCAGTGCAAAGCGCAGTTGCGCGTCGAGCGGCGCGGCAGGATCGAACTGCGTTTCGTCGATTTCCCATGCCGAACGCGGATTGGCGTGAATCATCTAGGTGTCCTCGCGCCAGACCCGCGCTACACGCGTGCGAGTCCGTCGTGATCGAGGATGCGGATCGTCTTGCCGTTCGCATCCACGAGCCGCTCGCGCTGGAACTTCGAGAACATGCGGCTCACGGTTTCGAGTTTCATCCCGAGGTAGCAGCCGATCTCCTCGCGCGTCATGCGCAGATGAAACTCCGCGGCGGAGAAGCCGCGCGCCTTGAAGCGCCGCGACAGGTTCAAGAGGAAGGTCGCCACGCGCTGTTCGGCCGTCATCGTGCCGAGCAGCATCATCTGGCTGGACTCGCGGACGATCTCGCTGCTCATCATCTGATAGATGTGATGCTGCATCGGCTTCAACTCGCGGCAGATCGCTTCGAGCTGCGCAAACGGAATGATGCAGACAACGCTGTCTTCGAGCGCGACGGCATCGCAGTTGTGCTGGCTCGCGCCGACGCCGTCTAGCCCCAGTGCCTCGCCGGCAATCTGGAAGCCCGTCACGTGCTCGCGACCGTCGCGATGCATCACGACCGTCTTGAACGATCCCGCGCGCACCGCGTAAATGCTCTGAAACGCGTCGCCCGCGCGATAGAGCGTGTCGCCACGCTTGACGGAACGTGTCGAGCAGATGACAGCGTCGAGCCTCGCCAGTTCGTCGGCGTTCAGTTCGGCGGGCATGCAGAGCGCGCGCATCGCGCACGCGGAGCAACGGGGCGCGCGATGTGCGGGCGGCTCGGCCCGCGAGACGGGATGAATCGGCACGACGCGCGCCGCGCGCACGGTCGGAAGGGCGCTGCTGAGGGCGGTTGCAGTTGCGGTGGCAGTTGCGGCAAGCATGGTCGGCTCCTGTTCGCTTACGGGGACGCGCGTTGCGTCCGGGCAATGCCTGCGATGGTTCGGCAGGCCGCATCGAATTCAGACGTTTTGTCGAAGAAGAAATCGGCGCCCGCCGCATTGCATGCGTCGCGGAAAGGTCGCGCGATGTGATTGGTCAGCACGATCTTGACGATGGCCGGGTGCAGCCGGGACAGCGTCTCGATGAGTGCGAGGCTGTTGCCGTCTGCAAGGCGCAGGTCGAGCACGACGATATCCGCGTCGCAGGCACGGATGCCTTCAAGCGCCGAGTCCCCGTCTTCTGCCTCGCCGGCGATCTCCACGCCCGCGATGGCCCCCAGCAGACACGCAAGACGACGCCGCACTTCGACGGCGGCATCGACGAGATAGACCTTCGCGGCGAGGGCTGGCACGGCGGTATCCATGTCCAGCAGTATCGACGGCCCTATCTTAAAAATGTATAGGACACGATGGAACCGACCCTAGGAGTTTAGGTAGGCGTTATAGGAATATTCCTACTTACAGCGGCAGAGTCTTAAGAATCGCGACTAGATGTCGGCGCCGTCGTCGATCAGCTTGTGGCGGATCGCGTAACGCACCAGCCCGTTTTCATTCGGCATCTGCATTTTTTCGAGGATGCGGGTCTTGTGCGTGCTGATGGTTTTGACGCTCACGCACAGTTCATGCGCGATTTCGGTGATGCTCTGACCGGAGACGATGCGCCGGAACACGTCGTACTCGCGGTCGGACAGCCGGTGATGGGGCAGCGCTTCGGCGGGTTCGTTCAGATGCTGCGCGAAGCGCTCGGCCATCGCGAGACTGACGTAGACGCCGCCCGACGCCACCTTCGTCACGGCGCCGACCAGCTCTGCGCTGGCGCTTTCCTTCGTCATATAGCCGGATGCGCCGGCCTTGAAGGCGCGCACCGCGTATTGCTGCTCCGCGTGCATGGTCAGCACGAGGATGCGCAGCGCGGGTTTTTCGTCCTTGATCTGCTTGATCAGATCGACGCCGTTACGGCCTGGCATCGACAGGTCGAGCACCAGTACGTGGGCTTCCGTGGCGCGGATCAGCGCGATGGTCGTGCCGCTGTCGCATGCCTCGCCCGCCACCTCGAAGCCGCTCGCGGATTGCAGAATGTGGCGCAGGCCGTCGCGCACGAGCGTGTGGTCGTCGGCAAGCAATACCTTGATCATGGATGCGTATGGTCCTGTTGCACGGTTTGCAAGGGAAAGGTCACCGTCAACGCGAAGCCCTGGTTCCTCGTCGTGTCGATCCGAACCGAGCCGCCCAGCATATGAGCCCGCTCGCGCACGCCGATCAGGCCAAACGGCCTGTCCAGGTCCGCTTGCTCGCCCGTGCCGATGCTCGCGTCAGGTTCGGCGCCACGGCCATTATCCGCGATGCGCAGCACATAGTGTTGACTGCTCGCGTGCAGCGACAGATCGACGGCGCTCGCGTCGGCGTGACGCGCGACGTTGGTCAGCGCTTCCTGGACGATGCGGAACAGGGCTGTTGCCGCGTCTTTCGTAAAGACAGCGTCGCCCGCCTCGATGCTTCGTTCGACCGCGATGCCATAGCGGCTGGTGAAGTCGTTCGCGAGCCATTCGATGGCGGGCGCGAGGCCGAGATCGTCGAGCATCACGGGCCGCAAGTCGGCGGCGATGCGCCGCAATGAAGCCACCGTCGCGTCGATCGTGCGAGCCATGCCGTGCAGACGCGCAATGGCGTCGATCTGCTCACGTGTACCCGAACGCGACGTCAGCTCGGTTTCGAGCACCGAAAGCTCCATTTTCAGCGCGGTGAGCTGCTGGCCCAGATCGTCGTGCAACTCGCGGGCGATGCGTGTCTTTTCCTCTTCGCGCACGCTCTGCAGATTGGCCGACAGCCGCCGCAGTTCCTCGCGCGACTGCTTCAGCGCGTTCTCCGACTTCACGCGTTCGGTGACGTCGCGCAACATCACCGTGTACAGCTTGCCGGTGTCTTCACGTATCTGCGAAATCGATGCTTCCAGCGGAAATTCTTCGCCGTCCGCGCGCAAGCCGAACAGGACCGGCTGCCGTCCCATCAGCCGCTCGGAGATGCCCGTCGCGCCGAACTGCGCGACGTGCTGCACGTGGCTGTCGCGAAACCGCTGCGGGATGAAGCGCGAGAGCGGCGTGCCGAGCGCCTGTGCGGCGGGTACGCCGAAGATGCGTTCCGCGGTCGGATTGAAGATCACGATGTTCTGCGCTTCGTCGATCGTGATGATCGCTTCCATCGACGAGCGGATGATGCCCATCATGCGCGCTTCGTCGCGGCTCGCGTTGCGTGTGGAGAGCGCCTGTGTGCGCGCGGCGGCGATCACGCTGACCACGGCCGCAACAATGGACAACGCGCACAGCGCCGTGATCAGCGCGAGCGTTGCCGCCCCGTTCGACGCAACGACGGCAAGCACGACGACTGCGGCCAGGCCACAGGCGAGCGCGGCAAGTTGCGCCCGGGCAACGCGTCGATGCGCGAGAGACTTGCTGGCGATGTCGAGGTCGACTTTCATCCGTGCCTGCCTCGCGATAAAGACGGACGGCGCGCGACGCTTCGTGACGAATGCCGACGTCATGCGAAGCGCGCTTGCGTGGCGCTGACATTGTGCGCCGCTTGTGCGTGTTTGCATCCGTTCGCGCGCGGCGCGCTCAGCCTGCGCGCTGCCGCGCCTGTCCGCCGCGTGGCGTCCCGCCCTCGACGCCATCTTCACGTGCCCGTCAATGTGACATCAGCACGGGCACCGTCATCGATTCCAGCATCGTCCGCGTGACGCCGCCGAATACGCGCTCGCGCGCGCGTGCGTGTCCATACGCGCCCATCACCAGCAGGTCCGCGTGCAGGTCGGATGCGCGGTTGAGCAGCGTCGCGCCCGCGCCGACGCCCGTATGAGGCGGCGTCGTCGAAAACGACGCTCGAACGCCATGTACGTCGAGCCATGCGGCGACGTCGATGCCTTCGGGCGCATCCCGGTCATGCTGCGCACGGTGCCGCACGATCTCGACGCCGACATGGCGCGCGCGTTGCAGCAAGGGCATCGCATCAGCGGCGGCGCGCGCTGCTTCACGGCTCCCGTCCCACGCGACCAGCACGTTTTCGCCGAGTGTCCGCACGTCGCCCGCATACGGAACGACGAGCGCGGGGCGGCCTGCGCCCAGCACCAGATCGCCGACGAAGTGCGGCGCGACGAACGAAGCGGGATCGTTCGGGTCTTGCTGGCCGAGCACCAGCAGATCGGCGTGCCGCGCATGCAGCATCGCGACGTCGAGCGCGGGTCCGGGCGGCGCGCGCCATTCGGCGCTGCGGCCGGCGCGTTCGGCGGCGGCGAGAAAGGTGTTCTGCGCTTTCTCGCGGCGCTCGTCTGCGTGCGCTTCGAGCTGCCCGAACGACAGCGTCTTGTCCTGCCGGAAGACGGGCCTGAAGAGATCCTGGCAGACCACGTACAGGCCGATCAGATGCGCATCCCAGCGCTGCGCGAGTTCGAGCGAGAGGGCGATGCGCGTGTCGCTGCGGCGGCTATCGTCGATATGGACGAGCAAGGTCTTGTAGCTCATGTCAGTTCCTTTTTCAGCGAAACGCTCAATGCGACAGCAGCACGGGCACGGTCATCGACTGGAGCACGGTGCGCGTCGCGCCGCCCAGCACCAGTTCGTGCAACCGGGAATGCGCGTAGGCGCCCATCACGATCAGATCGCAGCCCGATTCCGCCGCCTGCGACAGCAGCACGTCGCCGATCGGCGTGTCGCCGCTGGTGGACACTTCGCGCACGTTCACCTTGACGCCATGACGCGCGATGGTCAGCGCAATGTCGGCGCCCGCAATGCGCCACAACGGCGGCTCGTCGCGTGTTGCGTTGACGGTGAGCAGCGTGACGTCGGCGGCGTGCGACAGGAAGGGCATCGCGTCGTGAATCGCGCGCGTGGCTTCGCGGCTGCCGTCCCACGCGACCAGCACGCGCTGGCCGAGCGTGGCACGGGGGCCCGTCGACGGCACCAGCAGCACCGGGCGGCCCGCCGACATCAGAAGATGCTCGACGAACTGATCGGCGATGAACGATTCGGGGTCTTGCGGATCGGTCTGTCCGGCGATCACCAGATCGGCGAGATGCGCGTAGGGTGGCACGACGTCGTTTGCATAGCCCGCCGCCGCGATCCAGCGCGCGTCCACTTTCGCGCGCGCGGCTTCCGCATGGAACAGGCGGTCGAGCGCGGCACACCGTTCGTGACGCTGACGCTCATGCTCCGCATAGTAGGAAGCCGTGCCCGCCATCACGAATAGCGCGTGTGGATCGGGCAGGTAAGTCGTGAAGAGGCCCGTCAGCCTTGCATGAAACTGATGGGCGACACGTAACGCGAGTTCGAGGCGCGGATGCGCATGAACGCCCGTATCGAGTTGCACGAGGATACTCTTGTAACTCATCGCCGTTACTCCAGAACAGAGAGACGTGGGGCGGGCATCAGCCCGCGATGCAAATGAGTCTACGGGGCGCGTCGCCATTGCGATTGATGCAGATCAAGCGGTGTCGCATCGCGGATCGCGCAGCTGTTTGCGGGGCGATTGATGGACGTAATGAGCGAGGTAGTGAGCGACGTATTGATCGACGTCAAGCGCGACGGCGCGCATGCGTCTAGATTGGTCTGTGTGAATTGCTTCATTCCTTCAATGGAGGACTCTGTCATGAAAGCACTCGTTTATCACGGCCCCAATGAGAAATCGCTCGACGAACGCCCGATGCCCGAACTCGCGGCGCCAACGGATGCCATCGTCAGGATGACGCGCACGACTATCTGCGGCACTGACCTGCACATCCTCAAGGGCGACGTGCCGACCTGCGAGCCGGGGCGCATCCTCGGCCACGAAGGCGTGGGGGTCGTGCATAGCGTGGGCAGCGCGGTGAGCGGCCTCGCGGTCGGCGATCACGTGCTGGTGTCGTGCATTTCGTCGTGCGGGCGCTGCGACTATTGCCGGCGCGGCATGTACTCGCATTGCACGACGGGCGGCTGGATTCTCGGCCATCGCATCGACGGCACACAGGCCGAATACGTGCGCATTCCGCACGCGCAGACGAGTCTTTACCGGATTCCCGCGGGCCTCGACGAAGAGGCGCTGGTGATGCTGTCCGATATCCTGCCGACCGGCTTCGAATGCGGCGTGCTCAACGGCAAGGTTCAGCCGGGCAGCACGGTGGCCATCGTCGGCGCGGGGCCAATCGGGCTTGCGTCGCTGTTGACCGCGCAGTTCTACTCGCCGGCGCAGATCATCATGATCGACCCGGACGCGAACCGGCTCGAAGTGGCGCAACGTTTCGGCGCGACGGAGTGCATCGACAACAGCCACGCGGATGCCGTCGCGCAGGTCATGGCGCTGACGGAGTCGACAGGAGTGGATTGCGCGATCGAAGCCGTCGGCGTGCCCGCGACCTTCGAACTCTGCGAAGCGCTGATCGCGCCCGGCGGCACGATTGCGAACGTCGGCGTGCATGGCGTGAAGTGCGATCTGCATCTGGAAAAGCTGTGGGATCGCAACATTTCGATCACGACGCGTCTGGTCGATACCGTCAGCACGCCGATGCTGATGAAAACCGTGCGCTCGGGCCGCCTCGATCCAAAGCAGCTGATTACGCACCGCTTCGTGCTCGATGACATGCTCGCGGCGTACGAGACGTTCTCGCATGCGGGGAGCACGCATGCACTCAAAGTGCTGATCGAAGTATCTTGACGCGTGCGCTTTTTATTAATTAGCAGCCTCGCGTTCCAGCCTTTCGAGCATTCCAAGGAGAATCAACATGTACAAGAAGATCCTCGTCGCAGTGGACGGCAGCCACACATCGAAGCTGGCCGTGCAGGAGGCCGTGAAGATGGCATCGCTCACGAGCGGGACGGTGCATGCCGTCTACGTCGTCGATAAATCGCCCATCTTCAACTACGCCGGTTATTTCGACCCGACCGTGCTGACGGACGCATTGCGCAGCGACGGGCGCAACGCGCTGGAAAACGTCGAGGCCACGTGCAGACAGTCGGGCGTCGCGTGCGCGAACGAACTGGTGGAGACCGAGCCGCTCAACGACGATATCGCGCAGACGCTGCAACGTTGCGCGGAGCGCCTGGGCGCGGAACTCGTGGTGCTCGGCACGCACGGGCGGCGCGGCATGAAACGGATCGTGCTGGGCAGCGTCGCGGAACACTTCGTGCGGATTGCGACGTGTCCCGTGCTTCTGGTGCGCGGCAGCGACGAGAAAGATGAAGCGGGGCAGTAGAGCGTACTGAGATAGATGAATGACGAAAGCGCCGTCCGCGTCAGCGCGAGCGGCGTGTTCGCATGGTCAGAAAAAGGTCGTCGCAAAGTCTTCATCGGATGGGCGGTGTTCGTGGCCCGCCGCGAAGTGCCCGACCGTCTGAGCGAGCAACGCGACCGATCCGACGGGCAACTTCAGGTTGACGGCGAGCGCCGTGCGATTCATCCAGCCGCGCGCGGCAGCCGCCAGCCCCGTCGATGCGCAGAACAGATACACGTTCTGCAGGATCGCGCCCGCGCTCGCCGATGCAAAGGCTTCACGCTGCGCAGGCGGAACGTCCTGCATGCGTGTCAGGTCGGCGACATACACTAGATTGACGGGCGCGTGGCCGAGGAATTCCTGATAGCCCGTCATCGCGCGCAGGTCGGCGGCGGCGACGAGGGTAAGCGCATGCGCGACGGGATCGTAGCGATACGCGCCGCTGGCGAGCAGCACGTAAACGTCGATCTCGTAGCCGGCCAGCGCCGACGGCGCGGTGCGACCGTTACCGCGCGCGCGGTTGATGCCGTCGGCGGCCCACAGCAGATCGCCGAGCGTGCCGTGATCGAGTGGCGTGTCGGCGAACTCGCGCGACGTTTGCCGTGCGGCGAGCGCGTCGAGCAAGGGCATGCCGCCTGTGCGTTGCGGGGGCGCGAAGCCGATATACGGGGCAGGGGTGCCTTCGACGGGCCGCGGCGCGGGCGTGTTGAGCAGTGCAGAACCGATGCGGAAGAGAGGTTTGGTCATGGCGTGCCGTCCGCGCATGGAAGGCGACTTCCGCATGCGGACCTCCGAAAGAACGTGAGTCCATCGTCCCACGCTTCGGATCGCGCCGGTTGATGCAGGTCAAGCGCTTCCGCTCCGGGAGGCACAAAATAGTCAGTGTGCCAAGGAGAAAACCATGTTAGCTATCGATGTCATGACACCGTCCGTCATCTGCGCGAAACCGGAAATGACCGTGCAGGAAGCCGCGAAATGTCTGGTCGAAAACAGGATCAGCGGCATGCCTGTCGTCGACGCAAACGGCGCGCTGGCGGGAGTCCTGAGTGAAGGCGACCTGCTGCACAGGGTCGAGACGGGAACGGAGAAACGGCGTTCGCGCTGGCTCGAACTCTTTTCGTCGACGCGCGATCTGGCCAGCAGCTTTGTGAAGGAGCACGGACGCATGGTCGCCGACGTCATGACCACGACCGTGGTCACCGTCGACGAGACAACGCCTGTCGCCGACATTGCCGAACTGATGGAGACGCGCCGTATCAAACGCGTGCCCGTGATGCGTGACGGCGCGCTGGTCGGCATCATTACGCGCGGCAACCTGATTCGCGCGCTGGCGAGTACGGCAGCGCCGGCGCAGGCGCAAGACACGCCGTCTGCGGACGACCGCGAAATCGCCGATGCCATCGTCGCTGCGCTGAGCGACAAACGCTGGGCCTTGTCGAAGGGAAACGTGATCGTCAAAGATGGCGTCGCGCATCTGTGGGGCGTGATCGAATCCGAAGCAGAGGAACGCGCGCTTTGCATCGCCGCACTCGAAGTGAAGGGCGTGAAGGAAGCGCGCGCCCATCTGAGCTATCCGACCATCATGCCTTTGATGTGACGATTGCATGACGTTGCAATCCGCCGTGATGCGCGCGGCGAAGGGTCCACAAACGTTTCGGGCCCTTCGCCGCGCGTTTTCTGTTTCCAGGGCTAGAATCCACAGCGGGCGGCTCCAGTATCCAATCCGTTTTCGATTGTTCGCCAGATCCCGCAAGTCAATTCGCCTTGAGCCGCTTTATCGCGGCGAATCGTCTGTCTACATTCTCTCCATCGCAGGCCGGCTGGTTCGAAAAGCCGCCGGCCCCGTCAAACGGTATCGAATCGATTGAGGAAACAGATCATGAGCAAGCTTGCAGGTAAGGTCGCTGTCGTCACGGGCGCGTCGAAAGGAATCGGCGCTGCTATCGCCAAGGCGCTGGCAGCGGAAGGCGCATCCGTGGTCGTCAACTACTCCAGCAGCAAAGCCGCTGCTGATGCAGTCGTCGCCGACATCAACGCAGCGAGCGGCAAGGCGATCGCAGTCGGCGGCGACGTGTCGAAGGCAGCGGACGCACAAGGCATCATCAATGCCGCTGTCGAAACCTACGGCCGTCTCGACATCCTCGTGAACAATTCAGGCGTCTACGAGTTCGCACCCATTGAAGAGTTCACCGAAGACCAGTTCCACAAGCAGTTCAATATCAACGTGCTCGGCCTGCTGCTGACCACACAGGCAGCAGTCAAACATCTGGGCGAAGGCGCGAGCATCATCAACATCAGCTCGGTGGTGACGAGCCTTACGCCGCCGACCAGCGCAATCTACAGCGGCACGAAAGGCGCCGTCGACGCGATCACGGGCGTCCTCGCGCGCGAACTGGGGCCGAAGAAGATTCGCGTCAATGCAATCAACCCTGGCTTCGTCATCACGGAAGGCACGCACGAAGCAGGGATTGCCGGCTCCGACTTCGAAACGAACGCGGTGAGCCAGACGCCGCTTGGCCGCGCCGGTCAGCCGCGTGATATCGCAGCGGTTGCCGTGTTCCTGGCATCCGACGATTCCGGCTGGCTGACGGGTGAACACGTCGTCACAAGCGGCGGTCTGCGCTGATTCACCTTCAACACGCGGTCACATCATCGGCATATGCAGATGATGTGGATCGCTCAAGGTTTCCGCGACGCGCTGCAACGCGTCGCGGCAATCGTTTCTGTCCTGCGGGCCGCCAAGACACACGCGGATCGTATTGGGCGGGTTTCCATCGGTCGAAAACGCCGCGCCCGCCACCGCTCCCACGCCCTGATTGCGCAATTGCAGCGCCAGCTCCGGCGCGCTCCAGTCGCACTGCGGCGGAATCGGCAACCACAAATGAAAGCCGTCGGACTGCGTTTCGTAATGCCAGTCGGCGAGTTCCTGTGACGCAATCGCCTGGCGCGCGTTCGCTTCCTTGCGGATCGCGTTGAGCATCTCGTGCGCGGTGCCGTCGTTGACCCATTGCGTTGCGAGCAGCACCGTGAACGGACTCGGCATGACGGTCGTCGCGCGCAACGCCCCCGCGACGCGCTGCGTCTGCCTTGCTGTCGGCGCGCGCAGATAAGCGACGCGCAACCCCGCGCCGAAGGTCTTCGAAAAACCCGTCACATACCACGTCAGTTCCGGCGCGAGCGAGGCTAGCGCAACGGGCTTGTTCGCCGGCAGCCAGCCATACGCATCGTCTTCGATGATGGGGACGCTGTAGCGCAACGCGACATCGGCGAGCGCTTCGCGTCGCTGCGTCGAAAGCGTCAGCGTGCTCGGATTCTGCAAGGTCGGGTTGCAGTAGAACGCACCGGGCTTTTCGGTCTTGCACAGCGCTTCGAACGCGTGCGGCAACGGTCCTTCTTCATCGCGCGGCAGCGGCTGCAAGCGCACGCCGAGTTGCGACGCGATCGCCTTGATGCCGGGATACGCGAGCGTATCGAGGCAAATCGTTTCGCCCGGTCTCGCGAGTTGCGACACAAGCGCGACGAGCGCGCTATGAATGCCGGGACACACGAGCACGGTATCGTCTTCGCAATCGGGCAAGCGGTCCTTCAGCCACGCGCGGCCTGCCGCGCGGTCATCGGGTGTGCCACCGAAATCCTGATAGCGCAGCAGCCGGTATGGATCGGTTTGCGCAAGCAGATGCGCTGCCGACTTTCTCAATCGCGCCGCTAACTCTGGCGGCTCGGGCGGCATGTTCATCGACATCTCGACGCTGCTGCCGCCCGCGAGCGGCAAGGTCTGCGTGCGTCCGCGCACGAACGTGCCACTGCCCGCGCGCGCATCGAGCAGGCCGCGTTTGCGCGCCTCCGCATAGGCGCGCGCGACGGTGGTGTAGTTCAACTGCAATGCACCCGCCAGATCGCGCAAGCCGGGCAGACGGTCGCGCGGACGCAGACGACCGCTGGCGAGATCTTCCTCGATCAGATCCGGTATCACGAGATACGCCGGTTTGCGGCTTTCCGTCAGCCGCTTGAGCCAGTGATGCGCGAGACTGTCCATGCTGTTATTTCCGATTCGGATAACTTAAAAGCGTCATTCAAGGTAACACGCGAATTCCGCGAAAAATAAATCGGTTTCCATTCAATTCGAAACTTGATCGCATTGATTGGATGAATGCACGCTTGCGGGGTATCGCGCACCATCCGTACGCAAAAGACGCTGCGACGTAGTGCGAAACCGGTGCGCGCGCATCGGTCGCCAATACCCGAAAACCCCCATTAGACAAGGCTCGCAAAGAAATTTTCGGGTCGCTCGAACAATTGCGATTTGATTGATTGGAAGTTGATTGCATGAACCGGGCCGGAAATTGGCATATCCGTTGCGTTATGTGATTCGCCAATCGGGATATTTCCCGTCGAGCAATCCGATCAATTACGCGACTTATTGGAGAGCGATATGCCTGCCGTCAACAAACCGCTGCATCAGAAAGGCGACTACCTGGTCGACTACGAAGAAAAGGTATTTCCCGACGTCAAGGCCGAACCCGGCGAGAAAGCGCTCGTCACCTTTCACACGGTCGCATTCGAAGGCTCGATCGGTTTCGTCAACCTGCTGCAGGCCACGCGCCTGCAACGCAAGGGCTTCGATACGTCGGTGCTGCTGTATGGCCCCGGCGTCACGCTCGGCCTGCAACGCGGCTTTCCGACGCTCGGCGACGAAGCCTTTCCGGGTCATCTGAACTTCAACAAGCAACTCGTCAAGTTCATGGAAGAGGGCGGCAAGGTCTACGCCTGCCGCTTCGCATTGCAGGCGCTGTACGGTCATGGCGAAGCGTCGCTGATCGAAGGCATCCGGCCGATCAATCCGCTCGACGTGCTCGACCTGCAGCTTCTCCATCGCAAGGAGAACGCGCTGATCATCCATACGTGGACCGTCTGAGCGCGCCGGGTGCCGATCATGTCCGAGCAGCGAATCATCCGTGCAGCGGCGGTGCAGATTGCGCCGGATTTCGAGCGTCCCGGCGGCACGCTCGACAGGGTATGCGCCGCAATCGACGAAGCCGCATCGAGGGGCGTGCAGCTGATCGTCTTTCCCGAGACGTTCGTGCCGTACTACCCGTACTTTTCGTTCGTGCGTCCGCCTGTCGCGTCGGGCGCCGAGCATATGCGGCTCTACGAGCAGGCCGTCGTCGTGCCGGGCCCTGTCACGCAGGCCGTGAGCGAGCGTGCGCGCCGTCATTCGATGGTGGTCGTGCTCGGCGTGAACGAGCGCGATCACGGCAGCCTGTACAACACGCAACTGGTGTTCGACGTCGACGGACGTCTCGTGCTCAAGCGCCGCAAGATCACGCCGACGTTTCATGAACGGATGATCTGGGGACAGGGCGACGCGGCGGGGCTCAAGGTCGCGCATACGGGCATTGCGCGAGTCGGCGCGCTCGCGTGCTGGGAGCATTACAACCCGCTCGCGCGCTATGCGCTGATGACGCAGCACGAAGAGATCCATTGCAGCCAGTTTCCCGGCTCGCTGGTCGGGCCGATTTTCGCGGAGCAGATCGAGGTCACGATCCGTCATCACGCGCTCGAATCAGGCTGCTTCGTCGTCAATTCGACGGGCTGGCTCAGCGAAGCGCAGATCGAATCCGTGACGACGGACCCGAAGCTGCAAAAGGCGCTGCGCGGCGGCTGCATGACGGCGATCGTGTCGCCCGAAGGGCAGCATCTCGCCGAGCCGCTGCGCGAAGGCGAAGGGATGGTCGTCGCCGATCTCGACATGTCGCTGATCACGAAGCGCAAACGGATGATGGACTCGGTCGGCCACTATGCGCGGCCCGAGTTGCTGAGTCTTGCCATCAACGACCGTCCGGCGCTGCCCGTTGCGCCGATGTCGTTCGAACGCGCGGGTGCGGACACCGCGCCCGACGAAACCACGAGTGGAGGTCAGGATGAATGCCAGCGTACACCTGTCGCCGGTTGAGCCGCGCACGCAGCGCCAGTTGATGGAACTGCGCACGGAACTGCAGTCGGCGGGGCTACGCCTCGTCGATCCGAACGCGGGCGCCGCGAGCCGGCGCGGCGGCGCGGGTCCGTCGGACCACAAGGCCGTGACCGTCGACGGCGTGACGATCATGGTGCCCGTGCATACCAGCTCCGCGTGGCATTCACCATTTGTCGCCGGCGCGCCGGATGAAGCGGGCGCGAGCGCGCTGATGCGCGGCACGATTCCCATTGCCAGCATCAGCTTTCCGAAGGCGCCGCGCTTCACGCAACTGCAAACACTCGACGGCGTGCCGTACTCGCACATCGCGACGCTGCACGGCACCGACGTGCTTGCGACGACGGTGCTGCAAACCTGCATCCGCTACGAGAGCCGCAAGAAGACCTGCAAGTTCTGCGCGATCGGCCAGTCGCTCGCGGCAGGCCGCACAATTGCGCGCAAGACGCCGGAACAGCTTGCGGAAGTGGCGCGCGCCGCTGTGCTGCTCGACGGCGTGAAGCACATGGTACTGACCACGGGCACGCCGCCGACGCCGGATCGCGGCGCGCAGATCCTGTGCGAAAGCGCCTTCGCGATCAAGGCGGCCGTCGATCTCCCGATTCAGGCGCAGTGCGAGCCGCCTGATAACGACGCGTGGTTCGAACGCATGAAGGCGAGCGGCATCGATACGCTCGGCATGCATCTCGAAGTGGTGACGCCGGAAGTGCGAGCGCGCGTGATGCCGGGTAAGGCGAGCGTGCCGATCTCGCGCTATATGGAAGCGTTCAGGGCGGCCGTCGCGGTGTTCGGCAAGGGGCAGGTCAGCACGTATATCCTGGCGGGCCTCGGCGATACGGCGGAAGCCATCTTGTCGATCTCGCGCGAACTGATCGACATCGGCGTATATCCGTTCGTCGTGCCCTTCGTGCCGATCAGCGGCACGCCGCTCGAAGACCATCCCGCGCCTTCGCCCGAGTTCATGAAGTCGATCCTGGCGCCGCTCGGCGCGATGCTGCGCGACGCGCAGATGCGTTCGGCCGATATCAAGGCAGGCTGCGGTAAATGCGGCGCGTGCTCGTCGCTTGCATCGTACGAGGACTGATCATGTTCTGCGAGACATTCGACGAACTGGATGCATTGCCGCTCGACTTCACGCCCGCCGAGTATCGGGTGAAATGGGTGACGCTGCCGTGGGAAAGCAATGAAGCGTACGCGCTGCGGCGCGCGGTGTTCTGCGTCGAGCAGGGCATCTTCGTCGGCGACGATCGTGACGAGATCGACCGACACGCGAAGCTGCTGGTCGCGCTGAGTTGCATCGCGGGCGTGCCGGAGCAGGTGGTCGGCACGGTGCGGATACACGAAACGCAGCCTCGTACGTGGCTCGGTTCACGCCTTGCGGTGCATGCGGCCTTCCGCTCGCACGGCAAGCTCGGCTCGACGCTGATCCGTCTCGCTGTTAGCAGCGCGCACGCGCTGGGATGCGATACGTTTCTCGCGCATGTGCAGCGCCAGAACGTGCCGTTGTTCAGGCGCCTGCACTGGCAGACTGTCGCGGAGGAAACGCTGTTCGGCCGGCCTCACGATTTGATGGAGGCGGACCTCGCGCACTATCCGCCTTGCTTTACGCCGGAAAGCGGCTTTGTCACGTCGTCGCGAGGCCGCTCATGAGTCTGCAAGCGCTGGTCGACCGGATGCGCGCAAGCCGCGGCTTTCGACACAAGACGGATATAGCGGGCGTGGTGGCGTCGCTGGCGTCGCGTTTGCCGAACGGCACGCGCGATCTCGCGCAAGCCGTTGCCGTGGGCGACGACTGCGCGGCGCTGGCCGATGGCGACGGCTATCTGCTGTTCGCGATCGAAGGGCTGGTCAGCGATTTCGTCGAGACGATGCCGTGGTTCGCAGGCTACAGCAGCGTGATGGTCAACATCAGCGACGTGTATGCGATGGGCGGTCGGCCACTCGCCGTCGTCGATGCGCTGTGGAGCGACGGGCTCGATGCGGCTGGGGAGATTCTTGCGGGTATCGCGGCGGCATCGAATGCGTATGGCGTGCCCGTTGTCGGCGGACATAGCAACACGCGCAGTGCTGAGCCGCAGCTTGCCGTGTCGATACTCGGCCGTGCGCGCGCGTTACTGTCGAGCTTCAACGCACGACCGGGCGACCGTCTCGTGATGGCCGTCGATCTGCGCGGCCGGTTCGAAGATCCGTATCCGTTCTGGAATGCGTCGGTGGGCGCGCCCGCTGGACGTTTGCGTGACGATCTCGAACTGCTGCCGCAACTCGCGGAAAGCGGACTGTGCGACGCGGCGAAGGATATCAGCATGGCGGGCGTGCTGGGTACGTCGCTGATGCTGCTCGAATGTTCGGGCGTCGGCGCGCGCATCGATCTCGATGCGATCCCTCGCCCGGAGCATGTCGAGTTCGAACGCTGGCTCAGCGCGTTTCCGAGTTATGGCTTCGTGCTCTCCGTGCGAGAAGAGCATGTGGATGAAGTGCTCGCGCGCTTCACGCAGCGCGGCCTTGCGTGCGCGACGATTGGTGCCGTGGATGCGTCGCGCGAAGTGGTGCTCACGCAGCAGGGCGATTCGGCGTTGCTGTGGAGCTTCAAGGACAGTGCGTTCATCGGCGCGCCCGTGGGAGCGCAAGCATGAACGGCACCGCGATGCGCATTGCGCTGTTCACGCATTCCGTCAATCCGCGCGGCGGCGTGGTGCACACCCTCGAACTCGGGCGCGCGTTACATGAAGCCGGGCAGCACGTGACGATCTTCGCGCCATCCGTCGACGGCGCGCCGATGTTCCGTGCGTCGCCTTGCCGTGTCGTGCTCGCACCCGTCGCGGCGCACGGCAGCGATACGGTGTCGATGGTGCGGACGCGGATCGACGCTTTGAAAACTGCGTTGATCGAAGATGGCGCGTCCGGCTTCGACGTGCTTCATGCGCAGGACAGCATCAGCGGCAACGCGCTTGCGGAGTTGCGCGAAGCGGGCGCGATTCGCGGCTTCGTGCGTACGGTTCATCATCTCGATACGTTCGACGATGCGCGGCTGAGTGAGTGGCAGCGACGTGCGTTTGCGGACGCCGATGCGGTGTTCTGTGTGAGCGATGCATGGACGCGCAAGATGCGCGACGACTATGGCGTTGCGGCTTCGGTAGTCAATAACGGAGTCGACATCATTCGCTTCCGTTCCTCAGGCGACTCAGACGTTTGCATGAAGCTCGGCGTTATCGGCAAGCCGGTCGTACTGGCCGTGGGCGGCATCGAGGAACGCAAGAACACGCTACAACTGCTTGAGGCGTTTGCATTACTCAGGCAAACGCACGCCCACGCGCAACTCGTGATCGCAGGCGGCGCAAGCCTGCTCGATCACGATGCCTACACGCGCCGCTTCATCGCGCACGCGGCGCAACTGGGTCTGCGCATTGGACAAGGCGAACCGATCGTAATCACCGGCCCGCTCGATGACGCAGCGATCCCCGCGCTGATGCGGCGCGCCGATGTCGTTTCAATGGTTTCGTTGCGCGAGGGCTTTGGTCTCGTCACGCTCGAAGCGCTGGCGGCGGGCGCGCCCGTCGTCGTGTCGCAGATCGAGCCATTCACCGGCTATCTCGACGAACGCGTCTGCTGCTGGGTTCAACCCGATGACGCCGCCAGCATCGCCGACGCACTCCGCCGTGCGTTGCACGAACGCGGCGGCATCGACTTCGAACATGCAGTACCCGAGCTTTTTGCACGCTTCAGTTGGCACGCAAGCGCGCGCCGTCATATCGCGCTGTATGCGAGCCACGCGCAGCGCAACATGCAACCGCTCGGCGCCTGAATCTCTCAATCAAAGGAAACGTGATGCCAGTCATGCACTTCAAGGTCCAGTGGCCGGACGGCAGCGAGGCCAACTGCTATTCCCCTTCGACCGTAGTCGGCGAATTTTTCGTTGCTGGGCAACGTTACGCGCTTCGTGATTTCGTCGAGCGAGCACGCGAGGCGTTGCATATCGGCTCCGAACGCGTGCGCGAGAAGTACGGCTTCGCGTGCTCGGCGGCGATGGATCAGCTTGCGCAGATCGAAGCACAGGCGCAGCGCTTCGCCACCGATCCGCAAGCGGAAGTCCAGGTCGTCGAACTTTTGTGAACCGAACGCAGGAAAGAATCATGTCGAACGCAAACACCATCGCTCCCGATGCAACGAACGCGGCCCCCCACCATACGGTGATCGTCGTAGGCGGCGGACAGGCGGGACTGTCGATCAGCTACTATCTGAAAGAGGCGGGCATCGATCATCTCGTGATCGAAAAGCACACGGTCACGCACACATGGCGCTCGCAGCGCTGGGATGCCTTCTGCCTGGTCACGCCGAACTGGCAATGTGCGTTGCCGGGTTACCCGTATCGCGGTGACGATCCGCATGGCTTCATGAAGAAGGACGAGATCATCGCGTATCTGGACGGTTTCATCGCGATGGTCGATGCGCCCGTGCTCGAACATACGGAAGTCCGCAAGATCAGGCGCCTCGCTTCGGGCGGCTATTTTGTGTCGACTTCGAATGGCGACTTCACGGCCGATCAGGTCGTGGTGGCCTCAGGCGGCTATCACACGCCCATCGTGCCGCGTATGGCCGAACGTTTGCCTACCGATATCGTGCAATTGCAGTCGTCGCATTACCGCAATCCGCAGGCACTACCCGAAGGCGCGGTGCTTGTGGTGGGTTCGGGGCAATCGGGTGCGCAGATCGCGGAAGATCTGCATCTCGGGGGGCGCAAGGTGTATCTGGCCGTCGGTGAAGCGCCGCGTTGCGCGCGCTTCTATCGCGGCCGCGATGTGGTCGACTGGCTTGCGGACATGCGCTACTACGACATGCCCGTCGATCAGCATCCGCTGCGCGAGGGCGTGCGCGACAACACGAACCACTATGTCACGGGGCGCGACGGTGGACGCGATATCGACTTGCGGCGCTTTGCGCTCGAAGGCATGGAACTGTATGGCAGGCTCGACGATCTGCGCGACGGCCGCCTGCAATTCGCGCCGAACCTGATCGAAGCCCTTGATAGCGCCGACGACACGTATAACCGGATCAATACGAGCATCGACGGCTTTATCAACAAGCATGGTATCGATGCGCCGGCTGGGGTGCCTTACGAACCTGTGTGGCAACCCGAAGGCGAACGCACGTCGCTTGATCTCGCGGAAAGTGGTATTGCGTCGATTGTCTGGTGCATTGGTTTCAGGCCGGATTTCAGCTGGATCGATGCGCCTGTTTTCAACGGACGCGGCTATCCTGCGCACGTTCGCGGTATCACGCCGCAAGCGGGGTTGTATTTCATCGGGCTGCCGTGGCTGCATACATGGGGATCGGGCCGCTTCTCCGGTATCGCGCGCGATGCAGGGCATGTGGTCGACACGATCCGCTCGGCTATCGACGGAACGTCGACGAGTCTTGCGGCGTGAGCATGATTCAAAGCTATCGCGCGGGTATGCCGCAACTGAGCTATACGGGGCTGTCGGAAAACTGGTTGCTCAAGGAGTGCGGGCATCGCCATTGGGAGGCGCTCTCCGCACATGCGGGCCGCGAGCAAACGGACTTTCACGATGACAACGGCGGTCGCTCGTATGCGGCTTTTACGGCGATACGCTTGCACACCAGCGGCCTCGACTCGATCAGCGAAAACGACACGTTCGACATTCGCAGCGCGCTGTGCAGAACGGGACCCGTGCGCCATTTCAGCACGCATCGCATCGTGCGCGGCGACACGGAGATCGCGGAGCTGTCGATGTCATCGGCATTCGTGTCGCGCGGCGAGCAGCGCAGCAACCGTTGCGTCGCGCGCGCGGCGCTTGCGGCATTGCCAGGTGAAGTCGAGCCGATGCCTGAACGTGCATTGCAGATGATGCAGATGAGCAAGCGCCTGCGTGCTGCGGACCGCAGCGCAATACCGGACCTCGCGCCCGCGACGGACGAGCCGATCGAATTCCTGCCGTGCCCGAATAGCGATTTCAACGGCGCGGACTTTCTCTATTTCGCGAGCTTTCAGGCTTTTGTCGATCGCGCCGAATGGCAATGGCGGCGTTTCGACGAGCCGCCGGTTGTCGCTAGCCGGTCGTTGTTCTACTACGGCAATGTCGATGTGGGCGATACGTTGAGCGTGCGTATGGTCGGCAGCGCCGAAGACGAACACGGCATCCGGCACTGGACGGAAGTGCGCCGCAAGAGCGACGGCATGAAGATCGCCGATGTCACGACAGAAAAACGCTGGAGGCGCCGATGAGCACAACCCGTACACGCCGCCGCGCCGTGCCGCTCAAGCGCGTCTATACGCGTGCGGATATCGAAGGCATCGCGCATGTCGACAGCATGCCGGGCGAAGCGCCATTCGTGCGCGGGCCGTTCGCTTCGATGTACACCGAAAAGCCGTGGACGATACGCCAATACGCAGGCTACGCGCAGGCGGCCGATACGAACCTTGCCTTCCGGACAGCACTGGCCGAAGGCGCGCAAGGTCTCTCTGTCGCATTCGATCTGCCGACCCAACGCGGTTACGACTCGGACGATCCAACCGTTAGCGCCGACGTCGGCATGACGGGCGTCTCGATCGACACAGTCGAAGACATGGCACGCCTCTTCGAAGACATTCCGCTCGACCGCGTGTCGGTTTCGATGACGATGAACGGGGCCGTGTTGCCCGTGCTCGCCGCGTTCATCGTCGCAGCGGACGAAAGCGGCGTGCATGCATCGCAATTGCGAGGCACGATCCAGAACGACATACTGAAAGAGTTCATGGTGCGAAACACGGGCATCTTCGCGCCCGAACCGTCACTGCGCATCGCCGCCGATGTGGGTGCGTATCTCGCGCAACATGTGCCGCGCTTCAATGCGCTGTCGGTATCCGGCTATCACTTCCAGGAAGCGGGCGCGGACGCCGTGCTCGAGCTCGCGCTGACGATGGCCAATGCAAGAACCTACGTCGACACGCTCGTCGCACGCGGCATGCAAGCAAACGATGCGTGCGAGCGCATGAGTTTCTTCTTCGGCATCGGCACGGATTTCTATGTCGAGGTCGCGAAGCTGCGAGCCGCGCGGCTGTTGTGGTCGGAAATTGCGGCGCAATGCGGTGCAACCTCGGATAAAGGCCGCGCGCTGCGCATGCATTGCCAGACTTCGGGTTGGTCGCTGACGGCGCAAAAGCCGATGAACAACGTCGTGCGGACGACGGTCGAGGCACTCGCGGCGGTGTTCGGCGGCACGCAGTCGTTGCACACCAACGCGTACGACGAGGCACTGGCGCTGCCCTGCCCGGAGTCTTCCCGGCTCGCGCGTGATACGCAACTGGTGCTTCAGCATGAGACGGGCGTATGCGATGTGGTCGATCCGTGGGCAGGGTCGTACATGATGGAAGCGCTCACGGCTGATATTGCAAGCCGTGCGCGAACCGTACACGATGAGATTGACGCGAGCGGTGGTGTCGTCGAGGCGATACGTTCGGGATGGATACGCGCGCGCATTCACGAATCGGCGTTGCGCGTGCAGGCGGACATCGAAAGCGGGCAACGCGTGATTGTGGGCGTCAACCGCTTTATGACGGATGACGAAGACGAGCCGCCTGTTACGCATGCACTGGACGCTATGCAGATTCGCACGCTACAGGCCCGCCGCATCGCGCAGGTGAAGCGCTCTCGCGATGCAACGCATGTGCGCGACACGCTCGCCGCGTTGCAACGGGCGGCACGCAATGGCGAAGGCAACCTGCTGGAACTGACCATCGAATGCATACGCGCCCGCGCGACAGTCGGCGAGTGCACGCAGGCACTGGAGGCCGTGTGGCCGCGGCATGTCGTGGATTTGCCGATATCGGCGCGGATGTATGGCGAGATGCAGTCGTCCGACGCCGAATGGGTGACGGCCCGCGCAGCCGTGGAACGTGTAACGAAGCACCTGGGGCGTGCGCCGCGCATCTTGCTGGCGAAGCTCGGACAGGACGGCCACGACCGTGGCGCGCGTGTCGTTGCTGCCGCATTGACGGACGCCGGCTTCAAAGTGACAACGGGCGCGATGTTCGCGTCGGCAGAGGAGGTGAGCGAACTGGCGTTGAAGCATGACGTCGATGTGATCGGCGTGTCGTCGCTTGCGGGCGCGCATGTCGAACTGGTGTCGGGGCTGCTCGACGCATTGCGCAAGCGGCGCGCACGTATTCCTGTCGTGATCGGCGGAAACATCGACGCCGTGAGTTGGCATGCACTGAAGGAGCGAGGCGTGGCCAGATGCTTTCCGACAGGCGCCAGCATCCAGACGATCGTGACGGAACTGGCGGCGCACGTCCGCGAGATCGATTTCGCAGCGGTGTCATAGCGAAACGACTCGCCATGACACTCGCACGTGGGATGTTCTATCAATATCCGTAGCCGCCCTGGCAAGGCACATAGGCGCGTTGATAGCTGTCGTAGCAAGCGGCCGACTGCGGTTGCGAATAAGCCGGTTGCGCGTACACGGGTTGTTGATAAACAGGTTGCTGATACACAGGTTGCGCGTACGCGGGCTGCGCATTCGCAACCGACGTCACGAGCGCACCGAGCACTGCGCCTCCGATCAGCGCCCCCACGATGGCGCCGCCATCTACGCCGCCACCACGGCCCCAGCCGCCGCGCTCGTGCGCCGATGCCTGCTGGGCCACCGACAAGCTACCGATCATCAACAAGACAAGCGCTGCGCGTTTCATGATTTGATTCTCCGCTTTCCGTTTAACGGGTTCATGGAGATCATCATAATCAGCACTCGATGAAATAACTTATGCAGTTGGTAACCGCACATTTCCGCACTTACAAATTCGGCAGCGGTTCGCTCAGACGTTGAACTGCCTCCCGACATAGTCGATGTGCATGTACATGGCCTGTTGCGCCGCATCCGGATTACCTTCACGAATCGCGTAGTAAATCGATTCGTGCTGGCGCAAGCGGCTGCGTGCCTGCTCGGCTGCATTCGCGTTGTTGACGGTGGCGTCGTACGTGTTGCTCGCAATGTGTTCGCGCAGCATGCCAATCACGCTCGCATAGAACTGATCGAGCAGCCGGTTTTGCGACGCTGCAACGAGCGCCGTATGGAATTCACCATCGGTTGCGGCTTCTTCATCGACGTCCTTGCCTGCAACCGCGTCGCGCATGCGTTCGAGCACAGCCTCGAAACGTTCGAGTTCCCGATGGGACGCACGTTGCGCAGCGAAACGCGCGGCGGCGCACTCGAACACCAGTCGGAACTCAAGCGTCTCCGAACGCAGCGGCGGGGTATCGGCGATGAGCTGAAGCCACGGCGCCGCCAGCGCCGCTGGCTTGCTGCGCAGCAGATAGACGCCGCTACCGCGTCGCGTTTCCAGAAGACCTCGGGTTGCGAGGCGTCCGATCGCTTCGCGTACCGTCGCGCGCGACACACCCAACGACTCCGCGAGCGTACGTTCCGACGGCAAGCGTTCGTCAGGCTGCCAGCGACCTGCCTGAATGCCTGACTCGATGTGGCGGATTGTCTGCGCCAATGCGCCCGTTGCTTTCAAACGACTTTCCACTTTTCATCCTTCATCAGCCACACGGGAAGGGCCTGTTTTCAACCCCATCAAAAGTGGCCTGACCAGTTTGCGTGTCATACCGGGCCGACCGCAATATGAGTCCGCGCCGGCAAACGCTCCGCACTTCAGCAGAGAGCGTCGCCTGCCCCAACCCACAATCCGAAACAGGAGGACCATGATGAGCCAGGTCACACTCGCGATCAAACTGCACGACAACGACGATGTACTCATTGCGCGCGGCGCGCTCACCGCCGGCACTATTCTCGCTGATTTCGACAATCTCGTTGCATCGGCTGACATTCCTGCGGCACACAAGATCGCCTGCCGCGACGTTGCACAAGGTGCGCCCGTGCGGCGCTACGGCCAGATCATCGGCTTCGCGACGCAGCCGATTCGCGCAGGCGATCACGTACACGTTCACAACGTGTCGATGGGCGACTTCGCGCGCGATTACGCGTTCGGCGAAGACATGAAGCAGGTCGATGCCGCTACAGTGCCGCTCACGTTCAACGGCTTCCGGCGAGCAGACGGCCGCGTCGCGACCCGTAACTACATTGGCGTGGTCAGCACCGTGAACTGCTCGGCCACCGTCACGAAGCTGGTCGCGCAGCACTTTGCACAGCCGGGCGCGCTCGACGCGTTTCCGAACGTCGACGGCATCGTGCCGATCACGCATAGCTTCGGTTGCTGTATCGACCATCACGGCGAGGGCATCCAGCAACTGCGTCGCACGGTTGGCGGATATGTGAAGCATCCGAACTTTGCTGGCATCGTCATCATCGGGCTTGGCTGCGAAGCGAACCAGATGGGCGCAATGTTCATCGCCGAGGGCGTCGAGCCGGGGCCGCTGCTGGTGCCGCTGGTGATGCAGGAAGAAGGCGGTACGCAAAAGACCGTCGATGCCGCCATCGCCGCAGTCAAAAACATGTTGCCTGTCGCAAACCAGGCCGTGCGTGAGCCGGTTCCCGTTTCGCACATCAATATCGCGCTGCAATGCGGCGGCTCTGACGGCTATTCGGGCATCACGGCGAATCCGGCACTGGGTGCGGCTGTCGATCTGCTGGTGCGGCACGGTGGTACGGCGATCCTGTCGGAAACGCCGGAAATCTATGGCGCAGAACATCTGCTGACACGTCGTGCCGTGAGCAAAGAAGTGGGCGAGAAGATTGTCGAGCGGATTCACTGGTGGGAAGACTACGCGAAGCGCGAGAAGGGCAGCATCGACAACAACCCGACGCCGGGCAACAAGGCGGGCGGCCTCACGACGATTCTCGAGAAGTCACTTGGCGCGGTTGCCAAGAGCGGTTCGTCGCCACTGATGGGCGTGTACCGCTACGCCGAGCCGATCGATACACACGGACTCGTCTTCATGGACGCGCCGGGCTATGACCCGATGGGCGCGACCGGACAGATCGCGAGCGGCGCGAATCTCGTCGTGTTCACGACGGGGCGCGGCTCCTGTTTCGGCGCCAAACCTGCGCCGTCGATCAAGCTCGCGACGAACTCGACCATGTACAAGCGGATGGCCGATGACATGGACATCAACTGCGGCGACATCATGGACGGCACCGTGAGCGTGGAGCAAAAGGGCGAAGAAATTTTCCGGATGATCCTCGACGTTGCATCGGGCCACAAGAGCAAAAGCGAAGCGCTTGGCGTTGGCAACGAGGAATTCGTGCCCTGGATGATTGGCGCGCAGATGTAAAAGCCGCGCGCATCAGGTCGCGCGATGCGCATTCGTGCGGTGTAGCTGGAGCCTCCGGTTTCCGGCGCACCGCACGCCGCAAGACAAATGCTGGTCGGGCCATGTCGACCCCGCGCCAGGATCAAGGAGACTCGACATGAAAATCAAACAGGCTATCGAACGCTTTCCGGGCGGCATGATGGTCATTCCTTTGCTCTGGGGTAGCCTGCTCAACACCTTCGCACCGAAGGTGTTGGGTATCGGCAGTTTTTCGACCCAGCTCGCGCATGGCGCGCTGCCCATTCTCGCTGTGTTCTTCGTTTGCATGGGCGCCGAGATTCAACTGCGCACAGCGCCCCGCGCGCTGAAGAACGGGGCCGCCATCACCCTTGCCAAGCTCGCGAGCGGCGTGCTCATTGGTTTGCTCGTCAGCAAGGTATTCGGGGCGAGCGGGTTTCTCGGTCTCTCCGGCATGGCGATCATCGCCGCCGTGACGAACGCGAACATGGGACTGTACGCAGCGTTGACCCGGCAGTTTGGCGACGAGGTCGATCGGGGCGCGCTCGCCGTCCTGTCGATCCTGGAAGGGCCGTTCGTGACCATGCTCGCGCTGGGATTGTCCGGGTTGGCAAAGATCCCGGTTCTCGATCTCGTTGCAACCGTGCTGCCGATCGTCATCGGCATGGTGCTGGGAAATATCGACCCCGACATGCGCAAGTTCCTCAAGTCAGGCGGCGATTTGCTGATCCCGTTCTTTGCGTTCGGTCTCGGCGCGCAAATCAATCTGCACGCCATTCTCGGCGCGGGCTTGTCGGGGATCGTTCTTGGTCTGATTACGCTCGGGGTCGGCGCGGTATTCAACGTAATCGCATCGCGCCTGTTCGGTGGTTCTGGTGTGGGCGGCGTAGCGTCGGCTACGACGGCGGGCAACGCGGTTGCGACGCCGACTGCGATTGCGGCCGTCGATCCTCATCTCGGCGCACTGGTCGCGGTGGCAACGCCTCAGATCGCCGCATCCACGATCGTCACCTCGCTGCTCGCTCCATTGCTGACGGCCGCGTATGCACGCTGGCGCATGCGCCGGCTGGGCAGGGTTGCGGATGATGTAGCAGTCGTCGCGCACGCCGACGTGTGAACACAGCGGGCGCGTGCCGCGAAAGGGCGCGAATGCGCTAATGCTGTTGCCACATCGAGGCGCAATGAAAAAACCCCGACGCCTGTGGGCGCCGGGGTCTAGTGCTTGCCACGCTCGATACATCGTTGCTGCAGGCTCTGCGGGTTGAAGGCTCGTGGCCACGGGCACTCACGCAGTGATCCCAACGCGCTTCGTTAAAAGGAGGAAGGAAATGCTCGAAGCGCGTTGAGCGAATTATTCGTGTGTAGCCGTGTTTCGTACAGCAGCAGTTGACGATGATTTCAGCGCAGCAGATGCAATGAGTGAATGTGTCGTGCTAAACCAGCAAGCGGTTATCGGCGGAAGGCTTGCGTTCGACGAGCGCCGCGAGCTTGCGCAACGCCGACGTCAACTCCGTGCGCCGCGTGCAGCCGCCAAGCGAAATACGGATCGCGTTCGGCACGTCGCCGGTCTGGCAAAACGCGGAAGAGGGTGCGACGACGAGACCTTCCGTGCTCGCCGCCGCCGCAAGGCTTTGAGCGGCCCATTGCGCAGGCAAGGGCTGCCACACATGAATCGCGCCGCTGGAGGCCGGCATGCTCACCGTCGACAGTATCTGGTTTGCCGCAAGCAGGCGCTCTCCCGATTCCTTCAGTACCCCCGCCAGCACGTCCGCTGCCGTGCCGTCGAGTATCCATTGCGTGACCAGTGCGTTGGTGAGCGGCGGCGACATCAGCGACAGCGAGCGCAGCGCCTTCAGAAACGTTTCCTGCGCTGCGGCGGCCGGCAACACGAGAAACGCGGCACGCAAGCCCGGCGAGATGCATTTGGACAACGTGGACAGGTAATACACCTGCTGCGGTGCGAGACTCGCGAGCGGCGCAGGTGGATCGTCGGCGAATAGCCAATAGGGATCGTCTTCAACGACAGGCACATTGCGACGCGCCGCCACGGCCAAGATTTCCTTGCGGCGACGCTCAGGCATCGTCTGCGCGGTCGGGTTGCGGATGGTCGGGTTCAGATAGATCAGCCCACCCTCGGTGCGCGAGCAAGCGGCTTCGAGTGCGTCGGGCCGCATGCCGTGCTCGTCGGACGCGATCGTGTCGAGCGTGCGGCCGAGCTGCCGCGCGATCAGCGGCAGGCCCGGATAGATCAGCTGTTCGGTGAAAATGGGCGCGTTCTGCTGCGTGAGCGCCAGCATCAGCGCGGCGAGCGCCGAATGCGCGCCTGGTGTCACGACGACGCGCGACGGGTCCACGCGCCCAAGTATCGGCTTGAGCCACGCCGCGCCCGCCTGCCGGTCCGTATCGCTGCCGCCGCCCAGTTGATAGGTCATCAACAGATCGACGTCGCTGCGCACCAGCACCTGCGACAGTCCGCGCCTGAGCAGCACCGCGAGATCGAGGTCAGCGGGAGGCGGCGGAATGTTCATGCTCAGATCGACTTGCTGCATGAACGTCGCTATCGGTGGCGCGATGAACGTACCCAGCGGGCCGCGCGATTCGATCAGGTTGCGCCGGTGCGCCTCGGCAAAACCGCGCGTCACGGTGGTCAGATCGACGCCGATCATCTCCGCGAGCTTGCGTTGCGGCGGCAGCCGGTCGCCCGGATTCAGTTTGCCGTTGGCAACGCCGCGCTCGATCAGATCGACGATCTGTAGATAGCGCGCCTTGCCGTTGTCTGCGAAGTCAGTGATCCAGTCAGGCCGCCGCGCAGGGCGCTTTCTCGAAGATGAAGTCATGTGTGGCAACTTGTCGCGCATGTATGGTGTATGTCTTACTCTAGCATGCGCCGCCATAGCCTATGTATGTATCCGCCGCAAGGCCATAGCCATAGCGGAAGCTCGCGCGTGTACGACGGTTGGGGGATAGATGCATGGGGCTATGTAACCCGGCAACCAACCTGAAAGCATGCGCAACCCACCTACACACGGGGGTTCCCCCCAATCAGCGGGACGATGGTTCCGCTCCCCTCCATTTCGAAGACAACTCGTACGCGCAGGCCGCGTCGCCGCGACCGGCGCGCTGAGCCTGCTCGGCGGCTGCAGCATGGTGCTCTTCAATCCGAAAGGCGACATCGGCGAGCAGGAGAAAAACCTGATCCTGATCGCGCTCGGGCTGATGCTGCTGGTCGTGATTCCCGTGATCGCGCTCACGCTGTATTTCGCGTGGCGCTACCGGGCGTCGAACACGAAGGCGAAGTACGCGCCGACGTGGGCGCATTCGACCACCATCGAAGTCGTCGTGTGGACCATTCCGTGCATCATCGTCGCGACGCTCGCGGTGCTGATATGGAAGACAACGCATAGCCTTGATCCATACAAGCCGATCGAATCGAACATGAAGCCCGTTCGCGTCGAAGTGGTCGCGCTGAACTGGAAGTGGCTGTTCATCTACCCGGACTACGGTGTGGCCTCCGTCAACCAGCTTGCGCTGCCCGTCGATACGCCCGTCGATTTCCGTCTGACGGCGGAATCGCTGATGAATTCGTTCTTCATCCCGCAACTGGGCAGCCAGGTCTATGCGATGTCCGGCATGCAGACGCAACTGCATCTGATCGCGAACAGCTCGGGCACGTATGCGGGCCGCTCGTCGGCGTTCAGCGGGCCGGGCTTCTCGGACATGAACTTCGACACGGTCGTGACGAGCCGCGGTGAATTCGATGCATGGGTCGCGCGCGCGAAAGCATCGCCGCAGGCGCTCGACGTGGCCGCCTACGACAGCTTGCAGCAACCGAGCAAAAAGAACCCCGTGACGCTGTACAGCAACGTGGCGCCGGGACTGTTCGACGGCATCGTCTATCAGTACATGCGTGACGCAGCAGGCCGCCCGATCTGCACGACGGCCAACGCTGACATGTATGTCAAGCCGGCTCGCTTGCCTTCACACGCAGCTTTGGTATCGGAGTAGTGGATATGTTTGGAAAACTTACGCTCGATGCGATCCCGTATCACGAGCCCATCATCATGGGTACGCTCGGCGTCGTCATACTGGGCGGCCTCGCGTTGCTCGGCGCGATCACGTATGTGGGCAAGTGGTCGTATTTGTGGAAAGAGTGGATCACGTCCGTCGATCACAAGCGGATCGGCGTGATGTACATCATCCTCGCGCTCATCATGCTGCTGCGCGGGTTTGCCGACGCGATCATGATGCGCGCCCAGCAGGCCGTCGCGTTCGGCGACTCAGCGGGCTACCTGCCGCCGCATCACTACGACCAGATCTTCACCGCGCACGGCGTGATCATGATCTTCTTCGTCGCGACGCCGCTGATTCTCGGCCTGATGAACGTCGTCGTGCCGCTGCAGATCGGCGCGCGCGACGTTGCGTATCCGTTCGTCAATTCGCTGGGCTTCTGGCTGTCGGCTGTCGGCGCGGTGCTGGTGATGATCTCGATGTTCGTCGGCGACTTCGCGGCGACGGGCTGGGTTGCGTATCCGCCGCTCTCCGAGCTTGGCTACAGTCCAACCACGGGCGTCGACTATTACATATGGTCGCTACAGGTGTCCGGTTTAGGCACCACGCTGAGCGGCATCAACTTCATCGTGACGATTCTGCGCATGCGCGCGCCGGGTCTGAACCTGATGAAGATGCCCGTGTTCTGCTGGACGGCGCTGATCACGAACATCCTGATCGTCGCGGTGTTCCCCGTGCTCACGGGCACGCTCGCGCTGCTGACGATGGACCGCTATCTCGACATGCACTTCTTCACGAACGAGCTTGGCGGCAACGCGATGATGTACATCAACCTGATCTGGGTGTGGGGCCACCCCGAGGTGTACATCCTGATTCTGCCTGCATTCGGCGCGTTCTCGGAGATCATCTCCACGTTCTCCGGCAAGCCGCTGTTCGGCTACAAGTCGATGGTGTATGCGACGTCGTCGATCGGCGTGCTGTCGTTCTTCGTGTGGCTGCATCACTTCTTCACGATGGGCTCGGGCGCGAACGTCAACGCGTTCTTCGGCATCATGACGTCGATCATTTCGGTGCCGACGGGCGTGAAGCTGTTCAACTGGCTCTTCACGATGTATCGCGGCCGCATCCGCTACCACACGTCCACGCTCTGGACGATCGGCTTCATGGTGACGTTTGCCGTCGGCGGCATGACGGGCGTGCTGCTTGCCGTGCCGGGCGCGGACTTCGTGCTGCACAACAGCCTGTTTCTCGTCGCGCACTTTCACAACGTGATTATCGGGGGCGTGGTGTTCGGCTGTCTCGCGGGCATCAGCTACTGGTTCCCGAAAGTGTTCGGCTTCACGCTCGACGAGTTCTGGGGCAAGGTCGCGTTCTGGTGCTGGCTGGTCGGTTACTGGCTCGCGTTCACGCCGCTGTATATCCTCGGTTTCCAGGGTATGACGCGCCGCATGAATCATTACTCGGTGGCCGAGTGGCATCCGTGGCTGATCGTTGCGCTCGTAGGCGCCGTGATCATCGGCATGGGCATTCTTGCGTTGCTGATCCAGTTCGCGGTGAGCATCCGCAAGCGCGAGCAGTATCAGGATCTGACGGGCGACCCGTGGGATGCGCGCAGCCTCGAATGGTCGACGGCTTCGCCTGCACCGTTCTATAACTTCGCGCATGTTCCCGTCATCACGTCGCTCGAGCAGCATTGGGACAACAAGCAGGCGGGCAGCGCATACGCCAGGCCCACGAAAAAGTACGAGGACATTCATATGCCGCGCAACACGGCGGCAGGCTTCATCATCTCCGCGTTCAGCCTGCTGTTCGGCTTCGCGATGGTGTGGCACATGTGGGTGTTCGCGATCGTTGCGCTGATCGGCATGATCGGCACGTTCATCGCGCGCTCGTACGATCAGGATGTCGACTACTACGTTCCTGCTGCCGAAGTGGAGCGGATCGAGAACGCGCGTTACAGGAAGATCGAAGACGAGCGTGACGAAGAATTTGCGGAGATGGCCTGACCATGACAAGCGTATCGACCTATCGGGCCGGCGAGCATCACGACGCGCACGGCCACGACCATGACCACGACAGCGGAACCCGCACCACGCTCGGGTTCTGGATTTACCTGATGAGCGACTGCCTGATCTTCGCTACGCTGTTCGCGACCTTCGGCGTGCTCGCCAATGCGACGGCGGGCGGGCCGACGGGCAAGCAGCTGTTCGAGTTGCCGTATGTGCTGGGCGAAACCTTGCTGCTGCTCGCCAGCAGCTTCACGTTCGGCATGGGCGTGCTGAGCATGAATGCGAACCAGCGCGGCAAGGTGGTCGGCTGGCTGGCCGCGACCTTCGTGCTGGGCGCGGCCTTCATCGGCATGGAAATCTATGAGTTCGCCCATCTGATCAGCGACGGCGCCGGACCGTCGACCAGCGCGTTCCTGTCGGGCTATTTCACGCTCGTCGGCACGCACGGCTTGCACGTGACGACGGGGCTGCTATGGATCGTCGTGATGATGCATCAGATCAGCCGCTTCGGTCTGACGCCCGTGACGCGGCGGCGCATTGCGTGCCTGAGCCTCTTCTGGCACTTCCTCGATCTCGTCTGGATCTGTGTGTTCAGTCTTGTCTATCTGCGTGAATTTCTATGAGCAAAACATCTGGATCGAACGTGACGCATGATCACGTTCATGATGCGTCGCATGGCAGCGTGAAGAGCTATGTGGTCGGCATGCTGCTGTCGCTGGTGCTGACGTTCGCGTCGTTCGGCGTGGTGATGACGCATGTCGTGCCGCGCTCGATGGCGCTGACGGCTGTGGTCGTGCTGTGCGTCGTGCAACTCGTGGTGCAGTTGCGGTATTTCCTGCACCTGGGATCATCCGCGGATCAGCGCTCGAACACGGGGATTTTCGTGTGTACGGGGTTGCTGATCGCGATCATCGTCGCGGGTTCGCTATGGGTCATTCACAACGCGAACGTCAACATGATGCCGACGCAGATTTCGGTCGAGCGCGCGCTGGCACGCGACTAAAGAAGGTCTCCATGTGTTAGCGGCGCTTTGACTTCCGTCAAAGCGCCGCTAACAACTTCAATTCCCCGCTTCCACTTCCCTCCGCCTGAATGGCGCATCGCGCGCCACGTCACCCTGATAGAAGGCGGCGAAGCGATCGAGTTGGCGCTGCGCGTCGGCGGGATCGACACCTTCGGCGAGCACTGCGCTCGAAAACCCCGTGCGTTCCATCTGACTCAATTGATCCGCGAGCACGTCGCCCGTTGCGCGCAGATCGCCGCTGAAGCCGAGCCGGCGACGAATCAGATACGCCTGGCTGAACGCGCGGCCATCGGTGAAGTTCGGAAAGTGAAGTTCGACCCGTTCCGCTTGAGCGATAGCCTCGCCATAGGCAAACGGATCGGCGTCGTTATCGAGTGTGACGACATGCGTGACAGCGTCGGCGAGATGTTCGGCGGCAGCAAGAATACGGATACGCGATTTCATGCGGACACCTCCATCGGCGCGCGGGCGGCATTGGCCGCAGTCTTGAACGGGTCGAGCCCGATACGCCGCACCGTTTCGATGAAACTCTCGCGGCGCGGCCCCGATTCCGTTCTCTGCTCGACATACGCACGCAGCACGGCTTCGATCACGTCGGGCACCTCGTGCGCGGAGAACGACGGCCCGATCACCTTGCCCGGCTGCGCAGCGCCACTTGCATGCGAACCGTCGGAGCCGCCGAGCGTGACCTGATACCACTCGGCGCCATCCTTGTCGACGCCGAGAATGCCGATGTGTCCGCTATGGTGATGCCCGCAAGAATTGATGCAGCCGCTGATGTGCAGATCCACTTCGCCGATGTCTTCCAGCTCGTCCATGTCCTGATAGCGTTCGGTGATCGCTTCTGCGACGGGCAGCGAGCGCGCATTCGCCAGCGCGCAGAAGTCGCCGCCGGGGCACGCGATCATATCCGTCAGCAGACGTACGTTGGCGCTCGCGAGTCCCACGCTGCGCGCCGCTTCCCACAACGCGAGCAGATCGTTCTCATGCACCCAGGGCAGCACGATGTTCTGAGTGTGCGTGACACGCGCTTCGCCGGCCGAGAAGCGGTCGACGAGTTCGGCGACCTGATCGAGCTGGTCGGCGGATGCATCGCCCGGCGCCTGCAACAGGCGCTTGAACGACAACGTGACGATGCGCAGTGACGGATTCCTGTGCTGCGCGACGTTGCGCTCAAGCCAGCGCGCGAATTGCGGAATGCTCGCGGACGCGTCGTGAGTCGCCTTGCGTGTGAGCAGGTCCGACGGGTTGTCGACAGAGCCGCCTGAAGGCTGCACGAAGTACGCGCTCACGCGCTCAAGCTCGGCGCGCGGAATCGTATGCGGCCCACCGTCATGCTCGACGATCTGACGAAACTCTTCTTCCACCTCGTCGATGTACTTCTGGCCTTCCGCCTTCACGAGTATCTTGATGCGCGCCTTGTACTTGTTGTCGCGCCGCCCGTACTGGTTGTACACGCGGACCACGGCCTCGATGTAGTTCATGATGTGCTGCCACGGCAAGAACTCGCGCAGCACCGTGCCGATGACGGGCGTGCGTCCCATGCCGCCACCGACCGTCACGCGAAACCCGAGTTCGCCGTTCTCGCCGTAACGCAGCCGCAGGCCGACGTCGTGCCAGTCGGTCGCCGCGCGGTCATCGCTTGCACCTGTAATCGCGATCTTGAACTTGCGTGGCAAAAACGCGAACTCGGGATGCAGCGTGGTCCATTGGCGCATGATTTCAGCGAACGGGCGCGGGTCCGCGATTTCGTCGGGCGCTACGCCCGCGCGCTCGTCGCACGAAATGTTGCGGATGCAGTTGCCGCTCGTCTGGATGCCGTGCATGTTGACGGTCGCCAGCAGGTCCATCACATCGGCGGCCTTCGCGAGCGGAATCCAGTTGAATTGCACGTTGGTGCGCGTCGTGAAGTGCGCGTGATGCGTCGGCAGCCGAACGGTGCCGAGCTTGCGCTGCGCATCCAGCGCCTGCCGGTAGACATCCGCTTCCGGCGCGTCATATTCCCGCGCCACGCGCGCGAGCACGCGCAGCTGCGCGCTCGACAACTCGCCATACGGCACCGCGACGCGCAGCATCGGCGCGTGCCGTTGCACGTACCAGCCGTTTTGCAGGCGCAGCGGACGAAAGGCGTCTTCGCTCAATCTGCCGTCCTGCCAGCGTTCGATCTGGTCGCGGAACTGCGCGGCGCGATTGAGCAGAAAGGCTTTGTCAAACTCGTTGTACTGATACATGGCTAACCTGGAGGGCGGCGAGAGCATGGTTTTCCAGCTTTCGCCTGGGTACGCGGAACGACGGCCGATACCATCGGCATGTTCGCTTGAATCTACTGGCGCACGTATCCGCCGACAAGACGCAGATGACGCGAAAATGACCGCAGCAGATGAGAAAACCGGGCAGCGCGCGCCAGGACGCGGGCTGCCCGGTCAAGATGAAGAGGGGAGTTGGGGCTTGCTTTGAGGGCGAATTTATTCAGGCAGCGCTGTGGTATGCGGAATCATCGCGGCTTGGCCGTGCAGCTTGCCGTGCTCGTCGATGAGTTGCCACACGGTCGCGCGTTCGATCCAGAAACGGCGGCCCGTCTTCGCGATGCGTATGCCGCGATAGCCGGTCACGAAACCGTCGCGTGTCACCTGGTCGAGAAACGCCTGACGTTCGCTGCGTTCCGGCGCTTCGGCGGAAAGGCGTGACGGGAGCGCAGTGATTTCGTCCCAGTCGTAGCCAAACAGCGTCTGCACGCGACGGTTTCCGTAGACGAACACGGGGTCGTCAGCGGTATTGTGCGCGAGCAGCCCGAAGGGCGCATCGTGATAGAGCCACGCGACGGCATCTTCGGCGCGCTCATGCTTTGGGACGAGTTCAGTGCCCAGCAGACGCGCATAACTCCCTGTGAGCAGGTTGAAAAAATTCAGGTCGGTGCGTAAATCCATTGGTCTTCCATGTTCAGGCCGTGTCGGAGGACATTCTAGCGTGGCCTCGTATCTCGTGAAGAAGTCATGCCCTTATCCACGAGAAGTTGCCCGACACGATCGCCTCGAAACGCTCATCGCTCGCTTCGAGAATGCTCTGCTTCCAGTACGCGCCATGTTCCGAATAGTGGGCGAGGAGATCGGCGAGCGTTTCGCCCGTCGGTGCATCGGCGAATGGCACGCGCACGAGCAGCACGACATTGCCATAGTCGGAGTCGAGTCCGAGTTGCGCCTGGTCTTGCGCATACACGAGCAGATTCGCTTCGAGCATGAGCCGGTAGACGGTCGTGATGCGTCCCGCCGTCACCGCGCCGAAGTCGAAGCTCAGGTAGATCGCGTCCGGATCTTCGTCGAAGCAGTCGAGCCGCACATCGAGCCCACCCACTTCGATCGAATGTGTCTGCAACACGTGCTCGACGTCGGGCAAGCCGACCGCCTCGCACAGCGATGCAACGAGTTCTGCATAACGATCTTCACTCACGGTGCGAATACCCGCTCAAACAAAGGAGAGTCCTGCAAGGCGTCAAACGGCTGGCCGCTGCGCAAGCGGCCAGCCAGCCTGCGTTACGATGCCTGCGCGGCCTTCTGGATGCTCGACGCACCCGACTTCATCGCTTCGCCGAGCGCCTGCAGGAGGCTCGCATTCGACTGCGCTTGCGCGATTTCGAGTTGCTGTTGAGCGTTGTTGTTGATGGTCGCTTCGGCGCTTGCCGTCGCGCTGCTCGAGTTGACGCCGTTCGTGACGGCGCCCAGTGCGGATGTTGCTGCCGTTGCAATACCGGGCATGGTGGCTCTCCTGGAAAGTTCCGGCAGACGGTATGTCGAACCGGTGGTTGAAAAAACGGAATGAAATGACGTTCTACACGTCAGCCGCGCAACGCGTCCTCGCGCAACTGCCCGACGATGCGGCTCGCGGCGACGAGGCCGCGATAGATGCGGGCGCGCGCATCGCGGTCGGTGGCCGTGCCGTCTGCCGCGTGATTGAGCTGCTCGGCGCTCTCTTCGAGCGCCTTGCGCAGTTCGGCGACGCGCGCATCGGCGTCGGCGGCTGTCACGACGTTCTGCAACGCCATGAAGTGTTGTGCGTGGCGTTCAATGGCTTCGTACATGGTCATCTCCGTAACGTGTCGGCCGTCTGCGCGACGGACGTCTGGGGTGGGTCGAGCACATGCCGCGAGGCGGCAAGCCCGGTGAGCTGTTTTGCAAGCGGTGAGGGCGGTTCGTTTGCCGCTTTCGAAACGGGCGGCGTTGCATCGCTTGCGGGTTGCTGGGGGGCGGCTGCTGCGGGCGCTGCGGGGTCGCTGGCCGCGGCAGGTGCGCTTGCATTCGTGTCGTTGTCGAGGATGAAGATGTGCTTCACGCCATCGGGCGTTTGCGCATAGCGCACCGTATCCGACGAGACAATCGCGATATAGCTCGCGCCCGCCGGTGCGTCAGCCTGCTCGGCGCCCGTTGCATCGATGCGGATGTCTTTCACGTTGGTGGGCAGATCCGGACGGATGCGCTTCACGCCTTGCTGCAACGCGTCCATGTCGACGTCCTTGCCCGCAATCGCGAACACGCCGTTGCCGTCGTAATGCACGCTGATTCCCGCGACGGGCAAGCTCTCGCCGATGCTGCGCCGGATCACTTCGGCGATGCCGTACTGCGCCTGCACACGCGGCGACGTGATCGATGCAAGCAGGCGCCGCGCGGCGAGATTCTCTGATTCGTTTGCGACGAGCCCGCGAACCAGCACGCCGCCGTGACCATCCAGCGATGCACGCAGTTCGTTCAGATGCGCGGCCGCGAACTCACGGTTCACGTTTTCCATCGCGGCGACATCGTTGGGCAGCATCGATGCCTTCGCGCGTGTCGTCATCGACAAGGCGCTGACGCATGCGATTACAGCCAATGCAACACAGGCCGCGCCGAGTGCGACGAAGGTCCGGCGGCGCGAGCGTTGCTGGCCGCGTTGGTCGTCCTCGGGCTGGGCGGGCTTTAATAGCGTCGACAGCAGAGCGAGATCGCTGGGCCATTCGACATCGTCAGGTCCGATGCAGATCACGCTCTGGTCGAACTGCATCGGCAGAAAGTCGAGCATGAAGATGGACGCGGTGTCTTCGACGCGATCGTCCTTCAGGTCTCGCGTGTCGGTTTCGTTGGGTGGCGCTTCGTCGCTTGCGTCAACCCCAGCCTCTTGCACAGCGAGCCGCCGCACGGTCACGACCTCGCCATCGCCGACTTCGACGATTGCGGACGGCCCCGTCCAGTCGGTGATGCGAATGTCGGCGTCGTCATCCGCGTCGATCCGGTAAAGACCGGGGCCGAGCGGTGCGGTCGCGCCAGCATGAATACCCGTCAGGATGCGCAGTTGTTTCATGAGTTCGGTCGGTCAGGCGGAGAAGCGGGGGGAGCTGTCGCGCTGTTCCGCTTCCTTCGATGAGTCGCAGATTAACGGACGCATGGGCCGCGATAGGGGCCGCTTGCGAAGGCACTCGCGCGCACGCGAAGTGACTTCAGATCGCGGATTCAGCGGTACCGGTGGCATCGGCTGGACGCGTGCTCCGCGCGTATGCGATGCCGTCGAGCGCGGCATTCGCGCTCACCGCGCGTCGTTCGCGGCCCGCGAGCATTGGACCGCCCGCGACGAGCGCGAGCAGCGGCGCGAGGACGTTGCGAGCCTCTTTCGACGTATTTGTACGTACTGCCGTGGCAGCTACAGAACTTGGCAACGCTTCGCCCGCCTGCCGACGCGCGGCGGCACGCGCCGTGGCGTCCATCAGCGACTGGCGAACCTGGGCGAGCGATGCGAGCGGCAACGCGCCTTCCTGCCGCCGCAGCGCGCGCAATTGCGATAGCGCGTCGTGCAGCGAGCGACCGGGCTTTAGCAACGCGTCGCACCAGGCACTCGCCAGCGCTTCACGGCGCGATGAACCGGCAAGTGTCAACGCATGCGCGGCAAATTCGGGTACGACGCCCGCAGCGCGCTTCGTACCGTTCGCGCCATCGAGCGTGAGATCGTCATCGTGCTTGCCGTGTTGATCCTGCTGCCGTTGCTGTTGTTTCTGTTCGTCTTGCGGCTGCCCACCGCCGCGCGAGCCTCCGTTGCCGCCGTCGCGGGACACGCGCAGTGCGGCGTTTCGCTGACGGTCGGTGTTTCTCGTGTTCTGAGGCGCTCTCATGCTGGTGCCTGAACGGCCCGTCGTTGGCCGGCGTGTCGCGGCAAAGCGCGTTGCGGCTGCCTTGCCCTGGCGCTTCTTTGAAAGCGCTTTGGCAAGACGCCGCGCATTCGCCGAGCGCGCCTGTCCCTGCAAATGCGCGTGATGCGCGTGGGCGAAGCGCACGTTATTGCGCAGCGACGTGGCAAAGCGCGCGCGCGTCTGTTGCCGCGCCGGTTCGGTCACGGCGCGTTGCGTCTGCGCGGCCTCCTGGGTGGTCGGCGTACCTGAAGTCCCCGTAGCCGGGCGCGAGTGAAGTGGGTTCATCGCTGCACAGCCGTCAGTAGCAACTGGTTCGCAAAGCGCAGGATCGCCGACGCACCGAGCGGCGCAACGACGATGAGCGCCACCACCACGGCAATCAGCTTGATGCCGAACGACAGCGTCTGATCCTGCAGCGACGTGATCGCCTGCAGGAACGACACCAGCAGGCCGACGCCAGCCGCGACGACGACGACGGGCAGTGACACGTACAGGCACAGCAGCAGCCCTTGCGTCGCGAGGCCGACGAGCGTATCGAGAGTCATGGCAAGTCCGTAGTTGAAAAGGCGCGGCGCCTACCGGTAGCCGAGAATGAGGCCATGCATCAGCGTGGACCAGCCGTCCATCGCGACGAACAGCAGCAGCTTGAACGGAATCGCGACGTTGGTCGGCTGCACCTGGTTCAGGCCCATCGCCATCAGCACGTTCGCGATCACGAGATCGACGACGATAAAGCCGATGTAAAGCAGAAAGCCGATCTTGAAGGCGTCCGTGAGCTCCGTCAGCGTGAACGCGGGCGCGAGCACGATCAGGTCGGTGTCCTTCAACGCCTTCGCCTGCTGCGCGGGCCACAAGGCCGTCGCGGAGCGCAGGAAGAATTGCCGCTCGCGCGATTGCGCATGCGCTTCGAGGAAGGTGCGGAACGGCTCGCGCGCGGCGGCGATGCCCGCCGTCACGTTCTGCGTGACGTTGCCGGGCGCCTGGTTGGCCTGCATGCCCTGCATCGCGGAGAACGCGACGGGCGCCATGATGTACACGGAGACGATGATCGCGATGCCGTTGAGCACCATGTTCGGCGGCACCTGCTGGACGCCCAGCGCGTTGCGCAGCAGCCCGAGCACGACGACGATCTTCATATACGACGTCACCACCATCGCGATGAACGGGATCACGCTGATCGCCAGCACGACGATCAGCAGCCCGGTGATGTCACCTGTCTGAATCGCCGGCATAAGCCATCCTCGTGATACGTACGCCCAGATGTTCGCCGACACAGACGATCTCGCCATAGCCCACGGTTTGCCCATGCGTGACGAGACGCACAGGCGTATCGAGCACAGGCGCAGACAGTTCGATCACATAGCCGGGGCGCAGCGCGGCAAGCTGCGCGAGGGGCAGCGCCACACTGTCGATTTCGAATTGCACGGGCAGATCGAGCAGGCCGATATCGAGTGGTGCGTCTTCTGTGTCGTGCTGCCAGTTGCTGTGCGCGTCGGGTTCGGCCGTTTCGTCGAGTGTGGCCGCTTCGGTTTCGTGCAGCGCTTCACCGTCTCCTGGCAGCGTGTCGGCCCATTCGGCCTGCAAGGGTTCTTCGTTCATGATGGGTTTCTCTTCTACAGTGACCTGCGTGCCGTCGATCACGACACGCGCATGAATGCGCCGCATACCCGTTGCCGTCGCGCCCCAGGACGCGTGCGCGGTGAATGCTGCGCCGCTGTTCAACGCTTGCGCGACGGAAGGCGCGAAGGCGCGCAGCACGACGTCGCCGGGACGCAGCGACTGCAATGCGGCAAGCGGAACATGCCGGGCGCCGAGCGCGATCGACCCAGCGACGCAGATGGGCGATGCTGAAGCGAACATTTCCGTTGCATGACGTGACGGCAACGCGGCGAGCCGCTTATGCAGCACGTCGAGCGTCGCGCCGGATGCGCCGATCGAAAGCCGATGCACGACGCCTTCATGCAGCAACGCGACGTCGAAGCGTTCGCCGCTCACAACGCCCGCAGGCGCGCGTTCCACCGACGCCACACGCCAGCGCCCCAGGCCCGCTGCCTGAAAGCGCTGCACGAGCGGCGCGAGCAGCGCGTTGGCGAGCGTGCTGCGCAATGCGTGCCGTGCGCGGTCGCCCGAGCTGGCCGCGACGATTTGCAACGCGGGATAGCGCGCGAGATCGAGATCGATATCGAGCGTGCCTTCGAGATGCGCGAGCACGATGCGGCCCGCTTCGTCGAAAGCGGTATCAGCGGTGACAGTCGGCGCGATTTCGAGCGCGTCGATGGCGCCGAGTCGGCGCAACGCATCGAGATGACGCGCATCGCACAGAATGCGGGCGGCACGCGCCGCATCGGGCGTGACGCGTCGCAGCTTCTCTGCATACGGATGTTCGGTAGACACAGTGGACAAAGGCGTGAGCTAGTGGATTGTCAGTTCGAGCATGCGTGCTTCGCCTTGGGAAGCGAGCAACTGGCGCAACTCGCGTTCGAGCAGGCCGGCATGATGCAAGAGTAGTTCGCGCGTGTCGGCGGACTCGACGTCGAAGCGAAGCAAGAGAACCGAAGGCGAAAGCGTCAGATGCAACTGCGTGCCGGGTAGCCGCTGCGGATCGACGCGCATGGCCACTTCCCAGTGGCCGGCCTGGCGGATCGCGGAATTCGACGCGAACTCGGCGACATGCCGCGCGAGCACGTGCGCAAGTTCGAGCATCTGTTGCTCGCGGCGCAGCACAGCCGCGACCACACGCTGACTCGCGCTGCCGATGCGTTGCGCAAGCGACTCTTCCGCATGATGTTCGTGCTGAGCCTCGTCGTTGAGCGACACGGCGAGAAGATCGTCGGGCGACGGTTTGTCGTCGCGTCGCAAGAGCGCCGCGAAATCCGCGTGCCGTGCGCGCCGCATGCGCGCGCCCGCCGAAGCGGGCGAGGTCTGCGCGGGCGCTGCGATCACGCGCACGGGACGCGATGTCGTTCTCGACATGCGTTGCCTCAGGCCGTCACGTGGCCGATCGGCTGCAGTTCCAGATGCCCGCCCAGTTCCTGATACGAATAGACGGAGAGCCAGCCGAGCCGTCCTTCGATCATGCGCCGCACGTAGCGCCGGATATCCATCGACGTGACGAGCGCGATGCCGGGACGCGGCGCCAGCCCCGCAAACGACTCGATGCTGTCGACCAGAAAGTTGATCTGGTCCGGCGGCAACGCGAGGTAATTGCCCGTCGGCGTCTGCTTGATCGCCTGGCGGATATGCTGCTCGACGGGTGCGTCGAGCAGGATCGCAGGGAGGATGCGGGCGCCGAGTGCGGCCCGATGCGCAAGAAAGCGCGCGAGATCGCCGCGCACGTACTCGGTCAGCATCAGCACGTCTTTCTCTTTCGGTCCCCACGCAATCAGGCTTTCCATGATGTTGCGGATATTGCGGATCGGGATCTGTTCTTCGAGCAGCCGTCGCAGCACATCGGCGATACGCTGCGGCGGCAGCACTTTCTGCACTTCGGCGAGCAGACCCGGATACTCGATGCCAAGCTGTTCCTGAATCCACTGCACTTCATTGACGCCGAGAAAGAGCGACGCATTGCGCCTGAGCAACTGCACGCAGACATGCGCGATCACCTGTTCGGCGCGCCAGCCGGACGTCTTGTCGGCGAGCGTGGCCTCGTCGTGCCAGTAGCTCGGCTGCGTCGTGCCGTCGATCGGTTCGCGCTGCTCGCAGCGTTCGGCGAGCGCCTGCGCCTGCGTGTCGTCGGGCTGTGCGGCGAGCCGTTGTGGCAGATCGGCGAGCAGCACCTTGCCTTGCGGCAGTTGCAGTGTGAACGACGGCACGTCGTGCATCAGGAACTCGCAAGTGGACGGCGCGAGCTTCTCGCTGATCCACATGTGAATGCCCGGAAACGGCAAACCGAGTTCTTCTTGCAGCGAAGTGCGCTCGGTTTCGAATGCGTGATTGAGCCGGTCGACGGCGAGCCGTCCGCGCAAGTCCGGAGCAAGGCGTACACCGAGCGCGCAGGAAAATGCAGGCGGCACGCTGGAAATAGCGGGCGTTTCGCTCTTCGCGCCCGCGCGCTGCATCGAGCGCACGGCTTCGAGGTCTTCGAATGCGCGCGATGAACCGCGCTTTTTCAGCTTCCATGCAGTGAAGCCGAGAATGCCGCTCAACACCAGAAACAGCGGCCACGGAAAGCCAGGAACGGCGGCGAACGCAACCAGCAGCAGCGCCGCGAAGCCGAGCGCGGGCGCGCTGCCCATCAGTTGCTTGCCGATCTCCGCTCCGAGCGAGCGCGGTTTCTCGTCGCGATCGTCGGCGACGCGCGTGATCATCACGCCTGCCGCAACGGACAAGAGCAGCGCGGGCAATTGCGCGACCATCGCGTCGCCGACCGAGAGGATCGAAAAACGGTTCGCCGCCTCGCCCGCCGTCATGCCGTGATACAGCACGCCAACGGCAAGACCTGCGACGATATTGATCATCGTGATGATGAGACCCGCGACGGCATCGCCCTTGACGAACTTCATCGCGCCGTCCATGCCGCCATGCAGCGCGCTTTCGAGCGCGAGCGTCGCGCGCTTGTGGCGCGCTTCGTCGGCTGTCAGCAGATTGGCGCGCAGGTCGGCATCGATGCTCATCTGCTTGCCGGGCATTGCGTCGAGCGTGAAACGCGCGCCGACTTCCGCGACGCGCTCCGAGCCCTTCGCGATCACGATGAACTGCACCAGCGTGATGATGATGAACACCACCATGCCGACCACCAGATTGCCGCCTACGACGAGCTTGCCGAAGCTGTCGATGATGTCGCCCGCTTCCGCATGCAGCAAGATCGATTTTGTCGACGCGATGCTGAGCGACAGACGGTAGAGCGTGGTGAACAGCAGGATCGACGGGAACGCGGATAGCGAGACGACGCTCGGCACATAGAGCGTGATCATCAGCAGCGTGACGGCTGTGGCGATGTTCAGACCGACGAGTATGTCGATCATGAAGAACGGCAGCGGCAGGATCATCAGCGAGACGATCGCGACGATCATCACGAGAATGCCGATCTCGCCGCCAGCGGGTAGTTTGAGTGTCTTGAGCATGAGCGTGTGTGGAGCGATGCGGAAGTGAGTAGCAGGGCGTGCGTTCAGCCGGACAGCGGCGGCGCCGCATCGGGTTCACGCGACAGGGCCAGCGAATCGATCCAGCGCAAAATCGCGGCGACGGCTTCGAACAGTTCGTCGGGAATCGGCTCGTCGAGTTCGACCTTGTAGAGTGCGCGCGCGACGGGCGGATGGCCGACGATCGGCACGCCAGCGAACTGCGCGTCGCGGCGCATCTGCAGCGCCGCATCGTCCATGCCCTTCGCGATCACCACGGGCAGCGGATATTCGTCGGGCGCGTAGCGCACGGCCACCGCGTAGTGCGTGGGGTTGACGACCACCATGCTCGCGGTCGCGATCTTGCGAGGCGCGGATGTCGCCAGCTCGCGAGCGAGCCGCCGCCGCTCGCCCTTGATGATGGGATCGCCTTCGTCCTGCTTGAATTCGCGCTTGATCTCATCCTTGCTCATTTTCTTGCCGCGAATGAAGAGGAATTTCTGCAGCTTGAAATCGACGCCGCCGAACACGACATACAGCGCAGCCGCAACCGCGATCAACCGGATCACGACGAAGCTCGCGAGCTTCGACAACTCGGGCAGCGACTGGAACAGCGAGCCGGTGACGAGCGGCAGCAACCCCGTGATGGTCTTCCACATCACGATGGCGAGCACGATGCCCTTGATGGCCATCTTCGCGAGTTCAAGCAGCGACTTGAGCGAGAAGATGCGCTTGATACCCGCCATCGGGCTGATGTTCTCGAACTTCAGGCTGACGGCTTTCATCGAAATCACGATGCCCGTCTGTCCCGCGAGGGCGGCAACGGCGGCGAGAATCGCTGCGCCGATCATCGGCAGCAGTGCGCCTGCCATGCGCGAGCCGATCTGGTTCACCGCGAGTAGCAGTGTCGTCATGTCGTGAGGCCCGGCGACGAACTTCAGCGCAATCGAAATGCACGAGCGCAAGCCGTCGACCATCTTGTCGCCCGTCGCCATCAGCATGCCGACGCCCACGGCCAACAGCGCGCCGTCGACGAGGTCCGTGCTCTTCGCGACCTCGCCGTCCTCGCGCGCCTTGCGCAGGCGTTTCTCGGTTGGCTGTTCGGTTTTGTCGTCGCTCATCGGGCGCTCCTTTACGTGCTGGCGCAGTGTAGGGCGCTCCTCATAGCGGCCGTCCAGGCGAGGCGAAGCCCCGGGCTCGAACGCGAAGCAGGGCAAAACGGCACGCACGATGCGCCGCCAGGTTCGCTTTCGCGCGACTCGCTTCGGTTGCAGCACGAGCATTGCGCCACCGGCTTGATACCTTGCGAAGCGATGACGCACCGCGTCCTGTTTTCATCAAGAGGGTCCACGCCATGCTCGCGAAATCATCACAACCTGGGTCACTACCTGCTTCCTCTCACGCCGCGCCGAACTATCTGCAGTGCGGCGATGCAACCTTGAACGCGCTGATCGAGATTGCATCGGCGGGTCTGTTCCGGCATTTCCCGCAAGCCAGCGCCGACACGACCGACATCGAACTGGTGCTCGACGCGTTGCGCGCGTTCCGCCCGAAGGTGGCCGAGATCGATACGCTGGCGGGCGTGCTGCACATCGTCAACGGCCGCTGGGACGAGGCGTCGCGCACGCTGCGCGACGTGATCGACGCGGCGCCTTCGTTTGCCTACGCGAAGGCGATGTACGCATACTGCCTCGCGGCGCAGAAGGACGCCGGCTGGCGCCAATGGGCCGACCAGGCGCTCGAAGGCGAGGCGGGCCCGGAGACGCGAGCGCTGGTCCGTGCGCTCACCGTGCGAGCCGATCTCGAAACCGCGCGCGCGAACCATCGCGGCGGCGAGTTCGTGCTGCCGGAGTCGTATCGCGATCTCGCCGAAGAGCAGGAGAACGCGCAGACAAAGACCGCGCGACAGCCTTCGGGCGATGCGCCCGCGTTCGCGTCGCACGCTTTCTTGCGCGCCTGACAAGAGGAGCCATTCATGTCGATCTCCACGATTGCCGAAACCGCCGTACATGCCGCCGCCGAGGCCGCAAAGCCCGAGGCGCTGCCGCAGATGCCCGCGCCCGAATCCGTCAGCCGTTTCGAAGACCTGATGCAGCAGCCGCTCGCCATGCCAGGCAACGACGCGACGCAGCACGGGGGCAGTCATTTTGTCGACGCGATCCGCAAGCAGGACGGCCAGATGGAGGCCGCGCTCGAACAGGTTGAAACACTGAGCGCGAACGCCGGATCGCTCACGCCGACGCAGCAGATCGGGGCGGCTGCGCAGGTGTCGCTGAACCTGTCGCTTGCGCAGTTTGATTTCCAGACGAAGATGGCCGTGGTGTCGGCGTCGAAGTCGTCGGCCGAAACGCTGATGAAGAACCAGTGATGAGCATCAGAACCTTCTCTCCGTTCGCGAAACGCATGCTGATGGGCGGTGTGTTGATCGCATGCGCGCTGCTCGCGGGCTGCAAGAAAGAGCTGTACACGGGCCTTGCCGAAGAGGACGTCAACGAGATGACGGTCGCGTTGCTGGAGCGCGGTGTATCCGCCGACAAGAGCACGCCGGACGGCGGCAAGACCTATACGCTTCAGGTCGACGACGGCGACATGGTGCGCGCGATGCAGGTGCTGCGCGAAAAAGGCCTGCCACACAGCAAGTTCGACGATCTCGGCAGCCTGTTCAAGAAGGACGGTCTCGTGTCGACGCCAACGGAAGAGCGCGTGCGGTTCATCTACGGGTTGTCGCAGGAACTGTCGGGCACGCTGTCGCATATCGACGGCGTGCTGGTCGCGCGCGTGCAGATCGTGATTCCGAACAACGACCCGCTTGCGCAGACCATCAAGCCGTCGTCCGCCGCCGTGTTCATCAAGTACCGGCCGGGCCTCGAACTCGATGCGCTGGTGCCGCAGATCAAGAACCTCGTCGTGCATAGCGTCGAAGGGCTGTCGTACGACCAGGTCAGTGTGACAGGCGTGGCGGCGGATCAGGTGGATATCGATAGCCGCGTGCCTGCGCATGCGCCTGTCTGGCCGTTCGTGCTGAGCGGGCTGTTTGCGTTGATGGTGGCGGGCATCGGCGTGGGCTATGCGTTTCGTGCGCGGCTAAGCGGGATCGTCGCGCCGCTCAGGGCGAGCCTCGCGTCGCTCGCGCGGCGTTTGCCGGGACGCAGGCAGAAGTCGGCATGAGTATGGCCATGGCTGCGTCCGCCGCGATGCCACGGCAACGGTCTATGCACGAGCCGCGCCTTTCGCCAGATCATGCCACGCAGATTCTGCTCGGCTGGCAACGCAATGCGCGCAGCGCGTTGCAGTGGCTGCATCGGGACTGGCTCGCGCTTGCACTGGGCATTGATCGAGAGACGCACAGCGAAGATGCGCTAACCGCACTGCGCGAACGATGTGACGAAGCATGTTCGATCGCCATGTTGCGCGTGCTGCTGCCCGCGCCGCCGACGCTCGAAGCATTTAGCGCCACACCCGCCACACGTCTCGACGCGCTGTCTGTCAGGACGGGCTTGCGCGTGCTGCGAATGCAGGCGCTGCTGGCGCGTCGCGCGGAGGTGCGGCGTCTGGTCGATCGAACCACGCGCAAGCGCCTCGCGGAGTGGATCGGCTGCCCGCTTGACGATCTGCTCGGCAAGGCGGCGCCTGAAGCGCCGTCGCTTGCCGATGCGAAGCGCGAGCGCGCCGGAACACGCGCGCTCGGCTCGCTCGATGCCGATGCGCTCGCGCTCGAAGGGTTGGCGATGCTGCCGCTTATGGGCACGCACCCAATGATGCTGCGGCTCGCGCTGCCACGTGAACACGACGAGCAGGCCGCAGCGAACGCAAAGCCTTCGGATGACGACTGCGAAGACGCGTTCGCATTGCTGCGCGAGCGCATCGGCCCTCTTTTGCCGGAGTATGCATGGTTATCTGGCTAAGCCGTCCGCGCGAAGCGCACGCGACCAGCAACACGCGCAAGGACAAGAACGAACCGCGCGTCGGACTCGTCGGCGATATCGTGCCGCGCGAAACCTTCGGCATGCTCGCGACGATCGACGATGTCTACGGCCGCGTCGAGGCCGAACGCCAGGCGATTCTCGCCGCCGCGCAGATCGAGCGCGAGCAGATTCTTCGAGCGGCACGAGATGAAGCAAAGGCCCTCGTCGCATCGGCTGCGCGCGAGCGTGAAGCGGCGTCCGAACGAGGCTACGCGGAGGGCGTCGCGCGCGGAGAGGCGCAGTGGATCGAACGCGTTGCCGCGTTGAGCGCCGACGCGCAGCGCCTGCAAAAAGGCATGCGCAACCGGATGGCCGAACTCGTGATGCTCGCCGTCGAGCAACTGGTGCGCGCCGAAAGCGCGCAGGCGTTGTTCGCGCGGGCGACGGACACGATCGACCGCATCGTCGAAGGCTCGGCGAACTTGCGCGTGAGCGTGCATCCCGCCGATCTCGACGCGGCGCGTGCCGCGTTCGGCGAATTCGACGCGCGTCTGCGCATGCTGGGGAGGCCCGTGCCGCTTGCCGTAACAGCAGACCCTCGCCTGGAACCCGGCGCGTGCGTGTGCGAATCGGATCTGGGCATCGTGGATGCAAGCCTGTCGACACAACTCGATTCGATGCGCGCGGCAATCGTGCGGGCGTTGAATACCTCGCTGAAAACGCACAGCGCGCAAGCAGAGACACACTGATGAGCACCACGGCTTTGAAAAATCACCCGCAAGACCCGGCGCTGGCCGACGTATTCGGCCTGCACGAGCACGGCCTGCGCGAACTGGGCGGCGCGATCGAGCGCGAGATCCGCGCGCTGTTGCCCGTGCGTCAGACGGGCAAGATCGCCGAAGTGGTCGGCACGCTGATCAAGGTCGCGGGCATCGACCTGAAGCTCGGCGAGCTGTGCGAGCTGCGCACGCCGCAAGGCAAGCTGTTGCAGCATGGCGAAGTGATCGGCTTCACGCGTGAGCATGCCGTCGTGTCGCCGTTCGCGCAGTTGTCGGAAGTATCGCGCGCGACGCATGTGATCGGCTTGCAGCGGCCTTTGTCGGTGCCTGTCGGCGACGCGTTGCTCGGCCGCGTGATCGATGCGCTCGGCCAGCCGATGGACGGCCGTGGCCCGATCGAAGCGGAAGACAGCCGGCCCATTTTCGCCGACCCGCCGAACCCGATGACACGCCGCATGATCGAGCATCCGATGGTGACGGGCGTGCGCGTGATCGACGCCATGACGACGCTCGCCGAAGGCCAGCGCATGGGCATCTTCGCGCCAGCGGGCGTCGGCAAGAGCACCTTGCTCGGCATGCTGGCGCGCGGCGCGCAATGCGATATCAACGTGATCGCGTTGATTGGAGAACGCGGGCGCGAAGTGCGCGAATTCGTCGAGCTGATTCTCGGCGAGCAGGGCATGGCGCGCTCCGTCGTCGTATGCGCGACGTCGGACCGCTCGTCGAGCGAACGCGCGAAAGCAGCCTACGTCGCCACCGCGATTGCCGAGTACTTCCGCGACGAAGGCAAGCGCGTGCTGCTGATGATGGATTCGCTGACACGCTTTGCGCGCGCGGGCCGCGAGATCGGTCTTGCAGCGGGCGAGCCGCCCGCGCGGCGCGGCTTTCCGCCTTCCGTGTTCGCCGAGTTGCCGCGTCTGCTGGAGCGCGCGGGAATGGGCGAGCGCGGCTCGATCACGGCCCTTTACACGGTGCTCGCCGAAGACGAGTCGGGCAGCGATCCGATTGCCGAAGAAGTGCGCGGCGTGCTCGACGGCCACCTGATCCTGTCGCGCGAAATCGCCGCGCAAAACCGCTATCCCGCCATCGACGTGCTCGGCAGCCTGTCGCGCGTGATGTCGCAGGTGATGCCGCGCGAGTTCATGGCGTCGTCCGCGCGGCTGCGAAAGCTGCTCGCGAAGCATCGCGAGGTGGACATGCTGCTGCAGATCGGCGAATACCAGCCGGGCACCAATGCGCTCGCGGACGAAGCGATCGCGAAGATCGACGCGCTCAAGGCGTTCCTGTCCCAGCCGACGGACGCCTACGCGGACCCGGCTGAAACTGAGGCCGCGTTGCACGAACTTGCGCAGGGCGACGCACAATGAGCGCACCGAAACGGCAGATCGCCGCGTTGTCGCGCGCCGTATCGCGCCGTCAGCGCTCCGAGCAGGACTTGCGCGCGCGGCTCGCGCAACTCGTTGCGGCGCGCTTGCCATTGGTCGAAAACGAAGCGCAGGCGCGTGGGCATGCAGCGGAACTCGAAGCGCAGGCGCGTTCGTACCGCGAGCGCATCACCGCGATGATGGCGGGCGCGGAACCGTTTTCGATCGATACGTTGACGGCGATCCGCCTGTACGCGGAAGAAGTCAACCGGCACCACGCGAAGGCATGTGAAGCTGTGAAAGCCGCGCAACACGCGCTCATCGAGCACGACGCCGGAATCGCAAACACGCGCCGCGAGATCGCGAAGAACCGTGGCCGCATCGACTTGTGCGAAAAGCGCATCGGCATATTGCAGCGCGTGCTCGACGGCATCGCCGCCGACGCGGAAGACGAAGACATCGAGGAGACGGCGCTCGCGCGCCTTGCACGCGGATGAACGAGCTGTTGCAGTTTTACGGCCCCTGGTTGCTCAAGCACCTTGCCGTGCTCGGCGTCTGCTCGCTGCGGCTCTACGCGATCATGACGCTGTTTCCGCCCACCGCCGACGGCGTGCTGCAAGGCCGCTTGCGCAACGGCGTTGCGTTGAGCTTCTCGCTGTTCGTCGCGCTGGCGCAGCCGGAGTCGTTCGCCGATTCGCTGACGGGCTTCGCGCTGGTGATCACGAGCTTGCGCGAAACGCTGATCGGCGTCGTGATGGGTTTCGCGGCGGCGACGGTGTTCTGGGTCGCGGAGGGCGCGGGCATTTATCTCGACAATCTGACGGGCTACAACAACGCGCAGTTGAGCAACCCGATGCTGTCGCAGCAATCCACGCCCTCTGCGACGCTGCTCGGCCAGATCGCGACCGTGGCGTTCTGGTCGCTCGGCGGCATGCAGTTTTTGCTGGAGGCGCTGTACGAGTCGTATCGATGGTGGCCAGTTGCATCGACGAAGCCGATGTCGACGGAGTTTCTCGCCGTGTTCGCGATGCATCAGACGGACACGCTGATGCAGACCATCGCGAAGCTCGCCGCGCCGATGCTGCTCGTGCTGCTGCTGATCGACCTCGGTGCGAATCTCGCGTCGAAGGCCGCGCAGAAACTCGATCTGAGCGCCTTGAGTCAACCGATCAAGGGCGCGGTGACGGTGCTGATGCTGGCCGTCTTCGCGGGGCTTTTTGTACACCAGGTGCAGGACCAGCTCGACTTGCGGCTCTTCAAGGTGCAGGTTCGCGCAATCGCGCAGATGAGCGACCGCGACACCGATCTGAAGCCCGGCGCGCAACCGCACCGCAACGATGTGTCGCCGTGATGTCAGCGATCCGCGTACAAGCAAAGAAGTGAGCTTTGTTGAGAGTTCTTGTCTGCCGCGCGCGTCAAATCTCAACTTTACTCAAGCCTCAACTGTTTCCTCTGATTATTGAGCTTTTCACATTTCTGCCTGGCTACAGTGCATTCCGTCAACGCGACGTCCGTAGCAAAAACGTCGCAATCGTTTCAACGCGCTCACGCAGCGTCGCCCCGACCACTGCGCGAGCCTTACGACGGAATCAGCCATGCTCGTTACCTACTACTTCCCGTATGTGTCGATGCTCAACGCAGCGTCGGTGCCTTCCAGCGTCGTCGACCTGATCCGCAACGGCCATGTGCATGCTGCGGCGGCGAACGTGCAGCGGCTCGTCGATAGTCACGACGATGCGCCGCCCGCCACGCTGCTGCAGTTGCAGGGCGATCTGCAACTGTCGCTCGGCATGGAGGTCGATGCCGACGACTCCTACCGCGAAGCGCAAAAGCGCATGCGCGACGACAAGGACGGCATGCGCTTCGCGTCGTGCCGCAACGCGGGCTGGCAGGCGCTGTTCCGTTACCGCTACGGCACCGCGATGTCGTGCTTCATGCAGATCGCCGATCATCCGCTGGCGAGCGTGGCGCTGCGGCTCGATGCGCTGTTCGGCGCATTCGGCGTGCTGTTCAGCGTGGGCCGTCTGCGCGATGCGGATGCCGTGCTCGATACGCTCGAAGATCTGCTCGACGATGCGACGTCGGACGGCGCGTTTCATCAGGCCGACGGCTGGCAGCGTCTGTTGAGCACGGTGCGCTTCGACGTCGAAGCACAGAGTACGCTGCGCTCGCGTGCCGCGCTGTCCGATCATATCTACTGGCAAGTGGGCCTGACGGGCGACGCCGCGCCGCGCGTCGCGCCGCAACGGCCCGCCGCGTTGCGACTGTTGACGGGCGCGATTGAAGACCAGTTGCTGCGTGGGCGCGTCGAGTTTCTCGATGGGCTGGCGCGACTGGCGGACGGCGAGCGCGACCCGCAGCAGCAGATCGTTGCGCATGCGGAGTGGGCGGGTAAGCAGGGCATCCAGAACTATCAGAGCGCGGTGCGTATCGAGATCGTGCTCGCGAGTCTTGCGGGAGGTGTTTCGTCGCTGGCCGAGTCGGTGCTTGTGTTGCTGACTGCCGAGGTGCGCATGCCGCAGAGCCATCGGCAACTGGAGTATCTGTATTGCCTCGCGAAGCTGCGCCATCTGCAGGGACGCAGCGGTGAATCGCTGGAGGTGTACACGCGCTATGCGCTGGCCGCCGTCAATTGCATCCGCGACGAAGCGGGCGCACTCGCGCGCTACGGCCAGCGCATCGCGCGCGCGCCGGAACAGCTCGACGATATCGGCACGCGGTTGCCTGCGCGTTACCGGCGCGCCTATCGCTATCTGCTCGACAACCTGGAGCGCAAGGATCTGTCGATCCGCGAAATCGCCGCGCAGATCGGCGTGACGGATCGCGCGCTGCAGAGCGCGTTCAAGACGAGTCTCGGCTCGACGCCGACCGAGATCATCCGCCGCCTGCGCATGGAGCGCATCCGCGCCGAACTCGAAGCCGACGACAGCGCGCACGAGCAAGGCATTCTCGCGACAGCCGTGAAGTGGGGCGTCAGCAACCGCTCGACGCTCGTCAACAGCTACCGCCGCGAATTCAACGAATCGCCTTCGGACACGCTGAACCGCTGAGATCCTTTCGAGACCATTCCGCCAGAACCACACCTATATCGAGCGTCGATCATGAAACTCACATTCCGTCACCGCGCGATCGCGGCCGCCCTGCTGATGATGGGCCTGAACGCGGGCCATGCCGCACCGATCACGTGGCGGCCCGGCGAAGTGCATATTTCGGTGGAAAGCCGCGACCTGAAAGACGTGCTGCGCGACTTCGCGGCGAGCCAGGGCATCATCGCGACGATTGCGCCGAACGTGCAGGGCACTGTGTCGGGACGCTTCGATCTGCCGCCGCGCAAGTTCATCGACACGATGGCGGCGACGTTCGGCTTTGTGTGGTTTTATGACGGCAGCGTGCTGTCCATCAGCACCGCCGACGACGTGACCACCAAGGTCATCAAGCTCGACTTCGCGGGCACGCAGAGCCTGCGCTCGACGCTCAAGCAGATCGGGCTCGACACCGACCGCTTCCCGATCGTGTACGACCCGGAGCAGGGCGTCGCGCTGATCACCGGGCCGCATCGGCTGATCCAGCTTGTCGACGAGGTGGCTGCGCGGCTCGATCAGAACGCGAATCGCCGCACGGGCAGCGAAGTGCGGGCGTTTCCACTGCGTTACGGATGGGCGGCCGACCATACGATCACCGTGAACGGCAAGACGCAGGTCGTGCCCGGCGTCGCGCATGTGCTCGCGAGTCTCTATCACCCGGATCGGGACAGCGATCAGCAGGGCACGTCGCGCGCATCCGCCGATGGCACCGCGAACCTGCAACAGGTGAGCCCGTATGCGGACGTGCAAGGCGGCACGAATGGCGGCTCGCCCTACAACAACAGCGGCGTGAATCCGCCGCTGCCCGATGTGTTCGCAGGCGTGACAGCGGCGGGCGGCGGGCCGGTTGGGATGCCGGGCGCGGGCGGCGTGGGCGGCACGGCGGGCGGCGCATCGGGAAGCGGCCCGCAGAGCGCGGGGCGCGCGGCGACGGCGGCCGTGCCGGACGGCGCGGGCTCGCTGCCCGTCATCCAGGCCGACGCGCGGACCAACTCGGTGTTGATCCGCGATCTGCCCGACCGCGTCGGCCAGTATCAGCAACTGATAGACCGGCTCGACGTGAAGCGCAGGATGGTCGAGATCGAAGCGCACATCATCGAGATCGACGACGGCGCGTTGAAGCAACTGGGTGTCGACTGGCACGCGCATTCGAGTCACCTCGATTTTCAGACGGGCAGTGGCAGTGCCAACGCGAACAACTTCAACGGCAATGTGAGCCCGACGTTTTCTTCGCTCGACACAGCCGGCAATCTCGTCGCCACCGCGACGCCGACGGGCGGCTCGCTCACGGCCGTGATCGGCGACGCGAGCCGCTATCTGCTGACGCGCATCGACGCGCTGGAGCAAAACAACCTCGCGCGTATCGATGCGAGCCCGAAGGTCGCAACGCTCGACAACGTCGAAGCCGTGATGAACAACAAGACGCAGTTCTTCATTCCCGTTTCGGGCTTTACGTCGAGCAATCTGTTCAGCGTGCAGGTCGGCAATACGCTGCGCGTGCTGCCGATGGTGGTCGATTCGAACGGCGCGCAGCAGATCAAGCTGCAGGTTCACGTCGAAGACGGCCAGCCGACGGGCGGCAGCGTGAAGGACATTCCCGAAATCCGCACCAGCGAGATCGATACGGAAGCCGTCGTTGCCGAAGGGCAGAGTCTGCTGATCGCCGGTTACCGGATCGACAGTGATTCGAATCTGAATACGGGCGTGCCCGTGCTGTCGAAGATTCCCGTACTCGGCGCACTGTTCCGCTCGCGCACGCATCAGAGCAGCCATATGGAACGGCTCGTGTTGCTGACGCCGCGCGTGATCGAATTCTGAGCGTGGTTTCAGTCCGCGCCACGGACGGTGTAGGGCGGCGCCTGCACGACGGGCGCCGCCGCTTGCAGGATGTCTTCACGCCGCTTCGTGCTGGGCGGATAGATGCGCTCGCAATTGATCGTGCGCTTGGTCTGTTTCGCGGCTTCGCCTTGCGACGCGAGGCGGCGCTCCCAGCCTTCCGTGTAGACGGCGCCCCACGGGCCGAGATCGAGAATGGTCGTGTACCAGTCGATGCAAAGCGGCAGCATCGCGAGGCCCAGCAGGTCGCAGACGGCATTGTGGCCCGCGTGGCGTCCCATCGGGCGGCTGTGCTGGCAGGACATCACGGATGGGCGCTTGCCGTCGATCAGGATGCGCGCGCAATCGCCCGCTGCGAATACGTCGGGCACGCTGTCGACGCGCAGGAACGCATCGACGGGCACGCGTCCGAATGCGTCGAGCGACACGGGGAATTGCGCGGTCAGCGGACTGGCGCGCATGCCGCCGCACCAGACGACGGTCGCGGCGTCGATGTGTTCGCCGCCCGTCAGTTGCACGCCGTCGCGTGTGACAGTTTCGAGCGACACGCCCGGCCGAAGCTCGACGCCTTGCGCGCGCAGCGCTTCTTCGATCACTGGCTGCGCGCCGCCCATCGCCTGACCGATCTTCGCGGAGCGGTCGGCGAGAATCACGCGGACATCGGCGCTTGCTTTGTCGCCGACGATGCCGCGCAGCCGCGCCGGTAATTCGGCGGCGAGTTCGACGCCCGTCAGGCCTGCACCAACTACGATCACGGTGTAGCGTCCCGGCGCTTCGGGCCTTTCTGGCAAGGCGAGCAGATGTGCGTGGAGCTTCGAGGCGCCGTCGAATGTATCGACGTCGAATGTGAACTCGTGTAGACCGGGAATGGCCGGACGCGCCAGCTCGCTTCCCGCCGCCAGGATCAGGCGGTCGTAGCCGAGCCATTGTGTAGATGAATTGCCGGATTCGAATCCGACGCGACGGTTTGGCAGATCGATCGAGCGGACTATGCCCTGAATCCGTCGCACGCCTGCTGGATCGAGCACGTCGGCAAGCGGCACGAGCGTGCTGTCGAGCGGCTGCTCGTAGTTGCGCACGCGAATGCTGTGATACGGCTTGCCGTTGATGACGACGACCTCCACCTGATCCGCCGGCATGCGCAGTTCGTCGAGCTTGCGCGCCGCGCCCAGCGCGCTCCACAGCCCGGCAAAGCCGGCGCCGATCACTACGATCCGCTTCGTGTCCGTATCCATGTCGGGCGTGCTCCTTGGACCAGGATTAACCGTTGTAAGGTGGCGCGAATTCGAGTGTAGTTGGCTCAGGGGATGACCGCTGGAATTTTCTTCTGGATGGTTGGGGCGCCGTGGGGCGGATGGGCGTCGGGACAGCGCGCTGCTGCGCTGCTGCTTGCGTCGGCATACCGCCAGGTCGCCTTTCCGATAGTAAGCCTCGCTGGCGCGAGTCCATCAATCGTATGTGCGCGCGCGAGCGGTTGAATCCGCACTCAACGCGTGCGCGTTTCCCAGGTAACAGACACTGAGACACTGCCAACCGACAATGATGTCATTGGTTGCGTATGAATCTATCTGCATACAAACACCTGCGTCCGGTAATTTTTGCGTTTCCCGTCGAGCTTCTGTGCGGCGCCTAACAGTGGTGTCTTCGCGTGGACATTACCATCACCTGGAGTGGACGGTCGCGCACCATTATTTGTGGCCCGTCTGCCGCTTTATGTGTTGGACCTCGCGCTGATTCGACTTCGATACGCTCCATGTTCGGGTTCGTTGGTACCGCGATCGCAAGACAGAATTGGACGCTTCGGGTGGAATACCGCCGTCTTCAATTACAAACTCCAGTTCAAGCGATGAAACGATCGCGCATCCGGATCGCGCGAGCGTTTCGTTTGCGCAGATGTTTCTCTCGACGGAGACACACGGAGGCGGCGATGCACCGATTTGACGATGCAAGACTTCGTAAGGAATACCGGCAAAGGCACGATACCCCCGGCGATCTGGTGATCGCTGCGACGTATCGCGCGCCTCCTCGCGCCTGGAGTACAGCCAGGTACGGTTTACTCATCAACGGGTGAGCGATGCGCAGGCTGAATTCAATAAGAATCCTTCGCGCAGTGACAGCGACAACTGTCGTCGTACACCATGTCCTGATACAGGACGGTCGGGTGTTCGGTGAATTCCGCGTCGACGTATTCTTCGTACTGAGTGGCTTTGTGATCGCACTCGCGCTCGAAGCCGGCACGACCAGCGTGCGCGACTTCATCGCAAGCCGCCTCGTGCGGATCGTGCCGCTCTATTGGCTCGCGACGTTGCTGGTGTTCTTCGGCGCGCTGCTTAGGCCCGATCTCTTCAATTCGACGACTGCCAACGTCCCGGAACTGCTGAAGTCGCTCTTTTTCATTCCGTACAGGAAAGCGAGCGGCCACATGTTCCCGATGCTGTTCGTCGGCTGGACGCTGAACTACGAGATGCTGTTCTACGCGACGTCGGCGTTTGCGCTGTGGCGGTTCCGGGGGCATGTCCAGTTTGTATTCGCGGCGATCACGCTGATGCTCGCCGGGGCGTTTCTGATTGCGAGTCTCGCGCATTCGAACCGGGCGATCGTCGAATTCCTCGCCTACACCCGGTTGCTCGAATTCCCGTTAGGCATCGCCGTATGGTTCGTATGGAGGAAAGGGCTACGCATTCCAGTCCCGCTGGCTGCGTTCGGGGCCATCGCGATGTATGCGCTGATGACCTGTATCGAACGGGTATGGCCGGACGTCCCCCCGCTTGTGGGAAATGGCGTGCCGACCTGTCTGCTGCTGATCAGCACGCTGAGTCTCGAAGGCCTCGTGGTAGACAGCGCGCTCACGCGCGGATTGCTGTATCTGGGCGATGCGAGCTATGCGACCTATCTCAGCCACCCGTTCGTCATCGAGGCGATGCGCAAGCTCGTTCCTAAAGTCGTGCATGGTTTCGATGTGCGTTCGCCAACGGGAGTGATTATCGCGATCGTGGTGGCTTCAGTGGTGGGTTGCCTCGTCTATCGCTACATTGACAAGCCCTTGCACCGCGCGATCGGGCGCCTGATTAAAGTCAAGCGCGTCGTCAGCGCGCCTGCGGGCGAGGACGCGCCTTGTCGTGTGACTTGAGCGTGGGTTGGTTGCCGCGCCTCGTCGCGTGCGAATGGTCAATAGGCACCGCCCGTATCGACGCTCAGGTAGAGCATGTCGTGTTCGAGAATGCTGATGAAATGTTCGTCTTCCTGAATCAGTTCCTCGAGCACGTCACTGTTGGATAGCACGCCGATGACCTTTCCGGAATCGATCACGGGCAGATGCCGGATCCTTCTTATATGCATCAACGCCAGACACTGTTCACAAGTGTGCTCGGGTGTGACGTAATACACCTGGGTAGTCATGATGTCGCCCACCGTCGTCCCGGCGGCACTGCGGCCGGCCAGTTCGACCTTGCGGGCGTAGTCGCGCTGCGACAGGATCCCGACAAGATTGCTGCCCTGCAACACCAGCACGGTGGTGACATCCTCGTCGGCCATCAGATGCAGCGCCGTTAGCACGGCGTCCGCTGGGCCGACCGAAATCACGTTCCGAGGGTTCTCGGACAGAATTTGCCGAGCGGTCTTTCTCTCCTTTTTCATGATCGTCTCCATTCGAGGACGGACGTTTGCGCACGCCAGTGCCATCAATCTGCTTACGTGCCTGTCCATTTTTCAACTATGGTTGATTCAAGTGTAGTCCGCTTCGTGGGCGTGCGGATTCGGTGCGGTTTGAGCCGCTCGTTCGCGTTCTTCAACCGTTCGTTTTCTGTCCAATCTACATAAGTTGCTGCTGATGCGACGTTGTCGCGAGGTTCAGACTGATGATGGGTCTGAGCGGCCTGAAAGGCTAATTGGTCGGCGCTGCACGTCTGGACGGGCAAAAACATCCGTCCATATCGGTCAACGCGGTCCGTCAATCAAGGGGGCCAGGATGCGCAAGCTGTTCTTCACGACAGGATCGCCTTTCGCCCGTGCCGTCCGTATCGTGCTTGTCGAGAAGGGACTCGATTTCGAGCGTGAGGAGACCTTTACGACGCCCAGCGTCGAAGAGCGTGCGAAGGTCACGCCGACGCTTCAGGTTCCTACCCTGGTAGACGGCGACCTGACGCTTTGGGATTCATCGGTGATCATCGACTACCTCATGTCCAGCTATCCAGGCGTGCCCGCGCCGGAGGGCATCGACCCGCTGGCAAGCGACTATGTGCGCGCCACGCAAAGCTGGCACGACAAGCTCGTTCTCGCGACGTTACAGACGTTCGGCGTGTCGACGACGATGGTGTCGCAACTGCAATGGTCCGGGGTCCGACATGAAGAAAATGTTCATGCGGCGCGATGTGCCACGCGCAACCAGTATCTGCTCGACTGGTTCGAGACTCAGCTTGTCGGCGCTGACGGCGCTTTCGTCCCCGGCGTGATGTCGGCTCAGGACATCTTGCTCACCTGCATCTGTCAGTTCATTGAAACGCGCCCGTTGCGATTGTCCTGGCGTGCTGCTGGCCGACCCGGACTCGCGTCGCTGGTCGCTCGAATGGAAAGACGCCCCTCGTTCCAGCAGGAACCCGCACTGTGGTGGGAGCCCGGCGTGACGTATGCCACTGCTGCGGAGGTGGAATGGGCAAGACATAAAACCATTCATGCTGGGCCCAGCTTCAGCGAATGGTCATCGGGGTCTGCAAGCTGAAGTAATGGATGACACGTGCAGCGCACGCGCTGCTATCGATCGAACGCCAAGACGATCTCGTCGATCGTCACGCGGATGCGCGCGGTGTGTCGCAAATCCTGATGCGTGACGAGCCAGATTTCATACCGTGCGTCGTTTGAGCGGTCCGGCCAGATTCGCACGAGGCCGTCGCGTTCGGCCATCGGCACGGGTAGAGGGCTGATGCCGAGCCCGGCTCTGAGCGCCGCGCGCAGCGTCAGGTTTGTGTTCAGGCGCGCGACGATGCGGCCGTCCGTCAGCGGTTCCCCGAGAAATTCCGGCACGCGAGCCTTGGCAAAGTACGGCTGGTAGACCACGAGATCGTGTCCCGCGAATCGCTCGCCCGGCGCCGGTTCGCCATGGCGCCGCAGATACTCGGGCGATGCGAACAGCCCCACTTCCCAACTCGCCACGCGGCGGGCAAGCAGATCAGGATTGCGCGGCTTGACGGTCCGGATCGCGATGTCGGCTTCGCGCTTCGCGAGATTGAGCACCTGGGTCGTCGTGTCGAGCATCACCGAAACGTCGGGATGCTTCATATGCAGGCGCTCGATCGCCGGCATGATGAACTCCTGAGCAAGCGCATCCGTCGTCGAGAGCTTCACCTCGCCGGCGAGGCGCTTGTCCACGCCTTGTGCGTGGCGGACGAGATCGTGCGCGGACTGTTCCATCGCCTCGGCGGCGCGGATCGCGATCTTGCCGACGGGCGTGAGCTCATATCCGCCCGATGTGCGCAGGAACAGCGTCGCGCCGAGCGTGTGCTCGAGCGCGGCAAGCCTGCGGCCCACCGTTGCCTGATCGATGTCGAGCGAGCGGGCGGCCGCGCGCAAGGTCCTTTCCCGATGGAGCGCGACGAAGATGCGCGCGTCGTCCCAGTTCATATCGCCTCCCGCGTGATGCAAATTTGCATCATACGATCGGCAATTCGCTGCGGGTCAAAACCCGGCTGCGCCGCTACACTTTTTTCAACCGATGCAGCGATTCAGCAGGTTGACCGAATCCGCGGCGCATCTGGCATTTTGAAAAGGATGAAGTCGTGTCACACGAAACCAAAGCGATTCCCGCGGCGATGACCGCGATCGATATTACGCAGCCGGGCGGCCCGGATGTGCTCGTGCCCGTCGAGCGGCCCGTTCCCACACCCGCCGACGACGAAGTGCTGATCCGCATTCATGCCGCCGGCGTAAACGGTCCTGACGTGATGCAGCGCAAGGGCTTGTACGATCCGCCGCCGGGCGCGTCGGACATTCCCGGGCTCGAAGTCGCGGGCGAGGTCGTGTCCGTCGGGCGCGGCGTGACGCGATTCGCGGTCGGCGATCTCGTCTGCGCGCTGGTCCCGGGCGGCGGCTACGCGGAGTATGCGGTCGCGCACGAGAGCAACACACTGGCGATTCCCGACGGTCTCTCGGTGGTCGAAGCGGCCGCGATGCCCGAAACCTTTCTGACGGTATGGCTGAACCTGTTCCAGCGCGGCAATTTTGCAGCAGGCGAAAGCGTGCTGATCCACGGCGGCGCATCCGGCATCGGCACCACCGCGACGATGCTCGCGAAGGCATTCGGCGCATCGAAGATCATCACGACGGTCAGCTCGGATGCGCAGCGTGACGCGAGCATGGCGCTCGGCGCCGATGTCGCGGTTGATTACCGGAACGAGGATTTTGTCGAGGCGGTCATGCGCGAGACGGACGGCCGCGGCGTGGACGTGGTCGTCGATATCATCGCGGGCGACTACGTCGCGCGGAACTACGCGGCGGCCGCGATGAACGGGCGCATCGTGCAAATCGGCATCATCAAGGGCCCCGCGCCATCACTCGACCTGTTCCCGATGCTGGCGAAACGCCTCACGCACATCGGCTCGACGCTGCGCTCGCGCACGCATGAGGAAAAGGCGGCGTTGATCGAGGATCTCGAGCGAAAGGTGTGGCCGCAGATTCGAAGCGGCGCGGTGAAGCCTGTGATCTATCGAACCTTCGATCTCGACGATGCGCGCGGCGCGCATGCGCTGATGGACTCGGGCGTGCATATCGGCAAGATCGTGCTGATGACGCGGGCGGCGAGTACGGTCTGATGCGCAGCCCCGGCGCGTAGTTGGCGCGCTGCACGTCGGCACGCTCGTGCGTGCCGGCAGGCAACGCATGTACCTTGGGGAACCGAACGTGAAAGAACCACGGCACTTTATCCATTACGTTCCGCGGCGGGTGGTCGTGAATTTTCCTCGTGACCCTCGCGCACTATGGTTCGCTGATGCGCAACATGCGTCCGCAGGTTTCCGAAGACCCGTATTTCACAAGACGCGCTCGCAGACGGGCGCCGCTACGAGAGTGCGCAAAGGAGATGTGATCTGGATAGTGAGTCAGCTGGATTCCCCGTGGGGACGGCTGCCGCCTGGCATTGATGCACGCTTGTGCGTGCGTCATATCGAAAGAGACGGCGACAGTAAAGAAATACGTTTCGAGGCAAGCTCGCGCTCGGTATGGTTGCCGCTCGCCGATGCGAGCTCTGTTCTCGCAAACCTTCGTACTCTCAGCGCACAGGGGCGGACCAGCACGCCACTGTGGCCGCATGACGAGCTTGGGCATCGGATTGGTCACTACCTTCAGTCCATGCGGGAACTGGAGTCCGCAGCGCCCCTCATCGCATGGGAGAAGAAGCTTGCCAGGCGTCCTTTGAGTTTCGTGAGCTACCGCATTTGCGACGGGACGAAACATGCCTTTTTAAAGTCAAAGAAACTGCTGGAACAGGGAAGGGCGGTGTTCTGGGACAGGTGGTGCCTGCCGCGGCGCCTCGCGGAACGACGGGAAGTGGTGTCGGACGCAGCGCTCGACCGCTATTTGATGATCCAGTTGAAGGCTTGCGCGACAGTGTTCGGTATTGAGTCGCCGCTCTATTCGGAGCCGTCGAGCTACTCGGCGAAGGAGCGTGATGCCGCCCGCCATCTCGGCACCTATCGTTCCGTCGGTGTGGCGGGCTGAGTGCGTCTGGTGATTCGGCCAGTCAGTCCTCACGACGCACGAGCAGCATTCCGGTTAACCGTGGGCTGCGAGGCCGGATCTTTTCTTTGCGTTATTTCTATTTAATCGATCCCGAATAGTTGGTTGCCCAGTCTCCGAGACGTTTTCGTTGTAACAAACACGTCCGTATGAATTCAGGAGTTCAGTGTCGCCGTCGACGATGTCGCCGGGCGCTTCAGGAAATCTGTGACCCATGCGTCGTTTTCGCCGTTCATGATTCCTTCTGCATCGAGTATCAGTGCGTTATCCGCTTCCGGATCGGGGCGTGCCTGCGTGGTGATCTTCCACATCGCAAGGCGCAATTTCAGTCTCTCTGCGGCGAGACGGTAAGTGGCGGCAAGCCGCTGGTAGCGCTGGCCCATCGCGTAAGCACCAATCGCAGTGGTAATCGCACTGAGCGTGGCCACCCAGGCTTCGATTTGCGCTCCCGCATGGATGGCACCCAGAGCGGCCAGCGCGGCCGCAATGCCGCTCAGCACTTGTATTGCCAGCGTGCAGCGGTGCGCGTTTCCTTCATTCTTATTCGCCTTATCGGAGTAGAACGTGACCTGGTCGCCGATTCGCACCGTTGCATACTCCTGCACGGTCAGCGGATGCCCAGGGCGACCCTTGCTGGCGTCTTCGGGCTTGACCTCCAACGCGGGCAAGTCTTCGCCCTCGGTCATGAGGTCCTTTATTTTTTCGAGCAGCTTCCCACTCTTGTCGCCGCTGTCGTATGGCGGCACGCCCGTAGCATAGCGATATGCTTCCGACTTGGCCCGCTCGGCGAGCGCGCGTGTGCGAATCCAGTCTTTCTCGTACGTCGAGTCGAGCATCGAGCGGGCAGTCCAGGCCGCGAGCGCCATGGCGACCGCACTCGCGGCGCTCAGGATGCGCGTGACGATAGTGAGATCCGCAAACCAGTTGGGAAGCTGTGCGGCCAGCGTCGCCAGCACGGCGCCCGTCACGGTAAAGGCCAGTGCGTACAATCTCCACCGGTCAAGCTGACTCCGGATGGCTCGCGCACGTGAAGCCCAGCCACGGTATTGGCTCCAAACCAGTTCGAGGGCTGCGTCGTCCATCTCATACTCCTCAAGTCGTGGCCCGGACCGGAATGCGTACAGTCCGCGGCGGCACCAAGGCAACTACGTTTAACGGATCACTCGAAGAGACGGAAGGGTGCGAGACCCCGCCGGCTCTCAGATCAACTGCTTCGTGTCGATATTTGCGAGCGCGAGATTCGGCTCGACATCGTCAGGACGCGCGTTTTTGAGCGTTTCCCAGTTCTATGGCAGGGGTAATGAGGTTCGCGTCGTGTATTTGGCAACTCGATGGATGATGCGGCATACCGTGTCGGCCAACGAGAGGGAAATGTTCGCTACCGCACATTGGTATTCCCCATTTGAGTTGGGCGTTTGGATAAAACACGACAACGCCTGAAAACGCGCTTTTTAATCACAACAGGAAGCACACACATCAGGCAATGTCGACAAACGTGCAAATACGCGGTGAATTCAGAACGGAAACTGAAATAGTCTTTGTGTGCCAGTCTTTGAGTGGCAATGAAAAGGTCTTGCCAATTCTTTCTACTTTTAAGTCACACGCTGGTTGATCTGGTAGCCGGCACCCGCACTTTATTCGCAGGGAAACAGCAGACCTGGGTCATTTTTTTCGTGCTTCCAGATACTGGTACAGCGAGCCTTTGAAGTTCGATGGTGCGGGTTCGCCCTTGCGTCGTGCCTTGTCCATCGACAAGTTGTGGTTCATGTCGGCGGCCTCGAAGTGCAACTGTTTGCCAAGCCGTTTCGCGTAATCGTATTCGTCCCGCGCGATGTCTCCGCCCCCGATAAAGATCAATACGTCCGAGGCTTCGACCATCACTCTCGATGTCGGTGAAGGCGTATCGGTTTTTTCGATGTAACCGCCCCAGCGATCGTCTTCAATGACGAATACGGTGTTGACGTCTTCCGCAAACCTCACTTGCTCCTTCACTGCGTTCGAGGACACGATACCGATAGTCTGGAATCCGCGTGACGATGCAAGCGCGTACGAGGCGCCGATACCCATCGGCGTCGCGCCGGAACAGACGATGTCGGCGAGCGGGTCCAGCGTGTCGAGCCAGCCCGACAACATTCGCTCGACGGATCGTTGATCCTCGTAGCCTGCCGAAGAAAAACCCGAGAACGTCACGACCCGGTGATTCAGACCTCGGATCTCACGTAGCGCTTCGTCGATATCGCTCATGTGATGGATGTGTGTTTCGCTATGGTCAGTCATCTGTTATCGCTCGTGGACTGGGATCCTGGGTATCGGTCCGTTTTACCGCAGCCGATTTACGCCGATGCCTCAAGTCGTTCGAACAGCCTTGCGGCGCAGCTGGCCGACCGATAGCCACACCGAAGAAACGAGAAAGTAGACGGCGCCTACCGCTGCGTAGCCGGCCACTGTGATAATGGCAGGATGCATTGGCGCGCGGCTTTGCACTAGAAAAAATGCCCCTGCCAATGCCGACTGTCCGCCGCTCAAGACCATCGCCCATTGCGCGCCCAGGCGCCTCCAACGACGGACGGCGGTGGCGAGCTGAAGCAATCCGGAAAGTATGGCCCAAACGCCAAATACGCCCAGCACCCAGTTCAACCTCAACGCGACGATCACAGCAACCGTTGTAATGGCACTGATGATGACGTTGACGGCCTGGGTACGATTTTCAGTCAATCCGCCGCTATGCGACGCGTCGATATAATTGGCCAGAGCGTCCCATGCGGGATACACAACCAGCAGTGCAACTGCGCCGGCCGGGAAGTGCTGCCCGACGGAGAAAGCAAGTACGACCCAGAGCGCAGAAAACGCGGTACGGACAAAATAGTAGCGCGTGAGCCAGCGTTCGTCCTGAGCTCGAGTGATATCTTCCTGGCGATCAACCATTGCAACTCCCTAAAGGATTTTAATGAACGTGCCGAAGGGAAGGATCGCACTGGGCTTGCCTCGATGGCATCGGTCAAATGACCGACCGTGAACGGCTAGCGCGTGTGGGCCGATCTGCTGGTCAATCACGCGCTGAGTGCTGGCGAGAGAATCGGTAAAGAATTCGTAGCGGTTATACCGGTTGCATTTGAATAGCGCCGCGCGTGGTTGTCCGATTGACATCGGGTTCATCGGTTAAAGGGTACGTCCAGCACGCGAGTGTTTAACGTCTCCTCTCGCTAGAGCGGAAGGGCCGTCGAGGGTACGGTACGCGCCCATCACCTCAGCCCTGACTCCACCACAAAGCGTCTTTCGATAATGCAACGCGAAAGGCCGCAAGCCCTGCACACAGTGGCCAGCCTGACCAGGACGCAAACCTCACGCCTTCCGTCCCCCTCTCTTCTTCTGAGCATAAATCGCAGCCCCCGTTTCGACCGGAATAAACGGCGCCTGAAAATGATCGATCAGAAAATCGATAAATGCCCGTGCGCGCGCCGTCTGGTTCCGCTGGCTGGGATAGTAGACAAACAGATCCGCCGACGGCAGTACCGTATCCGGCAGGACCAGTTTCAACCTGCCGCTTTGAACGTACTTCGCCAGATCCCATTCGGAACGAATCAATATCCCATGTCCGTCGAGCGCCCACCGCAGCACGATATCGCCGTCATTGCTTGAAAGTGCGCCTTTGACTTTCAGCGCTTCGGTGTGGTCGCCCTGCATGTACCGCCAGACGCCATACGCATCATCGTTCTGGCGATGAATGATGCAACGGTGCCGAACCAGATCCTCCACGCGCTCCGGTGTCCCGAAACGCTCGAGATATTTCGGTGAGGCACAGAGAAACCGGCGATTGCTCATGATGCGCCGTGCGCTAAGCCGGCTGTCGGGAAGCTCGCCAAAACGGATCGCCATGTCGAATGCCTCTTCGACAAGGTCGATGGGCCGGTCGGTCACTTCAAACTGGATTTCGACATTGGGAAACCGCTTCGCGAAGTCAGACACAAGCGGCGCGATGGTCGTGCGCCCGAACCCGAGCGTTGCATTGATCCGTAGTAGCCCATGCGGATCGGACCTGGACCCGGATATCTCGTCTTCCATCTGCCGGACTTGCCCGACGATCTGCGTCGCGTAGCGCAGGTAGGTCTCGCCTTCTGGCGTGAGGCTGACACTCCGCGTCGTCCTGTTGACCAGGCGCGCCCCCAGTCTCTGTTCGATCAGCCCCAGCCGCTTGGTCGCCGCCGGCGGGGTGAGATCGAGCGCACGCGCCGCTCCCGACAGGCTCTTCAGCCTGGCGATGAGGATGAAAAACTCGAAATCGGATGCCGAGTCGGTCGTCACTTCGTTTTGTTCACCAAAAGTAAAAAATGAAATGGCGGTTTCAAACATGAAGCGCAACACAATGCCTAGTGAACGGAATTATCAGGTTGAGAAGCAAGTGCAAGCATGGTGGCGAAGACTTCGAACGGCGAGTGGAAAGCGTGTGTGGCACGTGGCCGGCTGTTGAGGCTGTCAGCGATGCCATCAAGGTCGTCCTGGCTGTAGACCGAGAGATCCGTGCCCTTGGGCAGATATTGACGTAGCAGACCATTGGTGTTCTCGCACGTGCCACGCTGCCAGGGGCTGTGAGGGTCGCAGAAATAGACCTTCACACCGGTCGCGGCCGCGAGCTCCTGGTGGCAGGCCATTTCCTTGCCCTGGTCATACGTGAAGCTCTGTCGCAGCGGCGCAGCGATGGAATTCAGTTTGGCGGAGAAGCCCGCGAGTGCCGAGGCAGCTGTCGCATCGTCCATGCGGGCAAGCAGCACAAGGCGGCTGGAGCGTTCGACCAGCACGCCCACGGAAGAGGCATTGTTTGCACCCTTGATGAAGTCGCCTTCCCAGTGGCCCGGCATCACGCGGTCGTCCACCTCGGGTGGGCGCACGTGAATGCTGACCATATCTGGAATCTGACCGCGCCGGTCTGTGCCTCGACTTCGCGGCATGCGATCGCTGCGATGGTGGCGTAGACAGGCGACGAGCTGGCGACGCAGTTCCCCATACGGACGGGCGTAGATAGCCGTATAGATGGTCTCGTGCGAGACCCGCTGGGACGAATCATTCGGGTACATACGTTTGAGGGTACCTGATATCTGCTGAGGCGACCATTTCCAGTCCAGCAGCGTGAGGACGATGCGCCATGTAACACCCTGCGGATCGAGCTTGGCGGGGCGCCGGCCAGCCGCACGTCGCGCCACGCTTAGCACCTGTGCCGGCACCGAAGCATAGCGGTCAGGCCCGCAGTTGCGAGCCAGTTCGCGACTCACCGTTGCAGGTGAGCGCCCAAGCATACGGGCCATAGCCCGTATGCTTGAACCCTGCAGATGCTGGCTGGCAATCGTCAGCCGCTCTTCAGGCTGGAGTTGTTGATATCGTTTTTCCATGGCAACACCTTATATGAATCAGGGTGTTGCACTTCAAACTTGAGAACTCGAATGAATTCAGGTGAATTCTAACGCCTCATTCCGCGGATAAGCTAGTTTCCATTGCAGCCAGACGCATGCAAAACGTGCCCAAAACTCAGGAGACACCATCATGAGAATCGTTGAAATCCGCGAAAAGACCGTTCCGATCAGCTCCCCGATCCGGAATGCCTACATTGACTTCAGCAAGATGACGCTGAGTCTCGTCGCCGTGGTGACTGATGTCATCCGGGACGGAAAGCCGGTTGTGGGTTACGGCTTCAATTCAAATGGCCGCTACGGTCAGGGCAAGCTGATGCGCGAGCGGTTCATTCCGCGCATCCTCGAAGCCGATCCCGCCACGCTCGTCAACGATGCCGGCGACAACCTCGATCCGCACAAGATCTGGGCGACGATGTTCACGAACGAAAAGCCGGGCGGCCACGGCGAGCGTTCGGTTGCCATCGGCACGATCGATATGGCGATCTGGGATGCGGTGGCCAAGATCGAAGGCAAGCCGCTGTTCCAGTTGCTGGCGGACCGTTATGGTAATGGCCAGCCCAATCGCAAGATCTTCGTGTATGCCGCTGGCGGTTACTACTACCCGGGCCAGGACCACGAAAAGCTGAAAGACGAAATGCGCAGCTACATCGACCGGGGTTATACGGTCGTGAAGAAGAAGATTGGTGGCGCTTCGCTCGATGAAGATTTGCGCCGTATCGACTCGATCCTGAGCGTGCTGCAAGACGGCCAGAAACTCGCCGTCGATGCCAACGGCCGCTTCGATCTCGACACCGCGATTCAATACGCGAAGGCGTTGTCGCAATACGACCTGTTCTGGTACGAAGAACCCGGCGATCCGCTCGACTTCGAATTGCAGGCCACGCTGCGCAACTACTACGACAAGCCGATGGCGACGGGTGAAGACCTGTTCTCGATGCAGGACGCCCGCAACCTGATCCGTTATGGCGGCATGCGCCCCGATCGTGACTGGCTGCAGTTCGACTGCGCGCTCAGCTATGGCCTCGTCGAATACCTGCGCACGCTCGACATGTTGCATCAGCACGGCTGGTCGCCGAGCCGCTGCATTCCGCACGGTGGACACCAGATGTCACTGAACATCGCGGCAGGCCTTGGTCTCGGTGGCAACGAATCCTATCCGGATCTGTTCCAGCCGTATGGCGGCTTCCCCGATGGCGTGAAGGTGGACGGCGGCTATATCACCATGCCCGATCTGCCCGGCATCGGCTTCGAAGGAAAAGCCGATCTCTTCGCCGAGATGCAAAAGCTCTCTGCATAAGCCGCTAGTCGACAAACTCGCGGCAAATGTGCCGACAAGCGCGCCGAACAGCGCGTCGGCGCAGCGTTCATAAAAACAGATAAACGGAACGCAGGCGAAATGAGGCCGTACACGCCGCAGCGCTACATGCCGCTGCGGTACGCAGCCTTACTTTCATTAAAAGATGCCACGCATAGGAGACAGTCATGCGGGTTTCAAAGATCGGAAAATCGCTTTCCAAACTCTACGTCCAGGTTCTGATTGGCATTGTTGCCGGTGTCCTCGTCGGACATTTTTTCCCTGACATCGGCTCTCAACTCAAACCCCTAGGTGACCTGTTCATCAAACTGATACGGATGCTGCTCGCTCCGATCATTTTTGCATCCGTCGTGGTGGGTATTGCCCGCATGAATGACCTTCATGAGGCCGGTCGGGTTGGCGTCAAGGCGGTCGTCTACTTCGAAATTGCATCGACGATCGCGCTTGCGGTCGGCCTCGTGGTGGTGAACGTGATCAAGCCGGGCAGCGGCATGAACATCGACCCCACGCATATCGATAGCTCCGCGATTTCCACTTACACCCACGCGGCACAACAGCACGGCATGCTCGAGTTCTTCATGAGCATCGTTCCCAACAGCATTGTTGGAGCGTTTGCGAATGGAGAGATTCTGCCGATTATCTTTTTCTCGCTGCTGCTCGCCATCGCGCTCGCGAAGCTCGGTCCGCGCACCGCACCGTTTGTCGACATGCTCGATATGTTTCTGCAGGGCATGTTCGGGGTCGTACGAATCGTGATGTATGTCGCGCCGATCGGTGCGTTTGGCGGCATGGCATTCACCATCGCGAAGTATGGGATTGGCACGCTGGCTTCGTTTGGTCAGCTGATGCTGTGTCTGTACCTGACCTCGATCTTCTTCGTGGTCGTCGTGCTCGGCCTCGTCATGCGCCTGAGTGGGCTGTCGTTGTGGAAGTACCTCCGTTATATCAAGGACGAGATTTTCATCACGCTCGGGACGGCATCGACGGAAGCCGTCCTCCCGCAAATGCTCATCAAGATGGAAAAGCTTGGGTGCTCACGCCCCGTGGTCGGGATGGTGTTGCCGACGGGCTATACCTTCAATGCCGATGGCACGGCGATCTATCTGACGATGGCCTCGATGTTCGTTGCGCAGGCGATGAACATCCACCTGACGATCTGGGATCAGTTGTTGTTGCTCGGCGTGCTGTTGTTGACGTCCAAAGGGTCGGCGGGTGTCGCCGGAGCGGGATTCGTGGCACTGGCGGCCACGCTCGCCACGATGCACAAGATTCCTGTGTCCGGCCTGGTGCTGCTGCTTGGCGTTGACCGTTTTCTCAACGAGGCGCGTGCGGTGACGAATCTGATCGGTAACGGGGTGGCGACCATTGTGATTGCTCGCTGGGAGGGCGCGCTCGACATGAACAAGGCCCGCGCGATGCTCGACCGTTCTGACACGAGCCTCGAAGCGCTGGAGACTGCCGAAGACGCGTCGATGGACCTGCCGCACCCGAACGACACCATTTTCCGGTCCCACACTCACTGAGTCGTCAGGCCAACCTTTTTGTGAGCACCGCCGCCATGACAAAACCATCCGAGACAACCAGCTTCCGCCAGGCAGCCCTCGACTATCACGAGTTCCCGACGCCGGGCAAGCTGACCATCGCCCCGACGAAGCAGATGATCAACCAGCGTGATCTCTCGCTGGCCTACTCACCCGGGGTTGCGTTCGCGTGCGAGGAAATCGTCGAGAACCCGCTGAATGCCGCGCGCTTCACTGCGCGCAGCAACCTGGTCGGTGTCGTGACGAACGGTACGGCTGTGCTCGGCCTGGGCAACATCGGGCCGCTTGCATCGAAGCCGGTGATGGAAGGCAAGGCGGTGCTATTCAAGAAATTCGCCGGTATCGACGTGTTCGATATCGAGTTGAACGAGTCAGACCCGCACAAGCTGGTGGACGTGATCGCGGCACTCGAGCCGACTTTCGGCGGCATCAACCTCGAAGACATCAAGGCGCCGGACTGTTTCGTCGTCGAGCGGGAATGCCGCAAGCGGATGAAGATTCCCGTCTTCCACGACGACCAGCACGGCACGGCAATCGTCGTCGCGGCGGCGGTCATCAACGGTCTGAAAGTGGTGGGCAAGCACATCAAGGAGGTGAAACTGGTGGCCTCGGGCGCTGGCGCCGCAGCGCTCGCGTGTCTCGACCTGCTTGTCGACCTCGGCTTGCCACTCGACAACATTGTGGTCACGGATCTGGCGGGTGTGGTCTACAAGGGCCGTGTCGAACTGATGGACCCGGACAAGGCGCGTTTTGCGCGCGAAACGAGCGCACGTACGCTCGCCGAAGCGATCGGCGATGCGGACGTGTTTCTCGGCCTGTCGGCGGGCGGTGTGCTCAAGCAGGACATGGTCAGGCAGATGGCCGCGAAGCCGCTGATTCTTGCGCTCGCCAATCCGACGCCGGAGATTCTGCCGGAACTGGCCCTCGAAGCACGGCCGGATGCCATTCTGGCGACGGGCAGGGCCGACTTTCCGAACCAGGTCAACAACGTGCTGGTGTTTCCGTTCCTGTTCCGCGGCGCGCTGGATGCGGGCGCGACGACGGTCACGCGCGAGATGGAAATTGCGGCCGTCCATGCGCTTGCTGAACTGGCGCGGCAGGAACAGAGCGACATCGTCGCGACGGCTTACGGCATTCGAGATCTGTCGTTCGGTCCTGACTATCTGATTCCGAAGCCGTTCGATCCGCGTCTGATCGTCAAGCTCGCGCCCGCTGTTGCGCAGGCCGCGATGGATTCGGGCGTCGCCACGCGTCCGATCGAGGACATGGAGGCGTACAGGCAGCATCTGCAACAGTTCGTTTATCAAAGCGGCACGACCATGAAGCCGATCTTCCAGCTGGCGCGTCGCGTCGAGCCGGAGAAGAAGCGCATCGTGTTCGCCGAAGGCGAGGAAGAGCGCGTGCTGCGCGCGGTACAGATCGCCGTCGACGAAAAGCTCGCGAAGCCGATCCTGATTGGCCGTCCGGCGGTGATCGAGCAACGTATTGCGAACTTCGGCCTGCGTCTGGTGAACGGCCAGGACTACACGATCGTCAACACCGACCACGACGAACGCTATCGCGACTTCTGGCGGACGTATCACAAGATGATGTCGCGCAAGGGCTTCACCGAGCAGATGGCGAAGCTCGAAATGCGTCGCCGCACCACGCTGATCGGCGCGATGCTGGTGAAGCGCGGTGAGGCGGACGGCATGATCTGCGGCATGGTGAGCACGACGCACCGGCATCTGCACTTCATCGATCAGGTGATCGGCAAGAAGAAAGGCTGCAACGTCTACGCAGCGATGAACGCGCTGGTGCTGCCCGGCCGGCAGATTTTCCTGGTCGATACGCACGTGAATGTTGATCCGACCGCGGAAGAACTGGCCGAGATCACGATCATGGCAGCGGAAGAAGTGCGGCGCTTTGGCATCGAGCCGAAGATCGCGCTGCTGTCGCATTCGAACTTCGGCACGAGCAACGCGCCTTCTGCGAAGAAGATGCGCGATGTGCTGGCCATCTTGCAGGAACGCGCGCCACACTTGCAGGTGGACGGCGAAATGCACGGCAGTCTCGCGCTCGACCACACGTTGCGCCGCGAAGCGATGCCGGATTCGACGCTCGAAGGCGACGCGAATCTGCTGGTATTGCCGAACATCGACGCAGCCAATATCTCGTACAACCTGCTGAAGACGGCGGCGGGAAACAACGTCGCGATCGGCTCGATTCTGTTGGGCGCCGCGCAGCCGGTCCATGTGTTGCCCGCATCCGCTACGGTGCGTCGCATCGTCAATATGACGGCGCTGCTGGTGGCGGATGTGATGGCGCAGAACTAGACGCGACGTTCGAACACCAGCATCGCTTTTTATATGCTTTCTGCCAATCTCCGTGTTGGCAGAAAGAGAAGGGCGATGCTCCGCTTCCGCCTGAGGGGCAGTCTGGCAATTTCCGTCTTTCCAGCCTCACGACAAGCGCCCCACTCTCACGAATTTTGTTCCTCTGCAGCAGACGCGCGACCCGTGCCCGCCAAGGTCAACGCAATCGCACTGACACTCGCTGGCATCGCCATCAACTATGCTCCAGCGCGCGATTCGTCTCGATTGCAGCGAGCACGCGCATCGACAGTTCCGGGCCATGAACGCTCGCAGCCTCGTCATTGGGTACGTTCAGGAAACGCGCGACGATCGCGATAGCCGTGTCGTTGCCCGTATCGACGGCGTCCGTCGCGGCGCGGCGCCACTCGTCGTCGTGCTGCATGAAAAGACACAGCGCATACAGCGCCGACACGACTGGCAGATTCGCGTGACGGCTCGTGACGTGGCGCAGCAGGCTCGCCGCTTCGCGCCAGTCCATCTGGTTGATCAGCAAACGCGCCTCGCACACGTCGGCAAGCGGGCTGTCCGGCTGCCACGCGCGCAACGCCCCGAGCACGTCATGCAGCTCGGGCATGGCGCCGATGCGCATGCCGCCTGAAAACACCGACATCATCGCGTTGAGCACGGATGGACTGCATTGAAGATTCGACATGGCGGTCTCGCATGAACGGTTGACGATCGAAAGCGGGCACACGCCCGACACTGCATTCTGTGTGCGCCGTCGCTTCCGGTCTTTCCAGTGCGCGAAGCGTCGTGCCGCGTGCCGAAGCGCGTCCTCGACGCGTGTGAAGAGAGGACAACGTTTCGGCACGCTGCAGCGAGCCAACTGCATGCGTCATTCGCGACGCGTCACGCGGCTTCGCGCCGCATGGGTGTGGAGTACACGTATGAATCTATCGTCGAGGCTGAATCGGGATCGGGCAAAGATCGCCGGTTCGTCTTCTTTTTAACCAGAGAGAATTCGATGAACTCCATTACCCAATCCTTTCTCAACCCCGTGAACTACACACCTGTCGGCGGCATGACGGGCGGCGCGTCGCAAGCCGTGCCGGGTCAGGGCGGCGACGTCGGCAAGCTGCTGCAGGATCTGTCGCAACTGATCGACGGCCAGCAGAACAACGCGGGCGGCGGGAACAACGTCAGCCAGTTCCTGCAGGATCTGGCGGGCGTGCTCGGCGGTCAGCAAGGCGCGCAGAATCCCGCTTCGCCGATGGGCGGTCAGCCCGGTTCGATGCCGCCGACGGGCGCGGCCACTGGAACGCCCGCTGGTTCGGCGACGGGTTCGCCCACGAGCGCGTCGGCCAGCAACGGCCTGGGCACGGCTGGCCAGGGCATGCACAACATCAAGATCAACAGCAAGGCGGGCGGCGACGCGCTGCATCTGCAGGAAGACTCTCAGGGCAACCTGTACAACGCAAGCGGCAACAACGTCGGTCATATGGGTGCGGACGGCACGGTCTCGCTGAACTCGGGCGCGACGAAGGAAGCCGCGATTCTCGAAACGGGTCATTCCAACGGCAAGATGAACATCGCGCAGGTGTTCGGCGGCGGCGGACTGACGAAGCCGGGCACGGGCGATGGCGGCAACAAGGTGTTCGATTCGTCGCAGGTGTCGGTGTCGTCGGGCGATCTGAATCAGAAGAACGACGTCTGATCGCACTCGAGATGCGGCGCGCGAGATTCGTCGGACGCGCCGCTGTTTTGCTAACGGCTTCGCAGTACGCTCAACGCGCGGCCAGCGATGCCGCCGTCACCGGTACCGCATGCGCAGGGTCGCGCCGCCAGCGTTCGATGATCGCGGCAATGCGGCGCGCGTAATCGTCGCGCAGCGCAGGCGTCGACGAATGATAGGCACCCACGGCCGTCCACGTGTTGCCGTAGCGGACCACCTGTTTGCGCAGATGCCACGCGGCGATATAGACGTTCTTGCACGGCACCATCAGCGCGTCGCGCCGGATGCCGTATCGCTCGAGTTCCGGCAAATGGATCGAGTTGATCTGCATCACGCCGTAGTCGGTCGAGCCGTTGGCGTTCTCGTGCGTCGCGTCGGCGTTGTTGTGCGACTCCTGCCACGCGATCGCGCGCAGGATCAGCGGATTCAGACGTTGCCATGCGGCGGCATCGTCGAAGCAGTCGGCGTGGGCCGCGGGCGTCGCAAGCGCAGTCGACGCACACAGCAGCGTGCTGGCGATGCGCAACGCGCGGCGGTTCGTGCGGCGGCCTGGGTTCATGGCGTCATTCCATCGCGCGACCGCATCTCGTGCCAGTGCGCGAGCCATGCGTTGTACGCGTCGATGCGCGCTTCGCGGCGTGCTTCAGTGAGCCGTTCCTGTTCGAGACGCGCGTCTTCGCGATGTGCTTCCTCGCGATGTGCGTCGATGCGCCTTTGCTCCGCGCGCGCTGTTTCCAGATGGCGCGCTTCGATCCTGTCGTCGTCAGCGTTCACGTGAAGCAACCCGTCGCGCTGTGCGTTCTGCGCGGACGCGTGAGCGCAGAACGCGACTGAAAGCGACATGGATAACGCAATAGCTGCGCGTCCAGAGAGGCGCATTGACTTGCTCCTTGATTGTGCAGAATAAGCGGGCGGGATGCGATGCGAACGAGGATACGAGCCACGCCGCATGCAACACCCGCGCGACGCGAAGTATCAGTACGGACAAACGAAGCACACGGCGGCACGCTGCGCTTTCGTGTTTGCGCATCTGGCTTCGTGCGCCGCGCGGTCCGACGGCAGAAGGGCTTTTATCGTGACGACACCAGGTCGACGCAATCGATACGGCGCATCGTCGGCCTTCTCCTCAGAGGACTCGGATGAACACTCTTTCTCTTCTCAACGGCGTAGGCAGTGTGTCGGGGCTGTCGCCCGTCGCGGGCGCGCAGGGCAATGGCCCGTCTCAGGACACGTCGATTGCGAATCTGCTGAGCGATATTGCGAAGCTGATCGACGGCGGCGGGGCCGCACAAGGCACCGGACAGAGCGCGGGGACTGCGGGTGCATCGGCGGGCAGCAATAGCGGTCTGTCGCAGTTCTTCGCCGATCTTGCAGCCATGCTGCGCGACCCCGACGGCACGGGTGCGCAAGGCGGCGCGGGTGGTGCGCCTGCGGGCGCGCCGTCTGGTGGCTACGATAATTTTGCAGCGATGCCCGGCAGTGGGACACCTGTCGGCGGGTACGGCGCAGGCGGTGGTGGCAGTGGAGCGGCCGGCTTCGGCAATAGTGGCGCAATCAATAACGCCGCAGCCAATGGCGCGAGCACTAACGGCGCAGCCGCTTCCGCGTCATCTTCAACGCCCAGCGCATCTTCCGGCGCATCACCCGAAGGACTCAGCACCGCGCCGCAAACCCAAGCCTTGTCGCCTGCGCAAAGCAAGCAAACCGCCGATGCCTACGTCAGCAATCTGCAAAAGGACTTCGGGCTCACGAAGGATCAGGCGGCGGGCATCGTCGCGAACCTGTGGCACGAAAGCGGCGGCATGAACTCCGGCATCAACCAGGGCGGCAAGATCGGCGCGCCAAGTTCGAACATGGCCGACGACAACGCGAACGGCTACGGCATCGCGCAATGGGGCGGCACGCGCAAGCAAGGTTTGCTCGACTACGCGCGCCAGCACAACCTTGATCCGTCGAGCGAAGCCGCGAACTACGGCTATCTGAAACAGGAATTGCAGACCTCGCAGGCGGGCGCAATCGCGGCCGTCAAGGGCACAAATAGCGCACAGGCCGCGACGCAGGCGTTCTGCAACGCATTCGAGCAGCCGTCCGATCCGCAGATGGCATCGCGTCTCGGGTATTTGAACCAGATACTTGCGTAAGGCTACGCGCCGCGCGTTCGCGTTCCAATCCATTGCCGACGAGCCTTGCCATGCTGAAAACGACGAACCTCTCCCCGCATGTCACGACCCGCACCACGACGGATGCCGCCGCCGATAGCACGCGTGCTCGACAGCGAGCCGCGAACTCGCCTCCGCCGCCAGCGGGTCCGCGTCCGATGCCCGCGCCGCTCGCGCAGCTGAGATCGCACGCGTCTTCGTCGACGAACGGCGACGCACGCGTGGGCCGCAATGGCGCGACGTTCTCAGCCAGCACGGCCAGCGCACACGATGAGCAGCGGCCACGCATTGCGGCAAAAGCACCCGACAAGCCGTTGCCCGCGTTGCCGCCGTCATCGGACGAAGCGGGGCCGTCTCATGCAGCACCTTCATCAACAGCATCGAAGATAAACGCTCCTTCGCAACTGCCGTCACGCACGCCTTCCATCGCGGAGGCCACCGACACCACGCCCAACGATGGCCCACAAGATCCCGGCTTCAGGTTGCCAGCAAGGTCGCAGCGTCTAGGCCAGCCGGTCTATCGCGACAAGCCCGGCTTCTCGCTGCTGGAGACCAACAAGCTGCGTCCGGAGGCGTCGGTGGCGGGTGCGATCGGCATCGGCACGCACACGACCGCGGGCGCGGCGACGGGCGCTGTGGTCGGCGGCAGTTTGACTGCCGCGCACGAGGCCGTCGGCGCGCTCGTCAACGGCCACGCGTTCTTCGCCGCGCGAGAGCGCAAGCAGCGCTATGGCGAACAACTCAACAGCATGCTGCAGGACGATCTGAAGAAATTCCAAAGCGACATCGACAACGGCGTGCCGCTACGGTCCGAGACGATGATCCTCAAGCGCAAGAACGGCATTCAGAAAACCAGCGATCTCTTCACCAAGCCGGGAGGCACTGCGCCAGAAAATGCACAGACAAACGCAAAAACGAAGACCCGCCCCAACGCCGAACTCGATTACGACATGGACGCGGTGCGCAAGCTCGCCGCATCCGACGATCCCGAACTGAAGCAGGAAGCCGCGCACGCGAAGAACGTACTGCTCACCGCCTTCCTCAAGGACGACGTCGCCGCGAAACAGGGCAACCGCGCGGCCTACGAATTCATCCGCAACACGGTCGCGATCGGCGCAGCGACGGCGACGGCCGTTGGCACGCATGGCGCGTCGGTGGCGGCTGCGGGCTCGCATGCGGCGGCGACAGCAGCGAGCGAGCGCATCGCTGGCAGCGCGCTCGCGGGCGCAGGCGCGCTCGACGTCGCCAAGGGCATCCGCGGGCTCAAGCAGCGCATGCGCGACGAGAAGGCGGAAGTGGCGGGCAGCTACGAGTTGCACAAGCGCAAGGCGTTTGCCGATTCCGTCGTCGGTGAAAACGCGGACCCGCAGATGAAGCAGGCCTTCGACGATCTCGGCGATGCGCGCGGCAAGCTCATCAAGGACACACACCTTGCGTTCCGCCAGCAGGCGCATACGCAGGCCGGGCAGGAGCGCTACGGCAAGATCTTTCCCGGCACGATGATCGACGAGCGCAAGTCAACCGCCACGAAGAAGGAAATGCGCGATCTGGTCGGCAAGCATGCGCATGCCGTTGTCGAGTATCAGATGGGACTTGGGGACCCGGCCAAACAGAAGACGCTCGCAAACCAGTGGAACACGATCATGCAAAGCGGCGGCACACGGCAGACGCGCGCGCGACAATTCGCCAAGGTGATCGACGCCGATCCCGGCATGAAGAACGCGTATCAGTTGCTGCGCGATACGGGCATGGGACGCAGCGAGTCGATCTACACGATGCAGCGGATGGTCGAAATGTCGATCGAATCGAAGCTGGCGAAAGACCCGGACATGGCCACGTTCGGCGGCAATGCCGACTTCGCGAAAGACGACGCCGCGCAAAAGGCGACGACGAGCCGTTTGACGTCGGCGTTCGCACGCCGTTGACGCATGCGCGAAGGGTGGCTCGCATGCGTGAACGGGCGCGTGACAAAGAGCATGGAGAAAGGGCATCGGTTGCGGGCGGGTTGCCGCATCGTTGGGCGCGTGCATCGTGTGCCGCGCGGGCCGCATTCGTCCAGTACTTTTGCCTCTTCACAGTCGACACTGTGTTGCTCGAAAACCCGCTCACGCGGCCATCGGCTGTCGACTGTCGGCCGCCTCGTCATGCCGCCCGATAAAGACATAGCCGAGCGAGTAGACCGTTTTCAGTTGCGACCCGTCGCGGCCATCGAGCGCGAGCTTCGAGCGCAGCTTGTAGATGTGCTGTTCGAGCGAGCGTCCCGCAAGGTCGGCGTCCTTGCCCCACACGGCGTTGGCGAGCTGCTCGCGGCTCATCAGCGAGCCTGCGTTCATCAACAGCAGCCATGCGAGGCTCAGCTCGCGCGCGGTCAGCGACACGCAGCGCTCGCCAAAGCTCACCGTGCGCGCTGTCCGGTCGATCGTATAACCCGCCACCGTCAGCCGGTCGACCACGCGCGAGCCGCGGCAGCGCGCAATGGAGCGCCGTGCGCGCGCCATGATTTCGTCGACGCTCGCTGTGCCGATCACGACTTCATCGACGCCCGCATCGAGCGCCTCGATCACGGCTTCGCTGTCCCACGAACGGCCGATCATCATCACGGGCAGATCAGTGCGGAAATGGCAGGTGCGCCACTTGAGTGTCGCGAGCGCGGGAATCTGGCTCCGCGTTGCATCGAAGATGACGAGCGCCGCCGAATTGCGTTGCAGGAAGCGGATCAGCGAAAGCTCGTCAGTGAAACGCGTGCAGGATGTGCCGCTCTGTTCGAACGTTTCACTGATCTGTTTGAACAGCACGTCGCTGAAAGTGAAAAAGGCAATTCGCATGTGTACTCCATTACCATCGCGGCGCGACCCAGGCGCGCCGATATCCCCCGTCGTTCTGGTCTGAGGCGCCGTCTATGTTTTTGCAGCGCTCTCGTCATACAGAACACCTGATAGTAAGGGGCTATTCCATCCGTTTCTCAATCGGCTGCGAATGCGAATGAACACGCGAAAAATGCTTGTGGGACAAAGGTTTGCGGGGCGACATGCGCTGCATCGAAAGACGCTACGCAAAAATTTTTTTGCGCTTTAACGCGGCGAAGAACCGTTCGATCGAACGAAGCAACAACGAAACTTGATCGCGCACGCGCCAACTATCTGGGTGAGTCACGTGCTTACTTGCCTGCCGCGTAGCGTTGCTCTTCATGCACGCGGCGTTCATGCGATTCCGCATACGCGGCGGAACGTGCTTTGAGCAACGGATCGTCAGACGGCGCGATACCGTCGGGCAGCTTCAGCGGATCGAAGCTGATGTCGCGGCATGGGCCGTCGATCTGCGGCTCTTCACGCTGCACGACGAGCGTGCCCACGTCGATCTGCGTGCGGTTCGCGGGCCATTGGCGTGTCGCATCGTTGGTGACGTCGCCGGGTTGCGCGAGCGTGATGACCATGTGCCAGCGCACGGGACCTTGCCGCAATCGCTCGGCAAGACCGCGCTCCAGAAAATCCGTATCGTGCGTTTGCGCATCGGCGAGCGGCGTATAGGCATCGTCGGGTTCGACGCGCCAGCGCACATCCTGCGCATGCCCGTCGCGATCGATCAGCCGGAACGCCGAGACGCTGTAGTACGCGGCATTGTCGAAGCCCGATGAAGGCGGATGATCGCGCAGCCATTGATCGAAGCGCGCGGCTTCGGGATGCGTCTTCATGAACGCATCCATGCCGGGGTTGCTGCCGTACGTGGTCGCGTCGTGTGCCTGCCGCGAGGCCGCGAGCATCTCGACCAACGCTTCGGGGCTGCGCACGGGGAAGATCGGCGCGGAGTTCATCGCCGTGCGCCATTCGCCGCCGCCCGGCGTCACGATGCGCAGCGCGAGGCTGCGCACGTTCGACGCGCCATCGGCCTGCGCGGGATTGCCGCCGCCGATCGACAGGCGTCCCACTACCTGCGATTTGCCCGCCGCGAACACGCCTGCGCGCGAGAGCGGCGCGGCGTTGCCGTTGCTGTCGAAATACCCGGTCACGCACACGCCTTTAGCGTGATTGCGCCGAAAGCCCGGGTGTTTGCCGGATACGGCTTCGAAGCCGTCGACGATCTGGTTCGCCGAAGGCTGCGTGCCGAGCAGGCTGCCGAGGCCATGCGAGTACGCATAAGCGCCAGCTATCGAGCCAAGCGTGACGACGGTGAGCGCGCCGCCCGCGACAATGCGAAAGGGAAGTCTGGACATGAATCGACAACGGGTGCAACGCGCGCTACTGCGCGCGCGGCATCAAACGGAACCAAACAGCGGATCGAAACGGCGTTCAGCGATCTCTTTGCCAAGCGGCGCGAGATCGCCATTGCTGGTTGCGCCGATCAGCGCATAGCCGAGATTGGACTCGCGCCACGTGACGACGTTCATCGTGTCGATGCTTTGCGACGCGACGGACTGATTCGCCTTGTTTTCCTTGATCACGCAAAGCGCGACGGGATCGCCTTTCTGCGGCAGATAGATGATCTGCACGAGGGGGCGCCCGTGGAACTTCAGGCGCTGCACGCGGATGAAGCGTAAGCCTGCCTTGCTCAAATCGGGCACGCGCAGCGCAATGCCGTCTTCGTTGCGGATCTCATTGACGGTGCTTTGCGCGTCCGACGAATCGGGCCACAGGTGCGCGACGGTATCGCGCGAATAGAGTTGCTGATAGCTGGCTGCGACCTGTACCCACGGCAGCGAGCCCATTGTCGCGGCCGCGACTGTGGCGGTGCTGCCGGACGTCTTACCCGACTCGCCAAAGCCGACGCCGGGCGCGAGCCGCAACACGACTCCGCAGCAAAACGCGCCGCCGACGAACGCAACGGCAAGCCACGCCGGCGCGATGCGCATGCGCGAGCGCACGGGCGCGGAAGGCGGCATGTGCGCGTCGTGTTCGATCGCGGGGTCGTTCGCGCTTTGCGCGTTGTCGTCTTGCGCAGCGGCGGGTGCCACTGCCTGTTCGGCCTGTTGGGCTTGAGCGGCGGCGCGCAGCTTCGCGGCTTCCGTATGCGCGCGGATCAGATCGTCGACCCGCTTGACGAGGCTCGCCGGAACAGGCGGCAGTGTCTGCGCCGCGAACGCCTCGCGATACGGCAGGCGCGACGCCTGGAAAAGGGCGACCTTATCCGCGAGCTCCGCGTGGTCGCGAAGTTCGTCTTCGATCTGCTGACGTTCCTGTGGCGATAGTTCGTCGTCGACATACGCCATCAGCACGGTATCGTCGACTTTCATACGCTCGGGCCTTGGTCGGGAGTGCCGCAACACTCGAAATCATTCATGTCGCAGCGCTGTCACAGCTATCTGACTATTAAGTATAACGTCCTGTCCGCACATGCGGGCAATGCTCCGATTTGACGTGCTTCCGCGCGAAGAACCTTGCATGCGCTGTCAACTTTCTACGGGCCGCACGGGCAACGGCGCCAGGCTGAACATTGCATCGACATCGCGTTTCGCGATCAGCTTGCCGAGCTGGCCGAGATCGACCTGGCCGGCTGTGCCGATCAGCGCGTAGCTCAGCTCCGACTGCCGCCACGTGACGACGTCCATGTCGTCGATCTTCTGCTGCGCGAGCGACTGGTCGGGCTTCGCGTCCTTCACGACGCACAACGCGACCGGGCCGCCTGTTTCCGGCAGATAGACGATCTGCACGAGCGGCTTGTCGTGAAAGCGCAGCCGCTGGATGCGCTTGAACGTCAGGCCTTGCGCGCTGAGATCGGGCACGCGCACGGGCAATCCGTCGATCTGATGGATATCGGCGACGGTTTTTGCCGAAACGGCCGCGTCCGTCGCGACGGCCACCGTGTCGCGTGAATAGAGCGCCTGATAACCGGCGGCGGCCATCACCCAGGGCGAAGCGGGTGATGCTGACGCGACCGTCGCAGTGCCGCCTGGCAAACCGGTAAGGCCCGGCAACAGCCGCAAGCCGACCACGCAAGAGAACACACCGGCAGCGAACGCGGCGGCAAGCCACGGCGCGGAAAAGCGCATGAGCGAGCGCACGGGCGCGGACGGTGGCAGGCCAATGTCCGGCGGCGCGATGGCGTCGTTCGCGGCGGGTTCGGCGGCGGGGCCGGGCGGCACGGGCGAGGTCGCGCTCGCATGCGTGCGCGAGAGTTCGGCGATCTTGCGCGTCAACGATTCGGGCACGGGCGGCAGTTTCTGCTGCGCGAACGCATCGTGATACGGCAGGCTCGATGCGCGGAACAGTTCGATGCGCTCCGCCAGATCCGGCGAGTCGTCGAGCTCGCGTTCGATCTCGCGGCGCTCCTCGATGTCGAGCTCGCCGTCAACGTAGGCCATCAGCGTGATGTCGTCGACTTTCATGACGCTGAGTCCTTGCCGAAGGTGGCCATTTTCATCGACGGGTTTGGCTTGCTGGCGAACAGCGCGCCGATCGCCTGACGCGCGCGCGACAGCCGGCTCATCACGGTGCCGATGGGAACGTTCAGTGTTTCGGCCGTTTCGCTGTAGCTGAGGCCTTCCACAGCAACCAGCAGCATCACGGCGCGCTGCGCGTCGGGCAGACGCTGCACGGCCTCGATGATCTGCGCGTTCATCGTGATCTGTTCCGGCGTGCGCGCCTTCGGGTCCTCGACCGTTTCGAGAAAGTCGTCGTCCCATTCCATGCTGGAGCGGTTGCGCACCGAACGGGCGCGCAGCTCGTTGATCCACGTGGAGTGGACGATCGAGAACATCCAGCTAAGCGGCGCGGTGTCCGCCTGCAACTGATGCGCGCGTTCCAGCCCGCGCACGCAGGCACGCTGAACGAGGTCTTCAGCGTCGTGCTGGTCGCCGGAAATGCGCAATGCGAAAGCCCATAACCTTGGAAGCATCTCGGGCAGCATGCCGGACAAGTCTGCGCCTGTCATTGAAGTCGTTCCTTGCTACTGACTCGTTGGTCTGCCTTCGACGAAGGCATGAGGCCGGTGCGCGGCAAACGTTGGCGCGCCTTAATCTATACGGACGGAGTTCAAGCCGATAATTTTAACGTCGATCCGACAATGTTGCTGACGAGCGTTTTCGGCGCGCTGCGCGTCCGTTCGGGGCCGAAGCGGAAAGGCGAGTGAAAGACGGTCACGGCATGCAAACCCTGGAGCCGCGCAGTCAATCGGCTAAGATACGGCCCGCCAGTCATTTTCGAACCATGGAGTGTTTTCAGTGATTCAACCGGGCAACGTATTCAAAGACAACCTCGCGCAACTGCCGGGCATCGACGGTATCGAACGGATCGATCTCGTCGACGGCAAGGGCGCCGTGGTCGCGAGCATCGAGAACAAGCCGGGCAAGCAGGGCTCGGTTGCCGTGTACCACTATTTGCGCGACGCGTTCGGCACGCTCGACGCGAAGGCCGCCGAACATGGCCTCGCCGTGTTCGCCGAACATACGGCCGACGCGCGCAACCGTCCGGGCGCGCATCCGAATGTCGACCGGCTGCTGGAGATTGCAGCGGGCGGCGAAGCGCTGCGTATCGACGTCGTCGCAGCGGCCTGAGCGCGTCACAGCACGCCTAGCGCCAGCGCCTTGAGCGTGGCGGCTGCGCGCGTCGAGCAGTCCAGCTTGCGGAATACGCTTTCGACGTGCGTGCGCACGGTGCTCGGACTCAACGACAGATCGCGGGCAACTTCCTTGTTGCTCGCGCCGCGCGAAATGCCGCGCAGCACGTCGACTTCACGCGCGGAAAGCCGCGCCGTCTGCGCGCGCGGATTCACGACGCGCCGCTGCGCGACACGCTCGTCGATCAATGCGTTGACGACATCGGCGTCGAAACGGCCTCGTGCGGCTTCGTCGTGCAACAGCTTCGCCGCTTCGTCGTGCGTGAGCGCTGCACGCCACGGACGCGCCGCGCGTAACGCGACCCACGCGGCGCTCGCCGCGAGAATGCGCGCTTCCATCGACAACGCAGCGCCCGACGCGCCACGAAAATAGCCCGAGCCGTCGAGCCGTTCATACGCGTATGAGCCGAGTTCGGCCGCCTCGGCGAGCGAGCCTGTCTGCTTGCCCGCGCGCGAGGTCCAGTACGGCACGAGACGCGCTTTCTCCCACGCCGCCTGCGACAGACGGGCAGGCGCGTCCCAGACGGGGTTCGGCACGGCCGCGCGCCCCATGCCATGAACGAGACCTGCGCAATAGAGCCGGTTTTGCGCGTGCGCATCGAGCGCAAAGCGCGCCGCGCACGATGCGGCCGTCGCCGCGACGCTGCGCGAATAGCCCGTCATCCACGGCAGTTTGAGATCGATGATGTCCGCGACCAGTTCGACGGGCGTGACGTCGTTCATCTGCTGCGTCGACAGCGTGGCATCGATGGACGCCGCGTCGGCCTGTGCCAGTTCGTCGAGCCATTGCGGTGCGAGCCGGACCGCGAGCCGCGCGAGCTTGTCCGGGTAGCGCGAATCGGCGCGCTGGCCGATCAGCGCACTCGCGCGTTCGATCCCGTACGTGCGTGTAAAAATCTCCAGTTCGCCCGCCAGCGCGACCACGAACACGGTGGGGGGCACGTCGCTGCCGGCCAGCCGGTCCGGCGTGCCCGTACCGTCCCACGATTCGAACACGTGTCGCAGTGTGACTTGCGTGCCCTGGCCGAGACCGAGCATGCGCGCCGCTTCGCCCGACACTTCGCAGTGAATCCGCGCGAGCGGCGTCATGACCGCGCTCACATCGCCTTGCAATTCCATCGGGCGTGCCCAGCCCGGCTTGAGCGCGAGCATCGCTTCGCGGCTCGCGACGTCGTCGCCGAGCGCTTCCGCGAAGCCCGACGCGTTCGCCGTGCAGCCCGACCAGCGCAGCAGCGACGCCTCGCACACGGCGACGACGGCCGCTTCGCCGAGTTCGGCGGCCTGTGCGAGGCGTACGGCGAGCCACGCGGTGCGGACGGAGTGGTCGGTTGGCTGGCCCATGCTCAGATCGCCGATGAAGGCGAGCGCCTTCACGGCATCGAAGACGCGAACGACGGGTCCGCCGGATGAGCCTGACGAGGTCTGCATAAAGGTGCGATGCGGGTCTTTTATCGAGCCTCACTATACCGTGCGCGGTGTCGCGCGAGATCGGTCATTTGACCGATACCCGCGCGCATGGGCGTCTGCGAAGCTTCGTTCCATTCGATAACCCGGCTTGACACATAAGGACAGCTCGCTTATGAACTCGCTTATCAGGAAGTGCATCGCCTCCGCCATGCTGGCGGGCGCTGTGTTTTCGTTGCAGTCCGCGCACGCCGCGCCGCCGCAGGATCTGAAGGGCAAGAACGTCGTGCTGGTACACGGCGCGTTCGCCGATGGATCGAGCTGGGAGAAGGTGATTCCGCTGCTCGAAGCGCGCGGCCTGCATGTGGTTGCCGTGCAGAACCCGCTCAGCTCGCTTGCCGACGATGCCGCCGCCACCAAGCGCGCGATCGACGCGCAGCAGGGTCCGGTGGTGCTGGTCGGCCATTCATGGGGCGGCGCCGTCATCACGCAGGCGGGCAACGACGACAAGGTGAAGGCGCTCGTCTACGTGGCTGCGTTCGCACCTGACAGCGGCCAGTCGATCAACGATGTTGTGAAGGGCAAGACCGCGCCCGCATGGGCGAGCGAGTTGCAGAAGGACTCGGGCAACTTCCTGACGCTGTCGTCGAAAGCCATCGACAACGACTTTGCTCAGGACCTGAGCCCGGCGCAAAAGCGCATTGTCGCGGCGACGCAAGGCCCGTGGTTCGCCGGCTGCACCGACGACAAGATAACGGACGCCGCGTGGCACACGAAGCCTTCGTACTTCGTCGTCGCGAATCACGACCGGATGATCGATCCGCGTTTGCAGGACGCGATGGCAGGGCAGATCAAGGCGAACGTGACGCATGTCGACACGAGCCACGTGCCGATGCTTAGCAAGCCCGAAGCGGTGGCGAACGCGATCATCGCGGCGGCTGCGAAGGCGCAGTAACGACGTCACGTTGTGCAATCGCCGCGACGCGCCAGGATGCGCGTCGCGGTTTTTGTTTCAGCGTCATCGCTGAAAAATCTCCGCGATCCATTCGACGAAGGCCTTCACGGCCGCGCTCGAATGCGTGCGATTCGGATACAGGCAGTCGCTTCGCTTAACAGCAGCGGCCAATCAAAAAAGCCAATCGACCGCTGCCTTCAGGCTCAACGCTTCATATTGCGCATCGCCACCGCAATCACGACCGCACCGCACACAAGCACAGCGGCAGCCAGATACGAACCCGCGCTGATATCGTGCGTCGCCGCCGTCAATGCGCCGATAGCCGTCGGCGCGCTCAAGCTGCCGAGCTGCCCGATGCTCGATATCAGCGCAATCGAACCCGCCGACGCCGTGCCCGACAGAAACGTCGCCGGTATCGTCCAGAAGATTGCCGTACAAGACAGGTAACCGATCGCGACAAGCGCCAACCCAGCGATTGCCGGTGCAAACGAAGCGTGCGCCGTGCCAAGCAGGACCGCGCCCGCCGCCGACACCAGCGCGCAGCCCGCGAAATGCAGCCGCCGTTCTTTGGTCGCATCCGAGTGCCGGCTCGCGAGCACCATGCCGATCGCGCCGATCAGATACGGAATCGCCGACACGAGCCCGATATGCCACGGGTTCGCGACACCCGCTTGCCGGATCACGGACGGCGCCCAGAAGTTCAGCACGCTGCCTGCCCACGTGATCGTGAAATAGCCGAACGCGCACACATACACGCGCCAGTTCTTCAACGCTGCGCCGAAGTGATCGATGCGATGTTCGTTCCCATGGCCCTCGCCTTGCAACTCGCGGGCGACAAGCGCCTTTTCCTCAGGCGTCAGCCACTTCGCGGTCGCGGCGGAATCAGGCAGATACCAGAGCGCGACCAGACCGACCAGTACGGGCGGAATCCCTTCGAGCAGAAAGAGCCATTGCCATGCGTGCAGCGTGTGCCAGCCATCGGCATTGCTGAGAATCCATCCGGAAACCGGACCGCCCGTGATACCCGCCACGGCGATGCCAAGCACGAAAGCGGACAGCACCTTCGCACGATGACGATCCGGAAACCACGACGTGAGGTAATAGACGATACCAGGAAAGAAGCCCGCTTCGGCAATGCCGAGCGCAATACGCGCGATATAGAACTGCGTCGGATTGCGTACGAACATCATCGACACCGACACGAGACCCCACAGCACCATGATGCGCGCGATCGTGCGGCGCGGGCCGATGCGGCGCAACAGCAGATTGCTCGGCACCTCGAACAGCACATAGCCGATGTAGAACACGCCGACGCCCAGTCCATAGGACGCTTCCGTCAGGCCAAGGTCCGCGCGAAACTGCAGATGCGCAAAGCTGATATTGACGCGGTCGATGTAGTTGAGCACATAGCAGAGAAAGAGAAACGGAATCAGCCGCCGCGCGATGCGTCCAAACAGCCTCTCCGTATCCACCTGCACACTGTCGCTCTTCATCGATTCGGACGGCGGGCCGTCCAGGCCGCTGCGCGTCAGCGCACCGTTGGTCGTTTCCATTGCGAGGTCTCCAATATAGTCGTCATTTGATGCGTTGGCCGCGCTGCCTACGCGGCTTCGCTCTGCTTCAATGCCGTACGCAACGGCGCCAGCAATTCGCCGTTGTGCTCGCCGAGCGTCGGCGGCGCGATCACGTCGGTCGTGCGCTCGCCGTCGAAAGAAACAGGCGGCCGCACCGTGCGAAAACGCCCCATCTCCGGATGCGATGTTTCAACCAGCAATTCGAGGTGCTTGGCCTGCGGATCGTCGAGCGCTTCGCTGGCGTCGTACATCGGCGCATGCGGCACGTCGTTCGCTTCGAGTCGCGCGCACCAGTCGGCGCGGGTACGCTGCGCGAAGGCGGCGCCGAGCAGATCGATCAACGCCTCCTGATTCGCGATGCGTCCCGCGCGGTCGGCAAAGCGCGGGTCTTGCAGCAAGGTTGGCTGTTCGATGGCATCGGCGAGACCCAGCCAGAATTTCTCCGGCGACGACATGTGCAGCGCCAGCCATTTGCCGTCCGAGCACTTCATGACGTATGACTGCGACACGCTCGGACGGCTGTATGGGCCCATCAGTTCATCGGCTGAGTAGTAGTGCGTGAACGCGTCGAGATTGAAGTGGCTCATTGCTTCGAGCATCGACACTTCGACCTTGCGTCCGACGCCCGTCCGGTTGCGCTCGTGCAGCGCGCCGAGAATGCCGTACGCCGCATAGAGGCCCGTCAGCGAATCGGCAATCGCGGGACCGACCACGCGCGGATTCTCGGGATTGATCAGCAGGCCGAGAAAGCCGCTTGCCGCCTGTGCGACGGTATCGTATGCGGGGCGCGTCGCTGCCGGGCCGGTCTGGCCGAAGCCGCTGATCGCGCAGTAGATCAGGCGCGGATTGATCTCGCGCAAACGCTCGTAGCCCGCGTTCATGCGATCCGCTGCGCCCGGCCGGAAGTTCTGGATATACACGTCGGCGTCGCGGATCAGCGCGTCGAACAGCGCGAGATCATCAGCGTCTTTCGTATTCAGCGTGACGCTGCGCTTGTTGCGGTTGTAGGTCTGATAGTGCGGGCTATAGAGGCCGCCCTTGAACGCGCGGAACGGATCGCCCGAGCCCGGCTGCTCGATCTTGACGACGTCGGCGCCCAGATCGCCGAGCAGCATGCCGGCCGCCGGCCCCGTGATAAAGGTGCCTTGCTCCAGTACCCGGACGCCTTCGAGAACTTTGGTCATGCAACAACTCCAGAGATTCGCCGCGAAGCGGCTCAGAAGAAAAGCTCAGATACCGGCCTGAAAGCCTTCGGGCGCTTCGCCGTCGTACACCACTTCGCGCGTGGCCTGATACGACAACGCAAAACCGATCGAATGCGCCAGTTCTTCCGTCAGATGCCCGATCAGTCCGGCTGTGCGCGCGAGAATCGGCACGCCCTTGAGCGCGGCCAGCGGAAAACCGACGCCCAGCAACACAGCGGGAATCGCCGCCGACACGTTGAGCATCAGCGCCTTGCCGAACACATCTGGCAACACGGATTCGATCGCTTCCGCGATGCGCACGTAGGTCATATCCGCGCCGCTGCGTTCGGCGACGGCGAACAGCGCGTCGACGCGCGGGTCGCGCTCTTTATGCAGCGGATGGCCGTAGCCCGGCACGGCGCGTTTGTCCGCGCGATAACGCGTGATCACCGTGAACGCCGCCTCGGACAGATCGCCGCCCGTTTGTGCCGCGCACTGCCGCACTTCGTCGAGCAGCTTTCCACAGGACTCAGACGCGCCGAGTATCACCGAGCCGCAACCGAGAATCCCCGCGGCCACGGCGCCTTGCAGCGCATCGGGCGCGGCGGCGAGCGTCATGCGGCTGGCCTGCACGCTCGGCACGAGTCCGTGCTCCGCGATCGCGACGAGCGTCGCGTCGAGCACGGCGCTGGCCGCCGGGCTGGGCGTTTGTCCCGTGACGAGCAGGAAGAAGTAGTCGGTGAACGAGATCTTGCCGATCAGTTCGTTCGCGAGGTCGCGTCCTCGCACGACGATGGTGTGCGTATTCGAGGTCGAGATCGACGTGCGCGGGATAGTCTCTTTGCCGATTTTCATGGGTGCTTCGCGGGTCCGTTGAGCATCGCGTCGAGGTCTCCTCTCGCTGCGATCGTTGATGGCGAGGCCAGTGTAAGGCAGGCAATCTATCGATAAAAATGGTATTTTTCGCTGATTATCTATCGATGCCATCGATTCAAAAGCGTCCCTCGAGAACCCATGGAACTACGACATCTGCGCTACTTTGCGGCGCTAGCGGAGCAACTGAGCTTCACCGTCGCCGCGCAAAAGGTCCACGTCACGCAATCGACGCTGTCGCATCAGATCCGCCAGCTCGAAGAGGAACTCGGCTGCCGGCTGTTCGAGCGCGAAGGCCGGCGCGTGACGATGACGGAAGCGGGCGAGCTGTTTCTGGAGCGCGTGCGCAATGCGCTGCGCGAAGTCGACGAAGGCGTGTCGACCGTGCGCTATGCCGCTGAGGAAATGACGGGCGTCGTGCGCATCGGCGCGACGCACACGTTCAACCTGCACATCATTCCGCGCTGCGTGTCGCTGTTTCTGGACCGGCATCCGTCCGTGCGCGTCGACGTGCTCGAAATGACGGGCGACGGCATCGCGCAGGCGCTGCTGCGCGGCGACCTCGATATCGGCGTGACGTACAAGCCGAACGACGCGCTGCCGCTGCGTTTCGAGCCGCTCTACACCGAGGAGATGATGCTCGCCGTCGGGCTGCGGCATCCGTTCGCGAAGCGGCGCTTCGTGCGCGTGTCCGAGCTTCATCTGCAGCGCATGGTGCTGTTGCCGCGCAGCTTTTCCACGCGCGTGCTGCTCGACGAATCGTTCCGGATGGCGAATGCGGCGCCCGTCGTCGTCGCGGAAATGAACGCCATTGCGCCGATGATCGAACTGGTCAGAGAGACGGATATCGCGACGATCGTGTCGACCCACGCGCTGCGGCGCGAGGACGTGAAACTGATTCCGCTCGAAAGTCCGACGCCTGTGCGTTCGCCCGGCTTGCTGTGGCGCAGGGACGAGGCGCGCACGCCCGCGGCGCGCTCGTTTGCGTCGATCGTGCGCAGCGTGAGCGACAGCGAGAGCCGCGACACGCGGCGCAATACCGTGCGCGCCGCGCGCCGGTAACGGCCACGGGCGCGGGCATTGAGCGCGCCGTCCGCGAAATGATCGGTTTGCGCAAACTTGTGATCGGTTTGCGCAATCCAATCAAACGGTCTACACTCCGAACTGATCGATTCGATCGAATGATGACTGTTTCAATCAAAATCGCGGACAGACGCGGCGCTTAATAAAGCCAGGAGACTCGCATGGTTCAGATTCCCATCAAACGCTCGATCGAGCGCATCCCCGGCGGCATGATGATCGTGCCGCTGCTCATCGGCTCGCTGGTGGCGACGTTCCTGCCCGGCATGCCCAAGTTCTTCGGCTCGTTCACGAACGCGCTGTTCACGGGCGCACTGCCTATCCTGGCCGTGTTCTACGTATGCATGGGTGCGAGCATCGACGTGAAGGCGACGCCGTATCTGATGAAAAAGGGCGGCGCGCTGCTGGTGACGAAGGTGGGCGCGGCGGTGATCGTCGGTGTGATTCTCGGCCATGTGCTTGGCGAGCATCCGGTTTCGTCGGGCCTGTTCGCGGGCATCTCGACGCTCGCCGTGGTCGCCGCGATGAACGACACCAACGGCGGCCTCTACATGGCGCTGATGGGTCAGTATGGCCGCTCGGAAGACGTCGGCGCGTACACGCTGATGTCGCTCGAATCGGGTCCGTTCCTGACCATGGTGACGCTCGGCGTCGCGGGTCTGTCGGCGTTCCCGTGGCAAACGCTGGTCGGCAGCATCCTGCCGCTCGCGCTCGGCATGCTGCTCGGCAATCTGGACCGCGAAATGCGCGACTTTCTCGCGAAGGCGGTGCCCGTGATGATTCCGTTCTTTGCACTGGCGCTCGGCGCGGGCCTCGATCTGCACAAGGTCTGGCAAGCGGGGCTGCTCGGCATCGGTCTCGGCATCGCGGTGGTGATCGTGACGGGCATTCCGCTGTACTTCGCCGATCGCCTGACGGGCGGCACGGGCGTGGCGGGCGTGGCGGCAGCCAATACGGCGGGCAACGCAGCGGCTGTGCCGGCTCTCGTCGCGGCGGCGAACCCGGTGTACAACGAAGCGGCGCAGAGCGCGACGCTGCTGGTGGCCGCATGCGTCGTGGTCACGGCGATCCTGTCGCCGATCCTGACCGCGCAGGTGGCGAAGCGCTATCAGCAGCGCCAGGAAGGCGCGCGCACGAAGAATCGCGAAGGGCTGGCACGATGAAGATTCTGATTCTCGCGGACGACCTGTCGGGCGCTGCGGACTGCGCGATCGGTTTCGCGAGCGCGGGCCATCGCACGGTCGTCACGCTGGAGGCGACGCGTACACCCGCGCATGACGGCGCGGACACGATCGCCGTCGATACCGACACGCGCCGTCTCACGCCTCACGACGCATCAGTGCGCACGTCGGCGGCCTATGCCGAGATGAGCGCGCGCGACCAGCGGCTCTACAAGAAAATCGATTCGACGCTGCGCGGCAACTGGGCAGCGGAAGTGGCGGGCCTGCAGGCGCTCGCGGGCATGGCGATCGTCGCGCCCGCCTTCCCGGCGACGGGACGCACGGTGCGCGACGGCCGCGTGTTCGTACACGGCGAGCCGCTCGAACAGACGGCGACATGGAAGCTGGAGCATGCGGGTGTTCCCGCCGGCATCGCAGCGCAACTCGAAGCAGCCGGTTTGGCAACGGACCGGCTCGACGCCGAAGCACTCGCCGACGAACCCGAAACGCTGGCCGTATGTATCGGCGCGATGGCGGCGAACGGCGTGCAGGCGCTGATCGTCGATACGCAAAGCGAGAAGGCCTTGCGCGCGCTCGCCCGCGCCACGCTGCAAAGCGACGCGCCGTTCTTCTGGGTCGGATCGGGCGGGCTCGCGCGCGAGATCGCGGCGCTCAATCCGCGCGGCGACGCTGAAGAACGCAAGTCCAGCGGCGACAGATTTCCCGGCGGCCCGATCCTGATTCTGGTCGGCAGCCTGTCGGCTGTCAGCGAGCGTCAATGCGCGATGCTGCGCGAGCGCGGCGCCGTCGAAGAACTGATCGTGCCGCCTGTCGTGCTGCGCGAAGGCAAGAGCCATCGCGACTGGCGCGCGTGGCAGGACCAGGTCGGCGTGTCGCTGAAGGCGGGTGTCGATCTGTTGCTGCGCATCGGTCGCGACGACGCGTTCGATCCCGCCGAAGGCGCGCAACTGTCGGCGGCGCTTGCGGCGCTGGTCGAGCCGCACTTCACGAAAACGGGCGGCCTGATCGCGACGGGCGGCGAGACCGCGCGCGCGATGCTGGCGGCCGCGCGCATCGGCAATCTGCAATTGCTGGCTGAAGTCGAAGCGGGCGTCGCGGTGGCGAGGCCGCTCGATGCGACCCGCACACATTGCCCCGGCGTCGTGACGAAGGCGGGCGCATTCGGCACCGATCACGCGCTGTATGCCGCATGGCTGACCCTGCGCAACGAAACCGAGCGCGACGTCGTTTCCCACTGACGTCCGCGAATGAATAGCAAGTACCCACGAGATCACATCATGAGCAACTACCTTCCCGTAATCGGCATCACGATGGGCGATGCAGCAGGCGTCGGCGCAGAAGTCGTCGTCAAGAGCCTCGCACACGCGTCGGTCTACGCGCAATGCCGTCCGCTCGTGATTGGCGATGCGAGGCGCCTCGAACGCGCGAACCAGATCGTCGGCGGGACGATGAAGATTCGCCGCATCGAAGATGCATCCGATGCGCGCTACGAACAAGGCACAATCGACTGCATCGACCTCGGCCTGATTCCCGACGACCTGCCGTTCGGCCAGTTGTCGGCACTGGCGGGCGACGCCGCGTATCAATACATCAAGCGCGCCGTCGAACTCGCGCAGGCGGGCAAGATCGACGCGATCTGCACGGCGCCGCTCAACAAGGAAGCATTGCATGCGGGCGGCCACAAGTACCCGGGCCACACGGAAATGCTCGCGCATCTGACGGGCGTCGACGAAGTGTCGATGATGCTGGTCGCGCCGCAACTGCGCGTGATTCACGTGACGACGCACATCGGCATCATCGACGCGATCCGCAAGATCGAGCCGGGCCTCGTGCAGCGGACCATCGAACGCGGCAACGCGACGCTCGTGAAGGCGGGCATCGAACATCCGCGCATCGGCGTGTGCGGCATCAATCCGCACGCGGGCGAAAACGGCCTGTTCGGCTATGGCGAAGAAGAGGAGAAGATCATCCCCGCCGTGAAGCTGCTGCAGGAACGCGGCCTCGACGTCACGGGTCCGCTGCCCGCCGACACGCTGTTTTTCCGCGCAGGCCGAGGCGACTTTGATCTGGTGGTCGCGATGTATCACGACCAGGGCCACGGCCCGGTGAAGGTGCTCGGCCTCGAAGCGGGCGTGAACGTGACGGTGGGGCTGGAAGTGATCCGCACGTCGGTCGATCACGGCACCGCGTTCGATATCGCGGGCAAGGGTGTCGTCGACGAAGGCAGCATGCTCGAAGCGTTGCGCCAGGGCGCGGAACTGGCGACGCGCCGCTGAACGCAGACGGCGGCGAGCCGGCGCAGCAGCAACACTGTACGCGCCCGCCGTCGAATGGGCGCAAAGGGGCTGGTGTAAGATCGAGCCCCATTCCCGGACTCCCGCAGACGTGAAAAAAACGACCGACCGTCATCAGGCGATTCTCGAACTCGTGCGCACGCGCGACGCCAACGTCGAGGCGTTGTGCGCCGCGCTGGGCGTGTCGGAAGCGACGATCCGCCGTGACCTGACGGCGCTCGCGAAGCAGAAGCGCCTGGTGCGCACCTACGGCGGCGCGACCGCGCTGGTCGGGGTACACGAGCCGGAAGCGTCGCTCGAAGAACGCAAGTCGGCGCAGCGCGAGCAAAAGGAAGTCATCGCGCAGGCGGCCGCCTTGCACGTACACGACGGGGACACGGTGCTGCTCGACGGCGGCACGACCTGCGCCCAGCTCGCGTGGCATCTGTCGACGCGCGAAGACCTGCATGTCGTCACCAACAATCTGCTCGCGGTCACAGCGCTCGCCAATGCGCCAGGCGTGCGGCTCACGCTGATCGGCGGCGAACTGCGCGGCTCCAGCATGAGCACGCTCGGGCCGCTCGCGGAACTCATTCTCAGCCGTTTGACCGTCGACCGCGCGTTTCTCGGCGCGGACGGCGTGGTCGCGGGCTTCGGCCTGTGCGAAGCATCGGCGCAGCAGGCGTATCTGAAGGAGTGCATCGTGTCGCGCGCCGCCGAAATCATCGTGCTCGCCGATTCCGACAAGCTCGGCCGCGCGCGCCAGCAGCACTGGACGCCGCTGCAGCGCGACTGGCGGCTCATCACCTCGGCGCTGGCCGACGAAGCGCTGCTCGCGCCGTTTCGCGCGCTCGATGAAGTGATCGTCGAACTGGCCTGAGCGACTTTGCTCCGCGAACCGTTTTGATCAGCAACCTTGCGCGTTTGATCCAGGTCCCGAACAGGCTGGCGGGGCACTATCATGAAACTCAGCAACGTGACGCCAGCGCCGTCTGCGCCGGTCTTCGTTTCCCTGACCGCCATGAACAACATCAGCAATCGCTGCCTCAGGCTGTGCCAGGTTTTATGCGTGATGCTTGCGCTGGCATCGGTCGACGCCACCGCGCAGGCGCAATCTCACCCGCACAAGCCTGCAAGCCTCACGGTGGGAGTCCCCGAAGGCGGCTGGCCGCCGCTTCTGATCGTCAACAACGGTCAGCTGTCCGGCGCCGCGTTCGATATCCTCAAATCCGTTCTCGACCCGTCCGCGCAACTGCGGGTCCGGGTGTTCCCTGACTACGCGTCGTTGAACGCTGCAGCCTGCGCCGGCTCCGTCGACATCGTGCTCGCCGTGCAGAAGCCGATCGAGGCGAGGCGCTGCCTGATACTGTCCGAGCCGTACTACGATGCCGATTTCGTCGTGGTCGGGCGCGCGTCGGATGCCGCGCGCGACGGCGAGCCGCCACGCCTCGCGGGCAAGCGCATTGCGGCAGAGGCAGGCTCGTACATCGAGCAGGTGTCGCACGAGCGCTACCCCGATTCCGTCTTCGTGCGTACACACAGTCCGCAGGAGGGCTTGCGCGATGTGCTGCAAAAGAAGGCGGACGTCTACATCACGTTGCTGCCCGTCGCGGACTACCTTTTGTCGCAGCCGGAGTTCGCCGGGCTGGCGGAACTGAATCGCTATCGCGAAACGGAAAGCGGCGTGCGCTTCGGCTTTGCGCGCACGCAACAGGCGTTGCGCGACGGTGTCGACGAACGGCTGAACGCGCTGCCCGAGTATGCCCGGCAGCGCATCCTGAGCAACTGGATGACTACCGGGCCGATTCAACCGGAGTCGCCCGCGCCGTTTCATCTGAGCGACGAGGAGCGCGCATGGCTGCGCTCGCTGCCGCCGCTGCGCGTGGGCGTGGACAGCGGGCTGCCGCCGTACAGTTACGTCGACGACAGCGGGCAGACGCATGGCATGGCACAGGACTATCTGCGCTATCTCGCGAACCGGCTGGGGATCGGTTTCGTACGCCAGCCCGAGCCAGGCTTCGCCGCCACCGTGGATGCCCTGCAAGCGGGAACGCTCGATCTGGTCGCCGTCGCCATTCTTCATGACCCCGCGTTGCGCGGCACGCCCGTGTCGCGCCCGTACGCGACGTTTCCGGTTGTTGCCGTCGGCCGTAACGATGCGCCTGCGCTTGGCCAGTTACGCGATCTGAACGGCAAGCGCGTCGCCGTCACCGACGGCGGCGGTCTGCGCTGGCTGGTGACGGGCGCAGCGCCGCAGGCGCGCATCGTCGTCGTGCCGGATGTCGGGACGGGCATGAACGCGGTCGCCGAAGGCAAGGCCGATGTCTACGTGGACGATCTGGCCACGGTTCACTACATGCTGCAGCGCATGCATGGCGACACGCTGCGCATCATCGGCTCCGCGGGCCGTTCGCTGCAGACGGGCTTTGCCGTCTCGCCGAAGCTGGCGGCCCGGCTCATGCCGATCATCGACCGCGCGCTCGCGGCGTTGCCGGACTCCGAGCGGCTCTCGATCCAGAACCGCTACTTCGGCGCGAACTACGAACTGGGTCCGTCGTGGAAAGACATCGCGCTGAGGTTCGCGCCCGTGGCGCTCGCGCTGCTGGCCGTGATTGCGGTGCTGTGGCGCTCGCGCCGCGCGTTGCACAAGGAGGCGCGCGAACGCCGGGAAGCAGAGCTGCGGCTGATCGACGTGACCAGCCAGTTGCCGGCGACTGCGTTCCAGTATCGACAGGCTAGAAACGGCGACTCGCGGGTGATCTGGCTAAGCGGCAATACCGTCGAAATGTTCGGCAAGACCAGCGCTGAGCTGCAAGCCATTCCCGGATCGGTGCTCGCAGCAGTTCATCCTGAGGACCGCGCCGCGCTTCTGACCGAGGCGTACAAGGCCGAGCAGATGCTGGCGACCGTGAGCCGCGAACTTCGCGTTCAGCGCCGCGGCGCCTTCCGGTGGACGCGGCTGCACGCTGTGCCGCATCGGGTCGAGCACGACGATCTCGTCTGGACAGGCTACTGGAGCGACGCCGAAGAACAGCATCAGCATGCCGTCGCGCTTGGCGAGGCGCGCGATGCGGCGCAGCAGGCGTCGCGCGCGAAGAGCGAGTTTCTCGCGGCGATGAGCCATGAGATACGCACGCCGATGAGCGCCGTGATAGGACTGATCGAACTGCTAGCACACAGCAACCTGCGCCCCGACCAGGCGGTCAAGGTGAAGCTGATCTCGCAGGCAGCCGAGTCGCTGCTGCAGATCCTCAACGACATTCTGGACTACTCGAAGATCGAGGCCGGCAAGATCGCACTGGAGCGGGCGCCAGTGGATATCCGCGATCTGTGCGCGAGCACGTTCTCGCTGTTCTTCTGGCGCGCACAGGAGAAGCGGCTGAAGCTGGTGCTGTGCATCGACGCGGCGATTGCGCCCGTGGTGTGGAGCGACGGCGTGCGGCTACGGCAGATTCTCTTCAACCTGCTCAGCAACGCGATCAAGTTCACCTCGGAAGGCAGCATCCGGCTCGACGTCGAACTCGCGGGCCAGGACGACGAAGGCAACGGCACTCAAATCATTGTCTGGCGCGTGAGCGACACGGGAATCGGCATCAGCCCGGATCAGCGGGCGCGCCTCTTTCAGCCGTTCGTGCAGGCCGAAGCCTCGACGACGCGCCGCTATGGCGGTACAGGTCTCGGCTTGACGATCTCGCGGCGGCTGGTGGCCATGCTGGGCGGCACCATCGGCATGGAAGGCGAAGTGGGGCGTGGCACCCAGGTCGAGTTCCGCCTGCCGCTGGAAGTGAACCAGCGCGAGTTTCAAAGCTATCCGCTGGCCGGCGTCACCGTCGGTCTTTGCGTTCGCGATGCGTCTGTGCTGTGCAGCCTGACGCAAGCGTTGCGCACTTTCGGCGGTACTGTGGCGATTCTCGATCCAAATGCAGCGCTTTCCCCGGATGGCTTGCCAGCGGAGTGCCGGCTGATCATCGACGACCTGCTGACAGCGGAAAGTCCGTCAGCGGACCAGCCTCTCATGCAAGCCCAGCAGAAGCCCCCAGTTCAAATACAGGTGGGCGGCGTCCCCGTCGTTCCCACGACCGCGACCATCAAGACGGGCGGATATGTCCGCATGGGGGACATCTGCTATCTGTGCGTCTATCCCGTGACGCTCGAGGGCGTGGCTGCCGTCTGCAATGCCGTCTTGCACGGGGACGCCGAACTGGGACTGGAATCCGCGGCGTCGGCGCTCACACCGGCTGCGCCGCGCAGCCGCGCCGATGCGCTGCGCGATCATGCGCTGATCCTGATCGCCGAAGACAACGGGATCAACCGCCATCTGCTGCGGCAGCAACTGGAACTGCTCGGCTGCACGTGCGACACCGTCGAACATGGCGTGCAGGCGCTGAAGGCGATGGAGTCGGCGGACTATGCGCTGCTGATCACCGATTGCCACATGCCCGAGATGGACGGCTACACGCTGGCAACCCGCGTGCGCGAACGGACGGATGACAGGCCGCGCATCTCCATCGTCGGACTGACGGCGAGCGTGGGGCGGGAAGAACGCGAAGAGTGTCTGGCCGCCGGCATGGACGAGTGCCTGTACAAGCCGGCCAAGCTCAGCGATCTGCTTGCGTGCCTTACCCGGTTCGCGCCGCAGTGCCTGCAGGGGCACGGCGCGCCCGCGAGCGACGCACGGCCCGCGCCGCAGGTGGACGCGCCGCGTGCCACGCCTCACGTGGCTGGACCCGCCGCCGTACCTGCCGCCGCGACGGAACCGGGCGAACTGCCCGATCTCGACTGGGACGCGATCAATCAGAATTTCGGCAGCACCGGGCGCGACGAGAAGCTGATCGAAATCATCGTCCAGACCATGACGACCGATGCCGACGAACTCGAAGGCATGCTCGGCGAGGCCGAGCCGGCTGTCCTGCGGCAGTGGATTCATCGCGTCGACGGCGCGGCTTCCGTGCTCAGGTACGAACCGCTGAAGCATGCGCTGCAGACGTTCCGTGCGAGCGTGCTGACAGGCGACAGGGCGCTCTATATAGCCTCGGGCGAGCAGATGCTGCACAAGCTGCGGCAGATCACCGATCACGTCGCGCGTCAGGTGTAGCGGCGATCGCGATGTCTCGCGTGCTTCATGTCTCGAAGCGGTTGCCCGCGTCGCGCAGACGCCTGATGCCGCTGTCGAGGTGCGCTCGCGCGCTTTCCTTGTCGCCCAGCCGCATCTGCTCATACGCGCGCTGCGCGATGTCGTGCGGCACGGGCTTGAGCGGCCGGTTGCTCTGCATCGCCTTGAGTTGCACTTCGGCGGCGCGCTCAAGGTAGTACAGATCGTCCCAGGCTTCGGCGATGCTCGCGCCCGCGACCATCACGCCGTGATTCTTCAGGAACAGGATGTCCGCGTCGCCCATTGCAGCCGCGATGCGGTCGCCTTCGGATGTATCGAGCGCCAAGCCGTTGTAGTGCTCGTCGACGGCGGTACGCCCGTAGAATTTCAGCGCGGTTTGTCCGAGCCACAACAGCGGCGGTCCTTCGATGAGGCACAACGCGGTCGCGTTCGGCATATGCGTGTGAAACGCGGCCTTCACGCGCGGCATGGCCCGATGCAACTGCGCATGAATGTAGAACGCCGTCGCTTCCGGGCTGCCGTCACCCTCGATCACGTTGCCGTCGAAATCGCAGATCAACAGGCGCGATGCCGTGACTTCCGAAAACGCGTAGCCATACGGATTGACGAAGAACAGATCGTCATGTCCCGGCACGACGGCGGAGAAATGATTGCACACGCCTTCTTCGAGACCATGCTGTGCAGCAAGCTGAAAACACGCGGCCAGTTCAATGCGGGCCGCATGCACCGCGTCGGAATCGAGCGCGGTGCGGCGCGAGACAGCGGAGGTGTTGACGTTGAGCGTATGAGCCATGACAGGTCCTTTGCGCGTTTCACCAGCCGAGCGACGCGAACAGCGGCGGCACCTTGTCGAGCGTCGCGAGCGTGGCGTCGGGCGTGTAGTCGGGCAGGCGCTGGCGGCCCGTGCCGCGGTCGATCCACACGCAGCGAAAGCCGATATCGCGCGCCGCTGCGTGATCCAGATGCGGGCTCGCGCAGATATGCACCACGTCGTCGAGCGATACGCCTAGCTGTTCGTGAGCATAGTCGAAAAGGCGCCGGTTGGGTTTGTACGCGCCGGCCTGCTGCGCGGTAATTACGCGGTCGATATAGCCGCCAAGCTGCGCGACGTTGCCGGCGATCACGTCGTCATCGGTATTCGACACGATGCACAGCCGGTAGCCCGCTTCCTTCAGCGCGCGCAGCGTATCGACCACTTCGGGGAAGGGCGGCATCGCGGAGATGCGGCTGGTCAGCAGGCGGATGTCGTTGTCGTCGGCGTGCAGGTCGAATTCTTCGAGCGCGATGCGTAGCGCTTCGCCAGCGACTTCGCGGAACGAGCGGTGCGGCGGCGTCTGTTCCAGCGCGTGCTCGTGCCTGTCGTAGACGGCGATGAATTCGCGCGGATCGATGGCGGCGGCGTGCTTGCCGGCGAGGATCGCCGTGACGGCGTCCAGCAGGCCTTCGTCCCATTGAATCAGCGTGCCGTAGCAATCGAAGGTCAGCCACGACGGGCGCGGTGTGTTTTCAAGTGACATGAGAGGCTCCTTTCCGGTGACGTCGATATGGAACACAGACTATGCCTCGCGCCGCATATTGGGAAATTAAATTAAAATGGCATGCTTAGTGGAATCGTAAATATGAGGCGCCCGTCATGCTCGATCTCGAACTTCTGAAGACGCTGGTGTGCGTCGTCGACGAAGGCAGCTTCACACGGGCCGGCGACCGCGTACACCGCACCCAGTCGACGGTCAGCCAGCAGGTGCGGCGCCTCGAAGAACTGGTTGGCCGTACGCTGTTGATGCGCGACCGCACGGGCAACCAGGTGACGGCGACAGAACACGGCGAACTGCTCACGCAATATGCGCGCCGCCTGATCGCGCTGTCGCAGGAGGCACAGGACGCGCTCGCGAGCGATGTATGGCGTACGCCGATCCGCATCGGCGTGCCGGAAGACTTCGACGCGAAGCGCATGGCGTCAATCCTGTCGGGCTTCGTCAAGGCGCGGCCCGAAGCGCGGCTCGAAACGGTCGCGGGCATGAGTTCCGATCTGCACCGCAAGCTGTCGGGTGGCGAGATCGAGATCGCGCTCGTCAAACGCGAGCCGGGTAGCGGGCCGAGTCTCGCGTCGTGGCCCGAATCGCTCGTGTGGGTGCGCGGGCGCATGATCGAAGTGCCGCCCGAAGATGGCGAGCCGATTCCGCTCGCGCTGTTTCCGCAAGGCTGCGTGTACCGCAAGCGCGCGATCCGCAGCCTCGATCATACGCAGCGAAGCTGGCGCGTCGCGTTCGGCAGCCATAGCCTGACGGGCATTCAGGCGGCCGTCGCTTCCGGCCTCGGCATCACGGTGCTGCCGACCACGGCCGTGCTGCCCGAGCATAGCGTGTGCTTTGACCTGCCGCGTTTGCCGCCCACCGAACTCGCGCTCATCGGCTCGGGCGGCGCGATGAACGCGGTGCAATCGGCGCTGGTGGATTTTCTGCGCGAGGCGGTGTCGGTCTAGTCGCCGCGGCGCCGAGCGAAGAAACGATTCTCCGGGCGCGGCAAGCCTAGATGGTCGCGCAGCGTCGTGCCTTCGTACGCGCGCCGGAAAATGCCGCGCCGTTGTAGCTCGGGCACGACTTTATCGGCGAAATCGTCGAGACCGCCTGGCAGATACGGGAACATCACGTTGAATCCGTCCGAGCCGCGCTCGACTAGCCATTGCTCCATCTGATCGGCGATCGTCGCGGGCGTTCCGACCATTTCCAGCCCCGAATAACCGCCGATCCGCTGCGCAAGCTGGCGGATCGTCAACTGGTCGCGACGTGCCCAATCGACGACACGTTGCCGCGAACTCTTGCTGGCGTTGCTCTCGGGAATTTCGGGCAGCAGCGAATCCGGGTCGAGTTGCGACACGTCATGGCCGAGCGCGATCGAAAGCGATGCGATACCGCTGTCGTAATGCACGCGCGCTCGACGCGGCTTTTCACATCGGCGTAAAAGCGCTGGCCTTCGGCGAGCGAGGGCGGCGCGGTGAACACGGCGTCCGCTGTTTCGGCGGCGATCTGGCGTCCCGCTTCCGATGACCCAGCCTGCACGACGACAGGCCACCCCTGAACCGGTCGCGCAATGTTCAGCGGCCCACGCACCGACAGATGCTCGCCTTTGTGGCCTAGCACGTGCATCCGCTCGGTGTCGACAAAGACGCCGCTTTCGACGTCGCGGACAAACGCGTCGTCCGCCCAGCTATCCCACAGGCCCGTGACGACGTCGTAGAACTCGCGCGCACGGTGATAGCGCTCGCCGTGCTCGACATGGGCTTCGAGGCCGAAGTTCAGCGCCGCATCGGGATTGGAAGTCGTCACGAGATTCCAGCCGGCGCGGCCGCCGCTCAGATGATCGAGCGAAGCGAAGCGGCGCGCGACGTGATACGGCTCGTCGAACGTCGTCGACGAGGTGGCAATCAGCCCGATGCGCTCCGTCACCGACGACAGCGCGGCGAGCAGCGTCAGCGGCTCGAACGATGTCACCGTGTGGCTGCGCCTGAGCGCGGCGGGCGGCATGTTGAGCACGGCCAGATGATCGGCCATGAAGAACGCGTCGAAGCAGGCGCGTTCGAGCGTCTGCACGAAGCGCTTCAGGTGCGCGATGTTGAAGTTTGCGTCGGGGAAAGCGCCGGGAAAGCGCCACGCGCCCGTATGCAGGCTGACGGGACGCATGAAAGCGCCGAGATGCAACTGACGGGATCGGGTCATGATGGAAGCCCTTGCCGAAAAGGTAAGCGGATTGCAAAGCGTGCGCGAAATACGATACGACAAGCGCGCAAATCCGGCTGGCCGACTGCACAAACTGGTCTGTGCAGCGATATCAGCGGCATCCGCTGTTTCTGCATGAAAAGCAAAGCTGCAACGGCGTGATTAGCTACGCACGAAACATTCGAACGACGGCGGTGAGAAGTGCCTATAGTCGGAAGCCTCATGCAGTTTCCATAACCAGCACGCAACTTTCCGATGAACCACACTCTCTCCTTCCTGCGCCGCGCGTTGCACGCCGCCGCGTTCGTCGTGGCGTCGGCCGCGATTGTCTCGCCCGCCCACGCCGAAACTCGCGAAGTCGTAATCGGCTATCAGGACATGGTCGTGCCGTGGCGCTACGCGCAGGTCACGGGCGCCGTCGAAAAAGCCACCGGCTACAAGGTCACGTACCGCAAGCTCGGCAGCGGCGCGGACGTGATCCGCGCGCTCGCGTCCGGCTCGATCCAGCTCGGCGAAGCGGGCTCCAGTCCGATTGCGGCCGGGCTGTCGCAGGGCGTGGATCTGTCGCTGTTCTGGATTCTCGACAACATCAACGACGCCGAAGCGCTCGTCGCGCGCGACGGCTCGGGCGTGACCAAGCTCACCGACCTGAAGGGCAAGACGATCGGCCTGCCGTTCGTGTCGACGTCGCACTTCCATGCGCTCGTCGCGTTGCAGCAGGCGGGTGTCGATCCGTCGACGGTGAAGATCCTGAACCTGCGTCCGCCCGAGGTCGCGGCTGCATGGCAGCGCGGCAACATCGACGCGACGTACATCTGGGACCCGGTGCTCGCGAAGGTCAAGCAGAACGGCAAGGTGCTGATCACGTCGGGTGAGGTCGCGAAGGAATCGGGCAAGGCGACCTTCGACGGCTTCGTCGCCGCGCGCCAGTTCGAGCGCGACAACGCCGCGTTCATGACGGGCCTCGTCAAGGTGCTGGCCGAAACGGATGCGCAGTATCGCGATCACAAGGCGGCATGGACGCCCGCTTCGAAGGAAGTGCAGGCCGTCGCGCAAGAGTCGGGCGCAACGCCCGCCGACGTGCCCGCAAGCCTCGCGCTGTACGCGTTCCCGACGCCGGCGGAACAGGCGTCGCCGGCGTGGCTTGGCGGCGGCAAGCAGTCGGGCGCGGCGGCATCGCTGGCGGCGACGGCGGCGTTCCTGAAAACACAAGGCACGATCCAGAACGTGCTGCCCGACTACTCGGGCGCCGTGAATCCTCGCTTCGCGCAACAGGCCGCGCGATGAGCGCGCTGGAAATCCGTGGCGTCGGCGTGACCTATGACGGCGCGGATGCGCCCGCGCTCGCGGGCGTCGATCTGCGCATCGACAGCGGTGAATTCGTGGTCGCATTGGGCGCGTCGGGTTGCGGCAAGACCACGCTGCTCAATTGCATTGCGGGTTTCGTCGATCCCACGGAAGGCGAAGTGCGCCTGAATGATGCCCCGATCGAAGGGCCGGGCTCGGAGCGCGGCGTCGTGTTCCAAAAACATGCGTTGATGCCGTGGCTCAACGTGCTCGACAACGTCGCGCTCGGACTTCGTTTTCGCGGCGTCGCGCGCGACGAGCGGCACGAAATCGCTCGGCGCACGCTGGCGCTCGTAGGACTGGAGCGGCATGCGAACGCGAAGGTGTACGCGCTGTCGGGCGGCATGCAGCAGCGCGTGGGCATCGCCCGCGCGTTGGCGAGCGACCCGCAAGTGTTGTTGATGGACGAGCCGATGGGCGCGCTCGATGCGCTTACGCGCGAAACGGTTCAGGAACTCGTGCTCGACGTATGGTCGCGCACGCAAAAGACGGTGTTCTTCATCACGCACAGCGTCGAAGAGGCGCTATTTCTCGCGACCCGTCTCGTGTTGATGACGCCTGGCCCGGGGCGCGTCGCGGAAGTGCATGAACTGCCGTTTGCGCGCGAATACCTCGCGTCGCGCGATGCGCGCGCGGTGAAATCGTCGGCGGCCTTTATCGAGTGGCGCGAGCGTTTGACGCGCCGCTTGCATGAGACGGTGCGGGAGGCCGCCTGATGAACTCGATCGATTCTTCGCGACACAGCGTGACGGGACGCCTGCGAGCGGCACAGCGCGGCGACGCGACACCTACACGTAGGCGCAAGGCCAATCGCGGCATACCCGGCGAAGGCCCGACCGCCGCGCTCAGCACGCTGTGCGTCGCGGCCTTGTTGCTGCTGTGGTGGGCCTCATCGCATTTCGGCTGGGTGCCGCCGCTGTTTCTGCCATCGCCGGACGCCGTCTGGCGCGCATTCGCCGATGCATGGAACGGCCGCATTCAGGGCGGCCTGCCGTTGTCGGAACACTTGATGTGGAGCGCGATCCGCGTGTTCGGCGCATTTGCGCTCGCGTGCGTGACGGCCGTGCCGATCGGCGTGTTGATGGGCGTGAGCCGCGTCGCGCGCGGTCTGCTCGATCCGCCCATCGAGTTTTACCGGCCGCTGCCGCCGCTCGCGTATCTGCCGCTGGTGGTGATCTGGTTCGGCATCGATGAAACGGCGAAGCTCATCGTCATTTGGCTCGCCTGCTTCGCGCCCATTGCGATGGCCGCGCGCGCGGGCGTGCGTAGCGCGACCGTCGAGCAGATCAACGCCGCCTGGTCGCTCGGCGCGAACTTCAGGCAAATCGTGCTGCACGTCGTGCTGCCCGCTGCGTTGCCGGAGATTCTGACGGGGCTGCGCATTGCGATCGGCTTCGGCTGGACCACGCTCGTCGCCGCCGAGATGGTCGCGGCGACGGCAGGCCTCGGACAGATGGTGCTCAATGCGTCGAGCTTTCTGCGCACCGATGTCGTCGTGATGGGCATCGTGCTGATCGGTGCGATTGCGTGGCTGTTCGATCTCGGCATGCGCGCGCTGGAACGCAAGCTCGTGCCGTGGAAGGGCAAGCAATAGCGCGCTGGCGGCGCGCTACCGGTTTCCATCGCTCGCGCGCTTCGCGAGCAGGCACAGTATTTCGTACATCAGCGTCGCGGCGACGAGCGCGGTGTTGCCGCTTGGATCGTAAGGCGGCGAGACTTCGACCACGTCGCCGCCCACCCAGTTGAGCCCGTCGAGACCGCGCAGCAGCGCCTGCGTCTCGCGGGTCGTGAGACCGCCCACTTCCGGCGTGCCCGTGCCCGGCGTGAACACAGGGTCGAGCCCGTCGACATCGAGCGAAAGGTAAACGGGCGCATCGCCGACAATGCGCCGCGCTTCGGCTGCGACAGCAGCCGGCCCAAGTTCGTCGAACTCTTCGATAAACACCACGCGCATACCGTGATCGAGCGAATAGCGCCAGCCTTCGTCCGAATTCTGCGCACCGCGAATGCCGATCTGAATGGTTCGTTTCGGGTCGAGCAGACCGGCTTCTACCGCGCGGCGAAACGGCGCGCCATGCGTGAATTTCGAGCCTTTGAACGTATCCCAGGTGTCCGTGTGCGCGTCGATATGCACCAGCGCGATCGGCTCGCGCGGCGCCAGCGCCTGGAAGATGGGGTAGGTGATCGAGTGATCGCCGCCCGCCGTCAGCGCGAGCTTGCCGGCGCGGAACACAGGTTCGAAGAAACGACGGATGTCCTCGTGCGCGCGTTCAAGATGATAGAGGTCGGTGAACGGTACATCGCCGATATCGGCGACGCGGCAGGCATCGAACGGATTGAAGCGCGTCACGTGATGGATGCCACGCATCATCGTGGACATGTTGCGGATTTCGCGCGGACCGAAGCGCGCACCCGGGCGCGCCGTGACGCCGCCGTCGAAGGGCACGCCCGCAAGGGCGATGTCGAACGTGCTCAGGTCCGTGCTGAACGGCACGCGCATGAAGGTCGGGATGCCCGCGAAGCGCGGCTGCTGCATCTGGGTCAGATCGGTTCCCGTCACATTGAACTCCTGTTTCACTTTCGTTTGGCGCCAACTGCACGCTTTAGAAGGTTGGCGGTGTATTGATCCACAGCACGCGGGTGATGCAGTCGCCGGGATTGCGGTAGCTGTGCGGCTCGGTGCTCGGGAAGTAGAAGGAATCGCCCGCCTGCAGCCGGTAGCATTCGCTGCCGAGCGTGAGTTCGAGTTCGCCTTCGAGCACGTAGCCCAGTTCTTCACCCGCATGGCTGATCTGCTCGTCGCTGCGCGCAAGCGGTTCGAGCACGTGAATGTCGCCTTGCAGCAGTTGCCCGGGGCCCGCCACGACGAGCCGTTCCAGCATGATCGAGCCGCCCACGCGGCCATGTCGCCCCGAGGTTTGCTGCACGCCCGGAAAGCGCACGGAAGGCCGTTCGCTTGCGCGCTGCACGGGCGTGACGTTCGCAACGGGACCGGACACCAGTGCAGCGATGTTCGTGTCCAACGCGAGCGCGATCCTGTGCAAGGTTGCAAGCGAGGGCGTCGCATGGCCGCCCTCGACTTTCGACAACAGACTCTCCGAGCAGCCCGCCTGTTCCGCCAGCGCCTTCAGCGTTAGCTGCTGCACCATGCGTGCGTGCCGTAGCCGAGTGCCAAGACCTTCGGCTGCCGCGCCTGGTGCGGAGTGAGAGTCAGCCGTGCGGGGCGTTTTCGCGGCGCGCCGCGGCGCAAGTGCGGACGGCCTGCGGGAAGCGCCGTTGCCGGACGTGGGGGTTTTTCTGGTGGCCACCGTATGCGTTCTGTCGATCAGCGTAAAAGAACGGTCTGGCGAGTATCAGGCGAGAACCGTGAACTCGACTTCGACCGGGTTGAGGGCGTTGATGGGAATGATATCCTGCGGACACGCCGACATCACAACGATGCAATCCATCGCCGCCTTGATGTCCACATGGTCGCCCGCTTTCGACACGGGCGGCAGCCAGTCGACCGTGTAGTCCGGCTTGACGGGGATGTTCATCCACAGGTTGAGCGGCTGCGGCACTTCCCGCGTGCGCAGGCCGATCGCCTTCAGCGCCAGCCGCAGGTTGTCCGCGCAGTTGTCGTGATAGTTCTCCACTCCCAGATTCCTGTAGCGGTACAGATCGCAGGCGGCCATCAGCGTGTCGTGTATGCCCGGCGACGTATCGGCGACCAGTTCGGCGATCGGGCGGCGATGGTTCGTCACGAGTGGGTCGCCCGGCTGCGGAATGATCTTGTCGATATACGCGCGCGTGTGTTCGAACGAAAGGAACTCGTTCAGGTGCGTGGCATTGAAGATCCACGTATCGCAAACCTGCGTGCCATGCGGGTTCGCGATGCGGATGGTTTGCCCCGCCTTGACGCGCACGGCGCGGCCGCAGCGCGCGGGCACCGTGTAGGTTTTGCCGGGCTCGGGCGTGCCGTCGGCGGAAATCGGTTCGTGCAAGGTGGCGTTCTGGCCGAGTTCCGTGCCGTTGTCGTCGCCCGGATGGGTATGTGTGTGCGTATGCGTGTGGGTGGCGGTCGTGCTCATCTGGGTTCCTTGTCAGTCGTTGCAAAGGGTGGTGAGGGTGTGCGCGAGCGCGCGTGCGCCCAGCACGAGGTGACGGGCTTCCGTGGCTTCAGCGGGGTTGTGGCTGATGCCGTTGCGGCTCGGCACGAACAGCATGGCCGTTGGGCAGTGCTGCGCGAGATACATCGCGTCGTGAAAGGCGCCCGACGTGAGGCGCAGCGCAGGCGCGTCCAGCGCGTGGCAGGCGGCGTCGATCCGCGCGAGCACCGCTGCGTCGAAACGCACCGGCGCGTGAGTGAAAAGCGGCGCGATGCGCGCGCCGTGGCGCTTTGCGCAAGCCGATACCTGCTCGTCGAACGCATCGAGCACATGGGCGTCGGGATGACGGAAATCGACGGAGAAGGTCACGTCGGATGGAATCGTGTTGATCGAATTCGGCGTGACGCTCCAGCGGCCAAAGGTGATGCGCGTGTACACGCCGCCCAGTGACATGGCGAATTCTTCGATCGACGCGCGCAGCGCGACGGCGAGCGTCATCGCGTCGCGGCGCATTGGCATTGGCGTGGTGCCGGCGTGCGCAGCCACGCCTTCGCAGTGGAGTTCATACCAGCGCACGCCCTGAATGCCCGTGACGACGCCGAGCGGCACGTCTGCATTCTCCAGTTGCGGACCTTGCTCGATATGCAACTCGACGAACGCATGCGCAGGCGGTGCGTCGTCACGTAACGGCAGGTCGGGCAACGCGCGCCGATAGCTCTCCAGCGCGGCGCGTAATGTGACGCTGTCGGCGTCGGCGGCGTCCAGGTAGGCGGGCATGCGCGAAGGCTCGACAAATGCGCTCGATCCCATTGCGCCGGGTGCGAAGCGCGTGCCTTCTTCGTTGGTCCAGATCGCGACTTCGAGCGGCCGGCGCGTGCGGATGCCCGCATCGTTGAGCGCGGCGATGCATTCGAGCCCGGCGAGCACGCCATAGCAGCCATCGAGCTTGCCGCCCGAGGGCTGCGTGTCGATGTGGCTGCCCGTGATAACGGGAGGCACATCGTCGATGCCGGGCCGGCGGATGAACAGGTTCGCGCATGCGTCGGTGGAGACGGTGCAGCCCAACGCGTGCGCATGGGCAACCAGGTGGCGGCGCGCATCGAGATCCGTTGCGCTGAGGGCGGGGCGGTTCACGCCGCCATCGGACCGCGCGCCGAATGCGGCGAGTGCTTCGATCGATACGAGCAGGCGTGTCTCGTCAATACAGTCCGCGGCGCGCAGTGCATCGTCCGCGAGGTTATGTTGCTCGGTGCGCATCATGACGACGCTCCCGATGTCTGCTCCACGCTGTTAGCCCTTCCTGCCGGTGCGCTCACGCTCAGACTACGATCGAACCACGGTTTGAGAAACTGCTGAAGACGCGGCGTGCGCGAGTTACCGAACAGTTGTGCGGGCGGCCCCGACTCGACGATCTGACCGGCTTCCATGAACACGACCTTGTCGGAAATCTTCGCGGCAAAGCTCATTTCGTGCGTGACCATGACCATCGTCATGCCGTCCTGTGCGAGTGAACGGATCACGTTCAGCACTTCTTCGACGAGTTCGGGATCGAGCGCCGAAGTCGGTTCGTCGAGCAGCATCACTTCCGGCTCGATGGCGAGCGCACGTGCAATGCCGACGCGCTGCTGTTGTCCACCGCTCAACCGCGCGGGATAGACGTCCGCCTTGTGCTGCAGGCCGACGCGCGCGAGCGCCGCGTGCGCCTTGGCGCGCGCATCCGCGCGGCGCATCTTTTTGGACAGCACCAGCGGCGCGGCGACGTTGTCGAGCACGCTCATGTGCGGCCACAGGTTGAACTGCTGAAACACCATCGACACCGGGCGCCGTACCTCTGCGACGCTCGCCTCGCTGTCGCGATCGCGCAGCGTGCGGCCAGCCGAGCGATAGCCGAGCAGCTGCCCCTTGATCCAGACTTCGCCTTCGTCGTAGGGCTCGAGGAAGTTCATGCAGCGCAGCGCCGTCGTCTTACCCGAGCCGGACGGTCCGATCAGCGTGACGATCTCGCCGCGCATCACGTCGAGGTCGATGCCCTTGAGCACGCGGGTTGCGCCGTACGACTTGCCGACGGCGCGCAGCTTGAGTATGGGTTGAGCGCTCATGTGGCTTTATTTGCGGCTTTATTTGCGTCGTTACGCAGAAAAGGGATCATCGCCGTCGCGCGCTGCGCGAGCAGCGACACGGCCTGCGTGAGCAACCAGTAGCTCACGATCAGCAGCGCATACGGACCGATGTACGTGTAAGTAGAGGCGACGATGTCGCTGGCTGTCATCGTCAGTTCGGGGACCGTGATGATGGAAGCCACGGCGCTCTCCTTGATCACGAGAATGATCTGGTTCGCGAGCAGCGGCACCGCGAACGCGAGCGCCTGCGGCAGCTCGATTGCGCGGAACGCGGCCCAGCGGCTCACGCCGAACGCCTGCGCGGCCTCGATCTGACCACGCGGCACGCTGGCCCATCCAGCGCGAAAAATCTCGGCGAAATACGCGCTCGCATAGATCGCGAGTGACACGACCGTCGCTTGCACGGCCGTCATCGTGATACCGAAAACGGGCAGCCCGAAGTAGACGATCATCAATTGCGACAGATACGGCATGCCACGAATCAGCCAGACGAACAGGCCGTAGGGCGCGGCAAGCACGCGGACATAACGCAGGCGTAACGCGTTGAGCGCGAAACCACCGGCCATGCCGAGCACAGCCGCGATCAGGCTGACTTCGAGCGTGACGAGCATCGCGTCGGCAAAGCGTGGAACGAGAGCGAGCAGGTTATCCATGCGAGTGATCCCCGGTCATGCGCGCGACGCCGCGCGGCGCTCATAGCAATGCGCGGCGAAGGACAGCAGCGTCGTGATGGCCAGATAGAAGAGCGCGGCGCACGTGTACACCTCCAGCGGCCGGTACGTCGATGACGACAGCTGCTGGCCGACGCGCATCAGGTCCGTGACGGAGATCACCGACACCACCGCCGACGCCTTGACGATATCGATCATCTCCGACACGAGCGCGGGCAGCGTCACCCGCACCACCTGCGGCACCTCGATGTGCCACAGCACCTGACGGCGCGTGAGATTGAACGTGACGGCTGCTTCGATCTGCCCGCGGGCGATCGAGCGAAAGCCCGCGCCGAGAATCTGCGACTGATACGCGGCCGTGTTCATCGACAGCCCGATGGCAGCCGCGACGATGCCGGGCACCGCAAGCCCGAGCGCCGACGGCAGGTAATACATCACGAGCAGTTGCGCGAGCACGGGCGTGCCGCGAAACACGCTGACATAGACCCGCGCGCCGCCCGCGAGCAGCCGGCTATCGCTTGCCGACATCGTGTAGATGAAGATGCCAGCAAAGAAGCCGCAGAACACCGCAGCCGCCGACAGCCACAGCGTCGTCAATGCGCCGTCCAGCAGTTGCGGCAGATAGCCGGCGCAGCGTGCGAGCAGATCGGGAGCGTTCATCTATCGAATCGCGGCAAGTCAGATCGAGGGCGCGGGGACAGCGTCGACGGGCACGTCCATCGTCGAGCCGAACCACTTCTCCTGCAGCTTCTTCATCGTGCCGTCGCGGTTCGCGCGCGCGATGCCGTCGCTAAAGAGCTTGACGAGCGCGGCGCTGTCGCTGTCCTTGCGCGCGACCCACGCGAAGTAGCTCTTCGGCCCGATCGTCTGCGGCAGCAGCGTGAACACGCCAGGGCGCGATTTCATCAACGGCCCCAGGTTCGCGACCGATTGCGCGACGGCATCGAGCCGTCCCACGGCGAGGTCGGCATAGGCTTCGTCGAACGCGACGTACTGCTTGATCTGCTTGATGCCGGGGCCGCCTGCATCTTTCAGCTTCTTGTCGAGCGCCTGCAATGCCTGCAACTGAGCCGAGCCCGTCTGCGAGCCGACGATCTTGCCGTTCAGGTCGTCGGGAGACTTGATGCTCGTGTCGCCGTTGCGCAGCAGCACGCCCGTCGTCGCGTCGGCGATGGGCAGGGTGAATGCGAAGTGGCTGACGCGGTCCTTGTTGACGGTAACGGCCGTCACGACGATGTCGAAGCGCTTGGCGTCGAGTCCCGGCAACAGTCCCTGAAACGGCAGATCCAACTGCTTGACCTTCACATCGGGTATCGACTTCAGCACGTAGGCCATCAGGTCGGCGTCATAGCCGACGATCTTGCCGTTGTCGACGTACTCGAACGGCGCGTAACGGGCCTCCGTCGCGATGGTGATTTCCTTGTTCGTCTTGATGCGCGCTAGCAGATCGTCGGATTGCGACCAGCCCGGCGTGGCGGTGACGAGTGCGAGCGCACCGAGCAACGAGAAGACCAGACTGCGAAGAGGCTTGTTCATGACGCTTCCTTGTGAAAGGCCCGTGGCCGAGTATGAAAGTGAAAAGAATTAAATTCAAGTTACTTGAATGAGGTTCAATAAGCATGAGTCGTGCCATGCGGCGCGGCCCTGTCGGGCAGGGAAGGAGGTCTGCGTGATGCACCGGAGCAGGGAGTTTTCGGGCGGCCGAAGCCGCGCGCGGCGCACGATGCACCGTGCTGGGGAGTTGCGCCGCGTGCCGATGTCGCAATACGTCACATCGGTGTCGCGCTGGCATCTCAGAAGCCAGGCGGTGGCGCCGTTAGTCCTGTTGACGGCCTGCGATCGCATGGCCGGCCCGTTTTCGTTCTGACTACTGGAGAAACGCTGCGCGCGCCGCACTTGCGGCGCGCACGCTGCTTTGCGCTCATGTTCAGAAACACCACGATTCGCGGCGGGCTCGCCGCTACCATCTCGGGTTGCACGCTGCTGTTGATGCTGGTCATCGCGGCGGCCGTGTTTGCGCTCTTCAAGAGCAACGCCGCGCTCGACGCGATGTATCGGGACGACACCGCTTCCGTCGTGCATCTGAAGACTAGTTCCGAGCGGCTGCTGGTGTTCCGCACGGGGCTCGCCGACGTCGAGCAGTTGATCAGTGCGGGCAAGCCGGCTGCGGCTGAGATCAAACAGCTGCACGTGCTGCTCGGCGAAAGCAATCGCGAGCTCGATGCGTACCGCGCGCTGCACGCGCCTGACGCACAGGAAACGACGCTGCTCGCGGCGATGACGGACAAACGCGACCGTCTGTTGACGCAAGCCTTTTCGAAAGCCCTCAAGCAACTCGACGACGAGAATCTGGTCGACTTCCTGAGCACACAGCGCGAGATGCCCGTCGCGCTGTTCGACGAATACCAGAAGGCGCTCATCGCGCTGGAGGATTTTCAGGTGCAGCGCCAGCGCATGCGCTTCGATCACGCGAACGAGCGCTTTCAGATGACGCTCTGGGGTTTCGGCGCGGCCGGTTTGGTCGCGCTGATCGTCGGCATGCTCGCGCATCGGGGGCTGACGCGGGCGATCGTCACGCCCGTCAACGCCGCCGTCGAATACTTCGCGAAGATCGCGGCGGGCGACCTCACGGCCGTCGTCAGGACGGAGCGCCGCAATGAAATGGGTTACCTGCTCGACGCGCTGAACGACATGCAGCAAGGTCTCGTCGCCGTCGTGCGCAAGGTGCGGGCGGGGACGGACGCGATCATGCACGATGCGCGCGCGATTGCCAGCGGCAACCGCGATCTGTCGATGCGTGCCGGCGATCAGGCCGCCTCGCTCCAGCAGGCGGCCGCCAGCATGGAACAACTGACGGCCACGGTGCGGCAGAACGCCGACAACGCGCACGACGCGAGCGCGCTCGCCACCCGTGCATCCGACATTGCGACACGCGGTGGCGAAGTGGTGCGTCAGGTCGTCGACACGATGGATGCGATTTCAGATAGCTCGGCGCGCATCGTCGGCATTGTCGGTGTGATCGAGAGCATCGCGTTCCAGACCAATATTCTTGCGCTGAATGCAGCCGTCGAAGCGGCGCGCGCGGGAGATCAGGGGCGCGGCTTCGCGGTGGTGGCCAGCGAGGTGCGGCATCTGGCGCAGCGCAGCGCCACGGCCGCCAAGGAAATCAAGGAACTGATCGGCAATTCGACGCTGAGTGTGCGTGCGGGGAGCGAACTGGTCTTGCGCGCGGGGTCGACGATGGATGACATCCTGAAGGCCGTGCAGAGTGTGAACGCCATCATGGCGGATATCAGTCTTGCGTCGCGCGAGCAGACGGCGGGTATCGAACTGGTCAACGCGACCGTCGTACAGATGGAAGCGATGACGCAGAGCAACGCATCGCTGGTCGAGTCGGCGTCGACCACGGCGGCTTCGCTGGTAGCGCAAAGCGAGCATCTGCACGGCGCCGTGGCGATATTCCGTGTGAGCGGGGATGAGCGGGCCGGGTGACGGCACATGGCGCCGATGCATCTGTTGGGTTGTCTCTGGCAGGGGATGAGCGAAAGTTGGCTGCAATCCGCCATTGCGTCCGTTCCGTCGGGCCGCGTCAACTCTCACCATTGGCCGCGAAGCCTTGACTGGCGAGCCTTCAGGGGTTCGTCCACGACCTTGCAAGCACGATTGGCATAGCCCATGCAGTTGTCACTGCGGGCGCAACGACGATCGTTGTCGCGCGATCCGTGGCGCTCCGCCGCGCGGATCGAATCCGCGAAACCGTGTTGATCGTTTGAGCCTTCCATTGCGCGTGCAGGCGGGACCTCGCGCGCTCCATCAGATTGCACGAAGCGCATCGCAGCACATGGCGCGCGTGCATTCGATTGCTCAACGAACTCAAGGGAGTCCACATGAACGCGAAACTGATTGGCGCGCTGTTGCTGGCGTGCGTGACATCGTTTGCCCTGCCAGCCTTCGCAGGCGATGACGGGCCCGCTTCCAGTCCTCAAACAGGCGGCGTCGTGAAAGCGTCGCACGCCGGGCACAACGATCAAATGGCTTTGCCGGACAAGACCAGGCCCGGCAATCACAGCGGCGTCGGCGGCGTTGAATCGGGGAAATCGCAGTCCGGCAAACGCGAGCAGCCCGACAGCATCGATCCGATGTATCGCGGCGGTTGATTGGCGTGTGCGGCCTCGTTGTTTGTGCAGAACATGAGGCCACCTTCAGGTTCGCGTCAAAATTGCCTGACGATAAGCGTTATCGTCGCGCTATTTCACGCCGGGCGCATCCAACTGTTCGCTAAATCCGGCTAATTGCAGTGTTTGCTTGTTTTTGCCGGTCCGCGCGTTTTATCCTTATCGTTTGGTAGCCGAAAGGGGATAGCGTGGACCGCATTCAGGCAATGGAAGTATTCACTCGTGTGGTCGATGCGAACAGCTTCACGCGCGCCGCCGAGCAGATGGGCATGCCGCGCGCGACGGTGACGACGACCATCCAGAACCTCGAAGCCGTGCTCGGCGTGCGTCTGATGAACCGCACCACGCGGCGCCTCTCGCTCACACCGGAAGGCGCGGCGTATTACGAGCACAGCATTCGCATCATCACGGACATCGCGGAAACGGACGCGAGTTTTCAGGCGGGCAATCGCAAGCCGAGCGGGGCGCTGCGCGTACACATGCCGAGTTCGCTCGGGCGTTATCTGGTGATTCCGGCGTTGCGCGGCTTTCACGAGCGCTATCCGGACATCTCGCTCGATCTGGGCCTCTCGGACCGGCCCGTCGATCCCGTCGAGGAGGGGATCGACTGCATGGTGCGGGCGGGTCCGCTCGAAGATTCGTCGATGGTTGCGCGGCGCGTCGGCACGCTCAAGCGTGTGACGTGCGCTTCGCCCGATTATCTGCAGCGCTACGGCTCGCCGAAGAGCATCGACGATCTGGCCATGCATCAGGCCGTGAATTTCCGCGTCGCGCACAACACGCGGCCAATGCCGTGGATCGTTCTCGTCGACGGCAAGCCAACGGAAGTGCGGATGAACGGTGTCGTCACGGTCAACGACTCGGAAGCGTACGTCAAGTGCGGACTCGAAGGTTTCGGCCTGATCCAGCCTATGCTTTTCATGGTCGCGCAGAAACTGCGCGACGGATCGCTGCTCGAAGTGCTGCCCGACTTCAAGCCGAAGCCCAAGCCGGTGTCGATCGTGTATCCGAACAATCGGCATCTGTCCGCGAAGGTGCGCGTGTTCGCGGACTGGATTGCCGAGTTGTTCGAATCGACGCCCGCGCTGGCGGACGGCGACACACGGCGGGTGGTGGTGCCGAAACGCGAGACGCAGCAGGCGGATCATGGGCCGATTGCGGCGTGACGTTCGACGTCACAGCATGTCTTCGTGACGGCAATTGATGAGCAGTTCGGCCATGCTCGCCGTGTTCGGCAGTTCGAGCGTGTTCACGACGATCGACGCGATGTCGCCAGACTGCGTCATCGCGTCGGGCGGCAGATCGGCGAGCCCCGCCGCCATGTCGGTATTGACGAAGCCGGGGCAGACGGCTGTTGCGCGCACGCCGTCGTCCCAGCCCGCACGCCGCACTGCATGGGTCAACGCGATCACCGCGTGCTTCGACATCTGATAGCCGACGTTCAGGTTCTTCACCCGCTTGCCCGACAGCGACGCGAGTTGCACGAAGCGTCCGTTGCCAGCGCGCCGCAGATGCGGCAAGGCGGCCTGCGCGAGCCGGAAGGGTGCCTTCACGTTGATGTCGAGCGTTTCGTCGAGCAGTTCGCTCGCGTCGTCGTCGAACGTGACCATCTTGCAGATCCCTGCGTTGCTGACCAGCACGTCCAGACGGCCGAAACGATCGATGGTCGCATTGACCCACTGGCGGGCGGCATGCCCGTCGCGCGCTTCGTAGGCGAAGAGAAACGCGTCGAGGTCGTTATCGAACGATGACGGATCGCGCATGCCGAGCGACAGCCGATATCCGCGCCGATGCAACTCCAGCGCGATTTCGCGGCCGATGCCGCGATTCGCGCCAGACACCATCGCTACCTTGTCCATGTGCTGTTCCCGCTGATGATGTGATGTGCGGCGCTCAGAAGCCCGCGTCGATGGTGATTTTCGTGCCGTCGCTGAAGCGTTCGAGGCGAAACGCGTGCGGGTCGACTAGCGGCGTGTCGTTATTGACGAGATCGGCCATCAGCTTGCCCGCGGCCGGTCCAATGCCGAAACCGTGCCCCGAGAAGCCCGTGCCGATGAACAATCCCGGCACACGCGCCGCCCCGGAGATGACGGGAATCGCATCCGGCGTCACGTCGATATAGCCCGCCCAGCGCTGCGCAATCTTCGCGCCGGCGAGATGCGGAAACGCCTTCACGAACTCGCGCAGACCGTTATCGACATACGGCACGACGGGATCGGGATCGAGCGTGCGGATGGCTTCGAAGATGGTTGGACGGTCGAGCGCCCAGCGGCGCGGCCGCTTCAGCTCGTCGAGAAAACGCTTGCCGACGCGGATCTGCAACGCGCCCATCTGGCTCTTCAGCGCCTCGATGTATTTGAAGAAGAGGCGGAACGCATCGGGCGTGAGGTCCGCGTGTGTGCGCAGTCCGTAGGCGACCGTGTAGCCACCGTCGGCGCGCTTGCGAAATGCGAACTCCTCGTTGTTCGCGCTGCACGTCGGGCCGCCTTCGAGCGGCTCGGTACGCAGCACCGAGGCGCGCGTCAGCAGTTGCGGCAGTTCGACACCGAGATTGCCGCAGAAATAGCGCGTCCAGGCGCCGCCCGCGACGACGACGGCATCGCAGCGGATCGTGCCGTGCTCGGTGACGACGGCGCTGACGTGTCCGCCGCTCGTTTCAATGCCACGTACGGCGCACGGCGTGAGAATCTTGACGCCTCGCTTGCGCAGCGCATTCGCGATGGCGGGCGCGGCTTTTTGCGGTTCAGCGCGCGCGTCGCCCGGCGTGTATATGCCGCCCTTGAAACTGCGGGTCGATCCGGGCAGCAGTCCGGCAATCGCTTCGGTGTCGACTTCGCGCGTGTCGAATGCGTCGCCAGCAATCTGCCTCGCGCGCGCGAGCCAGTCGCGATGCCTTGCCAACGTCGCGTCGTCGTTCGATACATACAGAATGCCGCACTGATTGAAGCCCGTGTCGATACCCATCGTGCGGTCCAGCGTGCGCCACAGCTTCAGGCTTTCGATGCTGAGTAGCAGTTCGCGCGGGTCGCGGCGCGTGACACGCACCCAGCCCCAGTTGCGGCTAGATTGCTCGCCGGCGATGTGTCCTTTCTCGCACAGCGCAACCTGCAAGCCTTTCTCGCTCAGATACAGCGCGGTGGAAACGCCGATGATCCCGCCGCCGATCACAACCACATCGGCGCGCTCGGGTAACTGGATATCGTCGGCTACGGTATCGACTTTCGGTCCCATGTTCGTGTATTGAGTTGGATGGGTTCAAGGCCGGCGTTCGGCGATGCCGGCTGCGGCGGCCTGCGTGTTTGCATGCGATTGCAGCGCCGCCTCGCGCCGCGCTGCGCGCAGGCTGCGCGGCGCCTGCTTGCCGCCGCGCGCGCCGGGGTTCGAGAAACGGTTGGTCCAGCGGTCGATGTGGTTGATAGCGTGCGTGAGCGGCACGGTGATCAGCAGATACACGACGCCTGCCGCGACGAGCGGCGACAGGTTCGCCGTATTGACCGCCGTGTTCTGCCCGATCGTGAAAAGATCGCGTTGCGACGTGAGCAGCCCGAGAAAGTAAACGAGGCTCGAATCCTTGACGATCGAAATGAACTGGTTGGCCAGCGCGGGCAGAATGCGCCGCACGCCCTGCGGCACGATGACATGCCGCATGCCGCTCCAGTACGTCATGCCGAGCGCCTGGCACGCATACATCTGGCCGCGCCCCACGCTCTGGATGCCCGAGCGGAAAATCTCGGCGATATACGCGGACGAGATCAACGCGAGCGCGACGATCGCGAGGGGATAAGGGTTCGGCCCGAAGATCGACAGCCCGATGGGCGCCAGCCCCTGGCCAACCACGAGAATCACGAGCGCGGCGGGCAGCCCGCGAAACACGTCGATGAACACCTGCGCGGGAAACGTCAGCCAGCGCGTGTTGGACACGGCCATCAGCGCCAGCACCATGCCAGCGACGATGCCGAGCACCGTCGAGAACAACGACAGCACCAACGTGTTCACGAGACCCGTACCCAGCAGCGCCGGCAACGAATCGACCAGAAGCGGCCAGTCGAGGAAGTTCTGCAAAAAAGCGTCCATGTGCGCTCTCCGGGAGACGAAACGTGGTCGATGACGTGCGGTTGGCGGGCGGTGGCCGTGTCGCTCAGGTGCCTGATTTCATTGCGTATGGCGGCAGGTCGGCGGGCTTCGGATAGCCGGGATGGAACTGCAGATAGAGCTTCATCCACGTGCCGTCGGCCACCAGTTCGCCGAGCGTCTTGTTGAGCGCGGTTTCGAGCTTGACGTTGCCCTTGTGAACGGGAAAGCCCGCCGGCAGATTGACCGCGGATATGTCGAGCTTGTCGGCGATGTTCATCTGCGGGTACTTGCTTTGCAGGCCTTCCACCAGGGTCTTGTCGACGAAGTAGCCGTCAATGTACTTGTTGCGCAGCGCGAGGAACCCAGCGTTCAGATTCGGAAAGCGCACGATCTGCGCACTGGGCAGATAGCTGTCCGAATACGTGTCTTCGATGGTGCCTTGCACGACGCCGATCCGCTTGCCCTTGACGGACGCGACGTCGCTCGAAATCGTGCTATCGGGCAGGGTCGCGACGCTCAACAGGCCCGTCAGGTAGCCCTCGGAAAAGTCGACCATCTTGAGCCGTTCTTTCGTGATCGAAATGGAGCCGGCGGCGAGATCGATCTGCTGGTTCGCGACGCTCGGCAACAGGCCGGCGAAGTCCTGCGCACGGAAGTCGGCGGACAGACCGAGCTTCGCGGCGATTGCGCGAATCAGCTCGACATCGAAGCCCGTCATCTTGCCGTTGTCGATGTACGAATAGGGCTTGTTGTTCGCGTCGACGCCGGCGACGATCTTGCCCGGCGTGAGCGTGCCCACGTCTTCCGCATGAGCGGCCGGTACGGCTGCGACGCATAGCGAAGCAGCCAGCGCGAGACTGCGTGCAAAGTGAAGAAAACGCATCATGAGGCTCCTCTCGAAAGGAACGGCGGTGAACGGAAAGGGAACAGCAAGGCGAACGCGACGTGTGCCGCTCAATGCAGAATGCGCGACAGAAACTCGCGCGCACGCTCGGAGCGAGGGCGCGAGAAGAACTGTTCTTTCGAGTCGTCCTCGACGATGGCGCCGCGATCCATGAACAGGATGCGGTCTGCGACGCGCCTGGCGAAGCCCATTTCGTGGGTCACGCACAACATCGTCATGCCGTCCTGAGCGAGCGCGCTCATCACGTCGAGCACTTCGTTGACCATCTCCGGGTCGAGCGCGGAGGTCGGCTCGTCGAACAGCATCGCGACGGGGTCCATCGACAGCGCGCGGGCAATCGCCACGCGCTGCTGCTGGCCGCCCGACAACTGCGTCGGGTACTTGTCTTCGTAATCGCGCAAGCCGACGCGCCGCAACAGCGAGCGCGCCTTGTCGGCGGCTTCGTCGCGGCTGCGTCCGAGTACCGTCATCTGCGCGAGCATCAGGTTGCGCCGCACGCTCAGATGCGGAAACAGCTCGAAATGCTGGAAAACCATCCCGACCTTCGCGCGCAACCGCGCAAGGTTCGCCGTTTTCGCCGTCACGTCCATGCCGTCGACGACGATGCGGCCATCCTGCACGGGCTCGAGCCCATTGACCGACTTGATCAGCGTCGACTTGCCGGAGCCCGACGGCCCGCAGATCACGACGACTTCGCCGCGTTCGATCGTCGCGGAGCAGCCGGCCAGCACGCGGTGCTCGCCAAACCATTTCGAAACGTTGTGCAGATGGATCATCGGGGCTCCTCGTATCCAGTGACGCGATGAAGGTCAGGACAGCGCGACGCGCACGCGTCCGCGCCACAGGTCGTCGAGTTGATAGAGCGCGGTGCCGAGCGGCACGGCGAGCTGGCTGGCGATGCCCGCGCCGCTCAACGGAAATTCGCCTTCGCCGAAGGCGCCTGCGTCGCGATCCACGCTGAGCATATGGCGAGCGACGCGGTTGCCCAGGTAGCTCATCAACGCGACGCCATTGCCGTTGCAGCCGAGCGCGTAATGAATACCGTCGTGTACGCCGATGTGCGCGAGCTTGTCGCGCGTCATCGCGACGTAGCCTTTCCATGCGTGCGTGATGCGCACGTCGCGCAGCGCGGGCCATAGTTGCAGCATCTTTCCGTATAGAAGGCGGGCCGCTTCGCGTTCGCTCAGTTCGCGGATCGCCGGGCGCGAGCCGAACAGCATCCGCGTACCGTCTGGAGACGGACGCGTGTAGAACAGATTGCGTTTCGAATCGCTGATCATCCGCGCGCCGGGGTTGAGCGCGTGCATCAATCCGTCGGGCAGCGGTTCCGTCGCGATCTGATAGCTCGCGACGGGCAGCACGCGGCGCGCGAAGAACGGCAGTAACGGGCCCGTGTAGCCGTTGGTCGCGACCAGCACCTGACGAGCGTCGAGTGCGCCGCGCGCCGTGTGTACGCGAAAGCGCACGGCGTCGGGCGCGTTGCTTGCGATTCGCTCGATACGTTCCGCTTGTGCGTGCGAATGGAGCGTGACGCCACGCCGCCTTGCAAGTTCGCGCAGTGCGCGGTGATACTTCGCCGTATGCAGCCCGCCGTATTCATCGACGAGGATGCCGCCGTAGTAGTAATCCGAGCCGATCATCGCGCGCTGCGCGTCGCGCTCGATCACGTGCACGGTGACGCCCGTTTTGTCCCGCAGCAACTCGCCCTGGCGACGCAACTGATCGAAATGACCGGGCGTGTACGCGCCGAAAAAGCGGCCGGTGATTTTCAGATCCGCATCGAGCGATTCGTCGGCGACGAGGCGCTTCAGGTAATCGAAACTCGCCATCGATTCGCGCATCAGCCGCACGAGCCGCTCGGCGGAGACGCCCGCGATCGCGTTCGTCAACGCGAGTTTCTGGCCGCTCGACACCATGCCACCGCTGCGCGTGCTGCCGCCCGCGCCGATCTCACCCGCATCGAGGACGGCCACGCGCGCACCGTGGCTCGCCGCTTCCGCAGCCGCCGACAGCCCGCAATAACCGCTGCCGACAATCGCGATGTCCACCTGGCCTGGCAACGGCGTCCGCGCGGTTTCGGGCGGCGCAGCGTCCCACCAGTATGGGTCGCATCGAAAGGCTTCATGGAACAGCAGGGAATCAGGGCGCATGAGCGTGTCGGGTTCTGCGTAGTGAGGCCAGTCTAGGTTCGTGCGGCTTATCCGGTCAAATAGCGACAAAAAGGGCTTCTATTCATTTCTGATATGGCAAGCTAAGGTCTCTGTTCACGGCGAGCGGACGGGAGAGGCGATGAATCAGAGGCAAATCGAGGCATTCCGGCTGGTCATGCTGCGCGGCTCGATGACGGCGGCAGCCGAGGAGCTGGGCACGTCGCAACCGAGTATCAGCCGGCTGATTGCGGAGCTGGAGACGGCCACGGGGCTCACGCTGTTCGTGCGCAACGGCGGGCGTATCCACGCGACGGATGCGGGGAGCGCGTTCTATCGTGAGGTCGAGCGCAGCTTCGTCGGGCTGGAAAAGCTGGAGAACTCGGCGCGCGAAATTCGCCAGTTGGGCAGTGGACGTCTGCGGATCGTCGCCGCGCCCGTGCTGGCGCTGTCCTTTCTGCCTGCGGTGATCGAGCAGTTTCTTGCGGCTTACCCGCGGGTGATTGTCTCGCTGGAGATGAGAAGCGAAGGGACGATTCAGCGGTGGGTGTCGTCGGCGTACTGTGATGTCGGCTTTGCGACGGCTACGCCGGACGCGTTTGGCGTGACGAGTGCTGAGTTGTATCGTTTGCCGGCGCTGTGTGCGCTGCCCGCGCGGCATCCGTTGACTGCGCGTGACCGGATCGAAGCGGGCGATTTGCGCGGCGAACGGCTGATCTTGCCATCGTATGCAGACGATACGCGCAGTCCGCTCGATCGCGTGTTGCGGTCCGCTGGCGCCGGACAGGTGCCAGCGATCGAAACGCCGTATGGCGCGACGATTTGTGCGCTCGTTTCGCGCGGGCTTGGGATTGGTATTGTGAATCCGCTTGCAGCGGTTGATACCAATCCGAAGCGCATTGTGTTTCGGCCTTTTGTGCCTCAGATTATGTTTCGTGGGTTCACGCTGTGTCCGCAGTTGCAGCAGCCGAATGCTGTGGTTCAGATTTTTCTTGATCTGGTTCGGACGATGATGGCGCGGGAGATTGATGGATCGTGTGGCGATTGGCATGCGAGTGGGCCTTTCTCGCGTGGGCGGAAAGCGTCGTCGTTGGTGAGGGGGGAGGCGAAGGCACGATGAGCCTTTTGCGCTGGCATCCGCGATTTGTTAGCGTGCTGCACGCGTTGCCGTTCGGTGTTTTGGGCTTCGCGCTGGCATCCGCGATTTGTTAGCGTGCTTCACGCGCCGGCGTTCGGTGTTTTGGCCTTCGCGCTGGCATCCGCGTTACGTTAGCCTGCTTCACGCGTCGCCCCTGTGCGGGGCGGCACCTACTTTTCTTTGCCGCCGCAAAGAAAAGTAGGCAAAAGAAAGCGGCTAACACCGCAAGCGCTAGTTCTTGCCTGAGGGCCCCCAAAGGGTCTTCCGCTTCACACGGCAATCACGTGACCCATGTTCGTTGCCAACGCTCTTGCGGTGCGCCTCACCCGCTTCACGCACCCGCGATGCATCATGCCGCGCCAGATACTCCACGGCCGCCCAGGTGGCAAACTGTGTGTAGGCCGTAGTGCCTCGCACGCCTCACTTCGAACCGATAGCACGCGCATACCTCCATGTAAGAGCGCCAGGCTATACGACGCGATAACCTACACACAGTTTGCCACCTGGGCGGCACATACCATTCGCTTCCGCTTGCCCGAGTACGGGTATTCGAAGCGGGTGAGGCGCTCATTCAAAGCGTTGGCAACTCACGCAAACGGAAATGCTGCCGTGTGAAGCGTAAGACCCTTTGGGGGCCCTCAGGCAAGAAGAAATGTTGGCGGTGTTAGCCGCTTTCTTTTGCCTACTTTTCTTTGCGGCGGCAAAGAAAAGTAGGTGCCGCCCCGCACAGGGGCAACGCTTGAAGCACGAAGGCAAATCGCGGATGCCAGAACAAAACACAAGCAAACCATCCAGCGTCGCAGACAACCAGAAGTAGCTGCCGCCCCGCACAGGGGCGACGCCTGAAGCAGGCTAACGTAACGCGGATGCCAAAAAAAAACACAAGCAAACCATCCAGCGTCGCAGACAACCAGAAGTAGGTGCCGCCCCGCATGAACGGCAAACACCGTAGCGCGGATGCCAGCGCAATGGCAAAAAAACCAAACCGGACGCCAACAAAAGAACCAGAATCACCCGCTTACGTGCGGAGAAAAGACCACTTCATACTCTGGCACCCAACTCACGCCAAGAACCTCAGCAACCTGATCGCCGATAGCAGACCTGAAATCATGCCGCGCGTCGAGATAAACAGGCGCATCTGCCCGCATAGGCAGCACAGTCAACATCAACGATTGCTGCGGATCGATCGTCACATTGCGCACGCCAATCTGCCACGGCAAGCCATTATAAAAATGATCATCGATCAAATCGGCGCCCGAGAACAGCCGCGCGACATCGCCCGAATATCGGATTGAAAGATAGGCGTTGCTCAAGCCGGGCGCGCTCAACGCCTCTTCGGGAACATCGATACGCCAAGCGGCGGCCTTGCCAAAGCTCTCTGGCGTAGGCTCGACGGCAGCCCGCGCTGCACCGCCTGAAGCAATAGAAGGCACCTTCTGCGCGAAACGCAAAGGCGTAACACCAACATCGAACGCGACTCGTGGCACGGATACCGCGAAGCGCTGAAAAACACCTTCTATCGGCGCCTCTTCGAATGCGTGTGTCGCAATAGGGGCATGCTGCAGCGGCGGATACACATCCAAATCAAACGAAGCGACACCCGTAGAACGCAACACGAGTTCACCATCGCGTTCAAACGCCAACGCATCGGTAAGAACCAGTCGACGCTGTCCATCGAATGGCAACACACTGAGCCGTTCAATATCCTCGCTCGCGAGTGTGATGATAGTGATACGCGTGTCGTCGCTGCACGTCGCGATGAATACAGAGCCGGGCGTAGGGCGTGCGACCAACACACCATTCACTTCATCTGTCGTCAATAAAGAACGAGAGTCCGCGGGCGCGATCCGCGTCACGCAACCTGGCTCGAACGCAAACTCAGCCGTGATCCCATCCGTTGCGGAGAACACGTACGTTTCGCCGTCAGGCGTCGAAAGCCGCGTAACGGGCTGCGCTGTCGAATACCGCAAACGCGCGCTACCGAGCGCAAGTCCAATAGGCCACACGAACCACGTTCCCGACGCAATATCGATCGGCTCCGCAGGCAACATGACCGTGCGAGTCGCGAGCTTGACCGCAAACTGCACGCCTTGCCGCGCGGACATCCGATGCTGCCGCACGTGATTGTTGAAAAACAGAAAGCCACGATCTCCGTCCGCGCGCACGGAAAATCGCGGCGTCTCAAGATCGTCCGCACCGCGTGGCACAATCTCCGGCGCATACACATCGCATGTCGCCAGTTCGCCGCCCCATTGCTGAAGAAACAGATGCAACGGCCTCAGCTTGCCAAGCACGGAATGCGCTTCGCCATTCGCACCGAACGGCGCCTGAAAATCGTAATTGACGATGGGCAGATCGTTATAGCCGCCCGTCGCCGTCGACTCCTGTCCGTCCACATCGCCAGGCGGATTGCGGCCGCCATGTAGCATGTAATAGCCGTACAGGTTCACGCCGGAACCAAGCTGCACGGGCAGCATCGCCGCAATATCGTCGGGGTCGAGCACGGGACGCCGCCGATACATCGTCGGCACACCCCCACCGAATTCCGCGCCTAGAAAAGGCGTCTCACCCGCTACAGCATCCGCATCGCCAGGCTCACTGTTATGCGTCTGCGCGCCAAGATCGCCGCCGACGCGGCTCGTAAAACGAAACCCATACACTTCGCTCGGCGTCGACATCGCCGTCGATGTCCCCCACGGCAAATCCGCGTAGCCGCCAAAAACAGGCGCCACTTCGCGTCGCGGAAACACGGCGTTATCCCAGCCCGTTACCGTGTACAACGGCGTGTCCAGTCCCGCTTCGCGCGCGAGGCGCTTGAGTGTCGCGATGTGCGCGGGCCCTTGCTGCGGCCCCGTCAGGTTGTATTCGTTTTCGAGCTGGATGCCAATAACGGGGCCGCCATCCTTCCAAAGCAAGCCCTTCAATTGCGCGGCGATTTCAGCAAAGAACCGCTGCACATACTGCAGATACAGCGGATCGTCGCTGCGCGTCGGCACCTGATCGACGACCCACGCAGGGATGCCGCCATAACGGACTTCCGCATGCACCCACGGCCCAATGCGAACGAACGCGTACAGCCCGCGTTTCGCACAGTTTTCGACGAATCGACGCAGATCGAACCGCGCATTCCAGTCGAACTGCCCGGGACGTGGCTCGTGATAACGCCAGATCACATACGACGACACGATATCGACGCCGGCCGCCTTGACCTTCGCAAGCGCGTCGTCCCATTGCGCCTCGGGCACGCGCGCGTAATGCAATTCGCCCATGACGGGCAGCCACGGCTCGCCGTCGCGCGTCAGATAACGGCTGTTGATGCCGATCGTCCTTCCATCGGGCGATGTGTTCGCGCCCATCCGCAACGTATCCGCGAGCGGCGTAGTGGCAGGGCGGCTTGCATCGACGGTCAGCGTCGTCGTCGGCATATCGCGCGGGCGATTCATCACGCGGCGATCCACGCGCAGACATCGGCGGTGCCGAGCGTGCGCTGACCCAGCACGAAACGCGCGTTATCGGGCGCGGGCGCATCGACAGCCGTTGCGCCGAAGTTGAACGCGAACGTGATCTCGCCGCGACGGCGAACGCGCAACCCTTGCGCAAGATGCGTCACAGCAAGACCCGCATCGCGCGCCGCGCCTTCGAGCAACGCGCGATGCAGCGCCGCATCGAACCACGCGCTCGCATAGCGCACATGTCCGCGCGCGACGATAGCGGGCCAGTTGTCATCGAAACGCGCGAGCACGTCGAGACCGTCGCGCGTTTCGATATGCTCGCGCCAGTGCAACGCGATGCCCGTCACGCCGTTGAATGTTGTCGTCGGCTGCAAGGTCGGGCGCAACGAATCGACTTCGAGCACCTTGAACGGCAGAACCGTTTGCAGCGCGCCCGGCGGCAACTGCGCGGGGATCGCGAAGTCTGCCGTCTTCGAGCCTGTGCGCGGGCCGATCACCCATTGCGCGGACGATTGTTCAACGCGCTTCGCAAAGCCCGCCGGCAACGCCGCGAGACCCGGCACGACGATCAGCTTGTAACCCGAAAGATCGGCATGCGCCGATACGATATCGACGTCGAGCGCCATTTCGCGCAGCGTCCGGTAGTACTCGAACGCGAGCGTCTGATAATCGAAACCCTTCGCATGCCGCTGGATTTCAAACATCCATTGCGTTTCGTAGTCGAACACGAGCGCGACTTCGGCGCGTGGAGCGGGGCCGCTTTGCGCGAGCTTCGTCAGTGCGTCGGACTGCGCAATCTCCTGCGCGGCGCGCGCCACTTCGCGACCGCCCGGCGAGAACGTGTTGTCGGGCAGATTCAAACCCGAATGCATCTGCTCCTGTGCAAACGGCGCCTGACGCCAGCGGAAGTACGACACCAGTTCCGCTCCATGCGCGAAGGCCTCGTAGGCCCACAGACGCACCATGCCGGGCGCAGGCACAGGGTTCCATGGCGCCCAGTTCACGGGGCCCGCTTCCTGTTCCATCACCCAGAAACGGCCTTGTCCGATCGCGCGATAACGGTCGTGATCGAATGCCGATACGTCGGGGTGCCCCGTGCGTGCATAGCGTGCCTTGTCCTCTTCGCTCAACGCGATCACTTCCGTGCGCGCGATCGGATAGCTGTCCCACGTCGCGACGTCGATGCTGTTGTTCGCGGCGAAGCGATAGTGATCGAAGGTCGTGAAGAAGCCCATGAAGTTGTGCAGCATGTCCGCGTTCGGCGCGTAGCGTCGTAGCACATCGACCTGTTCGCGATGGAAGCTCGTCACTTCGTCGGACATGAAGCGGCGGAAGTCGAGCAGATGAATCGGGTTCGCGTCGGTCGGCGTCAGGTTCGGCAACTCGATTGCATCGAACGATGCGTATTCCATGCTCCAGAACACCGTGCCCCAGCGCTGGTTCAGGTTGTCGACGGTTTCGTAGCGTCGCGCGAGCCACGTCTGGAAGCGCGCGCGGGCCGCCTTCGAATAGCTCGGCACGGTCTCGTGACAGCCGAGTTCGTTATCCGTTTGCCACGCGATGACGGCGGGATGCGAACCATACCGTTGCGCCATCGCCTCGACGATACGCAGACATTCGCGTCGATACGGCTCACTGCAAATGTCGTAATGACGGCGCGACCCCGAATTCCACGTCGTGCCGTCGGCACGCACGGGCAGCATCTCCGGCATCGAATCGACGAGCCACTTCGGCGGCGATGCGGTGGGCGTGCCGAGCACAATTTTGAGGCCTGCGTCGGCCAGCGTCGTCACGGCGCGGTCGAGCCAGGTCCACTCATAGACGCCCGCGCGCGGCTCCATGCGGCTCCACGCGAATTCGGCGATCCGCACATGCGTGATGCCGAGTTCGACCATCCGGCGCGCGTCGTCGGCCCACAGCGTTTCCGGCCATTGTTCGGGGTAGTAGCAAACACCCAGTTGCATTGTCGATTTCTCCAGAGATCAGTTGTGTGCGATCGGCCTTGCGCGTCAGCCCTTGCTTGCGCCGAATGTCAGTCCCGCCACGAAGTGCTTTTGCATCAGGAAGAACATCAGCACGGAAGGCAGCGCGGCCAGCACCGAACCCGCCGCGACGAGATTCCATGCGGTCGTCCATTGCCCCTTGAGCGCGGCGACGCCGACTGTGATGGGCGCGGCGTCGTCGCCTTGCGTGAGGCACAGTGCCCAGAAATAGTCGTTCCAGACAAACGTGAAGACGAGAATGCCGAGCGCAGCGAGGGCAGGGCGGATCAGCGGCAGAACGATGCGTGCGTAGATTGTCCATTCGCTCGCGCCTTCGACACGCGCCGCCTCGATCAACTCGAACGGCAGCTGCTTGATGAAGTTGCGCAGAAAGAGCGTGCAAAAGCCGGTCTGAAACGCGATATGAAAAATGATCAGCGCCCACACGGTATTGAACAGTCCGACTTTCAACGCCATGTCGCGCACCGGGATCATCAGGATCTGCACGGGCACGAAGTTTCCAGCAACGAACGTGAACAGCACGACGATGTTGCCGCGAAAGCGATACGTCGCGAGCGCAAAGCCCGCCATCGACGCCAGCAGAATCGCGCCGAGCACGGACGGCACCGTGATCAGCACGCTATTGGCGAAGTAATGCAGCATCGGCGTTTGCGTGAGCGCGGCGCCGTAGTTGTCGAGCAACGCGAAGTGCTTTGGCAACGTCCAGTAATCGCCTTGCGAAAGCTCGTCGGACGAGCGGATCGACGTGACGAGCACGGCGAGCATCGGCAGCAGCCACACGAGCAGCGCGAGCGGCAGCGACGCCTTGTAGATCGCGCGATTCCAGGGTTTCCAGCGTTCGACGGGAAGCGGATACATGAGAGTTCTCCTTGCGCGATACGTGAATCAGCGTTCTTCGCGCAGCATCCGGCGCAGATGAAACACGATGTAGACGAGCATGATCGCGAACAGCACGACGGCAATGGCCGCCGAATAGCCTTCGCGGTAGTACTTGATGGCCTGGTCGTACATGTAATAGGCGAGCACGGTCGAGCTGTCGAACGGACCGCCGCCGCTCATCACCGCGATCAGGTCGAAGCTGCGCAATGCGCCGATCACCGTCAGCACGACGGCCATGAAGGTGGCCGGGCGCAGTTGCGGCAGGATCACGTGCCACAACAGACGCCAGCCCTTCGCGCCTTCCATGCGCGCGGCTTCCACCACCTCGGGGTTGATCGACGTGAGGCCCGTCAGATACAGCACCATGCAGTAGGGCGTTTGCGGCCAGAGCGCGGCGAACACGATGCCGAATGTCACGGTGTGCGCATCGCCGAGCACCGGAATACCGTGACCGACAATCACCTTGAGCAGGCCGAAGGTCGGGTCATAGAACCAGCTGAACACGAGACCGACGACCACACCCGACAAGACAAACGGTGCGAAGAACAGCGACTTCACGACACGCATGCCCTTCACCTGCTGGTTCAGGTACAGCGCGAACAGCAGACCCAACGGCGGCGCAAGCAGGAAGAACACCAGCCAGATCAGGTTGTTCTTCAGCGCGACGTAGAACGTATCCGCCTGGAACAGCTCGGCGTAGTTCGCAAGGCCGATGAAGGTCTTTTCCGTCATGCCGTCCCAGTTGTAGAAACTGAGCGCGATGCTGCTGAAGATCGGATAGATCACGCACAGCGCGAACAATGCGCAGCCCGGCAGCAGAAAGAAGAACGCCGCGCGATTGCGCGCGCGCCCGGACCTGGACGTGCGGCGGCTGCGCGCCGAAGGCAGGCGAGCGATAGACGTGGACATGACGAAAACCTCGTTCGATGCGGCTCACCCGTTGCGGCGAGCGGCAGGTGATTCGTGGGCGCATCGATTGCGATGCGCCCGGCAGGCAGCCGCGTTTCGGACGGCCGCCTTCAGGACATCACTTGTGATAGATGCGCTTGCGGGTCGCTTCGAGACGGGCGAGCAGCGAGTCGATCTGCGACGGATCGTTATAGAACTGCTGCATGGCCTTCATGCCTTCGTCGGCCATTTCCTTCGTCATGTCGCGGTCGTAGAACTGCGCAATGCCGCCCGTCGTGCTGGCGAGCGTCTGGAAGCCGACCTTCGAAATGGGATCTTCCGGCTCCGTCGCCTTGCTGTTCGACGGCAACTGGCCCCAGCCGCGCGCGAGATCCGCGTTGATTTCAGGCGTTTCCATGAACGCGAGCAGACGCCGCGCGTCGGCCTTGTTCTTGGCCTTGGCGGGAACCAGCAGCACGTTGACGGGACCGTCCTCGGCCATCGGAACCTTCGGATCGATCACCGGGAAACGCATGAAGCCGATCTGATCCTTGACGCTCGACGGAATGCCCGCTGAGAAGAACGTGCCCATCAGCATCATCGCGGCCTTGCCGTTCGCGAGGAACGGGCCGATCGAATCGAGATCGTACGACAGCGCGTTGTCGATGTAGTAGTGATCGTCCATCAAGGTCTTCCACGTCGTGTAGACCTTCTTCACGCGCGGATCGGTGTACGGCACTTCGCCTGCCATTAGCTTCTGGTGAAACGCGTTGCCGTTGATGCGCAAGTCGAGATAATCGAACCACGCGGCAAGCGTCCAGCTGTCGCGCGCGGCGACGGCGATAGGGGCGACACCGCTTGCCTTGAGCTTCTTGCAGGCGTCGAGGAATTCTTCCCACGTCTTCGGTTCGCTCTTGATCCCTGCCTTCTCGAACAGATCCTTGCGATAGAAGAAGCCGTATGCGTCATAGCCGAGGGGCGCCGCATACTGCTTGCCGTTATACGTCGATGCTTCCTTCACCGATGCGTACTGCTGGTTCCAGCCGTTCTTCGACCAGTCGCCGGACAGGTCTTCGAGCAGGCCGCGCTTCGCGTAATAGGCCATGCGCTCGCCGTCGTGCCACGACACGACATCGGGCGGATCGGTCGCGAGCCAGCCGCCCATCTGCACCTTGTACGCTTCTTCGGTGATGTAGGTGATCTTCAGATCGACATCGGGATTGGCCTTCTTGAACTTGTCGAACGCGTCCTGCCACGTCGAGCGCTGGTTGCCGCGCGCCGACACGTTCACGTTCAGCTGACCGGCGTCGGCATCGGCGACGAAGCCCGACAGCAGCGCTGCCGAGACGGCGAGCGCAGCCGTCACGGAGCGCGTGTTGAACGAGGCGAGCCCGGCAATGCGGCTCAGGTGCTTGTTGATCATCGTGGTGTCTCCTTGAACTGCGTTGTTGGCCGGCCGCTCGACGCGGACAGCGGTCTTCGTGCCCACCGCGCCGGCTCTATGGCCGGCTGTTGAGATCGGCGAACCCGGCAGGCGCGGTTCGCGTCGTTGCGAAGCTGCTTTTACGACATGTGCAGCGCGACGGCTTGCGCTTCTGTCTCGACCGTGCGCATCAGTGCGATGCCTTCTTCATCGAACAGATGGCATGCGTCGGCGGGCACGCGCAACGCCAGGGGCTCGCCGTTGCGAATCGACACATCGCCGGGCGCCTTCGCGATCAGCATGCCGTCCGGGCATTCCACATGCACATAGCTGTGCTCACCAAGCTGTTCGGTAATCAGTGATTTGACCGCGAGTGTTTGCGCGTCGCCGTCAAGACGGATGTGCTCGGGACGAATACCGACCGTGACAGTCTGGCCGCGCGTGAGACGCGCGCCGTCGACCTGCACGCGCAGCGTCGTGTCTCTGCGTTTGAGTCTGACGTGTACGCCATCGTGCGTAATCGCGTCGACTTCACCGTCGAGGAAATTCATGCGCGGCGAACCGATGAAACCCGCGACGAACCGCGAGCGCGGCCGATGATAAAGCTCGAGCGGCGCGCCGATCTGCGCGATGCTGCCGAAGCGCTGCGTATCCGCGCCCGCGTGCAGCAGCACGATCTTGTCGGCGAGCGTCATCGCTTCGATCTGGTCGTGCGTCACGTAGACGACGCTCGCCTGCGCGAAGCGCTGATGCAGCCGTGCGATTTCGATGCGCGTCTGGCCGCGCAGCGCCGCGTCGAGATTGGACAGTGGTTCGTCGAACAGAAACACGCCCGGCTCGCGCACGATCGCGCGGCCAATCGCGACGCGCTGGCGCTGCCCACCCGACAGTTCGCGCGGCTTGCGTTCGAGCAGCGTGTCGAGTTGCAGCACGCGCGCCGCTTCGCGCACCTTCCGGTCGACTTCGGCCTTCGGCGTTTTCGCGAGCTTCAAGCCGAACGCCATGTTTTCGTAGACCGACATGTGCGGGAAGAGGGCGTAGCTCTGGAACACCATCGCCACGCCGCGCTCGGCGGCGGGGACGCCGTTCATCGACCGCCCGCCGATCGTCACGTCGCCGTCGCTCTGATCTTCGAGGCCGGCGACGATGCGCAGCAACGTCGACTTGCCGCAACCGGACGGTCCGAGGAACACACAAAACTCGTGGGCGCCGATTTCGAGGTTGAGATTGCGGATGACGGGCGCGTTGGCGCCGAACGTCTTCTGGATATTGGCCAGGGAGATTGCTGACATGGTGTTTTCCCTGGATTTAAACGCTTAAATTTGCGTGGAAAAAAATCGCGCAGAGGCTTGCGCGGCGTGGATTTAAGCGTTTAAATTCGGGTGTGCTCGAAAGCGCGTTCATGTCTGTCTCCAATATCCTTTCGAACAAAGTTATCAAAGCCTGCGGCACATGTGCAACATCTGATTCGCAGTCTCTAAATATGGGATATTTCCTAATCTTTCTGGCATGGCGACATTAACCGACGTCGCGCGACGCGCGAAGGTCACGGCAGCGACCGTTTCGAACGTGTTGCGCAATCCGGACAAGGTACGACCCGAAACCGCTGAGCGCGTGAAGCGTGCTATCCGCGAACTGGGCTACCGGCCGAACCTTAACGCGCGCGCGCTGGCGGAAGGGCGCTCGCCGACGCTGGCGCTGATGCTGTCGAGCATCGCGAATCCGTTTTATCCCGAGTTCGTGCTGGCGGCCGAACGCGCGGCGCGACGCGCCGGCTACTTTCTGATGGTCTGCAACACGGACGACGATGCGGAAATCGGCCGTGCGTACCTCACGCAGATTGCGGGCACGCTTGCCGAAGGCGTGCTGGTGCTCAACACGGATATCGCGATCAACGAACTGTGCGAGTCCGCGGCCGTCGGCGCGCCGATCGTGTTGAGCCTGTGGGAGCATCCCGAGCAGTTGCCCGCGCTGCCCTGCGTGGCGGTCGATTTCGCGCATGCGGGCGCGCTCGCGGCGCGACATCTGCTTGAACTGGGGCATCGCGATATCGGCATGCTGGTCGGCGACGGTTGCGGCGGCTTGCAGGATGCGCGCGCGACGGGTTTTCGCGAGGTGATGCGCGAAGCCGGGCTCGAACCGGACGATGCCGCCGTGCTGCAGATTCCCGATACGATCGACGCGGGCTTTGCTGCGTGCGTGGAGTTGATGGAGCGCGAGCCGCATCTGAGCGCGCTGTTTGCGACCAATGATCTGCTTGCAATCGGCGCGTTGCAGGCGCTGGCGACGCTAGGCCGTAAAGTGCCCGACGATGTTTCCGTGATCGGCATCACGGACATCCAACTGGCGCATCAGGTGCGGCCGTCGCTGACGACGGTGGCGATCAATACGGAAGCAATTGCGCAGGCGTCGATTGAATTGCTGATACGGTTGATTCACGAGCCGCGTGGTGACACGCAGCCGCCCGCTGTGATTGCGCCTTTGCCGACGTTGGTGAGAAGGCAGTCGACGTAGAATGGTCGCATGGACCTCAAACAAATCCAGTACTTCATCGCACTCTTCGAAGACGGCTCGGTGACGCGCGCGGCCAAGCGCCTGAACATCGTCCAGCCGGCGCTCAGCATGCAGATTTCGAAGCTCGAAGCGGAACTGGGGCAGGCTCTTTTCGAACGCGGTCCGCACGGCATGACGCCAACCGACGCCGCGCGCCAGATGTATCGCCTCTACACACCGATCATGCGCGACATCGAGCACGCGCGCGTCCAGTTGAGCCGTCAGGACGTGATCGTCACGGGCCGCGTGTCACTCGGCATGGTCGCCTCGGAAACCGAAAGCGTGCTTGCCGAATCGCTGGCGAAGTTCAATGCGCTGTTTCCTCAGGTCGAGGTATCGGTGGCCGATGGATTCAGCGCGCAGTTGATCGACGGCGTCGAAGCAGGGCGCCTCGATGCCGCGATCATCAACAAGCCGCGCGGCCGGCTCACGCTCGACATGCAGCCGCTGCTCGTCGAAGAGATGGTGTACGTGACGGGCATGAAGTGTGTTGCCACATTGCCGGAAACCATCGATCTTTCACAGCCGCCCGCCGTCGAACTGGTGCTGCCGACCCGACGCAACGGCTTACGCGGCGCACTCGATGCCGCGTTGATGGCCGCCAATATCGTCATCAAGCCCACCTTCGAAATCGATCTGCTGAGCACCATCGTGCAGTTCGTCGAGCAGAGCAGCGTCGCGACGATCCTGCCGCGTGTGGTCGTGCAGCGCAAAGTGGACGAAGGCACGCTGCGCGCGCACCGCATTACGACGCCGTCGATCTTGCGGCACATCGTTCAGGTCTCGCATCCGAAGCGCCCGATCGGGCCCGCCGCGCAAGCCCTGATCGACATCATCGCGGAGGAAATCCGCCGCGTCACGAAGAGCGCGGCGGACGAGTGAGAGCGCTCAGCCCGCGTTGCGCGAAGCGGGCTGATCGAGCCGTCCACGCGTCTCCGGCACGATGAACGCGCCAATCAGGAAGATCACACTGATCGCGCCGACGAAGATCGCGAGCATGACGGGCAACTGGCTCGTTTCCTTCGCGACCAGCGAGACGAAGGTCGGCATCATGCCGCCAATCGCAAAGCCGATGTTCCATGACAGACCCGTGCCCGTCGCGCGGATCGCCGTCGGAAAGCGCTCGTTGAGGAAGATCAGGATCGGCGCGTAACCGGCGCTGCCCAGCGCGCTCAACACGACTGCGTAGAGGCCGAGCGTCACGATGTCCGTGGCCGTGGGCAGCAGCAGAAAGATGCCGGGCAGCGCGACGAGGCGAATCAGCCCGATCCAGATGAACGCCGTCTTGCGGCCGATGAACGTGCTCAAGTGTCCCGCCGCCACCGACGCGACCACGACGGCGACGCTGCAGATCATCAGGATCGCGGCGGCGGCACCGTTAGGCGCGTGGCTCACGACCTTCAGGAACGTCGGCAGATAACCCGAGGTCAGGTAGTAGCCGCTGCCGCCGCCGATGGTCAGCAGCAGATTAACGAACAGGATCGACCGATAGTCGCGCGAGAACAGCGTTTTCAGCGGCGAGCGCACGATCTCGACGGCGGCATCGCGCTTTTGCGCCGCGGCTTTCGCCGCTTTTTCTGCGGCCAGCTTGCGCCACAGCGGTGATTCTTCGAGGCTGTTGAACACGAAGAGGCCGAGCACGGAACTGATGATCCCCGTGAAGAACATGCAGCGCCAGCCCCACACGTCGAACAGTTCGCCCGGAAAGAGCGACGACATCAGCAGGAAGGTCAGCGAAGCGAGCAGCGCGCCCATGCCCGCGCCACCGCCGCCGATCAGCCCCGACACGGCGCCGCGATATTTCGGCGCGACGGATTCGGTGCCAATGGTATGCGTCGACGCGACCACGCCGCCGACGAACACGCCTTGCACGAGCCGAAGAATCAGAAACAGCACGGGGGCGACCAGGCCGACTGAATGCACGGTTGGCAGCAGGCCGAAAGCCGCCGTCGATATGCCGACGCCGACCACGGCAACGATCATCGCGCCCTTGCGTCCGTGACGGTCGGCGTACGAGCCGAACAGCGCGGAGCCGAGCGGGCGCATTAGCAGCGTGACCGCGAACGACGCATAGACACCCGCGAGCGACAGCATCGCGTGATCGGACGGGAAGAACAGACGCCCGACGACGGGCGCCACGTACAAGAGCACGAACAGGTCGAACAGATCGAGAGCCCAGCCCAGACATGATGCGAACACTGCGCCCATGACCTGCCGCTGGTCGATAGCGGGCACGGCGGCGCCGTTTTGCGCTGCTACGGACATCATTCATCTCCTTGAATGGTCACCGTCCTGTCTCTGTATCAGTCCGGTGAAAGTGGCACCTGTCGATTGCGTGCTCTGATTGGCGTTAATGAAACCGTCGGTTGAATTCGCTAAGGCGTTGAAACGAGTGACGCTGCGTGCGTCGCGCCCGTTGCATGTCGATGCTTGACCATGGCATCCGCAATCTTCTCGGCGATCATGATGGTCGGGATATTCGTGTTGGCCGATGGCAATCGCGGCATCAACGATGCGTCGACCACGCGCAGCCCTGCGCGTCGCCGCAGAAGACGGGCATCGGATAGCTGTCGAGAATCTCGCCGGGCACGGCGCCCGGCGGCGTGTCCACGCCCGCTTCGATCAACGCGACGCGCAGCGACGGCACGGCCGACAGCCGGTGCGCAAGCACGCACCCCGCCGACCCGCAACCGACGATCACGTAATCGAAGCGTTCCATGAACGTTCTCCCAAACCTTTGTCGTGCGCTTCGTTATCGCGCGCTTACTGTTTATTGCCCGCGAAACACGGGCTTGCGCTTCGCGTGAAATGCTTCGACGCCTTCGCGGAAATCGTCCGACGAGCGCAGGCGGCTATAGCAATGGCCTTCCAGTTCGATCGCAATCGACAGCGGCGCATCTTCCGTATCGTTGAGCAGCTTCTTCGCGGTGCGTTGCGCGAGCGGCGAGAACGCGCGCAACTCATCGACGAGCGCATCCGTGGCAGCTTCGAGTTCTGCGTCAGCGACACATTCGACGGCGATGCCCCAGTCATACGCCTGCTTACCGGGAATACGGCGCGAGCGCATCACGATATCTTTCGTCCGGCCGATGCCGACCATCTGTTGCAAGCGCGCGGAACCGCCCGAGCCCGGAATCTGACCGAGCTTCTGTTCGGGCAGCGCGTAGAAGGTCGTGTCGGTGGCGATGCGGAAATCGCACGCGAGCGACAGCTCGAAGCCCACGCCGAAGCAGAAGCCGCGATTCGCCGCGATCACCGGCTTCGAGCAGCGCGTCGGCGCCGCAATATTCCACGCGAGCTTCGACACGCGTTCCGGCGATGCTTCGAGAAAGCCCTTTATGTCGCCGCCGCTGGAAAAATGCTCGCCCTTTGCACGCACGACGATCACACGCACGCGGTCGTCTTCGTCGAGGGCTTCGAAGGCCACGCGCAACTGGTCGCGTGCATGCATCGAAATCACGTTGAACGGCGGGCGGTTCAGAATGATGTCGGCGCGTTCGCGTTGGGCGTCGATTTCGACGTCAAAGCCGTCGAGGTCCTGAAGCAGCGTCTGGCCGCGGTGGGTCAGGTCGGTCATGGGTGTCACTCCTTCGTGATTTCAATGTGTTGATGCAAAGCGTCGACCGATGCGGCCGGGCCGCGCTCGTCGCGCAGGTATTCGCCCGCCTGGAGCTTGCGGCGCAGGATCTTGCCAACCGGGGACTTCGGTATGTCGTCGACGAACACGTAGTCGCGCGGGCGCTTGAAGTTGACGAGATCGGACGCGCGGCACCATGCGTCGAGTGTGTCGCCGTCGACGTAATCACTGCGCTTGACGAACGCGACGACGCGCTGTCCCCAGCGTTCGTCCTTCACGCCTGCCACGGCCACTTCGTCGACGCACGGATGCAGCGACAGCACCGATTCGATATCGACAGGCGAGATGTTCTCGCCGCCGCTGATGATCATGTCGTCGACACGGCCAGAGACGTAGAGATCGCCGTCTTCGTCGAAGAAGCCGGTGTCGCCTGTGAAGTACCAGCCGTTGCGCAGGGACTTCGCGTTCGCATCGGGCCGGTTCCAGTAGCCTTCGAAAGCTTCGTCACCGAGCAGGTCCGCGATGATCTGGCCTTCTTCTCGTACGGCGGCGACGTCGTCCGGCGACTGCGCGTCGAGCTTCACGACGCGCAAGCGGGTGTTGATGCCTGCGCGTCCGGCGCTGCCGGGCTTGAGCGTCGCGTGCTGGTCGATGCTGACCGTGTAGACCTCGGACGACCCGTAGTGGTTGACGAACAGTTCAGGTTCGAAGGCAGTGGACAGACGCTTGAGCAAGCCATCGCTCATCGGCGCGCCTGCAAAACCGAGCTTCGTGACGGATGACGTATCGATATCACCGAACGCGCGATCCGCGAGCAGATCGTGATAGAGCGTCGGCACGAGATAGAGACACGAGAGCTTGTATTGCGCGATCGAATCGAGCGCGAGGCGCGCATTCCAGCGGCGCACGCAGACGAACAGGCCATCGACGAGCGCCATCGAAAGCAGCGAGCGCACGCCCATCGTGTGATAGAGCGGCATCACGCCCAGCGTGCGTTCGCCATGCCGATAGAGGTTCTGTGCCACGTGTGCGAGCGCTGCGGCGCGTTCGTGCCGATGTCGGCGCGGCACGCCTTTGGCCTTGCCCGTCGTGCCGGATGTATAGAGGATCAGCGAGTAGTCGTCGGCGCAGGCGTGCGTCGAAGCCGTTCCGATGCTTTCGTGCGTGGGTTGCACAGCGAGCAGCACCTCGATCGATGCGGTGCGTCCAGGCGCATCATCGAGGCCGATGCGCAGCACGTTCTGCGCGGCGGGACTTTGCATCACGGCTTCCGCGCTGACGGGTTCGTAGACGATCGCCTTCACGCCCGCGTCGCTCACGCAATAGTCGAGTTCGTCGGGCTTCGCGCGCCAGTTGAGCGGCACGATGACGATGCCCGCGAACTGGCAGGCCCAGTGCAACGTCGCCATTTCCCAGCGGTTTTGCAGCACGACGAGCAGACGGTCGCCATGCGCGAGACCCAGCTCGCGCAGCCCGTGCGCCGCTTGCAGAATCAGCTGGTGCCATTGCGCGTAAGTGACGCGAAACTCGCCGTCGACGAGCGCCAGCGCATTCGGGCTGCGCTCCACGCTTTGCAGAAACGTGCGGCCGAGATCAAGCATGTTCGGCCTCCGTGTCCGCGCACGGCGCTTTGCGCCGCGCCGCGCAGTCGAGCACGGCGGCGACGATTGGCGTATAGCCCGTACAGCGGCAGATGTGCCCCGACAGCATCTCGCGCACCTGCTCTTCCGTCGGATCAGGCAAGCGCTGTAAAAAGTCCGCGCACGACATCAGGATGCCCGCCGTGCAGAAGCCGCACTGCAACGCGTGATGCCGCGAGAACGCCTGTTGCAGATCGCCGAGTGTCTGCGCGGGCGCGAGCCCTTCGACGGTATCGACGCGCCGGCCGTCGGCTTGTACGGCGAGCATCAGGCACGAACGCGCCGCGACGCCATCGACATGCACGGTGCATGCACCGCACACGCCATGTTCGCAGCCGACGTGCGTGCCCGTCGCGCCGAGTTCATGACGCAGAAAATCGGACAACAACTCGCGGGTTTCGCAATGGCCGCTGCGTTCGCGGCCATTGAGCGTCAGCGTGACGGCGTGCTGCTCGCCGTGCCGCATGACATACGGTGTGGACTTGCTCACTTGGCCTCCTCGATTACGCGCCATCCGAGTTCACGTACCAGATGACGGCGGTACTTCGCGCTGATATGCGCATCGTCCTGCGCGCCCAGTTTCCAGCTCAAATCGTTCAATGCGCCGCGCAGGTCGTCGCCCTGCAGACGTGGCCAGCACTCGACTTTCGGCCGGTCCGCGACGCCGCCCACGGCGATCCGTATCGCGTCGTCCGTGACGACGGCGGCGCACGCAACCATCGCGAAGTCGCCGTGACGTGCCGAGCATTCAGCGAACCCAAAGCGCTCGCCTGGCTCCTTCAGCGGGAAGCGCACCGCTTCGACGAGTTCGTCCGGCTCGCGCGCCGTCATCAACATGCCCTGAAAGAAGTCGTTTGCGGACACGGTGCGTTGTTTCTTTTTCGAGCGCAGCAGCACCTCGCCGCCAAGCGCCGTCAGCACGAGCGGCAATTCCGCGCTCGGGTCCGCATGCGCGATCGAGCCGCACACGGTGCCGCGATTGCGGATCTGAAAGTGCGAGATGTGCGGGAAGGCCTTCGCGAGCAACGGCACTTCGTCACGCAGCGTCGAGCGCCATTCGACGCTGCCTTGCGTCGCCGCTGCGCTCACGACCAGGCGCCGCGCATCGCGATCCACGCGCACGCTGTTCAGTTCGTCGGTACGCGAGATGTCGACGAGCACGCGCGGCTGTGCGAGTCGCATGTTCAGTACGGCCATCAACGATTGGCCGCCCGCCAGCACGCGCGCGTCTTCGCCGCTTTGCGCGAGCACGTCGAGCGCTTCGTGCGTTGTCATGGCGCGTACGTAGTCGAATGCGGCGGGCTTCATGCGTGCCTCCTGAAGCGTGCGAAGAGACGCCGGAACAACCGCGCGAGTGGCGAGCCGTCCGTTGCGAGCGGTTGGCCTGCAGCCTGCCGTCCGAGTGCTTCAAACAGTTGTCGCAGCACGACCTTCGCCGCGCCTTCGAGCATGCGTCCGCCGACGGCTGCGACCTTGCCCGACACCTGGGCTTCGTAGTCGTACGTGAGGCGCGTGCCGTTGGCCGTCGCCGTGAGTTCGACCAGGCCATTGCCGCGCGCGCTGCCAAGCGGCGACATGCCCGCGCCTGCAAGCCGCAGCCGATGCGGTGCATCGATCTCCGATAAACCGATACGCGCCTCGAAACGGGCCTTGATCATGCCGACGCCGATCGTCACATCCGCGCGATACTGGTTCGGCCCCGTCGCTTCGAGCGCGTGGCAGCCGGGAATGACCTTCGCAAGCGCGGCGGGGTCGAGCAGCACCGCAAAGATCGCCTCGGGTGTGGCGGGCAGATCGACGCTGCCTTGCGCCGTGAGCGCGCGTCCGCCGCCAGGCGTTGCGGGCTTCGACGTGGGCGCTTCGCGATACTCAGGCCGCGAAGGCTCCGGATCGTCGATACCGATCAGCGCCATCACCTTAGATGGCGTGAGCGGCAAGCGGATATCGTCGATGCCGAGCGCGTCCGCCACGGCGTTGGCGATGCACACGGGCGTGCTCATGTTGTTGCCTTCGCCCAATCCTTTTGCGCCGAGTGGCGTGAACGGCGAGGGCGTTTCCAGATGCACGATCAGCGGGTCGGGGACCTCGCAGGTGGTCGGCATCAGATAATCGGCGAGCGTGCCCGACTGGAAGCTGCCGTCCGCGCCATAGCGGAACTCTTCGAGCAATGCCGCGCCGAGACCCTGCGCGAACGCGCCGCGAATCTGGCCATCGGCGAGCGCGTGGTTCAACAGCGTGCCTGCGTCGTGTGCCGTGACATACCTGTCGATGCGTACGTGGCCTGTCGCGCGGTCGAGTTCGATGCCGCACATGTCGAATGCGAAGCCGTAGGCCGCCGACGTATTGATGCGGTCGTTCTCGTCCGGTGCGTCCATATGCGGCGGCGACCAGAACACGGTCTCGCGCAAACCCGGCTCTTCGCCTTCGGGCAGCAGCGCGGGCGCCCAGTGCGGAGCATTGCTCGCGGCGCGGCCGAACGGCAGTGCGCGCTCTTCAGCATCCTTCGGATAGATGCGGGCGCCTTCGAAGCGCACGTCGTCGGGCACGCAGCCGAACTGTTTCGCGAGGATGCGCGCGAGCTTGTCGCGCACGCGCATCGCAGCGAGATGCACCGTGCCTGCTACCGCACCCGCAAAGCGGCTCGAATAGTTGCCCGATGCGACGGACCACGCGTCCTTGTGCGTATCGAACTCGACATTGACGACGATGTCCTTCGGATCGAGGCCCAGCACGTCGGCCACGACCTGCGCGCAGACGGTCATATGCCCTTGGCCCGCGGGCGTCGACGCGATCGTCACGTTCACGCCGCCCAGCAGATCGACGCTCACGGTCGCGCTCGCGATCGCGCCGTTTTTGGGTCCGGCTTTTTTACGCGCTTCGGCGGGCATCACGGTCGTGATGTAGCCCATGTTCGACAAGGAAGGCTCGACGATGGCCGCGAAGCCGATCCCATAGAGCCGGCCTTGCTTGCGCGCGGCATCGCGGCGCGCGACCAGTTCGACGTGTCCGCCATCCGACAGCGCGCGCCGCAGCGCTTCCTGATAATTGCCTGAATCGAGCAGCGCGCCCGCTGCCGCGCGATACGGAAACGCATCCGCAGGCACAAAGTTGCGGCGATAGACGTCGAGCACGTCGAGCTTCAACTCGACGGCAATACGCTGGATCAGCCGTTCGAGCGCGAAATACACCTGCGGACCGCCGAAGCCACGCACGAGGCCCGTCGGCGTCTTGTTGGTCAGCACGACGCGGTTGCGCACGAGCAGATTCGGAATCGCGTAGGCGCCCGTCAGGCAGCCGTGCATCCGGTAGAACGTAGCGGGCTCCGGCGCGCGCACGTAGCCGCCGCAATCCTCGAGTTGATCGTAGGAGAGGGCGGTGATGCGTCCATCGCTTTCGACGCCGGCTTCGATGGTCGATAGCCGCGCCGTCGCAGAAGTGGCCGCACTCAGATGTTCGAGTCGGTCCTCGACCCATTTCACGGGTGCGCCCGCCTTGCGCGACGCGAGGCACATCAGCACGACATACGGAAACACCGCCTGCTTCACGCCGAAGCTGCCGCCCGAGTCGCGCGGGGCCTTGTGACGCAAGCGGTTCGCGGGCACGTTCAACGCCATCGCCATCACGGCATGCAGCGAGAACGGACCCATGAAATTCGACGTGACGTCGTAGCCTTCGTCGCCCGACAGATACTCGGCGATCACGACGCCGCATTCGATCGGCGCGCACGAGTTGCGCGGATAGTGCGCAACGAGCTTCACGCGATGCGGAGCCTGCTCGAATGCCGCCTCCGGCTCGCCGTAGCGGAAGTGCCGGTCGCTGATCACGTTGGTGCCGACTCGCTCATGCAGAACGGGCGCGTCGTCGCGCATCGATTGCTCGATCGAGGTGACGGGATCGAGCGGCGTGTATTCGACCTTGATGAGGTCGAGTGCGTCTTCGGCGAGCGCGCGCGACTCCGCCATCACGACGGCCACCGGCTCGCCGACATAACGCGCGCGATCCATCGCGAGCGCCCATTGCTCCATCGGCGACTTCACGCCGACCACGAAAGGACGCGACCATGGGCGCAGATCGTCGCGCGTCAGCACGGCGCGCACGCCGGGCAACTTCTCTGCACCGCTTGCATCGATCGAAACGAGTTGGGCGTGCGCGTGCGGCGAGCGCAGCACGGCGGCGTGCAGCGTGCCCGGCTTCACACCGATGTCGTCGCCATAGCGGCCGCGCCCCGTCAGGATCGCCGGGTCTTCGAGCCGCTGCATCGGGCGGCCGACATGTTTCACTGCGCGTGCCGGCGCGGCCTCGTGTGCGGGCGCGTCGCGCTCCGCAACGATAGGGGCTTCGGCAACGTTCATGTCGCGCTGGTTCATTTGTCGGCTCCATCGTCGTCGCGGCGGCTCGCGAATTCATCGGCGAGACCACTCCAGCGCTTTGCGATCTCGCGATGCTCGATGGCGAACAGGTCCAGAATGCGGCCGACCGTGTGATCGACCACGTCTTCGATTGTCTTCGGATGCGCGTAGAAAGCGGGCACGGGCGGCATCACGATGGCGCCCATTTCGGTTGCCAGCGTCATGTTGCGCAGGTGCGCGAGGTTGAGCGGCGTTTCGCGCGCCACCAGTACGAGGCGCCGGCGCTCCTTGAGCATCACGTCGGCAGCGCGCGTCAACAGGTTGTCCGCGAAGCCGTTCGCAACGCCCGCGAGTGTTTTCATCGAGCAGGGCGCAATCACCATGCCTTCCGTGACGAACGAGCCGCTCGCGATGGTTGCGCCGATGTCGCGCACGTTGTGGGCGACATCCGCGAGTCCGTCGAGATCGCTGCGCGTGAGGCCCATTTCCTGCGCTGCCGTGATGGCGCCCGACGTCGACACGATCAGATGCGTTTCGTGCGTGCCGAGCCGGCGCAGCGCGGCAAGCAGGCGCACGCCGATCATCGCGCCGCTCGCGCCCGATATGCCGACGACGATGCGTGGCTTGCGGGTCGCGCGCTCAGTCATGATGGCGGCCCAGCCAGGCGTCGAACGCGGTGTTATCCGCGGCGACGAGGGCTTCCAGATCGACCGTGCCTTCGCCCGGAATCCGCACGCGCGTGAACACATGCGCGGGATAGACGACGGGCCGCGTCGCGTCGAGCCCCATCTTCGCGCTGACGCCTTGCAGATGCGGCGGCGCATCGTCGGGCTGGCCGACGGTCGTCGACGGATCGAGGGGCGAGCCTTGCGCGCCTTCGATCACGACGAGGTCGCGATCGGCCTGGAAGCGCGTTGCGATGGCCCATTCGATTTCGGCGGGATCATGCACGTCCACGTCCGTGTCGACGACGACCACCTGCTTGATGTCGTAGTGCGCGCCGAACGCGCAGAGAATCACGTTCTTCGCTTCGCCTTCGCGCTTCTTGTCGAACTGGATCCACAGGTGATAGCGGCACACGCCGCCCACCGACAGATGCACGTCCTTCACGCCGGGATGGCTGCGTTGCAGATGCGCGAGCAGCGTCGCTTCACGCGGAATGCCACCGAGCAGCAGGTGCTCCATTTCAGCGGGCACGATAGTATGAAAAATCGGGTCGCGCCGATGCGTGACAGCCGTGACCTCGATGACTTCACGCGCTTCTTTCGCGCTGTAGTACTTCGGGAACTCGCCGAACGGGCCTTCGGGCTCGCGCACGTTCGGCAGAATGCGTCCTTCGATCACGATCTCCGCGAACGCGGGGACGTACACGCTGTTCGTGACGCATTGCGCGACGGGCAGCGGCGCGCCTTGCAATGCGCCGGCGATTTCCAGTTCGTCGTGATCGATGGGCGTGATGGCTTGCGAGGCGAGCATCGTCAGCGGATCGACGCCGATGGCGATGGCGACGTCGAGCGCATCGCCGTTTGCTTCGGCTGCTTTCTGGAAGGCATAAAGATGGCGCGGCAATAGCAGGATCGCCATGCGGTCGCGGCCATGCACCTGAATGCGGTTGATCGAGACGTTTTGCACGCCGGTGCGCGGATTGCGCGCAATCACGAGGCCAGCCGTGATGTAGGGGCCGTTATCGTGCTCGCTGTGTGTCGGGATCGGCAACAGCGCGTGCAGGTCGATTGCATCGGTATGAACGATCTGCTGGCAGGCCGCCTCGCCGCGCGCGACCCGTTGCGATGCGATGGGCGCGTCGGCGGCATCGCGAAAGCGCGCGAGCAAGGCGTGTTCCTCGACGCCCATCGCTTCCGCGATCCACGAGCGCTTTGACATGAAGCCGCTCACCACCGGCACGTCAAGTCCGCCAGGCTGCGTGAAGAATGCGGCCTGCGTGCCGTCGAGCCGTTTGGCGACAGCGGCCAGTTCGTGTTCGAGCGCGACGGGCCGGTCGATCGTCGCGAGACGTCCGGTGCGGGCGAGATGCGTGAGCCAGCCGCGCAGCGTGAACGCGCCCGAAGGCTCGGCCCACGTGACGGCTTGCGAAAACGGCGTGGCGGAAAAGGCGCCTTGGGTCGCGGCGTCGCGAGTGTTCATCTGCGTCTCCATCATTGCCGCCTCTTCGATGCTTTCGATGCGAATCGGATCGAGAGGACATGGAGCCAAGCGTAACGACAAGGCGGTATAAGTTCTAATACTGATTTTTGATGCTTTGGATCATCGTTGCTGATATCCGTGTTAGCCCCGATGACGTTCGCCTTACAGCGCGATATCAATACACACGCCCGTGCCGCCTTGTGCGACGGGGATTTGCCACGGCATGCCCAGCGGGGCTTTCGGCTGTGGCCTGATGAAACGGATGGCCGCCATTAGTCGTCGTGATAACCCGCTTCCGGGATCGTCCCAGTCATGGACCTCAAGCAAATCCAGTATTTCATCGCGTTGTTCGAAGACGGCTCGGTCACGCGCGCGGCCAAGCGGCTGAACATCGTGCAGCCCGCGCTCAGCATGCAGATCGCGAAGCTGGAGGAGGAGTTGCATCAGCAGCTTTTCGATCGGGGCGCGCACGGCATGGCGCCGACCGCCGCGGGGCGGCTGATGTACCGGCTCTTTCTGCCCATCATGCGTGACCTCGCGCACGCGCGGCAGCAACTCGTGCAACGCGATGAAGTGGTGACGGGGCATGTGGGGATTGGGCTCATCGCGTCGGTGACGGAGAGCGTGCTCGCGGACTCGCTGTCGCGTTTTCATGCGCGCTATCCGCATGTCGAAGTGACGGTAGCGGACGGCTACAGCGCAACTTTCATCGATTGGGTGGCGGGCGGTCAGCTCGATGCCGCGCTGATCAACAAGCCGCGTGCGCGTCTGTCGCTCGATTCGCAGCCGCTGCTCGATGAAGAGATGGTGCTCGCGACCAGTGTCGCGCATGGGCCGGAGCTGCCGCATTCGATCGAATTCGCGCAATTGCCCGAACTGGAACTCGTGTTGCCAACCAAACGCAACGGTCTGCGTGGTGTGCTCGATACGGCGGCGCAACATGAAGATGTGATGCTCGCGCCGCGCTTCGAAATCGATGTGCTGTCAACCATCGTCGCGCTCGTCGAGAAGACGCGCTTTGCGACGATTCTGCCGCGTATCGTCGTTGGACGCGCGGTGCGTGAGGGGACGTTGCGCGCGTATCCGATACTCGCGCCACGCATCGTGCGGCACATCGTGCGCGTGAGCCATCCGCGCCGGCCGCTCAGCGCGGCGGCGGAAGCGCTGATTTCGATCATCGCGGATGAATTGCGGCAGGTGTCGAGCGCGATGGATGTGGGCGTGCCCGTGGAGCAGAAGGAAGCGGCTGGCTGAGCCAGAACGTGGGATGGTGTGGATCGTCGCGACCTGCGAAGCATGTCATCATGTCGACGCCCAACGATCCAACGCAACGACTCGACCGATGAACCTCAGAGCGCTTCAATGTTTCGTGACGCTCGCTGAAGAGCTGAACTTCAGCCGCGCCGCGGAGCGTCTGCATATTGCGCAACCCGCGCTCAGCCAGCAGATCCGCGCATTGGAAGAACGGCTCGGCACGCAACTGATCGACCGCACGCGCAGGCCGCTGCGTCTCACGGAAGCAGGACAGTACCTGTGTACCGAGGCGAAGCAAATACTCGGCTCGCTCGAACAGGCGACGCTCGGCGCGGCCGAAATCGGCATGGGCCGGCGCGGCTGGTTGAGTGTCGGCTTCACGCGCTCGGCGATGTACAGCATTCTGCCGCCTGCGTTGAAGGCCTTTCACCGCGAGTTTCCGCAGGTCGAGCTGAAGCTCTACGAAATGCTCACCGACGAACAGAGCGACGCGCTGCGCGACATGCGCATCCACGTCGGCATCGGACGACAGCCGCTCGCGATGTCGGGCTACACGTCGCGCGTGCTGTTGCGTGAGCAACTCGTCGTCGTGATGGCGCTCGATCATCCGCTTGCAAAGCGAAAGAAAGTGAAAGTCGCCGAACTGGCCGACACGCCGTTGATCCTCTATCCGAAGCATCAGAATGCGCAGTACAAGCGGTCGGTGCTGTCGCTGTATCGCGATGCGGGTGTCACGCCGTTCATCGCGCACCAGGCTTACGAAATACAGACTGCGATTGCGCTCGTCGCGGCGGGGCTGGGCGTGACGGTGGTCGGGGAATCGGTTGCCCGGCATGGACGTACCGACGTCGTGTATCGCCATCTGGAAGGCCCGGGTTCCGCACAGCGTTCGACCCTCGCCGCCACCTATCGCGACGACGACACGTCGCCGCATCTGCTCGCATTCTTACGCTGCCTTCCGCCGCCGCTCGACGACAGCGGCACACTATAAGACGATCGTTATACAAGAATAAGCATCTCGTCTTGGACTTCCTGGCTGCGCATTCCTACCATCGAACAGGTAGCTGACGTTGTGGTTTGAACCACATCGCTCAGTCCACTGGAATGAAGCGACCGCAGTGTCGCGCGCTCAGGAAGGAGACGGCATGACCCGCATCGACGAAGCAGCAACCATGCGAAAAGTGTACGGGCGCTTGATGCCCTTGCTCTTCGCAATGATGTTCTTCAACTATCTCGACCGCATCAACATCGGCTTCGCAGCGCTCGACATGAACAACGACATGGGCTTCAGTCCTGCCGTGTTCGGCTTCGCGGGGAGTATTTTCTTCGTCGGATACATGCTGCTCGAAGTGCCGAGCAATCTGCTGTTGCATCGGGTCGGCGCGCGTCGGTGGATTGCGCGCATTCTGCTCACGTGGGGCGCGGTGGCAGCCGCCACCGCGTTCGTGTTCAACGACACCAGCTTCTACGTGCTGCGCTTTCTGCTGGGCGTGATGGAAGCGGGCTTCCTGCCCGGCGTCGCCGTTTATCTGACCAAGTGGTTTCCCGAACGCTACCGGGCGCGCGCCGTTGGCGGCTACATCATCGCGGGCTCGTTTTCTGCGGTGCTCGGCGGCCCGATCTCGACGTCGCTGATGACCTACGCGAACGGCGTGCTCGGACTGCATGGCTGGCAATGGATGTTTATCCTCGAAGGCGTCCCGGCGATGCTGCTAGGCCTCCTGACGCTGCGCATCATGACCGAGCGTCCCGCCGATGCCGCATGGCTTAGCGACGACGAGAAGCGCTGGCTCGAATCGACGCTCGCCGCCGAACGCGAAGCGCTCGGTGGCCATACGCATGTTTCTTTTCTGCGCGTGGCGGGCGATATCCGCGTGTGGAGCCTTGCATGTCTGTTCGGCTGTGCGCTCGTGGGGATTTACGGGCTCTTTCTGTGGCTGCCGCAGATCGTCAAGAGCCTTGGCCATCTGAGCAATATCGAAGTCGGCTTTCTTTCTGCTGCGCCCCCGCTGCTAGGCGTACTGGGCACGTTCCTGATCAGCCGCAGTTCCGACCGTTCCGGCGACCGCAAGAAGCACCTCGCATTCGTGTATGGCGCGAGCGCGATTGCCATCGCGGGCAGTGCCTATGCGCCGAATCCCGTGATCGCTTATGCGCTGCTGTGCGTAACGGGACTCTTTATTTACGCGGGCAATCCACTGTTCTGGAGCCTCGCGTCGTCGTTCCGCACAGGCGCGGCGGGCGCCGCCACGATTGCGCTGATCAACACGATCGCGCAGTTCGGCGGACTGGTGGGGCCGTGGAGCATCGGATTGGTGCGCCGCGCGACGGGCAACTTCTCGCTGGCGTTGCTGACCATCGCGGCGTTCCTCGTGATCGCGACGATCATCGCGTTGGTCATGCGCGCCACGCCGCCGGAGGAGGGCACGTCTTCGGCGCTCGCGAATGGCGATGCCGCCACCGGCAGCTAATAGTGTTTATCGCAGGTTCATTGGAAAGACTCAAAGGGTTCGCTACATGATCATCGACTGCCACGGTCATTACACGACGTCGCCACGATCGCACGAAGCGTGGCGCGCGAAGCAGATTGCCGCGCTGAAAGACGGCACGCCCGTGCCGCCGCGTCCCGTCATCACGGATGACGAGATCCGCGAAAGCATCGAAACGGGACAGCGCCGCATTCAACGCGAGCGCGGCACCGACCTCACGATCTTCTCGCCCCGCGCTGCGGGCATGGGACATCATCTCGCAGGCGCAGAGGCGAATGCCGTCTGGTCGAGCGAGTGCAATGACCTCGTGCATCGTGTTTGCTCTCTGTTTCCAAGGCATTTTGTCGGGGTGTGCCAGTTGCCGCAGGCACCCGGTGTGTCGCCCGACAATAGCATTGCAGAACTGCGCAGGTGTGTGCAGGAGCTTGGCTTTATCGGCTGCAATCTGAATCCGGATCCCTCTGGCGGGCACTGGTCTGGGCCGCCGCTTACCGATCGCTTCTGGTATCCGTTATACGAAGCGATGGTTGAACTCGATGTGCCCGCGATGATTCACGTGTCGTCATCGTGCAATCCGAATTTTCATGCGACGGGCGCGCATTACATCAACGGCGATACGTCTGTGTTCATGCAGTTGCTCACCGCCGATCTGTTCACGGACTTTCCCACTCTGCGCTTCATCATTCCTCATGGCGGCGGCGCCGTGCCGTATCACTGGGGACGTTATCGCGGGCTCGCGCAGGACATGAAGCGGCCGTTGCTGCGCGACTATCTGCTGAAGAACGTGTTCTTCGATACGTGCGTGTATCACCAGCCCGGCGCCGAGCTGCTCGCGAAAGTGATTCCCGTCGAGAACATTCTCTTCGCGTCGGAAACCATCGGCGCAGTGCAGGGCATCGATCCCGAGACCGGTCACTACTATGACGACACGCGGCGCTATATCGATGCAATCGAATGGTTGAGCGACGTGGACCGGCAACGCATCTACGAAGACAACGCGCGGGCGGTGTATGCACGCCTCACCGCGCAACTCGAAAAACAACTGGCAACGGAAGGGGCGACGATATGAATCCGATCGGCTGGCGCGAATATGAATCGGCTCCACAAGCGAGCCCTGCAACGCTGGATGCGTTGCGCGAGCTTGCTGTGTCGCTGCTCAGCGACAACATGGCGCGCGCAAGTGGAATAGTGGGCTTGCAGGCGTATCACAAGCCGCATGCGATGGCGGGTACGGCTGTCACGGTGCGCACGCGTGGCGGCGACAATCTCGCGATCCATCGAGCGTTCGACTTTTGCAGGCCCGGCGACGTGCTCGTGATCGACGGCGGCGGCGAGCTGACCCAGGCGCTGATGGGCGACATCATGGCGAGCTATGCGGAAAGCCTCGGCGTGCAGGGTCTGGTGATCGACGGTGCGATACGCGATGTCGGCGCGCTGCGTCAACGCGAGTTTCCTGTGTATGCGCGGGGCGTTACGCATCGCGGGCCTTACAAGAACGGGCCCGGGGAAATCAACGTGCCCGTGACGGTTGGGCGGATGGTGGTGAATCCGGGCGACATCATTGTTGGCGATGAAGATGGTCTGCTGGCAATTGCGCCTTCGGATGTGGAAAGCGTGATTGAAGGGGCGCGCAAGCAGGGCGCGAAGGAAGCGGCTGCGTTGCAATCGATTGGCGAAGGGCGGTTCGACCGGTCATGGGTGATGCCGCATCGCGATCGGATGATGAACGGGTGAGGTTTTGCGAGCGGCGCGGCGTGGTTACGCGAGTTGAGGTATAAGGGACGCTCGCGCCGTCGGCATCGAATCAACCCGGAAACAGGCAATACTTCATGACACCCTATGTGGACGCAGCGGCGCTTGTCGCACTTGCTCAGCGCGCGGAGGAAAATGGTTCGGCGCCTTGCTCGTGTACGAAGACGCCGCTAGATGGATGGCAATCGCAACCGCTTTCGCTCGATGAAACCCGGCTTGTCGAGGTGGCTACGCTCATGCGCGAGGATGATCCCGAGCCGACGTTTGCTGAGTATCGGCCGGATAACGTTCAGTACTGGTCGCCGGATGCGCCGATCGCGCCGCGGTACTTTCCGTATAACCGGTGTGGTGTGTGGGAGTGTTCGGACTGCGGGCGGTTGTACTTGCGTTATACGGAAGGTGGCGGGTATTTCGTGGATCGGCGCATTCGGGCGCTGAAGGCGGGGTTGGTTGAGGATGTGGGGGTTTGAGGTGGGGTTTGGTTTTGTGGAGGCTTGGCTGGTGGTGGGACTTGTTCCTACTATCCACGTCCGACTCGGGTGTTGCTAAGTGGTTGATATTGCTGATTTATTGTTGCTCGACGGAGCGGGGCGGTCGCCATTAGTAGGATCGACGTCCTACTAAACGCAGCCGATCGTGGCGAATCCGACCAAGCGTGTCCGTTTGCAACGTCCGAGAAGGCCCTGTGGCGAGCACGTGGCGGTCGGAACCCGACCGTAATTTAAAAGAGTGGGTGGAACAAAGAGGGCACGCGCGGACGCCGGTTCTGTTGGTGGCCTGCGCCGAATGTCCCATGTCGACACTCTGGCAGTGGCTGCGGTGAACCAGGGCACCATCGGTTCTCGCGAGCCGAGCGTGCAACTATCCATCACCCACCTCCGACCGATCCTAAAAGATCGGTCGAGCTGAATACCGACCGAACACTCGAGCTTGAAAAGATATGGGAATTTAACCCCCCCGTTGCCGGATCGGGAGTCCACGGACGGTTGCGAAAGTGATGGACCTGGCGCTTCGGCTTTGCGCTTGAGATGATTTGGAAGCTGTTCGGCTGCCAGTGCAGCTGTCCCGTCCACCATATAATGAAGAACCGACGCGCTAATCGATTTGCGTTCCGGCTTGCTGTTCAGCTCCGAGGAACGAATAAGAGAAGAGGTCAATCATGGTGCACATCCGGGAGTGAAGGCGGCCTGAGACGCGTTCGGTAGCGCGTCAGTGCTGTCAACATCTCGTCAGAAACGGATGTCTTAAGGCGGCAGGCGCAAAAGCCAGCCGCTGCCTTCCATGCGAAACTCGGACATTTTCCGTTTAAGGCGTCATCACCATTAAGTCTTAACAACTTCTTCGACAACTCTACGACGCTGACGACTTGGATACGTTGCCCCGTGGCACCCCTATTGAAGAGATGGCGGCTGAACGGACGGGGTTCGAAAGGAACGCCGTGCGGGCCATCTGCGGGCGTCCCAAGCGCTATGCAATTTGTATAAGGCGACTCGGCTCATCGCGATAAACGCAACTCGGACGATATAATCTTTTTTTACCGAATTGCGCATGCGCAACGCGATTTGTGTATCGTCCAGGATGATTCGTATGTCTGTAGAACGGGTAGGTGCCGAAGGTTTTCGCTATCAGGATCTTGTTACAGCTTGGATCGGGCTACAAGCGAATACATTACCTCAAGCCACACTTTTGCCGGAAAAGATCGGGGGCGAAGACGCGGAACTACGGTTTACGTGTACCTCTGACGAAAAGATCCTTGAGATCCAGGTGAAAGGGCAGCAGGCTAACCAGGTTGGAATGGACTTATTGTCAAATGTCCTAGCCCACTTTCCAAGCCGCGAATCAGACGGCACTCTTCTCGAACGCCTCATCTCGGACGGCCGCCGCTACCTTGTGCTTGTCGTCAGGCAGCGGTGCAACGACAGTGTCAAGGATTTTGTCGTAGACGAGATTCTTCCGGCGACGCCGAATGAACGTATCACGAATGCACACGTAAAGGCTGTGTCGGCCGAGTTGACAAGAGTCAAGTCGAACAAAGGACGGCAGAAGACAACCAGGCTACAGGAGCAACGGAAGGAACAGCGTCGCGAGCTCGGAGGTTATGATCAGGGGCTCCTTCTCGCTGCGCTTCAAAGGGTCCGGATTGTTGAACGGGTCAAACGCAATGATCTCCGCGAAAATTGCACACTGCTGCTGCGAAAGGCGAGGATATTTGAGGACAAGGCAGCAGATGCCATCCGTGCCTTGACCGAGGCAGTAACTGACGCGAAGGACACGCATACTGACGCAATGCTAGGGATTAAGCAGATATTGGAGCGCCTTGGCGGTCCGCTGCTGCTACCCACTGGGTATGTTGTTCGTGGTTCAGAAGGAGACTGGGAGCGAACCCTGTCAACCCGGGACGTGCTTCTTCTGTCCGGCCACCCACGTTGCGGGAAGTCAGATGCTGCGCGCTATATTGCGCACGTATTTCAGGACTACGGCTACGAGGTTCAGGTGGGGAGCCGACTGGACACCGCTTTGGCATTTCTAGAGGATTCGTTCGCTCCCCGGCGCACGTTCATCCTGGACGATCCTCTGGACAATGCGGAGCGGGTACACGCTGAACTGGCGGCACTGGAACGGCTCGTTCAGCGAACCAGCAACGCGCGAAAGCTTATCGTTACGCAATCAGTTGGAACGCTCCTCGAGGCTTCCAGAAAAACCAGCCTCGCTGATTGCACTATCGGAAGGCATCGCTGGCACGATCTGTCAGCCCCACCCATGGAGTTCGTTCGAACCGCGTGGTCAAGCATTGCTCGCGTACAGGAGGTTCCCGACTGGCTACGACGGCGCGTCGATCACGGGATTGCGTCGAGCGAGCTAACGCTTGAACTCGGCTGTCTGCGGCATCTGGCATCAATGTGGGAAGATATACCCGAGACTGCTACGCTGGAAGACATGTCCCGGACTGCTCGCCAGGAGGCCCGGCAATTGGCCTTGTCAATCATCGACCGGCCGGGGATGGCTGACGTGCTAGTGGCGCTGGCTGCGGCTACCACGCCGGAGTTGTCTTTGAACGAAGAGGACTTGCGCTTTATCCTGCAGCGACACGTTCAGGACGGCAGGCCGTCATCGAGACGGAGGGTGCTCGGGGTGATGCACTCATTGGGAGCGAACCTTCCTGCAGAGCCACAGTTCCCTGAGTATGAATTGCTCGAGCCGCTAACTGCAGAACATGGGAGCGCACTCAATTTTCTCGAACGGCGTCGCTACATCGAGCGTGATCGATTCGGCAACATAAATTTGCCGTTGCCGTTTTATAGAGCCGCAGCGACGGATGCACTTCGGGGTGACGATCGCGCGACCGTCGAGGCTATCCGTCGTCTCTTGGACCGTGCTCTGTTTTGCTTGTCGCCACGAACATCGCGCGCAGCCGCACGCAACGTCTCGTGGATTCGCAAAGAAGTTCAGTCTATCGAAACAAGTGACTGGTTTTTGCGTCTCGCGGATGCGGTGAAGACTTCGATGTTTCCAGCAACAAAGGACAACTGCCTCGCTGTTCTGATGGAGTTCGAAGGAGGCAACCTCATCGAAAAAGACGAAAAACTGATCGGCATCCGTAAGGAGCGGTGGGGGGACTGCATTCGGGCCGTGACCGCTAACGAGATCGACGCATATCGCTTCCATGACGGTGAGGCGTGGCTAGTACGGGAAGGGATTGACCATCGATCGTTGCTGGCGGAGTTTGAGCGGCGAAAGGTGAAGATAGACACGAAGACGCGCAAACGTCTTGCGGCCAATCTAGCCGACGTGAAAATGCCGCTGCCGTCAGTTCAAGCCGTTGTCGACATCCTCAAGCTGGCGGAAGGCGGTGTTTTACAGATTTCGGAGAGTATGGCCGTTCGCCTATTCCAATATGACGAGGGTTTTGTCCGAGCAGAGACTGCCAGAATCTGGACGTCTCACTCGTCAGACCCAAGGGGAGTGGTATGGCAGACACTGTGCCGTGATAAGCACCCGGCCGTAATATTGGGGGCGCTCGATGGTGTGGTCGTCGGGTGGCCAGCCTATGCCGACGACGTGAAACGCGCGCTTCTCGAAGCCCTTTCCGGGATGCTGGCGAGTCCGTTGTCCCGGGTAGTCTACGCCGGGCATCTGCTGGACATATTTGCGCCAAGCGAGTACCAGAATAACGAGGCACCGTCGAAGATTTTCTCAGTTCTCTTTTCTGGTTTGCTGGAGAATTTTTCGCCATCCGGTTGGCTGGATGAATCCAAGCTTTATGGCGCTGTCGAGATTGTAGTTGACACGAGCCCTGTGTCAGAAGCTTTTGTTTTGCTCGACGCATGGAGTACGTACCTTGAGCGCCGTACGTCCGCAAAGCTCTTACCCACGGATTCCGGCTTGGCAATAGCTCGCCTGATCCTGGACGCTACCCGGAATAAACCTGATCTTCGCGAAGGACGCATAGCAAGGCTCCTCGCTGTAAAGGGAACCAGTGCTGTCGCAAGGACATTACGCGACCTGCTTCGTCGATGGAGCGAACTTACGGATGCTGAGCAGGCAGCAATAGCTGACCTCTTGAGACGCCGCCGTAAGGATGCCAAGTGGCTTCTTGCTGTCGCCGTGACTCAGCCGAACCTGAACGAATACCAGAAGATTCTTCCTGGTCATCTTTCCTCTCTAGCCGGAACGTCGGCGATCGAAGCGCTGAGATCAATGGGCGCTACTCTCGCGGATGCCGCGTTGCGCACATATTGTGGCGCTCCCACGATTCTGTCTCACGTAGGTCTGTCTGATACTGGCAGCCAGCTTTGGGAGGATATCTTGCTGCATGTTGCGACGTTACCGGGACATCGTCGGTTTTCGCTTGCCGTGCAAAAGGTGTTCACGTCAATGCGGAGCGAAGCTGCGCTTACCTTGATCCGAAGCGCAAAGCGAGAACACGTTCTAGTTTATTTCTCAGCTTTTCTTGCGACAGCCGTTGTTGAGTCGTGGTGGCGCGACGAAGACATATGGGCCGCCTTGCTGGAGAAGTGCGTGGATGCGGGGGTGATTGCACAGTCGCTATTGAAGATGTGCGACGTTGCAAATGCGGTTATCGACCGGTGGTCCGAGTTTGAGGGATGGATACCGCAAAAGCAATACAGGGAAATAGTCGAAGGCCAGATGCAGGAGGACTTCGTAGGCCACGCCGTATACGTGCTTCATGAGCAGTGTCTGCGAGGCAAAATCTCAGAAAAAGTGTTCTTCGAGAAAGTCGAGCAAATTCGGCCATATCTTAAGGCAGATCAGTTTAAGCTGGCTTTTACTCCGAGGAATCTCGAGGTGGTCAGTGAGCGTTTCCAGCAACTCTTTGACGAAGGAGCGGTTGCAGCTTTCAAGGAGCGCACATCCGAGCTGGAGGCCGCGAGAAGCGAGTTACGCAGAGTCGTGAACGGCGATGACGCGTGCGAAGCATGGGTGGCCCCGTAGAAAGTGTGCGACACGGTGATGTCAGTGTTGAAGCATCCTACATATCCGGGGGAGAATCAGGCAAGAGAGCCACGCTCCGGCTTGCACGGTAGAGGAGAGGCTCGGTCGGAATTTTGCGTGATAACTTCCGCAGACCAGGCGGCACCGGGTCTCGTAATGCAAGTTCTGGATCGGCGGCGCGAGTCAGGTGTTTGCCGGCCGTGCGGACACTCAGGCTTCAGCCGACCCACCACACGAAGGCCCGTGCACGTATAGGTCGTCGCTGTATCGCGATCCGTCCGCGTTAGTGGCGGTTGAGTGGCGGCACGTTGCACAAAACTTTCGTCGTCGGCAATGTCGACAGAATCCGCGCACCCGCCAGTAGATATCGGGTGTATCTGCGGTGCAGCGAATGCCATTGCTTGGGCGATTGTGGCTCAGAAGTCTACGCGGAACCAAGTCAGATCAATTTTTTCTGTTGCGTAATATCAGGAGACGTATTGCGGGGTAGGTCATTGACCGAAGTGTTTCAGCTTTATCTTTTCTATCGTCCGGCAGGTATCTCGCAGCCATCTGAGTGACAATCGATACAACATTGTGCAACCTGGGTTCTCGAAATTTTCCCTTTTGATGGCCCTCGGTCTCGTGGTTGACCGAAAGGATCAGTGGAGAATCGTCGTTTGGGTCTGGAAGTGGAGACATTTCGAAGCGCACGCGATATCGCGATAAAGCCTCAAGCGTTTGATAAGGCACCGGCACGGGTATCGGTGGTGTTTGCAACTTGTTGTTGGTCAGCGGTGGGCACCAAAACCATGAGTCGCCCTGCAATCGAAAATTGCTCATTCGGCCCTGGACCAATTCTTGTTGTGTTGGCGCGAGTTGGTCAGCGAATGTGAACAGGAAACGGGCTCGTTCCGCGCTATCCTCGGCGCGCGGCGTATTGCGCGGAAGGTTGTTCACGCCCTTCATAATAACAGGCCAGACGTCAAAGTCGAAAACATGATCTAGCCTCGGTTTTCTTGCTGGACCTGTTAGTCTGGTCAGCCACCCCCCGGTGAAGGCATCGCCGATCGGATTGCCTGTCACGTAGCCGTTACTTACCCAAAAGGTGAACATTGGGGCGATGCCTTGAGCCCAATCGTACCTTGCGTCGAGCTTCGCACTTCCGAAAGGTTTCCAGCCATCGGTTGCACGACGGCGCCCGCCTAGTTTGGTAGTGGTCCAAAAATCTCGTGGGTGAGGATTTTTGCAAAACGCCACATATTCGCGAAGATCTTGGTACATCAATGAGGAGACCGCCTTTTCTTTGACGATCCAGGACCACAGGAAGAATTGGTCTAGAGCGCGGGCATATCTGTGTCTGGTGGGCATTCCGTAATGAGAAATACTTTCGAGATATGCTTCAGCGGCCGCCCAGTCCGTGTCAGCTGTGATGGCTAGGTGAGACTCTGGCGCACGAAACTTTCCGTTCCTACCCGAAAGCTTATCTGGGGGAGTAAGTTCGCAAGCCGGTCGAAGCGGAAGATACCACTTAGCGCGCGCGGACATGGAAAAGTCCTCCTTAGTTAGAGGTAAAGTCCAAATATGGAGTTTTTACAGTAACATATAAAACTTCTAAGTCAAGGCGGGTGTCGCCAGTGGTCGGTTGTGGTTAGGCGGCGAAAGTCTCCAGATGGTCGGGAGCAATTCTCTGCATCTGTCGCGAGAGCAGAACTCTCCGTGACTTTAAAACGCGCACGCGGCCCCTCAGGGGGAGAAAAGATGGAGGATGTGATGATTCACACGCTGAAGGGTCGGCGAGGGAAGCGTAGTGGCATGTTCAACTTAGGCCGAAAAGCGGATTTCGAGAGCAGCCGCGCGTGCAATGGCTTGCAGTATGGTCAGATGCCGCATGAATCTGTTTTTTCGACCTTTGCTCGTTTCTGTGCGCTCAACGTCTTGGATTCGACGCGAAAAGCAGAGCTTGGCGATGTTAGACTATATCGGACTCCAAAATTATTTGGATTTGTGGTGGAAATCAATGTTGAAGGCATAGAAGCTGCTACAGGGTGGACGGTTTCCGATGTACAACTCGACTTGTCGCGAACTATTCCGAATGCGGCGGGATTGGTGTTTACGACCTCAATCAGAGTCTGCTATAGCTGCCTTGCACATGGATTCCATAGTACATGGCATCAATTTAGGCTTCTTCGAGAATGTCCGATTCACCATGAAGAACTCAGTACTACATGCCTGTGCTGCAACCAAGATATCTCTCAAGCGTTCTCAGGGGTCCCGCGTACATTAGGAGTCGCTCCGTTACTGCGATGTCCGCACTGCGATATTTCACCCGCATTTCTGGAATTTTCGCTAGAGCGGCACGATGTGTTCCGACGATCAGCGGGGAAGGTGGTTGAGGCATTTGCTCCTTTGAAATTGTGGTTTGATGAGGCAAGAAGCATTTTCCAGATGATCGATGCTCTCGTCGCGCAGAATCTGCCAAGAGCGTGGGTGAAGTGGTGTGATCCGGAGATTTTCCTCCTAAGCGTGCTTCACCGGTTGCACCCATTTCCAGACATAATCGACTGTGCACAACTACTTCCGATTGGGATGCAAACGTGGGCGCAAACATCCGCGACTGAATTCAATAATCGACGCTACCGTGGAGCTTCTCGGTCAATTCCCCATAGGGGAGTTTATTCGGCTGTGCTAAGACGATTTAATCGTTGGATATTTGGTGAAGACGCGCCCAGTGTGATCCGCTTTGACCTTGAGCAACTCTTTGGTCCCGATGGGCTCAATTCCGAGACGCGAGATGAACTTGGAATTGCACTTGTGCTGTTCAGAGCATGGTACGAAGCGCTTGTTCAGAGTCCATCGAAATGGGCTGATCCAACAGCGATTGTCTTGCGAGGACGACTGCCTTTCAACGGGAATCAAAACTTCTCGCGGAATGCTCAGAAAGCAATACTCCTCGGTAGCTTCGCCGTTTTCGTCAACCTCATCAGAACACGAGGGCCGACTGTCTACCGTGCAGAGGAATTTGTCGCGGACGAAATTTCATTGGTGCAACTGCTGCCAATGGTTTTGTCAGGACTTGGCGATTGGCCGCATGCGAACGCCGTCTTCTACCCTCGCCCTGACATGCCGTGATCTTTCATTGCTCCGTTGCAAAGTCTTCACCGTAGGATCGGAAGGCCCTACGCAAGAGCATTTTATTTCGACATGCGCGCAAGCGAACCCTCCGAATGACAACATCTGTGTCGCAATGACGCCCATACGCGCCTAGATATCTTCTGTCAGGATCTGGTCGGTTATCCGCGATCACAGCGGGAGGGGAACTCGGCATGCCCGGTTTGGGATGCCGCTGAACGATCCGATAGGGGCCCGCTGGCACGGAATTTCCCGCGAAAGGACTCCCTGTCTGCCCGATTTGCAAACATTGAAAACAGCCAAATTGTCGTTGGTGGAATCAGGCTTCGTGAAACGATGTGCTGCGTACGAGATCCCTCTTTGACTTTGGGACCGGCACCACGAGTGTTTCTGTTCCGAGTACACGCATTACCTGGAGGAGAAAGCTGAGGCGGAATGTCCCTCTCATCGCTTTGTGGGCAATGGACTTCTCCGTTTCCTCCAAACCATGCTTCTGAAGAATCTCTGCGAGGCTCCGATACGTCAGGCCATGCCTTCGCAGCTCGTCCTTCAGAATTTTCCTGCACTCGTAACCGAAGTCGATGTCCTCAAGAACATCATAGTCCGACATAAACCCCTCCAAATTCATCATCTGTGAGTAAAAACTCCTCATCACTACACAGATAATACCAAGTCCTTCCTATTTCACCTCAATCTGTTGACGGTCACTGTACGCCGTTCCGCAGACCGGTTATCGTACAGCTCGCGAACTCCATATTTGGAGTTTTACTAAAAATATGGAGATAGCTTCGACCGCCACGCTCCTGCACGTCGCTATTTTACCCTCCCGAAGGGTGTAGCAGCGATGTATGCGCCGTACGGTCGAACAGCAAGTTCAGTCAGGTATTCGTAGGCTTTTCAGGGCCTCGCAGCGTCGTCGCGAGGGCGAGTCACAACGGACGAGGCAGAGGACGCGATGGACAGATCAGACAAATCACAGGTTGTGGAAAATCCCTTCTGGGTCCGGACGGACCGACGGATCAAGACCTATCTTGCTGGCACATCCCGGTACCGGGGACTGTCGACGCTGAGAATCGTGGACTTCAAGAAGGTGCCGCCGAATCCCGATCAGTCAAGGCGGTACGCGATCTACGGTGATGTATTGGCTTGCTTCCTTTTCTTGCAGGAGTGGGAACCTTCGGTGGTTTCATTTGGTATGGGTGAAGGGAAGCGTCCCGTAACCGAAGATGACCCGGCTGTCGACGCGTCTGCGCCCGTTATCAGCAAGCTTGCGAGCGGTGAGTACGTCTGGACGACGTGCGTAACCGGGCTTCCGAAATCAAAACGCGGGAAGAATCGCCTGGATGCGTGTGCACGGGAAGCACGGGAACAGGGGGCGCGACATCAGATATTCACGTACGACGATGGGAGAGCCAATCACCAGCGGCTCGAGAACGTCGTCACACTCAATTCGATGCTTCATCGAGTTCCGGGCGATCGATACGACTGTCGGGTAGAGCTTGCCGCGATTCGAGACGCGCTCAAGCTGCGACCGACGACCACACTCGAGTATCTGCAGGCGGCAGAGGGAGTGTCGGTAGCAAAAATGCAGGGCAGCGTTGCCGCCCTGTTGCACTCGGGGGACCTCGAGACAGTCAAGGGCCTCGATCGGGAAACATTTTCGCTGGTTAGCGAGCTCCGCTGGTCGAAGCTTTCCTGATTCAGTCTCCCGCACTGAGTCCTTTTCATGCCACCGCCCAACGGAAACCACCCACCAACAAGTCTTGGTGCGACTCTGGTCCGGTCGCTGGGTCGTTATTACGGTAGCAGCAAGTCCGCTATTCGGCACGCAGGGTCGAGCCTGTCAGGCTGGATGAACGTCGCTGTTGGGGGGCTGCTGCGACAGTCAGTCATTTTCGGGGTTCCAATGCCCGCAAGAAGCAAGGTGCCTCGTCACCTGCGGGACAGTTCGCTGTGGCCGACACCTGATCGGCTGGAGGAGAGAGCGCTTGCATCGACAGCGTACCTTCAGCGGAAAAAGGCTGTTGACATGTCTCTTTCGGGTTCTCGCTATCCGGAAATTCTGGCAGAGACCGGCATCGAAGAGCGGAGCGTTCGCAGGTTGGTGGGGCGGTGCATCACCATTAACCCGGCAACGGGTGAGATCTTCGGGTTTCATGCATGCAGAGAAGGTTTCCGGTTAAGGCCGTACACCCGGACAGCTCCGTTCACAAGTCAAGGTCAACAGGCTGGCACATCGGGGATGCTGGATTTGACGCTCAGGGCATTTCCAGAGGTCGCCGCAACGTTGCTAAGCGAGGCCCTTCACCTGGACGAGGAGAATCAGCAGTACAAGATTCCGACACGGGAGCTCCTGGCCGTCTTTCAGGATGATCTGAAAGTGGCAATGAAGGAAGCAGGGCTCGACTGGGAGACGCAATGGCCCTTTACGCAGCAAGACGGCGGCTATGAATCGGTGCGTCGATGGCGTGAAAGATTGCGTGATTCGCACACCATCCATTACGTCAGAGCCCATTATGGGGTGAAGGCTGCTGACAAACTGGAAGCCGGGACGCATAAGCCCAGTCTGTTTGAGAATTTTCGCGCACTCGCTGTTCGGCAGCTCGATTTTCACGAAGTTGATACCGCATGCATACTGGTTTTTCGGGACCCGAACGGGAACGAGTTCGAGCGGCCGGTGGAGAGGTTCTATCTAGGTGCAATCGTCACTGAGCATCCAGTCATGCTTGCCGGATACGTGCTTGTCTTCGCACCGTCGCCGGACGCAGACGACGTGCTTGACCTGGTTCAAGGGTCCGTTTTTCCAGAAAAGAGGGAAGGCCCGGTGTCCACGCTGTTGGCCAACGGTAAAGTCGTCATGGCGGGGCTGATTGACAAGCTCTTCGGATCCGGCTTTGCCGCCTTACTAATGGACAACGCTGCGTACAATCTCACGATCGGTGCCATTGGTCCGATCATGGACGCCATCGCGTGCATGATTGTTTTTGGAGTACCCCGAAAATGGTGGTCGCGAGGTCTGATCGAAAAGTTCTTTGCCGTCTTTGAGGGGAAGACAGGGCAAAAGTTACCGACGACCTACGGGAAAAGTCCGGTTGATCCCATGCGAGGAAATCCGACGGAAGCAGCCAAAAGGCTGCGGATATACGTTGACGACATCCTGGAAACGTTCGAAGAGTTTGCCGAACAGATCAATACTCGCTCCGTATCAAGAGCAGCCTTTGGTCAAACGGCGGTGAAGGCGGTGCAGGGAATGCTCGAGACAAAGCACCTCGGTGTATTTCCGCAGCCCTTGCCGGCTACCCCGTCCGAGCCGGGTTGGACTTTCTTCGCGCAAGTAATTGAATGCAAGGTGCGTGGCAGCGAGAAGAAGGGTGAGCGCTGCCATGTGAATATGGACAGTCGGCGATATACGAGCCCCAATCTCGGGTTGCGGTTTGATCTCGTGGGAAAGACGGTCGTCGCATGCAGACATCGGTGGAACGACAATCTGGTCGTGGCGATCGTGAAGGAAACGGGACAGTTCCTCGGCTACTTGCTGCCGGACCGGCGAGCACGGAGAAATCCAATGCATCCGCGTCTGGCCAAAATAGTCAACCGTCACTATAGGCGTGAGTATTTCAGGTCGGGCGAGAAGTCGCCTGGTAGGAAGTTGCTTGAACGAAAAGTCGCGGCTGCACGCAACGATCCGCAGGGCAAGGAAAGTCGCCAGGCGCTCGATGTGTTGCGTCTGGCACAGCGCGCGGAGCAGGCCGCACGCGTGGCTGGTTTGTCGCCCCGGGAGTCGGCCAACTCGGACCTGCCTGCCCCCATCGTTGGGTCGGGAGAACTGCCTACCGCGCTGGAAAGGGCTCCACTATTTGACGACGTCCGCACGAAGATCAAGATTCCTCTCTTGAGCCGGTTGCGTCGTAACGGGCGACGTTAGTAGTTGAACTTCGACGTTAGCAGTTGAACTCACACATTCCTCGAGGAAAAAATGGCATTCTCAGCAAAAAGGACTCCGAAATACGATAAAGACGAAGGTCCGGTGACAACGCAGGCAAGTGTCGACGAGCCGGAACTGGCGTCCGTTCACCGAATTGATCCGGCAAAGCCGGCGTTACCCGGTTTTACACCCACAGACAGCGACTGGCTAGCCCATCCGTTCACGTCGTCTCAGTATCCGTTGCAGACGCCAAACGTCCAGCGGATGTTTCGGTCGGTTCGCACGCTTATCAGAAACAACATTTCCGGCCACTACTTCAAGGCATACCCCGGTGATGGTGTGACCGAAACCCTCCAAGCCTTGGCTGAGATGTTGGAACACTCAATTGATGGGTTAAAGATAGTCTACCACTCGCTCGCCAAAGGAAGGACGCAAAACGTCCGCTTGCTGTATCTGAATTTCTGGCTAACGCTGGCGGGTTCATTTACAGCAGGGTACACGGAGGATATTAAGGCACGCCTGCTTATTCGATTTGAGGAACTTGCGCGCCTTTCAAAGCCTCGTGCGATTTTATTGCTGATTGACAATCTTCACCATGTCGAAGAGGAAGACGTCTCCTTCCTGTCCGAACTGCGCCATTATCTGAAAGATCGGAAGTTGAAGCTGATTGTCTTCAGTGGGGGACATGATCCTGGCATGGGGGCGGTCGAGGAAAAGATGAAAAAAGGGAAGATTTCGAGGGAGGCCTGGAAGGAGGTCGTTGGGACCGAAGTGCCGTTTTCAGGCGTGCAGTCCATTGGCGAGGTTCGCGAGATTTTTGAAGCCATTGACGAACAGCAACATGCTGGTACCACCTGGTCAGGCTTCTTTGTTCAGCGTCCTGACGGTCGCGACTTTGTTCTTGCGGGTGAAGTACACAACTTTGAGGTTGCCTTCAGAGAGGTAAGCAGCGGAACGCACAAGGATCTGCTATCGATCGGAATGCCGCTGCGATCCCTAATGTACACCGTGCGCCTGTTTTTCGATTTTGTATCTCAGGTCGAGAAGAGCACACTGACGGACGATATCCGGCAGCACTGTTGGGTAGAAGCGATGCGATGGGTCCATCTTGCCGGCGTTGTGGGCGGCAAGGGCGATGCCGGCGTGCTCAACGGTGGGCTGTCACCCGAGGCGTAAGTGAACTCTGAGAGGCATATGGTTGGTGTCGCCCGCACTCGTCAGAAGTGGACGGCGCTTGGGTTCGGGCCCTTGGTTTCAGAATCGACGATTTCCGCGTTGGGTCGCCTCGCATATCTAAACAAGCTTCCGGTTCAAGTTCTAAAGAGTCAATTTGGGTATCTGTCTGGCCCCCGTTCGAGAAATTTCAGTCGCACATGCAGTGTCGACGCTCTCAGGCTAGGCCGCGAAACTGGGTGGCCCGTTCCCTTGCCGGAAGACCGGGTGATGGCGCAGAGGCCAGCCTTGACCAATTACCTCTTGGGTCGAGATTTTCGGTATTGCCCAGCGTGTCTGAACGGCGGATATCATAGCTACTGGCACCAGTTCGAAATACTCGAAGCTTGCCCGATTCATCGACTTGCTCTGACAGACCGCTGTTGTGGATGCGAGCAGAAAGTGGGGGCGCCTGGCAATCTGTTGCATGCATTTGGTGTGTACGCGTGTCCTCATTGCGGCATGCCGCCCGGCGGCGGAGGTTTTTCATGGGAAGCACACGAGAGACTTCGCGACCAGCTTAATTCCAGCGATGGGTTTGCGAGTCTTGACCGATGGTGGGCAGAGTCCAAGGGGCTCGCCTCGGCCGAACAGCTGATCGGACAAAATACAGTCGCCAGTTGGTATGTCTGGGGCGATGCGAGGTCAGTGGTTCAGTACGCCATCCAACGGTTGGCACCGCTGCCTGATGGACTCAGTAGGCACATTCGTCCGGAATTTTGCATGTTGCAGTGGTCATTGCGACTTCATCGCGCGACGAGAGCACGAAATGACGGTGTGTGTCGTGCTGACCCGTATGCTCGCACGTCCGGTCAGGTGTACGCGAACACGGTTCGCAGGCTCCACGACTGGATCTTCCCGAACGGAGCCCGTTCCCGAAGCGCTGCAGCCATGCTGAGCCTGCGAGATAAGGGGGAGATTGAGGCTGACCCCGACGAAGCTCGGGAAATTGCGTTCGCGTGGTTCAGGCTGTTGTACGAGGACAGGATGGCAACGGCTTTCGAGTGGCTAAATCCGACGAAAGCACGTCTGTCACAATCTCAACCCATGCGGCACGTCGGATTGCGGCTGCAGCGTTTGGCTGCTCGAGCGACGTATCTCGCCGTCTACGCAGTGTTGCTGGAGATGACGCGTCGTCAGCTCGGTACTGAAGGCTTCCTACGACCGAGCGGAACGGCCACTATCCCATCCATCATTCCACTCGTGTATCTCCCGTACCACCTTGAGTCGACGGCATTTCACGAGCGTTCGGACGGATTCGTTGTTTTCCCGGCGATCCCAGAACTCGATTTGTCGGAACTCTGGCCCGGCAACTTTAAATAGTCGGATTCGTTCAACGTCACAGTTTCCCGTAAATCCTCACCGGTCCAAGAGGTCTCTGTCCCTATGGTCACAAATCGCCGCCGGCGCGATCCGGCAAGGCCACGTGAGCGCGTCACGAAGGACAAGTTGCTGCCACTGAACGTGGCGATGGTGCGCGAGAAATCGCTCCACTAATACCTTGCGCTCACAATATTTCGCAAAGGCGGTGGGGATCCTCGGCGTTTTGCAGAATTATTGTTCTCGTCATATTGTGCTTGGTTTCTGCAACGGGCTGGTTTCGGTGAAGAGCCGCTGGATCTTTATAAGAGTGCCGAGTTCGGAATTGAGGCGGCGTTCGCGCGCACGCAAGCGTCAGAAGTCTGGGAGTCGGAGCAGATAGCCGCGAGTTCATTGGAACGAATACTAGCGTTGCATGATATGCAATTGCTGATCGCTCTCATTGGCACTATTAACGATGCGGAAAGTGGGGGGCGCCAATCATTTTGGCACGACCGGCCGTGCTGCTTGACGCTATCCACTCGCGTCCGGCCTCGCACCGTTTTCAGGAAAGGCCCTCTGCGCGGCGACAATCATCTTGGCAACACGACCGGCCATGCTGCTTGACGCTATCTAGCCCTCATTTTCAGTTTGCCGGCCCTGAGGGGCTCGACCATGCTGTAACGCCGAGAGACCGAGCGTCGCTACCAGGTCCTGAACGAATCATCTCGGGGGACGGACGTATAACATCGGCGAGACGTACACAATTGCGGATATCTCGGCTTGGAGACTGCTTGATCGCGCGTCTCGCGTGCTGAGAGGGACGGAAAACTCGCTGCAGCAGTTTCTAAACCCCCCAAACGCCTATTTGCAAACTGCTATTTGAGACGGTTGATAGCCGACCAGCAGTAGCACGAGCCAGAGCAGTTGGAAAGGATGACGAGTTCAAGAAGGTCAACGACGAAGAGACAAAACGTGCGCTCTTTCCGTCTAACTATCTTCGAGTTGCGTGAGACGGTATCGCTGGTTCACGACGGGCAATCCATGCGTCCGCGTCTGGATTGCCCCGAGCGGAAAGATGAGGGAGACGGGTCCGTGCTGCGGTGGGAATTCGCATAGCGGATTTTCGGAAAATGGAAATCGACGTCTCCGAGACTCTCAGACAGCATATGCTGTTCTTCCGATGACGCGAGTGATCAGGTCCGTATCCGGCGGCATTTGGAGGTCGGATGCGTTGGCAGTTTCACCCGAGGGTTCAGGTGAGCCTGAAAGTCCCTGAAACGCATATCCCGTCGAGCATACGGGGCAGAAGACAGGGGCACCGACAACAGTGCTGCGCTTGACCACAATGGTGGGTCCGCATGCGCGGCAATGTTGCAGCGGGATTCCCTCGTCGCTATGTCCGACCACGTGGTAGAAATTCTCAGTGTTTGCGAGCCGCAGAAAGGCTTTGCCAAAATGCGAATCGAACTGCGTACCGAGATTGTCGGCGATGATCGTTAATGCTTTGTCCACCGGCATACCATCTCGGTACGGACGGTTGCTTGTCATTGCATCGAAGGCATCGCATATTCCAACGATTGCAGACATAGGCGGGATCGCATCCTGAGTCAGTCCCTGAGGATAACCTTTGCCGTCAGGGCGCTCGTGATGTGAATAGATGGCGTCCGTAACCAGCGGGCCGAGAGGGTGTTCGGCGACGAGTCGCCTGCCCACCTCGGGATGTGTCTGAATAATCGAATATTCTTCGTCGGTCAGGCGCGCGGTCTTTCTCAGTACCGCGTCTGGCACAGCAATCTTTCCAAGGTCGTGCAGAAAACCGCCAATCGATACGACCCAGGTTTCCTTTTCGGAGAGTCCCACATGCCGCGCAAGCAAGCTCGCAAAGCGGGAAACGCGCCACAGATGTCCGCCTGTATATGGATCCCTTGCCTCGACGACCCACGCGAGCGAAAGAAGGCTGGTTAGAAGCTTATTATTCGAAGGGCCAGCGGCCTTCGCGCTTCCGAATATCAGGCTTACGAGACTTGGAATCTTCATTTCGGGTGTGCTTATTCTTTATGCCGGTTGCCGATAAAAAGGGACCGATGACTGCATCGTGCTTTCTAGTCTTGCGTTGATCTGCGCTATCAGTCGACTGGAATCTGTGTGCGAGAGTGAGCTAGTTCGTTGCGTTCGCATCAAAGGTTACACATCCGGTTCGCTAGCAACGAATTTGAGAGTGGAGGGCTTCGTCTGGGCGCCATATATGTGCGGTATGGACACCGGGCTTGTTTGTGTAGACGATCAGGCGCCTGCGACACGGTGTAGTGAAATCCTTTGAGACCGTTCACTCGTTCCCGGAAACTCTCACCATTGGGCGCAGGTGTATTGGCGATGGTTCTGTCTGACTGTTTACGCCTTATCGCTGCTGCCGAGCACGGTGCATCTCGGCAAGTCTTCGACTCTTTCGCGAAGAACTTGAGCGAATGCATATTCCCGACGGAGCGTATGCGTAGCGGTGTCCCTGCAGAGAGGGCACGGCGTTACCGCCGCAACCAGCGATGGCTCGCGCACCACGCCCCTGTACGCCGTATGAACGCTGCGCCAGGCGACCGCACGCGGCCCCTGCAGTTCGACCGCAATTGCGTTGAGCACGCGCGACGAGATGCCGTATTCGCGGCGGAACGCCGTCTTGTGCGACTTCGCCGTGTCACCTTGGGCCTCAATCCGCGCGTACAGCTTGCGCTTCGGCGTGCCGTAGAGTGCGGCCATCGCGTCAAGCGCCTGGGCGTCGAGGGACGGCAGGCAGGGTCGTGTCTGCGTTGCGACTGCATCAGACCGCCAACGCCCGCAGGTTCTTGCGACTGCCCGAACCGTATCGACAAGAAAATGCAATCAAAGCCAGTTCACACCGATGTGATAGGAGTGACGCATGGGTCGCCACAATTAACGTAGCAACGACGATGCTCTCCGTCTGGAGAAGAGCTTTTCTACTGAGGAGAAACTCTTCTGCCAGGCTGCTTACTCATTCATACTGCCGCTGCTCTCGACAAGCGCGCGTACGAGCAAATACACAACCGGAAGGTTATCGTCTTCGTGACGCCAATCTACGGGGGCGTCCAGGTCGAATGCGGACAGACGAGAGTCGCCAAACCGAACAAACATTGAGCGGACAGCATCGTTGTGGCGTGCGATAAAACCCGGATTCTCAAAGGTCTGTTCATCGATGGTCCGGAGCGTTTGCCAGGTCGGCTGCTGCGCCCCATACGCGGCAGCACGGCGGCCGCTATCGAGGTGGCGTCGCGCGACCGTAACGATGATCTGCTGTAGGTCAAGTGACGCACTGCGAAGCGCCCGTTCAAGAGTGGCAGGATCAATGTTGTGTTCTTCTGCGTCGATGGTGGTTAGATTTGTCATGATCGGTCTGTTGCGGCGTGGAGACTGTTCGCTTCAAACAAGAGACTTCAACTGGTTTTTGCTCCGCTGTGAAAGCAGTTCGCGGATTTGTGCAAGGTGCCTGTCTCCGACTGTGTAGTCCTGGACAGGTAGACGATGTTGGAACGTAGTTGGTGTACGTACGCCGAGATAACGACACACGGCAGATAGATATGGTTTGCCGTTGCAGCCCAGTCGCCGTGCAGCGGCGGCAACACGCACGTCCCCGACGTGTTTGCGCAGCCACGCGAGCGTTTGCAGATCATCGTCGTTCAAGATCCTGATGAGCTGTTGCATAACCATATGCTGTATGGATGTACAGCTGTCAATTTATACAGTATTTGGAAGAAGCGCAAGCATTGCTCGCACGTAGTCAATTTGAAGCGTACGAACGAAATCCAGTGTTGACCCAGCGGTGATGGATGGGACGATTCAAACATTAAAGTCGCTGAAAGGGCGAGGCTTCCATGCTTCTAACTAAACCAGGTTTTGTCGGCGATGCGAGTCGACGACCAGCCGCAGTGCGGCTCTGAATGTTTCGATTAGCGAATACGAATGCGACTCGATATTGGATGAGCGCGTCGACTAGATTTTCTGCGATTGAGAAGCATTGCTAGCATCGCAGCGAGCCCGTTATCCGTGTCGACGGAATCGGCTTGACGACACTAGCTCATTCGAGCGACCGGGCTGTGTATTAACTCATATCGTCATGTTTGACGTCACGTTAAACGTTTGCGTCCTGTACGGTTCAATCGTGGGAGTTTGTCAAGCGTCAGCAGGCGTAAGACTTCAAAAATAAAATACGTAGTCTCCAAGCACATTTTTTGTAATCAAATGCTAAAGTTCGGAAAAATCAGGCCGACATTCGGAGAAGTAGCGGCTGGCAGGTGAGAGAAGCCAAAGGCCTGAATCGGTGGAGTAGCGTTCGTCGCAGCGATCGCATGGTCGCTGCCACCGGGCGTTGCATTGTATGTTGCAGACAAGAAAGAAAAACATGACCAACAAACTGAAAATGCGCGTTGCAGCCACGGTTGCTGCAGCGACGGGGATGATGTTTCTTGCGACTCAAGTGAGCGCTCAGGAATCGGCGACCGACGATCTCAATTCCTGCGTTCGTAAAGAGCAGATACTGACGACCGCCAAAGGCGCAGGCATTGGTGCAGTAACTGGCTTTGCGGCCATGCTCGTATCCAACAAGAAGAACGATGCACTCAAGGGCGCTGCTGTCGGCGCTGCGGTTGGTGGCATCGCTGGATTCGCGACAGCGTACTACACAGCAATTGACACTTGTTACAAGAAAAACCCCTCCTGGGTTCCTGAGTCGAACATCCAGCACACGAAATCGTTCGACAAAGTCAAAAAAGAGCTGAAATACAAGTCAAGTCAAGGTGTGGTCGTTCGCGCCAATACGGTCTCAATTGACGGGCCGGTGAAGGCGGACGGACAAGCGGTTGTCAACAGCACCTTTGCACTGATGACGCCGGACGGCGCAGAGCGCCCTGTGTCGGTGGAGCGGAAGCTGTACGTTATCGGCGACGATGGGAAGGAAACTCTCGTTCAGTTCCCGGGTCACTCCGCAGCCGAAGAGCATACCTTCGAACCGGGCGAAGTAACTGACACGGTCCGTATCCCGATACCTCATGACGCGAAGCCGGGCAATCTTTATCGCGTCGAGTTCAGCGTCGCCGCTGATAACAAGCCTGCCTCAGTAGCAACCGAGAAATTCAAAGTATCCGAGTAACGACGGGACGCCCGGAGTCTTACAGGCTCTGGGCTGGAGAGCACTCGGACGTCGAGAATTGATCGACGTTCGCCGAGCCCGCACGGGCCGAAGAAAGCAGTCAATTCTCATAGAGCGATGAAAACGTACGTCCAGCGCGCCCTGATTCTGATAGGGGCCGTTTTTTTATCTGCTTGCGCTGCAAGCAGTTTGCCGGGTTATCAAAACACCTATCATTCATACAGCGTCCCACAAACGCTTGTGGAGCGCATCAAGGCTAAATTCCGTGAGCACGGATTAAACCAGGCGTCAGTGGCACGCGATAGCACCGGTCGAATCCAGCTCGTTGGTAGCTACCAGAACGAGGACGATGTCGATACGGCCTTCACCATCGTGCAGTCGATCGTAGGACTCAAGTCGACGTCTCCTTTGTATCCACAAAACATCAAGCAGACGCGATGGGAAGCGGCAGCGGGTAAAGCGCTGGAGTCGTATGCGCGAGATGCAGGGGTGCGATCCTCTGCGTCTGTCAAGCGTGCACTCGTAGTCGGTCTTAACCGTTTTGCCGATCCCTACATTCCCCAGATCCAGGGGCGCGACGATGCAATCGTTGTGCAGGACTATCTCAAGCGTGCCGGCTATAACGTCACGACGTTACTCGATGAGCATGCAACGCAGGCGAACATAGAGAGTGCACTCACTGCGCTCGACCGCTCGGTTGGCCCGAATGACGATGTCTTCATCTATATCTCCAGCCACGGGACCGAGCCGGTACCTACGCCAGGTGGTGCAGATCAACGCAAGATGTCCATCATCGCGTACGACTCCGTCAACGAGAAGACGATGACGATGTCTGACCAGACGGAAGCAAAGTTGTACATGCAGCGACACTCCGTACCTGATTCGCTTGTACAGGGCATCGCACGCAGGCCGAGCCACACGACGCGCGTTGTCATCGATACATGCTACAGCGGCGACATGCTGGATGACGTCAAGGACGAAAGTACCGAGTACATCATCAAGACGAATGGCGGGAAACCAGAAAAAGAAGGGATCTCGCTGGCAGCGTGGAGTACGTCGGACTTTACATCGAAGGGAATCCGTTTTGCGGATGATTCCGGTAAAGCGCCGGCTGCTGGTCAAAACAAAGCTGCGCGCCCCATCGACCGGAATCGGAACGGCTACATGATTGTCACGGCGACCAGTCCTAACCAAAGATCATGGGGACCATCAGCTGGGCACACGTTCCCGAGCCCGACCGGCGGTCAACCGCTCAATGGTTCGTTCTTCACCCAATCGCTTTTCGCCTATCTGAAGTCGGGTGGCGGCAAGCTCGGTCCGGCATTCCGCGAGGCGCAGAGCTTTACGTCTCGCAAGGCGCTTGATGCATCGCACGGGAAAGAAGATCAGAACCCTCGCCAGTTCTCGACAATCCCGGATGATTTGAACGCCATCTATTGATGGGCGTCTTCTGAGCACCAATCAAGTTAAAGGAAAAGACCATGCGATATCCACTGGTTGCATTAACTCTGGCAGCGATGGCGACGCATGCGTTCGCCGAGGACGCCTACACCGCCAAATCGCTTTTCTTCGACACGAACGACTCGGTCGTCGCTGTGGGTACGACGAAGCCCGCCGACAGCACCGCCACGCAAGCGGTCGCCTCGGCTGGACCCGTTGCAGCGGCATCAAGTACGGCGCCCACGGTGCTGAAAATTGCACAAAAGAAGAAGCGGCCGTCATCCCAGCTCGGCGCAAGCTATTTTGTCCGGCTTAAAGATCCGGACGGTACGACACACGATGTGTTGACGCGTCGTGTGTTCCATAGCGGCGAGAAATTCCAGCTGGGTGTGAAGGTGAATCGGCCCTCATACGTGTATATCCTCAACGAAGCACCGGATGGCACTGTTACGCAGATTTATCCGCAGCCGTCGCAGGACAATTTCGTGGATGCGATGGGTGTGGTGTTTTTCCCGGCGAAAGGCTCTTTCCAGTTTGACGACAAGCCCGGGATGGAAAAGCTGATGGTGTATCTGTCTCCTGAACGCGCGCACGATGATGTGACGCGCCGGGTGCGAACGGTCGCGCCCGACCTCGTCACAGGGCCGATGCTCAAGACAGCAGGCACGAATGCCTGTTCAGCCGGCGCTGGCGTGACGACAGCGGCTACCTCGAGCGATTCAACGTCCGGCTCGAGCCCGGCCTCGGTGCTTGATGCAGCCGCTGCCACTACGCAGGCTGCTTCGACGGGTAGCACCCCGGCCGATGGCGCCCCGATGCAGTTGGCGAGTGCGTCATCTGACTTCGCGGCCAAGGGGATCAATTTTGCCCCAGATGCACCCGCTGGTTGTGCTCCTCAAATCGCGCAGGCGGACACAGGAGCGTATACCTCAAAGGGGATCGTCTTCGCAGACGACCAGTCGCCGGCTCCAGGACAACAGGTAGCGTCCTATGTGGTAAAGCACACGACGAAGGCGGATTCTGCTCTGTTTCTGAAAATCAACCTTGCACACCAGTAGGCCGACAAGCGCCAGATGTACAGGCTTCGGCAAACGGCATTGAGTTATTGAGACACGAAAGATATGGAACACAACCATCTGATTATCGGGCTGGGCGGTTCGGGCGGCAAAATCATCCGTCATCTGCGCAAAACCATTGAGCGAAATCGCGATACACAGGGAAACAGCCCGTCGGAGGCGCTGTTCGAATACCTGTATGTCGATACGTCGAACGATGAAATTGAGAAGCATGACGAGTGGAAAGTGCTGGGCAAGGAGATCAATCTGGCGCGTAGCCAGTACATGATCAACACTGCGAGCAGCGTTCGTGCTGCCCTTGAAGACCCTGCATCCTTCCCGGGTCTACGTGACTGGATTGAGCCGCGCGGTGTGTTCGATGCGTTCCAGATGACCACTGCGGGCGCCGCGCAGCGACGCAAGCTCGGTCGGGTTGTCTTTGCACAAAACGCGTCGAAATTTGTAAAAGCCGTCGAAGATCGGATGCATGTACTGGCAGGCGGTCCTGGCCGCGCCGGCGCCGTGATCCACGTGGTCTGTGGTCTCGCGGGTGGCACAGGCAGCGGATCAGTTGTGGACGCCGTCGCACTCATACGCAACAAGTATCCGAATCCCGAGACGCATCGCATCCTGGTATACGCACTGCTTCCTGAGAAAGACTCGCGTCGCGTCCGTAATGTTGCGGGTTTCGAGAATTACTACGCCAACGGCTACGCCGCTCTCGCCGAGCTGAACGCGCTTGCTGTGGGCAAATACCATCCGGTGAACCTTCTTGATGGTTCGCCCATGGCGCACGACATCTATTTCAATGGCTGCTATCTCGTTAGCAACCTGAATGAGCACAACATTCAGTTCCGGGTTGAAGACGAGATTCCTCGCACCGTCGCAGAATTCATCTACCAGAAAACCCTGAACAAGGGCTGGGAAGGGTTGGGCCGCGCGGAGAAGGGCGAGAACGACATCAAGAACTTCGAAAGCGAAGATGATGGAAAGGCTCGCGCGAAGCTGTTCCTGTCATTCGGCGTCGAGCGCATCGTCGTGCCCGAAGAGGAAATCAAGGAATACCTCGCGTACGGTTTTGCCGAGCAGGCCACGCGCCAGCTGATGTTCAACAACTTCAGGCAGGGCGAAGGCTACGCTGACGAAGCGGTTCAGAAAGACTGGGGGAGCGAAGCACGCAAGCCCGATGTGCTTCAGGGCATGCTGCTGAGTGATCAGCATCTGATGCTCGAGGTCGGAATCCTTGAGGACGATGCGAAGAATGCAGGCTGGAAACCGGCCAAGGAGTTCTGGAAGCAGGTAGTGGGCGTAATTGCATCCGAAGTGCGTAACGACCCGACACTCCAGGAAACGACATGGGCGGCAGCGCTCAACACGCGACTGGCCAAGGTTTTCGACGAAACCTATAGAAAGCTCGGTGGTGTCCGGAAATTTTACGAGATTAAGGGCAATGCCCGTCTCGAGATGGCTCGCCACATCGGTCGCCAGATCGAGAAAGACCTGTTTGCACGCTGGAAAATCGGAACGCATTCGCTGATGCAACTCCGACAGTTTGTCGATGCGATCCTTGCGTTGCTCGATGAACGCCAGGCCGTGCTTGCTGATGAACTCACAAAGGCGCCAGCTGTTCTCGCGGCTATTCAGCAAAGCATCGCTGATCTGGTCACACAATTCAACAACGTTGGCTTCTTCGGTCAGCATCTGACCGATAAGCGCGGCGCGCTGTTCGCCGAAGTCGCAGGGCGGCATCAGGACATCTACGCGGCCCGGACACTGCAGGAAGGGCAGAAGTTTGCGATCAGTCTCATTCCGTTCATCAAGGATGAACTGATCACGCTGCGTGGCCATATCGATGACATGCACCAGACTCTCGCGGCAGCGACAGAGCGAGTGCACGACGAGCAGCAGGCTCGCCTCGTTGGTGCGGATTCGGGCGACCAGCAGCGGATCTTCGATCGGACGGCAATCGCCAACATCATGAAGGCGGTCATCGTCGATGAGCAGGCCCAGATCGCCCGTACCCAGAAAGTGCGCCAGTCAGTGATTGATCTGGCTGGAACGGAAGTCGATTCCTTCGAAAAGCTCGTGCGAGGCGTTTCGTTGGGCGCGATTATCTCGACGATTTCGCAAACGTCGGCGACTATCGTCGAGATGGCACACGCGGAGATTTCGAAGAATCTTCCGCCCGTACTGCAGGTCAACATCGTCGAGCGCTTGCAGAAGCAGTACGACGCGAACCCGAACGGCTTGCGGAAATTCGTTTCGGAGCTTTACGAGAAGTCCGGGACGATGATCCAGTACAACAAGACAGAAGTTGACAGGTCGGTGGCGAACAATACAGGCGGTTCGCGCGGCACAACCAATACGGTAGCCGTTTTCCTTCCAGAATGCGAAAGCCAGAAGGATTTCCAGGCGACGTTGACTCGGCTCTTCGAAGAACAGAAAGACCCTGCGTCGGACACTGTCGTCGCCCCGGGCAAACTGTCGAATGAGATTGTCATCCTGAAAATCGCGTCGTTGATGCCCGCCCGGTTTATCGAGCCATTGGCGATGATGAAGCGCCACTACGACGGGCTGGTTGCGGATTTCAATGAGTCGCACCTCCTGCATAGCGCGGGTGATGGCAAGAAGCTTCCTCCGCTGTACGCGCGCTCGGCAGCCGAGGTGAGCGCGCTCGCCAAGCGCAAGCCGTTCCTGCTTGTTGCACGACTCATGGACATGCTGAAGGAACGGGAAAACAAGACGACCGGCGAACAGGAATGGGCCTTTGTGTACAAGGCGAATGGACTTCCCGCGTCGAAGGTGCTGCGGGGCGCCACATGGCAATCGATCATTGACGACGATCACCCGGCCGAAATCCAGAGTTTGATCGAACGTGAAGTGAGCCGTAAGGTCGACGTGGATCTCAAACACAGGGACGAAAAACAGAAGGTGTTCGACCGTTATATCGAGTTCGCTACTACGCGCTTTACTGAAGCAGGCGAGGACGACCAAGATCCCGAATTCGTTGCATTGAGTGCGATGCAGAAACCGGTGCGCGAGATCATCGGATTGCCTGCCGTTTCCGAGTGAACGGTGATTGAACACACAAAACTGAAAGAAGCATAGATATGCCAACCTATAAATGCCCGACCGTCGGTGACTGTGAAAGAGCTAACAACGGCGAGATTTTTGTGCGCTCGCCCGGGGAAGATCTCAAGTGCCCGGAGTGCTCGACGCTGCTCGTACCGCAGATTGCTGGCGGCAAGTCCGGACCTGACAAAAAGATCATTGCAGCGGCCATCGTGGCAGGTGTCGTAGTGATCGCAGGTGCTGTCGGAGGCGGTCTGTACTATAAAAAGTCACATGCTGCACAGGCTGAGGTGGTCGAGGCTGCGGCTCCTGCGGCCGCTTCGGACATGCCGGCAGCACCGGCATCTGCAAGCATGCCGGCGCAAGCGACAGCAGTCGGTATTTCGCCGTCGGATGCGGACATCAATGCGCAACGCAAGGACAGCGACGCCAAATTGTCGCAGGGCGATGCTCCCGGTGCGGAATCGGCAAGCAATCAGGTTGCTGCGAAAGAGATGGTCAAGGTGGCGATTGCCCAGATGTCGCAGGGAAAGCTTGACGACGCCGAGAAAGAATTGAACGACGCAGCAACGCGTGATCCGAAGCAGTCGCTTGTGTATTACAACATGGCGGTGCTCAGGCTGAAGCAGGGGCGCACCGACGACGCGTTTAAGCAACTGGAGGCCAGCTTCCTCAATGGCTTCTCGTATTTTGACGAGATGCAAAAGGACCCGGACCTCGATGCGATTCGCAATGACCCGCGCTTCATCGCGCTGGTTAAGAAATATCGAACGACAACGTGATGATTTCCTCGCGTCGGCTGGCTGCCGCGTCTGCGCTCACGCTGATGTTGGTTTCGGCATGCTCGAAGTCCGCTGGTCCATCGATCCTGGGCCACTGGCGAGCTGAGCATGTAGAGGTCTACAGCCTGCAATTACCAATTGGGCCGGATGTTGTCGTGACATCGAGCGAGGTCCGGAGTCCGGATACGGGCGCGAGCATTGCGGTCACGGGCATTGAAAGCAAAGGCGACGCGGCGACTCTTGAAGTTCCTTACGGTATCGGGTTGAAGTTTTTCTTCGATGGCCCGGATCGGATGTACCTGAAAGTGCCATTGATTGGACGCGTCTACTATCGTCGGGTGGAAGAGTCGGTAAGCACTTCGCAATCAGTTGCGGCCAGTTCCGGCGTCGCTGCGGCGGGTAGTCAGGAAATGGCATCGCCCGTTGCGAAGTTGGCGTTGTCCGGCCTGATGTCGCCTGCCGCTCAGGCCGCATCGAACTCTTCAGGGACCGTTGTACAGCCTGCCGCTCGCGTGACGACGATTCCAGAGAAAACAACGGACGGACCAGGCGCAGACCAGTACAACCGCGCTCTGCGGGCAGCAGGGCAAGGCAATCTTGAGGTCGCGATCGATGATCTCGACGGCGCGTTCAAAGCGGGGTTCCGGGGATTTGCGTTGCTGGACACAGCACCAGAAATAACGGAGCTGAGGAAAGATGTACGGTATCAGGCACTGGTGGCTCGATATCGGTAGGAAGGCAGGGGCCGATGCTGCTAACAAAACTTAGAGTTGAAACAGGGGATAGTGATGAGTGAAGCTGCACGCGAAATGTTGATGTATGACGCTCAGAAGAAGAGTGTGGGAGTGGCGTATCTGCTCTGGTTCTTTCTCGGGACCCTGGGCGGTCATCGCTTTTACGTCGGTCGCACGGGAACGGCGATAGCTCAATTGTTGCTGACGATCGCAGGCGCCTGCACCATGTTCCTTGGCGTTGGCTTCTTTATCGTGGGATGCGTTGGTCTGTGGGTTCTGATTGACGCATTTCTACTGCCGGGTATCATCCGCGCGTCAAACATCACGTTGGCAAGTCGTCTTGCGCGAAGCGGCAGTTCGGTCTATTGACGAAGGTGTCGCGGCTGGCAAGCAGCCGGAGCTACGCGTCGTACAAACAGCGACATCTGAAAAATAATTACCGAGGAAAGGTGCAATCATGTTGTTGAGTCGTCTTGCTTCCGTTAGTCTCGTCGTATCTATCCTTGCTGGGTGCGCTGCAGGCCGCACAACGGTGGACGTGTCAGTGCCGCAAGGCACAAATCCGACCACAGGAAAGTACGTACGCATTGATTCTCCCCAAGACAAGCGTACCTTTACCGTTGCGCCACCGAGCGCTGACATGGCATCGCTGGATCCCGCTGAAGATTCTAGCGATGCGTCGAAGGCTCGAGCGATTGGGCGCAAAAGAAACGGCTACGGCAAGGCGCTCGGCGATGTAGTGCTTCCTGAAGGCAAGACGGTTTCGGGCCTCGTTGAAAGCGCGCTGGCAACGGGCTTTCAGCAGGCAGGTTATATCGTCGTGAAGCAAGGGGATCCCAACTTCGACGCCGCCGCTCCAGTTACCGCGCAAGTTGTGGACTTTTGGGCGTGGTTTCAGCCCGGCTTCTGGTCCGTTACGACTAATCAGAAGTCAGAGGTGAAGCTGTCTGGCGATGTCGGTGCGCTTCATGGTGCTCAAACGGTTAAGACTCGCGTTAGCGAGTCGAAGCAGGTCGTGACCTCTAGTGACTGGCAAGAGATTGTGGAGAAAGGCCTATCGTCGATTGCTCAGCAAACGAAACGTCTGGTAACAGGCGAGTAAAGCAGCGTCGATCGAAGCAGCATCCCAGCCGGGCTGTAGATTGTGAGTGTAAGTCGCTAGTCTTCCAGTCTGGCCATCAGTTGTATTAGCCTGGACGAGACCTGACGGTAGTCGGGGCGTCAAAGTTCATCCAGTGTGAGTCGTACGGTTTACGGCTGCCCCATCTACTGTCAGCCTAGGTGCGACGCTGCTGTCGAAACATCGATCGGGCGTGCGACCAGATAACCCTGAACTTCGTCGCAGCCATGGGTGCGAAGAAAATCAAGTTGTTCGTGTGTTTCGACACCTTCCGCTACGATCCGTATGCCGAGGGTGTGACCCATCGCCAGGACAGTTTTCACGATGACTTCGTCCACGCGAGAGTGCCCGATTCCCTTAACGAATGACATATCGAGCTTTAGCCTGTCCGGCATGAAGCTGCGCACATAACCAAGACTCGAATAGCCGGAACCGAAGTCGTCGATTGCGATGGATAGACCCATGTCACGCAGTGCGCAGACGGTTGAGAGTGACCGAGGTGCCATCAGCGTACCTTCGGTGATCTCCAGTTCGATGTTATGTGGACTCACGCCTGTGCGCGCAAGCGATGCAGCAATCAGGGCGGGTAGATCCGAATGAATGAACTGAACCGGCGAAACATTTACTGACACAACAATGTTGGGATGCGTGTGCGCCCAAGTCTTCGTCTGTCGACATGCCTGCTCGAACACCCAATTGCCAATCTGCACGATGAGGCCATTCTCTTCGGCAAGTGGAATGAACAATGATGGACTCACTTCACCGCGTTCAGGGTGATTCCAGCGAAGCAGCGCTTCGAAGCCATTCGCCTTGTCGGTTCCGAGGTCCAGCCTCGGCTGGTAGACGATGGAAAATGCATCAGAATGCACGGCCCGTCGGAGATCATGCGCCAGGTGCAGGCGTTCACTTTCCTGCGCTGCAATCGCTTTGTTGAAAACCTGGATGCTGTTAGGGCCGATCGACTTTGCTCGATACATTGCGGAATCGGCGTGTTTCAGAAGTGAATCGGGGTCGTCAGAATGATCTGGAAATACGGCAAGCCCTACACTGGCCTGCGGTATGACAACCTTGTTTTCCACGAGGAATCCCTGCCTCAGCGACTCCCTCATCGCGGTCGCTGCTGCGACGAAGTCCTCGACATTTTTGCGCCCGTAAAGTACCGCAACGAACTCATCGCCGGCATATCTGACAACGACCTCTTGATGCGAAACAATTGCTGAAAGTCTACGTGCAACTTCGCACAGCACCAGGTCTCCAGCGGTATGTCCGAGCGAGTCGTTCACTTCCTTGAAGTTATCCAGGTCGAAAAATACGAGAGCCAGCTTGTGCCCGTTCTCAGTCGCGCTCGCGAACATTTCGTTCAGCCGGGCGTTTAAACCCAACCGGTTCGGAAGATGCGTAAGAGAGTCTTCGTATGCCTGCGTACGTAGCTGTTCCTGGTAGCTGATACGGTCGGATACATCATAGAACACCGTCACGCAGTGAGTTGGGCGGTTGTTGTGATCCAGCACGGGAGACACATGTAGTTCGTTCCAATACGGCGAGCCATCGCGTCTGTAACACTTCAACAAAGCGGAACCTTCTCCCACAATCTGCATCGCTTGCCGTATGGTCTGCACTTCAGCCTTGGCCACGTCGCAGCCGAGCATCTCCCAATGATCTGCGCCGGTAGCGTCGCTCGTCGAATGACCAGTGATTTGCTCGAAAGCTGCATTCACGTATGTGATGATGCTCTGATCTTCAAGCTTACGCGAGATGATTACTGCGTTTCTCGAAGCTTCCAACGCGCTGCTTCGGACGCGGAGTTGTTCTTTCGCTTGCTCATGCTCGGTGACATCATGAGCAGTGACAAAGCATGCGTCCCGCCCTGCATATTCCAGAAGGTGGTAAGCGACATCAACAAAGATTACTGTTCCGTCAAGACACTTATGCCGGCGCACCCCGGCTGAGCCTCCGTGACGCCCGGACTCGATATACGTCTGCAAGTCATTTCTGAAAGCATCGACATCGGCTTGCGGACGTAGCTGATCAATGCCTGTAGCACGCAACTGTTCGAGAGTAGCGCGATATTGACGTTGCGCGGCGGCGTTTGCAGTCAGGATCGCATACGAGCGAACGTCGTATATAAGCATTGCGACCGGATGCTGTTCAAAATATTCCTTGAAACGACGTTCAGCCTCAAAGGAAACGATCTTCGCAGCGCTTCTGGATAGGGCCGCACGATGACTCGTGTAGAAGGCAAACAGCAAGAGAAGCGCTGCTGCCGCAGACGCGATCGCAAGGGAAATCTTCTGCCGGGCCAGTTGTGCCTGGGCGTTGAACTGCATCTCCGCTATCAGTTCACGTTCCTCGCTCCGCAGCGTCGTGAGCAAGCTCATGACTGAGCCTAACGTATCGTTCGCCCGTTGAAGAAGGGCAGGATCAAGGGGCACGCCCCGGTCCGCTAACGCAATACTTCTTGCTGCGGCCTCCAATTCCTGAGGCCATCGGGCGCTCAATCGACGAAGCTGCAGAAGCTCTCCGATTGCGGCGCGTTGGCCAGCAAGGCGATACTCGAGGTGGTCATAGGCGGCGGCGACTGCAGCTGCACGTTTGATTGGCCAGGCGCGAGAACTGTAGCCTGCTGTCCCAACCCCCTTGAGGAAGTCAGTATTTGCCGCGACATGCAGTGTCAGCAGAGATTCAAGCTCGGTGGTCACTGCGAGAGCGTTATGCAGCCTGCGATCGTCCGTTTCCTGGGACAGTGTTGCATTAACTGCGGCCCCGACGGCGAGGCATAACACCAGCGCGACCGACAAAGCGAATGCCGCTGTTCTGCGTGGTAGCCGGCGAAAATTCTGCGCCATAGCGTCATGTGTTTGGACTACGTGCATTTCTGCATCAAGGGATAATATTCGTAACTATCCAATGCGCGATAGCTACGAATGAATGGTGCGTTGCTTATGGCATGCGCGCCAGCGCGTGGTAGAACATTGCGTTGAAAGCGCGCCCGAAATGAAGGCTGGAGCATGGTCGTGTACGTCCAATCGAGTCTGCGATCGAACGCACCAAACACGATAACGACCATTCCCGGAATCTACTGTATACGGGTTTACGGCAGTGTTGGTGAAAGTGAGCAAGCGGTTAGCTGCCTGTCCAGCGCCTTGATCCGCCCACGAGCCGCATAGGCGATCGTTACCCAATCACAGGCGACCTGAAAAATTAGCAATTGCACCGCCGCGTGCATTTTTTATAAAAGAAGGGCCGACGCCAGCGTTTGCGTGCTGTCGCCAACATCTCCCTGAAAGCGGACATCAGGCGCGCGGATACCTGGACAAGAGGAGGGTACCTCAGAGAGATTAAATTGGCCTAATTGTGCATCTACACATTGTTAAGACAAGCAGGCTGGCACCGTATTTGGCAATATCAAATGCGGAAAACGGGTGGGCTAGGAGGTAAATTTATCCGCTTAAGAGGCGTTAACAAAATGAGTTCTTCAGTTTTCGCCAACAGATTATGCAGCAGGCGAGTTTCATGAAGGCTTCGTGGATAAATGCAAGACGTTCGAAGCGGATGCGCAGTCTTCGGAAGTTGTGAAACCACGAGATGGTTCGCTCGACGACCCAGCGGGTTTTACCAAGGCCGCTGCCATGAGGCTGGCTACGTCGGGCGATTTCAGTGGCGATGCCGGCTGCATGTAGCGGGCGCCGGTATTTGTCGTGATCATATCCCCGGTCACGCTGAACGATGCGGGGCTTCGAGAGCGGCCGACCGCGCTTTCCAGCGATGGGCGGGATGGCGTCAACCAAGGCGTGAAGCTGGGTGACATCGTGGCGGTTGGCGCCGGTGAGAATTACCGCGAGCGGGATGCCCTGCGCTTCGGTAATGAGGTGATGTTTTGAACCAGGTCGCGCGCGGTCGATGGGATTGCGTCCCGTTTTTGACCTGCGCCCACGGCGCGGATGGAGGAGGAACCGACAACGACGTGGGACCAGTCAATCTGTTCGGCCTCACGCAGCCTGGCGAGCAAGACTTCGTGCAGCCGGGCTCAGACTCCGGCGGTCTGCCAGTCGCGTAGACGGCGCCAGCAACTCATGCCACTGCCGCAACCCATCTCGCGCAGCAGCAGGTCCCAGCGCGGGCCCGTCTGTAGGATGAACAGGATGCCGGTAAGCATGGCCCGGTCATCCAGTGGTTTGCGTCCGGGATACCGTGAACGGCGAGGTTTGTGTGGGGGCAGCAAGGTTCAATGAGTGCCCACAACTCATCATCGAGTATCGGTTTGGCCATGACCTCCTCGTCACCGAAACAATGATGAGGTTAACAGCAATCATTGGAAGTTAACAGACCCAAGAAATCATTTTGTTAAGGGTTCTAAACTAAGTGCGCAAGGAGGCACGCCAGCATGTGGCCGATGAGGCAGATCACGGATAGTTGGCTCCTACGGGCGCGTCAGCTGTACAGCCGGCGCACCGGAACGAACGCTGGACCGTGACTATGCCCTTTAAGCGGCGTCGAGCCGGTCAAGTTCTTCAACGAGTGCATCGACATACGGATCCTGCATATCGTAATCTAGCAGCGAGGACTGCAGCTTTCGCACGTAGTCCGAATTCGGTCCAATCTCTCCAGACGCCTGCGAAATGATAGAGGCAATGCGCGCGATGTCCGAGTCAGGCTCATGAAGGGGATGTGTCGGGTTCGCCACAAAGACCAACGCGTTAATTCCTCGCCCATCTTCAAGTCTTACGTCCGCCCATGTTGGGACATACGCTCCGGCCACCATCTCCCGGATCCAGATGATCCGAAGTTCGTCAAGGACCTTGTCTGCAGGTAATCTGAGCAAGACGCCGCCTGTATAACCACCTGGTTCAAGTGACAACATTCGTCCTGGTCTCTGCACGCTCCCTCTGCCAGCGACTACGCGCAAGCAAAAGCTTCGATGCCATCCATGCAGAGTACCCACGGCCCTCGAATCAAACTCGAAGAGCGGATTCCAGATCAACGAGCCGTATCCGAAAAGCCATACTTCGCCGCTATTCGGTCGAGCTGCAAGCGTGTCATTGAGAGACTCTTCAATTTTCTCCAGAGGCCAGAGGACGTCCCCCAGTGCGCTGGCGAACGCTTCATGATATGCGCCCGACAAGATATGTTTTCTTGATAACACCTTCGCCTCTCGATGGCTTCCTTTCGCTAGTGTGATTGACGATGAGAATTTTCCGCTCGAAACGAGGGAGGGCTGCACCGTCGCAGCCTTCGTTCGTCAGAGTACTGGATCAGGCGATCAAGAATACGCCATTTTGTCGCTAGCGTGCTCGCACATTGCCTTCTCTCTGATACCGCGCTGACCATGCATCTTTCCCGACATGACGTCGTTTCGGCGAACTCTCCGAGTGCGTTAGTGCGAGACACGTAGCCACAAGATACCGAAAGCTGCGTTTCGTCGTGAGAATAGATCGTCGAGTGCTAACTTACCGACGGACATGTCCTTGCGGTGTTTGTGCATATACATAGATATTTTCAGAAAGGCTTTCCTGATATCGAATGCCTGGCGATCAACGCACTCGAAGTCATTCAATAGTCTTTGGAGACCATCGTCTCTCCGATTTGTAGCAAAGTGGAAGAGGTTGACTGAGTCGATTCTACTGGCGTACGAACATACTTTACATGCGTAATGTTGAGAAGATAGTTACAATATCTGGGATATTCCATATCTCCGTACAACATGAGTGCAAAACGCAATCGAATGGGATCACCTCTACGGCGCCCACTTACCAAGACGATGCTTTTGCCTCTTAATGCTGCTGCCGCGCGTGCTCAATCGTTGAACTATCATCTCGCGTTTGCAGTGTGCCGCAGTGGGAGCGGTAAACAGGATAATTTCAACCAGCTCACCCTTGTGATGTATCTGACGTGGCTTCTGCAGCAGAGGGGATATGGTGCGTTGCCCGTGGAGCGGTATCAAGCGGCGGAGCAGGGGATCGAATCTGCCTTCGTGCGAGCAAACGATTGTGGAACGTGGGAACTAACTTCAGAAGCCGCTGTGTCTTTTGAGGCTATTCTCGCGCTTCACGATTCTCAACTCTCAATTGTCCCGGTCCATCTGATCAAAAGTGCCGAACAGGTACTGATGCGAGTTGTCGCTGGGGAAATTCCGCCACCGATACCAGAAGCGTCCTAAGTGTGGCGATTTGCAAGAAAGGGGTATGCGATGATTGTCATGCCGCAGCGTACGCTTCTTTCAGCTGAATCGGTCGGCGAGCAATGCTACGGTCCATGGAAGTTCGTCGAAACTAAGTTTGCGTTTGGCTACCTGTGCGAGAACGCCGGGGAAGAAGCGCTCGATATCGTAGTCGCACGAGTCGTATCGACGTATCAGATGCTATATAGAATAAGGTCAGCGATACTGCCTGCGGCCACCAGCTTGCGACAATGTGCACCGAGTTGCTCCGGAGTGACTCAACGGCATCGGCCTCGACAAGTCTTTCATTCAGTAACGGTGAGCAACGAACCATTGTTCGATGAGCCACGCGTCCGGGCTTCGTAGAACGCCGGGCCGTTCTTATGCCTATCAATCAGCTCGAGCGCATAGTCCAGGGCGTTTTTGATCATATCGTCCCGTTCAGAATGCTGCTGCGCGATGTGCTTTGCAGCGTCTGTGTCAGCGGCATTGGTTGATTCAGCAATGTCTGAGGCGTCGGTTCGTGCCGCTTGCACGTGATTCATATTCATTCTGTGACTGTTGGAAAGCACACTATCTCACCTGGTTTTGTCCGGCCAGATCGACGAAATTCGCTCGCTGCAGGAACCCGCATTGGTGTGCCTAGGCCCGAGACGGGACCCTTAGGGCGGTCAGCGGGAAGAGGGCACGCGATAGTTGACCTGTCCTTGGCAGGAGGAAATTTACAACGACTTTAAAATCGCGCGCGCCATCATAGCATTAGAATTGAAATGCCGATGACATGCGATTTAAATGCGAGACGTATAAAAATGTATTGATAACTTTGGCAATGGAAAATGTCTTCAAATCAGCAAGATAGAAAAAGTGATTATTCCGTCTCGACGAAATAGTTGAGATGGCTGAGTTAAATACTATGTTGTTTTTTCGGCGTTATATGCCTATGCTTTCGAGAATCGACGTCGAATAGGCCATTACTCAATTTATACGTGCCAGAATGAACCAAAATCTCAATTCGAAAGTTCTCCCTCATACCGCTGTTCGCATTGGAGCCTTGGACCGGGCGGGCAATCGCGCGCAGTCCTTCAAAGAGGCCGCTGAGCTTCGCGCATCTGCGCCCGTGTTCGTCGCGCCGGTTGATGAGGCATTGATGGACCACATGAATGGGCGTGCGATTCTTCGGCAGGGTGTTATCCCATTGCCGACGGGTGGTGCCATGTTTGTCATTAGAATCCAGCTTAACGATACCCAGTTCGTCTGGCTGGCCGACCCCACGGACCCGGAGGTCTGGCGAGCCCTCGACGGGTTCCGTAAGACGAAGCAGGCGGGATTCGAGTTCAGGTCACCCGAACAGGTATGTTTTGTACCTTATGAGACGCAGGACACGACCGCCATCCTAGAGCGATTCAGGAGCGAAATCGGCCGGAATGACCGGATGTTCATTGAGGCCGCGACGGCGCTGACTGCATGCGGCGACCCGGCGGTTACGTTCGAAAGCATGCGTCCCAATGTCAAGGTGAACCACCACCGCGTGTGCATTCTCGGAACCGAGCGAGTTGAGGCGGCACTTGCTGAACGCGGTGGCATCACCGTTTTCGGACCTGCAGCCGAAGCAGTTGTTCGCAATGGCTTGGTGCCAGGAACAGCAACTGTGCAATGAGTTGAGGAGGGCGGGTAGCCCTGTACGTTGGATCGCGCGTTTTGCGTTGATACCCCGAGCAAACGGCGTCAAGGACATACGAGCCAATTTCTATGCACAACGGCCACTGACAGGTGGCCGTTGTTTTTCAGCGCATTCAGTACGAACTGTTGAAACGGAGAAACCCGGTAAGTGTATGGGAACAGTCTAGCCGGTCACTCAGGAAATTCGGGCCAACTGTCGTTATACGGCCCGTTGTATACCGACGCACGCTTTACTGGGCCAGCACCGAGTGGCATCGGGCGGATTTCCGTTATAAGCGCGTCTACGTTTCTGTTTTCTGCCCACGTCGTATATTCGGGCGAATATGGGTCTTCGATTCTGTAGGCCTCTCGTGTGAACCACGCGCCATCTGCCATCCAGCTAAACGGATACTCGACCAGTAGCGGAGGCGCATCATCAAAAAGATACACAACCGGGATGTGCTGCCGGAACAGTTTGAGCGTCGGCAGGTTATCAAAGAACGGTAGTGCGGGTACGTATTGAGAAAACCGGATTTCAGCTACAACGTGATTCGCTTCCGCAATCGCTGCACCCACCTCGCAATAGGCAGTTTTGCGGATTAACGCGGATGCGTCTACTTCGAGCGGTACATTAAGCACAAGCACGTAGCGCTCGAGAGTGTACATTCTCAGGGACATCGGGAACTGCTCTGCTCGAAGCAGAAACGCTGTCTTTTCGTTTGCCGCCTTTACTTGATTGAGGTCACACCAATCCCATCTCTCGGCTGGCAAACGAGCGTGAAGACAGGTTCTATAGTTGTCGCGAAACGGCAACCCTCGGAGGTGCGCGAAGCGGTCAACGAGAGTAGCGACTATCGTCGGGAGCTGCTCCAGTTTCCTGACTTTTCCAAGTTGTATCCGACGAAGAAGGCCCGGGAAGAAGCGCTCTACGTCGAAGTCCCAGTAATCGTCTTGTGCGTAATCTAAGGTCTCGTGGAGGAAGCTGTCCGCAAGGGCGCCTGCGACCGACAGACGTTCGCAGTAGAAGCTCAGCTGTTTCTGGAAGGTATCGTATGCCCCTTCCTCTCTAAGGCCGGCCACTAGTTCCGGCATATCCTCTTCAAGCCAGGTCGAGAGGACGGTTGCATCAAGGTGCGCGTAAAAGTGCGGTCCAGACTCGTACTGGTCTATGAGTATTCTGGCAGAGTCAATCGCCGCTTGCATTAGCGAATCGTTCTCATCATGCCAGCAATAATTCGGAAGGAGGAGGGTGTCGGCATCGTCCTGATGTACGAGCGTGGCGGGTGCTTGTTGTTGGTGCTTTCGAGTGGTCATAGGTCTGCTGCAATGGATGAAAACCAATATTGCGTACGGTTTTATCCAGGCAGGGCCTTGCTTCGTCCCGCAAGCTGCCGTGCCGACAGCGCGGACAGAGTCGACCTCTGTTGTTTTCTATTCTTCGCGCTGCGCGAAAAATGCGCCGAACGTGGCCACGGATAAAACCCGTCGTAATACTCGTTTTCTCATTAACTTACGGGACCCACAATGTCGACTGACCAGAACCTCTCTGCCGCCGAAGACCTCGAATCGTACGGGGCCGGCGCCGATAATACCGCTGACGTCGAATACGATGACGAGGACTACGACTACGACCCGCCCATGCCCTACGATTACCGTCAGCAGTGGGCTGACAATCCGGTAGAGTGGGCTGTTCTCTATGCAGCCAACCTCATTCGACAGTTTGAACGTGGTCCTGATTTCTTCAATAATCTGGATGCCTCGGTCATCGAGGATTGGGTGTTTAGGGACTATCCGGAATTGCTGGAGACCCTGCGCAGCGAGGATTCGCTAGCCGAATTCCGCTCTGGCCTTTCCCAGCACTGTCGAATGCTTAAAGGCGCTGCGTTGCTAGCGAACGAAATTCTCTTGCGTCGGCACGGTCTGCTCAGCCCTCTTCCAGCTCTTTCACCCGAATGCGAAGAATTTTTCCCTGGATGGGTGTCTAAAATCGAGACCCAACCGGAATGGACATGGCATGCCCAGCTTCCGGGGGCGATTGCGGAGTTGCGTGGAAAGTGGGCAAACGAGGAATTTTTTAACTCGCATCATAGCGATGAAATCGTACCTCATTCGCTTATTTCGCGAGGAGAAAGTCCAGTCGAGACGTTTGAGGACCGACAGAGTATCACCGCTCACATCTTGGAGCGAAATGACTTCCCTTTGACTCTCAAGTTTTCAACTCAAGAACGGTTTGCTTTTTTTATCAGGCTTCCCGCCGATGTAAATATCGAAACGTTGACCAAGTACAACCAGACAGCATTGGCCGTTCACGAGAGAGAGGGCGACGGCGTCTCTGTATGGGACCTTTCACTGGGCAATGGCGTGCTGTCAATACCACTGCTGGAACATGAGGTAATTCTTACCAGGTTTCGTGCGCGTTTGCCCATTATCTATGAGCGTGACGGTGAGCTACTGGTGGTCGAATATGATTGGAGCCCTTTGGCGTTCGGTCATCAATACATTGGGATGGCAAAAATCTGGCCTCCGGCCGAAGGTGCTACTGCAGGCCTGTCACCGCGATTGGTGACGAAGCTCTCGCCGCAGGCGATGCGAATTGAACGGACATACCCAATGACAAGGGCGGATTATGACGCAGCGTTGGGCATAGAGCCTCTACATGTTACCGAGTCTGATGATGACGATATCATCCCGTTCTAGAGGGGGGCGTGGGCACTGACTGTCTGATTGTTGCGGGCTGAAGGCCAACGCCGTCCCGAATTCCCCATCAACGAGGCAGTATTTGACGGTCTTCGCGGGCTGTCAGAGCGGTTAGCCTGAAGGCTTGTTGAGGTGCAACAGCAGCCCGTGCTGTTGCCGGTCTGAGCAACGCGGTTCTTCAAGAACCATTACGTTGTGCCCCGGTGCACCCACCATGAACCCTCCCCGTTCACGGGGAGGAGGAATCAGTACGCAGTTCTTTAAGAACCTTTAACAAAATGATGCAGGGGCTGTTAACTCGCAGCGATTGATGTTAACTTCATCATTGTTTCGGTAACGGAAAGGACATGGCCAAGCCGATACTCGATGATGAGCTGTGGGCACTCATTGACCCCCTGCTGCCCCCACCCAAACCACGCCGTTCACGCTACCCCGGACGCAAACCACTCGATGACCGGGCAGTGCTCACCGGCATCCTGTTCATCCTGCAGACTGGCCTGCGCTGGGACCTGCTGCCGCGCGAGATGGGTTGCGGCAGCGGCATGAGCTGCTGGCGCCGTCTGCGCGACTGGCAAGCCGCCGGTGTCTGGGACCGACTGCACGAACTGCTTCTTGCAAAGCTACGCGAAGCGGACCGCATAGACTGGTCGCGCGTGGTCGTCGACTCCTCCTCGATCCGCGCGGTTGGTGCGGGTCAAAAACGGGACCCAATCCCACCGATCGTGCGCGACCAGGTTCAAAGCACCACCTCATCACAGAAGCGCAAGGCATCCCGCTCGCGGTAATCCTCACTGGCGCCAACCGCCACGATGTCACCCAGCTGCACGCGCTGGTTGACGCCATCCCGCGCATCGCCGGCAAACCTGGCCGCCCGCTCTCGAAACCCCGGATCGTTCAAGGCGACCGAGGTTACGATCACGACAAATACCGCCGTCCACTACACGCTGCCGGCATCGACACTGAAATCGCCCGACGAGGCGAACCTCACGGCAGCGGACTGGGCAAAACCCGCTGGGTCGTCGAGCGCACCATCTCCTGGCTTCACAACTTCCGACGGCTGCGCATCCGCTTCGAACGTCTTGCATTCATCCACGAAGCCTTCATGAAAATCGCATGCTGCATCATCTGCTGGAGACGACTGAAAACGTCATTTTGTTAAGGCCTGTAAGTGCCTGTATGCCCCAGCGTCCATGAACCAGAGCGTTCCGTTGTTGGCGAATTACATCTGCGCGTTGAATCCAGTTTGCGTAAGCATCGCGACGCTCGCTGTGTTGGGAGAACTTGTCGTTGATGTGCTTAGAAAGCTGACCCAACTTAGCCTTGAAATTGCAATTTTCAATAGACCTCGTGAGGTGTTCTTGTCGAGTACTATCACCAGCCCATACAAGACACAAACCAAGGTTCACGTCGAGACGCGAAAATTCGAAAAGCATGCGGCCAAGTAATGACGCAGCGTCGTTCTCCAACGCATACTCTCTTGCCGATAGATCGCCTGCGGGGATGTCATTCATGGTCAGGACAGAGTCGAACGCAGAACCGATATCGTATTCGAATTATACGGGAGTCACGACCATTCGCTTTCGAGCTGGGCCGGTGATCCGGTGGCAGAAATTACGCCACTAAAGGTTGCGAGCAGGAACGTGACCGCGTTTCTGACAAACCACGAAGCTACGGAGTAGAGTATCTTAGAAGTGCCCGGGGAATATAGGCACTCGACAAAGTAGGCCGGTTTTTTTGTGTCAGGAAACCGGAAACCCCGCAGCGGGCAGCCCATCTCACGTTTCGCCCTGACGGAGGCGGGTGCTTACTTGTGAGCCCGCCAACTCAATGATATCTCAGTAAAGCAAGTAGGCGCTGGATAGGCGCTGCGCTGCAGACTAGCCGAGCTTGAGAAGTTCATCCAAATCACAGACCGCGCCCATTGCTAGCAACTGAGCGAAGATGGTCGTTCCCTTCTCCTGCGCCTTTATGACGGCGTTCCGATAATCGTCAGGAGCTTCATAACGTTCAGACGGCTGCGATTGCGTGGAAACTCGCCTTTCGCAGGCAATTTTTCGCGGTCTGACCTGCTTGAGCGACTCTGAGCCGCTTTCGCGCAGTGAAGCAGAGCATGAAATCGGTGGGGTTAGCTGATCGATCGCCGCTTCTTCTTTGCGCCGCATTGATCGCTCGAAATTTCGATCAGCGACAATATTGGCTTTTCTCGATGCCCGGGATTTTCCTTTTGAGGCTACCGTGGCGGTCGCTCGTGCTGGCTTGGAGATGGAGGAGGCGATCTGTTGAAGATTTGCGCGGTGTTGCAGGTCTTCGTCCGCGCCGTCCATGCGAGCCGATTCAAGCACGTGTTGGACGTACTTGATTTCGGCGAACGAATACCCTTCGTAACGTTTGCACCGTTTGGTCAGTTTGCACACATACGATTGACGACGATTACGGACATCGTGGACGACGATGTTGTCGCCCAGACGACGGTCGTACGAGATCGGTACCCTCCACACGCCTTGGTTTGCAGCCTTGATGAACCAGCCGCGCTTCTGAAGCTCATCACATGTGTAATAACATCCGCTGAAGCAAACGCCTTCCCGGCACACTGTCGCTGTGGCACGGGGGAGTAACTGCAGGCGAAGATAGTCCTCGGAATAGCGTGATAGAGCGCCCGCCCCGTTGCGAAGATCGTCGGCCCATATTCGTCGAGGTATCGGGGGACAGCCTCGCAGGATCATGGCTGGCGAAATGTCGTAGTGTGGCATCTGGCTGCGATTGTGCTTGATGATGGCGGCCACGATCAGCGCAACAAACTCATCAAGTGTCAGGCTGGCGTCGACATCATAGTGCTTGCCCCGACGCCGCTTTGCGTTTCGGGGCGGATCATATCCAGGGGTGTCTGCCGCGATGGACGCATGGATCAACTTGAATCCACATTCAACAGTGCCTTTGTTCTGGGGTGACAGAGCCCGGGTGTTTGCAACGGTGCATTCCATGCCATCACAGATGCAGCTGCTGTTGTGCGAAAGCATCTCGTCGCGGTCGCCCAGGAATTTTTGAGGAAACATCCCCTGTGCGGGCCAATCCGCTGGGTCATAGGGTACGCCATGCTTGTTGCAGAACGCAGCCTTGTCCTCAGCGATGCTCAAAATTGCCTGCATTGCTGCTTCCCATCCAGGACGCTCCAATCCCGCGTAAAAGCCCACGCATAGTCGACTGAATCTGTCATAAATCAGGTACAGGGTAGGCTTGCCGATGATCCTGGCGCGGTTGTCTTTTGCAACCAACCACACATCAGCAATGGTCGCATCGATCTCGTAGATGTGGCCGACGCAGAGCGCTTCGAACAGGGCACCCGTGATGCTCTGATTGTGATCGCGTTCGAAGTCCCTGTCGCCCTTTTTGCGCCGCAGGACGGTCTCGTATGAGAAGGTCTGTTTGAATACGCTACAGAACTGCCTGTACGTGGGTCGTTCGCCATGAGGCTTAAGAAAACTGGCCCCATCTCCATCGAGATATGAATATCGCTCGCGTAGCAACTTCACGAAGGTATCCGCGAGCGTCGGTACCTCGTGCTTGAGATAGTGCTTCTCGATCGCATCGACGATTTGCGGCGTATCGATCTCTGCGTTCATTTGATAGATTTTGTATCGACCACCTTTCGGTCTTCGGCCACGACCGTGGGTACCACTTCGTTGAGCAGCCCCGATGCTGGCAAAATCTGGAATCAGCGCACACATCGACTGACCGCCCCGCCAAAACATTTGCAGGTATCGGTTGATGGTGGTCTTGGACTTTCCTGTTTCCTCGGCACGATGTCTGACCATAGCACCTCGCGTGTTAGCGTCGAGGATTGCGGGATCGCTGACCAGGGGCTCGATGATTTCCCAAGCGGATTTCTGACGTGCTTCGGCACGCTGCGAATGAAAAGCAGGTTGGGCGCCGACCTTAGTCGAAGATATGGTGAATTCTTTATTCCTGATCGCATGGCAGAGCGCTTCGTACGAGCAGCGCTGTGGCCAGCAATGCGAGACGGTCAGATTGAGAGTCCAGACCACGTCGTCTGGTGTGATGGCTAGTACCCGAAAGCGCGTGCCTTCAGCGCTTTCGAGCAGATCGTTTTTGACGGGAGCGCAGGCTGGATCCAGAGAGACAATAGGTTCAACGGTATTCGCTGACGCGGGGAAGGGCAGCATCACTCAGCTCCATTGGCTCGATGACCATCGGCGGCGCGGACGCATCGAAAACTGCGCAAGGGCGCACAGGCCAAATTCGGGTTGCTGAGATCGCAAAGAAGCACCCGTTCATACAGCAGGAGTTTGGCAACGCGCAAACCTTCACCATTGCGCATGCCGTGACGCACCTCAAATCCCGCGCAGTATTCGTTAAGTGGCATGTTGCGAGCTGAGTGGCTCAGCTCATACGCCATGATGAGCGATCTCTCCCGGATGGCGCCAGGATACTCCTCCTTCTCACCAGATTTGATAAGCCCACCCCGCATCCACTCGATATTTCTGATTCTTTGCATGGGCAATTCTGAGTGAAAGACGAGGTGATGCGGGATATGCATGCCCGCAAGACAGGCATGTGCGATCTGAAGTTTTTCGATTGCGCGAGGATTTTCGGCGTCCTCGGTTCGTTTGCAGTCGATCGCTTCGAAACCGTGCTGATCGTTGTCCGTGACGTCAACGACGAAATCGACGGTTATGACCGTTGCGACATTTGTCCCTGGATAGTGAGGGTGCCGTATCCTCAATTTGTCAGCGGTTTCAAGGGTCGAGTCTCGGTCCAGTGGAAACTGTTCACGCACATCGGTAACTCGCCTCGACCACTCGAGTGCGAAGAATGTGTGGGACTCGACGTCGGACATCAGGTGGAGAGTGCGCCCATACTTGGCGCTGTAGATTCGCTGGACGCGCCCGAGCGAACTGAAGTCAAACACCTCAAGCCAAGGCTTATACGTCTGTCCATGGCCCGTACCACGCCCTTCGCGCACCCAGCGAGAAATCAATTTTTCGGTCATCAGCTTCGGTCCGCGCGCCATGTCAGGTCCCACCGCAGGTAGCCTGCGTCAAAATCGAGGCGCCCACGTCCACGATCGACCGAAAAAGCGAACGACCAGATCGCTAGACGCGGAGCATCGATTCCAGCGCACCGCCTCACTCGCGCGGCGGTGGCTGGTCCGGGCAGCTGAAATGAATCGGCATGGACGTGTCCACGCCGAGGAGTTCAAGTGCCCGGCTAAGTGCGTAGATTTCGGCGGCGAAGTCGATCTGGATTTCGTCACCCTCGGATATCGCACGCATCCCTGAATGTACGCACAGGGCGTGGAGTCCCTGGGTGACGTAGCGAGCGATGTGCTCGTCCCTGGTTGCTGGTTTCAGGTAGTTCGTCGCTTCCATCGCACTCTCCCTGGTTGTACTCGAGGCAGCATCTAGTGTGCCTTCGGCCGTGCATAGGTGCGCTGCCGGCCTTACCTTAGGCGTTTTATCGCGGAAGCCAGCGATTGGGCGCTCGACCAATAGTCTGACCAGGGATCCCGCGACTGGAAGCTGAGATACTCGCGTGCCGTCTGAACATTCCATTGTGCACCGCTCTTGAGTTCGGTGAGCTGCTCCCACGAGACGGGCATCGATACACCCATCCCTGGTCTGGCGCGAGCTGAGAACGCTGCGGCGGTAGTCTGGCCCATCCCGTTACGCAAGTAGTCCACGTAGACTTTGCCAACCCGGTTCGAGGAACCGGAAATGGCCGAAAAACGTTCGGGAATTGTTGTCGCGAGGTGCCGGACGAAGGTCTGCGAAAACACTTTCACTTTCCCATAGTCCAACCGGGCGTTAAGCGGCACCACGACGTGCAGTCCCTTGCCGCCGCTGGTCTTGAGCCAAGCCTTGAGCCCCAGTTCCGAGAGCAACGCCCGCACAAGGATTGCAGCCTCCAGAACGCTGCTCCATTTCACTCCCTCACCGGGATCGAGGTCGAAGATGACACGGTCAGGGTTGTCGAGTTTGCTGGCAGTCGAGTTCCACGTGTGAAACTCAACAACGTTCATTTGCGCCGCCGACAGCAACGCGTCCACGGTGTCTACGGTCAGCAATGGCGGATGCTTTGGCCACAGCTCGCGGTCGTGCGCTCTCAGACCGGGCATAGCGGTTCGCTCCGCATGCTTTTGAAAGAAGAGTTCGCCGGCGATGCCTGACGGAGCACGGACCATCGCTACCGGCCTGTCTTTCAGGTGGGGAAGCATCCATCCCGCGACGCTCGCATAGTAGCGGACGAGGTCTGCCTTCGTGACGCCGACCGAAGAGTCAACGATTCGCTCGGGATGAGTGATTTTCAGTTCGGGCAGAAACTCGGGCGCCTGCGTCTTGCCTCCCTCGCGGACGACGCTGCCCGCAGGTTTGTCGAGGCGCAGTCCCTTGAACGACGCTTGCCGGACGACGCCGTCCGTCGTCCATTCGGCGAACTCGACCTCGGCGACCAATGTCGGTTGAACCCACCATTCGCTCCCGGCTGCGCGTCTTGACCACCGGCGCGCCTTTGCGGCTTCCACATCGAATGGCGTGGCATCCGTCTTTAACGGAATCAGGCGGCGCCAGAGATCTTGTGCGGTTCGTGAGTCCCAGCCGGTACCGACGCTTCCGGCGTCATGAAGTTTGTCTCCAACGTAATAGCCCAGCAGCAGGCTGCCGACTTCCCCGGACTTCCCGCCGCGCCCGGTGAATCCGCAGACGATTAGCTCCTGACGCAATCGCGCTTTCGCTTTCAACCACGTCCGCGTCCTTCCAGACTCGTACGGCGCGTCGCGCCGTTTCAGCATCAGCCCTTCAAGACCTAGTCTGGCGGCCGCTTCGAACACTTGCGCTGGTGGTGCCTCGAAGTTCGGACTAAACCGTAGCTGCTCGCCTGCATCTTCAAGCAGTTGCGCCAGCCGCGCGCGCCTCGACCACAGCGGCACGTTCCTCAGGTCCTCCCCATCGAGGTACATCAGGTCGAACAGGAAATAGACGATGTCCTGGTTGGCTCGCCCATCAATCGCAGTCTGAAGCGCGGAAAAGTTCGGCAAGCCGTCTTTCAGTATGGTGATTTCGCCGTCCAGCCACCCGCTTGAGAGTGGCAGGTCACTCAGCTCCGTCTCGAGCGCCGGAAATTTTGTTGTCCAGTCGTGCCCGCCTCGCGTCAAGAGCCGTACGCGACCCTTGTCAATGCGAGCGAGCAGGCGGTAACCATCTAGTTTGCTTTCAATAATCCAGTCGCCGCTCGTCGGCAGCGAGGTTGCCAAGGTCGCAAGCTGCGGCTCGAGCTTTGCCGGCATCGATGCGCGCGCTGCTGCGGACAGGTCGACTTCCGGTTCGGCGTCACCTGCAGGTCTGGCAGACCTTGCCTCGCGATCTTCAACCATCCCAAGCGGATTTGCGATGACACTATCAGGGAGCGCCTTGATGACGTCGTACTCCACAAGCGGACGGGACCATTCATCACGTTTTTTGAAAAACATCCACTGGTCTTGCCTGTCATCCGCCTTCGATATGCGCACCAGTTCCCAAAGCCCTGCGAGTTTCTCACCGTGAAGCCGGAAGACTAGCTTGCCAGCCTCCATTCCTTTGACCGGGTCACCGATTGGCTCCCAGGTGCCGTGGTCCCAGACGATGACTGTGCCAGCGCCGTATTGTGGTTTGGGAATGGTGCCTTCAAAGCTTGCATAGTCGACAGGATGGTCTTCGACGTGTATGGCCATGCGCTTTTCTTTCGGATCGTAACAAGGCCCTTTCGGTACGGCCCACGACAGCAAGATACCATTGAGTTCCAGGCGGAAGTCATAATGCAGCCTGCTTGCCCAATGCTTTTGCACGACGAATCCTGGTTTTCCAGCCTTGTCGGATGCGATCGCGCTTGACGCAGGCGGCTCAGGCGTGACAAGGAAGTCCCGCTTTTTGTGGTAGCGAGACAGAGGTGGGGATATTGCGTTGCGGGAAGAGGCCATGAAGAGATAATAGGACTGCGCGGGGCCAAGGCGATAAGCGTCGCGGACTCTGTGCTGTGGGATCTCTTCCGTCCAACAGCTATCCCTCGCGCAAACAATGTTCCCGCGCACCCATTGCTCAAGGTCGGCCTCTGTCGGTAGCGTGGCGGCCATACAGATGTGTCCTGTGCCGGGCGGAGAATGCGTAGGTAGGGCGATGCCGCAGGCAAGCGAGTAAACTTGTTCTCATCTGACTGAAAGTAATCCGGAGGCCACGTGTGCTACTCAGCGCAGATAGAAGCTGATTACAAGAAATATGTGCGGATGTTTGGAGCCCACATAGATATCAGGGAATTTGCGAGACTGTATTGGGAACGCGCGGAAGGGCGGATGAAAGCGAAGATCCCGAAAGCGATCGATGACTCGTTCGGGAGCCCGCAGTCTGACGACGAGCGCGAAATCAGAGACCTGATCGATCGTTACAACGCGGACCAGGCAAAGACGCTTGAGGAGGAACTTTTCAAGCAGCGCGCTCGACTGGTTGCAGCGGAGCGAACGCTGCAAACCAGGCAGACGAAAGCCGCAACTGAGAGTAAACGTATAGCTGGCGACAAGATTGAAGCGACGCTTCGACGGCTGGACGACATCAAGCGCACGGAGAGCGAGCCCCGCGACTCGCGCATATTTCCAGGCCAATATGCGCCGGTTCTCATCCAGGAAGGCAGACAGCTCGTTGTGCGCCCGATGCGATACCAGTGTCGAATCATGGGTAAGCCGGCGAACTACGACTTCAAGTTTCCTGGAACCTACAATGCGCGGCTGGATAGTCTAGCCAAATTTTGGGCACCGCTCTTCGGGTACTCGCACGGCGTCGTGATTGTCGACTCGTTTTACGAGAACGTGGCGAGGTCAAAAATGGACGGGCGCGTCCTGGCGGAAGGAGAGGATGATGAGAACGTCATCCTTCAGTTCGCACCACGGGATGGAAGCAGGATGCTGATAGCCTGCCTCTGGTCAAAATGGACAGCGCCTGGCGAGCCGGATCTGTATTCTTTTGCTGCCATCACGGATGAGCCGCCGCCGGAAGTCGCTGATGCTGGACATGACCGCTGTATTGTGTCCATCAAGCCAGAAAACGTGGCTGCCTGGTTGAACCCGAATCCGCAGGACCTCGCAGCGCAGTACGCGATACTTGAAGATAAGGTACTGCCTTACTACGAGCATCGAGTCGCCGCCTGACCACGCTTCCATGATCGATCATGACATGGCGTCCGGATTGAAAGGCCGCTCGTGGCGCCCTCCAAATCTGAGCATCCGCCCTGCAGCTTTTTGTTAGTCGGAGGGAAGCTCGCACTAGCTCGACCGTTCTGAGCCAAGACCTCAAAGCTGTGAAGATGTCAATCAAGGACGCGTAAGTGAGTGAGACCGTTGATGGAATAGATGCGTGGCGATTTGAATCAACGGATCTTACTTATGCTCAGTTACGGGTTTTTCTGATGGACGAATTGTATCGCTAGATCCAGCACGCGATGAAACTTCTTTCGGTCTTGCTTGCCCCTGAACGGTCGAAGCGGCAACGCCCATCGGAATTTGTCGCAACGGTGCAGATGTACCAATCGCCGCGTTATATTGCGAAGGAGGAGACAAGCTAGGTCTCTGAACATTCAATCCCGCCTCTGTTTGGTTCGCCGCACACTCTGCGGGATCGACGAAGCGATTCTTCAATGTGTAGATGGAATCCACAAAGACTAAGAAGAAAGCAAACGAAAGAATAAGAATTAGGAGTCCTGTAACAGAAGACTTGAATGATAATTTTCCATTTTTGTCAAAATCGATACTTCCACCGAGATCTGGTTCTTGGATGGCCAATGGTACTTTCGGCGCAGCGTCGACCGACGAGGCATCTTTCGATATGGACTTGACGTCTCGCGCAAGTGTAACCTTTGCCATCGAATTCGCTAAACGGTATGCTGCAAAAAGTTGAATGCCTGCCAAACCAACTCCCGAAAGTGTTATCGCTACCACCATCCACAACAGGACATGATTCTCATACTGTTGCTCCGCAAAGACAGTGCGATTTATGGAGAAATCGACCATCTGTCCGCGACGTACTGAACTGGCAAAGCAGTATTGCAGAATAGTCATCTGATCCGACAAATTAAACTTTTGGTCAACGACAAACTGTTTTCGCAATGTCGCTTCGCAATCGTCCATCGACCTTGCGTCAGAAAGCAGAGCGTCACGACCTATGTCGACGCGGCTGGCATTCTTAACCGACGCAAATAGCCCCAATCCCACTATTCCCACTAGTAAAACGATTACTAGGGTCCAAGGGACTAGGGTACCCCCGCGTTTCATTGCAGCGCGCCCTGATAGGTCACAAAAGTCTGCGGATCGGTGCAACCGCACAAACCACCAGGCGCCCCACCAGGGGAAACATTGCAAGAATTGACCTGTGTTACGCAGAAGTTCGACCACTGTTGCGCAGGCGGTTGATACGCAGGCTGCGGTGGTTGATACATGGGCTGCGGCGGTTGATACATAGGCTGCGGCGATTGGTACATAGGCTGCGGCGGTTGATACACGGGTTGGGGCAGCTGCTGAACCGAGGGCTGAGGTGTCGAATAGGGAACGGAGGGCGGCCTCATGGTGTCCTGTTGTTCGTGACGTCTGCACTGTACGTCATTCATTGCGCAAATCGCGAAGACAGATACTGGGCAAGCAAGCAAAAGGACCGCAGCCAGCAAGCGCGTCGGTTGCATGAGAACCTCCTACTACGGATACCAATCAACAATCCATATTTGATCAGATTAGTCTCCTGGAAAGCACAGCTTAGACGATTCACTCATCGAACGTTGGATACCGCACAAAGATTGAACACGTTTCCTTGCACGCGTTTTGAACGAATATTGAATGCTAGTTGAAAGAACGCGGTGTCGCATAGGTTACCGGCTGATAACCCATGCTCATATCGAAGTGCTGCCGATTTTGACGGCTTTCTAGTCAACGAGTCTCGATATTCGTTATCGCAAGCGCCCGCAGTGCAAAATGAAATACTGAGACACGCGCGGGGGTGTCGCTCACTCGGCCCAGGGTAATCCGATAACTGACAATCCACCATTGCAATTTGAATGGCCTGATCTGAGATAGATCGCACGGTACGGGCGAATGACGGTTTCTGGCTGACTCGTACCCGATGCGACCGTTCCTGGATTCAGTAACGCGAACGGAAGCGACACAACATTGTGCAAGGACACTAGTAATCTCCAGCTTGGGGGAAGACCGGGTGCAACGCGCCGATTGACGATCGCAAGCAAGGTTGTCGATTCTCCTTCGGGCCCGGACGAATTGTCTGCAATCCCGTATCAGATGTCGACGAGGCAACAAAACAGGGAGGACACCGGAAGGCCTGGCTGCTCAGCGACGCCAGGGGTTGCGCGATGCTGGAGTGACCATGAATTTTGTCCGACAGGTGCAGCACAGCAAGGTCGTCATTGAGACGAGCGCATATATTGCATGGGTTCTTTCAACTGGTTCGACAGCAACGTACTAGTCCTTACGTGCGTCACGAGACCTCAATGTTGTACCGAGGACTGGAACGCGCGCAGGATACTCTCGCCATGCAAAAGAGGTTGATTCAGCTAAGAATTTTGAAGGCTCCGTATATCGACACACGCGCACGCCAGTCGGTACGACGACGTGACGGAAGCGGCGGTCGGTTCGGGAGGTCGCACGCCTTCTCGATAGCACCAATGTGAACGGCGGCGCTTGGGTCGCCGCCTTTCAACGCATGCTTACCTTCTTGGGCGACCTATTCGAGGTCCGCGTGTTACAAGTTTTGGGTGCTAATCGTGAACACCTCGAAAACACTAGCGTGGTCCGGCTTCGGCGGGTCATTCATCGCATCGGCAATGTGAGACGCTTTAGCCATGCTGTCGCGAAGGTCGTCGGTGTAGTCGTAAGCCAAAAGATAGTGACCGTCGGTGAAGACCCACAACACATTGATTTTGTCGCGCTCGCCGAGTTCCATATCGTAGAAAACGAGCTCGGAAACAGGAACCTTCCCATCGGCGAGGAGCAAACAGCCAACGTGAATGCCGTCAGGCGTTACACGCACTTGCCCGCACAGGTAATCTGATTTGAACTTGATTGCTCGTTTGTCGACAGGCAACATCACGACGAGGCAATCAGTATCCTCGTCATCAGAATCACTAGAAACGTCCGACAGCGGAACAACATAATAGGCAGGCAGACCAGCCTTGGCGGTCTTTTGTCGAAGCGTATCTACAAATCTGTCAATGAAGTCATCTTCATCGAGTTCTTCGAGCGGTTCACTGGTAGAAGCATTTGGCATATTGGAATATCTCAAAAACGTTGACCTGAAAAGTGGTCGTTGTATCTCGCGACCACTACGTGTAGCGACTGCGTATGCACAGGACGGCGAAAACAATGGTGCAACCGTATGCGCTACTGGCCATTCATAACGGCGGCGCGGTAAAAACGGGCGACCGAGGTGCCCGTCCGTTCGACCGCCAGACCTTCTTGCGCGGCCACAAGCGACTGGACAACCTCTAACGCGGCTTCGCCACACCCATCTCCATCGCGTCGAGCGTATTCGAGGTCATACGTAAGCTTTTGGCGGGCGAGTTCATTGCAAATCCATTCTGAAGCGGTTTCAGCATCAGTTGGTCGCTCACTCACTGGGACATTCATTAGCCGTTCGGCGTTCGCTTCGTCGAACGCGTGTGCCTTGAGGACGTCGCGAAGCCCTTCAGCAAGTTGTTCCAGCCGAGAAGATGAGGTCGCCGAGAGCTTTCCGGCCAGCGAAAGATGCCAATTGAGCATCTCCAAAACAAAATCAACGGTAAGGGCTCGCCAGAATGCGGGAACAGGATGGTAGACGTACTCCAAAGCTAGGGTGACGTCCATAACTGTCAGGTTCGATTCATCGAACTTGCAGTCAGCTAGGTATTGAAGCAGTTCGATTGCGGTGGTGGATTCGGTCATTGAGATGTGCAGTACTTTCTTGTCGTTGCAGAAATTTCGTGATGTAAATCAGCATAACGCAAAGACTCAAAAAAATCAACAAAATCAATGAGATAGAATAAATGTTTATACGCACTCGCTTCTGCGACTCGGTTTTTGCAATTTAGGACTGGGAAGTGCTGCATTAACAGCCGGAGTGAATTGATCGAGGACGCTCTAGTATCATCATTTGAGGTCAACGGTTCCAGCTCACTGTTTGTGGACAGCCTGTGTTCGCTCGCTCGTGGTGTTCGATGCTCGTTGGCTTGAGGATATATTTACAAATGGCGTTACAGGCGCATCGACGAACACCTCAACCAAGGGCACGAACCCGAACTCTGGCTGGTGACCTATCGCTTGATACGCGCCAGCTCCGCTCATCAGCAAGCGGGGGCCATCCTCGCGGCGCGACGTCGCCGTCGTACATAAGGAATTCCCGTCCTTTCCGCGTCATGCGCGGCAACTGAAGACGGAGGGCAGGGACGTCAAAGATAAGAAGGCCGCGCTGCTTCGAAATCCCGCCTGTCCTGGTTGGAAGGCGAAAGAGCACGGATGGCGCCCGATGCAGTCACGCTACAGGAACTGGTGCAGCAGGCATTCCACGACTTACCAGTGAGTCATTCGAAAGGTGACAGCTGTTGTACCAACCTCCGTTAGGCTCACGCAGTGCGAGCTGGACGCTCAGCCCAGTGTCGAGAGTGAACGCGTTCCTCACGCGCGTCCCATGAAGCGTCGCGGAATTGCGAGGATGAGGGCAGCTGCGCAGAAGAGTGCGAGCGCGAGTATTGCCACTCCGAATTGGGTGCTACCGGTCAGGCTAATGAGATAGCCCATAATCGATGGACCGACGAAGCCTGCTATCGCCGCGCCGATGTTCACAAGGCCTGCGCCGCCAGCAGTGGCTTCGCCGGCGAGAATGCGCGAAGGCAAGCTCCAGAACATTGCGAGCGTGCTCATGATGCCGGCCACGCCGATGGTCAGGCAAGCGATAGCCAATACCGGATGCGTGCGCATGCCCACGCTCGCCAGCAACGCTGCGCCGCCCACGATTACAGGTGCGGCGGTGTGCCAGCGGCGCTCTCCGGTGCGCACTGCATCCCGTGCATTCAGAACCATCGTCACGGAGGCGACGAGATAAGGTACCGCGCTAATGACGCCAACCTCAAAGTTGCTGAGCGCGCCGAGTGCCTTGATCATAGTAGGCATCCAAAAAATCAGCCCGTAGTTGCCCACGTTATAGAGGAACGAGGTCGCGAACAGCAACCATAACGTGGGCTCGCGCAGCGCAGCTCGGAAGCTGGAGCGCTTACCTTCGGCTTCACTGGCCATTTCCTGATGCACCGTGCGCTTCTCAGCATCGCTGAGCCAACTGACGTCCTCGATGCGTTCGGTTACGGTGGCCAGCAGATAGAGTCCGAGTAACACAGCTGGCAACCCTTCGATGACGAACATCCATTGCCAGCCGCGCAAGCCGAGGCCGCCATGTGTCACATCCATGATCCAGCCTGAGAGCGGGCCTCCGATCACCACGCCGAGCGGCATCGCGAGAAACAGCAGCGCCATCACTCGCGATAGCCTTCGTGACGGAAACCAGGCGCTGAAATATGCGATCACGGCAGGGAAGAAGGTCGCCTCGGTTATGCCGAGCAGAAACCTGAGCGCATAGAAGGTCGTCTGGTCGCGAGTAGCGAGCGTAGCGATGGAAACGACACCCCATGCGATCATCGAACCGGCGATGCATTTCTTGACGCCGACGGCGCGCACGACCCAGCCTGCTGGAATCTGTAGCAGCAGATAGCCGATAAAGAAGAGGCCCGCGCCCACACCATACGCGGCGTCCGACAGTTGCAGATCGGTCATCATCTGTAACTTTGCAAATCCGACGTTCACGCGATCGAGGTAGCCGAAGAAATAGCAGACGAGGATGAGCGGTATGATGCGTCGCGTGAGTTTGCGATAGAGCGCATCGACGTTGCCGCTGAAATCTGTGTCGGGATTGCCCGTCGCTCTCGTATCGGTTGCGGTGCTAGTGGTCGTTATCATGTCAGTCTTCGCCAGATAAAGTTATTGGGAGCGCGCGTCAGGCGTGTGCATGTGAGGTGTACAAAGCGGGCGAATTCGCCTTTCCGATATGCCTCATGTGTGAACGGCGGAGCGCGCGGCCTGGGCGCGCACCGGTGAGCCGGGTATTCGTCAGTACGGCACGGCCGTTCACGAACACATGCTCGATGCCTTCGGGGCGCAGCGTTGGCTCGGCGAAGGTTGCGCGATCAATGACGCGCTCCGGATCAAACACCACAAGGTCAGCGTAATTCCCCACGACGAGACGGCCACGCTCTTCAATGCCGAACTGCTCTGCGGTGAGGCCCGTCATCTTGTGCACAGCTGCTTCGAGCGGGAAAAGGCGGCGCGTGCGCGAAAATTCGCCCAGGACACGTGGGAACGTGCCCCATAGGCGTGGATGGGGGCGTGTGTCGTTGGGTAGGCCGTCGGAACCTACCATCGTCATCTCATGCTGGAAGATGCGCTCGACGTCGCTCTCGTCCATTACGAAGTAGATCGCGCCCGCTGGGCTCAGTGCCTCGATCGCAGAATCAATGGAATCGTTGAACATCGACAGCAGTTCATGGAAATCGCGGCCTGCGAATTCGGGATGCGGTTTCGACCACGCGAGCATCACCCGTGACGACTGGCGAATGCGATCCGCGCGCAGCATGGTCGATGTGGCTGGATAGGGATGGCAGTCGAGGCACAGGCGCTGTTGCGCCCGCTGAGCGTCGATGCGTGCTAGCGTCTGCACTGAGCGCCCGTGATTCTCTTTGCCGGCCACCTTGTGATGCGAGAGCACCACGCGGACGTTGAGCGCGCGGCCGATCTCGAAGGCTTCTTCAAGTGAATCCATAATGTGCGTGGTCTCGTCGCGCAGGTGCGTGGCAAACACGCCGCCGGTTTCGCGCAGCGGGGCGCACACATCAATGAGTTCCTGCAGTGTCGCGGCGGCGGCTGGCGGATAGAAGGTCCCGGACGACACGCCGTACGCGCCCGCAGCCATTGATTCACGCACGTCGGCGGCCATCGCTGCGATTTCTTGGGCGTTAGCCGCGCGCTGCAGATCGGCCATGTGACGCACGCGTAGCGTAGAGTGACCGACCAGCGCGACCGTGTTGACGGCGGCGGGTGCGGCGTCGAGCGCGTCCAGGTATGCAGCGAAGGATGGGAAACGAAACAACTGCCAGGCGCCAAGCAAATCCAGCGGCTGCGGCACTTCTCGGTCTGCACACAAGGGCGCGAGGCTGATACCGCAATTGCCCGCTATCACTGTCGTCACGCCCTGACAGACCTTCGGTTCGACGCTCGGGACGCTCAGTACGAACGCGTCGTCGTGTGTATGGCTGTCGATGAATCCGGGCGCGACAATCTGGCCTTGGGCGTCAATCACTGTGTTGGACGTGTCGCGTGAGAGGTCGCCAATTGCGGCGATGCGTTCGCCGAGTACACCAAGGTCAGCGCTGTAGCGCGCGGCGCCCGTGCCGTCGATAAGCTCACCGTGGCGAAGGATGACGTCGTAATGCATGGAGGCTCCTGGCTCCCGCAGCACGATTGCGGCGGGGTGTACCGGGCCGCGTGTGAGGGCGCGCTGGATGCCGCGTACGGGCTCGGTAAATCATGCCCGTATCGTCAGCGGCCAATTTGCGTGCGTCCAATGCCAGTTTGCTTGCCATTCATGCGCAAGCGCTATCAACCTGATCTGTTGCGTCGCATCAATTCAGATGGTGGCGGCCTTCAGAAGCGCGCATAGGTCGCTAGCCATGCTCGACATCGAGACCGTGCGATGGCGCACGATGCCGACCGTGCGCGCGATGACCGGACTCACGAGCGGCACGGCGCACACTGCGGGAGATGCGAGTGCGCCAGCTTCGCCAACCGCGCTTTCGGGCAGGATTGCGCAACCCACGCCCGCAGCCACTAGCGCAGCCACACAAGAAATATGCTCGACTTCGTAAAACCAGCGTAGGCGCACCGACTCCTGACTCATAAGCATTTCGAGCAGCAGACGATTGCCGCTGTCGCGTCCGCCAATTACGAGCCGTGCATGGCGCAAATCACCGAGCGCGAGCTGACCGGCTTTTGCGAGCGGGTCTTCGCGATGCACGGCGAGAACGTAGCGGTCCTCGAAAAGCGGCTCGAACTCGAGGTCTTCATCGTCGCCGGGGTGCAGGCTCACCCCGAACTCAGCAAGGCCCGCGCGCACCTGCGAGAGCACGAAATCGTGATTGCCATCGAGTATTTGTACGCCGATATGCGGATATTTGAGCCCATAGCGCCGCAGCGCGTCGGGCAGCAAGCGCGCGACCACGGTGGGAATGCTCGAGATGCGCACCTTCCCGTACCGCTTTTCTGCGATTTCCTGAATGGACGTGAGCATCAGGCCCAGCTGCGCGATCTGCTCGCGCGCCATCGGCAGAAATTGTCGACCTACGCCGGTGAGTGTGACGCTGCGTGTGGTGCGGTGAAAGAGTTCGACGCCAAGCGCTTGCTCAAGTTTCTGTATACGCCGGGATAGGCCAGGCTGAGTGAGATGCAGCCTTTCGGCTGCACGATGAAACGTGCCGAGCTCCGCAACGGCGACGAAGGCTTCGAGTTCAGAGTTTTCGACTTTCATAGCACTTTGGCATCAATCTTAAATTAGACGGCATTGGACACGGCATTTTTATCACCGGAATATTCTCGCCGAAAACAATTCAAATGGTGAGCTTGCCGTGGCAAAACACATGCACGAGAGTTCATTTTGTTCTTAAACTTTTGAGACCACAATTGACAGCATGAATCCGTTCAATAGATTCGCACTACATATAAAATATTTTGCTGGAATCGGACTGCTCGCCAGCGTGAGCGCCCATGCGCAGAGCAGTATCACGTTGTATGGTCTGCTCGACGCGGGCTTCGCCTACGTAAGTCATACTGCAAGCAGTAACGGCACGAGCTGGAGCGCGTGGCGTTTCGGGAACGCCGTATCGGGCAACCGTTGGGGTTTCAAGGGCAACGAAGATCTCGGCGGCGGCCTGGCGGCGACATTCCAGCTTGAAAGTGGCTTCAACATCGGCACCGGCGTGTTAGCGCAGGGCGGACGCGAGTTCGGGCGCACAGCAGTCGTGGGCATGTCGAGCATGCGATGGGGCGCATTCAAGCTCGGGCGCCAGTATGATCCGGTCGTCGATATGGTATCGGCACTTACCGAGGATGCAAATTTCGGTCTCACATTCGGCACGCCCGGTGACGTCGACAACTATGACGGCAGTATGCGAGTGAACAACTCGGTCAAGTATCTGAGCCCGAACTTCGGCGGGATTCAGTTCGAAGCGCTCTATGGATTTGGCGGCGTAGCGGGCTCGACCGGTGCGGGCCAAACCTGGGCTGTCGCGGGCGGTTATGCGAGGGGGCCGCTGACGGTGGCCGCCGGCTACTTTTATGCGAGCAGCGGCGACACGGTGGGCAGCACAGGCGTGCGTACGTGGAATGCGAGCGCAGACAGTCCATTCAACACGGTGGTTAACATGGGCTTCGCGAGCGCCCACTCGGCGAGCATCGCCCGCGCCGCAGGCCAGTATGCCTATGGCGCGTGGACAGGCGGTCTTGGGTACTCGCATACGGAATACGCATCCGATGGGGCGTCAGTCTTTGCAGGCATTGCGCGGTACAACAGTGGTTCGATATTCGTTAATTATCAAGTAGATCCGGCGCTGCGATTGGGCTTGGGATATCACTACACCATGCTGTCTGACGTTGCAACGGCGCACTACAACCAGGTCGATGCCGGCGCTGACTATTTGCTCTCCAAGCGCACGGACCTGTACGCGATTGCGGCCTTTCAGCGAGCGTCGGGCTCGACGCTCAACGCGTCGGGTAAGCGCGTGGCCGCTCAAGCCGTGATTGGCGACTATGGTGTGAATTCGGGCGCTAATACGCAGGCACTTGTCGCGGTCGGGATGCGTCAACGTTTCTGAGCACGGTAACCTATCGCAGATCTGCTCGCGCGCGGACAGATTTCCTGCGACGCGCGAGGTCCGCCGCCGAGGGGGCGACACACCTGGCACGCGCCAGTGCAGTTTCTCCCTTAAAAAATCAGAACATCCCTCGCCGAGTCACTCGTCGCCGACCATCGGCCAAGAGAGGGAGATTTTCCCGCGAATTCAGGATAAACCGGGTCCGCTGTACTCTGGATGCAAAAACATCCAGAACTCACAACGACAGCGCGCCCGGCTTCGCATTGCCGACCCTTCCTGAAGTGGCTCGGAGGAAAAGGGCGAATCATCGACCAGATTCTTTGTCACCTGCCGCCCGGCAGAAGACTCATTGAGCCGTTCGTCGGCAGCGGTGCCGTGTTCCTCGGCGCGACATTCGACGAATATGTCCTCGGAGACAGCAATAGCCACCTCGTCGAACTCTACGACGCGGTCGTGAACCGATTCGACGAGCTTGTCGCGACGGCAGAGCCACTGTTCACGGAGCGTTACCGGAGCAAGGAGGCTTACCTTGAGGTTCGGACCTCATTCAACGACGAGCAAGACTCACTTCGTCGGGCGGCAGCGTTTCTCTACCTGAACCGGTATGGCTTCAACGGTCTGTGTCGCTACAACAGGTCGGGACGGTTTAATGTGCCGTACGGGCATCTCCGCATGGTCCCGCGTCTTCCGATTGAACGAATGGCTGCATTCAGAGAGCGAGCGTCGAACGCGAACTTCGTGTGCGCAGACTTCGCAGACGTGATGCGAATGGCAAGACCCGGCGACGTAATCTACTGTGATCCACCGTATCTGGACGCAAACGGTGGAAAGAAGACATTCGTGGGCTACGATGCGGGAGGATTCAATGCCGAAAGACAGCGTGAGCTGGCGTCACTCGCTCGGAAGCTGGCAGACCAAGGCATTCCAGTCGTGATATCGAACCACGATACCGAACTTGCTCGGGAGCTTTATTCCGGAGCCGAGATATATGCATTCGACGTGCGCCGGTCGGTTAGTGCTCGTGTCAGCGGCCGAGGCTTGGCCCGGGAGCTATTAGCCGTGTTCACTAGCAGCTAACGTGCGCGGAACTCAGGCGACCCGGCGCCCGGCGGACTGCCACATGCACTCTACGGATTATCAAGGCGGGAAGGGGCGGTTCGATCTGTGCGCGGGCCGGGCCACCGCCGACGGTGAGAATATCCCGTCGCATTTCGCAAACATGCGTTTGCGTTTCGGCGTTTAGGGTTTATACTGAGGCTGTCTCCTCCATATCTCCTCCTGATGTGGATTCGGGCCCGCCGGTTGGTGGGCCCTTTCTTTTTGTGCCACCACGACGGATCGGCCGCACTTGCTGGCTAACGGATTTCTCAAGTTTCCATTCAGGACGCCGTTAGTGCTGTCTTGGACAAGCAAAATGCCTAACGAATCGTAAGCTCCACACATCACGCCGCGCAGGCCATTGTGCGCGCTCGCTTCGATCTGCCCATTCCGCGTCAGTACCAGTTGTACAACCGGGCCTACCTTGGACTGTTAGAAGATTGCGTCGGCGCGGAAAACGTTCCACAACTGCTTGTCGCGCTCGCCCGTTTCTGATCTCTGCCCGACTTCAATGAAGCGCAACCTGCCTTTTCTCCTGCTGGTCTCTTTGGCCGCATGTACTTCAATGTCCGACGTTTCACCTGCTGGCGACGGTCACTTCACCGTCACAACGCAGGTGCGCGGAGGCATGACGCCGTGGGGAGAAATCAAGGCATCGAACCTCAAGCGGGCGGACGAGTATTGCAAGCAGCAGGGAAAACAGATGCAGCAGGTCGACATGCAGACGCACGGTGTCCGTGGATGGACGCCCCAGGAAGCTGAGGTGACGTTTTCCTGTGTGGCTGGTTAACGCGGCCTGCCTCGGGCGGACCTCTTTGCGCAGTATTGCGGCATTTCAGCAACACGGTTCGCGCGGCGGAAGTTGCCTGAGCTGTTGAAGGGCGTCGCGCCGCACCGTTTCGTGTACGTTCCCTAGGCGATGGTCGACAAGATGCCGACGGCAAACGTGATGGCGAACGCTGCGAGGCTTTCCAGAGGTGAGTTGTTGCGGTTCAGCATGATGCTGGCTCTACGATATGAGGTTGGCTGAATCATTGGGCCGCATTGGCACATGAGGCTGGTTGCAGGGATAGATCACCACCCGGACATCTTCTGTCCGAATGCTTGAATGCATCTCGATGCACAGCACCTTCGTGGATTGGCACCAGAAGACGTAGAGCATGCTGCGTCAACTGCGGGGACTTGATCCGATTCCTGTGTAACTCGATGGTCAGGCGATTCACTGTCTGGCGAACGTCGCATGTCGTTTGAGGGTGGCGGGTATCACAATGCTGGGGCGCGATGTGCGGCGGTTCCAGCATCGATTTTCAATTCGGATCAGCCGGGGAGACGCGCGGAATTCCCGATGAACGCAACGCTCTGATTTGACCTTCGCGTGCCAGGCACATGGCTATACTTTCGCAACTTGGGGATTTCGAGGTAACTGGCATGGATGGATCAGAATTGTGGACCGCTTCGCTGGCGGTCCTTCGGCAGGTCGACTGGAAGGTCGTTGCGACGTCTAGCGTGATTAGCTCTAGCGTGGCGTTGTTGATGGGCGGCGTGAAAGACATGCGCGCGCATCGTCGTGAAAGGCGTGACGTAGCCCTGGAAGCAGCGCTTTCTCTTGAAGCCTATGCCAGGACCTGCCGGTCCATGATGCACAAGGCAGAGTGGGCGGCGCGGGAAGCCGGCCGCACGATGAGCTATGAGCCGTTGAACGGTGTAAACGTGCCATCGTTCCAGTTCCCAGAGAGAATTCAGTGGAAATGGTTGAGCCACAAGGTAGCGTCCGAACTTCGCGAATTTCCCGCCACTGTGCACGCAGCCAGGGAATACGTCGCATCGGTCTGGGAATACGGCGACCCCGTAGACCTGTGCAACGAGGTCGAATTCGAGTGTGCGAAGTCGGCGAAGCAAGCGCTGGATCTTGCTCGTTGCACCCGCAGGAAGCATCGGGCCGCTCCGTGGAAGCCCGGGGCAAAGGACTCGGACCTCGAGCGGGAACTGATCGACTACATTTCCTCGAACGGAGAAAAACGCAAACGGCGAAGGCGAGACATGAAGCAGTTCGAAGTCGATCTCGCGGCTGAAACCTCAATTCAGGATAACGCCTGAGGGCGGCGTCATGCGGACAATATATGCTGGTCAGAGGAGTAGCGGCACACAAACATCCGCTGCGCGCCGGTAGAGGGCCGGGAAGGTCAGTGTCGACGACTGCCTTCCAGAGGGAGAGAGAACGTGAAAAATCGAGCGTAGCCTTGTCCTTGTCGGAGAGTGTATGGCGGCCGAGATTATCGGCCTCGAGAATTCCCTCATCGGACGAACGGGCGGCATGGCGAGATAGCCCATCGCGCCGCATCCAATGCTATTTGACACGTTTCCATGCAAGCGTATCAAAATCAATGTTTCTAGAGTGAATATAGGGGACCGATTCATCAAGCCTAAGCCAGATGATCTAAGTTTTGCGTCCTTGCTTTCTGCGAAGGTTACAGTAGCGAGCGGGATTATGTCCGAACGCTAGTCGATGAAATGGGTCGTGCTTGAATTCGATGCCGACTCAATTTGATGGCGTTGCCAGCGCAAGGACACATCGTTCTTGACCAGGTGTGAAGAGAAAGCAGACGTAGGCCAGCTCAGCGACATTCAATGGGTGTTGTCGACAACCGAGGTTGCGTGAACATCTTGAACTTTATGGCGGAGGCACCGTTCGTCCATCGAACCGGCACGTCATTTGACATGCGTGCGCTTCGCTGCGCAAACGGACTTCGACCTAAGAGCGGTTGCCGTCAGAATAGCGCACGGTGCAAGCGTTCCGAGCCGCGTCGACGTTGCAAGAATGCGTTGCTATGCGCCGGCAATGCCGGGCCGTTTGCAGTCTGGGGGTTGAGGGCACGCCGCGCGCACCGCGATATCCCGCGCGGCCAATCGATGATCGTGACCTATCTCGTCCTTCAACGTGAACTGAGAAAAAACCGAGACTACGCTCTCCGGAAAGCGGTGGCTTGAAGCAAAAAAAGACGGAGCTCTCCCGCCGCCGGAGGAAGACTCTGGCCTGCACGAGTGAACAAGGAGACCTGTCGCGAGACAACGGGAGCTTTCACCTCCACTGCTCGAAGCCCGAAATGCTCAATCATCGTCAGCGCGCCAGCGGGCAAGGCCGTCACGCCGAGACCAGCCTTGACCATTGCGAGTGCTGTTGTCAGGAAAGCCACCTCATACGCCGGTTGCAGATTAAGACCCGACGAATACGAGGCGAGATCCAGTTGTAACCTTGCGAGATATCCCTTCGTCATCGCGATGAAGGGAAACTCCAGAATCTGCTCCCATGTGGCGACCTGGAGTTCGTCCAGAGGATGACCGAACGGACATACCACTTCGAATGTGTCATTGAAGAGCAGCTCTTCTTCGACCTCCAGATCGTTGTTTCTTCGCGGGGCCACGGCGAGGTCAGCTTCGCCGCTCGTCAGGCGGAACAGCACGTCCTCGTTCAGTGAATCCAATAGATGAACGTTAACCCCTGGGAACTGTAGCTTGAAATCCGCGACAACCTGAGGCAGAAGATACGAAGAGTACAGGGGCGTAGATGCGACGCGGACATTGCCACGTTTCATCTCCTGTAGCTGGAGCGTGCTCGCGAGCGCGTAGTCGAGATCTTCGAGCACCTTGACTGCAAGCGGGAAAAAGTCGGCACCCGCTGAGGACAGCTTCGTGCTCCGCGTGCTCCGATCGAACAACCGTATCCCGATTATGCCTTCGAGTTCCTTGACTAACGAACTAAGCGCGGCCTGCGTGAGGTGCAATTGCTTTGCAGCATCAGTGAAGCTACCTGCCTCCGCCACAGCACGAAACGCCCGAAGCTGTCTGAGAGTCACATTCATAAGGTGAATTTTTAAGTTAATCAAATAAATTAAATTGAATAATATCCGCTGTATATGACAATGACAAGCATCCGAAGCCAAGGGGAGCTCAGCAACAGGCTCGGATGCCCGTCAATGTCCAGCCTCAGGGGGCCAAATTGGAAAATGTTGTGATGAGCGATTCCTACAGCTCGGCTACATCGTCAGATGAACGGAAAGCTATCTATGCCAAAGTAGGGTGGCGACTGATACCGTTTCTGTTCATCTGCTACACACTCAATTTTCTGGATCGAGTAAACATCAGCTTTGCCCACCTCCAGTTCCAGAAGGACATCGGGTTGAGCGACGCAGCGTATGGACTCGGCGTTGGCTTGTTTTTTGTCGGATATGTGGCACTCGAAGTGCCAAGCAACCTGCTGCTGAAAAAAATGGGAGCTCGCCTGACCATCTCCCGGATCATGATTCTTTGGGGTCTTGTTTCTTCAGGAATGATGTTCGTACGGAACCCAGTGGAGTTTTATATCGCTCGCGCTCTTTTGGGGATCGCCGAAGGGGGCTTCTTTCCAGGAATCGTACTCTACCTGACGTACTGGTTCCCGAGTGCCAAGCGTGCACGTATCACCTCGCGGCTTTTCCTCGCCGTGGCCGTGGCTGGAGCACTCGGTGGCCCGGTCTCCGGGTGGATTCTTTCCCACATGAACGGCGTCTCCGGAATGCAGGGCTGGAAGTGGCTTTTCCTTCTCGAAGGGCTGCCCAGCGTGATCGTCGGGATCGTTGCCTTGTTCTACCTCAATGACAAGCCGGCGGATGCGCGCTGGTTGACGTCTGAACAGCGGGAGATGATCGCGTCTGATATCGCTGATGATGAAAAAGTAAAGTCCGATATCACGTCGTCGAGTTTCGGTGAAGTCCTCAAAGATCCACGTCTTTATCTGCTCGCCTTCGGATATATGGCCGTACCGTGGTCAAGCAGCGTCCTTAGTTTCTGGGGACCGTCGATTATTCGCAGGGCCGGGATCAGCAATCTGGCTGATGTGGGGTTACTGTCTGCGATTCCGTATATCGTGGGTGCTGCGTTTATGCTGCTCGTTTGTCGCAATTCGGACCGGATGATGGAACGGCGCTGGCATTATGGAGCTGTCGCAATGCTCACAGCGTTTGGACTTTCACTGCTGCCTTCTGCTGCCAGCAACTGGGTTGCGTCTATCGCGCTGCTGTCGGTCAGCAATGCAGGATTTTTAACTGCCGTCGCTCTATTTTGGACAATTCCCCCAGCGTATCTCTCAGGTCGCGCAGCAGCAGGTGGTATCGGCCTGGTGAGTTGCATTGGTCAATCAGCGGGCCTTGTTGCGCCTGTCGTCTTCAGTTGGGGCAATTCGCTCACCAAGAGTGCAACCGCTGGTTTTTATCTGGTTGCAATGGTCATTGTTTGTGCCGGACTGTCGATCATCATCGGCGTTCCCGCAAGAAAACTCAAAGAACGGCGAGTCGAAGTTTAGATCCTCGACTGAAGTGCCCGCTCTATCAGCAGTTATAAGGTTGGGCCGCATCATCGACTGTGTAAAATACGCTGACGAGAAATCAACGATTAAATTAAGGATTACGAATAAAGGAATGAACGTGGAAATTCTATTCAAAGACCTTTTCGCCCCGAACGCAGTGGCCGTCATCGGTGCGTCAGAAAATCCAAACAAAGTTGGTGGGCGGCCTATTCATTATTTGCAAAAATATGGGTTCAAGGGCGCTATCTATCCCGTCAATCCCACAAAAACCGAAATTCAAGGGTTGCCGGCCTTCAGCAACATCGAAGACGTCCCAACGGTGCCTGACGCGGTAATCGTTGCAGTTGGTGGAAATTCAGTTCTTGAGCAGATCCGCCGTTGCGGAGAGGCGGGTGTGAAGTTTGCCGTTGTTATGTCGTCCGGATTCTCGGAACTCGGTGACAAGGGCAAGGAGCGCGAGGAAGAACTCGTACGTGTAGCTCGCGAGACAGGAATCAGGATTATTGGACCGAACGCTCAAGGCTCGGCGAATTTCGCGACTGGCGCAGTGCTGAACTTCAGCACCATGTTCATGGACGTCACACCCCTTGACGGCCCAATCGCGATCGTCAGTCAGAGCGGCGCTGCGAGTGTTATGCCGTACGCGCTCCTTCGTCAGGAAGGGATTGGCGTGCGTTACGTGATCGCTACGGGAAACGATTCGGACGCGGGCGCATGTGCGATGGCTGAGGCTGTCGCAAGTGATCCAGGTATCAGGCTGATCCTGGTTTATCTCGAATCAATCTCCGACCCCGCGCGCCTTGCGAGTGCAGCGCGTCTTGCGCGCGAGCGTGGCGCTTATATAGTTGCGATTAAAAGTGGCAGTAGTGAGCGCGGGGCACAGGCTGCGGCGTCCCACACAGGAGCGCTCGCAGGCAACGACGCAGCTGTAGATGCGTTCCTCGCTCGTCACGGAATCTGGAGAGCACGAGATATTAATGAATTCATCCGTGCAACTCCGCTTTACCTGCAAAACTACGATGCCGGTGAGGGCAAAGCCGTTGCGATGAGTCACAGCGGCGCGGTTGCGGTCATGACGGCCGACTACGCAGAGCGCACAGGGCTCGCGCTGACGGTTCTTACTGGTGAAACGAAGGCCAAGCTTGGCGAGATTCTCCCGGACTTTGGAACGGCAGACAATCCGCTGGACATGACGGCAGCAATTCTGACGAACAATGAAATGTTTCCTGGCGTCCTCAATGCGATTGGGACCGATCCTGGCGCGGACGCAATGATCGTCAGCGTTCCCGTCGCCGGCCCCGGCTTTGATCTCGATGCGTTTGCCGAGGCGGCGCGAGCGTTCGCGGACAAGCACCTGAAGCCTCTGGTTGTGTGCGCTCCCCAGCCCAACGTACGCAAAGTTTTCACCGACGCAGGCTTGCCCACCTTCGTTACCGATCCAGATGCGATTCTAGCGCTCGCTCAATACTGCGCGCACCAGCGACTGATCAGGAAAACCGGTAGCCGCGCCGACCAGTCGCACTTCGTCACACTCAGGGGAACAGGACTTCAGGACGAAGCCACGAGCTTGAGTCTTCTTTCCGACAGCGGCGTACCTGTGGTTCGCCACCAGATTTGCATCAGCTCAGAAGACGCAGTGTCCGCGTTTCACCGCCTTGGCAGGTTTGTCGCTGTCAAAGGATGTGCAGCGAACGTACCGCATAAAAGTGAACACGGATTGGTTCATCTTGGTCTGCGCACAGCAGAGGATGTTCAGCGTGCGACCGAGGAATGTCTTTCAAAGCTTGAGCAGATGGGCGTCACAGATCCGAGAGTCGTGGTCGCCCAGATGATCAAAGGAAAACACGAATTCGTGCTAGGCGTGAGCGTTGACCCACTTCTCGGTCCAGTTGTCATGGTAGGCGAGGGGGGGACTTTGCTTGAACTCCGAAAGGACATTGCGACGCTACTTGCACCGTTTTCAGTCGAAGATGCAGAAGCTGCTTTGCGAGCGCTTCGGATTGGAAAACTGTTTGACGGCTATCGCGGGGAGCCTGCACTCGACATTAAAGCCCTGGCTCGAGCGGCTGTTGCACTTGGAAACTTCGCTACGTCTGCGGGCGGCGCGTTGAAGTCTGTCGACATAAATCCAGTGATGGTGATGAATGACGGAGTGGTGGCTGTAGACGCTGTCGTGGAACTTCACTGATAGAACTGTTATGACTAATCTTTCTTCAACAACCAACGACTTGTTGTTCAGCATTGAGGACGGTATCGCAATCATCAAACTGAATCGTCCGGATCGTATGAACGCGGTCAACAACAACATACGCAGCAACATAATTTCGCTTCTTTCTGCCTGTGACGCCAGCAACGATGTTCGCGCGGTCGTTCTCGCAGGGGAAGGCGGTCGGGCGCTTAGCTCCGGACAAGATCTCGAAGAACTCGCGTCGATTGATCAGGACGGCGTCGCAGGTTGGCAGGGAAGCCAGAAGCTATTGCTTGACTCGTTCCGCAAGTTCTCCAAGCCTTGTGTTACTGCAGTCGAGGGCGTGTGCGTCGGTCTGGGCTTCCACATGGCGCTATGCACAGACTGGCGCGTTGCGCCGGAAAACAGTACCTGGGGGCAACCAGAAGTAAAGGTAGGTTTGGCCAGCATTGTTGGACCGTATCTGATGGAATTGCACATCGGCCGCACTCACAATCTGCAACTGTCATTGATGGCTGAACTCATCACGGGAAAGCGTGCTTTTGAGATCGGCTTGCTGACGGAAACGTGCGAAGCGGGCGGTGCATTCGAAGCCGGAGTGACCCGTGCCAGAAAACTGGCGTCTTTGCCGCGCAACGCCACTCGTCTGACAAAGGAGCGCCTCTGCAAAGTCACTCAACAAGGTTTTGATGATGCGTTCGCGGCCGGCGTGAAGGCACAAATCGCCTGCTTCGAAAGAGGCGAGCCGCAACGTCTCATTGCAGCGTTTCTAGCAAAAAATCAAGCGTCCAACCGTTAAAAATCACGGATGCCAATACGAGCAGCTCGCCTAGCAGCGCTTTTTTGCAAAAAAATCGAGGAAAAATTGCCAGTCTACGAATTTCACGGTCGCCGCCCAGAAGTTAGTCCCAGTGCCTATATATTCGAAAATGCCGTGATCATCGGCAACGTCACTCTCGGCGATGACGTCAGCATCTGGTCAGGTGTCACTATTCGCGGCGATAACGACACAATCGTTATTGAACGAGGTAGCAATGTTCAGGAGGGCAGCGTGCTTCATGTTGACCCGGAAAATCCTCTTCACATTGGCCCGGATGTCACAGTAGGTCATCAAGCTATGCTGCATGGATGCACAATTGGCGAAGGCTCGCTTATTGGCATCGGTGCCGTAGTCCTTAACAAGGCAAAAGTGGGTCGAAACTGCCTTATAGGAGCCGGAGCAATCATACCTGAGGGGCGCGAAATACCTGATGGCTCGTTGGTGATAGGGGTCGGGAAAATCCTGCGAGAACTGTCAGCCGAGGAGATCGTTGGGATTCAGGCCGGAACCGCAAGCTATATCGAAAAGGGACGGCTATATCGAACTCATCTGCGTCGAATCGCCTGACGTGCAGCGATCGACGCGTCAAATTGCACACGAAGTCAACCGAGCCGGAGATGTAGGAGCAGCTTTCGCACGCAAGAGATTCCGTCGCAAGTAGGTGTCTGAGCACGGATTCCCCTTGTTGCGACGAGCACGTACCTGGACTCCTTTTACGAAGAGTATAGAAATGTGCTGCGCCATTGCGCGACCGTCTTTGAACTCGATGGCGTGGCAGCACCGTCACTTTGGAACGAGTCATGAGTAACTTGATCGAACGACTGAAAACTAATGCCCGTATGAGTCACGTTGTAATCGCAAACGACGTAGTCTATCTGTCCGGTCAGCTTCCCGATACAGCAAGCGCACCGTTTGCGATTCAGGTTAAGGAGGTCCTCGCGCGTATTGATTCTCTTCTCGAGTCGGCAAATGTAGACAAAACGCGCTTGCTCACCGCAAATGTATGGATCAGCACGCCGCTGTACTTTGACGCTTTCAACGAAATCTGGGATGCGTGGGTGCCAGAGGGTCACGCGCCTACCCGCGTATGTGTCACTGCAGCGCTGATGCGGCCGGGCCTGGATGTGGAAATCGCTGTCACTGCATTGAAGTGAAACGGTGCGTATCGCTCCATCCGACAGTAAGTGAGCCGTATCACTCAGTAGACTCGTTTTTGCGTCGATTGGCTCCATTGATCGGCTTTCATAGAGCGCAAGCAGCTTATGTGGATGATGTGCGACAGGCTCGGTTACCGCATTTTTCTTGAAAGGAATATCGTCCCCGGCAAACACGCTCCGGGTCGAGTCGCAGGTTGTTCGCTGCCGTCCCGAGGTTCCCGTCTTGATGTCGTGCATTTCCGGGACAGATAACTCAGCTCCGAGCCATCCGAGCCGTTCAGACCGGCGGTGACTGTTACAGCTACAGTGGAGCCTTGAAGACATGTTTGCCCACGTAGCGGGCCGATCGTAGTCACTGACGATCCCGCTGCTCTTGCCAGAGCCTCAAGGGAGCCCGTTCAGCCGGGGCTGTTTTATTTGGCGCGCTGGGTAGATACGTTCCTTCTGTCCGCGATATGGCTTGCAGATGGAAATATCGATTGGAATGACGTCGTATTTTGAGCCACATTACAAAACCTGCGCTAATTTCCTGTGGTGGGTCTTTTTTTGAGTTTTCTGATGTTTATTGCAGTCTGTCTTGTAACGTTCGTATGGAAGCGACGATGAGGTCGAAGCAGCTTACCGCTTGTCGCAACGCCGGAACTGCTATCTCATCCCCAATTTTACGTGCTTTGGACGTCCTGCCGCGTAGCCAACTACCGCTGAGAGAATACTGATCGAGGTACATAGTGCGGCGAGGCCATGGAGCGACCCTGTCGCGCGTATCAGTGATCCGGCAACGAATGGTCCGCCCGATGCCAAGAGATAGCCGATTCCTTGAGCCATGCTCGAAAGTTGCGAGGCCGTGTGAGAGTCGGGTGCACGTAAACCAATTGCGGTCAGAGCAAGAATAAGAGCGGCGCCTTGTGCAAAGCCCAAAAGCGGGGCCCAAACAATGATTGTCGAGAGCGGGGCAAAAAAACATCCAAGGAGGCTGACGCATGTTAAGGCCATGGCCATCACATTCACTGCTCGCTGATCTGACATTCGTGCGGCGACGACAGGAATTAACAGAGACGCCACTACTTGAGCGATGACGCTCAGCGATAACATTAACCCGGCATCTAATGCGCTCAGACCTCGCATCCGCAACACTGTGGCCAGCCAACCAAAGACGATATATGCAAGCGAGGACTGCGAACCCATAAACAGGGTGACCTGCCATGCGAGCGAGTCCCGTAAGAGCAGCCGCATGATTGAGCGATGTTGCTGCGGCCTGCCATCGTGCAGTGGAAGCTGTCGCATCCAGATTACTGCCGCCAGCGCGGACGGCACAGCCCAGAGCGCCAGTGCCCAAGTCCACGCAGTAGCGTGGATACTGTTGAATGAGTGGCCGATCGCATTGGCAACTGGGACAGTGGAAGCCGCTGCTAACGCAGCGCCTGCACTCATCGCGGCACTGTAGAGGCCTGTTACTCGAATGATGTGGCTCGGAAAATCGCGCTTTACGATACCAGGCAGAAGGACATTGATGAGGCCGATGCTAAAGCAGGCAATGACCTGACCTGCGAACAGCGCCTGCCACGCTGGAATTGCGCGTAGCCCGATACCAGATGTCAGAACAAACAAAAGTAAGAGTAACGCTCGTTCGCTACCGAGTCGACGTGCGAGTCCCGGTGCGAGAGGTCCGAATAACCCGAAGCAAAGCGATGGTAAAGTAGTCAGCATACTTGCTCCTAACGCAGACAGGCCGACTGTCTTGACCGCGTCAAGGAGAATTGGACCCACACCAGTGATTGGTGAACGTAGCGACAGGGCAATGAGGGCAAGACTTGCCGCGAGCGAGATGCACGCACTGCGCGACAAATGTCGAACTGTATCGCCGGGAGGAGCCAAACCCGAACTACTATCAACCGAAGTGACCAGCGCGATAGATTTCGGGCAATCGCCGTTGTTACAGCCAGACGTTTTCATCAGAGGTTCAAGTGGGTGCGTTGTCGGGTGAGCCAAACCATACTTTGGTTCCCAGATGTCGAAAACAAACGCGTGGATGTATATTTTGACACGCGTCATGCGCTTATGCTTACCGTCATACCACGCTACGTTCGTTATGTTCGCATAAACATGTCATTGCGGCTCATAACTCATCTGTGGCTCTTATGAAAGGGGCAGCGTTCCCGCTCTTCGCTTCTTCTGCGGGGCTGCAGTTATCGTATCAATCTGCCGCACCGTCCACGTCGACATCGGCTGAAGTCGAATAACCCTGTTAGCAATTTTCCGCGCAACCGGGTGAGTCTGCTCGTCGACACTCGTTCGTATGTAACTGTCGATTCTCTCGAAATCATCATTGTTATGTAGTTTGGTATGGGACGCAGCAACCCATCGAAGCGGTGTGAACATGAGGTCTTCTTTCGGAGCAGTCGCGAGACTTCACGGGTAAGACAGGTTGATGGGCAGACTCTTAAGATGAAGAGAAATACTTTCGAGTGTGCAGAATTCTTGTGCCGCTTTCCGTATGGGAAAGCTGTTCTGCTGCGCACTGTCGCGGCGACAACGCGGGAGAGCTGGCCATCAAATTACCTGGCGAGTGCTTGCGTTGTGTGAAGCCCCCCCTGTACTGCCTGCCTGCCAGCTACGCTTGACAACGAAATGTTGAGGATAGGTCTCCGGAGGGAGCACTGTTCGTAGGATTCGTTTTATAAAGATTTTTATACGCATTTTTCTGAATTATCAAAATGTCCCTTTCATCTAAATTCGAGTGAAAAAACCCAAAAATGCTCGATATTTCAAAGTGAATCACACTATAGAACGTTCCCAAATCAGGACTTTGGGGGTCTCGGTCAGCTCGATGACCTAGGTTAAGCAAGAAGGCTTTACCACTTCGTGACTGCGCCGTGGACCTCACTATATGCGTCTTATCTGAGGTCACATGATCCCGTACCGTGCTTTCACTCTCACAGCCGTCGTAAACGGGACTCGCACGCCGTAGCCTTCCGTGCAAGGAACTTGATTTCGATCAGACTATCCTCGATCTTTATTAGCTAAATTTATAAGTCTACAAAAACGAATAATGATTAACTAAAAATTCAGTGCGTAAGATAGTTAAATTGATGATTTTTTCCTAAGGAATAAAATGAATCTGCCGTTTACATGTGAGTAAATTCCGACAACACAAAGGACGAAGATGCGGATGAAGCTCAAAATTGGCGAGCGGCTTGGTTTGGGATTTGGCGCCTCGGTTTTGATCATATGCGGCCTGGGCGCTCTAGCACTCTGGCAGATTAATCAGGTCTATAAGGGAACGCGAGATTTGGCAGACAACTGGCTTCCGAGCATGCAGATGCTCAGGGAGATTAGCGCCTCTGCGAACGGCGTTCGTCGGGTCTCGCTTCGCGAGATGTTAGAACCCACATCCGAAGGCCGATCGCAGCTGCATCGGCTTCATGATGCACAGGTAGAGCTTTTTACGAAAACATTCGAGAAATATCGCCCGTTAGTGTCGTCGCCCGAAGAACAGGTACTTGCTAAAAGAATTGACGCTACATGGGCTGCCTACATGCAGGCTGACGCCGCAATGCTGGATATCGCAAACAGCGGGCACGCGAGTACCCTCGAGGCGGCAGCGGTCGCCGTTGGACCCACCTCTGTCAAGTTCAACGCTTTGATGGATGCGATTACGGAAGACGTTAAGTTGAACCGGAACGGCGGCGAGGCCGCGCGTGAATCTGCGGCTTCCAGCTATCGTTCTTCCACCGTCAGTACGGTCGTGATAATCGCAATAGCAGTGCTTGTGAGCACGGTTACGGCCATCCTCATCTCGCGGTCTATTACGCGACCCATCGGACGTGCTGTGGATTTCGCACGAGTGGTCTCGGACGGCGACTTGACGTCGGTGATTGAAGTCACAGGCAGAGACGAGACAGCGCAGCTGCTCGACGCGCTGAGAATCATGAATGATAAGCTCAAGAAGATTGTTGGGCAGGTACGCGATAGCAGCGACAGCATCGCGACTGCATCGTCGCAGATTGCCAGCGGCAACATTGACCTCAGCCAGCGCACGGAACAACAGGCTGCCTCCCTTGAAGAGACAGCGGCCAGCATGGAGCAACTGACGTCTACCGTTAGGCAAAATGCGGAAAATGCGGCACAGGGCAACAAACTCGCCCTTAGCGCATCAGCTGTCGCGACACGCGCGGGCGAGGTTATAGGGAGTGTTGTCGACACGATGCGAGATATCACGGCGGGCGCTGACCGGATGTCCGACAATATTGCTGTTATCGAGGGTATTGCATTCCAGACGAACATCCTTGCATTGAACGCTGCAGTCGAAGCTGCGCGCGCAGGGGAGGAAGGGCGTGGATTTGCGGTCGTGGCGGGCGAGGTCCGCGTGCTAGCGCAACGCAGCGCGGCAGCGGCCAAAGAAATCAAGGCACTGATTTCAGAATCAGTGGAAGGTGCGCGCAAAGGCTCAACACTCGTGGATCAGGCGAAGGCAACCGTGCTGGAAGCAGTCGCCTCTGTCAGACGCGTAACCGATTTGATGGGCGAGATTTCTGCGGCGTCCGACGAGCAACGTAAGGGGATTGAACAGGTCAATCAGGCTGTCACGCAGATGGACGAAGTTACACAGCAGAATGCAGCGCTCGTTGAAGAAGCGTCGGCGGCTGCTCAGTCTTTAGCGTCGCTGGCGGCCAGCCTCAAGCAGATCATGACCGCATTTCGTACACAGGTAGGGTTTGTCACCCCGACAGCACCTCGGCCGCAGGTGAACCACGCTATTGCCATTCCCAAGGTGGCATTAGCACCGCTAGCGAAAAAAGAGTCGTCACAGCAGGACTGGCAATCGTTCTGAGACGACGGGCGAGCTGCAGCGGACGAAGTGTTCGTGACAGCGGCTGTGCGTCGGGACGTGACGCCTCGGTGATGTATGTGTAGAGAAGTCGCATGTTGCGGCAGGACTTGGACATGCGTGTGCTGGATGGTCAGTCTGGCTCTCAACTTGTCGGCAGGGCACTTGCTGAGGCCAAACTGGCCGCTTGCCCCAAAATAAGTCTTGCGCCACTCACCACCGCATGGATTTTTGACAGACCTGTTCTTGACGAGCGGCGACGCCCTGGTGCGCATCAACTGTCTTTCATCGCTAGCTGCAGGAATCCGGCTCGTAGTGGACCGCTTTGGAATCGCGGTGTTGCCGCCCGCATTCGGCACGAGCAAGCTTGAAACGGCGGCAATCTGGGTTGTTACAGGTCGCGCATTGGGTGCTCACGCCTCCGCTGATCGCCGCGTACCAGTGCACACTCGATCGTTTGCTCGTCGAATCCATTACGCTGCTTGCATTGAACGTCTTGCGTGACCTCAGCTTGCAGCACCGGCCGAATTTGCACTTTTCCGGTCCATGGGCGAACTCGAATGAGCAGCAAAGTGATGAAGCTGGCGTGTTGACAACGCTCTCTATTCGTATCGAATCTCTCGATGCAAGCCGTTGCAGGCCGTAGTGGAAAGCCCGTGCGCAACGGCAGCGATGCGCCAGCGTCGCGGCGTCGACAGCAAATGGCGAGCTCAGAGATGCGCGGGCGAAGTGCGCGAACCACGCCACCGATCCGCATCGGATTGACGATATATGATAAGTTGGCTGACGCGCACTATCTTCCGCTTAGTCTCGAGTCATGCGCCTATCGATTCCGTGACGGTGTTTCAAAGACAATGCAGCCCGCTCGCCAATGATGACACACGGAGCCATCGTGTTGCCCGTTGTCACTCGGCGCAAGACCGACCCATCAGCCACCGTCAAACCTTCGATACCATGAACCTGGAGTTCGCTGTTGACGACCGATTCCCGGTCGGTCCCCATCTTCGCGGTACACGTTTGATGCCATACACTGACGACAGAATCGCGAACAAAATTTTCAAGATCCGAACGTCGTAGCATGCTAGGTGCAATCTGCCGTGCGGAGTATCGTCTAAGCGATACAGAGGATCCAAGCTCGTTAACGAGTTCGACTGCTTTCACGAGCGCGGCGAGGTCTGCGGGATCGCTTAGAACGTTAGCATCGATGGTAACGGGGTCTGTGGCATGTTTGCCTGTTAGCCTGATTCTCCCGGTTGATTTCGGACGTACGAGCGTGGGAAGCAACGTCCAGGAGTTTGGCGGCGGCGCATATTTGTGGGCGATTTCATCACTGGCGAGCGCGAAGCCAGCTTGAATTACCTGAATATCTGGCGAATTCAAGGCAGCGGAACTGCGAAAGAATGCATTTGCCTGGGGAGTTGGATTGTGGGGTATTGTCCCCGGTTCAACCAGATCAGAGCATTCCCAGATGCAGCCTGCCACCATACAATGGTCCTGAAAATTTCGTCCAACTCCTGTGAGCCCTTCTTTGATGGGTATGCCAAACTCTCGAAGATCGTGGGCATCTCCAATTCCCGACTGCATTAACACCTTTGGGGTGAGGATGGCACCGAGGGACAGCACAACTTCACTGGCGGCGAGGAAACGCTGGATCTGACCGCCGACGACACATTCGACTCCAACTGCGCGCTTACCCTCGAAGAGTACGCGGGTAACCAGTGCACCTGTGAGGACGGTTACATTTGATTGATCCATAACCGGATAGAGGTAAGACCGGAATATTGAGGCGCGTCGTCCACCGTCAATGCACACGTCCGCCATCGATGCTCCTTCGGTGCCTTCCATCAGAGCACCGTTCTGGCTCGCGAAAATCGGGATGCCGTGCTGACCATAAGCGTCCAGGCATGCATGCGTGACGTCAGATAGGGCTGTCGCCGTTGCAACATGGACCAGGCCTCCTTCACCTCGGAATTGCGGATCGGGAGCACCTCGCCAATCCTCGATTCCCCGGTATAGAGCAAGAACCGATGCGTAGTTCCAGTCGGGATCGCCGGTTTCGGCTGCTAGCGTGTCCCAGTCATTCTTGTGGCCCCTGGACCAATACATCGCGTTGATGCTTGAGCCGCCGCCAAGGACTTTCCCCATGTTCAACGAAATCGCCCGGCCATTTATATTCGGGTTGGCCTGAGCGACGAAGCCCCAGTCGCGCTCTGATCCAAGGTTTGAAATCCATGCGCCAGCTTCCCAGACTTGCGGCACGTCGTCGGTAGTGCCTGCTTCAAGAACCAGAACTGTTATGTCTTGATGCTCCGAAAGTCGTCGAGCAACGACGGATCCTGCGGTGCCGCTACCGCACACAATGAAGTCGTAACTATTGCGCAATTGAGCATTGCGCTGCTTCTGGTTGGCGATGACGCGTTCGCGGAGCTGCGTATTTTCGTGGTGTGCCGGCATGCTGTTATAACCTCATGTTGAAAACGGGCTAATCGAGGGTCGAGCACATATCTGTGACGATCGCACCAAAGTTATAGAGGACAGCGCTTCCTCTTGGATCGGGCCAAATCGGCACCGTGTCGCTACGAACTCTGCAACGATTGTTGTCGACACAAGACTGTGTGACGCTTCTGCTATTTCGTCGTCGACAATCGGCCGGTTACACGAGCGCACAGAATTTTTGATCGATCGGAAGGGCCGAAGTGCGGTAACAGATTTGTCCAGGCTTAACGACCATTTCGGATTACGCTCTTTGGGTAGCAGGTCAGAGCAGTCAACTTGACATGTTCACTATGCAGCAGAGAGACTGGGGGTTACGAAACCAGGGGGGAAATCCAGATAGTGCTTAGCTTCAAATCAAGCGAGGCAGCCATGGCACAGAATCGTTGATAGATTCTTATCTGCGAGTGAGCGGCTCCGGGGTGGGGCCGCGAACTCGGGTACAAACCGGCGCTCCGTCGCGCCATGCAGATACTGTGACGTATAGAACTAGCTACTTGGTGCACTCGCTCCGGACGCGAAAGGCTGTCGCAGAGATGATGGCGATCTGTTTGCTTCTGCGCCATCGAGCTCGCACAGCAAAATTGCCTCAGCATCAACCGGATATCCAGCATGAATGAAATTCTCCGCCGCGCGGATCGCGAGGCTATCCATCTTTTCCAAGCCAGCCGGGATAATGCCAGCGCCGATGATTTTGTGAACTTGCGGCGGTTATCGGCGATTTTTCCACTGTCGTCGATGGCAACCTGACTCATGTAACGACTACCATCGTCGCATTCACCGTAGCCCAGGACGAGTGAGATGCCGTTTTGTGTCGCTGCTGACTCAATTCGCTGCATTCTCTTATCGCCCAAGTTCGAGGCAATTTTCGTGGAAGGGCACTACGAACTTTGCTCCCCACATGGCGGTGCCGAGCCAGATCCACCAAGGGTATCCCGGAACGAACAGTTCCGGGAGTGCGACAAGCTTTGCGCCGTTGTCAGCTGCTTCCTCGATGATCCTCTTCGCCTTGTCGATCGTACATCAGCATCCATCCATACCGGCTCAGCCTGTACGGTTGCGGGCGGGTGCGTCAGACCAAACTTGTCGGGTTTGTGCAAGTGCGTCGGCATGTTCATACGCTCACGACAAGTCGTGCGTCGCATCATGAACTGCAGTTTGTGCCAAAAAGATAGAACAGGACTGGATAGCCCGTTAGTCAACGATACACACGAAAAATATAACGCACAGTTTTAATCCGTGACATTACCGAACAACACTCGATACTTATCTGTGGAGTATGAAGAAGCACCAGAAATATTTGTTAGTTTGGGGTGGTGGTCAACGCCCCGAGACTCCTTTATGGACAAGGATGACAGGCGATTCGACGGAATATCAAAGGGATATCCAAACGGGATGGGAGTCTCGTTTTCAGATGATCTGCTAGCATCATTTGAATTTCGTCTGCTTCTTTTCACGCTTAACGGTGGCTTCTATAGTCGTGCCATAACCGAGATTAGATACGTTGCAGGTGTGCACGGCCTACTAAAGGTGTCGGGTGGATCGATAGGAACACTGTTCCCCCTCGAGCTTCGGGACGTTTCGTATTGCACTGAGGTGTAGCACGCCAGTCGCTGTTTGCAACCACCGCATCATTTAACGCGAGCTGTTGCGAGTCTGGAAATTCGGAAGTGGTTTATCAAAAAAGTGGAGGCAAATGCAATGACGGATGCATCTCGTGCGGACGGCGACAACGATTCGTCTGAAGATGTACGTGCTAGCAGTAAATCCGAGTTGACTCAAGAAAAGGCGGATGCAGCAGTGAAAGCTCCTCCTGCAGAGTCTCCCGGCAGGATGGTCGAAGTGCCGGAGGATGTCAGCCATGTCGTATTCGCGTTGTACGGCTTTCAGGCACGGCGACCGGAGGCGGCGAAACAATACATGGATCAGCTCCGGAGATTGTTCGCTGAAACACAGGGCCCAAATCAGGTGGAGCGCGCTCACTATATCGATTCTGATGGCTACCATTGCGACGTGCTCATGGCCTACTGGATTGGCCGAGAGGAGTTTAAAAAATGGAGTGACACTGCAAGCGTAGTTATGTGGTGGGCTGGTTTGCCGGCTGACCCTGCGAGCGACGTTGGCTTTTGGCGCGAGGTTATGTGTACGCCGAAGGAGCGCTTCCAGCACTCAACTTTCATCGACAAGAAGGCCGCCATCGCGCTATTACTACCGTTGGTTCGATCGCCGCATTTCGGATACACGGGTAGCGGCCGGGACCGTTATGCCGCGTCCAAGTACGATGATTTCGAAACGCCGTATGCGGATGTACCCGATGCTGTCGTGCGGGCAAGCAAGGGCAAGCGCATTCGTATCTCTATTCCCGACAATATTTATTTTACTCGTGAAGGACAGAACTGGGACAGCGCCGTGGAAGCAGACCGTGCCATGTGGCGTGAAAGCATGGAGCCGGTGATTGGGCAATGGGTCGAAGCGCTGCAGCATGAACCCAAAACCACGGGAAGTCTCAGTATGCGTCCGTGTAGGGAGCAGGACCTCGAATCGGGGGCGGAAATAGAGCGGCAATCACAGTTCGGTTTTGTTATATCCCGTCGTCACATTGAACATGCCGCGAGAACACATCCGACCCATCTCTCGCTGTTGAAGAGCTGGAGGGCCTTCTCAAACGACGTAGCCGAAAGAGCCAGATCGGGTGGGATCGATTCTTGGGTGCATATCTGGGTCGAGGGGCACATTCTGAAGAAGGATGAGCTAGACGCGCAGTACGTCAACTGCCATCCCCGGACAGGACTGCTGCCTTACTTTGTTGCAACAGAAGTAGCGCCGGATGTCAGCTTGTGCTTCGAGTAGGTGGAGATTTCGTAAAAACAGTGGTGCTCTCTAGAGGTATTACGATTTCTACTCTAAATAGACAAAGATTGGAGGAGATATGGCGAACGCCGCGTGGACAATGGATGTCCCGACCGCAGAGGCTAAACAGTTGGTGCTCGAAGGTGCTTATCGTAAAGTTACGTTGCATCTGATTCCGTTTGTTTTTGTTTGTTACCTTTTCAACTATCTGGATCGCGTTAACGTTGGCTTCGGGAAGCTTCAGATGTTGGATGCGCTCAAATGGAGCGAGACTGTTTATGGGCTCGGCGCAGGGATCTTCTTTGTTGGCTATGTACTGAATGCAGTTCCGAGCAATATGCTTCTTCTGCGGTTTGGAGCGAGGAGGGTGCTCGGCACGCTCATGTGCGCGTGGGGCGTCGCCTCGATCTCGTTGATGTTTGTTGAAACACCAGGGGCTTTCTACACTCTGCGTTTTCTCGCAGGTTTTTTTGAAGCGGGCTTTTTTCCGGGCATCGTTCTTTACTTTACAAGCTGGTTCCCGTCCTCGCGTCGGGGTCGAATCATGGGTATGTTTGCTTCGGCGGTGCCTCTCTCGGGCCTGATCGGTAGTCCGCTGTCAGGTTGGATGATGCATTTTTTTGCCGACAAGGGTGGTCTCGCCGGTTGGCAGTGGATGTTTTTGCTTCAGGGACTGCCAACCGTCATTCTCGGGTTGCTTGGCTATCTGGTGCTCAACGATAACATCGGCGAGGCGAAATGGCTCAGTGACGAGGAGAAAGGGCTGCTTGTTGCAGAACTGGCAGAGGACGAGAAGAGCCGCCGCGAGATCGCTCAGACGTCGGAGACGTTTCTCAGCGTACTGCGGAACTGGAACGTGTGGTTGCTCGCGGTCGTGTATTTCTGCGTGCTGATGGGCTGCTATGCGATCAGCTTCTGGCTGCCCAGCATTATCAAATCGCTTGGTTTTCAGAGCGTTGAGGCCATCGGCTGGATCAGCGTCATCCCGTATTTCTGCGCGACCGTGTATATGGTCATGATCGGACGATCGGCTGACGCACGCCGGGAGCGTCGTTGGCACCTCTGCGGATCAATGCTAATGGGCGTGTTTGGTATGATTTTATCCATATTATCAAGCGGAAATCCGGTCGTTGCGGTGATCGGTCTTTCCCTGGCGGCCAGCGGCTTCCTCGCGGGAATGCCGATGTTTTGGCCGCTACCTGCTGCGTTTCTAGGTAGTGCAGCTGCGGCGGGAGGTATCGCGTTACTGAGCTCTCTCGGTCAGACCGCCGGCTTCGTCAGTCCTTTCCTGATTGGTTGGATCAAGGATCTGTCCGGTAGTACAGACGTAGCTCTATACGTGATCTCCGGGTTGGTGTTCGCAGGTGCTCTGCTTGTAATGCGCGTACCGGCAAAAGTCGTCAATCGATAGACGACGCGGCCGCCGTCGCCGATGGAACACGCCACGGCGCGCCGCCAAGAAGCACGCTTATACCGAGCACGCGGCCGAAGGCGGTATCACGCTGGACCGCGACCATTCGAGCCTGGTTAGATAGCGTCGAAGCGCTGCCGCGTATTGTCGCCATGCCGTCGACGAAAGCGAGGTTACTCGCCAAAGGATCGCTTGGTAGCCGCGCTTCCGTGAGGCCGAACTCAGTAGGCAGCCTTCGTACGCCAGGGACCGGCGTACGGATTCTGATTGCCTTGGGGCGACCAGTTATCCATCTCGGCGCCGTTCGGATTGGTTTGATAATGGCCTTGTGTCTCCGTACCATTCGAGTGGAATGTCTGAATGTCCGCTCAAATAGTGCTGACCGGTAGAGTTTCCGTTCCGTTAGACGCGGGTGGCAGGTAGCCGTGGCTTGAACAGTGAGCGAACGCAAAGCCGGCATGCGCAATGAGTGCCACAAGGGTGATTTTCTTCAGGTGTTCCCCGGTCGTCTATTCTAGTTGCCGAGCCCGGAATAGACTTAAAAGCTCCAAACGACGGCCTGCGGCTTCGACAACGCTATGCCGAAGCTTCAGCCTATTTAAAGACAGCTCCAAGTGGTCGAGATTTAACATCCGGACGCGACAACAGCCGGCGTTGCACTACGATCTTGGTTGAATGCGTCCGGATGCCGGCTTATCTTTCCGTTATGCCGCGCCTTTGTAGATATTGGCCTGCAGGGCGTCGCACGATAGCTACACACCTCAGTCTGATACTTGCCGCATTGCACAAATTTGGAGACTCTGATGCGCACGGCTCAGACAGTCGAGCTGGATAGATCGGTGTGCGCTCCCTAACACTTGAAAAGCGGCACCAAGCTCCCGCCGACGCTGAGAATGCAATTTATAAGATAAGTCTGTAAGTTAATAAAATTAATTCAATTGTGTGGGCGAGATCATCATGACATTGTCAGGAAAACATTCGATATGAGTAAGCGGAGTCGAACCTGAGATCTGAAAAGCAGCGTCTGGAACGAGGACGAAGTTCGATAGACGTTCTGGTGAGACTAAGCGAGCCGATACATATCGTGGATGTCTCAACAGTTGCCGCGCTGGTGGTAACGTGAACGTCACCAATGGCATTTCTATGAAGCGTTTTGAAGCATTGGCCTACGCAATGGCTGACGAGATTCGCTCGGGCCGGCGTCCCGTCGGGTCGCGCATGCCGTCGTTGCGAGAGCACACCACGGAGCAGCGTGTGAGCCAATCGACCGTGTTTCGTGCCTATTACCTGCTTGAGGAATGGGGACTTGTCCGGGCCCGTGAGCGTTCAGGCTATTTCGTAGCTCCTGGTGCCGCGCCCGCACCTCGAGTGCGGCAGGTCGACCAGATGTCGGTTGCCGAGGTTAGATCGACAAAGGTCGATGTCAGTGACCTATTGTTCTCTGTGCTCGATGCGATCAGAGATCCGGAAGTGGTCCCGCTTGGCTCTGCCTTTCCTTCGCCACAATTGTTCCCATTGCAGCGGCTTGCAAAGTCTCTATCGCACTCGAGTCGCGTGATTAGCCCGTGGAGCACCGTGACGGATTTGCCACCAGGAAACGAAAGCCTGCGGCGCGACATCTCGCGGCGCTATATGGGGCTGGGCATTGCTCAACCTGTGGAGGAACTGGTTGTGACGAGCGGTGCTCTCGATGCTCTAAATCTGTGTCTGATGGCAACTACAAGGCCGGGGGATGTTGTCGCTATCGAATCGCCTGGATTTTACGCAGCCCTCCAAGCCATTGAACGCCTAGACTTGCGCGCCGTCGAGATTCCGGTAGACCCTGTCTTCGGCCTCGATTTGGAGGCGCTCGAACTTGCGCTCCGGAGTCATCCCATCCGTGCCTGCTGGTTTATGACCAGCTATCAGAATCCAACGGGCACAACGATGTCGCGGGAGAAGAAACAGGCGCTTGTGGAAATGCTGGCGGATCGAGATGTGCCGCTCATTGAAGACGATGTCTACGGCGAGTTGTACCATGGCACCGTTCCCCCATTGCCGGCTATGACGTTCGATCGAAAGGGGCTTGTGATGCATTGCAGCTCATTTTCGAAGACGCTCGCTCCAGGTTACCGCGTTGGATGGGTAGCGGCTGGTCGCTATGCTCAAAAGGTACAGCGACTGAAGCTTATGACCACGCTATCAGCAAGCATCAATGGACAGGCGGGTATCGCCGATTATCTCAATCACGGCGGTTATGACAGACAATTACGCAGGGTGCGCTTTGCGCTTCGCAGCCAGCTCGATGCGATGAACGCTGCCCTTCAACGCTGGATGCCGGACGGCGCGAAGTGGGCTCGCCCCGAAGGCGGGTATTTCTTGTGGCTTCGGCTTCCGCCCGGTGTCGACGCGATGCAATTGCATCGCCGTGCGCTAGCGAACGGAGTGAGCATCGCGCCCGGGCCGATATTTTCGTCGCAGCAAGCATTCGGAAACTACATCCGGCTGAATTTTGGGCACCCGTGGAGTGACAGGATGCAGGCTGCTATCGAAACACTTGGCCAGCTGGTATGGCAGGCGAGGAGATAAGTCATAGCGTCAGGCGCTGCAAATAGTTGCCCGCTTACTTCCTTTGCGTAAGTGAGTCGGTGAATCACGTGCAAGCGCGTCGCTTAAGCGAGAATCGCCTTCGCAGTCAGATCGGGCTATCCCCGGAGAGGCAGGCAGTTGCCGAGTCGAATGCGTCGATGCTGCCATATGCGCGCGCCATGATATGTGCACCCTCCAGTATCGCCATGACCCGCACGGCGCGAGCTTCTGCGTCTTTTCCCCCGATGCGTAGCCGCAGATCATCCACGCAGCGACGGAAAAAGATCCCTGTTTCCTGTTTGACCTCGTCAGGAATGCCGCCTGACTCGGCCGCTAGCATTCCAAAAAGACACATCTGTCCGTTAGCGATGCCCTCACGAAAAACCGTGCGGTAACGATCAATCACTTCGGCCGGTGTCTCGCCTTCTCTTGGCGCCGTGTTCTCGAAAATCTGATCAGCGTAGCGTCGCGCTACGGCGGCGGCCATTGACGCTTTTGTCGGAAAGTAGTGATGAACGCTGGGATTCTTGATTCCCACGGCAGTCGCCAGTTCGCGAAAGCTGAACCCCGAATACCCCGCATCCTGAAGACGACCCTGTGCGAGGTCCATCAGCTTTTCAGCCATTCCACTCATTTTATCTCCCGCCTAGCACATGCTAGGTATTGACAAGTAGCAAAGTCGATCCTACCATGCGTCGAACAACCTAGCTAGCGCTAGGTATATTGATCTGACGAAATTGTCGGATGGAACGAGAAATCGGGTACGCAGGGCATCTGCGCCCGTCTCACTGTCACACGGAGAATGCAATGGCGCACGTAGTACAGTTCAATGAAGTCGGAGGCCCGGAAAAGCTTGAGATCGCTGTGAAACAGGTCGGCGAACCGGGCGAGGGCGAAGTTCGAATCGCTGTAAAAGCAATTGGCTTGAACCGCGCGGAGACTTTGTTTCGTAGCGGTCAGTACTTCGAATTCCCGGTTTTCCCAGCGAGTTTGGGATACGAGGCTGCTGGCATCATTGAGGCCGTTGGCCCTGGCGTCAAAGATATTGCAGTGGGTGACGCCGTCTCAGTCGTGCCCAACTTTTCGTTCAACGACTATGGCATGTATGGCGATGTCGTGCTTGCACCGGTAACCGCCGTAGTCAAACATCCGCCCAGCCTGAGTTTTGAAGAGGCCGCCGCTTTGTGGATGGCCTACCTGACGGCCTACGACGCGTTGGTCGGTACCGCGCAACTTTCGAAGGGCGAGTTCGTCGTGATCCCGGCCGCTTCGAGTAGCGTTGGCATTGCGGCTATTCAGATTGCAAACAAGCTCGGAGCCATACCCATTGCATTGACGCGAACAAGCGTCAAGAAGGAGCAGATCCAGAGCGCAGGTGCTGCTCACATTATTGCAACCTCAGAGCAGGATCTGGTCGAAGAATTGAAAAAGATCACAGACGGCAAGGGCGTGCAGGTGATTTATGATCCCGTGGGCGGTCCTACCTTTGCTAAGCTGCTGGAAGCTGCTGCTCCGCGCGCCCGAGTGATCATCTACGGCACCCTCGATGAGCCGACCGTGATTCCGCACTTCCCGGTGTTCACGAAGATGTTGGTGATCACGGGCGCAATCCTGTTCACGACAACGTACGACCCAGAAAAGCTAAAGGCAGGGGTCAAGTGGATTACTGAAGGTCTCGAATCTGGCGCACTCAAACCAGTCATCGATAGGTCGTTTCCGTTGAGTGACATCGTCGAGGCGCATCGCTATCTGGAGGCGAATAAACAGTTCGGCAAGATTATCGTAACCATCTAAGAGACGTTTGGCAGATTTCTACACGTATTGTTTGAGCCCCACGTGGGTCGCGTGGGGATTGTTTTGGTAAGACCTTTTGCTTTCACTCCTCCCCACGTGAAGGGGGCGGCATGGGCCGCGATACCCTCCACACGCGCGATTCAGCCCAACGCGTTGAGTACCTCGCGCAGTCCGTACCGGCGCTGTGGCACTTATTTGTTCATCAACATCAGATGTGGAGCGGTGAGGCTTCGTTACCCGTCTGACACATCAGCAGAGTATGGTTTGCGCGTCGCCATTCCGATAGGTTATTCGGTCTGACGCAAAGTATCTGACACGCTCTAGTGGCGAGCTACAGAGTGGAAGCTGAATCGATTTGAACCCGATTTGAGTGAAAGGATGAAAACTTTTTTCGGAGACGGGATGCTTATCCTGCATGGCATGCCACATGCCGGAGTTCGGAAAGCCAATAGGCAACGACTTCTCAGAACGTCTGTATGCAGGCCGAAGCAAGTCGGCGCTCGTCCGCTCGCTTTCACCATTTAAGGTACCTTGGCGCTATGGCTGCGGCGACGCCGGCCGTCGCGAGAATTGCGAGCAGATACCAGACGCTCCAGAATGGGACTGACATCTCCGAGCAGTAAAGTGTGTAGACAAGGACGCCCTCGGCGCCAGCGAGCAATCCGACCGCTGCTCCGGTGACTACTGGCCGCGTCGGGGCAAGCCCTTTCATGGTATGCATCACCGCAAGTAATGACGGCGAGGAAAGGATAACGATGTCTGCAGTTGTGCCTTTCCATGTCGTGCCGAGCATGAGCTGAAGTCGATATCCCGGCGGCGTAGCAAACAGAACCACAATTGCGGCCGAAAGGATCGAGACGATGGGTAGCGCCGTCGCGAGCCATGCCAATTTTAAACGAGCGCCCGGGCGACCAAGTCGTTCAACGAGATTTATCGCGGCCACAATTGTTGCAAGCGGAAACGCGAGTCGGATCCAGAACATCGCGGTCAGCATAAGCTGCGGCATGTCGCTGCGGATGTCAAAAAGAACGATCAGGAGGGCGGTGTTGCCACCAAGCCCTATTATTGACGCACGGCTGAGCCGAGTTGAGGCGGCGTCAAAGTCAATGGCTGAGATATTGCTAGACAGCCGTGCGATCAGATCCCGAGTTTCCATGTCGTTTCTACCAGGGGAAGAAGATAACTCTCTCTCGACTGGAATTCAATGCAACGGAGTGACCAACACGGCGCGTACGCTTGGGCGCCCGTTTGCGATATAGTCAGTAAAAAAGTTGAGCCAGAGTCTGGTCAACGGTTCAGGATCTCGGCGAGCGGTCTCCCAAGAGATAGTCTATCGAGATCAAACTTGGCCCCCAAGCTGCAATGCTCAAGGCCATTGCCGCCCAGGTCAGATGAACAGGCCACCCGTCCGGCACAGTGAGTTCGATGATACACGTCATCAAAAGCAGACCTAGCGCGGCAAACCTCGTTCCTATTCCAAGCACGAGCAGAACAGGAAAGGTGACCTCACCGCAGGCCGAAAAAAACGCAAAAACAGCAGGAACAGGAAAGTGATAGGGTCCGCCCGGCAGATGCAACTGGAATTCGTCCGTAAACAGATCGATAGCGGTGTCGCTTAACTGAAGGAAGCCGTGCCATTTGAGAATACCTGATCTCCAAAACGGCACGGCAAGTGCCAGTCGCAATACAAGCTGAACGAGCCACGGTTGTGCGAGTGTTTCAATGAGTCGCCTGGCTTTACTCGTCAGCCCCGCGATTCCGCCGATGGCGGGCGTGCTGAGATGTTGGTTATTTGACATTTTCAATCTCCATCTTGAATAGCCGTAAAGACACCGGCTGAAATCATCCCGGCGAGGTTGGCCGACAGATCGAACAAAGGGCATTCTTCGCAAGCAGTCGCAACCGATTCTCCCAGCGATGCGCCCTTGATAAGACATGTCAGAAACGTTGCTCCGCCTGGAGGAAGCCGCGATACGATTACTTCCTGCCCCGGGCGCGTTATGAGGCCATCTTCGGATTCGCCGGAGCGCAGTGGTACAACTGGCCCATCCGCCCTGTTCATTGCAAAGATCGCGACCGCTGGATATATCGATCGAACAACGCTTACCGCCGGATGCGGGACGAAACGAACATCTGGCAGAGCAGCTTCTTCGATGGTCGCCACTGATTCCACCAAGAGCACAGGCAGATCGGCGGCATGGTATGCGTCCATCCATGCCCGTTCAATCCGGGCGGTGTCCGCGAGCCAAGGCATTTCTTGCGCATACGCGTAGCCTTCAATGAACGCCGGAAAGTCCCGCCCGTACTCGAAGAGCAGCGGGGACGAGGGCGGTGTTGCACGTACGTGAAAACGAGCCATGGCGCGGAAGAACTCGCCCCCCGTAATGCGTTGCACGGCTGGATAGATTGCCGCAAGCGCATCGATAAGGCTAACCGTAACGTTGTTGCGATAAATGTTATATCTGTCTGCCAAGCTATTATCGGAGATGGCAACAATCCCGACGGGAGCAGCGACCTCAGGGGTAAGAAGACCGGACGCGAATGCCGATGTGTATTCGAACAGACGTTCGTCAGCTCCCATGACTGGCTCCCTCCTGGATATTTGGGACGTATTCGTTCATGATTCGGCGGGCGGTCAGGGCCTGTTCGCGCAGCACCGGCCACTCGGGCAACTTGCTGTCCCATTCGATCAATGTTGAGACAGGACCGATTTGCGAGATGATGCTTTCGTAAAGCGTCCAGACAATATCCGGCACCACGCAGTCATGACTATCGATCAGCAGCAGATTGTTTTCGACGTCGCGTTGCTCCGTGTGCCCTGCGAGGTGAATCTCGCCTACGTCTTCAAGTGGGAAGTCGACGAGATATTCGGATGCGTCGTACCCGTGGTTGGTGGCCGAGACGAAGACGTTGTTCACGTCAAGAAGCAGACCGCAACCCGTGCGCCGTACAACTTCTCGGATGAAATCTGGCTCAGTCATCGTTGAAGATTTGAACGCGACATAGGTGGACGGATTCTCAAGCAGTATTCGACGCCGCAGTCTTTCCTGAATCTGATCTATGTGCTCGCATACCCTGTCGAGCGTGTCCCTCGTATAAGGCAAAGGCAGAAGATCATTGTAGAAACGCCCTCCGTGGGACGACCACGCGAGGTGTTCTGAGACCAGAGCCGGTTCGTATCTGATCACCAGATCCTGGAAGCGCGCGAGATGATCTACCTTCAGAGGCTCGCGACCTCCAATGGACATGCACACGCCGTGAACCGAGATGGGATGGTTTTCACGAAGTGCGGTCAGCGCCCTATGGGGCGGACCGCCAGCACCCATATAGTTCTCAGCGTGAACCTCGAAGAATCCATCATGCGGCTGTTCGGTAAGGATGGCGCTCAGATGTTCATGCTTGAAACTGGTTCCTGCAAGGATGTGAGCAGAGGGCGGTGCGTCATAGGAGCGGCCACGCACGCTGCTCGCCGATGTTCTGGTGGAATCGTTCATGGTCGCCCCTTTCCGCACGTCGTCGACGAGATCAGGACTTGGTCGGCGTAAGCGAGCCGTGGCCGCCGCCCGGCACCTGGATACTCGAGCACGTACCGCCCTGGACGAACTTCCAGGAATTGCCTTGGAAGTCCACCGTCGAGGTGCCTTGGCACGTGGTGCCGGGGCCTGCTGCGCAGTCGTTTTGCCCCTTCAGCGCCACGCCGTAGCACTTCTCTTTGTGTGCCGCGACGGCCGCGCCCATTTCCTCCTTCGTAAGCGGCGCCGCATGAGCAACCGATGCCAGAAGGGATGCAACAGCGCCCGCGAGAATTGCCGACGTGACGGAAGTTTTGGTGGACATTTGCTTTCTCCAGTGGTGGTTTGCATAGAAGGTATCCACAGTGGATACGCAAGTTAATTCGCGCTCCTTTCACTAGCGGTTACAGCGGCCGTGAAAACTTTTTCTCGCGCATGGTTGAACGAGGCGCCCGGCCGCAGTCGCGCGTTCGAACTGCATATGTCGTCGCGCGTCAAAAATTGCAGAGACCGTCTTTCGTGTAGGTGGACACGTGGCGATAGGACATATAGCAACCGTTTTGTTTCGATGCGCGAGCGAATCCGGAGCCGTCAAAGAGCGACGGGATTCAGCAGTAGCCGCTGAATCCGTAACGACCTGGTCAGTCCGTTCAAAAACGTCGCTTCACGAGATATCAACAGGGGGATATCTCATGCGACTGTTGTCGATAGGCGAGACTGCGGCTGAACTGGGTGTAGCGGTAGGTACCCTGCGACGCTGGCATCGGCAGGAATTATTGATGGCGTCATGGCGGACTATTGGCGGGCATCCACGCTACCTGCATCACACCGTGCAGACCTTGACTGGTGCTGAGTCTGGAACGGAAAAGACGATCTGCTAGGCCCGTGTTTTCTCGCACGATCAGGCCGAGCAGCTAATGACGCTGGCTTCGCGGCTGCAGCAGCATCGTGTCGAGGCCGGTTTCCCCAGAATCGAAGTCATTTCGGACGTCGGGAGTGGACCGAAGCACCGCGAAAACGCTGCTGTGATGACTGCACGAAATCCTTCGGAGCGTGTCGCGCGCCTCGTGCTGGTGACGAAAGATCGGTTGCTGCACTTTGGCAGCTAGCTGCTTTTCCATATCTGTGAAATTTTTCGCGCCGAGGGCATTGTTCTTGATGCCGTTCCGGATTCCAGCCATGAACAGTAGCTTGCAGAAGTCCGCAGTAAGTTTTTGATTCCGAGCACGCGCACCGACGAGGTTGCTGGGAAGAAGACAACGGTTGCGAAGAAGGCGACCGGTGTGCGAAGAAGGCGACCGCTGCGAAGAAGACAACGGCTGCAAAGAAACCGACAGTCGCGAAGAAGACAGCCGCTGTGCGACACTGGCCGCGAGCAAGAAGATTGTGGAGAGTCCGGTCGCGCCGAAGTGGGTCACAACGGCGTTAGTCGAGACTCCGTCCGTTCCGCAGATGATTACTGCCGGCACCGACCAGCCGGCTACAGATTTCAGTAACTGCGGTCCTGCGAATCCACTTCGAGAGGTCGAGAGAGCGTCATGGCCCCAATTAAAAGAGGATCGCCATAAGTTTGTCACGTAGATAGGGCCCCGGTGCACCCGAAGCCCTTCTTCATCTGCACGCAATTATGCAATTGGCGAGCTTGTGCCTTCCTACGTTAAACGCTGACTGCGTGCGGCGGGCGGAAGAGGATGGCGAGACACGGCGAATGTCGGTGTCAACGGCGTATTTGGGCCGCTGGCAATTTTCGCCCACATCCGCATTTGCTCAATGGGATCTGCGCTTTCGACGACATCGTATCCCGCGCTGGTAAGACGGTACTCGGCCGGTGTCGTGCATTCGGTCACCAGTCCCATGTCCTTCAGCAACGCAAGATGGAGTCTGATTTCGGGCCACCCATGGCCTTCTGCTTTGCTGACGCCGTTTTCAATTTCCTTGCAACACAAGGTCGGACTTTCATGTTCCTGCATGAAAGAGAGGATCGCCTTCAGAAGTTCGCTGTTCCTTCGCATGTTGACCTCATTGGTTAACTATCTGTGTATTCACGATAGCAGGATTAGGTTTCGGGCGCTTGATCTGAATAGGGAAAACGACGCACTCCAGGGAAAATACCTGGATTATTAATGTACGCCACAAGGGACGCGCACTACCGTTCCGTTGAAGACGTTGAGCAAACTGGGAATGACGTCGATTGGAGCGGCGGGGCGTGAGGCACACCATGTTACATGTGCGTTCGAGAATCAATGTATTTGTCTACGCGATAATGTCCGAATCAACCGTGCGGCGGAGGAAATCGCGGCTGCCAGCTCCTGGGTGTATTTACCTTCGATAAACGCCCACTCCAGTCGTCGGGCGATGTGTTCCCCGATCCCTTCTAACCTAAGGTCCGATCCGAAATCCGCGTCCATCATCCATTCGATTTGAAGATCAAACGGCATGTAGAAGCTGTCTGATTGGAGCATGAAACTGTAGAAAAGCTCCATGCTTCGATCTCGCCTTAGAATTCCGTTATAAAGCGAGATTTTGGTGTCAGCGGAGTGCTGGTTGAAACGGTCAATGATCGCTCGCTGAGCATCGTCGTAGGCGCTGAGCCGATTAGTTTCGTCTGTGCCGTACCTGAGTGCCCGCGCGGCTTCGGGGACACTGTAGATGAACAGTCCGGGGTTGCCAGTCATGAATGATGTCCCTGTGGCTGGTGGTCGTCTGGACGTAGTATCAATCTTCCAGCGCGATTACGCCAAAAACCCTCCAATTATTGCGATGAAGGAACGACTAGATTACCTCTGCCGGGATGAGCGTCGACCAAGCGTTCAGGCGTGTGAAAGCCTATCAAATCGGTATTGAAGAAATCGAACCCCTTCCAAGAGCGCTGCGGGGTCGTCCGCCAGTGCCGCATGCGAGATGCCAGGGAAACGTGTGACATGTGTAGCTACACCAGAATCAATAAGTCGGCAGGCATATTGTTCCGCTTCGACATGTAATACGTCGTTTTGTGCGGTGGCGATGAACGTTGAGGGCAGACCAGCAAGCCGTGTCGATTCAATAGGGGCAGCGTACGGATGCATGCGTTGCGCGATTTTCGGAAGATATGCGCGATAGGATTGTGCACAGTCGCTGGCGGTAATATCTGAAGCGAGGATGTGTTCGTCACCCAGTCGCGAAAGGCTTGGATCGAGCATCGGACCGAACAGCGCCTGGGCCTCTATGTGCAGCCCGCGATCACGGGCAATCAGCGTTAGGCCGTTTGCAATCGACCCACCTGCATCATATCCTGCCACCGCAATCTTTCTTTCGTCTGCTCCGTAAATGCGAGCGTGCTTTCTGGCCCATTCGGCAGCTCGCCATGCGTCTTCAGGCGCGGCTGGAAATGGAAACCTTGGTGCCAACGAATAGCCCACAGATACGACCAGTGCCGGCGTGTGCTGCGCAAAATGCCGTGCCACGTAATCCGCCTGTAAGACAGATCCACGCGTGAATCCGCCGCCGTGGAAATAGAGGAGAACCGGCACATCCTGCTTTACGTCCGTTCGTCGATAGACGCGCAGCGGAATAATCTGTGAGTAGCCTTCGATACGGATGTTTGCAACATCCAGTAGCCCGGAATCACGGATAACGTCAGCGCTATGCAAACGTAGCGACTCGGAGGTCTGTAAATCCAATATGTCCATGCAGTGAGTGCCATACTTGAAATGTGTGTATCGTGGATTGTGAATTCAGTCCATGTTTTGGTAAACAACCATAATCTAAAAACATATGTCTGAATGCGTGAACAATCGGCAGGTAAAACGAGCGATGCTGCTCGACCTGTTTGCTTAGCAGGCGTCTCCGCTCGGAGATTTCCCATGGACCGCTTTCTGGCTATGCAAGTGTTTACGCGGATTGTCGAGACGAACAGCTTCACTCGGGCGGCCGAGTCGCTGGGGATCCCGTGCTCCGGCGTTTTCACGGTCCTTCAGAGCCTGGAGACGTTTCTGGACGTACGGCTTCTGCAGCGGACAACGCGTCAGCTGTCGCTAACGCCAGATGATGCCACCTACTACGAGCGCAGCCTGCGCATCTTGGCTGACATTGAAGAAACAGAAACAAGTTTCCACAGCGAGAACAAGAAGCCACGTGGGAAGCTGCACATCGACATGCCGGGTTCCATCGGCAGGCTTGTCGTCATTCCGCGCTTGCGTGAATTCCGTTCAATGTACCCCGACATTGACCTCCAGCTTGGATTGTCGGATCGGCACGTCGACCTTCTACAGGAGGGTGTGGATTGCGTTGTGCGAGTCGGTGCATTGCAGGATTCGTCGCTTGTGGCGCGCAGAGTCGGCCTGTTTGAGTGCGCCACGGTCGCGGCGCCCGAGTATATAGAGAGGGCCGGCCTGCCTATGACGCTCGATGTCCTCGCAAACCACGAGGCCGTAAACTATTTTTTCAGTCGCACCGGGCGCTTGATGGACTGGTCCTTTCTGGTCGAGGGTAAGGAGATTGAGGTCAAAGTAAGCGGGAGCATGTCCGTGAACGATGCGGACGCGTACGTGAGGTGTGGTCTTGAAGGGTTCGGCCTGATCCAGCCGCCGCGCTTCATGGTGCTCAGGGACTTGCAGGAAGGAAGGCTGGTTGAGGTGCTGCCGCAGTTCAAGCCGCTGCTGATGCCGATCTCTGTGGTGGGTCGAGCAGATCTCGGACAGATATGTACGATGCGTACTCTGAATCGGCGTCACATTACAACATGCCGGTTGTGGCGGAGTGGGCGGCGGCTTGAGAGCGTCTGCGTTAAGGCCGGCGCGATCTGAAGTAGCAGCGCCTGAAAAAAATACCGGTCTTTCTGCGCACTGACTCGTTCCGGGATAGCATGATGTCCTGACCAGGTCATCGAACTGAAATGTCTCAAATTCTCCATGCGATTGCACAAGGATTGACAGTCACGCAGGTAAGATTGCGCGTGCTTGGTACATACCCGGATGTCATCTTTCTTGCCATCGGCCTTATAGAGTCGAGCCTTGTCGACGAGGTGGTGAGTGCGGCCGCGTGCGCTGAGATCAGACAGAGACACGGATCGGTCGATGACGCTGACTACGTGAATTACCTGGTCGAAGAAGCGGTACTTGGAGATCGAACAAAGAACTTGCGGGTCACGTCGCTTGCTGATTCGGCAACTGGTTAGCGTAAATGTTTGTTTTCATCCACACGTGCAGAATACCTATATTCTGGCCTGATCAAGCGCACCTGACGGTGCGTTTTTTTTTGTGCCTTTACACACTATGACTAATACGCAATCTCCTATGGATGGCAGCCGATCTTCAGCAGAATTGGAGGACCAGTCGGCTGCCGAAAGTGACCACGCGAAAAGAGTACAAGTATCGGGGACCACTGGACCGATCCGGCGCGGCTCTTCGGGGAAAGCGACGCACGGCCTGAACCCGTTGGTGCTCGCGCCACCTTCCGATCCAGGCGCCTTGATTTCGGTGAACAGTGCCGCGTTCAGCGCTCATGGGTGCAAAAACGACAAATACCTGACGTGCATGGTCGGAGTGGGCGCGAGCATTGGCTACATGGGATTCGTTGCAACCGAGGTGGGTTACCTGGTAAGCCCCTTGGACGCTTGGCGAAAGGCACTCGGATCGTCGAAAACACGGGCAACTACCCAGTTTTTGTCCTGCCTTAAAACGGCAACCACACTGCTGAACATGAATGTTATTGAAGAGGCGAGATCGCTCGTTCGAGGACGCGTTCCGGATGAACTCAGGTGCGACGGATCTGGTGATCGGTATATTTCGATCGATGACCTGGTCGACGGCGATCGGTATCGTGCACTCCGCCGATTCATGAGGCTACTTGCCAAGGCACTGGATGACAATAACGATTTCATCCATGAAAGGATGAGGTCATCCTTGACGCCTTATGTATGGATTGCCCACGCGATTATGGATATTTACGTGAGTGACAAAGCCTTCTTCGAACAATACATTAGTGTCGACCATACCTGGCTCAAAAGAGTCGTCGAGCGTTCGTTCATCTCCGAGGCGATAGAACAATACATGATGAACGTCACTCGCTATACACCGACCCCAATCTGACGCCCAGGCAGAATTGTGGGACTGGTTATCCCATCGTTCGCACCTGTCTTTGAAAGGTGCTCAGATATTGCCATCGGTGCGATTCAAGCGAGTTCAGCACCTGTCTCGTGTCGTTTGTCGCTATTCCGGGCTCAGGGTGGCAAGCACGCGTCGCCCATCCATCACTGGGTCATTCGTTTCACGCCGCCGCGCTTGCTACTCGACTGACCGTAAACCGGACGTTGGGCCCGATCGGAAATCGGCCATCAAGGCACCGATACGGTTCAATTGCGACGGTGTCGATTTCGGCGTATTGCCCCTCCAGCCTTGTGTCACAGGCCCTCGTGCATGCATCTGGGACAAATGGCATAGCAGTTGCAATGTTTGCCGCGAACTGTCATCTAAGGCGTGGCGAATACGACGCCGCCGTCTCATGTCGGCTCCCGACAAAAGCTGACTACAGGAGACGTAAATATGGAAGGGCATTCGCAAGTCCAGGTGTTAGGGATCGATGCAGGCGGTACGGTGGCCGACACCTTCTTCGTGCGCGCCGACGGGAGGTGAGCGCCGCTCGGCCGCCCGTTGTGGGTTCGGCACAGCAGGCGTTGCACGAAGCGGTTGCGGCAACGCGTGAATCCCTCAGGATGGCCGAGGCGGAATATAGCCGACTGGCGTTGGCGCGGCATCGAGCGGCCGCGCAGTTTGGCCTTGCTAAAAACGCACTATATGAGAAGCTATGCCGGTATGATCTTCTTGGAGCAGTGAGCGATGTGCGCGGGCGTGGCGCACATCGTCACTGAACGTCGGGCAGGTTTGGGTTCCGGACAATTGGCTACTTATTCAAAGCGCGGTTGTCGACCGCGAGAGCGGCTTCGCGCATCACTTCTGACAAGGACGGGTGAGGGTGACAGATTCGGGCAATGTCTTCCGATAAGGCTCCGAACTCCATTGCAACAACGGCTTCGGCGATCAGGTCTGACGCGTTGGCTGAGATAATGTGGCAACCGAGAAGTTCATCAGTCTTCGCATCGGCGATCATCTTGACGAAACCGTCTGCCTTTCCAATGCCAAGCGCGCGACCGTTGGCCAACACGGGGAACTGGCCCGTCCTGATTGCTCGCCCTTCGTTGACGAGTTGTTGCTCGGTCTTGCCCACCCAGGCGATTTCCGGATCGGTATAGATGACCCACGGGATGCAGTTGTAGTCAATCTCAGGCTTCTGACCATCGATGATCTCTGCCACCATCGATCCTTCATCCTCGGCTTTGTGCGCAAGCGCGGGGCCGCGCACTACATCGCCTATTGCATACACACCAGGGATCGAGGTTGCGCAATGATCGTCAACGTCGATGAACCCGCGCTCGTTCGTCTTCAGGCCAATGGCGTCAAGCCCGAGTCCGTCCGTGTTCGGCACGCGGCCGATCGACACGATCAGGCGGTCGGCGTCGAACGTCTTCGCGTTGCCATCCTTGTCCGTGTACGAGATCGACACGCCGCCGTCGGTCGTCTTCACCTCGCCGACTTTCACGCCGACGTGAATGTCGAGCCCCTGCTTCTTGAACTGCTTCGCGGCTTCCTTCGCGAGCGCCTGGTCGGCAGCGCCAAGGAACTCGGGCAGCGCTTCCAGTACAGTCACGTCAGCGCCCAGACGGCGCCACACTGAGCCCAACTCCAGACCGATCACTCCTGCGCCGATCACGGCGAGCTTCTTCGGCACTTCGGTGAACGACAGCGCGCCTTCGTTATCGGCGACGATCTTGTTGTCGACAGGAACGTTCGGCAAGTGACGCGCCTTCGAGCCCGTCGCGATGATCACGTTCTTCGCCGTGACCTGTCCCGTTTCGCCTTCGCCTGACACTTCGATCTGCAGGCCGGCATCCGTGTTGCCTGTGAACTTGCCGTGACCCTTGAGCCACGTGATCTTGTTCTTGCGGAACAGAAATTCGACGCCCTTCGTCATTTTTTCAACTACCGCTTCCTTACGCGACATCATCGTTATGATGTCGACCTTGACATTCTCGACACTGATGCCGTGGTCTGCGAGGTGATGCGATGCGTTTTCGAACTCTTCCGACGACGCGAGCAGCGCCTTCGACGGGATGCAGCCGACGTTCAGACACGTGCCGCCCAGCTTCAGTGCGCCGGCAGGATTCTTCCACTTCTCGATACAAGCCACCGTTTTGCCGAGTTGTGCGGCACGGATGGCCGCGATATAGCCACCGGGTCCTGCACCAATCACAACCACGTCGAACTCTTTTGACATTAGTGTCCTCTTGTGAAAAGGGTATGTACTGTTGCACCCAATGACGCATTCCATAGCCGGTACGCCTCCTGAGCACGGGTATCAGTGTTATGGACGAGCGCGTTGGTTGTGCAGTGATCAGCACAGTACCTACAGTCAGTAACGTCAACTCGAGGACGGATATATACCCGATGTACCGATCGCGGCGTCCGCCTTGCAAAAAGGCAGAGATGGCGAGGAATGTTGGTCCTTTCAAATCTGAAGATGCGGTCTCATCCTGCGCAATGGCGGATCACCAAGAGAGGGTACAACGTAGCACGCATCGGAAGACCGTGCAGAAAACCTTGAATTATTGAAGAGTGCATCTTTAGGCGCCGACGTCGGCCGAAATTTAAGTGTCACTACACACTATCGATTTTTCAGATTGTCCTCGTTCGACCGCATAAAACGCTCTGCGGTCATTCTAATGTTTTTCTATTCAAGAAATATAAAGGTCATTGCGGAAAGCTTGATCATCTAAATTTGCGTGTATGAGCACAATACCGTGCGAATCTAAAAAAATGCGCGGAAACTACTCAATTTACCTGGGGCATTGTCGATATCCATGAACATGGGAATCTGGCGTGATCAATCTGAATGGACGTTCTGGATAACGTTCGCCAATTTGCGCTTCACGACGTTGATTAAAGTTCTGGCCCAGATGAAGTCACGCACATGAGGAAGATGACCGGTTCGTTACTAACGCATTTATCTTGTCAAACAGGAACTACTCTAATGAAGATACTCAGGCTGAAGATTGGGGTCCGGCTCGGTGCTGCTTTTGGGATTGTCATCTTGCTGATGATCGGTACGGCATTGGTTAGTGCGCGAAGCATCAGCCGGAGTGTTGAAGAGACGAATACGATTGTGAACGAGCAATATGCGCTAATCGCCGCAAGCAACGCTATCAAAAATAACGGTTTTAAGGCGAGCTCCATCCTGAACAGTTTGTCCTGGGCGAACACGCCTGAACAAAGGGATCGGTACATCAATGATTACACGATTGTCAGGAACCAGAACAACGATGCATACGCGCGGTTGCAGTCGCTGCTGCTGGACGAGCAGAGCAAGGCTCTGTTCAAGGAGCAGACTCAGGCTCGAGCGGAATACGGGGAAAGCGTCAAAAAGTTTTTCGAGCGGATTGCGGCAGATAGCCAGGTTGAGGCTCGGGTGATCTACGACGGGGAAATGACTCGCCTGCAAGATAAATACTATGCGCTTGTCGATAAAATGGTGAAGTTCCAGGCCAACGAAATGAGCGTCAAAGTCGCCAACGTGGTTGATGAAGGAGGGCGGGCGAAAACGCAGATGGCGTTCCTGTCGCTGTTTGCGATCTTGAGCGCCCTCGTTACTGGCTGGTTGATCGCCCGCAGCATTACGCGACCGATTCAGGAGGCTGTCAAGGTGGCCGAGGCTGTTGCAGACGGCGACCTTACACATCGCCTCGATACGAAAGGAACCGATGAAGTAGCGCGTCTACTTCGTGCGCTAGGGCGTATGACCAACAGCTTGAATCGTATCGTGATCAACGTTCGCAACAGCACGGACACCATCACACATGCTTCGCATGAGGTTGCCAGCGGTAACATGAACCTGTCGAGCCGGACCGAGCGGCAGGCGAGTGCGCTCGAACAGACAGCTGCCGCGATGGAGCAGCTGACCTCGACGGTGAGACAAGGCGCTGATAGCGCACTGCAAGCGAATCGGATCGCCAGCGACGCTTCTGCCGTTGCAATACAGGGTGGAGACGCGGTGAATCAGGTCGTCAGTTCGATGAACTCAATCAACGCTTCCTCGCACAAGGTCGTAGAGATCATCAGTGTCATAGAAGGGATCGCGTTTCAGACGAACATACTCGCGCTCAATGCCGCCGTGGAAGCGGCCAGAGCGGGGGAAAACGGTCGAGGCTTTGCGGTGGTCGCAGGCGAAGTGCGCAGCCTGGCACAGCGCAGCGCGGTCGCGGCCAAAGAAATCAAGGCATTGATTGATGATTCCGTCAGGCACGTAGGTGTGGGCAGCAAGACGGTCGACCAGGCTGGTGAGACCATCCGGCGGGTTGTGCGAAGCATCACGGATGTTACGGCGATCGTCGGCGAAATGAGCCTGTCCAGTCAGGAACAGAGCGACGGCATTGAACAGATCAACCGCGCTATTACAGAGATGGACCAGACCACTCAGGAGAACGCGGCGCTAGTCGAAGAAAGTGCAGCAGCCGCACATGCTTTGCGCGATCAGGCTCGCGAGCTGTCGCAACTGGTCGCCGCCTTCAGACTGGACGAGAGAGCACAAACACTCGGCGCAGAAAAGGAAGCCTTGACGGGCAAGCTTGCCCCGTCGATCGGAACGTTGGTTGCGAGCTGACGAGGGAAGGGTGTAGCGAGGCTGAACACGCCATGCTGGGCCGGCGACGGCCTCGTACAGGGGCAATTGAACGAGAGCTACTGTGGCCAACAGAGAGGTTTTCATTCCGCCTGCCGTATCGCGCGCTCGCGGGCATACGACGGGCTCATTTCCGGCTTCAGATCTTCTCGCCTAAGCACGTTTCCGCATGTTTCACAGGCCACGCCAAGCCCAGCATTGCCGCCGCATTTCAGATGTTTGTAACGCACCGCGACGTCTTCATTCTCGGACTTGCACCATGTCTCGCCCCATTCACGCAGGGCACGAATGACGGGATAAAAGGCTTGTCCCTTCGTGGTGAGTTGATATTCGTAACGTGGCGGCCTGCTTGTATAAGGATGTCGCTCGATCAACCCGCTCGCTTCGAGCCTTCTAAGCTGGAGAGTTAGCATTTGCGGGGTTGCTTGCGACTGAACCATGAGGTCGTCGAATCGTCGATTGCCCATGAACAGTTCACGCATTACCACGATAGTCCAGCGATCGCCCATGATGGCCTGGGATCGTGCGACCGGGCAGAGCGTGTTGCCAAACTTCGTCGAGACAACCATTTGAACACTCCACAGATGGACGTCCATGGTAGGGGAAACCGTGCACGTCATTGCCTGATGTACGGGCGGTCCTCCGGTTGCACTCGTGGTTGCTTTCAGTGGTCGAGGACAGGAAGGCTCGCACGAACTAAACTAGCAATTATCTGAAGCACCGCATCGCGTACTTCTGAGCGGTTCTACGGTGCGCCGTTGGCGTTCAATCCTTCATGCAGGTTCCTTTGGTCTATGCCACGTACTCTTGATGAACGCGAACTGACTGGGCGCTCCAGAATGCATGTTGTCCAGTTTGCGGACCCCAGGTTTGCAGTGCAGCGCGAAGTTGGCGATGCATTTCTGGCAATGCGATCTGATGCACGCAAAGCGGGTATCGACCTCGTTCCGTACAGTAGTTTTCGCGACTTTCGCACCCAGCTTCGCATCTGGAACGGGAAGTATAGCGGCAAAAAGCCTTTGTACGATATGCAAGGTCGTCCGCGCGATTTTAGCTTGCTCACGTCATCTGAAATTATCGATTGCATTCTAAACTGGTCTGCATTGCCAGGAGGGAGCCGGCATCAATGGGGTACAGAGATTGATGTTATCGATGGAAGCAGGATCGCGGACAACTACGCAGTGAAGCTACTGCCGGAAGAAGTCGTCCCGGGCGGAATCTTTGAGCACCTGCACAGATGGCTCGATGTGAACGCGAGCAGGTTCGGTTTCTTCAGGCCATACAGATTGTATACCGGTGGCATGTATCCGGAGCCATGGCATCTGAGCTATGGTCCGCTATCCATGCCGGCTATGAGGCAGGTGACAGTTGAATTGCTCACCGAGGTCATCCTCGACGCTGACATGCTCGGGAAGGAGTTGGTTCTTGCAAGGATTGCCCAGATCCATCGCGATCACATCCTGAATATCTCTGCACCGCCTGAGAACTGGTGAGCGGGGATTGTCGTGTGCTCTCGAACCGCGACAGAAGATTCGCTATTGTGTGATCCCACTCCAGGAAGAGGGGGCCGGGGTAGATTTTTGGAGTTGGAGTTCATCGTACGCATCAACAGACAAAATGACTACTTCAAAACGTGAAACAGATCTTGGACTCGACAGTTACCTTTCTTTTGCCGTCTATTCTGCGAATCTCGCCTTCGGCAAGGCATACAAGCCCATGCTCGACCAACTAGGATTGACCTACACGCAGTATCTCACTCTGATTGCGCTTTCAGAGCAGGATCAGCAGACAGTAGGCAATTTGGGCGAGAGGCTCTATCTCACATCCAGCACGCTTACGCCGATCCTTAAAAAGCTGGAAAGCAAAGGCTTTGTCCAAAGACAACGGCATGTAGCAGATGAAAGGCAGGTGCTGGTAGCGCTTAGCAGAAGCGGTCTGCGTCTGTGTGAGAAGGCGCAGAGTTTGGATATAGTCGAGTCAGCAGGAATGAAGGCCAACGAAATCGCCGTAGCGCTACGTGCTATCACCATGCTGAGGGACGCTCTGGTTAAATCGGGAAGGCGCGATTGAGAGTGGCACGAACTCGCACCCGAACCGCCACGTGAATATCTAGCCCTTGCCGTAGACGTCCCAGCCGGTGACTAGGGAATCGGATGTCGTCACCATGTGTTGCGCGTCGGCAGGTTCGATCACACATCAGCCAGATTCCCCTAAACCTGAGCCGTACCGCCTTCGCAGAGGTAGACAGCTGGGCCGTAGAAGCCTGTCGTCCAACCGAACATCACGACGGCGAACGCTGCGACGACATGGCCCCCGAAGAAGTCAAGCCTGACCCTGTTATTCGCGGCCATCTCCACGGCCGGCGGATTGATCAAATCGGTATTGGGATTAGACAAAATGATCTCTTCGCCGCGTCCACACCCCGCTCTGGAGCAGCCGGGGCGGCCCTCGGCCCGGATGTCAGTACATTGTGTTGTTGTTCTTCGACGTGCCAGGGATCGGCGCGATGACGTCCCAATGCTCGACGAGTTTGCCGTTCGTTACTCGGAAGATATCGATACCGACGTCGCCGTTCGGGCTAATGAGGCCGGTCCAGTGAGCGTGGACGGCGACGATGTCTCCGTCGGCGATGACGCGACGAATATCACCTTTTGCGTTGGGGAAGTTCTTGAGGAAAAAATTGATGTAAGCGCGCAAGCCCTCGACGCCGTCCTCTGCGGCCGGCGTATGCTGGATGTAGGTATCGCCGACATATCGGGCGATGGCTCCATCGACGTCGCCGTCGAAGTGCGCCTCCCTGTAGAAGGCTAGGACGGTCTTCTTGTTCTGTTCAGAGATGGTTTCGGTGGTCATGTTAATTTCCAAGTGGTGTGCTGTCGACGGCGACGGCCGATCGAGGGTTGATCTGGCGCGGTGGTCTGCCTGACCTGGTAACCTGTTGTAGTGCCAACGCCTGTACGGCGCGCGGTACATTGCGATGGCAAACTGCAATGTACCGCACAGAGGATGACGATTCGGCGATTACAGTGCTGCTTGTAAAAGCTCTCAAATCGCCTATTCAGTCTTGGGCGGAATCTGTGCGTCGAACTTGTTTTGCTGGACGATATAGATTTCGCACGGTTCTTTGGACACGCACGCGGTCGTGTGGGCCTGCTTGCCGCGCTGATACCAATAAGAGCCTGGCCCCAGCTTCACGGGGTTCTGGCCCGGCTGGTAGTTCTCCAAGGTGCCCTTGACGACGACTGCATAATAGTCGTAGGTATGAGTGTGGACCGGGCTCTTGAAACCCGGATCAAAGCGGAAGAATGCGCCATGGGCTCCCGCCGTCACATCACCCCAGACATTGGCGACCTGGATGCCAGTCTTGGGATTCTCACCTCGCGCGCCGGTGTCGCTGAAGACATAGTGGCTTGCGGGATTGGAAACGGATGTTCCGCCGTTGGCGGGGGGGAAGGACGTATTGTCCTGCGCTTGTGAGCCCGTCGTGAATGCGAACGCCGCTAGGGCGACGGCCGCCAGTGATGTCAACTTCATGATGTTTCTCCTGTGCTTTGCCCGCTGATGATGGTATCGAGATGACATCAAGCCGCCTTCCCGAGCACCTCTATGAACTTGGCAGCCAGTTCGTGATCCGACATCGGATTCTGAGCCGTTACCAGTTCCCGATCGACGACGACGAAAGAGGTGAAATTCTGGTCGGTATTGACGACGTGACCACCAGCAGCTTCCAGAGCATCGGGCATATTGAAGATGAGTTTCTTATGGAACACATTTTCTTCAGCAAACTCCTCCTCGCTGCGCGAGAAGACGGTCATCCGATAGCCCGCGTACTGCCAGCCCTTAGCCAGTTCGCGCGCCTTCACCTCGTCGCCGTCAATCAAAGCGGCCCGAAACTCACGTGCATTGTCCAATGAGGCCAAAATGCCCATCGGGCCATGGCAGATTGCGGCAGTCGGCTTGTTGTGAGCGTGGAAGTAGCGCAACACCTCGCCGGTGTCCAGATCCTGCATGACGTCGACCACCGGTGCGTGCCCACCCGGGAAGAAGAGGCCGGCGAAGCCATCGAGTCCGCCATCGATGACAGAACGGATCGTGCGTACGTCGTTCATCGCTGGATCGTTGTTGAAGAAATCGCGAGCGCGAGTGCGTGCTTCATCGTCGTTGGCGAAATAGATCAAGGCGTCGGAGTCCTGATCCATGTGCGGTTTTTCGCCGGTGGGAGTGGCGAGGACGAAGTTGTAGCCCGCTGCGACGAGGGCCATCAAAGGCACAGCCGTTTCGTTCAAAAATTGCCCGATTTTGATCGTGCCACCGCCTTGCGCTTCAAGCTGCGTGGCGTTCGAACCAATGACTAGAATAGTGCGCTTGCTCATTAGAAACTCCTGTCGTAGGAAGAGGAAACCTTTCTGGATTCCATTAGATGAGGGTGAATATGTGCCTATCGCCGATACGAGCAGACGGTTACGTCGTCTTCGGTGATCGTCATTTGCTGGAATCTGCCTACGTGGATTAGACGGATGTCATGCTGACGCGGCAGCTCGAGCCGCTTCGGCCATCTGTTGAACGGTCTTCGCCGTATCCCACACAGCATTGGCCATGAAGCGCCAGTTGATCATCGCTGCGTCCAGACCAGAGCCTTCCTCGTTCGCGGCGGCCGCGACCGCGTCGCGAACCATAACAGTCTGAAAGCCGTCTCGGATGAGGTTGCGCATGTGATCTTCGAGACAGAGATTCGCGACCGGGCCTGCCATGATCACCGTCTCGATTTTGCGACGCCGTAACATGTAGGCGAGATCGTTGGTCGGAGCGTAGGTGACGTGACGCGATACCACAGTCGTGTTTTCGTCCTCCATGTATTTACGAAAACGATCGGGGATGTCCGCACCGCCATCAGGTACGTCATGCATATGAAGGGGGCTTTCGCGGCCCACGACGCCGCCGTGAAGGGCGAGGTCTTCCATAGGGCTGAGGTGCGTCTTGCCCTTATGGTCATGCGGGAAGAAATAGTGGGGAGACATGAACACGGGATAGTCGTGATCTTTAGCAGCCTGAAGCAGCGCCTCCAAGTTCATGTTTACATTGTTGCGCTTCATGAGATCTTCGATCAGGACGTAATATTTACCCCCCTCGGTCAGGAAGTCGTTCTGGATATCGACCAAGACCAATGCCGTCCGCTCCTTCTCGAGCTGAATTTCCGGCGCGCGATGTGTGAAGATGGTCATTTCTCGAGTCCTTTGAAAGAATTAAAAATTTTACTAACCATGTCCGCTTTGGATTCATCGACGGAGCACGATCTCGGTGCTGTGAACCGAGTGAGCAGACGTCCTTTTGTGGCCGACAATCACAGCCACATCCGACGCCACACGGCCACTAGGCTGACGATCAAACCGGAGGAGTAGTCGTCATTTTTAGCATATTGTGCTTCACTATTATCAAAGATTATTAGCATCATCTAAAAATGCCCAGGGGGATTTTTTGGGGTGCCAAAGCACGCGCTGACTAAGAGGCGTTAACAAAATGAATTCTGCAGTTTTCGCCAACAGATAATGCAGCAGGCGAGTTTCATGAAGGCTTCGTGGATAAAAGCAAGGCGTTCGAAGCGGATCCGCAGTCGTCGGAAGTTGTGAAGCCACGAAATGGTTCGCTCGACGACCCAGCGGGTTTTGCCAAGGCCGCTGCCATGAGGCTGGCCACGTCGGGCGATTTCGGTAGCGATGCCGGCTGCGTGCAGCGGACGGCAGTATTTGTCGTGATCGTAGTCCCGATCGCCCTGAACGATGCGGGGCTTCGAAAGCGGCCGGCCGCGCTTGCCGGCAATGGGCGGGATCGCGTCAACCAGCGCGTGAAGCTGTGTGACATCGTGGCGGTTGGCGCCGGTGAGGATTACCGCGAGCGGGATGCCCTGCGCTTCGGTAATGAGGTGGTGCTTTGAACCAGGTCGCGCGCGGTCGGTGGGATTCGGTCCCGTTTTTGACCTGCACCCAGCGCGCGGATCGAGGAGGAGTCGACGACGACACGGGACCAGTCAATCCGGTCGGACTCGCGTAGCTTCGCGAGCAGCACTTCGTGCAGCCGGTCCCAGACGCCGGCAGCCTGCCAGTCTCGTAGACGGCGCCAGCAACTCATGCCGCTGCCGCAGCCCATCTCGCGTGGCAGCAGGTCCCAGCGCAGGCCCGTCTGCAAGATGAACAGGATGCCGGTAAGCACGGCCCGGTCATCCAGTGGTCTGCGTCCAGGATACCGTGAGCGGCGAGGTTTGGGTGGGGGAAGCAAAGGTTCAATGAGTGCCCACAACTCATCATCGAGTATCGGTTTGGCCATGGCCTCCTCGTCACCGAAACAATAACGAGGTTAACAGCAATCGTTGGAAGTTAACAGACCAAAGCAATCATTTTGTTAAGGCTTCTAAATTGATCATCTGTCAGCAGATGTGCTAAGCGCGAGCTATGATGGCGACATAATGTGACTTGTACCTATGCTTGAGTGGCTCCAAAAATGGTATCCGATCATGACGTTCCGAACATTGATGTAATCTTCCTCGAAGAAGTCGATTGCTTCCTTCAGTGGGCTTTAGCAGTGAGTCGGGCCGGACAGAAGGCATCGGATGGAATCGCCCGATGGTATGAAGGTGAGGTTTTTCGGGCGCATGTTCGAATAGCTCCTCGCAAAACCGAAACGAAGGGATGTGCGGTGATCCGGCTTTCCGACATAGCGGTTCGTCCCGCCTATCGAGGTTGCGGTTTCTTTACCATGCTCATGAGTGCATTCAACCAGGACTCACACCTTCCCTTCGATCGTATCGAGATTGAACCTGGCGGCAACGAGCGCTTCGCGGCCTGGCTCTTGAGGTTCGAGTTTGAATCTGCTCACGTCCCCAGGCTCACGGTCGTGTACAAACTCCTACGCCATTGCTCCGATTCGAACGCATCAACGGCCCGTACTCAATAATCGCTGATCCCGCAGATCAAAAAAAACCGAACATCTCAGTTTGACGAGGCAGCTGCAATTGGCGAACGGATGGAGTTGCTAGTCACAACTACCTCGGATGCCGCGTAAGAATGGGTTTCGGCGCCTTGAGCGACCGGGGGCGATTTCACCGCATGCTCGATCGCAGGCGTCGCAACGTACGGGACAAATGCAGCGATTATGGCTATAACAGCGAACGCAAACATGGTCTCTCACCGTTTCGGTTTAGCCTGCTTTGAGACGGGATCCGTGGAATGTCTATGACTGTCGGTATTGCGCAATGCAGCCGTTACGCTTCCGGCGTCGACATCACGTGCGATAAATTGCAATGTATATCGTTGGCGCGATATAGCAGTCGCTGCCTTTCGGCTGATATCTGAAAACGTTCAATCAGATTTCACTGGCATGTTGGTCGCGGCAGGTAGCGTTGAGAATCCGGTTTGTCGATGCAGGGAATTTCTCCAGCATCTCTTTCGGGCGGGCGGGTCGCGCCAGGAGTTCGCCGCCGCAGTTCGGGCATTTCCCCATCAGGACATTGTCCGAGCAATCTTTACAAAACGTGCATTCGAAAGAGCAGATGAGCGCATCCTTGGCATCCGGGGGCAGATCCTTATCGCAACATTCACATCCGGGGCGAAGTTCAAGCATTTCGTGTCTCCTGTCAGTTCCATTGACATCAGTCGTCAATATCTCGATAAATACAACATTTACGATACGATAATTCAAGAAACGTCGTACAATCCAGAATCTGCGTTGTAGCGAATATTGTTATTTGGATAGTATCCCAGAACTGGAACCCACTGCTCAAGTGCACGATTATTTTTCTGGCCTGACGGGAGCGCTTTCGGTTCGCTCCGGATGCGGAAACAACTACCGATGTGGCTGCATCAGCTCTCGCCGGAGTCCGAGGTACTCGTGAGCTGCGTTCGCATCCCGAAAACGACTGCCAATTGCGTGAGCACGAAGGTCGCGACTGGCGCAATTGCTTGTGGCTGGACGGCACGGCTGGCATACGTGAGTCTCGCGTTGCTGCAAGAAGGCAGATAGCTCATCACAGGCGGCCATCGCCTCACTTCTGTACGAAGGACGACAAGTCATGACCCGCAACGAAATGATTTTGAGCGCATTCTTCTTTAACCCGCAGGGCGATCACCGCATGTCATGGCGTCATCCTCGGGCGCCCAGGAAGGAGATCTACACGCTAGAATACTTCCGCCGACTGGCCGAAGAAGCCGAGAGGGCAAAGTTTGACGTTATCTTCATGGCGGATCACGTTGCCATGTGGGATACATACGAGAGCAACGTTGCCCACTACGCTAACTTTCGTCTTGAACCTCTAACACTGCTTTCAGCGTTGTCCTCCGTTACGGAGCACATCGGTCTGGTCGGCACAGTGTCGACGTCATACAGCGAGCCCTACAACGTTGCGCGAATGTTTGCATCACTGGACCATCTGAGCGCTGGTCGCGCATCATGGAATGTTGTGACATCCGGGATGAACGAGGAGGCCATGAACTTTGGTCGTGACGCCAATATCGAACATGGGTTTCGGTATGAAAGGGCGCGCGAGTTTGTCGAAGTGGTCAAAGCGTTGTGGGACAGCGTTGAAGACCATGCACTCCTCATTGACCGGAACACAGGTTTTTTCGCCGACCCTAGCGGTGTGCACCGGATCAACCATAAGGGTCGCCACTTCAAGGTTCGGGGCCCTCTCAACGTGCCTAGGCCATCGCAGGGGTATCCGGTACTCGTGCAGGCAGGGTCTTCTAACGATGGTAAGGATCTGGCGGCAGCTCACGCAGACATGCACTTTGCAGTGTTTGCCAGCCCGCAGGACGGAGTGAGCTATCGGCAGGAGTTCAATGAACGGTTAGCAAGACATGGGCGTAATGCCAGTGATGTCAAGATCCTTCCAGGGATCCTTCCAGTCGTCGCAAGCTCGCGTGCCGAGGCAGAGGAAAAGCGTGATTATCTCGAGAGCCTGGTCCCGGAAAGCGTAGGCGTTGATCTCGTATCGAGCTGGTGCGGCGTGGATGTGTCCGAGCTGGATCTTGACGGGCCGTTGCCCGCTTTGCCAGACGAGTCCGTTTACAACGGACAACGATCTAATCTCGCGAGATTAAAAGCTTTCGCGGAACAGAAACTTACGATCCGGGAGATCGCACGGAAGCTCGCAAATGCTGGAGCAGCTCCCCTGATCGCCGGAACGGCATCGGATATTGCGGACACGCTGGAGGTTTGGTTCAAAAGTGGTGCTGCGGATGGGTTCAATCTCATGTTTCCACAGCTACCCGACGACTGGGTCAACTTTGCGCGCATGGTCGTACCAGAGCTTCAGCGCCGGGGTCTTGTACGAAAAGAATATACGCCGGGTACTCTACGAGAAAAGCTAGGCCTAACCAGGCCTACAATCGCTCAACGCTGAGCTGGCGGAAAGCCATGAGTGACTGAGTCGCGTGACAGGCGGTGGATTTCGGGGCGACGCTGACCGGGGGCGGAAAATGCCACACCTTGAACTGCCCCCCTTTCACGCCCCCCGCCGCAATCCAGATATGCGCATCCACATGCATTCTATCTCACACGATTGAGTCAGCCTCTTGGCGACACGCATTAGCGACGGCGAGAAGGTCATTACGCATGGTCTGGATGGTTGAACGTGGGAAGATGCCTTCAATCTCGGTCTCTGCGGATCGAATGGAAGCAGATGCGGTCTCGATCAGTCGGCGGCCTTCATCTGCAAGTTGGTATAACAAGCGCTTCTTGTAAGCCGGATCTGCTGTCGATTGGATGAGTCCGGCGTCGAGTAACGGCTTCACAGTCCTTAGCAACGCTGACCGCTCAATGACGAGTCGATCTGCGAGGTCCTGAAGCAGAATCGGCCCTGAGGCAGCGATCGACAGCAGAATACCGTATTGCCCGACAGTCAGCGAATCCTTCGCAAGATGCCTGTTATAAATTCTTGAGATATAGCGGGCGGCGCGCGTAATCACAAATCCGTATCCTTCATACTGCATGATTTTCTCCGTTTACAACCTTTCGAGTAATAGAAGTGCGATGGTTATCGTGCGGAGCGACTCGCCCATATCCAATATCACGCAGATCGAAGTCCGTACATAGCGAGGCAACGGTGCCTTGGCGAGAAGCGAGGCGAGACGAGATAAGGCATCGATCCATCAATGTTTGCCAGACGATGGTTGCAAGACCAAGCGACAGATCTGGAACCAGGAGCGCTGCAACCTCGGAGAAGGCAATCGCACGTATGGAGCGGACCAGGGCCCTGAGGCTCTTTCTAGCCGTAGAGCGAACTGACAAACACGTAAGTTGTATGCCCCGCTCTTGAAGTGCCGGCGCCGTTTTATCTTGGCTATCCGATACGACAGGTTGGCTAGGGACGCGACGCGCAGCTAGCTTGCTCGCGAGCACACGCGTCAATAAGGTGGAAATGGGCAAAAGCATCAAGCGCATAGCGATCTCTCTTAACTTGCTGCACGAATGAACTGTGTGCAAGCACTATAGAAAACCTGATACACGCACGCTACGGGTCCAAACTGGGAAATAGCTACCCGGAAACCGGATAAGCGGTAGGGGCTGGCGACAAAGCGCAGAAATACAGGCGCGGGTTGCATGAAAAACCTGATTGCACGGGCATCGCGCGGCAATTGCCGCATGAATGACGGCTTGAATTCTTGATCAGACGCATCGACGTATTAGGATGAATTTTCTTTTTCATTTTTTAACTCACATCGCAGATGGTATGTGTCTAAACTAACCAGTGTTACCTCCGGGTTCTGGTCGAAACCGTTCGATTTGGACCCTTAGCCGGCTCGCGCAGCCGGCATTTTTTTGTTTGGAGTTCCGAGACACTTCCACTACAGAAGCCTATGTGCCAGGCCCCCCTTCTGCTGCGATCCAGCGCGCCGGGTCGTGTTGAATGCGAGTGAGTCACCGGGAGCCAGTCTGGGTAGGCAACTCAACATCGACACGTTGAAAGGCTCATTATGTGGGAAGCGATTATACGCCAGGTAAACGTTTCATTCACAATCAAACATACAAACGAAAGACGAAGAGGGCAGTGAGATGTTGGGTGCACGTCTCGGCGTTCGAGCCTGCAAGACCTCGTTTCAATGGGCCCGGCAGCTCACATACCGGCTGATCGACGACAGGTGCCAGCGCGGCGCTGGTGCCCCGGTAGACTCTTCGATAACGGCGATTGCATTCAACTGGTTCGCAGGAACCGACAGGCCGAGCAGCGCTCGGAATGGCTGCTGCGAAGAGACACATGTCGCATGTCGGAGGGAAGTGAGCCGGACATTGAATCATGCGAGCGAAAACCTAAAGAAGCGCACATGTCCGCGATTATCTGGGCAGATCATTCAACCCGATTGGTATCGGCAGTTTCAATGCAGGGTGAGCGCTGAGCTCGTGCACGCCTGAAGGGGCTACTTCTTGCGGCTAATCGGATTTTCGTGTGGAACGTTCTTTGATCATCGCATGGTGACTGTGAGCCCGGCCAAAGAATCGAAGAAATTTCCGATGTGGGCGCGATTATCGACCCTGAAAAAGGGGCAGCCCGTGAACTGCCTCTGGAGAGGTACGATCGTTTCGACCAACGCGATGGAACCGTTGCCACGACCATCCAGATCAATCAGCGCAAGGACGGCTCGTTCGCTGTTGGCGTCTTCACCGATGTCACTGACGCACTGGCCACCTCCCGGGAGGCGTATCAGCCGCGATGCGAGGCGCTCGCACTCGATCTGGGGCTCAATACGCTCTTCGCGACCGACCAGAGCGACCTGATTGACAGGCAGTGGCAATCGAAGCTCGAGTACCACGACCGGCGGCATCAGCCAGCTTGCAACAGACCTACAGAAGCGCGGTATCAGGCCGAACAGTCATCGACGTTACCGCGCATACGCAATCGCCATGCGCGGATGGATCAAAAGTGAAATCGGCCGCTGTCTGAACCGGCTCGCCAAGGTGCGTGCGCCGGCCAAAATCATTGTGACAAAACTCAATTTCCGGGATCCGGGCCTGAGCCGCTGCATAAACAAGCTGCTCTCGGACATGGTGCGAGGGCAATCGATGCAAAGCTGAAGGAGCTGGAAGAGCGCCTCGGCGTCAAATGCAGTAAAGTCAGTCGAGCGTATTCCTCGCAGACTGACTCTGCGTGTGGCTACGTAGACAAGTGAAACCGCAAGGAGCAGGCGAAGTTCAGATGCCTGTGGTGCGGCCACAAACAGCACGCCGATGTCAACGCGGCGCGTAATCTGATCCGGCGACGTTCGACGGATACTGCAGATACAAGCCAGACATCTCGCGATGTGGTCATCAAGGCGCTGGTAAGCCAGCATCTTGCGAGATTTGCGAGACCTCAGGGTAGGTCTGCCCGCCCGAGACTGTCCAATCCGTACTTCAAGTCGTGGACAGACTCGGAGAGGTTAACTGGAGCTTACATGTGATGGAATTTCCACACATTAATCTGGAGGCCCCTTCTTGCCGAAGTGCCCCAGGGACTCACGAAGTCGCGGCGCGGCGAAGTCGATAAAGTGTCGCAACTTGATTGCCATGATGTTGCGAGAGACGTGCACCATGTGGACAGGCACAGGTTCGACCTCGTATTCTGGTAGCAGGATCTGTAGCTTTCCGGCCCGGAGAGCCTCGTCCGCATCGTGCTCAAGCACCAGCGTAATGCCGACGCCATCGACAGCAGCACTTACCGCTGCATCCGGAGCAGTCACTTCGAGCCGTGGCTGAACATCAAGCGTGAGCAGTTTGCCAGAGGACGGCAAACGGAAACGCCACGGTGAAAGATAAGGGCTATTGAAAACAACGCATGGGAATTTTGTCAGGTCGTCCGGTTCGGTCGGCAGATCCTGACGATCCATGAACGCTGGGCTTGCGCAAAGTATCGCGCGCAGCGAACCTATACGAGTTGCGATCATGCTGCTGTCAGCGAGTTCGCCAATACGCACTGCAAGGTCAGCGTGTGCGTCAATCAGGTCGACATTGCGGTCAGACTGAAGCAACCGAACCGTGATATCCGGGTAGAGAGCAAGAAACTGATTGATGATCGGAAGGACATGCAGCCGCCCCAGCTGTACGGGGGTTGTGACGACCAACTCCCCCCGAGCGGCTGTGAACTCGCCGGTCGCTTCATGTTCCTGCTCTCTTACGAGATCAAGAATTCGTCGAGCCGCCGCCACGTACGACGCCCCCGCGTCTGTCAGGGTAAGCTTTCGCGTAGTGCGCATGAGCAGCCGCGTGCCGAGCATCTCCTCAAGTTCGGTGACCTTGCGGGTAAGCGTCGAAACGGGAATTTTCAGGTCCCGAGCAGCTGCGGAAAGGCTTCCCTTGTCCACTGCGCTCAGCAACATTTCCATGGCTTCCAGGCGGTCCAAGTCATTAGCCCATCGCTGATTGATTGGCGCCATTGTATGAGATTTGCTGAATTTTGGGAAAAAGCCGGCGGCAATCGCCACGCAGTGCCACGGTCGTCAACCGGCAATTGCAGTACATGGACAGCCGAGACCCTCGCTGGTGATCGCGTTGTCCCTTGAAGCTGACCAGCAAATCGCTGAGATAAGATTCTTCGCATAGGGTGACCATACCCCTTGCGTGATCAGCTCGCCCACTGCAAAAGCTTGAGGCAAATCGTGTGGGCGAGGAGAGCCGATGGGGGCTTAGAACTGGGTAAGTCCGCCGTCGACAACGATCTCGGTGCCAGTGATGTACGACGAATCATCGCTGGCCAGGAAGAGAGCGGTTTTAGCGAGTTCAGCCGGCTCACCGAAACGCTTGAGGGAGATTTTTTCCTGAAGGCTGGCGGCGACTCCCGACAGCTGCTCGTCACTCAGGCCCATCTTGCCGTAGAAAGGCGTCGAAATTGCGCCCGGGCTAACGGCGTTCACACGGATTCCGCGCGGTGCCAGTTCTGCGCCGAGCGTGCGTACGAGCGAACGGGCGGCAGCCTTGGTTGCGGCGAGGATGGACAGGCCGGGCATGCCGATGGTGTTAAGGAACGACGTTGTCACGATAATGCTACCCCCGCTGGGCATCAAGGGAGCCGCTTTCTGGATCGTGAAGAAGGTGCCCGTAAAGTTGAGCGCGAGATTGTCTTCGACATATTCCGGCGTGACGGCTTCGAGGGGAGCCACGGTGCTCGCGCCGGCGTTGGCGAAAAGAACGTCGATACGGCCGAGTTTTGTGCGCGTTTCTTCGGTTGCACGTTGAATATCGGGGATCTTGCGCAGATCAGCTTGGATCAGCAGGGCATCACCACCAAGTTCCTTGCCGGCTGCTTCCAGTCGCTCAGCGTTGGAACCGAGGATCACGACCTTTGCGCCTTCGGCACGGAAGAGCTTTGCCGCTTCCAGCCCGATACCGGACGTGCCACCCGTAATAAATGCAACCTTGTTCTCCAACTTCATTTCAATCTCCTTGAAAAGGAACGCTAATGGTTGACAACCAGATTTAAAGCTTATCCTGCGAGATGGAACCCGGTGAGGAATTTCCAGACTTCACGTTTCATTACACAATTCGTACAACTAAGCTAATGCCAGGGTCCGGCAACGACTTTGCACGCTTTCAAACAGGGGGCATCTCTTCTACCACTAACGCCGGAGGGCGTCTGTCACTGCGGTTACGTGAGGTAGATGATGCGCCTCGCTTGCTGCATGCAGAAGTAGCCAAAGGTGAGCAACATCTATCCAAGAAATGGTTAAGCGGTTACCGAATACAGAGTAGTGTCCATCATCGCGTACGAAGATGGACGCCCGGCCTGTCAGTTGGATTGCGCTACCTGCTGGGGCACGTCCCAGCCGCCACCCAACGCACGGAACGTACGAACCGCAGCTCGCGCGGAATCGGCTTTCGTCGCGTCGAGGTCGTCTCGTGCAACGAGCAGTAACCGGTCAGCGTCGAGAACGTCCGTAAGCGTGATGGAGCCTGCCCGATACGCGCGCTCGGACAGATCACGGGCCCGAGTGAGGGCTGCGACTTCCTGTTCGAGCTCTTGTGAGCGAACCTCAGTTTGCGAAAGGGCCATGAGCGCATTCTCGACGTCTTCCGTCGCTTTCAATGCCGCTTCCCTGTACTGGGCCAGCGCCTCTGCATGTGTTCCGCGAGCCTGCTTGACTTCAGCGTCAACCTTGCCAAAGTCAAACAGTCGCCACTGGAGCGCTCCTGTACCGACGGGCTGGAAGGACTTTGCACTGAACAGCTGACCGCCCCGTATGCTGTCAAATCCCAATGCACCGGACAGCGAGATCTTCGGATAGTAATCCGCGATGGCCACGCCGATCTGTTCATTGGTTGCAGCGAGATGGCGTTCTGCCGCGATGATGTCGGGCCTCCGGCGCAGGACGTCGACCGGCTGGTCGCCCGTACCGATTGCAGGCACCCCTGGGATGATCGCTGGATTTTCGGCCAGCTCGGCCGCATACGTGCCAGGCTGTGCACCCATCAATACATCGAGCCGGTTCAGTTGAGCTTCCAGGGCGACCTTGAGCGAAGGAACTGTGGAGCGTGCCTGACGCAGTAACGCTTCAGACTGCGCGACCTCGCGCTCATCGGCTGCTCCCAAGCGCTTGCGCGCCTTGACCAGTTCAAGAAGCCGCGCATCCGTGTCGACCTGATCCTGTGCAACGGCGAGTCGTGCCTGCAGACCGCGCACCTGAAGGTAGGCATCTGCCGCGTCGGCAGCGACTGTGATACGCGTACCCAACTGAGCAGCCTCGGCCGCCTGCTCCTCGTCGCGCGCGGCAGCCTTGGCACGTCTCAGTCCTCCCGCGAGGTCGATCTCCCAGCTCGCGGTTGCGCCGACGACATACTCCTTCTGGTCACGACTGTAGTTCGGGAATGCACTGGCCAACGCACCCAGTGGACTGTTCGTGCTCTGATGCATCGCTGTCGCAGAGGCGCCAGCATCAACCGTGGGAAGCAGCTGGGCGCCGGCCGCCTGTGCCGCCGCTCGCGCCTGCGCGACGCGGGCGATCGCCGCCTGAAGGCTGAGATTCTGGTCCAAGGCGCGCTGAACAACCTTTTCGAGCATGGGATCGTTGAATCCGGTCCACCAGCTGTCCAGACGAGGGGCGGCCAGCGTCGTCTGCCGGTTGGCAACTGCCTCTGTGTTGTGAAACGGCGCAAGTTCTGTCTTCGGTGCAACGTAGTCGGGCCCGACAGCACAGCCGGCCAGCGCGGCGGCCACGATCATGCTGCTTACAACTGCCTTCGATGTTCTGGTTAGAAAGCGATTCATTTTGCGTCTCCGCTACCAAGCTTGCGGGACAGAGGGGAAATGTCCCTGACACCGAGCTTGCGGACAAAGGTATAGAACGCCGGAGTAAAGACAAGGCCAAAGATGGTCACACCGAGCATGCCGAAGAACACAGTCGTTCCGAGCGATTGCCGCATCTCCGAACCTGCGCCGGTTGCAACTGCGAGTGGCGCCACACCAGCGATAAAGGCGAACGAGGTCATAAGAATCGGGCGCAACCGCACATGTGCTGAATGCACAGCCGCATCCTCGGGGCCAACGCCGTCCTCGTCTTGCCGTTGCTTCGCGAATTCCACGATCAGGATTGCGTTCTTCGCCGCGAGCCCGACAAGCACGACGAATCCGATCTGCGCAAGAATGTCGATAGGCATGCCTCGAATATCCAGACCGATCGCTGATGCCAGCAGACACATCGGGACAATCAGCACGATGGCCAGCGGCGTCTTCCAGCTTTCGTATTGGGCTGCAAGCACGAGGAACACGAATAGCGCCGAAGCTGCAAAGATCATCAGCGGAGACGTGCTTTGTTGCTCCTGCTGGTGGGCAAGGTCCGTCCATTCAAACGTGACACCGTTCGGGAGAACCTGTTCGGCAAGTTCCTCCATACGCTTCATTGCGTCACCCGAAGCAATTCCGGGTGCAGCCGCGCCCATGATTTCTGCCGCCGGATAGAGGTTATAGCGTGGCACGCGGTACGGTTCAGTGGTGTTCTTGAACGTCGCCACCGTTCCGATTGGCACCATCTCACCAGAGGCGTTCCGTACTTTGAGTCTTGAAATGTCTTCAGCCGTCTTCCGGAACGCCTGGTCTCCTTGGACCAGCACCTGGTAGGTACGGCCCAGGTAGTTGAAATCGTTCACATACTGCGTGCCGATATAGAGCTGCAAAGTCGAAAACACATCAGTGGGGGTTAGGCCGACCTTTTCGGCCTTAAGCCGGTCGATATCGGCGTAGACCGAAGGTGCGCCTGCGTTGTAGAGCGTGAACACTCCGCCAAAGGTCTTATCCTTGTTAGCAGCGGCTACGAGAGTGTTTGCTGCATTCGCAAGTGCCTGAGGTCCGAGACCGCCGCGATCTTCCAGCATCATTTTGAAGCCACCAGCGGCCCCGAGACCTTGGACGGCTGGCGGGTTGATAACGATGACAACGGCGTCCTTGATGCCGGCGAGACGTGCCCGCAGCTTCACCAGCATGGTCGCAGCGGTCACACCAGGGATGTGCTTGCCGTACAGCGAGGGCAAGGCCGTAAAGATCGTCCCGACGTTGGGCGCGACGGTACTGGTCGTTACGTCAAAACCAGTGGTCGGCGAAGTGTGTTCGATACCAGGCGTTTTGAGGATGATATCGTTTACCTCCCGAACAACCTTATCTGTACGTTCAAGACTGGATCCTGGCGGCAACATGACGATGACTGCCTGATAACCGATGTCCTGGTCAGGAATGAAGCCAGTCGACATTCTCGACATTTGGAGCGCGGTCGCGCCGATCAGCCCGACATAGACGATCAGCATGACCGTCGTTGCACGCACGAAGCGGCCGGTCAGCTTGCCGTAGCGCGACGAAAGCCAGTCAAACGCGGCGTTAAACCGACCGAAGATAGCATGATGAAGGCGGCCGAACCCGTGTGATTCACCATGGAGTGTCTCGGGGTCATGCGGCTTCAGCAGAACTGCACACAGGGCAGGGCTCAGCGTCAGAGAGACGAAGCACGAAATCACAGTGGACGCTGCGATGGTGATGGCGAACTGCTTGAAGAAAAGCCCTGTGATACCGGACATGAGGGCTGCCGGGCCAAACACCGCGCAGAGGGTGAGCGCGATGGCGATGAGCGCTGTCGACACCTCGTTCATCGTCTGGTGCGCGGCTTCGCGTGGAGACATGCCAAGCGCCATGTTCCGTTCGACGTTTTCGACCACGACGATTGCATCGTCCACAACAATCCCCACTGCCAGGACCAGACCGAACAGAGAGAGGTTATTGATGGACGCACCGAAGAGCGAAAGGATAGTGAACGTCCCGATGAGCGACACAGGGATGGCGACAACAGGGATAAGTGTCGCGCGCCAGTTCTGGAGGAACACATACACCACAGCGACCACAAGCAGAATGGCGATGACAATCGTCTCGATCACTTCCTCGATCGAATGGCTGACAAACGTAGTCGGGTCATAGATGTTGATGTAGTCCATCCCCGGCGGGAACTTCTTCTTCAGCTCCGCCATCTTGTCCCATACGGCATGCTCAACCTGCACGACGTTCGCACCGGGCGTGGCGATGACCCACCAGGGTGTCGACACATACTTGTCGGCATATGCCTTGGAACCATAGTCCACTGAACCCAGCTCGACGCGGCCGATGTCGCGGATTCGGGTGACACGTCCCTGCGGATCCGATTTCACGATGATGTCGCCGAACTGCTCAGGCGTGGACAGTCGACCGAGGGCCTCGACGTTGATCTGATAGGCCTGACTGCTGGCAACCGGGGGCTGGTTCAGGACACCCGCCGAAACCTGGGCATTCTGGGCACGAATCGCAGCCAAGATCTCGCTGGCGCTGATGTTGTACGAGGCAGCCTTGTCTGGGTCGATCCAGATCCGCATCGCATACTGCCGGTCGCCCAGCATCCAGAAATCTGCAACACCTGGAAGGCGCGCGATCTCATCTCGCACATGTAGCATGTAGTTCGACATATATTCAGCGCTACGCGACCCATCCGGCGAATAGACGTGAACACCCAGAAGCAGCGCCTGAATGGTCTTCTTGACCTGCACACCCTGCAGCTGGACTTCCTGCGGCAACCGTGAAAGCGTGTCCTGCACACGGTTACGGGTAAGCATCAGCGCGAGGTTCGGATCCGTACCGACCTTGAAGATCACCGTGGTCGTGAGCTGACCATTGCCCGTCGACTGGCTAGTGATGTAGTCCATATTCTCAACGCCGTTGACAGACTGCTCGAGCGGCGTCGCTACAGTGCGAGCGATGGTTTCAGCGGACGCCCCCGGATACGTGGCCGTTATCTGAACGGTTGGCGGCACAATGTTCGGGTACTGTGCGACCGGCAGGGACACCATGGTCGCCAGGCCAATCAGAACCACGAAAATATTGATCACCGCTGCAAAGCGCGGATGCTCAATGAAGAAGTGAGTCAGCTTCATGACTTTGCTCCGACCTCAGCTTGTTCGGACACGAATTGAACGGATCCAGCGTGCGGCGACACCTTTGCCCCCGGCCTGATGGAGGGAATGCCGTCGATGATCACCTTGTCGGTTGCGGCAAGGCCTGACCGGATAACGCGCAGGCCGCCGCGAAGCTCGCCTACTTCAACCTGCCTCGGAGTAGCAACATCATCGGGTCCCAAGACATACACCATGTGCTGCGACTGGTCGGCAAGCACGGCGGCATCGGGTACGAGCAACGTCGGCTGCGGGGCGGAAACGGTCAAACGGACACGTGCAAATCCGCCCGGCGTCAGAAAGAGATCGCTGTTGGGAACAATCGCGCGTGCATGGATTGTCCCGCTCGAGCGGTCCAGCGCATTGTCAACAAAATTCAGCGTCCCTTGTCGATTGAAGTCCTTCTCATCACCGAGAGAGATTTTCACGCTGTTGGGCAGGGCGCCTTTCTCTTTCTCACGCGCTCGCTGAAACGCCAGATAATCGTTTTCGCTCATGTCGAAGTCCAGGTAGATGGGATCGAGCGAGACGATTGTTGCGAGCAGGGTCGTCGGACTCGTGGCAGCGCGGCTCCCCGCGATGAGGTTGCCCGTCGAGACCAGGTGAGTGCCGATTCGTCCGGTGAAGGGGGCCGAGATCCGGCAGCGATCGAGGTCGAACTTCGCGTCTCGAACTAGTGCTTTACCGTTTTCAACCGCCGCTTCGGCAGCATGCTGTTCGGCGACCTTCTGATCGACATTCTGGACGGTACCGGCGTCCGCACGCTGCAGTTCCTGGGCTCGAGCCAATTCACGTGTAGCAAGTGCCAACCGGGCATTCGCGGACGCGAGCGCAGCAGTAGCCTCGCTTAACTTGATTTCGTAGGGTTCGGGGTCGATTTCAAAGAGAAGATCTCCCTTATGGACGATGTCTCCGTCTTTGAAATGGATCTGGGTGAGAGTGCCGCCCACCTGGGCTCGTAGTTCTACACGATTAACCGCTGAGAACTGGCCCAGAAAGCCGATTCGCCCTTCAAGATCTCGCTGTAAGGGAGCACTGACCGCGACTGCTGTCGGCGGTGGCGCGCTCGCGGGCGCCGAGTGCGACCCGTGCAGCCGGTACGCCGTGGCTACTGCTCCCGCAAGAATCGCGATTGCAACTACCCTGACAATCCAGCGCCTGCTGCCAGGTGTAGCGGACTTGCCGGGTGCGATGACCCCGACCTCAGATTCGTTCAAACGGTCATTCATAGTATTCCTCATTACGTTCATTGACAGGGCTTGCGTGGCTGCGCACTCGGCGCCCCTCTTCGATCTACGCGTCCGTAAAAGCCAGGCCGCCCGTTCTTAGTTCGCTCGCCGTCCAGTAAATTTTAGATGACACACTGACACTAACCTGATTCAAGATAATATCCATAATCTATAATGTCAAGGAAAAACGACCCGATTGAGGGGCGGTATGGCGTCAATCTTCCTTAGATTGTCCTCTGTTAGATCATTTGATAGAGGATCGCAACAATCTAAAAATTTTGGCGCATGAAAATAATCTTGTGCCAGATTGGAAAAGAGCCAGTCGGGCGCTACTATAGATGACGACCGACACGTAACCGAGCGATATAGCGGGAAGGATTTGTTAAATGAAGAAGTCGAGAGTTGAGACGGCCGAAACTCGGAGGAAGATCGTGGAAGTCGCCACACGAGCGTTTCGCACCAACGGGATCCACGCAACCGGCGTGGCGGAAATCATGTCGGCGGCGGGGATGACGCATGGCGGGTTCTATCGACACTTCGCCTCCAAAGACCAACTCGTTGCTGAAGCCTGTGCCGCCGGCATGGAGGCGATTGTGGAATCGGCCGAAGCCGCTGCGGAAGGAGGCGAGGAAGCTTTCCTCAAACATATTCAGACCTTTCTTTCAGATGAGACCCGCGATGACTGCCTGGCAGGGTGTCCGCTTGTCGCGATGGGTAGCGAACTCGCCCGGGCAGACCTGGAAACTCGTCGTGCAGCTTCGCAAGGTTTTCGCGAGCTGATTGACGTCATTGCCAGGCAGGGCGGGGCATCCGATACCGCGTCGGCGACCGGCGACGCCATGTTCACGTTGTCAGCCATAATCGGTGCAGTTACGATGTCGCGGATTGTTGACGACCCAGAGCTATCAGATTTGATTCTCGACGAGACCCGGAAGCGGTTGACTGCACTGGGCGTGGAACCTCGCGAAACTTCGCTGGGTTAAGTTCAAACCGACTTGTTGAGCATTCGCGACGCCGTTGACTGATTACTTGGAGAGCGTGGTCGCACTGCCGGTTGATTCTTCACGCAACGGCCTCCGGCTCGTCATCATGAAACGGATAGTCCGTGTAACCGAACTCCGAGCCACCATAAAATGTCGAGCGGTCGTACTCGTTCAAAGGCAGGTTACGGCGGAGGCGCTTCGGAAGGTCCGGGTTTGCTACGAAGTGGCGCCCAAAGGCAACCAGATCCGCATCTCCCACGTTGATGATGGCTTCTGCTGATGCCCCATCGAAACCACCGGCAGCGATGATTACGCCAGAAAAGTGCTTCCGAAGCTCGCGGGTTACTACCGGTTGCTGTTCGGGCATTCCCTTTTCAGCAAGCCAGCGAGGTTCGATCAGGTGCAGATACGCGAGACCGAGTTTTGTGAGTTGCTGCACCACATATGCGAACAGAGCGTTCGGATCGCTATCCGACATCTCACCAAACCCGCTGCTGGGGCTGAGTCGGACAGCTACCCGGTCGCTACCCCATACCGAAATAGCTGCGTGTGCAACCTCAAAAAGTAGCCGTGCGCGATTTTCAAACGAGCCGCCGTAGCTATCGGACCGTTTGTTGGTCCCGTCCTGAAGGAACTGGTCGAGGAGATAGCCGTTGGCGCCGTGAAGTTCAACGCCGTCGAAGCCTGCAGCAAACGCACGCTTTGCGGCGGCGCGAAAGCCTTCGACGATCGCAGGGAATTCATGTGCTTCGAGCGCGCGATTGGGAGTTGCAGGTACCCACCCATTCGCCGTGTGAGCCATGCTGCTGTGCGGAACCTCCGATGGGCCGATCGGCTGGTCGCCATTGGGCCGCAAGTCCAGATGCGACTGGCGTCCCGCATGGTAAATCTGGGCGAAAATCCTGCCACCTTTCGCATGTACTACATCCGTCACAACCCTCCAGCCCTCGACCTGGCTGTCGTCATACAAGCCCGGGGAGCCAAGATACCCGTTGCCGTCTATGAGTGCCGCTGCCGACTCAGCAATGAGCAGCCCGCCTTCTGATGCACGCTGGCCGTAATATTCAGCCATCAGCGGGCTCGGGTTCGCGCCATCATCCGCACGGAGTCGGGACAATGGGGCAAGCACGACGCGGTGGGAAAGCTCATACGGCCCCACTTTAACGTGCGAAAAGAGCTTGGACATGGTTTCTCTCACTTTTTAAAAAGCTAAATCTCATGGATCCGTTGCGAAGATGATAAGAAGAATCTTGAAAGTGCATCGTCAGCCCGTCTTTTCTGGGCAAAATGCAAACTCAATGAGCCGAAGTGTAGGGGCGCGGCCCGGAAAAATGTATCTACCCAATGCAGGAAACAGCTCCCCAGTTTTTGGCGATATCTGGCGCTGAGACCCTACCGATGCTTGCGCGGGTGGCTCATCTAAAGGTGGATGCGGCGCGTACCAGGGGCACCAGTCGAGAAAAGGGTGCGCAGCGGAGGGTTCCTGGCGCGATGGTTGCGAAGTGCAACAGAGGCGTGTGCAAACGGGTTCAACCGGGACTGTTGTAATGTTACTGACGTCCTAACTTTGTAATTCTATGACCAGCGATCAACACGTAAATATTGCCGGATTATAGTGAGAATCCAGAATAAAGGCGTCACGTGATGCGATTGCTATTCGGCGTGGCCGGGCTTCTCTGCACATCTTCACCTGCTGTAGAGCCTAAGATGTGTGCAACAGCACAATACAAGGCGTCTCTTTAGCGATTGAGAGATAATAGGCAGATCGAAACCTCGTCTAGGCATAATCGTGGACCGTAGACTGCGACCCCATCCGGCTGGGTACAAATTTTCGGAGCAGATAGGACATCTGCTGCGGCGAGCTTATCAACGGCATCTCGCAATATTCCAGCAAGCAATGCCGGATACACAGATTACCGCCGCTCAACTTGTGACACTTTGTGCACTTCGAGATCTGGGGGCGAGTTCTCTCAATGAGATAGTGAAGTTTACTGCTATCGATCAGGCCACCATACGCGGCATTATCGAGCGGTTGAAGGTGCGAAGGCTGGTCGACGTTGCGGCCGACCCATGGGACGGCAGAAAAGTCGTGGTGACCAATACGGCTGCGGGCGAAGAACTCGTAGACCAGATTACTCCGTTTGGCTTCAAAATTTCGGAAGAGACGTTCGGCGCGTTGAATCCAGCAGAGCGAGTGGCGTTGGTGTTTTTGTTGCGTAAGATGATTGAAACAGACTAAACAGGTTTTGATGCCGGTGCTTGACGGCATCCTTTGGCAGACTGTTGGTCTTCAAATGTCACTTCTCGTCACGTGTACCTCATCTCCGGTGAGCTCCGATTCTTCTAGCTAAAAAGAATAAAAAATGGCTTAGAGGAAAAATTGCAAAGCAATAACCGAAGAATCAAATTTTACAGTGCATATACTTCGTTTTGACATCTTGCGGCTATAAAGTGTGTGCGCTAGGATGATCACACTTGCTCTTCCTCCGCACAAAAGCGCTTAGATTTGAGGGGTAGTAGTGATTCGTCGGCCGCTCCCTGTACGCAATGTCTGCGAGATGGGGCGAAAAATTGCACGATAGGTCTTGATGCAAATTAGTACAACTATATAAGAAGCTGTTGTTGGTAGTGTTGGAAAGGCAGTGCTTGAGAATTGTTCGGTGCTGTTATTCGGCCGGCCACAGACATAGCGGCGGAATTGGTGACGACCGTCTGAACGTCCCCGTGTGAATAGGATATTCCAGCTGTCTTCGCGTCGCAAAAACCAGCGAGTTGGTTTCGCGATGCCTCGTGTTGTCTGAAGGCCATTTCTGGAAGGTCTGAGAAGACCGATTTTTTAATCCCGTGGGATCGGAAACGCGTTATCGAAGAGGCCCTATGAGAGAGGAGCGATCAGTCGACGTCTGGCAACAAATCCTGGATGGCTTTTTTTCGCGAGAGTCTGAAGCGAAGATGAATTCCAATTTAGATCAGAAGGAGTACGTTCGAGCGAAGCGCGGACGACCTCGAAGTAATGGAGCGCAAGAAGTAACCGTACGCGTGTGGGGTGCTGAAGTGATATCTGACGTCGAGAGACGCAGCCGTGCGACTATTGCTATCGATTGGGCTGATTCAACGTTTGGTCACTATGGTGAGCAGCTATGGTCACTTGGAATTGCTCGACGCAAAGCGGTGTGTGCGCTGTCTGGAGAGCCAATCAACAGGGGGGACAGCATTTATAGGCCACGTCTTATAGGGGGGCGGATACCGCTTAACTCTTCGGCTATGATTCTCGCTTCGTTTCTGGATGCACGATACTTCTCTGTCAGAAAATCGAGAGAATATAGAAGTGCGGTTTTATAAGTAAATGCCCACCGATCATCAGCTAGCCCACTGCTGCGTTACAGGCCCGGCCTATTTCGTCTGTCGATAGCGCGAGGATTAACGAAGCTACCCTTGGGCCCGCGCAGCAATGCGCGGGCTCTGTTGTTGACGAATTGATATGGTGGGGCCGTTGAAGGCGTATTTCAAAAATTGTATTGCAAATAGATCTGGCTGAAGTTGATACCGGGGTTCGGTTCCTTGATGCTGGCATTGGACAAATGCTGGAACCTGAACCCGCTCTGAAACTGCTGTTTCGAGCCAAACTGGACCCCGATGCCGACCATATCGGCGAACTGGAAGGCGCTCGACAAGGTGTATGTCTCTGAAATGCTTGGATGTGAAAGGAGACGCACGCCAATACCAGCTTCCACGAATGGACGGACGTTGCCGGAGCTCCTCACGAATCGAATCACTGGTGTTGCTCCGAATTCAAAGATGTTGTCGTGAACGTTACCTTCGTTCGAATGCCAGTAAGCAATATGGCCTTCAGCGACAAAGGCGAAATGCCATCCGCTAATTTCCCACCATGTCCAGTCTGGATCCCAAACGACACCTACATCGGCCTTCTTTACGTGATGGTCAGCCACGCCACCGGCGATCTGGACGCCCCACGAATTGGCTAGCGCGACAGGTGACGATAGCAGCAAGGTCAAAGGGAGTAAGATCGATAGCCCCGCGCAACGAAGCTTGTAAGTAATCGAATCGCGAGACTGCATCGGTTTTTCTGCTGTCATTGTTCTTGTCATCATCAATATGTTCAAACCGCATCTCTGCCAAAACATTTTAGTGTGCACAATGATGTGCGATGAGGTGTTGAAGCTTATCGCAATTCACCACATTCCACATAAGAGTGGGCTATTTCTTGTCGAGAAGGCTTTCTGAAAGCAGGTGAAGGAAGGCATCGGCGCGCAAGTGCCAGTTGGTTATGGATCGTTCTCCCTTTTATGGGAGAGAGAGAAGACTGACGCAACTGCATGGAAATTTTTCAAAGAGCGAGAAGCACGCACGAAATTGCAGGGACTTTTGCTTCGATTTCTTCTAAGCGGTAGCATCGACATCGCACAATATGGGGGTTCGCTGGCGTCACGCGGGGACGACGTTTGCGAAGAGATAGGTAGCGCGGGAAGGCCAGTCGGTTACGAGTTCCACGAGCGAGTGATGCAAAACCACATCAGCCAAGGCATGATAGTTGTGCGCGCGAGCTACGCTTCGCGTCAAGCTGCGTGTCTCGCAGAGCTCGAACCTTTTTTCTGAGTGAGACTGAAGCGAGACGCTGAATCGATCCGTTCGGAAGATTGCACCCGTTTCGCCTTGTCCGGAGTATCCACAAGATGCTTAAAGAATATGATCTTCGGTCCGATGTCCTTGAGACGATTGTTGCTTCTGCGATGGTGTCCCGGCATCATAAAGAACTACGCGAACTGCTCGCAAAGCGAACAAGGTTCAATCGCGTTAGCTATGTCACATCCCGTGTGCAATATTCGCATCGACCGGGCCGCATCCTTGACGTGGAGTACCGGGAGGTCGCATCGGACTTTCGTGAGTGGTTGTCGAATGAACTGGAGGCACGAAATGGTGATAGCGAGGCGGTGTGGGACGCGTTCCATCAATCGGGTTATGTTCTCACAGAGATACGTCGCTCATTGCACTACTTCACGCATGATTGGGGCGGCGCACAGGACGATTTTGTGCAGTTCCGGATATGGCAGGAGCAGGAGTTTCTTGCTGAAGAGCCGTTTGAGAGGAAGATCTGGGGGCGCTGCCTTGAAGATGGTGAACGGTGCAATCCTGTTGGATATTTTCAGAAACTGTTCCCGCAGTCAGCGCTCGGGCCGTCGAAATACTGCCTGCGAGATGTGATAGACATGAAGACGTTCAATGCGGTTGCCAACGACTGGTACGAGTATGAGAGAGGCCTTGTAGGCAGAAGATTGATAAATCAGCCTGCTACTGACCTGTGCGACCCATATCGGATTTCTGCTTATAGCGACGGCCATGATCGCTATCGATACATGAGAGACGGCCAACGATTTTTCGATGACTGGACGACCTCAAGCCTTGGTCAGGCCGGGGAGCGAATTTCGAAACGCTGGTGTTTTGATATCCTGGAGCATCTGGACGCGCGCAACGTACGCTCGCTATCGTTCATTCCTCAATGGACACACAGACGGAACATCACATCAATCGGTGGGCACGCGGTGTTAGACCTGTGCAACCTGTATGCACGGTTGAAGAAATTTGACGATCGAATAGGTGCGCCATTTAGCTGGTATTTCTACGGATTGCAAGGAGATCTGATCACGCAACCACAGATGCAATTGATTGGTGCTGCAGTTCGATGCGGTCTCATCGAATTACCGCGAGAGAATAGCGCCGTTCTTCAGCGTTGGATGGAACAACCCTACGGGTTCTGAGTGTGTGTGATCGCACCTGATGATGACAAAGGCAGACAGGGGCCGTCCATGGTTTGTGAAGCAACGGGGGGAAGCTACGCTGTAGCGCATGTAACGCATGTAACGCATTCTCTCGGGATCAACTGTCCCGCCTGGGCCGGTGTCGGAGGTCGATCTGGTTGAATCGGAGCATCTGATACCGCCTGTTCATGTGTGGTTCGAAATGTTAGGGTTATACCCGCGCGCCAGAAAGATTTAAGGTTCGAGGGTGCGGGTGATCATGAATCCAACGGAGGGTCAAGTTATGGCGCTGTATCAGGAGATGGGTGTTCTAACTCAGGTGCAGGATAAGGCATTTACGGCAACGCACAGGCCCGGAACCAGTGCGCCTTATGCCGGCATTTATCGATGCACGAAGTGCAGTCACGAAATCGGGATTGCCGAGGGGCATATACTTCCTGCACAAACGCATGGTAAGCATCCCGCATCGCTCGGGGACATTATCTGGCAGCTGGTTGTCTTTGCCCAGCATAACTAACTTGCGAGCGAAGGAGAGGTGGGCTGCATCCGACGGCCGACTAAGCCATCCAACACCGCGTCAACAATGGAAGCGCGGTGTTCCAGTTCGAACTTCGTAGCCTACCAACGGAGCAGTCGAGGACCAGCTATAGCTCCGACTACAGCAACCAGGCTCATCCCGAGCACGTACCAGATGCCCCAGAAAGCTGGACTCATCTCCGGACAATGAAAGCAGTACGCGATAGTTGCGACTGAGCCGGACAGCAATCCGGCAGACGCACCTGCAAGGCTGAGGCGGGTCGGTGCCAGACTCTTCACAGCTATAAAGATCACGAAAAACGCAGGCACCGACAACAGCAGAATGTTAAATGGGCAGGATCGCCATGACATCCCCAGGATGAGGGACACACGATCCTGCTCTGGAGCCGTCGCGACAATCAGGGCGCCGGCGAGCCACACGCCGGTGACGGGTAAGCTCAGGACCAACCACGCGGAGCCGACGTTCGCTCCGGGATGTGAGAGGCGGGTTGTAGCGAGAAGCGCTCCGAGCGCGATGCAAACGGGAAGAGCCAGCTTTGCCCAGAAGAGCCCCGTTGCCATTGCGCTCGATAGGTCATGTCGGAGCCCGAACACGATGTGCATCAATAGATATGCACCGAACAGCGCGAGAGGCATGGATGTGGCAAGCCGGCGCGTAGACTGCCCTCGTTCTACCGGTTCCGATCCCGTCGAAAGTAGATTGACAAGCTCCTCAGTCCTCATGCCATGCCCCTTACTTTGGCGGCTAGCGCTTTCAAGCCGCGATGGACGCTGACTTTGACAGCAGATTCCGACAGGCCGGTCAGTCGCGCGGCCTCTGCTACAGACAGGCCATGTAGCTTTACGTGCATGATGGACAGTTTTTGTTTGTCAGGAAGATGGTCGAGTAGTTTCCCGATATCTCGCCGTGCCTCCCCGGGCTCGTCATCAGGAGCCGCAAAGATGTCGATGTAATCGTCAATCGATTCCGTCAGGGAGCCTCTGCGAGCACGCGCCCGGAAGAAGTCCATAAGCTTGTAGCGCGCGATCGCATGGACCCAGGCAGTCAGTGGTTCGTCCGTCCTATAGGTGTGACGCGCGTTGTGCACGGCCAGCAGTATTTCCTGAACGATATCTTCGACGTCATCGTGCATCTGCGGGATGCGCTTCCGGATGTAGCCTCGAAGGAGTCGTGTCAGATCCGCAAGAAACTCGCGATAAGCGCCCGCGTCACCATTGAGACCAGACGTGAAGGTGGCCCGCAGCCGGTCCTCTGCATTATACAAAAGCGTTCTCCAGCGTCACAACGCGGTGTGGTCGCGGACAGCTTCTGCGAGCTGCGACTTGATACCACCAAACCGGCTATCGAGTGCGGCTGGATCATCCCGGTTGAGGGCAATCATCTTTGCCCGGGCCTCGCCACCTCGAATGACTTCGAACGAACCTTTACGGATCCCGTCGACGATGGCATCTGCTACTGCAGACGCTGGCTCCCGCACGAAGCCGAGATCGGGACCAGCTTTCGAAGTCTGCATCATGGGCGTGTCGGTTGCGCCGGGATAAACAGTCATCACGTGCACGCCTTCGTCATGAAGTTCGCGGCGCAATGCCTCGCCAAAGCGGGCAAGTCCCGCCTTGACCGCTGCATATGTCGCATAGAACGGCATTCCGATCAGCGCAATACCGGATGCCACGTTGATTACCATTGCTTCGCCGCTTTGGCGTAACAATGGCAACGCAGTCTGTGTTAGCAGGATAGGTGCGAGGAGATCAACATCAAGCGTCACACGAATTTCAGCTTCTGTTGTGTCCTCGAGCCGGCCGGCCCGCACGCCCCCAGCGTTGTTGACAAGAATGTCAACGCCTCCGAGCGCGGCTACTGCATCGTTTAGTGTTGTTGCGCGACCGGTTTCCGTGGAGACATCGGCCACAATCGCGTGCGCGACGATACCATCCTTGGCCAGGTCCGTTACGGCGTCGTCAAGCAAAGCGGCCCGCCTTCCAGTGATGGCAACTCGTGCTCCGGCGGCACCAAGCGCTTTAGCAAGCGCCAGACCTATGCCACTCGAACCACCCGTGATTACAACGCGCCTGTTTTCAATTCGCATGGTCGTAGTCGTCCAATGAAGCCGGATTGTGCCGCGAGGCACTCTCGCCAGTGTCGTGAAGGCTTCGTGCTCTGTTCAAGCCGTTATGCGTAGTTGGAAGGAAAGAGAGCGCGTCGGGCCTCCTCATCCATGTCCTGCTTGAACAGATGAGTTGTTCCGACAGCCCGCGCTCGCGCGGCTGCAGGCCGTGAATCGACCTCGGCGAACCAGCGCTTCAAGTTGCGGAAGGGAGCCAGCGGATCCTCGTCGCCCGGCAATACGAACTTGGCGCGGCCAATCCAGCCCCAGGCTGACATGTCGACGATTGAGTAGTCGTCGCCCAATACGTAGCGACGCCCCTCGAGCTGTTCGTCGAGTACGCGATAATGCCGTGCGGCTTCTTTGCGAAAGCGATTGATCGCATAGGGAATCTTTTCGGGTGCTGCATGCTGAAAATGGACCGATTGTCCCGAGAAAGGACCAATGCCCGAGCTGATAAAGAACAGCCACGACAGCATCTCCGCGCGTTCGGACTCCCGTCCGAGGAACATTCCCGCCTTTTCGGCAAGGTATAGCAGGATTGCACTCGAATCGAATACTCGAGCCTCTTTTCCGCCTGGCCCATCTGTGTCGACAATCGCGGGTACCTTGGCATTTGGATTAACCTGCCTGAACGACGACAGATGCTGCTGCCCCTTCTTGGTATCAACGGGATGCAGTTCATAGGATATCGCGGCCTCTTCGAGAAGCAACGCCACCTTCGCCGGATTGGGTGTGGGGTGAAAATAAAAGTGGATCATACGGTCCTATGCCATTACGGAACTGAGCCACCGGTGACGCATGGTTGTTCACGTTATTGTTTCGTAAGTATTGCTAGTGTCTGGTTTTAGAACAATTGCTTTAGAATAGCGGAACGATAATTACCGTGCAATGCGACGGCACGTTGTTTGAGATTGAAATGGGAGGAAAGACATGCCCCGACCTCGCGAGTTTGATGAGGATGCGGTGCTTGATGCAGCGGTGCATCACTTCTGGGTCCATGGGTATGAGGCGACGTCAGTGCGTGAACTTGCCCAGAGCATGGGCATCACGGGCGCGAGCCTGTATAACGCCTTCGGCGATAAGCGTTCGCTATTCCGACGGGCACTTGCGCATTACGTAGCGAACAGCTTCGGCGACCGTGTTTCGCGGTTCGAAGGGAAAATGAAACCCACGGATGCGATCAAGGCATTTTTTCGTGAAATCGTTGAACGGTCCGTATCCGACGAGGAGCGCAAAGGGTGCCTTCTGGTCAACTCGGCTCTCGAGGTTGCACCTCATGATCCCGAGTTTCAGGAAACTATCGCCGGTGTGCTTGTACAGGTCGAGGCATTTTTCAGGCGTTGCGTGGCAGCCGGTCAGCAGGCGGGCGAGATATCGACCGAACAGTCGGCAGAGAACCTCGCGCGCATGTTACTCGGCATGCTTCTGGGCATACGGGTCCTTGCGCGAACAAGGCCTGAGCGTCCCTTATTGGAAGGTCTGTTGCGCCCCGTCTATGCATTGCTAGACAAGAAGCACAGCTAGAGCGAACGATGTCTGCCGCTTACGATGTAATTGCCATGCGGCTTTGTGTACAGGAGGAGTTGAATCGCAGGTCGATGCCTCGACCCGATTAATCTCAGCGGGCGCGCGGCAGCGCGCGCCCATGACCGTATGTGCAGATGGACGTCAGATTCCGGCAAGGCCCTGCAATGAAATCCGCGACAAGGTGTTGGCGGGTTGTTCGCCGATTTTTGTGAGTGCCCCATCGGCGCCAATTGAATACGCGACAACCTTGTTGTCGCCTGGAAAATCTTCGTAGAGGAACTTGCTGTCAGGACTTACCCACGAGTCTTCCGCAAGACTGGTGATACCGGGTGTTACGGGCGGCTCGCTTGCCGCAGATCCGTTGAGAAGAGTGAGGCGTCCTGCCGCATCAATCGAATAGGAAGAGATCGTCCCACTGCCGTTGCCGACATACGCGAACCTGTTGTCCGGTGTGAGCGACAACCAGCACGGTGCTCCGTTACCTGGTACAACAAGCGGGCCGCTGATCACTGACAAGGCGCCGGTGTCACTCAACTGATATGACGCAACGCTATTGCTTACGGTCTCGGCAGAGATTATCGCCCGGCCCAACGCGCCGGAGCCGAAACGTGCGGCGAACGGCCCTTGTCCGGTCGTGGGTGATGAGACTGCGGTACCAAGCGTCCCATCAACGTTGACGGGATAGGTGATTAGGGTATTGTTCGGCGCGGCGGTTGCACCGGCCGCCAGACTTCGGACGTCCACGACGACAAACTTGCCGTCGGGCGATACAGCGACCTGTGTCGGCAGCACATTCGGCTGAACGGTGGTGTACTGGCCAATCTGGGATAACTTGCCGTCCGAGCCAACACGGTAGGCGCCCAGCTGCTGCGTTCCCTGCTGGTGAGTGACATAGAGGACCCCGTTTGCAAATGCGAGCGAAGTTGGAAGGGCGCCGCCCGTCGATGACGTGGCGAGTAACGTCGGATTCCCGCCATTTCTGTCGATCGAAAACACACTGACGGTATTGTCCCCTGCGTTGGTCACGAAAAGGCGCGACCCGTCGGGGCTGATGATTACGCTGTTGTCGCTTGTCAGGGAATCAGGCCCGACTGTCCCCCCGGTCGCGAACGTTACGCCGCCCGTGCCTTTCCCCCCGGTCGGTATCGCGGAGCCAGCGCTCAATGTTCCGTCCGGATTTCGCGTGAAGTGAAGCACGGCGTTTGCCGTATCGTTGGTTTGGGCAAAAAGTTGCGGTTTGACCGTGCTGGTACTGTGGTTGTCAGAGCCACCGCACGCTGCAAGTACGACTGACGATATCACTGCAGCGGTCACCGTTCTTTTAAGCATGGCTTTTCCTCGGAGTCTTGAGCGAGCTGGCCTGCTTCGCCGTGCGGCGACAGCGGGCAGCTTTGCGATGAATAGGAGCGTGACCGCGTCGTTGGCGCCGTTGGATCACAACTGGTAATTCGTCTGATGAGTTCGACCGGTTACGCCACGGAAAGAAATTTGTGTTCGATACGGTGTGCACGACTCCCAGAGCCCCGTCGGGCGCGACGGGTGCGATACGGACAGGCAATCACGCTTCCGACGTCTCATGGTCGAGCCGAAGCAGAGTTTTCTGGTGTACAGGCGATTTGATGTGAAAGAGGGGCGGCACAACCACCGGTTGCCGCAGATCTCAATTTCTGACGGCGGAAGAGAGCGACGATGCGATGATCTATCGCGTGGTGAGCAAGATCACGGTCGTATGGAAGGGGCCATCGGGTTCGTTGGGAGCGAATTGCGCCCAGCTAGGCGCGAGATCGATCGGGATTTTCTGAATAGCCACGAACGGGCGGCGGACTCGAAAGCGTTGCAAGTTGACAGAAGGCGCCATCCGAGAAGATGTTCGCCAACTCGACATCGAGCGCCTGCCAGCTGATAAGCGCCTGCAAGACGGAATTTCGTCCAATCTCGGTTAGTGCAACGCGTCGGATCCGGCGATCTTCGGGCGGAGCACTGGTTGTGATCAACCTTCCTCTGGCCAGTAAGCCAACCTGGTCCGATACGCGTGACATCTCTAACTGGCACGCGTTCGCGATGTCTTTCACCGTTGGCGCACTGTCGTCGAGAAGCATGGTCATGATGCAAAATTGCAGGACGGAAAGGCCTGTCGGTCGAAACACATCCTCGAGTCTCTTTCCCAGCGTCCTCATGCCGCGTAGAGCCAACAGATAAGTCTGGCCAAGGGTTTTGGCGTCGGCCAGTTGGTCTTCTCTGACGGCAATCTGGTGCATTTTGATCCTTTCGACGTTATCGACTGCAGGTGTCCAAAGGACCACGCCCACGCCCAACCTCGGGGTGAAAGACCCGTCTTCTAATCATAAGGCACATCGAAAGGAGGCGCTCAAATCCACCATGATTTCGACTACACGCTGCTCAGACATCACGGGCGCATGGTCGGCGGACGAAGGGGGGGCTTTGCAGGTCGCGTCCGCAGCACGATCATGCGCGCTAACTCATGCGCGGGCGCTCAATGCTTCATGTCGGAAGATGGCTCCCGTGTCAAGAATTAATTGTCTTTCGAGACCTGTTCGAGAATCTTCCGATATCGTCATCTGGATAATATGTAAAATCCTGAGTTTTCCGGCTATTGCCGTAGCGATCCGTTCGAGGTTGCTACGAGCGGTATAGATGCAGAGTGGCGTGCGCATGAGCGGCGAGCAGATTGACCCGCGCCGATCATGCTTCCGGGGGCGGGGCGTCAAAGTGTGGGGAGACGGGCGTCGTACAAATGGCGCATCGGTTTTGCCGAATTGCTAATAATAAGGTTAGTTATGTTTCGCGAAATGTCATTCAGGTCGAAGATTATTCTTCTCGTCGCAGTGGCCGTAACGGGCATTGTCGTCATATGCGTCGGTAACTTTTTTCAGACACGAAGCCTCATCCTGGACGCGCAGCGCGTCGAACTTCGAACTGCTGTCGAGACCGCGTACAACATCGTGGCGAACTACGAAGCGCTCGCAGGGAAGGGAGTCATGAGCCAGGAGGACGCGAAGCGCGCTGCAGCTGACGCGGTCCGCGCCTCCCGCTTTGAAGGAAAGGACGGAAAGACAGAGTATTTCTACATCTATACGATGGAAGGTATGGGAGTCATGCATCCTTTCCATCCCGAATTCGTGGGCCAGAACATGACGGACAAGATACGGGACGGCAACGGCCGCCAAGTCATCCGAATCCTTCTGGACGCACTTGCACGATCGCCCAATGGCCGGGCATACATCGACTCCGCGTTTTCGCGGCCAGGACAAACCGAAATCGTCGAGAAGTTGCAGTATGTCATGACGGAGCCGGGCTGGAACTGGATGATCGGTTCCGGCCTTTACATGGATGATGTGAATCATCGGGTATGGCTCGGGGCCATCGAGAATTCAGCCGTCGGTGTCGCTATGCTTTTTCTCGTGATTTTGCTTGGCGCTCTGGTGTCGCGTTCTGTGCTCTCCCAGCTAGGCGGTGACCCCCGCGTCGCCGTCGGACTGATGCAGAAAATCGCCAAGCGCGATCTTTCGGAGCGGCTCGAAGGCTATCCGGCTGGCAGCCTGCTCGGTGAGCTTTCTTCAATGATGGACGGATTGCGCGCAACGGTTTCAAGCATTCGGGAGAGCATCGGGACGATTGAGTCGGCGAGCACGGAGATCGCATCGGCCAGCGGCGATCTTTCTGCACGGACTGAGCGCGCGTCGGCAAGCCTGCAGGAAACTGCGGCTTCAATGGAAGAGATCACGAGTGCAGTTGCACAGGCTGGCGACTCAGCAAACTCAGCAGAAGGGCTTGCCAAAACGGCACAGCAGTCCGCGATTCACGGAGCGGAGGTCGTAACAAGTGTTATCACCCGGATGCAGGACATCGATGAAAGCTCCCGACAAATATCGACGATCATCGGTGTAATCGACGGAATCGCGGCACAGACAAACATCCTGGCGCTCAATGCGGCCGTTGAGGCCGCCCGAGCCGGAGCGAACGGCAGGGGATTCGCGGTCGTCGCCGCAGAGGTTCGCGCACTTGCGCAGCGATCATCGCAGGCCGCGAGAGAGATCAAGGTACTCGTGGCGTCGTCGGCGGAGGCCACGAAAGCGGGAGCCGAACTGGTCGGCTATGCCGGTGAAGCGATGAAGTCGATCGTAGAGCAGGTCGATGCGGTGTCGGCGCTGATCCGCGAAATTAATCGAGCCGCGCTTGAACAAAAGGACGGCATCACCCAGGTGAACGCTGCCGTAGGACATATCGACAGCATGACCCAGGAGAACGCGTTGCTCGTGCAGCAATCGAGTTCTGCTGCCGATGGCCTAAAGATCCTTGCGGAATCGCTTTCTGACGAAGTTGCGGACTTCAGGTTGCGCTAGAGACGGCTCCCATATCGCTGCGATCGTCTCCATCGGTTTGATAGTGGTAACTGGCAGGCAATGGTTCGAAAGATGGAGTTCCCTGCGCCGACTCAGGCGTTGGCTGCCGGCTCTAGTGGTCGAATCATGCAGGATAGTCACGCGCCATGATCTCTGTCAGAAACGAGGCAACCGCGCGTATTCGCGGAACGCGTTGCAGATATTGATGTGAACTCATCCAGACGGCACGCTTCACGTCGATATGGTCCGGGAGTATCTGGACGAGACCAAAGCGCTCGGCCCTCGCGAACGCCGGCAGCATGACAATGCCACCGCCCGCTGCTGCTGAAAACATCTGGGAAAGCATGCTGGTCGAATGGAAAGCGATAGGGGGATCAGCAATCGCGTCGTCCAGCCAGCGCACGGCATCTAGCTGAATAAGATCGTCGATGTAGCCGACAAATCGATGATCCCTTAAATCAGCGAGCGTTGCTGGCACGCCATGCTCCGCAAGGTAGTCGGCCTGTGCGTAGAGATGCAAGCGGAACTCGCCGATTCTCTCAATTCTCAGATTGGTTCCCTGAGGCTCGAAGAACCCGAGAAACAGATCGGCCTCACGATGGGAGATGCGCACGTCGGTCGCCGAAGTCACCAGTTCAATGGTAATGCCAGGCTGACGACGTCGGAATTCAACGAACTGCTCGCTGAGATAGAGAGACGCAATTCCCTCCATGGTAGCGATGCGTACGTGCCCAGCGAGGCCTGGCTGGGCACCGCTGAGCGTATCCCCGAGCGTCATGATGCTCGCCTCGACTGCTTCCACATACTCCAGCATTTCCCTGCCTTGAGCGTTAAGCCGGTAACCAAGCCGGTCGCGCTCAAAGACCGGTGTCTCGAGCGCAAACTCAAGCGCAGAAATGCGCCTGCCAACCGTCGCGTGGTCCATGCCTAGCAAGCGACCGGCCTTCGAGAGATTGCCGGCTCGCGCGAGCGTCAGGAAAACCCGCAGATCGTTCCAGTCAAGATGATTGAGATTCACGGGAAGCCTCCACTGGCGGGGCATCCATTCTCCCTGTGCAAAATTGCACAGGCCAGAGATTCTTTTCCGGTTCGTCAGGAAATCTGGCTTTCATAGACTTGGTTCCAGTTGCCGGGAGCCCCCGGCCTCCGACCTGTACTGGAGGAATTCATGGCTGAGACCGACGTGGACTGGGATGCGATCCTGTCGAGCGAGCGCTTCAGGCGTCTCGCCCGGAAGCGGCGAAACACTGTTGTCTGGTTGGGCGTGCTCGCCGCAATCTACTATTTTTCGATTCCCGCGCTGATTGCATGGGCGCCCGCGTTCTTCAAGATTCGTCTGGTACCGGGCATAAATCTCGGAACTATCTTCGCGGTCTCGCAGTATCCGTTCGGCGGTGCGATCGCCTACGCGTTCTTGCGACGCACGGCACAGATTGACCAGGCGTCGTCAGACGTCAAGGAGCAAGCGACTCCGATTCTGGCAGCAGGGGAGCAGCGTCATGCGTACTAGGCATCTGCTCATACTGATCATGACGCTCTCGGCGCCAGCGAGCTCTGCTTTCGCGGCAGAGGCTGGACGAACGGCCGTCACCCATCATTTTCTTACATTCGCCGTCTTTGGCCTTGTCATCGCCTCGACTCTGCTGATCACGTGGTTCGCCTCGCGGACTAATCGTACTGCAGGGGACTTTTACACGGCAGGAGGCGGAATCGGCCCGGCGAAGAACGGGCTGGCCATCGCCGGTGATTACCTGTCGGCCGCTGCGTTCCTCGGCGCGTCCGGTCTGATATCGCTATATGGCTTCGATGGGATGATCTACCTGGTCGGCTTCTTCGCTGCCTTCATTCCCGTTCTGCTTTTCATCGCTGAGCCGTGCCGGAATCTGGGTAGATACACAATTGGCGATGTACTGGCGATGCGCAACAGCTTTCGCGCGACGAAGGCGGTGTCAGCGGTATCGAGCGTCGTGGTGGCGCTTGCATATATGATCCCGCAGATCGTTGGCGGCGCGGTCATTGTCCGCGCACTCGTAGGTATCGACTACAACGTATCTGTTGTCGGTGTCGGCGCACTGATGCTTATCTATGTTGCCTGTGGCGGAATGAAGGCGACAACCTGGGTTCAGGTCATCAAGGCGGTGCTGCTGATCGGCGCTTCCTTCGTTCTGGTCGTGCTCGCATGGCTTCCTTTTGGCTTCCAGGTTCCCACTTTCATGGACGCGGTCGTTCATAGCCAGTTCGTCCAGGCGCATGTGAGTTCGATGGCGGCGGGGCGAGCCCTGACAGGCGATGAGCTTGGCTGGCGCTTCCTCGAGCCTGGTTTGTTCCTGAACAAGCCTTTGGAGCTGTTCTCGCTTGGGCTTGCTCTCGTCCTCGGAACAGCGGCCATGCCTCACATTCTGATGCGCTTCTTCACTGTGAAAGACGCGAAGGCGGCGCGGCACTCAGTAATGTGGGCGATGCTTGGTATCGGTGCGTGCCACCTTTTCATCGTCGTGATTGGCTTTGCGGCTGCATATTACGTCGGAGCGCCTCTGATTTCTTTGGCAGACAAGGGTGGCAACCTGGCGGCTCCATTGCTCGCGCAGGCACTCACTGGCGGGCCAGGTAGCGCGGGCGGAGACCTTATGCTTGCCTTTATTGCGGCCGTGGCATTCGCGACCATCGTGGCGGTCGTAGCTGGTTTGACTCTGGCGGCCGCCTCGTCAATCGCGCACGACGTGTATGTCGGCGCTGTGAAGAGCGGAAAAGCAACGGATCGCCAGCAGGTGGTCGCCGCGCGGGTTGCGACTTTAGCCGTTGGGGCGATCGCGATCGCCGTGAGCATCATGGCTCGAGGCCAAAACGTCGCGCAACTGGTAGGGCTGGGTTATGCAGTTGCCGCGTCCGCGAACCTTCCAGCCCTCGTTATGACGCTTTACTGGCGTCGGACCACAACGCAAGGTGTGATTGTCGGCATTATCGGCGGAACAGTGGCCGCGATCGTGCTGGTCCTAGTGTCGCCAAATATGACCTACCCGGCGTTGGTACGACAGGAGGCCCTCGCCACAGCGAAGCGCGTAGAAACGCAATTGGAGGCCGCAAAAGACGCAGCCTCCCGAAGCGCGCTTCTGGAGCAACGCGGGCACGCACTCGCAACTGCGACGGCAATCTCTCCTGACGCGACAAGCATCGTCGGGCTGCGTGAACCCCTTGTCACACTGCGCAACCCGGGCATCCTTTCCACTCCGGTTGGTTTCCTGCTTGTCATTCTCGTCTCGCTGATGACCCGCGATGCTGCAGCCCGCTCGCGATGGGCTGAGCTCGTTGTCAGACGCGAGACGGGCCTGGGCGCGGTAACGGCAAGCGACCACTAATCCCAGTCAACTCCCTGAGCGAGAACACATATATCATGTCCTACCTTCCAATAGTCAAGGTCGCGGCTGTTCATGCCGCACCTGTATTTCTCAACAAGACCGAGACTGTCGCCAAGGCGATATCCTTTATCCGTGAAGCAAGTCGAAACGGGGCGCAGCTAGTCGCGTTTCCTGAGTCATACATCCCGGCGTTCCCGGTGTGGGCGTCGCTCTGGGCTCCCATCGACAATCACGACCTGTTCGAGCGGTTCGCTGGTGAGAGCCTGTATGCAGACGGTCCCGAACTCGAAGAGATCGCTGCAGAGGCGCAGCGTTGCGGCGTGTTCGTTTCGCTGGGTTTCAGCGAGCGATCCCATGCAAGCGTCGGCTGCCTCTGGAACTCGAACGTTCTGATCAATGATCAAGGCACCGTCGTCAACCATCATCGCAAGCTGGTGCCTACCTTCTATGAGAAGCTGGTATGGGCGGCAGGTGACGGAGCAGGGCTGCAGGTCGCCGATACACGTATTGGCCGGATTGGCGGCCTTATCTGCGGCGAGAACACGAATCCGTTGGCGCGCTACTCGCTCATTGCTCAGGGCGAACAGATTCACATTTCTAGCTGGCCGGCGCTGTGGCCGACGCGCCGCCCAGCAACGGGCGGCAACTTTGACAATGTCGCCGCCAACCGGCTGCGCGCCGGAGCACATTCGTTCGAAGCGAAGGCGTTTGGCATCATCTGCGCAGGCTACATGGACGCCGAGATGCGAGACTATCTCGTTTCGAGAGATCCGTGCGCTGCTGCAGTACTTGATGGGTCACCGAGAGCCGCGACTATGTTCGTAGATCCGACCGGGAGCCAGATCGGAGACATGCTGAGCGACGAGGAAGGTATCACATACGCCCAGTTCGATCTGAACCGTTGCGTCGAGCCGAAGCAGTTCCACGACGTGGTCGGCTACTACAACCGCTTTGACGTTTTCTCGCTGGCAGTCAACCGGGAACGCCATGAACCCGTGACCTGGCGCGCGGGAAATGCGCCGACCGCTCGGACAGACGACGCATCTGTGTTGCCTGTCGAGGGATAGCGCCAGGATGGTGTCTGCGTGGTGCCGCCTTTCAGTCGGAGGCCTGCGGACTCTTTCGATGCAGCTCGTTGTCCTTCGCCACTGCCCCCGTGCTGAAGCGTCCCGTATCTCCATCGGAGACGCCTCGTCAAAGATGGTGACTTTCTCGTTGACTCGACGATATGCCGGACGGCCGAGCCAAAATCTCTCCCGTCACGCGTAACGCCCCGCTGCAGGACAGCCCGGCATCGCCGGAACATGGTGATAGCCCGGGCGCGCGTACTTAGAACCTTTAACAAAATGAGCGAAGGGGCTGTTTACACTCGATGAATCCTGTTAACCTTTTCATTGTTTCGACGACGAAAAGGATATGGCCAAGCCGATACTCGACGACGACCTTTGGGCACTCATCGAACCGTTGCTGCCCCCTCCGAAGCCACGGCGAGTTCGTTATCCGGGGCGCAAGCCACTCGACAATCGTGCAGTGCTCACGGGCATCCTCTTCGTCTTACAGACGGGCCTGCGTTGGGACCTACTGCCTCGCGAGATGGGGTGCGGGAGCGGCATGAGTTGCTGGCGTCGTTTGCGTGACTGGCAGGCCGCCGGCGTCTGGGACCAGTTGCACGAGGTGCTGCTTGTGCGATTGCGCGCAGCCGACCAAATCGACTGGTCTCGCGTCATCGTCGATTCCTCTTCAATCCGCGCTGTGGGCTCAGGTCAAAAACAGGACCGAATCCCACAGACCGCGCGCGACCCGGTTCAAAGCACCATCTCATCACCGAGGCGCAGGGCATCCCGCTCGCGGTGATACTCACCGGCGCCAACCGCAATGACGTCACTCAACTTCAATCGCTGGTCGAGGCTATCCTGCCCATCAGCGGCAAGCGTGGTAGACCACTATCGAAGCCTCGGGTCGTTCAGGGCGACAGAGGCTACGACCACGACAAATATCGGCGTTCACTACATGCAGCCGGCATTGCAACCGAAATCGCTCGGCGCGGTCAGCCTCATGGTAGCGGTCTAGGCAAAACACGCTGGGTCGTGGAGCGGACCATTTCGTGGCTTCACAACTTTCGCCGACTGCGTATTCGCTTCGAGCGCCTCGCTTTCATCCACGAGGCTTTCCTCGAAATCGCTTGCTGCATCATATGCTGGCGACACCTGAAAAAGTCATTCTGTTAACGCCTCTTAACCAAAACAGCAAGTCCATTGCTTACTTTTTCATTCGACGCGGAATCCGGTTGTCCCGATACTGCGTGGGTCACGCTCGTGCACCGCAATGGACACGTGTGCATCTATATCGGCAATGGAGAGGGATGTTGGACAAGCAATTCTTTGTTTTTCGCGGCATTGATCATGCGAGCGTTGGCCGGATACGAGAGAAACTACTCGATTCACATCGAGCCTACGTTCGCCGCGAGGCGGACGTGAAAATGCTGCACGGCGGCCCGCTTTATGATGCTCATGAGTGTTCAATCGGAACCTGTCTGATTCTCGAAGCAAACTCGGAATCTGAAGTGAGGGCGTGGATTTCCAGCGAGCCATTTTTCAACGCTGGATTGTTTGCAATCGTTTCAATCGAGCGGTGGGGGTGGACTTATGGGCGTTAATGCTGCGTCACACCCCTTCATCCTCGATCTAAAGGCGCATCGCGTAGTTTGGGGATGGCGAGACGGTCTTGCGCTTGCCAGCGAGCTCGAGCACAACGGCATCCGTCGGTTCATGCTTCTCGCCTCGAGCAGACGTGCTGAGCAGTTTAGCACTCTGATTGACAGCGAGATCGCGGCGCGGCGGAGCGGAATATTCGCAGAAATCATTCCGCATGTGCCGCAACACAGCGTAGATGCAGCCTGTGAAGCGGCGTCTCGATGCGACGCTGATGCCCTCGTCGTGTTTGGCGGCGGTTCCGCACTTGATACCGCCAAGGCAGTCGGCCACCGTACAGGTCTTCCCGTCATCGCGATTCCGACAAATTTCTCAGGCTCCGAAGTCACGTGGAATTACGGGTTGACGGTTGGCGGCTCCAAGCGAACGATGCGTGAGCCCTCGGTGCTGCCTCGCGCTGTCATCTACGAACCATGTCTTGCAGGAACGATGACCTTATCCGTTGCGGTGTGTAGCGGCGTCAACGCTATCGCACACGCAATTGAGGCGCTGTACGCGCCGGAGGCAAATCCGCTGACACAGTCGCTTGCTGAAGCTGGGATTGCGTCGATGGTTGCCGGGCTACGTGAGTGGGCCGAAATGGGGTTCAGCGCACAAGCGGGTACGTCCTGTCTGCAAGGCGCGTGGCTATGCGGGGAGGCCTTATCGCAGGTTGGCATGGGGCTGCATCATCGGATCTGTCACGTGCTAGGTGGCACTTATGGATTACCTCACGCGGCAACACATACGTTGATGCTGCCTTACCTGATCGGCTTTAACGTTCCTTATGCGCTGGCGCTCTCTCGTTTAGACAAGCTGTTCGACGGAGCACCGTTCGCGAAGTCTCTCGCGGAATTCGCAACGACGCACGGAGCCCCCGTATCGCTTGCCTCTCTTGGGCTACCAGAGCAAGAACTCGCTCGAGTCGCGAGTCTCGCACTGGATACTCCGGTCCCCAACCCCCGACCCATCACTACCATCGAACTGGAAGTTGTGTTGAAGCGTGCATGGCGTGGCGAACTCGCCGAGGTGCATTAACCATAGTCCTGTACATTTTCCCGGAGAAGCAGACATGAAATTACCCGAGGCCTTCAATCTCGAAGCGTGGACTGAACAGCATTTGCCTACCTCGCTCGGTGCGATCGGCAATCGCGAGGTCTTCAAGAACAGCGACTTCATTTTCCAGGTAATCAAGGGTCCGAACGCCCGGAACGATTTCCATATCGACCCTTGGGATGAAATCTTCTATCAGCTGCATGGACACATCTTTCTTGACACGCTCGAGGACGGAAAGGTCGTTCGACATCGGATCAACGAAGGAGAGTTGTTCCATCTTCCGAAGAATATTTTTCACTCACCGCGCCGCCCCCCGGGCAGCGTTGGCGTAGTGATTGAGAGGCCTCGAAAGCAAGGCGAGGAGGATGGGATGGCCTGGTTTTGTGAGAAATGCGGGCATATGCTGCATAGTGTGTATTTCTGGTGCGAAGACATTGAAACAAACCTGAAGCGCTACGTGCAGGAGTTCAATGCGGACGAGCATCTGCGGACCTGCAAGAAGTGCGGGACCGTGCTCCCGGATCCAACTACGGTTCCGCAATGGGCCGGTGACGACTGGAAATGAACTTATGCTTTACATCATTTATTGCCGCGACGATCCACGCGTCTCTCAAAGCATCCGGCTTGCGCACAAGGACGCACATCTCGCTTATCTCGAAAAGCACGCGCAGCTGATCCTGCTTGGTGGCGCCATGCTTGCGGAAGATGGTAAAACTCGCGTTGGGAGCACCTTGATCCTGAATGTCGAAAATCTCGCACAGGCCGAGGCGTTTTCAGCGAACGAGCCATTCCGTTGTGCTGGGTTATACGAGAGCGTTACTATCACTCGCATGCGACGCGCGCAGTGGCGCCCCGACCTTGCACCGCAGACGGTCGAATGATGCATACAACGAATAGCCCGTCTTATACGCTTTTACGGGCACTTCAGCAGATCGCAATGGAAGGCGGATCGGCTGCGGCCATCGAGCGCCTGACCGCATGTGCCGCGCATGTAGATTCGATGAATGCGCGAACAGTGGAACCTCAAAGTACCCATGAACTGTTCATTCCGAAAAGCGGATACATATCTGAGATTACAGCGACGCTTGCTCGGGCGCACGCCGACCAGTGGCGTTGTATATCACGAGTAACCACTGAACGGGCGCTTGATCGAGCGGGTGAATTGGATACTTCATGCGACGAGACCTTCCTCCCGCTTGCTGGCGTTCCATACGTTGCAAAGAGTGCCTTCAATATCACGGGTACGCCGACGCTCGCCGGTGGCCCCGATGTCGGTTCGAGTGACGCTCTTCCAGCACTGAAAGACGCCGCTCTTATCCGACGTCTCGACGCGGCAGGAGCTGTGCTTGTAGGCGTTGCACAAATGGACGAGTACGCGTATGGCTTTCTTGGAGACAATCCTCACTACGGCGCGGTTATCAATCCGACGGATTCGTCCGCGTATAGCGGTGGTTCTTCCAGTGGATCTGCCGCAGCCGTCGCGGCTGGGATTGTTCCTTTCGCAATCGGCACGGACACAAACGGATCGGTGAGGGTGCCGGCGGCATTCTGTGGGGTATTTTCGCTGAAGCCGACATATGGCTTGTTGCCGCTCGACGGCTGTCTGCCGCTGGCCGAGAGTCTGGATCACGCAGGGATTATCGCCTCGTCGCTGTCGATTCTCGAGCGCGTCTGGTTCGCGCTCGACGTTACCGCGACGCGAGCTGGGGCGATCGCATCGACAAAGCTGGGATTTGCGGCTGAAGCGTACAGGCGTTTGTGCAATGATCGAGTACGGTCGGCTTTTGCTGCAGTGCGCGCAGCGTGGAAGGACGCAGTCGATGTGGAGCTACCGGATATCCAACTAAGTCTCGCGACGGCATCGATCATCACCGCCTTTGAAGCATTGAAAAATCACGGTGAAGCACTTGACAGTCATCCGCAACGTTATAGTGCGGCTATTACGCAGCGGTTGCGAGCAGCGGAGAAAATTACTCCGAGTGAGTATGAGGCAGCGCTGAGCATAATGCGAGATATCCGATCGAAGGTACTTGCGCAGTTCGAACGACACGGAGTAGATGTGTTGGTTGTCCCGGTTGCGCCTGTGGACCGAATCGAGATTGGCCAACATTACCTCGAACTCGATGGCATTACGCTCGCTGCAGCTGATGTGGCAGGCCTCTTTACACGCCCCTTTTCTTTGACAGGGCTCCCCGTTCTGACAATTCCACGGCGTCTTTCTTTCGAATGCTCCGGACCGCCCGTCGCGTTGCAGCTGATCGCGCGTCCTGGCGAAGAATCTCGCCTTCTCGCGTTGGCAAGGGAGCTTGCGGAATACAGGTTTTGATCGCTGGTGGCAAAGCGTGAAATTTGTCATCCTGTCGTTTTCAGTGGACAAAGCTTACGACAAATGAATCCGCTTCGATCGCGTCTGAAAATTCGACATATTCAAGTGGTGGTGGCTATTGCCGAAATGGGCAATCTGCTTCGCGCCGCGCAGGCGCTGAATATCACGCAGCCCGCTATTTCCAAAGCGCTGGCGGAGGTCGAAGATGTTGTCGGTGAGCGCCTGTTCGACCGCACCCCATTTGGTACCAAACCAACCCTCGCGGGTGACGCGCTCATCCGGTACGGTCTTAACGTGCTGGCCGATATGGATCGAATGCACGATGCCCTATCAGCGATCCGGCGGGGCGAAGGAGGTCAACTACGCGTCGGCGTATTTTCGCTGATTTCGCAATGGGCTCCGTTTTCTCGTGCTCTGATTCGATTGCGCGCTATGGCCACGGGTCTTTCACTGGCAATCGAAGACGGGAACATGGAAGATCTGATGTCCAAGCTGGACGCAGGTACGCTTGACGTAGTAGTTGGTCGATATCCATATGCAAATCAGCAGTCTCACCATGTGGTCAGAGGGCTCGCACCAGATCGCATAGTCGCAGCTGTGCGTGATGCACACCCGGTGCTCACAAAATCAAACTTGTCGATAACCGATCTGGTGGGCTACCCATGGATACTTCCACCTGAGCGCAATATTGTGCGTATCCAGCTTGAAATGGAGCTAAAGGCGCTCGGTCTGGCGTTTAAGGCTGTACCGCTCGCATCGTTAACGATACCTGTGAATGTGAAGTTAGTTCAGTCGAGTGATCTCGTGATGCTTATGCCAAGTTCGCTCGCGCTCGAGCAAGCCGATTCATGGCAGCTTGAGATTTTGCCCATCGAGTTGCCAGTGAGCGTTGGTCCTCTGGTCGCGATATCGCGTGGCGACCGGGTTGTAGACCGCTTGCGCGATGCCTTGATCGAAATCCTGTCGGAGGAGGCAAAGGTGTAGCGCTTTACGCTCATCGCACGTACTTGGCGATCTGGTTATGCGTGCTGCAATGAATTTCATTTTATTTTCTTCAGGCGGAAATCTACAGTCCCTCCATCCCCACGACGACACTTCGAACAGGTGGGTGCTCACACAGGGTTCTGGAGACGAACGCAATGAAAAAGAATGTGCCGACCGCGCTGGCTGGCTTGGCTGTTGCTGCCGCTTGGTCGACTTGCTCTGCACAGAGTGCGGTAACGTTATACGGCATCGTCGACGAAGGGGTGACGTATACAAATAATCAGAATGGACATTCGGTCTGGCAGATGCAAAGCGGTGTGGCGTCGGCGTCGCGATGGGGCTTGCGTGGCTCGGAAGATCTTGGTGGTGGCAACAAGGCTGTATTTGTTTTGGAAAACGGATTCGATCCGTCGACCGGCAACCTTGGAAACAACGGCAGGCTTTTTGGTCGCCAGGCATACGTTGGCATATCGATGCCATACGGCACGGTGACGATGGGACGTCAATACGATGAAGTGGTTGAGATGCTTGCCCGGATCGATGCGAGCCTCCAATGGGGCATCTATTTCGCGCACGCTGGAGACGTCGACAACACGAGTGGTAGTGTGCGTATCAACAATTCCATCAAGTACGCGAGCCCGAAACTGTACGGCGTAACTTTTGGGGGATTGTACAGTTTTGGTGGTCAACCGGGTTCATTGTCGCGGCAAAGCACGTCGTCAGCCGGTCTCAGCTACACCGTTGGACCGCTCTATCTGGCAACCGCTTATCTCTACATGAAGAATCCCTATCAGGCGGGGTTCGACAGCACGGCGCCAAAGAATCTGATCTACTCTGCGTACGTGCCGGCGGCATCCAGCTGGCGTGTGATAGGTGCGGGAGGACTATACGCGGCTGGCGCGATAACGGTAGGTGCCGAGTATACGACGACCCGCTTCGCAAATGGGTTGAACAACGCAGACGTATCGTTCGACAACTACGAGGCGAACGTAGGGTGGTTTGTTCGGCCCGACGTACTACTGGGAGCTGCGTTCGTTTATACGCACGGAAAATTGGACGCTACGGGTGCGAAGCCAAACTATCGAGCCGTTGATCTGAACGCGGACTATCTGTTTTCGAAACGTACCGACGTCTACCTGTCGGGCGCTTACCTGAAAGCTGGGGGCGCTGCAAGCCGCGCAGCACTCACATACATACCGACTGCCTCGACCACGCCAACGCAGATTGCCGTGCGTGTGGCGCTTCGACACCGGTTTTAAGAGACGCCGTAGAGGGAAAGGACATGAATTATCTTGACACAACCGGGCACACGATTCACGACGTGTTCAATACTCAGCGCTTTGGAGCGAGGCAATGGACGGTATTTATCGTATGCTTCCTCGTCACCGCGATTGAAGGCTTCGATACCACTATCATCGGTTTCGTGGCGCCTGCAATCTCTTCCCAGTGGGCACTGTCCGGCAGCGCGTTAGCACCGCTCGTGGGCATCGGGTTAGCCGGGATTCTTATCGGCTCTATAGCTGGTGGTGCACTCGCAGATCGATATGGGCGCAAGCCGATCGGTGCACTCGCAATCGCCTGGTTCGGATTTGCGAGTCTTGCTTCAAGTCATTCGGGCAACGTCTTTCAGCTAATAGCGTGTCGTTTTATAACAGGTGTGGGGGTCGGTGCGGCGATGCCTGTTATGTCGGCGTTGGTTGCCGAATACTGCTCGGATAAAAAGCGCGCCGCGATGCTTGCCGCCACTTTTTGTGGGTTCCTGTTTGGTGCGGCGTCTGCAGGCTTCGCTACTGCTTTGTTGATCAGAAGCGTCGCGTGGCAGGGCATGCTTGTACTAAGTGGCGCCTTGCCCCTTGCAGTCCTGCTGTTGTTCGTGTCGCGTGTACCGGAATCTCCTCGGCATATGCTGGTGCGCCAGCAGCCAGCTGATTTGATTCGCCGAACGATGGGGATGATTTTTCCAGCTATTGACCCAGATAAGCTTGTACTTGACTCACCTCGCAGCGAATCTGCCGACACGCTTGCTGGCGGTATTTTCTCTACTCATCTCCGGCTGGGGACGTTGCTGATCTGGGCGACGGAATTTTGCGGTTTTCTGGTGTTTTTTCTTATTGGTAGCTGGTTGCCCACGTATTTGAAGCAGACCGGTTTGTCGATCGTCATGGCGTCGCAATTGTCTTCGATGTTCCAATTCGGCGCGCTCGGTGGTGCGGTGTTGTTCGCGTGGGCGGTAAGGCGTATCAACGTCGCGACAATTGTCGCAGGAGCATTCGGCCTCGGCATTTTGTTGATCTTTGCGCTTGGCCTGTTTGAACGTGCGCCTGGGTATCCTGGGATTGTGTTCCTCAGCGGTCTTACAGTCGGTGGCCCCTTGATTTGCGTGAACACGATTTCCGGAGTGTTTTACCCGACCTCGTTGCGCGCGTCGGGCGGTGGATGGACGCTTGCCATCGGCCGTCTGGGCTCGATCGTGGGCTCAATGCTGATTGGTGCGATCGTGTCATCCCACGCGTCGTTCTCGCTGGTATGCATGATGCTCGGGGCGCCACTGCTGATCGCTTGCCTGGCAATGGTGAGGATGCGTCCAGAGCTCGAGCCGCGATCTGCGGATGCACTCGAGACTGACAACCATGACACGCCCAAGGCAGGCTTGTTGAGCGGAAGTAAATTTCACTAGATCGGACATTTGCAACGATGAAGCATGAGCAGCTTTCCTCACCGGTCGTAACGTGCACTGAGGGTGCTTTGGCGGGTATCGCAAGCAACGGGGTTGAGGCGTTCTTCGATATTCCCTATGCCGCAGATCTCAACCAGCCTCGGCGGTTTTCCCTGCCTGGCGAGCCCACTCCCTGGCAGGGAGTACGTGATGCGAGGAGACCGGGCCCGGTGTTCCCGCAGACACAGAGCAGACTAACAGCCGTAATGGGTACGACGCCAGGATTCGCAAATCAGTCTGAAAATGCGTTTGCGTTGAACGTTTGGAGGCCCGCACGTACTTGCAATACGAGCGACGGGCTGCCAGTACTGGTATGGATCCATGGTGGCGGATGGCTGACGGGCGGCGCGCCACTAGCCTGGTATCACGGAGATCGACTGGCTGCAAGCGGGCGCGTGGTCGTTGTCAGCGCAAATTACCGGCTCGGGGCGCTTGGAAATCTTTATCTTCCTGGGCAGACAGCAGGCAGCATGGCGTTGCACGATCTGGTTGCCGCGCTACGGTGGATTCATAAAAATATAGGGAGCTTCGGTGGCGATCCTTCTCGCGTCACGGTTTGCGGGCAGTCTGCGGGGGCATGGTATACCGCCGCATTGACGCGTTCACCACTTGGAACCGGGTTATTCAGTCAGGCAGTTTTGCTAAGCCTGCCTGGTTCAATTGCGCCGCACGAACCGGAGCAAGCAGCAGCGTTTGCGTACAGCTTTTGTGAGCTTCTCAACGTTCCCCCAACGCTCGATGCCCTCCGCCAGCTGTCGGTGGACCGAATACTTGAGGGGCAGGGACTGTTTGCCCGCGCTCATCCGGCGTTTGCCGATATTCCGCCAACATTTCTGCCACTTGTGTCCGACGCATTACCCGCAAATCTGAGTGAAATCGATCAATCACAGGCCTCGAATATGCGGTTTTTATTGGGCTCACTACCTGAGGAAATGGGTGCGTTCTTCTCGCATGATGAGAGCATTCTGACCGCAAGCGACACTTCGACGCTGCAACGTCTTTCTGTTTGTAGTGAAAGTGGCGGGGTGCGATTCCCAAAGGCGCGTCGGGATGGGTCAGGTACGGATAACTACATACGGTTGCTACACGCCGTTTCAGACGAAATCTTTCGCGCGCCGACCCAGAAACTGGCGGACCGGATCGCTGACCATGGAGGCACCTGCTATGTATATGAGTTTGTGCTGCGATCGCGTATGCCGGGAACCGGTGCATGCCATTGTTTTGAATTGCCATATCTGTTCGACACATTCGACGCGTGGTCAAACGCGCCGATGTTAGACGGGCTAGATGTAGAGGCAGCGCGCCGTGTCTCAGCTGATTTCCAGGAGTCAATCTTGTGCTTTGTTGAAGGCGGCGATCCAAACTGCGGAAGGCTGCCGAATTGGCCGCGATACACGTCGAGAGATCGATTGGCGATGCATTTCGATACGGCTCCCGTCGTTGGCACGTTCGACGTCTCCGTCACGACAATACATTCGTAACGTTATCTTTTTTGACCATATGGAAAACTCCATGTCACCTACTGCGATCCAACGGATCTCTCGAGCACTCATGTCAGCGTTGTTCTTGGTTGCAGGCATCCGCAAGCTGATTGCGTGGAATGCGACCGCTGCATATTTTGGCTCGTTCGGGCTGCCCTTGGCGGAGCTGGCTGTCCCGCTCGTCGTGCTGCTGGAGATTGGCGGCGCGGTAGCCTTGATAGCAGGATGGCGCCTGCGCGAGCTATCGATCGTGCTCGCATTGTATTCGGTAGCGACTGCATTGATCGCGCATCGATTCTGGAGCGTAGAGCCCGTCCAATTCAACGGTCAGCTGAATAACTTTTTGAAGAATTTCGCGATCGCTGGGGGATTCGTTCTACTGTGGTCGCAAAATCACCGCCAAGAGGATAACAGGTCGGTTGCAGCGTAATTTCGGCAAGCGATGAAAGTTATCCGTAATGCCGACGAAGATTAGATTGAATGCGCAAGAGCACACGCCAAACATATGCACGCATGTTTAGTCGAATCGGTTGCGAAGTGACATCAACCGGCAATCCGTCTTTGAAAACGCTTCGAGCGGCATGCACCGGTACTGCACAAACTGGTTCTGGAGGCACACAGTTGATGCACAATCGCTTTCTTTGTTGGTCGTGAAAGGCTCGCGCAACTGCAAGCTGCGCGAGCAGAGGGTCCCGATCGAACGCTTACGGCAGACCGGGCGGTCGCGCGAAGACGAATCCAGGGTTGAACCCAGTCATGTCAACCGTACTGGGCGACGCGGAACGATGATCCGCAGCGCGCAGGTCAAGGTCGATGGATTCATTCAATCCGTCACCATGCAGAAAGCGCAGCAGCTCGGAAATGGCGATGGCTGCGGCGCTGCATCCAACAAACGCGGCGCCTACTGCTTTCCCCGCCAGGGTTGTCATGCCACATTGATCCAGCAAGCCAGCCGCCTTGAGCCGTTTGTACTCGTCGGGAACGTGGTCTTCGTCCGTCGCAGGCGCATCCTTCCAGATCTCGTCCGCCGTACGCCGACCAGGCAATGTGTGCACGCGCAGCGAGCGAAAATCGTCATGCCTGTTACCAAGCCCCGCCTCGATGACGAGGCCGAATCCCACCTTGTCGAGCGCGCGCCGGCCGGGAATATTGTCGAGGCCGCAGAGTACGACCGACGGATCGGTGTTCGCGACGCGAAAATCAGCATTGAAAAGTCGCTCGGTGATTGCGGTACGAAATCCTCGTCGTTCGGCCCAGGCGGCCATTTCTCGCGTCTTTCGGCGGCCGACCATCGCCGGGTTCGACAGGATTGAAGTGCTCGGCGTTGATGGCCCGATCACGTCCGTGTCCTGCAGCACAAGCTGCAGGGGCGCTGAGGGTTCATAGGGGAGAAGGCCAAGGCACCAAAGGTACGCCTGACCAACGTGCCCAAGCCCGATCAGCCATAGCTTTTCTGGCAAGACGGAGAGGACGGGGCCAGCATCTGTCGTTGTGAGCCAGTTGCGTTCATGCGGCCTCCACAGCGACATTCCGGTTGGGAAATGCCCGACGGTCGGGCTGTTTGTTCTGACGTGTTCAAACGCTTCAGCAACAGCGAGGGACGCCGCAACAACAGGCGCCAAAGACATAGCTGGCGGTCGCGCGGCACCGGAAAGCGTGTCCGCGAAGTCCACCGGCACGATGCCGCCGCGCCAGCCGTCAAAAACGACACGAATGTGAAAGGGCGCACATCGCGCGCATGCGCTGCCGATACGGATGCGCGGAGCGTCCGTGGGGGCCTGGTCGGTTCTGCCGCCAGACGCGACGACAGCGTCCTCGATCGTTTCGCCCAAGGGGAGTGGGAGAAGCAGTGGCTTTGCCCCGCACCCCTCAACGTACACGCCGCCGTGGAAAACGCGTGACGCGAGACTGACGAGCGTGACGAGCGCAATCTGCCCATCTTCGCGTTCGAGATGCTCTGCATCGATTTCGATGACAAGCCTGTATCCGGCGAAGATGGCATACGCTTCTTCGATCGAGGCTTCGCCGCTGTCGACCAGTTGCTTGATGGTGCGATCGAGCGTTTCGGGTCCGATATTGATCATTAAACTCACCATCCGATGTAGAAGAATTGTTTCCGGTCGCGACGATGAATTGCGTCCCACCCTCCGTCGTGCCGGTATTCGTAAATTCCGATGTCATCACGTCTTACCGGCGTGCGGGCAAAATCCGGGATGATCAACGACACGTGACCTGCGACAGAGAGCATCGGATGTTCGCGGTCGGACTGGCTCTGATGCGAAGAGCCAGGGTGCACGTGTACGTCGGCTACAACGCTTTGCTGACGCTCGCGGCAGATCGCCCAGAGTTTCCCGTAATGCTGTCCGTCGAACGTGACGATGCCAGTGTCGAGGCAGCGCGGATCGAGGTCGTCATAGAGGACGTAGTGGGTAATGTATCTGCGGCCGTCAACCTTCGCCCCAAGCAGGAAAGCTCCGCTTTCGCGAATGCCACGCCCGCGCTCGCGCAGGTCGCGAAGAAGCTGTCTCCAGACGCGCGGCGGGCACGACAGGCGATGATCAGGCGCCAGCAGGTGGCGCATAGTCCGGACAATTGAGAAGTTCATGTACGAGTTCCAGATAGTGCGTGATGCCGACGGACGGTTGCCATGCCTTTGATGGCATCTGCTGCAGCCAGATCTCGTGTCCGGCCAGTGCTGTACGGTCGCATGGGAGGTACAGTGCCTGACCGCCTGTCCAGTCCGTACGGAAAACGTCTTTCACGCGCCCGGTTCCGCTGCGACTCCTCGGAAAAAGTGCGGGGGCAAGCGCGGCATTTTGGTCTCTGCTCCATAGGCCGGACGTTGGCGCGGAGGCTGGATAGTTACTGACATCGAATCGCAGACGGTACTGCAGGCCGTCACGTGCGGTCACATCAATCAGGGCGATTGGCCATTCGAGCGACACAAGCTTCCAGCGCCCCTCAAGCTCTCCGAGCATGAAGGACGCCTTCAGCAGGTCACTGCGAAACGCCTTTTCATCGGGCGTGTTCACATGGACCTCCGTGGGTTAGCCCTGGATGCGATGGCTGGGCAGCAGATCGAACACGACGGAGCATTCGCGACCGCTCGTGAGCGCGCCCAGGTGCGTCGTTGCGACCGGGCGGTCGTTCGTGCCTGCGAGCTGCAATTGCAGATGGCCCTTTTCGGCTTCCGCGATGTGGAACTTGTCTTCCGCCCAGCGCAGTACCTTGCCGACCGTCGTCGACGGCGAAAACTTGTGATGCGCCGTGTGTACGTCGTAGTGCACGGTGACTTCGATGTGGTGGCAGTGGTGAGCGTGCAGCTTGTGATGCTGACCTTCAACGAGCACGACTTCCAGCAACTCGGCCGTCAACGGTTCATCACCGTCTTCGACAAAAATCAGCACTTCTTCGACGGCAATGACATCGCCGCCCATCGCGGCCTTGAGTGCGTCAAGTTTGCGCTCGACCGTTTCGTCGAGAGTCTGGAATTCGCGCTTGCCCGCGCGTTGAAAAAAAATTGTCATAGCGGTGGTTTCCATTGTGTGGGAGCCGTCTAGCGCGATGTACGCTACTGCGCTCCCTTGTCATGTAAACCGCCTGGCGACTGCGAAACCGGCAAGCTGATTTCACAAATTTTTTGGATCGATTTCTCCGCCGGGAGATGCGTCACAAATAAAGAAGTGCGGACAGCGAGGGCAGCGCATCGCGTCGGGGCTTGCGGTGAAGTCGCAACGGCGCATGTCAGCAAGCATCTGCTCACACTTCTCGGACCGTGACATCAGCTTCTTGTCCGTGGTCTCCAGAATCCTTCGCTCGGCCGTCGTCAACGACACGACCTCGATAGCGCAGCTCTTCCCAAACGCCTGGCGTCCAGCCAGATGATGCATGGTCGCATCGAGCGCATCATCTTCATCTTTCGGGATTCGCTTTGTCAGCACGTATCGCATCACGCTGGTGCCGCTGGCGGTCTGAACCACGTCATGCCCTTTGACGCGGATACTGGCCGACGAGCCTGGAAACGGCACGTCGATATCCTGTGCGGCCGAAACCGCACCACCTGACTTGAAAACGAGCAGTTGCCTCGCCATTCGATGTGCAAGCGCGTTATAGCGGGCAGCGTAGGTGTGCCCGGTGGGACCGCGTTCGTTCCAGAGACGATCAAACTCCGCTGCGACGACTGCCTCGTCCGCTGGGCCGAGTTCAGGTCGCTCGCCTACCCACTTGATAAGTCGATGAACGCAGTCGTGCGTACGCGCGAAAGCGCTATTTCTTTGGGCGGTCAGAATCCCGATAACGTAGGTGTAGAAGAACCGTCGGGGGCATTGGTCGTACGCGCGCAACCACGTCTGACTCACAGTCAGCTGCGCCGGCCAGCGAACTCGTGGCCGGTCGACCGTCGCGGTCGAAGCGTCGATAGTGAACGGCTCCACCGTTGCCGTCTTGAGGCGGGCTCCGAGGCGCTGCAGGTACGGCGAGGGTGCGCGGTTTTGCGTCTTCTGTGTCTCGGAACGGTACAGATGGAGTCGCCTTCGGGCGCGGGACAGCGCCACGAAGAAAAGGCACTCCTCTTCGTCGTGATGTGCCGCGTCCCGCGCTTCCTTGGCCGAGAGTCCCGCGTAACCCGAGATCATCCCGTCCGGCGGTGGGCATTTGTCCGCTTGTCTATTCGCAGGCACGCTGGATTTTGACAGGCCGGGAAGGTGCACCACATCGAACTCAAGGCCCTTGCTTCCGTGCACGGTAAGAAGACGAACTGCGTCGAGATGAGTAGCCTCATCCGGGACTACGCGCAAATCTCGCTCTTCTGTCATCAGAACCAGTTGCCTGATCCGATCGAGCAGTTGCTGAACGGGATGCCCAGATTTCTTCCTCGCCGGCTGGCTGAGAAAGTCAAGAAACTGCCAGATGGCGACCGCGCGCATGCGGTCTGCGATCGACGTTGACGCTGCCAGATCACGGGCAATTGTCGTCCGTTCAAAAAGATAGCTACTCAGAAACTCCCAGGGCGAATCAAGGGCAAGTCCGCCCAGGTCTTGTCGCAACGTTGCGAGCACGGCCGTTCCGGCCGGCGACAAGGACTCGATGGATGCTTCCGGGCGCAGCCACGACAGCGGAGCAGAATCATTGCTATGGGCGTGCCTGATAACGGCAGCCGCATCTTCGAGCGACATGCGGTATCTCGGCATGGTGGCGACCCGCATCAGTCCGCCGGCGAATTTTTCGACGATAAGGCTGAGGAGGGAGAGCAGGTCGCGGATTTCACTACGCTCGAACAGGCTCCCGAGATAAAGGACAGGAATGCCTCGCGCTTCCAGTCCATTGGCGATAGCGGCCAGACGTGCATTGGTCCTGCAGAGCACTGCTTGCTGAGAGTAGGCAAGGCCCTGTCCCTGGTAGGCAAGAATGCTCGAGGCGATGGCATCGACCTCCGCTTCGAGCGTAGGCGAAGCAGTGAAGCAGAGAGGGATACCGGTTGAACCTGCGTCCGCTTTGAGGGAAAGCGGCAATATGCCTCGCGACGCCCCCATGGGACTGGCAAAGTCAACGAATGCGTCGACAATCTCAGTCGATGAGCGGTAGTTAACTTCGAGTCGCGACTGGTCCGCTCCGGCAAAGTCGGCGCCGAAGTTCGCCATGTTGGCCGGGGCGGCGCCCCGAAACCGGTAAATTGATTGCCGTGGGTCTCCGACGACCCAGAGGCGGTTTCCGTCTCCGACAATGCCCTTGAGCATCTGTACGCTGGCGAAGTTGACATCCTGGTACTCGTCGACAAGGACGTGTCTGTGGCGTGCCTGAACCTGCTGCCGGATAATTTCATTGCTCGCGAGAAGCAGTGCAGGGCGCATAACCAGATCACCGAAGTCGACCGCGCCGTGACTTTGCAGCATCTTCTGGTACTCGTCATAGATGACCGCTACCTCAAGGCTCTTTGCTGCCGCTTCCTGTGCCGCTGGATCGGCTGATTCGGATGCAGCCGCTCGCATCTGTTCGCCAAGGTCACGATAAGCCTTCGGGGCGATGAGTTCGTCTTTGGCGCGCGATATGGCGACAAGAACATCCTTCAGGACTCTCGCAGGGTCTGACAGGCTGTAGTAGTGCTGCAGTGGGAGTATGGGTAGAAGCTCTTCGAGGGCATCGATCGAATCACTACGATCGTAGATGGGCGGATCGGGGGGCAGGTCGAGCTGGTCATAGTATCGACGTACCAGATCGAGACCAAACGAGTGAAACGTCCCAACCCATACCCGACGTGCCTTTTCACCAAGGGCAGCCTTCAGTCTGTCCGCTATTTCGGTGGCGGCTTTGTTCGAGAAAGTGAGGACGAGAATGGACTCAGGTGACTCTGCTTTTTCAACAAGATCGACGATTCGCGCAATGAGCGTGCGCGTCTTGCCAGTTCCCGGTCCAGCAATCAGCTGGAAAGGCGTAGAACGATGGTCGACCGCCTTCTTTTGTGTGAGGTCAAGCCCCACCGCGCCCGTCGAAGGAGTTTCCGAAGGAGATTCAGGCTGTGGCGGGAGCAGAAGGGCATCGAGCAGTTGCTGTTTAACCAATCGCGCAGGCAGGTTCGTTGCAGAACAGATGTCCTTTACGCTCATTCCCTGTTCAATGTGTAGTCGCCTGCAAAACTCCCGAGGTAGCAGGAGTTCCCGGGCAAATACATTGGCCTCGAGCTCACGGCGCTCGTTTGGGCCATAGTCTCCTACCTTGCTCGACGGCCCGTGACTCGGCTGCGCGGTTGCGCCAGCTACATCACCCTCGTTGCAAAACAGGTGCTCCACGTGAAGACAGGCGTGGCCAATCTCATGTGCTGCGACGACCGGCATCTCTATGAACGAAGATCCCTTTTCAAGGTAGATATCTCCGCTTTGCGGGTCAAGTACCCCCTTTGCTCCCTTCAACTGTTTGTGGCCAGAGGGGAGAGGGACAATCTCAAGTTCAAGACTCTCGGCTGCAGCATCAATCAACGCCTTGATATCAAGCGGATTCGCTCCTTTAGATATTAGCTTCGTATGCAACTCTACAGCTCGTTGTCTTGCCCCGCGAAACGAACTCATGGTTGTCCTCAGTCAAGAAGAGACCTGATTTGTTCTTCATTCAGCCCAGAGTGCATCAAAGCTTCCTCGAAGCTTTCCTTGGATTTGTTTTGTGGTTTGCCTTCGGCCTTAAAACTTGCCATAGGAGATATTGCAGCTGGCAAGCTTAGAAACTGCCGGATGACCTCGACGCTTGCATTAAGCTCACGCGCAAGACGCTCTGTGAAGCGTCGGGAGACTGTTGTGGAGTCAATCTCCCTGTCACGTAGCTGATTTAAAACCAATGTATTTATTCCAAGTCGGGAAGCGAGGTTCCTGTAGGCTGGTCTCTCAAGTGAGCTCAGTCTATTTTCAATGGATTTAGCATCATCCCGAGACTCTCCAAACACGCACCCGGTCTCGTCAAAGTATCGGCTTTGAAATACGCTGACCGATACTGTCGCCTCTTCGATATCGCGAGAGTCAAGGCTTCCAGCTTCGCCTTCCAATTGGTGCGCCTCGCCGCCTGCATCCATGAGCTGGGACGCAAGACTCCTCAACTGCGATTCGAATTGGGGATACTTCTCGACGTAGTAGTCGAGAAGTTGCTGGTCGGGGGTGTCCTGTTCAACGGAAAATTGTATTAACACTTCTCGCAGCACAGGAGACGATTTCTTGATGGAAGTCATTGACGCTCCTTGAATTTCGACAGCTTCTTGGTAGCACTCGTGAGGCGGTTGCGGACAGTGCGTTCGCTGAGATTGAGCTTCTTAGGGATCGTTTCCTCATCCGCATCCTTTGAACTCGTTTTCATTCCCTGTAGATAGCGTAGTTCAAGTATCGAACGTTCTTCCTCCGACAGAGCATGAAATGCACGCATGATCTGGGCGCCGAGGGCGGCTTTCTCCGGGCCCGTCAGGTCCCTGTTGTCGTCAAGGGGCGCGAGGTCAATTACTTCACCATCGTCTGCCAGATCCTCACGTGACGGATGCATCGCGTACCAGCGGCGGTTTTCTTCGAGCCGATCAAGCACGAAGAAAGACAGCGCTTTCGCGAAGCGAACCTCGAAGTAGTCAATCTCGTCGCTGGCAGGGGCAGCGGCGTCTTCAGCCACCAGCCTTGCCATCGCGGAACAGGTTTCATTGGCCAGATCGTCGGAGTTGCCGGGGCGGCGCGCGAGCCAGGGGCGTATCAGATGCCGGACCCGCGCCATAAACATCGGGAACAGTGCGTAGAAATCGTCGGCGCGTCGCTCCTTGCCAGCCCTGCGCAGTAAGTGGAGCAGCACTTCGTTCCGGATGTAGCCGTCAGCACGGTAATCAAGGTTTCCAGCCGCGCTTGCGACCAGTTTCGCGTCGACCGTCTCCCACTGGACGATACTCTCGTCGATATCTGGAAGGCGTTTGTAAACTTCGCCTTCCGCATTTTTTCGAGTTAAAGCCTTTGGCAAGATGTCCTCCACTGACGGGCGCCTTCCCGGTAAACCGGTCCAGCGCTATCAAACCGGCAAAATATTTTCGACCAGCAATGCGATGCCCGTGCATCTCATTCAAACAGTTGTTTGATTTCTTCCTCGGAGAGGCCGGATTCGCGCGCAACAGCCCCGAAGGACGCGGCTTCAGCGGCAACAACCGGCTTTGAATCCGACCGGAACATGCCGCCAACGGGAGGCGTCGGCGGCAGCGACAGGTACCGTCGAAGCACGACAACCGTCACGCGTAGCGCGGCGGCGAGCCGGTCGAGGAATACGGCCGGGAAGTCGGCGAGCAATACTTCGCGATCCCGGATGCGATTCAGGAACATGGTGTTGATGCCGAGCTCATGGGCAAGCTTGCGATACTCGGGTCGCTCAATGCCCGAAAATGGATTCACGTCATCGGCTGATGTCTCCTGCGCGCTGGTAGCGGCCGTCCGGGCGCGTGCAAGCGCCTCCCGACCTTTCTGGGCGAGCGCGTGGATATCGAGTCCTTCTTCCTGAAAGAACGCCGTTACCTGATCGTCGGGGGCATTCGCCAGGAAGTCGGCAACACTATGCTCAAGGGCGTCGTCGAACTGTGTTTTTTTGCTGACATTCATATCAAATGCTCCGTTTGTAGGCTTCGATTGCACGCGTGAGGCGACGGTCGGCCGACCAGAAGGCGGTCCATTCGACGTTCAGCTCCTCCCGGATCTGCTTTTTCTCTTTCCCGTCCAGCAGGCCGTCGAAGATGGCGAGCGACAACGGATGCTGCGCCAGCTGCGCTCGCAGAATCGAGATGCCGGCCTCGACAAGCGCGAGTTCCTGCAGGTCGCTGACCGTCTCCTCTGCCGATGCGTGGCCTTCCACCGCGATCGAGTCGATCGTGGAACTGCCGTCTTCCGTCGGAGGGAGTTGATGCTCGTAGGTCACGTTCACTGAATGCGATCCCTTCATGTGCTTGTGATAGTTGTGCGCGAGGCTCTGCATCACGCCAATCAGAAACGGCACGAATGCCACATTGGCCGGTTGCCAATACCGTCGCGCTTCGATTACCGCCTGAAACGCATCCTGTAGCAGATCCCCGGCATCATCCGGCGACAGTTCGCGATATTTCCGGCAGATGCGCTCTGCCTCGTATTGCAGGACCGCGAAATCGCGGTCGGCCAGCCCCGCAATCGCGGATTCGACCTGACTGCGCGGGGCAACCGCTCCGCTAGTGGCGGGCGGCCGGGGCACAGCCACCAAGGTTCCTAAAAACATCGTTGCCTCACCTAGTAATGCTCCGTTCAGAGCGGTTTTTGACAAACTTCGACAAATTTTTTTCAATGCGGCAAAAAGAGGCGTTTTGTTGAACCTGATTTCGAGGTTTAGCACTTCCCAGCGTGTCTATCCGGCAAACGATTTGTGTATCAGGACCAGGAAGACCACGCTGCTAACGCTCCGATCGCCACGCGCGTGCCGAATCTGCACACGCGGATTGATGCGCTTTGAATTAACGTGGATAGCTGCGGATGTTAAGCCGGGTGTATTGTCATCTGGAGCACGATAAGTTTCCAGACTTGTGAGCAGATTTGTTGGGCGCCGCCGTTCCGAGGGCGCCGTTGCAGTTGTCTCTGGACGTACCCGCACCTACAATCCTTCGTCTTAACCCGTGCGAGACTCGCTCCGGCATCTACACTAGGCCTTTCATGCCGTGAGGACGGATCGGCTTGAACTGGAGTCCGATATGCGCCCGCCGAGGGAACTACGTCGTTGGAGATCCTGTGAGTCTCATTACCGAAAATCTTCTGGATGACTGGGTGCGAGGACATGCCGTCGAGGCACAAGGGCTTATCGTAGAGCTCGTGTGGCGCCTCGTTGCTGCATCATCACCGCAACCGACGAATCGCCGCTTTCCACTCGGCGACAGCATCGGGCAACCCGGACCTGACGGCGAATTGCAAACTCCGTTCGCCTGTGAGCCGTTCATTCCTGATGGACACTCATATTGGGAAATCGGCACGAACCTGGATGCCGGCGCCAAGGCAACAAGGGACTATCGGGAGCTCACCGAAGCTGTGCCGGCTCATGTGCGAGCCGAATCCACTTTCATCTTCGTGACACCGCTTTCCGGTCGCAGAGGGTGGCCGAGTGACTGGAGAGGCGAGAATCAGCTTGTGTGGATCGACACGCGCCAGCGGCGCAACGAGTGGGCTGATGTGCGCGTAATTGACGGTACGAAGCTGGTTGAATGGATGCACGCGATGCCAGTGGTCGAACTTTGGCTCGCGAAACGGCTAAAGCTGGCTGTGCATCAGCTTGAACTGCCGGGCGAGCATTGGGAAGTTATCAGTTCGGGCGATGGCGAACCCGCGCTGGCGCCGGCGACATTCCTTGCCACGCGGCAGGACGCGTGTGACCGGCTCGATCAGGTCCTGCGCGGTGACGTCGCACGGCTTCGGCTGGAAACCGCTCACCCTGACCAGGCCGTTGATTTTGTTTCTGCTTACATTGCGAGCCTCGAGCCTGAACGACGCGCAGACATCGCCGGCAGATGCGTGGTGATCTCGGGGGGCGACGCGTGGACGGACTTCGTTGCTCGTGAACAGCCGCATGTCCTGATCGCCGCCCCAGAGCTCGACGTCGCCAGTGAGCGAGGAGCGATGCTTCTCGACAAGGCACGACGGGCCGGTCATCGCCTCGTGTTCAGTGGATCTCCCGGAGGCGTAAAAGATCCGTTTACTGTGCATCTGCCCAATCCGCCCACGTATGAAATTGAGCGCACTCTAAGAGAAGCGGGCTTTCCTGACGAACGCGCCCGAGTTCTGGCGCGCAGAAGCTATGGCGATTTGAGTTCGCTCGTGCGCTGCTTCAAGGGATCGTCGGCGCTCCCGGCATGGGCTTCGGGACCGCACGCAGAGGATCTCGCTGTCGCGATGCTAATTGGTGGGTGGCAGGAGGAAAGGGCGGATGACATTGCCACTGTCGAGGCAGTATCGGGCAGACCATATACCGAATGGGTGCAGGTCCTGCGGCGCGCGACGGCGGAACCGGGCTCGCCTCTGACGCACCGGGACCGGGTCTGGAAGTTCGTCGCACGACATGACGGATGGCGAGCGTTGGCGGACCACGTCTACGACTCACATCTGGATGCGTTCAAAGCGGCGTCGCTCGTTGTGCTGGCAGAAGATGATCCAGCGCTTCAATTGGAGAAAGATCGGCGTTACGCAGCAGCGGTGTATGGGAAAGCGTTCTCATACTCGTCGACGCTTCGCGAAGGTATCGCAGAAACACTCGCGTTGATAGGTGCACAGCCGAGCGCGCTGACGTCATGCACTGTCGGGCGGCCATCTGGGATTGCATCCCAGATTGTCAGGACCCTTCTTGAACGCGCATCGTCGAGCCGTTGGGCAGGCCTGAATGGGGTGTTGCCGCTGCTTGCCGAAGCTTCTCCACTTTCGTTCCTTGAGTGCGTCGACAGCGCATTGGGTGAAAAGCCATCTCCATTTGTCGGCGTTTTTGAAGAGGAAGACAGCGGAGCGTTCGGGCGCAACTATATGACCGGACTTCTGTGGGCGCTTGAAACGTTAGCGTGGGAGCGGGAGCATCTGGGACAGGTCGTGAGCTGCCTTGCGGAACTCGCTACCCTCGATCCAGGCGGCAACTGGAGGAATCGTCCCTTGAATTCGCTTATCACGATCTTCCTCCCGTGGCTTCCACAGACCTGCGCGCCGTTCTCGTCGCGTCTCACGGCCGTGACAGGACTTCAGCAGTCGTTTCCCGACATCGGCTGGAAACTTCTTCTTGGGCTACTTCCGACTGCCAACGTCTTTTCGAATGGCGCTCGCAAGCCGACGTTTAGGGCTTCGATTCCGGAGACCTGGTCCGACTCGGTGGGAGACACCTCGTTCGAAGAGCAAACCCGCGAATACGTCAGGCTTACGGTAGACGCCGCAGGATCTGATGGCAGCAAGCTTGCTGACTTAGCCGCGCGTATTGATTCACTGCCGTTACCACTGTGGAACGACGCGGCGTCGCTGTTCGATAGCGAAGAGGTCAGAGCGCTCGATGAGCGTGCTCGATATGAGCTATGGAAAGCGCTGCAGGAAATGGTAGGGAAGCACCGTCAATTTCCCGACGCGGAATGGGCGATGACATCTATCCAGGTTGGTCGTCTCGCCGATATCGCCGCGACACTTGCTCCGCGACCTCCCGCGCTTCGGCACCTTGGATTGTTCGATCCGAATGATCCTGTCACCTACCAGGATGGCGGGGACTGGCACGAGCACGTACGTATGCTGGCCGAAAGGCGGCGCGCGGCCGTCCGCGAACTCTTGGGTCAAGGACACCGGGTGCTTGTCGAGTTTATTGCTGAGGTGAAATCGCCGGGTTTGCTCGGGGCTGCGTGGGGTGAGATTGGCGATACGAACGACGATCGCCTGATTTTGCCAGCTTACCTGGTCAATGACGTAGTCTCCCTTCGTGACGGTGCATCGAGCTACGTCTGGGCGAGGTTCAGGAAAGGAGAATGGGCGTGGGTGGACAGCTTGTTATTGCGGGATTGGTCACCAGAAGAAGCTGCACGGCTGCTCATTTCGGTGCCCTTTAGCAACGAGGTCTGGCGGCGCCTCGATACGCTAGACCCGGCAGTCAGCACGACGTACTGGGCTACAGTCGGTGCGAATGCTGATATCGAGCCTGATGATTTGCTGTCCGGTGCGGAGCAGCTCCTTTCGAACAACAGGCCATTCGCAGCGATGCGGCTGCTTCATAGGGCGCTGCATATCGGACAGGAGGTATCAACCTCGCTTCTGTCGGAAGTGTTTCTGTCTGCGATTTCTTCGGCGGCAGACTTCGCCAGTATCGGCGGGAGTGATATAGGTTCGCTGCTCGGAGAATTGCAGAGCAGGGCGGATGCTGACGTCGAAGCGGTGTGCAGAATCGAGTGGGAGTTTCTCGTGCTTCTGGATCGCGATCCACGGTACAAGCCGGTTTTCCTCCGTCGGCGGATGGCGAGCGACCCGGAGTGTTTCTGCCATTTCGTGCGACTCGCATTCCACTCGACGACCGGAGTGGCCGAGGATGACCATGACGCTGACACGGACCTGAAAGAGGCCGTTGCGAGCAACGCCTATCAGCTTCTTGCTGGATGGAACTTGTGTCCGGGAATCGGCGATGATGGGCAGATGCAAGGCGCCGTATTCACCAAATGGCTAGCAGATGTCAGGCGACAGTGTACTGAGAGCGGACACCTTGATGTCGCGATGAGTATGCTCGGCAAATGCGTTGCTTACGCTCCGGCAGATCAGGATGGCCTCTGGCTCGATCGGACCGTGGCAAACGCGTTAAATGGTCGCGATGCCGAGGCCATGCGCAATGGAATGGTCACCGAAATGTTCAACTCGCGTGGGACATACGGCTTTTCCGGCGGCGCGGCGGAACTCGAAATCGACAAACAGTATGTGGATCGCGCCACGGCTATCGCCGAGGCGGGCTACCCACGCCTGGGCCAAGACATTCTCAAGCTCGCGCAGTCTTACGGAAATCAGGCTGAGCGCGATCGATTGCGGGGCCCTTACGGTACATAGTACGCGAATGCTCCTCTGCAACGGTCAGCCAGCAGGAACCAATCGCTGCCGCAGGGGATCAAAACTCAAGAGCGCAAAACCAATGGCAGTTGAGCAGGGCTTCGAATAGCGCAATCTTCCATGAATTGCATCGATGCTTGCGGCCGGCACGCAAGTTCCGTCCAAGTGCGTCTCGTATCTCCGCCGGTGTCATGGGAGGGTCTCTGAACATGTCCGCCAGTTCGGTTAGCGCCTCTGCAGCTTGCGTAGCGAATTTTCTGCCGAGCCCATAGTCTCGAAAATGGTTTTCCGCGCGGCGCACTGTCAGGGCGCTCCAATGCTCAGGGGCGCGGACAAAGTACCTTGCAGAAGGCGGCGACGTCCGGTCTATTTCGGCGAAAATCCACTGTTCTCGCATCAGTGGAGCGATGTCGTAATACGGATGGAAATTTTGGCCATCGTCTGCAGCGTTTGCCAACTTGCCCGTATTGCAATCTCTGCAGGCCGGAACCAGATTTTCTGGCAGAACCGAAAACCAGGGAAAGGCGGACTTGGGAAGGAAATGGTCGATGGTATGGACGTCACCGACCCCACAAGTCGGACACTTTCCCCCACCGGCAGCGCGTAGTTCGTTGTAGATCCTGCGAGCTTCCTTCGTTTCCGGGACCATTTGGGCACTATACAAGCTCCGCAACTCGCCTCTGGTGACTTCTCCAATGACGATCTCGGCGTCCTGCTTTTGTCGAGCAGGCTTCACGTCATGCAACATACCCTCACTGGCCATGTGATGGTAGAAGCCACCGATGTGCTTTATGCCTAGGGCAACCTTCCGTAACCGGCTCGTTAGCTCTTCATCGGCGATGCTTTCCACGCACATATCGAATGCAAGGTTAGGGGGGAATTCTGGTTTCGGTATTGCGAACATTCAGACGTTCCTCGATGCTAGCATTGCGCGCAAAACAGCCTGCCCTTCGAGCCCCAGCTGGTCATCATAAGCCGATAGGATCTGATCGAACGTTCGCCCCGTCTCAACTGCCTTCGCGAGCAGATCATGGAAACCAGACTTGCTCACATCAAGGCCGAATATCTCGCGAGTCAGCGAACCGACGTTCTCGCCGAACGTCTCAATTTCCGGTCGCGCTGCCCGGCTGACGCTTCCGTAGCGGGCAATCTTCGAGACGCACGATTTGGGAACTTCCTGCAAAACCACCGGCGAATGGGTCGCGATTATTGCGACTGCATTGCGAGCGGTCAGCAATTCACAAAGTGCACGTGTAAATGCGGACAGAAGAGGTGGATGCAGATGACTCTCCGGCTCGTCGAGAAGTATCAGACTTTTTTCTTCAATCGTCTCAACGAGCCGGGTTATAGTGAGCAGCACGATCTTGTGACCCGAGCTCAACGGCTCAAACAGCTCACGGGCACCGATGCTCGCTGCAGCCCCCGCCAACGTGCCGTCGGCAAGGTTCGATAGGTTTATGTCTGCGAAATTCTGATCGAATTCGAGCGTGCGAATCGCCCTGCGCCAGTGTCGCCGCTTAGTTGCCGTACGGAGGCAGACTTCAAGGCTCTCCGCGAATTCGCTGGAAAGGTCGGTAAGCGGCTTGAGCGTCGTGCCGCTCTGGTCCGTCGTGGCCGCCCGCCGTTTCAGGCCGACATAGAAATAGCTCACGCCCTTTGATCTGTCTGTGCGATCGGGAGGCGGATTGAACGGATCAAAGGCACTGAATGCGACGGACGTAACGCTGCTGAAATAGTTTGAGGGCATGGGGTGATGCATACCCCCCCGCCGCTCGGTAATGCTGAATGCACCGACCTCTGATACAGGGCGTTGCTCAACAATCGCGCCCGCGATCGCATTGAGAAGCGTTGTCTTTCCGACGCCGTTTCGGCCTATAACGACGTGGATATTGGTCGGAGGGTGTGAAGTGGGGATTACCTCAAATGCGAGCTCCATTGGTCCCCGTCTGTCTCCAACCGGGGCGGTGTAATAGAAGCGAAACTCAGTAAGAGCTACACCTCCCGCGAGGATGCGTCTGAATTGCCCCTCGATGGCAGAACGGCTGACAGAACGGAGCAGAGAGGTTGCAAACACCTGTTCGTCGTCTGCCCGCGCTCGTAGGTCCGCGTCGGATACGAGGTCTTTCATGTGCCGAAGATATTCCTCGCGAAGAGCTTCCGGGACGTCCCTCAGCCGTTCGTAGTATTCGGGTTCTTGTCCAAGGGAAAAATAGTTGGCTGGAAGCGAAGCAAACGACGACGACAGCGTATCGGATGTGCGGCCAGGCTGCTGTCCGAAGTAGCCAATTTTGACTGGCCCAATCTCATGTACGTCGCCTTCAGCGTCGTAAATGCGGGCGTTAAAAAACGTCTTGAAGGAGTAGTCATCCCAGTCGTTAAGAAGAAGTACGACCAGGTTAGCCAGGTGGACGCCCTGAGGCGGCGCGTTCAGGAAAAACTGCAGGGACATGTGGCCTCCGACTTGAGGTCACGATTCTAACCTGCTGCCGATGCGGTAATAGGCAATGTTTGAGTCGTTTGCGTTCTCGTGTTTTCACTACTCAAGTACCGCGTGTCCAGTGCCGATATCTGGTCGGACGCCAAGGTTTTTCGCGACCCCACAAGGTTGGGCATCACCCGCAAAGGTCGTCATTACAAGAACGCTCGCACGGGCGATCACTACGAGAAACGCCAGTGAGTGCGGCTGGCGGACCTTCAACGCGTTGACGGCCTGTGGTTTTCCTGGAACGCAATGGCACCACAACGCTTCCGGTGCGAGAACAAGCTGGCGGTGCGTGTCACGCCGATCGCATCATCCATATGCACCTCAAGCAGGTTCCGCGTGCGAGCCACCCAACATACGTATGAGCCTCGTCCACTAATTCCGACGCTCAAAAATCGAAACAGCGAAATGCCAGGCTGATACGGGGACCGCAGCGGGCCGTCAATTTCGGTATTCCGTGTTCGTGAGTCAGTTGCGATTCGTAACTCATCATCAGAACGCTCCCTGCCTCAAGATCGATGTGCCGGACACGGCCCGGATCACGTCTTGGCCGGATTGACATCCGGCGAGCCTCGCCGAGCGACAAAACGGCAATCGGCTGGCCGACAGTGAGTTTCTCCACCTTGTCGCCATGTGGAGCAACACTGTCATTTTCATCACGATAAAGATTCAGGCCGACGCTGTTGAACGGTGCGCTGACGAGAGAGCGCATTTCTGCAAATGCATCGGAAAGCGGCTCGGGTAACTCAGATTCCCCATCATCTCTGTACGCAGCCATCAACCGGGGGACCGCAACCTCACGGTCATACATCATGCGGCGGTAGGTGGCCCACGGCGCGTTTCGCATAAGTAGGTCAAACCAGTGCTGTGCCAACTGGGCACTGATGGCCGCCGGCAAATACCGGATACCGCCTTCGTCGTCCTGTACGACCGAGAGCGGTTCTGCCTCGAAAAGCCCTTGCTGAAACATCATCACCGGTTCCTTCGCTGTCTGGCTCAGGTGCCAGATTTCCGAACGATTATTGTACCTGTTTTTTTATACAGTATTCGGGTCAGGATGACATCTGAGCGCCAGACCGCGCTGGGCGCCACCGATGAGGATTTATCCGATTCTTCTCATCTATGGGAAGCAATTACCCAAAGACACATTCTAGACGTGTGAATTGCAGAGGGCTATCGTCCTCCCATCAATTTATCGATAGATAGTTCTCACAATGTGAAAGGAGAGTTGAAGATGGTCACCACGACGAAAGTACAAAAAACGCTGTTCACGGCAGCCAAGATCGGCGCGTTCGATCTGAAGCATCGCATCGTGTTGCCGGCACTGAGCCGACTGCGCGCTCAGTGGCCCAGCGCGAACCCCAGCGATCTGATGCGCGACTATTACAGCCAACGCGCCTCCAACGGCGGTCTGCTCATCGCTGAGGCGACGGCAATCGCCCCCGAAGGACGCCCGTATCATGCGGCGCCAGGCATCTACACCGAAGAACACGTCGTGCGCTGGAAGCAGATCACGGATGCCGTGCACGCGAAAGGCGGCCTGATCCTTCTTCAGTTGAATCACGCTGGCCGCGCCACAAGCACGGCGATCAGCCAGGTCACGCCGATCACCGCATCCGTGAACGAGAGCTTCCTGAAAGATGAAACTATCGTTGTGACGACGCCTGACGGCCTGGTGCGGCCGTCGGCGCATCGGGCGCTGGAAACCAACGAGGTTGCTGGTGTCGTCGAGCAATACCGTGTCGCAGCAGTGAACGCCAAGCGAGCAGGGTTTGACGGCATCGAGCTTCTCGCGGCGCAAGGTCACCTGATCGAGCAGTTCCTGCAGGACGGGAGCAACAAGCGCACCGACATTTACGGTGGCTCGATTGAGAACCGTGAGCGCTTCCTGGTCGAAATCATCGAAGCCGTTTCGACTGTGTGGGGCGCGGATCGAGTCGGCGTTCGCCTCTCCCCGAGCAGCACGTTCAACGGCATGAGCGATAGCGACCCTCGTGCGCTCTTTCGTCACCTCGCAGCGCGATTGAATGACCTCGGTATCGCCTATCTCCATATCATCGAGCCGCGTATCAGTGGTGACAGTACGGTCGACGAAGCCAAGGAGGCCGTTGCAGCGAGTGAGCTCGGGGAACTCTTTGATGGCCCGATTATCGCGGCTGGTGGCTTCACTCCGGCAACTGCGGAAGACACTGTCACCAATGGTCTCGCCAGCCTCATCGCCTTCGGACGCCATTTTACGTCGAACCCCGATCTCCCGTACCGGATCGAGAACGGCCTTCCGCTGACACACTATGATCGGAGCACCTTTTACGGTGGTGACGGACACGGCTATATCGACTTCCCGACGTACGAAGAAGCGCGCGAGGCCGAACAGACGGCATAAACGAGGTGTAGCACGATAGATGGAGACTACGCTGTCCGGGATCGCCCCGGGCAGCCTGGCTGGTGCCCAACTTTGCTATGGGAATCGCGTGTCCATCTATCCACAGCGGGCCGTGCGTCAACGCTAGCGACGGATACCTTTTGTGCGCAACGAGTTTCACCTTGCCCAGCGGCCAGACAAAAAGGTCAAGAAGTCTCATCGTAGCCGCATTGAGGGCGGCCTTGAACATAAATTGCGAGTGACTGGAATCAGGACCAAATAAGTATGGCTGGCAGGACCCAAGGCGCGTAATGCCTCCCATCCGTTACGAGTCCCGTTCCCGATACTCAGAATCAGATAAGCGACACGCTTGATCCTATAGAAGATCCCACCCGGCGGCAGCGTTCCAGCACGAAACGTGGCGCGTCCTAACTCTTGGCTGCGGTTACTTTCTCACTAGACCCTGGACGTCTTTGCATTTTCGTCTTGAATTTTCGCAACCGGCTTCAGCAAGCGGCGCTTTGTTATGTTAACAATGCGGTCAGAAAACTTAGGGTCGTCAAAAAGTCGCGCCATCGTTATCGCCCCAATCGACGCAGAGAGGGTAAAAATCGCATCGTCTTCTGCCGAAGCACCAGCAGCATCGCCACTCATTTTTACAGCAATATCAATCAGTTGCCGCAATCCATTGCTGACGCCTTCGCGGGTAGTCGCGTCGGCGCGAGCCAGTTCACTTCCCATCTGAACTACCGGGCAGCCTCCCAATACTCCATCCCGAACTTCTGAAGTCAGGTAGCCTCGGAGATACTTGAGAAACGAGGGGGGGCCCTTAGCAGCGGCCGCTTCGGCTGCTTCCACGAATACTTCGATGCTAAGCGCTGCGGCCTCGGCAACCAAGGCCTCTTTCGAACTGAAATGGCGATAGAACGCGCCGTGCGTCAATCCAGCTGTTGACATTATTTCGGCTACGCCTGTCGCAGCAATTCCTTTTTCCTTAAAAGCTTTGGCAGCGACCGCCACAATCCGCTTGTGTGTTTCTGCCGTCTCGGCTTTCGACTTTTTCATTGATTTTCTCCTTCGAGAACGCATCTCGACCAGAGGCTGCGTCGAGACCATACGAATGTAATGATGTTACCATATTTAGATGATGTTGATAAACTAAAAAGGGGAAAACGTGTGGTACGTCGTCATTGGTTGGCCACGGCGAAGTTGACACTCCGCGCCCGCATTGCCCCTTTAACAATTCGCCGCCAGGGTGTGACCAAAGTCCTTAGCCGGCTTGAAGATAGACCAACTATCGCTCCGAGCCACGGGGGGCCTGTGATGCAACTTGCAATAAGGCATCTACCCACCGACGATGATGTGTGAGACCTGTCCCTGCCAAACGCTGACCCGCATGTTGTCGAGGCTCTCGTACTCTCTGGACTCAGGAGAGGGTGCTGTCGTTGATAAGTCGATCAAGTCTCGAAAAACGTACGAGATCTGGCGTTGCCGGATAGAAGAATTCACACACATAGGGCAAGTTCTAGACGTCAGAGCACTTTGCGAGGGGGCAGAGGCGGCGTTTTTCCAGACAATGCGCGAGATGCCATAATTCTGAGCCGCCCCTCGGTTGACTGGACTACTCGCCTATTTATTCATTCCGCGATTTCGATTTTCAAAAATGCTCAGGGCCGCCCCAAGGTTCCTCGATCCCTGTTTTGCGCCCCAACTCGGATTCCCCCAAGATACGCAGCAATCGCCAACAACTGGATCAACACGGCAGTCAGGAACACGACGTCGTTCGACCATATTTGTCGCAGTAGGCCAAACACTGCTGGAGCGATTGCGTATGCGCCCTGCGAAATAGCGACAATTAATGCCACGGCACGAGGAGCATTCCCGCTCGACAACTCGAGGTTGGCTATAACCGGTGGGACGGAAATGGCATTGCCGACTCCGAGTCCAAAGAGCACTACGCCGAGGATAAGAAGCGCGGAACTGGTCCCTGCCGCGAGGATCAAAATTCCGCACCCCACGGCCTGAGCTAGCAAGCTGAGTGAGGCAATGACACGCCAGTTCGAGGTGCCGGAAGCTCGCCAACCAACGATCAGTCGGCCGATCACAGCGGCAACGCCGGATGCGCCGGCAGCCAATCCTGCGCCTTGCGTACCGAGCGTGGGGCTAAGCACCGAGACGAGATGGGCGACGATCCCAGTCTGGGCGAATAATGCGAGGGTCATGCCGGAGCATAAGGTTAGGAAGGCGCGGTCCTTAAACAGGTCTGCCTGATCTGCCTGCGAGAAAGTTTTTGAGCTTGTACCAACGGGTGAGACTGGGCGATCGAACGACTTGCCATCAGGTGCCTGACCGAGGCTTTCAGGTGTTCGTCCGAGCACAGTTGCTGCCAGCACACCAAGAGTCACGATCATGACTACCCCTATGACCAAGGCCGCAGCGGGAAAGCCGATTTTGTCGATCAATGCGACCCAGAAGGGCGAGAAAATCACTCCTCCAACGCTTCCGCCGTTGAACGCCACGCCTAGTGCCATGTGGCGCTTCGTAACGAACCACGGCGCAACGATCGCGTTGATTGCGACAGCGCCGAGGGTCGACCATCCGGTGCCTGACAGTAGCGCGGCAGCATAGAGCTGCCAAGGCGCATTCGCGAGCGCCCAGCCCAGAACACCCATTGCCATAACAACACTGCCGACAAAAGTGACGGTCCGCAGCCCAAATCGGCGATAGATGGCCGGTAGGTTCGGAATGACGATGAGGCCGACCAGAAAATGTAAAGTCATCGCCCCCGAAATGAGTGCGATCGGCCAACCATGCGATTGATGCACAAACTCAAGATAGACGGGCGGCCCATAGAAACCTGTCCCCCAGCCGAATACCGCAACGGTAAAGGCTCCTGCGACGACGCGCCAGCCGTAGAACTTCTCGCCGCGCCTTGCAGACCCAACCTCATCTAAGTGCTGCATCGATTCGTTAGCCATGTTATCTGTGCCGGACGTAGGATTGCAAATTGCCGCTGGCACAGGTTCCGGTGGGAGGACCGCCCCAGTCGTTTCACGCTTGATCAAGATAGGTTCCATTTATCAGCAATCTGGTGCTAGACGAGGGGTAGCGCAGGGCGTTAAAAAAGACGTCAAGATAGATGCGGAGAGGAGCTTTCTTGTCGAGGCCTGCCTCTCCCATCTACATGTTTGCGCACAATGTGCCGGCGTTGACGCCACGTGGCATCAGTACACTGTGTTTTCGTTCTTCGAAGCATCGGGAATCGCTTGCATCACGTCCCAGTGCTCTACGAGCTTGCCGTCCTGCACACGAAAGAAGTCGACACCGACGTCTCCGTTCTTGCTGACCAGGTTGGTCCAATGGGCATGTACAGCAACGATGTCACCGTCGGCAATAACCCGCCTGATATCGCCTTTTGCGTTGGGGAACGTTTTCAAGAAGAAATTGATGTAGTTGCGCAAACCCTCTACACCATCTTCAGCTGCAGCGGTGTGCTGGATATAGGTGTTGCCAACATAACGGGCGATTGCACCATCGACATCGCCGTCGAAATGCGCTTCTTTATAAAACGCCAAAACGACCTCTTTGTTTTTCTCTTGAACGTTTGCAGAATTGGTCATGATTTACTCCGTGAAGGCGCCACCGCAGTGGCGGTTGGTTTGCTGAAACTTTGGTATTTGCAGACGCCGGTTACCTGTCTGCTACCCGAGCACCTGATGACTTAGCAGCTGCGGGTAGCAGAGCGCCCCGTGAGAAGGGACATGGCCAGACGACTGCGACTGGGGTGCTGACCTTGCTCAGACTGCGCGGTCGAGCGCAGCGATGAACTTACTGGCCAGTTCGTGATCCGACATCGGGTTCTGGGCGGTCACCAGTTCACGGTCCACGATCACATGCGACGTGAAATTCTGGTCGGTCGTGACCACTTCAGCTCCGGCTGCCTCCAGCGCGTCCGGCATATTGAAGAGAAGCTTGGCGTGGAAAACGTTGTCTTCGGCATACTCCTCCTCACTTCGCGAGAAAACGGTCATGCGATAGCCTGCATACTGCCAACCCGTGGCGAGTTCACGAGCCTTGGCTTTGTCCCCGTTAATCAGCGCCGCGCGAAATTCGCGAGCGTTGCCCAGTTCAGCCAGGACTGAGATCGGGCCGTGACAGATAGCAGCCGTGGGCTTGTTCTTGGTGTGAAAATGACGAAGTACCTCTCGCACGTCCGGGTCCTGCATCACGTCAACCACGGGCGCGTGACCACCCGGGAAAAAGACGCCGGCGAAGCGGTCGAGCCCTTCATCGATCACGGAACGCACGGTCCGTACGCGATTCATGGCAGGATCATTGTTGAAGAAATCCCTGGCGCGGGTGCGAGCCGCGTCATCATTCGCAAAATAGATCAGCGCATCGGAGTCCCTGTCCATATGCGGCTTTTCACCGGTCGGGGTGGCGAGGACGAAGTCATAACCTGCGGCAACAACCGCCATCAACGGCACGGCGGTTTCATTTAAAAACTGGCCGATCGTGATCGTGCCACCGCCTTGCGCTTCAAGTTGGGTGGCGTTAGAACCGACGACGAGGATAGTGCCCTTGCTCATGAAAAACTCCTGTGATGAAAACGGAAGCTGCTCGTGCTTCCCTAGTTACTGATACCGATGTACGTGACTGGTCCTTCGGTGTGGTCCATTACCGCACCGTCTTTCGGTCTTCGTCATTTCGCTGAAATCGATCCTGGCGGGATCGGATGTATGTCAGGTCTTCGCGTTCGCACCGGCCTTGTGCAGAAAGATCTAGCCTTATTCCTTCGCGGCTTCCGCCATCCGGCGAACCGTCTCCTCGGTGGTCCATACAGCGTTTGCCATGAACCGCCAGTTAATCATCGCCGCATCATACCCAGCGCCTTCTTCGTTCGACGCGGCTGCAACCGCGTCGCGCACCATGATGACCTCGAAGCCATGCTGGATAAGATTGCGCATGTGATCCTCTAAACACAGGTTCGCAACCGGCCCGGCCATGATGACTTTCTCGATTTTCCGGCGTCGCAGCAGCAACGCTAGATCGCTTGTGGGAGCGTAGGAGACGTGGCGGGACGTGACGGTCGTTTCGCTATCCTCCATGTACTTCCTGAAGCGATCGGGAACATCTGCGCCCGAGCCTGGAACGTCATGAAAATGGAGCGGGCTCTCGCGCGACACGACACCACCATGCAAGGCAAGGTCTTCCATGTGACCTAGCGCTGTTTTACCCTTGTGGTCATGTGGAAAGAAGTAGTGAGGCGACATGAATACCGGGTAATTATTATCCTTTGACGCCTGTAGCAGGGTCTCCAAGTTTGCGTTTACATTGTTTCGCTTCATCAGCTCTTCGATCAGAACGTAATACTTGCCGCCCTCGGTAAGGAAATCGTTTTGGATATCGACCAGAACGAGCGCGGTGCGCTCCTTATCAAGTTTTACCTCTGGAGCACGATGCGTGAAGAGAGTCATTTTCAAATGTCCTGTCACAAATGAGACGTTAGAATTTCCGAACGGCCTTCGCCTGGTTCACCCTTGGACAGCTAAGTCAATAGAGCGAATAAAAGTGCAAGCAGCTTCACCCTGGTCTCCCAAAGACCAGAGCCAACGCGAACTCAACAACAAGATAAAACCCATCATCTATCCAGTACGATACGCCGTTTAGCTGATAAGACTGCACTGAACGTAAAGATAATCCTCCTTCACTAAAACGTCAAGCGTCTTTTTTGTCGTGCCCGCAACCCAAGCCGCTGCATGCAGGCGCACAGGGGTATGTGCCGGTGCGATTCACGATGAACCACGATATGCTGAGCTGACATGAGAGCGACGACACAGATCGCTGTCTTGCTTTTGAAGTCACGTCCTACGCTGTTGGCACGGGCGATCACGACGACGTACTGGGCAGATAGGCGAGGGATGCTCTGGACAGTTAGGGACGCACTCTGGCCTGCGAGATGACTACGGCCGTTTGGCGGTATCGGCTCGTCGACCTTTAGATGACATCCGAAGGCGATCAATATCCTTCCCGATCGCCTGGCCCATGAACGCGACCGAGCAGGCCAGCTCAGGCTCGCAAGCATGGACAGCAACGCTCGACGAGGAAAAGCCAGTAATCTGCCGGAACTTGGCTGTCGCGAGCCGGACGTGTCCATGACGTCGGTGATCTTCAGTGCAGAACGGCCGGGTTCTTCATCGGCGGCTGCGCATTTGGCCTTGATGGCCTCATGGCCAAGGAGTCGTTCCAGTGCCGGGTTGAGTCGGACTTCTTCACGTTCGCCGTTCGAAGGTGAGAGCGACCTGACGGTGAGCGCCCAGCTCCATCAGTAGCTTTGTCGGGCCACAGAAGGACCGGGGCGATGCGTGGTTTTGTGTTGCTACGCGTGTCCTTGCGAATAAGGAAGGGGAAGCACAGATAGGGGCGTCGATGCCAGTTCGCGCTTGCGCAAGGACGTGTGTTAGCAACGTGGCGAGGCGGTTTTCCAACGGGGTCGTCGGGTCAAAAACCGCTGGATCAATCGCGAGCGTCTGCGCGTTTCGCTGAATCAGATGGTCGAGAACAGCTGAGCCTGCGTGTCTGTCGTTATTGAATTCGTGAATGTCGCCCGGCCGGTGTCTTGCAAAAGTCTAAAGATGCCAGCGACAGTGCCGTTATCAACAGTCATACAAAACTGTGATCTCGTAGCTAAATGAGCAGCTTCTTTGGTGCGATACAGCATTGGTTCGCGGGTGATCTCTATGGACGCCATCTTGGATTGATCCTGCAGGAGGTAGGTAGCCGCCAACCCGAGGCGCTTACGTCCTTTTTGAAGGACGTTTTCGCGATCCATCGGGACGAGCTGCGGAACGTTCGATTTCAGGCCGAGTATCGTTTCCGAGGACTGCGAGGCTGGCGACGTGCCGACCTCGCGGTTTTCCGGGAGGACGAAGACGAACCGTTTGTGCTCGTGGAAATCAAGTATTTCGATAAGCCGATGCCCGAGACAGAGGTGAAGCCTGCACAACTGGCCGACTATGCGGCGTGGAAGCGCAGGAAGGGAGCCGGGCATCACGTCCTATTATTGTCACGCGAACTATATCGATCCGAGGGAATAGAAGCCCGTCGTTGGGATGCCCTGACCCGGCATCTCCGGAAGTTCTCCGCCAGATCGGAACTTGTGGCGATGCTGATCGAATACCTTGAGGAGGAAGGAAACGCGATGCAAGATATTGATGGCAGAGCCTTGACGCGGTATCTAAAACGGCTTCTTTGCAATAAGCCTGGCGCGAATAATCTTAATGGTCCAGTCGAGTTCGCAGCCTTGCTGAAGAACGTCCAGCTCGTATCGGGGGTGTTTCATGGGCACTTTAAGACCGCATGGAGAAGCGCGGGCCTCTCGACCGAAGGTGAGGGATACGATCGGCGTTCGAAGGTTGCCAGTATCGATTTCGAACTCTGGAATCGACTGAAACCTGTGAAGAACGTCGAGGTGCTGCTGGACGATGATGGCCGTCTCTGGAATGAGTATAAGAACGGAGGGACCGTCTTTGTCTTCGCGCGACATTCACTCGGGCATGCTGAAAACTGGATGCGAGTGAGATATGGAATGCTGTTCGAGATAACACCAGAAAACGATGAGAACAATCCGCCGAAAGCCTTCTTGCGAGCGGAAGTACGAGGGCGGGCGATATACAACAACGGCCTTGCAATACACAGGGAGCGCAAGATTGATTTCGTACATTTGACGGACTCGGTCGAGCGTTACAGCGAAAAAATCGAGACACATCTGAGCAAGTTGATTCTCGATGTAGTCGGCAAAACATTGGACGCCAAGCTGCACCTGAACGCCCAGCAAAAGAAGGCGCTTTCGTTGCTTAAGCGGTCTCTCAGCAGCAACCAGCAGCCGCGTCTCCTGGACGCCGCTGCGTGACCAGGACGCCAGAACGATTTCTAACGCTTTCCGTTGGATTCTGGTGACGGACCGTTCGTGGCGTTGAAAGCATCCATGTCTTGCTCAACACGCACACATCGCCGACCGTGCGATTAACAGTCTCGATGAACTCGCGCCGTGGGTCGTTGCCGCTCAGCTCCGCACCACAGTCTGAAGATCACCATCTCCAGTAAAGACGTCGCTGGTGGCACGCATACGCCGGTCCTCGACCTGGTTTTACAGTTCGGAGGGTCTGGCGTCGGCGATGAACGTTAGTTTCTTTGCGTCGGCAGGGAGATCGAGTGTCACGGTAAAACCGTAACGCGTCCAGCAGTCGATTAAGTGGGGTGTCAAGCTCTTGCCGTTTGCATCCCTGAAGTTAAGCGCCGGAGTGCATCTCATGGGAGGCTGAAACACCACGGAGAATCGGTTTCGGTCGATCGGAATGACGTGGCAGCTCTCTTCTGTATGCATATACGCACATCCCGGCTCGGGATCATTGGCGAGTATCTTTGAAGCGGCGTTGAGAATGTCATCAGAAGCCGGTCCCAGCGCAGCTTTTAGATTGCCGTCCGCCCGTTTTCCGTAAGTTGCCAACGACAAGCCAAGGAGATCCGTTGGGACTCTAAAGGGTCCGACGTCAGCGGGTACCACTGCAAACACGCGCTTTCGACCGAGAATTCCAACAAATAAGCCCATTTCAAAAACGACATTGTCGCGCGCCGCAATTGCTTCTTGCCCGCGAATCACTACTTCGTCGTCAGGGGAGAAGATGAGTATTGCAAATGCCGACCGGTGAGCTTCCTCAATCAGCGCGTCCATCGTGTAAGTTGATGGATCAAAAACGCCTTGGTGCCATACGGTCACCTCCATCGTCTCAGACAACAATGCCTGCAGGGCGACAGCGTGCTTGCGGCCTTCTTTTGACGAGCCGATAAATGCGCGTGGCTTGGGTTTGATGATCACGATAGAAACATCCAGATATACGGTATTTCAATGTAACGTTGTTCGCCGTGTTGAGGGAGGCGGATGAGATGCGACCGTAGTCCGGCCTCAAAGGATCTACAACGCCCCTGGAATATGTATTCAGATCGATCAACCATCCGCTACTTGACACTCGGGTCGCCAGTCTGGGCGATCTTGGTCATAATATCGCTCTCGTAGGAATACCAAGATGTGAGGCAAGCCTTGTCCTTGCAGTTTTTTTCACGAAAATTCCACTGTTTGCGCATCCGGTCAGCGAACGCAGCTTGGTCCTGAGCCGCAGCACGCGCTTTTTGTACAAGATCGGCCAGTGAGCGATCGGACGCAGCCAGTTCGGGATCGTGACAGATCAGATACTGGGGGATGGATCCGGCCTGGTTACAGTCGAAGCTGGTTTGCTGCAGCGACGCTTCGCCAGCTTGAGGCTGCTGGCCCACGGACGTTGAGGGAGCCGAACTCGGTGTCCCGTCAACGGTTGCCACGGTCTCCACGCTTGAGGCTGTTGGGACGGGTGTCGGTGCAAGCTGCGCAGCCTGCCCGCTGGAGACTTGACCATACGGGACCAGTTGGCCTGACGCTGCATCTGCAAGCATTGCTCCTATGATCGATTCTGGCGTCAGGCGCAATGTTTGAGTGCTGATGACAGAATCTCCAGAGATAAGCTCAGACTTTGCAAAATCGCACGGTGACTGACAGCTCACGCGCGTCACGACACTGGTATTGCTCGCATCCTGTCCGAGGATGATCACGACGTACATGCCGTTCTTACTGCCCACGTAACGCATCATGATCAGCGGCTTCGTAGCAGTCCCTTTGCGGACGTCCTCCTCGCTCAAGGCCGGTTCATATCCATACGTACCACTGTCGACCATTGCGTAGTTATGGTGGGGCGGCGGCGCGACAGGTTGCGGCACCGACACCGTTGGCGGCGCAGCAGGAGACGAGGCAATAGCGGGTGCCGACGAGGCATGAGCACCTGAATCCTTGTCACAGCCCGATAACACAAGCATCGCAATCCCGATGCAACCAAACCAGAGCACCCCGTTTCTCATTCGTTTTCCCTTCAATTCTGGTCTTCTGTTTTTTGTTGAATTTCGACAGTTTCATGGAGATGTCGATAATCTCTATTGTATTTGTTTGCGGGCCGATGCAGATGGAAGTCCGCGCAAACTAAGCAAGCCAGAAACGCGGACGGACTTTCTCACAGCCGACATCAAAAAAGACCGTCAATGAATCTTGCCTAGTTCAAAGTGTGTTTCTTCGCGTTATCCATCGGCGTCTGCTCGGTATCACCGACAACTTTGAGTGGGACCTGACCGATTGCCATGGCGCGTTCAATGAGAAGGTTGTTGCCTTGCTCGGCAACCAGCTGCTGGAGCTTCGAAAACTCTCCGCACCAGAGCGTCTCAACGTCCTTGTCGCGACTGCTATCACGGTCATTCGTAAGCGCAACGGCGCGAACCTGCAGCCGGCTTGATTCGGCCTGACCGCCTACCTCGACTCCATATCCCGGTAACGACGGCTTACGAAGAACGACGCGCCCATCCGTGGCCCATGCGGTGGCCATACCCTCGTGCACCTCGTAGCCGAGGCGTGCGAGCCCGTGAAGGATGACTTCCCGTCTCGACTGGGCGGCCTTCTTTTGCATATCCTGGTCGAGGAAAGATTGACAATCTCCCACGAGTGCCTCAATTGTCTCGACGTCGGTTGCTTCGTTGCATGCTGCAACTCGTTGTTGAAGAGCTTTCGCGTCTTCGGAAACGATGCGCGGCATTTGTGCCGCCAGCTCGGTCAGGCGATGCAATGCTGCCCGTCTTGTCCGCTCCGACTCGATGCTTCCCGCCAGATCGATGATCAAACTATCGAGAAGAAGCTTGCGACGCACGTCGCTAGATTCGACCTCTGCAGCGTGCAAGCGCGAAAGATACATGGCCGTTTGTGCCTGACCAACAAGCGTTTGGGCTTCGGCAATCTTGGCGTCAACTCGCTCGAGCATGCCGTCGGCGGGAGAGGTCGACTTTTGAGCGGCTTTCCAAGCATCGAAGGTTTGCGTTTCAACGGAACTCGACAGCTTGGCTGCGAGTTCACGTTGCGCGTCGGTCAAGCCGGGCCTGTCGGTCGGCGCAAGGAGTGCGAACCCTTGAGCAAGAATTGACTCAATCCGGTCAGAAACTTCGCCTTTTGCGACAGATACGAGTTGCATCTCGAGGTCGGCTGGAAGTTGCTTCCCGCGTGCCGTCAAGGCGCTCAGGAGCGTCGTCGCATTTTCGCGTCCCTGACGTGCACGCTTACGTGCCGACGCGGCCTTCTCAATGGCATGCTGTTCGCGGCGAAGCGCGTCAGCCCTTAAAAACGCGATCTCATCGGGGACCTTTTTCTGCAAATCCATGAATGCATCCGCTTTAAGCAGTTCAACAAGCTGGCGTTGCCGTTCACGGGTCGCAGCTATTTCCTGATCAGACAGCTCATCATTCCTTTTTCCTTCGGCGATCCACTGATTGATCGCCTGTTCCAGTCGGCGGAGATGCCCTTCGCAAATGGCGAGGATCTCTTCGCGTGTCACGATGCGAACAACTTTCGGACCACTCATGCCATCACCTCCGTTTGCAGCGCTGCTTCAATGGCAGACCTGAGGCGTGCGCGCTCTTCTTCGTTGTTGTGGTACCAGGCTTGAGAAGAGACGCGGTGCAGACGCGGAATCGCGCGTCGCAATACAGACGGACGCCAGATTTCCCGTGCACGTGCGCGTTGCAAGAGCGGGTGACGAGGAGCATCGCATTCGATACCGATCGCGTACAACCCGGTCTCCGGGTCGGCAATGGCGAAGTCCAACCCAAAAGCATCACCCTCCCGCGCCGGCACCGGATCGAAGCCGCACGAACGAATGAAGCCTAGAACATCGTCCGCGAAACCATCGGCGACTGCATGGTCCTCGAATCGATTTTGTGCGCGCTCGCTGGTCATCCGGGCCAGTAGCGCCCGTCCACTCGGAAGCTCGCCGTTCGACATCGCACGCGCGTACTCCATATAACCCTGGAGGTAGTCCCGGGGAATCGCCGGCTTGCGATGCGTGTTGAGCATGTCCGAGATATCGCGTATTGGCATTGAAGTGACGAGCACTACCTTTTGTCGAGCACGGGTAACCGCGACGTTCAGACGTCGCTCGCCACCTTTCTGTCCCAACACTCCAAAATTGCGCCGGAAGGTGCCTTGGCCATTTCGTCCGAAGGTGGTCGAAAAGACGATGACATCACGTTCATCGCCCTGAACATTCTCGACGTTCTTGACGAAGACTGCCATGTCTTCACCGCTTTCGACGCGGTCGCTTTCCTCACGATAGGCATTGCGGAATTCCTCGTCGTCTTCCGCGCGCAACTCCAGCTTCTCCTCGATCAGATCCGCCTGTTTGCGATTGAAGGTGACAACACCAACGGAAGGCCGTTCGGCGAACGGCTGACGCCAGAGTTCGGAGAGGTACGCGACAACGCGGCCTGCTTCAGCCTCATTGGTTTGTTGCTCGTACAGGCCGTTCACCTGAATGAGTTCGACTGGCTTCACCTGTCGAACGGTCTCATCCGGATGCCGGACTGGGACGCTCAGGTTATTCTCGTAAAACGCAGCGTTCGAGTACCCAATCAGTTCTCGATACGCTGAGCGATAGTGAATCTGGAGCGTAGACGTCGGTAGGGCCGTTCGAGCCAGTTGCAGCAGATCGGGGCAATCCTTGATTTCACGCCGATTCCAGGTGTCCTCGAAAATCTCCCGTTCCTCTTCCGTGGCATCCTCGTCAGGTTGCTCTCCGTCGTAGAGTTCAGCCTCGTCGCTTTCTGTCCGGCTAGAGAAGAAGGTCGTTGGGGGCATCTGCTTCTCGTCGCCGCTGACAACTGAGACACCGCCGCGAAAGAGGGTGGGCAACGCGAATTCGACTGGCATCTGGGACGCCTCGTCGTAGACGACTGTGTCGAACAGGTTTGACTTCAACGGCAATACGCGACTTGCGACGTCCGGGTTCATGAGCCAGACGGGCCGAAGGGTCATTAGTCCGAGGCCGGCCCCGAGCTCAATGAACTCGCGCAATCGGCGCGAGCGGCGGCCTGTCAGGCGGGTGACATCCTCCCAGTCCCGGGCTGACCGCAGTTTGCTCCGGTCAATGCCTTCGCGAAGCACATCCCGGTTCAGGCGGCGCATCTGCTCGTCAGCCGTTGCAAGGGCCTCAACCTTCGCTGCTGTTTCGCTCTGGTCGAGGAGAAGCTCCGGATTTTCCTGTTCCATCCTGCGCTTCCAGCCCAGACGGGCTTCGCGGTTGATCAGTCGGCGAACCTCCCAGTCCAGATCTTCGGGGCGCACTTGCGCCAGAGACGCCTCGTGCGTGCGCATTACCGCAAAAATCTCGAGGCCGGGTTCGCCCAGATGTCGCGCACGGGTTCGAAATTGCTGGTACGCACCCAACGTAGGCAGACTGTCATGGATGCGGTTAAGCGGAGCCTGGTAGCTGATGTTCTGCGTAATCGCGTTCTTGCAGGCTTCGAACAGTTCGGCGGAAAACCAGTCCGCCAGCAGCGAGAGCGACTGTATGCTGTGCTGGCGTGCATTGTGACGTACAAACGCCGTCTCAAAGCCATCCAGGAGTTGTTCGACAGGTGCACGGTCGCCTGTCATGACAGCTGAATCGAACTCGTCGCCGCGCGGGGCGATCGCAAGGTGCTGGGCGAGCTCGCGGATTTCCTCAAGCTGTCGCAGCCGGGTCAGACATTCATCGGATAGGGTTGGGCCACACTCAGGAGCAACTACCTCGAGATGCAATGATTGGCTGGTCGCGTTCAGACCGTCTCGCAGCGGTCGCCATGCCCGCTCAAGTCTGGCAGCTCCGAGCAGACGATCCAACGTCTCGCTCGACGCTGGGGCGCCGTGCGCCGCCGCAAACTTCAAGAGCCCTCGGCGTCTGACATAGGACGCGGGGTTGAGTCGGCTGAAAAAGGTCGGCGGACGCGTTGCCAAGGCGGCACGGGCTTCGATGTATGCGAGTTCCGAGGCGGGCAGGCGCGCAAGAGCAGGAGAGAGCGCTGTATCAAAAGCAGCGCTGTCTGTCCGGACGAGCTCACCGTGCAATCGCTTAAGCGTTGCGTAGTGGGTATGCCCCTGCGAGTCGAGTTTGTCCGAAGGGCGAAACAGCGGCAGCCATTGAGCGAGTCGTTTGCGTTGCACGTCGTCCAGATCGACAAGGCGGCGTGCATTGGCGTCGAGCCATGCACGATACGGCGCCGGGTCGTCGATATCGAAGCGTGCGGGATGTGCTGCAAGCGTATCAATTCGAAGCTGTTCGGCCTCGCGGAAGGCGGCGAAGATCGACTTGAATTCGTTGATCGTTGCCGGGTCTGTGGCGAACGGCTTCAGTTGCGCCAGAGCGCTGCCCTCGAACCGGGCGGGCAACCAGTATCTCGCGAGCGGTGCGATCTGTTCTTCCAGCGTTGTCAGCGTCGAGATGTCCATCGTGGATAACCTCGATCGCAACTGCGGCGCGTCGATCGGTGCATCACCGGATTCAAGCTGTATCAGCTCGCCAAGCAGAATGCGATAACTAAGTCCCGTAGGTTCATCAACTGCGTGGATGGCTTCGTGATGGCGATCCAGTTCGCCCTCGAGCGCTTCTATGCGTGCGGCCATGCGCTCTCGCTGCCGGATCCAGCTATTGTCGAAGGCCGAACCCTTGTGAATCGCCTCGAGCTGTTCGCGTACTGCTCGGATCGTTGGCTCCCGGTCCTTGTTGACATCGTTGACCATAACGATCCGATCTCCGAGGCCTTCGGCCACCAGGCGCTTATGTACAACCTCGAGCGCGGCGTGTTTCTGGCAGACGATCAGGAGGCTTTTGCCGCGTCCGATGGCGTCCGCGACCATGTTGACGATAGTCTGGCTCTTGCCGGTTCCCGGTGGGCCTTCGACCAGTAGGCCGGGATTTTGCCGCGCCTGCATTACTGCAGATTCCTGCGACGGATCGCTGGCGACGGTCAGGAATCGGTCGATCTCTGCATCTCCTCCTGACACCGGCTCTGTGGCGCTCTTTTCCTTCAGCCGCAACATGTTTTCCAGCGCGGTACCAGACGGAGATAGCGACTTCAGGTGTCGTAGATCCTCCCCGATCGCCTGGCCCATGAACGTGACATGAAAGAGGACAGCCGAACAGGCCAACTGAGGCTCGCCAGCGCGGACAGCAACGCTCGACGAGGGGAGGCCAGTAATCTGGCGGCGCTCAGCTGTCGCGAGCATGCCAAACGCGTCCATGACGTCGGCGACCTTCAAGGCAGAACGGCCGAGCACTTCATCGGCGGCTGCTCTCCAGGCCTTGGTGGCCTCACGGCCAAGCAGTCCTTCCAGTGCCGGGTTGAGTCGAACTTCTTCACGCTCGCCGTCGAAGGCGAGCGCTACCTGACCTCGTGCGCCCAACTCCATGAGCAGCTTGACGGGCCACAGGAGGACCGGGGCGATGCGTGGTTTTGTGTTGCTACGCGTGTCTTTGTGAAGAAGGAATGGGAAGCCCAGGTAGAGGCCGTCGATGCCAGTGTCGCGCTTATACAGGGACGTTTGTCGATACAACGTGGCGAGGCGATTCTCAAGAGTGGTGGATGCGCCGAAAATCGCAGGGTCGATGGAAACGGTCTGAGCGTTTCGCTGAAGCAGATGTTCGAGTACAGCGGAACTGGTATGCCGGTCGCTGTTCAGCTCGTAGATGTCAACCCGGCCAGTCGTCTTGCCGATGGTCATCCGAACGAGAGGGCCACGCATGACGGCTGCCGAAACCTTCTTCTCGAAGAAATCAAGAATTTGCGAGACATACTGCTGCTTCTGGGGCTCAAGCCATTGCTCGGCCGGTACGGCCAGCAGCACGATTGCTTCGTGAAGCGCTAGCCGGCGCTCGAGGCGGAACTGTTCGGCCCAGTCATCGACCGTCTTGTTTCCCGTCCTCGCAAAACCGGCGATGCGGTCATCCACCTTCCGGAAGAGCTCCTGTCGCGGCAACGCCAGGTCGGCGCGTGCCGTCTCAGCATCAAACGCCAAGATATCTTCTTTGCCTGCGATCTGGGTCGCCTGCTCGAGGATCGTGTCAACAGAGCGAAACTGGTTGATTGACGCCCCAAGAAGGACAATGAGGTCCTCCTCGCTAATGACACGTCGCTCAGACAGGGACAGCAATCCCGGATGATCCGAATCCGGCAGGAGAAGCCGACGCTCCTCCCAGATGGCTGCGAGCCGCGCACGCGAGGTCGAAAGAAGATGGATGCGAACAGAATCTTCGTCGAGCTCGATACTGTGGCCGTGCGCTCGATTGCGGACTTGTTCGGCGCGGAGCCTCAGGCGTGAAAGCCATGTCTCAGTCTCAAGACGTTCCAGAAAAGCCGGAATGGGCCCTGTGATCAGGTCATACCCTTCGAGCGGATTTTTTAGCAGCCAACCCGGGGTAACGATGTCGCCACGCAGGATCAGCGGCATCTCGGGATTCAGAAGCTTGAGCGCGATCATGAGTCGCGAGTCGTCTTCGATTCCATCTAACTGCATGACCTGCCGCAGTCCCGCCAGAACCTTCGGCGACAGTCCAGCGGTTTCTGCCCATGTAACGAGCACGCCGCGCTGCAGACGATCGAGCGCTTCGGGCCAGTTGTCGCATTCGGCGGCAGCCAGCGCAAACACCGTTGGTCGGTGGTAGCGCTTCGTTCCGAGCGTGATACTTGCACCTTCCTCGCTGTCGGCTTCTGCTGTGTTTGCCGCCGGAGCATCGACTTCTTTCCCCTCAAGCCAGGCCTTGACCTGAGGCCATTGCCATCTTTGATGCCGGTCGCGGGCAAGCAGTCCGCGTAGCAGGAGGTGCAGAGACGGATCAAGGTCATCCGGCAAGGTGACGCCATTCGCCAGCACATGAATCAGGAACGCGTGTGGGTTGACTCCCTCAAAGCATGCTCCTTGGGTCAATTGCTCGAGCAGGATCATCCCGAGACTCCACCAGTCAGACGCGGCCGCTACACCACCGGCGATGGCTTCGGGAGCCATGTAGCGTGTTGTTTCAAGTGGCGAAACGATGTCGAGGTCGAAGTCGGAAAGTCGTGCCGATCCGAAACCGCTAATGACAAGGTCGATCGGATCCCTGCTCCGTACGAGCAGAGTACCCGGCCGGAGATCGCGATGACGCAGACCCGCCTCTGAAAATGAGTGAAGTGCCTGGCCCAGTTCATCGACGACATGACGGATGGCTGGCATATCGAGCAGGGCAATGCCAATATCGGCAAGCGTTCCGCCGCTTAGCTCCTCGGCTACCTCATATGCACGGCCGTTCCAGCGGCCTGTCGTGATAATTTCGGGTACATGCTCCCGAGGAAGTCGGCGTACGACTTCGTAGACAGACGGGTCGGGCTCAGCATCGTCCCGATACAAGGTCAGTACCGCTTGCCGGTTGTCGCCCCGGTGTTGTGCAATGTAACGCTCACGCGTGCTGTCGCTACTTGAAATCTGTCGCAGAAGGCGCCAGCCGTCGATCTGCGTTTCTTCGGGAGGACGGGGTTCTGCCTCCAGGTCACGGACTTCACGGTTGGGTGCGGACGTACCGGCCGGGTCGGCGCCACAGGTCAGGCACATCAGATCTCCCTCATTCATTGGGTGACCATTCGTGCAAAGCAGTGATGTGTCCGAGGCAGGCGGCTCAGTGTCGCCCGCCAGGCGTTGCGTCGCTTCTGAGGTGATGACCTCCGCCGGTCTCCAGCCAGTCTCGCGTATCGGCAGTGCGGACAAATCCCACTGGCAGGGTGCTTCGGAAACGGTTCCTTCGCAATACCACTCCTGCACAGACCGTTCAGTCTTGCAATTCGGGCAAAAACGCATCATCGCTGACATTTCCTGTCTTATCGGCTTCGCGCCTTGTCGGCGCTGATCTGGACCATATGGCCCTCGTCGTTCAATAGGTCTCTCAGGCGTTGAAAATCGCCGCGACTGGGGATTCCGGCAAACCAGACGCTGCCATCTTCGTCAAACATGACGTCCAATGACTTGTCCCGCGCGGTCAATGGCCGTTCAAACTGGGTAAATCGCTCACGGCCCAATTCCGTGAGCAGATGCATTCGCTGATTATCGCTCCCTCGGAGCGGCTTCGAATGAGCGGAATGCAGTTCAAATGGGTCGGTGATCAACGCATCGATCAATCCGTCGGATTTCACAAGCGTTTCTGGGAGGGATTCGATGGGGTATCCGCTATACACGAGAATATCGACCTGTGTCAGGGTACGCAGCACTCCCAGCAACGCCAGAAGCGCGTCTGGTTGCTCAAACGGCTCGCCGCCCGATATTGTTACTCCGTCTGCTTCCGGCAGATACCGCGAAATCTGCAAAATCAGCTGTTCGAGCGTCGTCTCTCCGCGACCGGTGGACCAGGTATCGGCTGAGATACAGCCAGGGCACCGAATGCTGCAGCCCTGGAACCAGATGCCAATACGTTTTCCCGGTCCCAGGCTTGTGACCGGAAAATGCACGCGGGAAAGGCGGAGATTCATGGGGCCTACAATTTTTGCAACTGGAGCTTACCCGTCGCCAACCCGTTCAGCATAAACCGCTCACCAGCTTTCGCATCTTGATCGAAGAGTTCACGCGCCAAAGGATTAATCAGATGCGCCTCAATCTGGTTGCGGATACCCCGGCCCCCATTGGACAAATCCTGCAGGCAGCGTAGTTTGAGCGCTGACCCCGATTCGTCTTCCACATCGATATCGATCCCTTGCGCGGCAATATCGTCGAGCACCGTGCGGACCATCTGCTCAAAGATTTCGGTAGCGACGTCGTTGCGGATAAAGTCAAATACGATGACATTCTCGCCGATTCGATTGAGAATTTCCGGCCGATTCAGCACGAGCTTGAAGTGGCGCTGGATTTCCTCGAGAACCTTCCCCTGAATAGCCTCAAAGGCGTCGCCGGGTGTGACGTTCGCAACACGACTTCCCGTCTCATCCTGCCGGTAAATCCCGAGGTTCGACGTGAAGACTATTAACGCTTCCGAGAAGTAGACGCGATCACCGCGCCCGGACGTGAGCACACCATCGTCGAGGATTTGCAGGAATTTATCGAGGATACGGGGATGTGCCTTTTCGATTTCGTCGAAGAGCACAACGCTGAATGGCCGCTCCCGAATTGCATTCGTGAGTTCACCACCTACGTCGTAACCGACGTATCCGGGCGGCGCGCCGATGAGCCGCTGATCTGCGTGCTCTGCGCTGAACTCAGACATATCGAAGCGGATGTAGGCACTTTCGTCGCCAAAGAGCAGGCTTGTGATGGTCTTGGCGAGTTCAGTCTTGCCGACACCTGTTGGTCCCGCGAGGAAAGCAACCCCACGCGGTCGATTTCCCTTGCGCTGGGAACCGACTCCCGTCACCGCACGCTTGACCAGATCAAGTATGTGAGTGACGGCATGCGCTTGACCCTTCACTCTGTTGCGAACGAATGCTTCCGCGTTCCGGATCTTCTCTCTGTCGATCTGAAGCCAGGGATCCTCCGTTACGCCAACCTTGTAGCGTCGGACCGCGTCGGCGATCTTCTCGATGGGCACATTTTCCACCCGGGCGAGCGTCGCAATCGCGTTCATGTCGGCAAGCAGAAGTCCCTCGCAACCATCAACGAACCAGTCACTGGCCTGATCCAGAGCGTCGGGAGCTGCTTGCTGCGCGCCGGGCACGCCACGAAGTAGGGCGCCGGACAAAGCCCGCCGAGCGGCGCTGTCCGGTTTGGAAACGGGAATGTGTCTGATTCGCGGGTTGTCGATAAGTAACCAGTCCGGGAGGTCACCCTCCTTATCGACGATCCATAGAACGGTATTGAAGAAAGGGCGCCGCTGCTCGCCCGCTGGCCGTGGCTTTGCGGTATGCGCAAGAACCAGCGCGCGCGTGAACAGATTGTGTTCGGCCGCGTTAAGGGTTTCCGCTCGCACAGCGAGTCGGGACGCGAAATCAATGACGAGCGCGATTGGTTCTCCGGCCAGATTCGCCACGCGTTCAAGCGTCGTCGTGAGGATATCGATGCCGCCCGATGCTGCTCCGTCAACCGGAGTCAAGCCAATGCGCCGAAGCGTTTCCTCTCCCTGACCGACCTGGGCAGATCGACCTTGAGCAACCGTGAATCCTGAAATCGGGTCCCAGGCCACCGTTTGAACGTATCCCGCTTCCTGGAGGCAGTCACAAAGCGAGGCCATCAACGGTTGCGCTGTAACGACACCCGGCGCCACCTCGCACGCCTGAAGATCTCGGATATTGCCGGACAGAACGAATTGGCTCTTCAGAGGCAGGAAGCGCAGCAGATCGCGCATCCAGCGAGGTTTCACATACGCAGACATGGCTGAAAATTGCGGACGGAGGAGAAACGTTACCACAATCGCCGCTTAGTCTAGCTAGCGAATTGATAGGCGTAGCGAACATTGATTATTAACGCATCAGGCAAATTCAATTAAACGTTTGCGCAAGGATTTACACGACATCCTTATGCCGGCAGGCGAACTAAAGGTTTGTGCACTTTCTCCGTAAACATCAGGGAAAGTACACAACATTGAGAGGGCAGAATGGCGGCGGCAACACGCAACACAAAGCGCCCATTAAACCGATGCGCGAATTGCGGTAAGACCTGGTATCCGCGTGGGACTAATTTGTCCACTCGATGTCCGAAATGCGGAAGCAGCAAAACGAAGATTGCAGGACTTGGAATAATCGGCGCGCTGGGCTCATTGTTTCTTATGTTCGCAATGGGTGGCCATCCAGGCACTCACAACGGCTCATCTGCCACGACGCCTTCACTCGACGTATCGACCCAGTCGACGAACGACGCGTCAACGCCTCAACTTTCCCACAGTCCTGCACTGAGCGATATTACCCCTCCCGCTCCGCGAGTCCTTGGAGGCGGGGCAGACGCGGCGTCAGGGGGAACGGTGGCCGCTACCGGTGCTGTCGACCAGGTCGCTGTTGCGAAGCCGACAGTAGCGAACGCACCGGGCGATGAATCTGCCGGTCCAGACGACATCGTTAGGCCTTCCAATTCCGAGGGCAGCGACGCAACGTTTTCCCATCATTGAGTTCTCGCAGATTTCGTAAAAATACCGTCCGATCATGAGTTTGCGCCCGCAAAATCAATGTAATGCCTGTGCGTACACGTGGTATCCACGTGGAAAGCACCTCTCCATTCGCTGTCCGCGATGCAGCAGTCGAAATATTGAAGTCGTGCGACCGCCTGAGCGCTCTTCATCCGGATGCGGCCCGGTCGTGCTGGTAGCCATCCTGGTCTTGGGCGCAATAGTCTGGGCAACGTCCCGGTCCGGTGGCGGTTCCTCTAGCCCTTCCTCATCGGCGGAACCTGTTGTTGCGAGTACCGCTGACGCGAGCGGCGCCGCGATTTCAAAACCAGCATCCGAAATCAACAGCGCCTCGATCCCGCAGAGCGGTCCGGCGGCCTCGGAGACGGCGATGCAAACGGTGCCTGCGAGTGAAGTCTCAACGGCAGAGGAGGCGGCTTCCGAAACGAGCGGCGCTACATCGGCGGGTGCTGCGTCACCCTCGAAACCTACTTACGCAACGAGCTTCGATTGCACGAAAGCCACACACGACGACGAGATTGCCATCTGTGAAGATCCCGGGCTCGCAGCAATGGACGTAGAGCTCGCGGAGTTGTATCAGTCGGCTCTCAAGACGATTTCGGATCCCAAAGCCCTAGCCCGGTCCGAATCAGGTTGGGTCATGGCACGCAATATGTGCGATGGAGACCTTGATTGCCTTCGCCGTGCCTATGGCGAACGGATTGGCCAGTTCAAGGGCTCGCTCGGGTCCCCGCCGTTGCTTCCAGCGGAAGCGTCACCAGAAAAGCCGTGAAGGGGGCCGCCTGAGAATGCCGTGAGCGATGCCGTAAGCGGCGGAGTATCACGCATTCGTGCAAGCGGTGAATGGCAAACGGAACGAAAGCCGTTCGGTTAAGTGGGCCGCTGCTCGCGCAGGAACGCCTTGCGTTGCATGTCGTTGGAGTAGCCGAGCAGACGGTCAGTCGATAGCAACATCGTTGCGTTTTCGTATGGCAGAATCGACGCTTGTCTCTGCTCACCACGCAGAGCTCGGGCGTATCGTCGTGCCCGGGGGGATGTTCATCGCGCCATCGAGATAGGAGGAGGGAACATGGTTGAGCAAGCGAGCCGAGCTGGGGACGTCTCAACGGAAGAGGCGGCGAAGCTTCTACACGTTTCGCTCAAATTCGTCGATGAACTGATCGAAGCTGGCGAGCTGGTTGGTGCCTACCAAGCACGGGATGGCCAACGCAGGATACCGCGAGCGATCGTATCGGCTTACAAAGAAAAGTCAAAAGCCGCGCGGAAAAAAGGGCTCGATCAAATGGTCGAAGCATCCGAGCGTATGGGCCTCTACGATGCAGAGCTTGAGGATACACCCGTTCATCGAAAGGGTTGAAACGGCTGAGCGTAAAACCAAAACCTCCGAGCGATGTCGCCGGTGCTGGCAGCCAGCAAAGCCAGAACAGATCGCGACAGCAGACAAGCCGCCGTACACCTCACGAGTGTAGCGAGTCCTTGAGGCTGTTACGAGCGGTAGCTTGCTCTCATCGCGAGTGCGTTGTGCGTCCATGGACATGAGCCGAGTTGTGCGTTGGCGGGTGTCACTGTACGGCACTATAGAGCAATTTCGAAGGCGGCATAGAGACGCCACCTGAGGGCGGCACATAGACGCCAGGAGCATCGGGCTAGAGCGCGATTCGAACTTTCCAAGTCGGTACACTCCGTTCTATTTGAACGGAGCGTCCATGGCCAACAGGAGGTTCGTTATTGTTCGAGTACCACCAAGTCCTTGTCCGCATGCGGCAGGGCGATTCCGACCGCGACATCGCTCGTGCCAGCTTGATGGGACGCAAGAAGCTGACGACTATGCAGCGCCAGGCCGAGGTGCGGGGATGGCTCGATCCCGCCCAGCCATTGCCGGATGACGCCGTGATCGCTGGCTCGCCACACGCCTGTGTGTCGACGGCAGAGCCGTTTGGTAAACAGATCCGCAGCTGGGCGGCCGCCGGCGCATGGCGAGGTTCGGCTTAACGGATAGAGAGATCAATCCTGCGGTGCTAAACGCAACATTCCGCCGAAAGATTTAACTGACGCTAATTCAAAGTTTGACAACACGTCCGGCAACGTCATCGCCGGCACGCACCGTGTATCCGGTGCGAGCACGAACAATCTGTGGCGAGCTGTGTCCTCACATGAGAACTACGGCTCACAAGAACAGCGCTCAGGCTGTATGACGAGCTGTTACACGACGCGTAAAATGTCGCGGATCGTGAAAAGTACATGCAGGGGAGGGAAGTTTCGCGGTAGCGCTATCAGCACGCACGTGTGCTCACGGCCGAAACGGACGCTCCGGCGACAGGGATGTAGAATTGTGTTTTCTTATCCGTAATCGTGATATGTGTGCCTCTGACACCATGCGAATGATGGCTCCGCTGTCCGATGAGGAACTGGACGAGCTTGATCAGTTTCTCATGTCAGACGTTGTGTCCGATGAAGCGATGATGCTCGATATGCTCGACGGATACCTGACGGCCCTTGTCGTGGGACCTTCTGCTTTGCAGCCGAGCCAGTGGCTGCCCGGGATATGGGGCTCGGCTGCGGACGAGGCGCCGCATTTCGAAACGAGCGAACAGGCGCAACACATTCTTGATCTCATCTTGCGTCATTACAACGGCATTATCTGGAGTCTGCAGGCCGACGCCGATGCTTTTGAGCCAATGTTCCATGAGACGACCTATCCGGACGATCCTCGCGCATACGTCGATGGTGAAGCTTGGGCCCACGGTTTCATGCAAGGCATCGAACTGTCACAACAGGATTGGCAGCCACTCTTTGAGGATGCGCGACAAGCCTGGATGCGTTCCATCTATCTGCTAGGCGCTAATGATGTGTCGCAAGAGGATGCGGAGTTGACGCGGTGGCCAGCTCAGCGGGAGGAGTTGGCGAAAGCAATTCCTGCTGCCGTCGCCGCGATTTACCGGTATTGGCTGCCCTACCGAAAGGCAGTTCATGAACGGCATTTGGCTACGACTATCCAGCGCGCGTCGCCGAAAATTGGACGTAATGATCCGTGTCCTTGCGGAAGCGGCAAGAAATTTAAAAAGTGTTGCGGCGCGGCAGCGGTACTTCACTAATTGCCGTCGCATCCATCTGGGATCGCGAACGCCTGTCCGGTATGCCTCTCTGAGGTTGCGGTGAAACTCGAGCGGGGCAAAAATGACTTTGATTGAAGATGGAAATTTCTCCCGTTGGTTGCGTATGGCCTTGTTCGTAATTGGGCTGGCAGTCTTCGGAGGTAGCTTGGCGATCGACTTGTTACCTCGATGGGCAAGGATGGCCGGCTTCGTGTCGGGTTTCGGGATAGTGGTTTTGAGCGGTTTTTGCAGCCGTGCGCATATGTTAGGTATCAAGCCGTTCGACAACAGCTACGGGAACGCGCGCAAGAGCTACAGTGCAGAGTCCAACGAGGAAAACATGCATTAAGGCGTTGACTGCTGACGAACGAAGGTGGCGGCGGGCTACCGCCGAAGGTTCGGCATCTGATCGTGTACGGCCACAAGCGGTCCTTCGACACGTGTGTGCAAATCGTCGACAATGCGTCGAGGAATAACGCTGTCAACGATGCTGTTGCTGAAATTCACCTCTTGGATGTAGCCAATTGAGGAGTATCGAGTGCCTTCCTTGGGAGACGTTATTCGCGTCGCTGGCGAAGCCGTCATCGGGGCTCCCGCTGATCAGCTCGGCGCTACATTGTTGGCGCAATTACGGCAATTCGTCCCGACACCGTATCGGATTGAGACCGGCATCGTTACCGATTCTGAAGGGCGCAGAACACAGCCACTTTCGGCTTTGATTTGTCTCGGCGGCCAGCTGGTCGGTGCCGACGTTGGCCAAGCCGTACTGCCGGCGGAATCCGTGGCGGTCGCCTTCGATGTGACGCACACGTTGGAGCTGAATGGTCTCGCAGCAGCCTATTCCAGAGTGGCTGCGGCGAAGGCCCTTACCAAGACCGCGCCGGCCCCCGGAAATCAGGCAGTTGAGCCGACTCTGGGCGTGATTTTCGCTGTGGACACCACGGTGCCCCTTGAGGATCTAGCCGCCGAACTCGAACGGCTGAATGCGCGCACGCCATCGGACCATTGGCCCGACGCGGTAGTAATTGCCACAAAGGGGCAAATCGCCTACGTGGCGCAATTTGTTGGAGACAAGTCCATCACTGGCTTGCTGCTGCCGCCTTCTCCAGGCGCATCCCGCAAGACCCAGTTCCCCATTTACGCGCTTCTCCTGATTTCGGCGAGCTGGACCGGGACCTTCAACCTAGCCATGCATATGGTGCTTGGACATCTTGTTAGATGGTCACCTAGAAATGTTCCTCCAGAGTATATGACCGTCCTGGATGACGTACCGCGCCAAGGCATAACGTGGACCGGCTACCAGTACAATCTCGCCGGACAGCTCTGCCCGGTGCCGCGCGAATGCTACAACGATAGGGCGCTCCCGCCAAAATCGGTTGCACTGTTCTCGCGGGGTGCCAAAGAGCAGCTTGGCGCGATGTGCTTCATCCCCTGGCAAGACGGCGGTGTCATTCTGCTTCGCGGCAAGCTACCTCTCGAGGGTATGTTGGTCTTCCTAGGAGGAGTCATCGACAACGAGGCATTCCGAAACATCCAGAAAGTGACTCGGGACGACCTGCAGATTTCCTCGGTCATGCCGATTAAGGAGCGTCAATACGGGATGCTTCTGCGCAATATCCAGCAGCGCGGAGGACTGGATGTGAAGGAAAACCATCACCAGTTCGTCGTACAGAAGTTCGCCGACGAAGGGACCAACTCGCCCTTTATGGCGCGCATCTTCTACGGCCAGATGAGGATGGCCGATGCGTTGGGAGCGGAGCGGGAGCCTTTCCTTAAGGCGCACCGAATCCTGATGACGACGCTGATGGAAATCCGCGACGCAGCCAAAGATGTGGCGAAAATTTGGAAGGACCACACCCGAAAGATCGACGAAGGCTCGATAGTCGAGAGCAAGAACCAGAGCATCCACATTACCGAAAATGTGGACCGGCAACTCGGTCGCTTGGTCAGCGAATTCTTAAACGGCGCGACCCGCTCTTTCAAGGACCGCATGCAGCAAGCGGCGCGTACACTAAGCGTCGATATTGGCTGCCTATACCAGAAGCAGTCCAAATATGAGCAGGGTCTCGCCGACCTCGAGAAGACCGACTCGGCGCTTGCAGACTATTTGCGTGAAGCGCGTAAGTGGGGGAATAGCTTGGTAGACACCCGCAACAATCTCGACCACGGTGATTGGACACTTCAGAGTGCTGCCGTTGCTGACGTTGGCGGTCGTATTGTTGTCAGCGAACCGACGATCCACGGAACGCCGGTAACCGCATGGGTCAACGAGATGACAGACCGGATACTTTGCTTTGTTGAAGATGTCATCGCGCACGGTATCCAAAAGCGGCTGATCCAAGGAATTACTTTGGCCGAGATCCCGGTCGGTCAACGTGCGCCCGACATGCCCCTTAGGTTCCAGAACACCGTTGTCGGGAGCGGTTTTCCGACGTGGCAAATTTGCTATCACACAAGCCAGTTTGATGAAACCTGAATCCCGGGCTGCCAGCATAGCTTCTGCTACACCATAATGGCTTATGGTTCCAAACATCGAATGGCCGTTGATGAGCAATGCAAATGTCTCAATGGGGTCGCCTAGGGCCGGTCGTCCGCAACCACCTGCGGATGTGACGATGCAAGACGCATGAGGCCGTACGCGGCCAATTTCAGACGCTCGACATCTCCCCCACGATCGTCAACAATCAATCCGACCGACACACTCCAGCCTATGCACTGTCCCTACTGTTCCGCCCAGCTCGTTGAAGCCACCGGGGGAGAGCTCCGATGCTCGTTGTCGGGCTCACTATTTAGCATCGCCATTCGAGAGCAATTTGACACGCTCGCGTCGAAGGCTCCCGCTGTATCTAGCAAGTTGGCACCGTTCAATCTCGGTGGATGGTTTTGTCCTTGCTGCGGCATGGCAACCAATAACGGAGTCTGCGCCCAATGCGGCCCGGTGATCACCAGTCGGCTAGCACGCCAACTGCTGGAACTGAATCCGCACGAGCGCATTTGAATCTTCCGACGAAGGACGACGCTCAATTCGAACCGGCGTCGGCGGCACTTTCGGTCACTCGACCGCAGTACGTAAATCGCCGACAATCTGTCGATCGACAGTGAAGCCCAACCCATGCGACCAGACATTGCAACTGCCCTAGACGCACCCGATTCGGTGCTTGACGAAGAAGAACTAAGGTTTGTTCAACGCATCCGTCAGCATGGTTGGTTTCGCACGCAGATTTTTGCGGAATCCAACTATCCCGAGTTCTCGTTCACAACGGGTTTCTGGATAGGACACGGGTTCCCGGAGATCAGTGTATTCTCGATGCCACCCAACATTGCACACGATGTCCTTTGGCACACCTACCGGATGATCTCTACCGGATCGCCGCCGCCCATTGGCGAGCTGACATCGACAATATATGCCAATTCGGATGCGTTGCTCCTGCCCGTAGACAGGAAACACTACCAAGATCATCTTGGATGGAATCGTTGGTTTTATGGGGGTGACGAATTTCCGTGCGTGCAACTGCTCTGGCCGAGCAAGGAGGGTGTGTTTCCCCGACATCCCAATTCAGGCGAAGCTCTGAATCTTGCTCAACCTGATCTGTCGTGCAGCGCACCATCATTGAGCTGAAATTCGGCCAGGCGATGCTGGATTGCAAGACGGTGCTTATGGCCGACCGCATCGGGCAAGGGTCGGCCAGAAGCGGTCGGCCAACCCGACTCTGTGGATCATCGACAAACTGCATCGACCATCAGCGCTTCAAGATCACGCGATAGTCCTCATCCCACATACGAGCAATCCAGTAGTCGTTCGCATACCTGGCGACTTGACCGTGTGCTTCGGCGACGCTCAACGCACGGGCCCATGCAACGTAGTTGAGCAGCGCTACCCGTCGAGCGTCCATCAAGGCCGCAACTTGGTCAGCGGATAACGCAGTGTAGTTGAGCTTGCCGAATGGAGGCGTCATTAGCCGTGATGGATCAAAGCACCAGTCGTTCCGCGAACTACCCACCAAGTCCTCCCCGCTCAATATCCACGGGTAGTCTCCGGCCGCACGCGGTGCGTTTGTGTGAATATCGCCAGACTTGCCCCGCAGAAAGCTGTGCCGGAAGACGATGACGTGGGCCAGCATGCCCGCTTGGGAGAGCCTGCCACTGCCACGTATCCACCCAAACTGGCAGACCCCGTCCACCATGTACAGACTCTTTCCTTGACGGCGAAAGCCCTCGTTCGTCAGGCGCTTTACTACAGTTTCTTCGAACACCTCGTCGAACTCTTGCGCGTTCATTGTCGTATCGTTTGATCTCAGAAGGCGACTGCTCCAATGATAAACGGCCGCTATGGGGAAATCTGAAGGTCCGCAACGGGTCGAGATGGAATGGACACCGCCCTCCCTCCGGGGAATTGGGCACGATTGAGGGCCTCCAGGACCGAACGGCATCGATGTGCCAAAGTGGAGCTGCGACACAACCACTTGAGGAACGGAGGCCCCAGATGAATGCTACGACATACGGACTCGACATTGCAAAACGGGTGTTCCAGCTGTACTGGGTCGACGCCCAAACTGGCGAGATCGCGAATCGGAAGTTCGGACGAGACGATTTAATTGCATTTCTGGCGCGGCGCCCCGCCGGTCGCGTCGCCCTCGAAGCTTGCGGAAGTGCTCACTGGTGGGCGCGTAAGATTCGCGCGCTCGGACACGAGGTCGTGCTATTACACGCCCAATTCATTCGACCTTTCGTGCAAACGAACAAGACTGATGCGGCGGACGCCCGGGCGATCTGGACTGCAGTGCAGCAACCCGGTATGCGCACGGTTGCCGCCAAGACAGAGGATCAGCAAGTAATGCTAAGCCTTCATCGTATGCGCTCGTTGCTCGTCAAGTTTCGAACAATGCAGATAAATCAGCTGCGTGGGTTGCTGTATGAATTCGGCGTTACGTTTCGTGCAGGACGTGTAGCAGGACTCGACGAGATCAGGGAGCGCATGGCAGAACTCGAAGACACACTGCCACGATCGATACTTCTTAACCTTCTCGAACAGCTGCGTCGCATCAACCTGTTTGAGGAGGACATCAATCAACTCGAGAAGCGGATTGGCGCCTGGCAGAAACACGAAGCTGCATGTCGTGCGATCTCCGAAGTGCCGGGCATCGGCCGCCTGACTGCAACGGCCTTAGTCGCAACAATTGGAGATGCGAAGACATTCAGGTCGGGGCGCGAGTTCGCAGCGTATCTGGGGCTTGTTCCTCGTCAGAATGGTACCGGCGGAAAGATACGGCTGGGCTCGATCTCCAGACGTGGCGACCCATACTTGCGTACGTTGCTGATACATGGGGCGCGCTCTGTTCTGTGTCACACCAAGGTACCAACCGCATGGCAAGAGGCAATACAGGTGCGACGTCCAGCAAATGTAGCAACAGTGGCCCTGGCGAACAAAATGGCGAGAATCGCCTGGGCGATCCTCGCTCACGGGACTTCGTACGAAGCGCATCATGTGAGCAACAGACCTGCATAGCAGGATGAGCACTTTGAAGCGTTGAGGAACTGGTAGGTTGCTTGGGTTGATTTCAATGTGATGGCGAGACAGGTCGGACCGCAGGAACGCAAACCTGAACACAGTCTTGTGCTTCAAGCACGTGGTCGAGATGAGGACGTTCCTGGCGTATTCCATCAGGGCCCGCAGCTTCGGCTTGCAAAAGGCCGCATATAAGACCGCAGCCGATACCTCGTTCACGTATCACACAAGATCAACCTGGCAAACCGGGCGGTGTCCATATAAGCCTGTGTGAAAACGCCGCGATCGCCTAAACTGGATTGACTCATTCAGCGTGGGTGACCGGATGAAGCGATTTATAGAAGGTGAAGATCGCAAGCAGGTGACACTGCTTCCAGAATGCCTCGATGATTTCGTTGCTGAGGACAATCCGGTCAGGATCATCGAGGCGTTCGTTGAAGAGCTTGACCTTGCATCACTGGGCTTCGATGGAGCAATGCCGTCGACGACAGGTCGCCCGTCCTATCATCCTGCTGTGCTATTGAAGATCTATATCTACGGCTATCTGAACCGGATTCAGTCGAGCCGCCGGCTGGTGCGTATTTCGGCGAACGTGACCGCCGATTTCGGGAACGTGACCGATTCGGCGGGGTTTGGCATTGCGCGGTGTTGATTGTAGATTTCCTTGTTAGTTCTGGTCGAGTTCGGGCTCCAGGACGTTGGGTTTTGGCGATGCCTTTCTGAGGGATTCACCGGTAAGCGTGATCCGATGATGACGCTGCATGAGGCGGTCGAGCATTGCGTCGGCGATAGTCTCGTCGCCGATCCATCCATGCCAGTGCTCAATCGGTAACTGGCTGGTGACGATGGTCGCCTTTCCCGCCGAGCGGTCATCGATCATCTCGAGCAGATCGTTTCGAACCATCGCATCGAGGGGCGCCATTCCCCAATCGTCCAGTAGAAGCACGTCGACGCGGGCAACCTGCAGCAGCCATTTTGTGAAGCCGCCGTTGCCGTGCAGAACGCGAAGCTCCTCGCCAAGTCGCGGCACGCGCAGATACAAGGCTGAATGCCCGCGCCGGCAAGCGTATTGGGCCAGGGCGCAAGCGAGCCACGATTTCCCCGCGCCAGTTGGGCCGCTTATGAGCAGGCTGTAGCCCGCTTGCACCCAGTCACCGAGTGCGAGGCTCGTGAGCGAGCGCGGATCGACGCCACGGCCAGCGCGCGTGTCGAGATCCTCAATGGCGGCCTGCGGATATTTGAGGCGCGCCTGCTTGAGCAATCGGGTACGACGGCGATCATCACGCCAGCTGGCTTCCCGGTCGACCAGCAGTGACAGGCGTTCCTCGAAGCTCAGGCTGGCCGCACCGGGCTGCGTCAATTGTTCTTCCAGGCCGTCAGCGAAGCCGTCCAGCTTCAGGGTGCGCAATTGCGTCAGTGTCTGTTGCATCATCATGGTGGTCTTCTTTATTGGTAGTAGCTGGGGCCGCGTACATGCGCGTGGCTCGGGCTGGTCCAGTCGGTAGGCGTTGCCACCGCCGCCCGGTCGCGGTTGTTGACCAGGATGTCGCGCACGTGGCGGTAACGGTGTACGCCCAGTTCCAGCGCCAGCGCGCAGGCGGCTTCGAGACGGTCACGGCCATAGCGACGTGAGAGCGACAGCAATCCAAGGCACGCCCGATAGCCGTGTTCCGGATGGCGTTGCTCCTGCAGCAGCCGGGTGACGAGCGCGCCAGTTGCCGCGCCGATCTGCTGTCCCCAATGAATCAGCCGCTGCGGCGTCCATTCCAGATGAGCGCGGTGTGCCGCAGGCATGTGCTCGACAACAGTGGTATAGCTGCCTGCGCGATCGTTACGTGCGTGGCTGGCGACGCGGCGACCGCGATGTAGCAGTTCGACAGTGCCCGCCGTGATACGCGCATCGAGCTTGAGGCCGACCAGCGCGTGCGGCACGCTGTAGCGGTGTTTGTTGATCTCGACGTGATAGTCAATGTGAACCGTCACGGTCTTGAAGCGCGCGAGCTCATAGGGCTGTGCCGGCAGCGGCTGCAGTGCCGGCGCGTCCAGCTGGGCGAACGCGCTGGCACGACATCCCGGCAGCTTCTGGAATGGCCTCTCATTCAGGTTCCTGAGCAGCGGGCAGATCGCCTCATTGACCGAGTGGACCGAGTCAAACCGGTGATGACGTAGGCGCGCCATGATCCAGCGTTCGACCACCTGGACCGCAACCTCTACCTTCGGTTTGTCCTGCGGACGATATACGCGCGCAGGAAGGAATGATGTGCCGTAGTGACGCGCGAAGTCCAGCACAGTGTCGCCGGCGCGAGGTTCATAGCGATCGGGATCGGCAATCATCGCACGCGGGTTATCCGGGACGATCAACTGCGGCACACCACCATAGAAGGTCAGCGCGCGAGCAATCCCGCCCAGCCAGTCCTCCATCGTCTCGGCCGGCGTCGCACATGCGAACGTGTAACTCGATGCGCCCATAGCCGCTACGAAGATGTGCGCGCGGCGTCCAGTCGTCAGTGGCAACGTGGGGCCGGCGAAGTCGACAAACAGCTTCTCGCCGGCGCGATGAATCTGACGCATCGAGCGCTTCAGGCGTTTTGTGAACGCCTTGTAGTGCCCACAGAACTGCGTATAGCGGTAGGTCTGCCGGTCCGCGAACTCAGCCTGGTATTCCTCCCATAGCAACGTCAGCGTCATGCCCTTGCGACGCAGCTCCTGATGGATGCGTCCATAGTCGGGCTGGGCATAGGCTGCTGGCCCCGTGGGCTTGCCGAGAAGCCGCCGCTCGAGTTCGCCTTCATCCATATCGCAGGCGCTTGCCCAGTCCAGCCCGGCGGCACTGGCTAGTCCGATGTACTTCGTGACCACGCCCTTGGATATGCCCAGTGATGCGGCGATCCGATCGTGCGAGAAACCGCCGTCAAATTTAAGTCGCAAAACGTCCTTGATCATGCGCATGTTCATCCGGTGCGCGGGCATCGTCTCTCCGGCCAAAGCCGGCGAGCATAGCCCGCGTGGTTGATGTCATGCGCAACGCCAATCCTGCCTTCCGGTCCGCTCGGTCACGTTTCCGAAATGACCGGTCACGTTGCCGAAATCGCCGGTCACCATCCCGAAACGGCCGGTCACGTTCGTCCGAAATACGCAGCTGGAACGTGAATGCCAGCGCAATGTTGAATTGATGTGGCTCACCGGTCGCCTTGCGCCGGACTTCAAGACCATCGCGGACTTCCGTCGTGACAACGGAGCAGGCATCCGCAACGTATGTCGGCGCTTTGTGGTGCTGTGCCGTGATCTGAAGCTCTTCTCGCAAGCATTGGTTGCTATTGACGGTAGCAAGTTCAAGGCAGTCAACACTCGCGATCGCAACTTCACGGAGGGCAAGGTCGAAAAGCGCCAGAAGCAGATTGAGGAGAGCATCCAGCGGTATTTGAACGCGCTGGAGACGGCCGATCGTACACAACCTGCTGAGCTGGAAGCAAAGACGAGCCGATTGCAGGACAAGATCGCACGCTTGCGCGAGCAGATGCGAAACCTCGACCAGATCAGGGAGCAACTCAAGACGCAACCTGACGGTCAACTCTCGATGACCGATCCAGACGCCCGTTCTATGGCGACAAGCGGAAGAGGATCAGGCATGGTGGGCTACAACGTACAGGTGGCAGTTGACGCTAAGCACCACCTCATCGTGGCTCACGAGGTCACAAATTCTGGCAGCGACCGGGCACAGCTCAGTCCTATTGCGAAAGCCGCGCGCGATGCGATGGGCAAGACCAGACTGCGAGCAGTCGCCGATCGTGGCTATTACAGTGGGCTGGAGATCAAGGCGTGCGCGGATTCAGGGATTGCGGTCTTGCTGCCGAAGCCCACGACATCAGGCGCGAAATACCATGGCCGGTTCGACAGGGCCGACTTCATCTACATTGCGCGAGACGACGAATATCAATGTCCCGCCGGTGAACGCGCAATTTATCGCTCAACCCGGGAGGAACACGGTATGCAACTGCGTCGTTACTGGAGCAGTGCCTGCCCTCAGTGCCCTATGAAACCACAATGCACGCCAAGCACAGAACGCCGAATCACCCGATGGGAACATGAGTCGGTGCTGGACGCGGTCCAACGCCGGCTCGACAGGACGCCGGATGCGATGACCGTGCGCAGGCGAACCGTCGAACATGTCTTTGGAACGTTCAAGCATTGGATGGGCTACACGCACTTCCTGACGCGCAGGCTGCCCAATGTAGGTACCGAGATGAGCTTGAACGTACTTGCCTACAACCTCACGCGAGTGCTAAGAATCCTGGGCTTTAAGAAGACGATGAAGGCGATGCGGCTGGTGGGTGCATGAGCACCCCGTAGGCCTGAAACAAAGCGCTTAAATCGCCTGGGACGCATCAGAGGGGGGCATCTTCTCGGCGACGCGGTGATAGTCGCAAAGGCAGTCAAACGCGCCGCCGGTCGCAGGGTCACGCGCCGAATTGAAATACCATCGAGTTTCCACACAGCCTGGGTCGTATACGGAAGTTCGGCTCCAACTGAAATCGCGGCGACCAATCTGCCCCCTATCTGATGGCTGACCATCGAAGGCCGTCCAAGAGGCATCTGCAAGGGACCGACGAAGATGGGGCGGGCGGTCGGAGTATGGTAGACCGCGCCAAGCCCCCCCGTGGCCTCAGCCACAGTCGCGGGAGTGGGGGCGCGTTCGGTGCATATCTCTCGATAGCTCGGCGACCAAGACAATCAACGGCCGCGTCGTTGCTTTGTCGACACCGCCAAGTCCTACAACAGGACCGCCTGATGCAAAAGTTCCAAGGCCTTCAATTCGTCCAGTCGACCTGTGCGTGCCTTACCTGCGAGCGTCTTAATCAAAGCTTCTGCTATCGGTGCAATACCGTGCAGGTTGTCCAGGCTGGTCGCGGCCGTAATAGGAAGGGGGAAGGAGGGTTGCTGCGGAATCGGGGAGTCAGTCATCGCGTCAGGCAGTGCTAATGTCACTGCCGGAGCATCGCTGTCATTCTCTTCTGTTGAAGGGCTGGCAGGATTGGGGGAGAGTTCATTTACCTGAGCTTCTCGACTGACGACGATAGTTCCTTTATCTTTCGCTACGTTCGCCGCAACGGGTGAGGCACGTTCGGGGGCATCCGAGGCGGTTGCACGCTCGGGATGCGTGCGCAATTTCCCACTGGCGGTCTTTTCTTGCTCGCCATCGTTCGTTGCTGGCGCAGGCGATACCCTTTGTTGCACGGATGCGTGCCCGCGCGGAGCAGGCGTTAGCATTTGGGACACGGATTCTGGAATCTCGCCTTCGGTGCGTGGGCTGTCCAACCAGCCAATGGGTAGTCCGAGTCGTTCTGTGAAGCGGTTTGCTTCGGCACTGTCCATGCGCTTCTTGCCGTGCAGTCGGTCGGCGATGTTAAATCCACTCATCTCCATGACTACACCTAGTCTCACTTTCGATCCGTTGCGAGTTGTGAGAAGACGGAGGTTGGCGCGGCGGATGTTCTCCACGTCAGTATTGTCGCTCAATGCCAGCGGTTGCTGTTGGGGTGTTTTGGAAGACGTCCTGTGCTTAGGCGACGACACTTTGAGCGGGGCGCCAGTTTTAGGCTGTTCACGCACCTCGTTTCGACTGTTTTTGACAGCTGCCGGCTTGCCGCCAGCTACTTTCTTTGGCATTTGCGCTTCCTCGGGCAAACTAACTTTTGGAATTGGTTGCTGGTCGACGGCCGGTGTAGGTGCCGACTCGAGTGCTTCGGACTTTGGGTCGAATTCCTCGTCGGTCCGAATGAAGTCGAGCGGAGACTTCAAGCGAGCGATGGTCTCGTCCGCGAGCGCAGGGTGAGGCTGATCAAAGAAGCCATGCGGTAATCCGAGCGTGGTTTCCACATGGAAAGCGGTCTCAGGCGTGAATCTCTCGCCTTTCATCAGTTCGGCCACACGCGTCATGTTCGATTCGAGCGCAAGGGCGATATTTTCTGCGCCTACCGCGCTGACCAGAAACTGAAACGATCGTGTTTTCAGGATGGATGCTGTCTGATCGGAGTCTTTAGCCGCCGGCTTCACATACGGTGATCCTTGTCGTTGAACCGGAGGTCTTTTGTCGTGGTGGAATTGGCGTTGACCGTTGCGCCGAGATCCCGCATATGGCCCACGGGCTTGACTCATAAAATACGGCTCCATGCGATGTGGATTCTGGGTTCGATGATTATAGACGAGGGGAGGTGAACGAAGCCGCTTTGCGTGGCCGTGTACACGGCTCCATACCGTCCTTCGATCATCCTGAGGCGTACAACTTGGGGAGGGCGGGGAGTAACAGCGACGACTCCCATCACAGCATCGCTGCCTCAGGAAATCCGACGGAAACGGATCATCTGGTTCACATATTGTGATCGACGACCAGTGACCTGCATCTTGTCGCCAACTCTTGTCGCATCTTGTTCCGACTTCGGTACGCACACATCAAATCTATCCGATGCGTCGTCCGCCTTCGTCATGGTCAAGTCGTAGCATGTACGCTTGCCACGCCCGATCGACTTCCCGGTAACCAAGTATGAAGCTGTGTATGTGGTACCTATGACCCGGTTAGCTATGGTGGCGACAGCAAACGGCAATAGCATCGTGAGTATCCCGGCCGCGATACCGCCTGCCACCCAGGAAGCTCGAATTCCCAGCGGAAGCATTGCCCCGGACTTCGCCTTGTACAGGCGGCCAACGAGTATTCTCTGGAAATACCACGTCATCGCCAAACCAACGGGGATCGCCACCAACCAGCTTACATGCTTGTATTGGCTCTCGATTTGAATGGCAGGGCCGCCAGCGTAGCCAAGCCAACTGATTACAAAAAATACAATGAAATATGCTACTTTCAGCGGAGTTAGTGTAGGGCCTTCGGATTCAAACATGATGCACTGCTCAGGACAGGGGGAGATAGAGGCCTCTTGTGGGCAATCGAGTATATACGGCTGCAGCCATACATCGAGCGGCCGCTGTCCCGTCAGGCTTCAATGTCCCTTCAGGGTCTGCTGATGATGAACGCCGGTCCTTCAACGGTGGCGTACCCAGAAAAGCGCAGCGGCGGACTGGGTTCGCTCTGCGACCATGAGCACGTTCAACGAGCGTGGGTGTCTGCCGTGGGAACGACTGAACCGCTCAGAGACCCGACAAAGTGCACGGTTGAAGCGAACATGCTACGACTTGACCATGGCGAAGGCGGCTGACCTCTGCGGGCGAGCGCCATGGGCCGTGCCGACTTGGCATAACACCGATAGCTAGTTCCAGGCTGCGCGGATACTCCGGCCCCGATTGCGTGAGGAAGCACGGTTTCTACCGTTTGCCCACCATGCGCTTTGCATGAAATGTTGCGCCCTCGCATCAACATTGCATGATTTGACAGTTGTTACTAAATGTATCTGATACATTACGCGCGCTTTTAGCACTACGGCAGCGCGTAAAAAAATGAACAAGAGAGCTTACCGGCTGGTATTCAGCCGGATCCGGGGAATGCTCGTCGCAGTTGAGGAAACCGCCGCTGCGACGGGAAAAAAGAATCAGGGCGAAACGACGGGCGACGTGTCGGCAGCGACGCGCGCCGCTGTCGGCGCGGTACTGCGCTCCGTCCTGGCGGCAACGGGCCTGACCGTTTTCGGGCTGGCGACGGCCTTTGCGCAGGTCGTGGCCGATCCGAACGCGGGCGCACATCGTCCGACTGTCATCCAGACCGCGAACGGCATCCAGCAGGTCAACGTCACGCGCCCTTCGGCAGCGGGTGTATCGATCAACGGTTATACGCAGTTCGATGTGCCGAAGGCGGGCGTGGTCCTGAACAACTCGCCCACCATCGTCAACACGCAGCAGGCGGGGTACATCAACGGCAACCCGAACTTCGGGGCGAACCAGTCCGCGAAGATCATCGTCAATCAGGTCAATAGCCGCGCGGCCAGCCAGATCAACGGTTATGTCGAAGTCGCGGGCAACCGGGCTGAAGTCGTCATCGCGAACGGCTCGGGAATATCGGTGAATGGCGGCGGATTCATCAACACGTCGCGCGCGATTCTGACGACCGGCACGCCGAACTACGGTCCCGATGGGTCGCTGACGGGCTTTAACGTAACGGGCGGCAGCATCAGCATTCAGGGTGCGGGCCTGAATGCGTCGAACGTCGACCAGGTCGATCTGATCTCACGCGCGGTGCAGGCGAACGCCGCGATCTATGCAAAGAACCTCAATGTCGTGACGGGCGCAAACAGCGTCGATCACGATACGCTCAACGCCACGCCCATCGCGGGCGACGGCCCGGCGCCGGGTGTGTCGATCGATGTGAGCAGTCTCGGCGGCATGTACGCGAACCGTATCGTGCTGGTCGGCACGGAGAACGGCGTCGGCGTGTCGAACAAGGGCGTGCTTGCCGCGCAGGCGGGCGATCTGGTTCTGACCACACAAGGCAAGCTGGTGCTCGCCGGACAAACCAACGCGACGGGCAACATCAGCGCGAATGCGCGGGACGGCATCGACAACAGCGGCACGACACACGCACAGCAGAACATCAGTGCCAGCACGTCGGGCGCGCTCACGAACAGCGGGACGCTCGCGGCGCAACAAAGCGCGTCCCTCAGTGCAGCGAGCATCAAGTCAGGCGGTACGCTAGGCGCAGGCGTGAACGGCGATGGCACAGTTGCTGGCAGCGGCAATCTCGCGCTCAATGCGAGCGGTTCTGATATCGACCTGTCAGGCACGACGACAGTGGCAGGCGGCGCGTTGAGCGCAAACGCAGCCGGTACGCTGTCCGTTGCGCAGGGCAAGCTGTCGAGCGGCGGCGCAATGCAACTCGCCGCGTCGGATGTCTCGAACGTCGGCGGGCAGATCGTCTCGCAGTCGGCGCTCGATCTGAGTGCATCGCACGCACTCGACAATCGTACTGGCGTCATTCAGTCGGCCGCGCGTGCATCTGTCAATGCGGGTTCGATTGACAACACCGCTGGCCGGCTCGTGTCGCTGAATGGCGATGGCATGTCGCTGACCACCACGGGTGCATTGGTCAACGCGACGGGGACGACAGCGTCGGGCGCTTCTGGTGGCGTGATCGGTACGAACGGTGCCTTGCAGATATCGGCGGGAGCGCTGTCGAACCAGGGGCAACTCAATGCGGCGAGCGACGCGAACGTTCAGGCGCAGTCAATCGATAACCGCGCCGGCAATATCACTGCCGGCGGCGCGCTCGATGCGTCTGCGGCGGGCGCGCTGGATAATACCGGCGGCACGCTTTCCAGTACGACAACCCGTATATCCGCCGCATCCATCGACAACACGAACGGCAGCA